>NZ_CP041186.1:6005000-7205000 GCF_006517175.1 Persicimonas caeni | reverse complement strand
GGAAAGCTCCCCACGCGGTCTTTGCCCTCTTCGGTGCCCACCAGCCGATACGACTCCTCGAGCACCCGCTGGATGGTGCCCTCGCCGTAGGTTTCCTCCAAGAACGCCACACGCGCTTGGCCGAGCTTGTAGGTCCACAAAAAGCTGCGCACGCGGTCGTCGAAGAAGCCCTCGAGCACGTAGCCACGCCTGGCGTCCGGGTTGACGACCAGGTCGCGCACCAGGGTCTCGGTCCTCGGGTCGAGGCCGTCTTTGGCATAATACTCGGCCAAGCCCTCGATGAACCACAGCGGCAGCTTCATGAGCGGGTTGATCGCCGCCTTGTTCTTTTTGGCGTAGCTGCCGACCTTCTGGATGGTGAATTCGTGGGCGAGCTCGTGCTTGGAGACGTCGCGAAACATGGCGTGGTCGCCGAAATACGGCAGCGTCACGTCCAGGTTGCGCGGGCTGGTCACGCCGAGCACGCCCTCCTGAATCGGAAACAGGTTGGTCTGCAGGAACTCGTGGTAGCTGCTGTACAGAAAGTACGAGAACGTCTTTCGGGGCACGTAGTCGAAATCTTTGACCAGTTCGCGGTACATCACCTCGATAAAGCCGGCGGCCCATTCGGCGACCTCACGCTCGCGCTCGTAGAAAAAGAGCCGCACGCCGCCGGTCCACGGAGGGACATCGTCGGCCTGGGCCTCGCTCTCGCTGAGCTCTCGGTCCCCCTCGATTTTGCCTTTGGCCCCGTCGTCCTCGCCCCCCTGGGCTTGCTTGCCACCCTGGGCTTGCATGCCACCTTGGGCTTGCATGCCAACTTGGGCCTGCTTGCCGGCTTGGCCTTGCTTGCCGCCCTGGGCCCAACCGCCGGTGCCGCCCGGGGCGTAGTGCATGGTGCGCGCGGCCGACCAGTCCCACGGCCCGCCCTGGCCCAGCGGCTGGGTCTCGGGCCCGTGAGCCGTGTCGTGGGGCGCATAGTGCATGCGCGGCCCGGAATCCTTGATCGTCTCGCCGGACGCCTCCGGGCCGATGAGAACGTCGACGTGGTGCCAATCGAAGTCGAACCAACGCACGTTGGTCTGACTGGGTCGGCGAGGGTAGACAAAGACTTGGGCATCAGCCGTCGCCGGAATCAACCAGGCGGTCGCCACAAGCACCACGGACAACAGAAGACAAATCCTTCCGGACATGCGCATCGATCGAGCCTCGCAAATCAGAGCGTACCACCTGTTGAACTGCATCGGGGCCTCGATGAGTTGGGGCCCCAAGTCGATGCAGCGTGTCGCCAGCCGCCTACTTCGGGTATGAGAATCTGTTACGTTTGATCTTCAGCACGATCCCGATCCTTCCAACCCCACGGCTCGTTTCGGAAAGCGCTGGCGGTACAACAAGATGGTAGCCCAGGTGGCGGTGCCGATCCACACCTCGCCGCCGCCTGCCGAAGGAACGGGCCGGCGACGCGCGGAATAATAAAAAGTGTTGACTCATTTATTCAGCGTGGCTACGGTTCCTCCTGAACCCGGCAATTGCGCGAGAACACCTATGGCACGCACGCCAAGCATCACAGACGAAGAAATCCTGCAGGCCGCCCGCGACGTCTTTTTTGAGTCTGGACTCAGCGCGACGACCGCCGAAATCGCTCGCCGCGCGGGGATTTCGGAGGGGACGATCTTTCGTCGCTTCCCCACCAAACACGAGCTATTCATGGCCGCCATGGGCATCTCGCCGCGGCCGACCTGGATCGCACTGACCGAAGAGTTCCAGGAGTCGGGCGGCGACGACGTGCGCACCAACCTGACGCGTCTGGCTCACGAGATGCTCGCCTTTTTCGAAGAGCTCATCCCCAAGATGAGCATGGTCATGGCCGACGGCTCGGCGCGCGCCGAGATGTTCGAGCGCATGGCCGAGCCGCCCCCGGTGCGCGGCCTCAAGGCGCTGGCGAAGTACCTGCAGTCCGAGCAACGACGTGGTCGGGTGCGACGCTGCGACACCGAAATTGCCGCTCGCATGTTCTTGGGTTCGATTCAAAATTACGCCTTCTTCGAGTTCTGCGGCTTCAACGACTTCCTGCCGATGCCGCAGCAGACCTTCGTGCGCGGCGTGGTCGACAACCTGTTGCGCGGAATCGAACAAGCACCTCCATCTGAACAGCACGAGGATTAGATGTTACCCAGACGCTCGCAGGTGCATCTCAACTGCACCCGCGCTCTCTCCGAGGCCTCTGTGCAGTGCCGCTCGATTAATGAGTACGAACTTACTAATTTCCTGGTTTCGTCATGGACGTAGCTAACAGACATGCTCCCCCACCCTCTCGGGGATGGCGCGCAGGTCGATGGACCTCCATCGCGCTCATCGCTGTGGCGTTGGTGGCCTCGAGTTGCCAGTCGACGAAGTACGCCGAGAAGACCGACGAGGTCGTCGAGGTCCCCGAAAGCTACTCGCAGACACCTGTCGAGGGCGAGCCCCTCGAGCAATGGTGCACCGACTTCGGCTCCTCAGAGCTCGAGGGGCTGGTGGACGCTTCGTTCGAGGAGAACCTCGATCTGCGCATGGCTTTTACGCGCATCAAGCAGGCCCGCGCCATCGCCCAGCAGCAGCAAGCACCGCTGTGGCCGTGGCTCAGCGCCGACGCCGGCGCTACCTATCAGCGCACCAATATCGGCGCCCAATTCGGCGCCGATCTACCCACCGGCCAACCCGGACAGCCGGCGCCCGAGCCCGACTTCTTCAGCCTCGAAGACGGCTTCGCCAGCTATCGCGCCTCGATGGCCGCCTCCTACGAGCTCGACCTGTGGGGCAAGAATCGCAGCCGCTGGGAAGCCGCCGCCCTCGACGCCGAGGCCACACGCGCCCAAGCTGAGGCGCTGGCGATCACCCTGACCTCGCAGCTCGCCGAAAATTGGCTGGCGATGGTCTACCAGCGCGAGCGAATCGACCTGCTCGAGGAACAGATCGAGACGTCCGCGAAGTTCTACGAGCTGACGCTGCTGCGCCTGAGCCAGGGCACGGCCACCGCGCTCGACGTGACCCAGCAAAAGCAAAACCTGGAGTCGCTGCGCGGGCAGTTGGCGTTGGCGAAGGCCTCGGAGGCGGTCGCGCGCAACCAAATCGCGGTGCTCGTGGGCAAGCCGCCGCAGGCCGATCTGGGGCTGACCGCCGCCGAGCTTCCCGAGCTGGCGCCGATCCCCGACCCGGGCGTACCCGCCGACCTACTCGAGCGTCGCCCCGACCTTCGCGCCGCCAAGCTGCGATTGATGGCCGCCGACGAGCGCCTCGAAGCAGCAGTCGCCGAGCGTCTGCCCAGCCTGCAACTCTCGCTGAGCTTGTCGCTGCAGGCGACCGAAATCGCCGAGCTGTTCGAGCAACTGCTCTACAGCGCCTCGGCCGGTCTCTCTCAGCCCATTTTTCAAGGCGGCCGCATCAACGCTCAGATCGACCAAGCCGAGGGCGTGGCCGAGGAAGCTCTTCTCAACTATGCACAGACCCTGCTGACCGCGCTTCGCGAAACTCAGGACGCCCTGATCCGCGAGAATCGCCAGCAAGAATTCGTCGAAAGCCTCCAGAAACAACTCGAATCCGCCGAGCGTGCGCTCGACCTCGCTCGCGACCGTTACCGACTGGGCGTGCTCGATTACCTGCGGGTGCTCGACACCATCCAAGCCCTGCAGCGCACCCAGCAGACTTTGCTCGACGCTCGCCGCCAGCAACTCTCGACCCGCGTCCAACTGTGCCGCGCGTTGGGAGGCACCTGGACCCGACAGCTCGAAGCCCCCGAAGGAGTCGAAAATGAATCCCGTCGCTAAGAATGTCGCCAAATTCGGCCTGCCGCTGGTGGTCTTGGCCGCCGCGGTCGGACTGGTCGTGCTGCTGGTCTCCACCAAAAAAGAGCCCGAGCGCAAAGAGAAGCGCGAGCAACGGGTCCTCGTGCAGACCGAGATGGTCGAGGCGAGTTCGCACCGCCTGAACGTGCAGGCCGCCGGCGAGGTCGTCGCGGCGCGCAACCTGGTGGTGACCCCCCAGGTCTCCGGACGCCTCGTGTGGGTCAACGACAAGCTCGTGCCCGGCGGGATTATCCGCAAAGGCGAGACGCTCTTTCGCGTCGACCCGGCCGACTACCGCATCGCGGTCGAGGAGGCGAAGACCCAGCTCGCCCAGGCCGAAGCCCAGCTCGCCCAGGAGAGAGGCCGCGTGCAGGTCGCCCAGCGTGAGTGGGAGCTGTTCAAGAACGAGCTCGACGAGGACCAACGCGATCGAGACCCTTCGCTGGCCCTGCGCAAGCCCCAGCTCGAGAGCGCCAAGGTCGCCGTCGACGCCGCCAAGGCGCGTCTCAAGCGCGCCCAACTCAACCTGAGCCGCACCTCGGTCGAGGCCCCGTTCGACGCCTTCGTCGCCAACGAGTCCGCCGACATCGGCCAACTCGTCGGCGCGCAGTCGCAGGTAGCCAGCCTCGTGGGCACCGAGAAGTTCTGGGTGCGCATGTCCGTGCCGGTCGAAAAGATCTCGTATATCAGCGTGCCCGGCGTGAACGCCCAGGAAGGCTCGAAGGCGATTGTCCGGCAAGACGCCGGCAAGGAGACCATCGAGCGCGAGGGCAAAGTGGTGCGTCTGCTCGGCGACCTCGACCCGCAGGGGCGCATGGCCCGCGTGCTCGTCGAGATCGCCGACCCGTTCGGGCTGAACGACCTCGACGAGACCGATGAGCCGAAACAGCGCGGCATCCCCCTGCTGCTGAGTTCGTTCGTCGACGTGGAGGTGCAGGGTCCCGCGGTCGACGACCTCATCGAGATCCCTCGTGAGGCGATTCGCGACGGCGACAAGGCGTTCGTTTTCGCCAAAGACAAGACCTTGGCCGTCCGCCCGGTCGACGTCATCTGGGAGCGGCCCGACACGATCCTCGTCAAAAGCGGCGTCAAAGATGGCGAGCGCGTCATCGTCAGCCCCATCGCCACGGCCGTCGACGGCATGAAGCTTCGCGCGCAGGACGACAAGGAAGAGCGCGCCGATGCGGCCTCGCAGGGAGCCAAGAAGCCGGCTGAGGAGGCCTCCGATGAGTGAGCCGATGAGTGAGCCAAACCAGAACCCCCCGGCCAATCAAAACACCACGGTCAAAAAGCGCGGCCCCCTGGCCTGGATGGCCGAGAACACGGTCGCCGCCAACCTGATCATGGCGCTGTTCATCCTCGGCGGCGTCATGATGATCGGCAATGTCAAAAAGGAGGTCTTCCCCGAGGTCGACCTCGACATCGTCACGGTGCGCGTGCCCTACCCCGGCGCGAGCCCCGAAGAGGTCGAACAGGGCGTCGTGCTCGCCGTCGAGGAGGCGATCCGCGGCGTCGAGGGTATCGACGAGATCCGCTCGACCGCCGCAGAGGGCGCCGGCACGGTCACCGCCGAGTTGATGACCGACGCCGACGCGCAAAAGACACTCAACGACATCAAGAGCGAGGTCGACCGGATCACCTCGTTTCCGGCCGACTCCGAGCGGCCCATCGTCAGCCTGTCGAGCAACCGACGCTCGGTCTTGTCGGTCATCCTGTACGGTGACGTCGACGAGAAGACGCTCAACGGCGTCGCCGAGAGCGTGCGCGGCGATCTCCTCGCCAAAGACAATATCTCGGTGGTCGAGATCAGCGGCATTCCCAACCCCGAGATCAGCATCGAGGTGCCTCAGGAGAACCTACGCCGCTACAACCTGACCCTCGAGCAGGTCGCCCGCGCCGTGCGCAACGCGTCGGTGGAGCTTCCCGGCGGCTCGGTACGCACCGACAAGGGCGAAATCCTGTTGCGCACCACCGAGCGACGCAAGGTCGGCCAAGAGTTCTTGGACATCGCCGTCAAGAGCCAACCCGACGGCACCAAGGTCACCGTGGGCGACATTGCCAACGTGGTCGACGGCTTTGCCGAGACCGACCAGTCCGCCTACTACAACGGCGAGCGCGCGCTCAAAGTCGAGGTCTACCGGGTCGGCGACCAGGCGCCCAACGACATCTCCGAGACGGTGCGTGAGTACGTCGACGAGCTTGATCTGCCGCCGAGCATCGAGGCGGCCGTCTGGAACGACAGCTCCGAGATCTACACCGACCGCATCAACCTGCTGGTCAAAAACGCGGCGATGGGCCTGGCGCTGGTGTTGCTGCTTTTGGGACTCTTCTTGGAAGCCCGGCTCGCCTTCTGGGTCACCCTGGGCATCCCGATCTCGTTCCTCGGCGCCATGCTCTTCATGCCGGCGCTCGACGTCTCCATCAACATGATCTCGCTGTTCGCCTTCATCCTGGCGCTCGGCATCGTCGTCGACGACGCCATCGTCGTCGGCGAGGCGGCTTACGCCCAGCGAGCCAAAGGACTCACGGGCCTCGAGGCCGCCATCGCCGGTGTGCGCGAGGTCGCTACGCCCGTGGTGTTTGCGGTGCTCACCACCGTGGTGGCGTTCACCCCCCTGCTCTTCGTGCCGGGGGTATCGGGCAAATTCTTCCGCAATATCCCGATGATCGTCATCCCGATTCTGCTCATCTCGCTCATCGAGTGTCTGGTCGTCTTGCCCGCTCACCTGGCCCACATCGGCGAGCCCTCCAAGAAAGGCATCTTCGGCAAGCTGCACGGGTTCCAGCAGAAGTTCAGCGGCATGGTCGAGAGCTTCGTCGAAAACGTCTACTACCCGTCGGCCGAGAAGTTCTTGCGCTTCCGCTACGTCACCCTCGCCGCCGCCATCGGCCTGCTGGCCGTATCGGCGGCGTTCGTGGCCAGCGGTCGCATCACCTTCAACTTCATGCCCAAGATCGAGGGCGACCAGGCCAGCGTGAGCCTCGAGATGCCCTTCGGAACCGATGTGGACAACACCGAGGCCGTCAGCGACCGATTGATTCGCGAGGCCCAGGCCGTGCTGAACGAAAACGGCGGCGAGGACAAGATCGGCCGAGGAATCTTCGCCCAGGTCGGCAGCATCAGCGCCGGTGGAGGCCCGCGCGGAGGCGGCAGCCAAGCAGGTGGGCACCTCGCCCAGGTGACCGTGTCGCTCGTGTCGGCCGACAAGCGCGACATCACCGCCGCCGAGTTCGTCAATCAGTGGCGACAGCGCGTGGGCGATATCGCCGGCGCCGAGAGCCTGCAGTTCAGCTACAGCATCGGCGCCAACTCCGGCGCCCCGGTCGCCATCGAGCTTCGCCACGAGGATCGGCGCATCCTGCAGGAGGCCGCCGAGCGCCTCGCCGACCACCTGCAGACCTACAACGGCGTGTTCGACATCGACGACGGCTTCCGCCGCGGCAAAGAGCAGCTCGACCTGCAACTCAAGCCGGGCGCCCGCGCCCTGGGCATCACGGAGTCCGACCTGGCCCGCCAGGTGCGCAATCACTTCTTCGGCGCCGAGGCCAAGCGCGAGCAGCGCGGCCGCCACGAGATGCGCGTGTACGTGCGCCTGCCGGAGAACCAGCGCGAGTCGGAGTACAACATCGAGAAGCTGCTCATCCGCACCCCGCAGGGCGGCGAGATTCCGCTCGAGCAGGCCGCCTACATCAACCGCGGCCACTCGTTCACCTCCATCGAGCGTGAGGGCGGCGGGCGCGTCGTCGACGTCACCGCCGACGTCGACATCAACGTGACCAGCGGCAACAAGGTCACCGGCAGCCTGCAGGAGGAGTTTCTGCCCAACCTGGTCGCCGACTATCCCGGCCTGACCTACGAACTCAGCGGTGAGCAGCAAGAGCAGCGCGAGACGATGGGCAGCCTGGGCCGCAACTTCATGATCGCGCTGTTGGTGATGTTCGGCCTGATGGCCATCGTCTTCCGCAGCTATATCCAGCCGGTCATCATCATGTTCGCCATTCCGTTTGGCTTCGTCGGCGCGCTGGGCGGCCACCTGTTGATGGGCTTCAACATGAGCCTGATCAGCATGATGGGCATCGTGGCGCTGTCGGGCGTCGTCGTAAACGACTCGCTGGTGCTCATCGCGGCGGTCAACGACTACCGAAAGGAGGGCAAGAGCGCGCTCGAGGCAGTCGCCCTGGGCGGCGCGCGACGCTTCCGCCCCATCCTGCTCACCTCGCTGACGACCTTCCTCGGCTTGACCCCGATGATCCTCGAGACGTCGGTCCAGGCGCGCTTTTTGATCCCGATGGCCCTGAGCCTCGGCTTCGGCGTGCTCTTCGTGACCGTCATCGCGCTGGTCATCGTGCCGGCGGCCTATATGGCCATCGAGGACGTCAAGAACCTCGGGAAGAAGATCAAGGCGTTGTACGAGTGAGTTGCTTTGTCGGTGGCCTTGCTGGCGAGAGGCGCCCGCTACATAGGGCGCCCGTGGTCTGCAAGGCCTTCCGCCCCCTCCTCCAATTTAGAATTCGGCCGCGAGGCTGACCCAAACGCTTTTTCCAATTTGGAACAGGCCGTCAGAGCTGACCCGAGGGCCTTTTCTAAATTGGAAAACGGTGCCGAGCAGACCCTGGCGCCGTTTGGCGTTGGATGGTGGGTCGCAGGTCTGTTCTCGATGAGTTTCGAGATTGTAGGTGACCGACGAGGCTGCCGCGGACGATTTTCCAAAATGGAGAAGGCTTCGAAGACAGACCCCGATTCCAATTCCAATTTGGAAATGACCTCGCGGTCTGCTCGGCAATACACGTCGGGATTCGAAATGGTCGGCGGGTCTGTTCGTGAGGCGTGTTCGCGTCACAAATGCGCATGAGTTCTGTTCCGTTGGACTGTTCCGTCCGCAGAATGCGGTCGTGGTCACGTTGCGACCGAAGGTTCGACTCGCAAATGCGCGTGAGTTCTGCTCGTGCGTCCATTTCGGCGGCGCGCGCGGCGTCCTCGCCCGCCCTGGGGCGTCCCGCCCCTTCGCCGCTCAGCCCTCGTCGAACCATCCGAAGAATTTAGTTGTCGGTCGACCAAGACAATTTTGAATATTTTTGGCCGCCGCGGGGTCTACGAGCCGAAGGCGCGGCTCCGTCGGGTGGATTGTGGGTCCCCGAACAGCACATCGCTGACAGGCAGTCGGGCCAACTCCTCAGTGGTTGTTGCATTTCATTACGACCCACGTTGTTAGGTGAGCTAACGATGAAACGAGTATTACCCGGTTTGATGATTCCTTTGGCTGCCGTGGCGTTTGCCGCTTGTTCCGACCGTTCCTCCGGCTCCGGCAACAACGCCGACGCCGGTCATATCGGTGACGCGGAGACCGACAGCGGTGAGCCTCTGAGCGATGATCCGGAGTGGCACTGGCTCGACGTGGCCCAAGGCACCTCTATCGAGGCGCTCGTCGTCACCGACGAAGACGGCGTCTTTGCGCTAGCGCGTGCTAATGACCAAATCACAGCGCAGCTACACCTCTTCGACGGCCAGGCATTCCAGCCGGTGGGACTGGAGTTGCCGATGGGCGCCAACCTGCTCGCCGGACGAAGTGCAGAGACCCTCTACACAACGGCGTCATTCAGCAGTGGACGCGACGGCCAGACCGTCGCCTATCGCTTCGACGGCGAACAGTGGGTCGCCCACCTGAGAGGAACACTCATTGCCACGGAAGTGGGCGCGATTTCGGACATCTCCGTCGAAGCCGACGGCACACTTTGGATGGCCACTTCAGGCGGACTCATCATGAGCGACGCTGCCAATGATTACGACCAGCTCAACTATACGGAGGACCGGTTCGAGTTCGCCGAGACATTCAAAGCCGTGGCCACCCCGCCGGCCGACGGCAATCCAAGGGCGAGCTCGAAGAACGGCACATACAGCATTAACGCCGACTTCAGCGCGACACTGCGACCCGACTTGGTCACGGAGCAGTTGCTGATGGTCGGCGCCGACGAGGGTTATGCGGTCATCGCAGATCCGGCCGGGCTCACGTGGTTCAGCGGAGACCAACCAGACGAGCCCATCGCCATTGACGGATTCAAACCCGACGGTGCTCGCCTCGCGGGCAGCACCGACACCTCGATCTGGGTGCTGGAGCAGACCGGAGACGGAGCCTCGACGAACCGCGTCTGGAAGGTCACTGACGAGGGCCCGAGCGCATTTGACCTGCCCGAGGATACGCCCCGGCTGACCGACATTGCCGTGATTGCGGACGACGATATCTGGTTCGCCACTGAAGATGGCCGGGTCCTCAGATGGGTATCACCGGCCGATTTCGCCGCCGCAGGCGTAGACTTGCCCGAGCCGCCGGAAGCACCGACCATCGAGCAGGTCGACCTCCCTGCATCTTCGGGAGAGGTGCCGGTTGCGGCCAGCATCGCCATGTTGAGCGACGGACGGCTATTCATCGGGGCCCAAAACAGCTCCGAGGCGGTCAACCTCGTCCTCGATCAGGGCCAATGGAGTGAAGTGGATGGGGTCACGGGCCGGCTCGTGCGTATGCGCAGTGATGACGCCGATGGACTGGTCGCCGAGACATCGGCGGGCTACTACGGCGTCTGGACCGGAGACAAGTTCGAGATTAGCTCCGAATACCTTCAAGGCGCGGCGACCGACGGTGCCGGCACCGTATGGGCGAGCCAAAGCAGCAAGATCGGCAAGCTGACCGGCGCACAGCTCGAGTTCCAGGAAGTAGACGGGGCCCCCTCCAACGTGCCGGGCTGGCAGCATGCCGCCGGAGGCGCCTCAGAAATCTGGTTCCAGTCCCACAACAGCATCGCCACCTATCGCAATGGCGCCTGGGAGGAGTATTCTGTGGGCGCTCTCGCCGGACTGCTCGATATCTGCTGGGTCGGCCCCGGCCACGTTGTTGCGGTGGGGCAAAACGGCACGATCATCGAGGTCAAGGACGGCGAGAAAACAGAACTGACAAGCCCCACCTCCCAACGGATTTCCTACGTCACCGCAGTAGGCTCCCGAGTCTTCGCCACGACGTCGACCGAGATGTACAGCTATGACGGCAGCACTTGGAGCTTGGTCGAATTCGATGGATTTGCCGACGTCCAGTGGTCCGCCGTGGCCGGTCGTTCGTTGGATGAAGTCTATTTTCTGGGAGCTAATCCCGAGGGAGAGTCGGTCCTTCTGCGGGTCTCATATCCCGACTGAGCGAGAACCTACGGGTTGTTCCAATGGGTCGGCGAGTCGCAAAATTGCTCGCCGACACATTCGAATAACCTGATTCCGACTCTAAAAACCCGATCACCGAGGGTTGCAGCAACCCTTTTGCCAGGCTTTCCGAACCTGCCCGAAGGATTGCCGCAGCCCTCGTCGCTGCCTTCGAAAGCCAGCCTCATCTTGCCCTCGTAGTTCAGCGCGCCCCAAATAGATGGCGCCCGTCGTCTGCAAGGCCTTCTCCCTCTGCCCTCTCATGTTCCGCAAAACGTCACGTGCACCTGCTCGTCGGGACCGGGAGGCAGGGCGAACTCGCTATGCGACGCGTCGTAGGCGTACGGGTCGGCGAGCACCTCGACCAGCTGGTGGAAGCGCGAGAAATCGCCCTCGCCTACCGCGGCGTCGAGCGCCTCTTCGACGAGGTGATTGCGGGGGATGAAGACCGGGTTGGCACGCACCATCAGCTCGGCCTGTTCGGGGAGCGTGGCCGCGTCGTCGTCCCGGCGCGCTTGCCATCGCTCGACCCACGGGCCGAACGCGTCGGGCAGCGCCGACAACTCGGAGTCGAAGCGCGGCTCGACCAGTTCGGTGAGGCGCACGAAGGTGAGCGTGTAGTCCGACTCGTCGACGTACATCAGTTCGAGCAGGTCGGTGAACAAGGCCCAATCCTCCTCGCGCACCTCCGACAAGCCCAGTTTCTGGGCCATGCCCGCGGCCCACGCGTCCTGGAACATCTGCGGGAAGGCGTCGACGACGTCTTGCGCCTGCGACACGATCGCCTCGTCACGCTCTGTCGAGGCGAGCAGCGCCTGAGCCAGCCGCGACAGGTTCCACTGCGCGATTTTGGGCTGGTTGCCGTAGGCATAGCGTCCGTGGCGGTCGATGGAGCTAAACACCGTCGACGGGTCGTAAGCGTTCATGAACGCGCACGGCCCGTAGTCGATAGTCTCGCCGGACAGGAGCATATTGTCAGTGTTCATCACCCCGTGGATAAACCCGACGAGCATCCATTGGGCCACCAGCCGCGCCTGTCGCTCGGCGACCGCGCGCAGCAGGTCGACGACCGAGCCGCCTTCGAGTTTGGGATAATGACGCGCGACGACATGCTCGGCCAGAAGCTCGACCGCGTCCGTGTCCCCGCGGGAGGCGAACCACTCGAAGGTGCCGATGCGGATATGACTCTTGGCGACCCGCACGAGCACGCCGCCGGGTAAAATCGTCTCGCGGCGCACCGACTCACCGGTCGTCGCGGCCACGAGCGAGCGCGTGGTCGGAATCCCCAGCGCGGCCATCGCCTCGCTGACCAGGTACTCGCGCAAGACCGGGCCCAGCGGGGCGCGGCCGTCGCCCCGGCGAGAGTACGGCGTTCGCCCCGAGCCTTTGAGTTGGACGTCGAAGCGCTGGCCGTCGCGGTCGATGACCTCGCCGAGCAAGAGCGCTCGCCCGTCGCCGAGCCTGCCGGCCCAGTTTCCGAATTGATGTCCACCGTAAACCGTAGCGATGGGCTCCGAGCCGTCCAACACGCGGTTGCCGACCGCGAATTCGGCGCCTTCGGGCGAGTCGAGCCAATCGGGGTCGAAGCCGAGTTGCTCGGCCAGCGACGTGTTGACGCGCACCACCTCCGGAGAGGCGACCGGTTCAGGGGAAACTCGCGAATAGAAGCGCTCGGGGAGCGCGAGATAGCTGTTGTCGAATCGTACTTTCATACAGCACACGATACCCGAGGCGCCGTGTGGTTCAAGACCAACGAGAGACGCCGAAAAAGCCACGAATAGTGCCAATTACACGCCGTTTGGCGCGTTTACACACAACAAAACAGAGGTTAGTCTCTAACTATTGCTCGGAAGATCTTCGTTCGGCGTCGGCAGACGCGACTCGCCTGGTGCAGCCCAAGGAGAAGCCAAATGCGTCCCATCAGGACTGCGTCGATCATTGCAGGCTCGTTCCTGCTCGTGTCGGTCGTTTACCTACTGACCTCGGACTGGCTGACGAGCCACGCGGCCACAAGCGCCGAGCAGCTCGCTCGGATGCAGTCGTTCAAGGGGATTGCCTACGTCAGCGTGGTGGCGCTCGGTCTCTTTGCGCTGACGAGCCGCATGCTTGCTAACCTCGAAGAGAAGGTCCTCGACTTGCAAAAGGGGCGCGAGCAATTGCTCGACACCGAGCGCCGCACACTCGCCGGCACCCTGGCCGCCTCCATTGTCCACGATGCGAATAATCTGGTCGCGGCGATCAAGGCCAACGTCGAGTTCGTGGCGTCCACCGGCGAGCTCGGCCAGATGGAGCGCGAAGCCCTCGAGGACGCCAACGAGGCGATCGAACGATTGACGCGCCTGAACCAAAAGGTGCTGGTAGCCGCCAAAAAGAAGACCACCAACGCCATGGAGACCGTTGACCTGTCGGGCTTGGTCTCCGAGACGCTGGCGATGATTCGCACGCACTCGAAGCTGACCGAGCGCACGTTGCACACGCACGTCGAAGGCGACTTGCGTGCCCCGGTCCACGTCGAGTTGCTCACCCACGCGCTCATCAACCTGGTGCTAAACGCCGCCGACGCCACGGGCGCCGAGGGCAAGATTCGCGTGTCAGTGGCGCGCAAGGCCGACATGTTGGAGTTGCGCGTCGAAGACAACGGCCCCGGGATCCCCCTCGAGAAGCGAGACGCCGCGCTCGAACCGTTCGTCACCAGCAAGGAAGACGGCACTGGCCTGGGCCTCTTCTCGGTCGCCTACTGTGCCGACCAGCACCGAGGCAGCTTCGAAATCGGCGACTCCGAGCTTGGCGGCGCCAAGATGTCCCTGCTTCTTCCGCTGGGCTGAGCGAGCAAATCGGTGCAACTTAGCGCTCCTTAATCGTGCGAAGGCAGGCGTTGAATCAGGCTGCGGGCTATTGTACCGTTCGAGCAACAATTACGTGCTGCATTTCCTACCCCGGAGAGCCGGTGTCCAGACCTACGCTCACCTGTTTGTGTGTGCTGTTTATTTGCCTTGGGGCGGCGAGCACAGCCACGGCCCAAGAGAATCCGACCGTCGAGACTTCGCAGTCCAAGGCGCAGATCAGCGAGCTGCAGACCAAACTCAACGACGAAGCGGTCAGCGCCATCATTCGCGGCGAGCCCGAGCGCGCTGTGGCGCTGCTCAACGAGTCGTTGGCGTATGGCGAGGCCAATATCACCTATCTCAACCTGGGTCGTGCTTATCAGAAGCTCGACAAGTGCGCCGAGGCGCGCGAAGCCTACGCCAAGGTGGCCACCGCGCCCGCGGTCGAAGAGCCGCCGGCGACGGTGGTGCTCCAGAAGACTGAGGAGTACCTGGCCGAGCTCGACGAGCAGGACTGCAAAGGGGGCGTGCAACTCGCGCAGCCACCTGCCGAAGTCGGCACCGACGGCCAGAAGACGTGGGGATGGGCGGCCATCGGCACTGGCGCGGCGTTTTTGGGCGCCGGGGTGACGATGTTCGTGCTCTCCAACAATGAGGCATCCAAGGTCGAGGACGCGCGCACCGACGGGCGCGTGGTCGACTTCCCGGCGCGCGAGGTTCCCGAGGTCGAGCGGCGCGCGAGCCTGTACCTGAACCTCGGCATCGGAGCGAGCGTCGCCGGCGCGGCGTTGACCGGCGTCGGAGCCTATCTGCTTCTCGACGATGACGGCGAACAAGTCGGGCGTCTCGACGTGCGCCCGGTGTCGCAGGGCGCCATGGCAACCTTCCACCTCTCGTTTTGACGGCTATGCAATCACTCCTCACGACCCGAATTCTCGCAGTGCTTGTGGGGGCGCTGGCGAGCGTCTGCTTCGTCGGGTGTCAGGTCGAGCTCGACCGCACCGGCCAATACTTTCGTTGCGAGACCCAGCGCGACTGCAGCAGCGGTTACGAGTGCGTGTCGGTCGACGGTCAGTTGGCCTGCGTGCCCTCCGGTGAGGTCGACGGGTTGCTCGACGCGAGCCAAGACGCGACTACGGACGCCGCGGATACGAGCACGCCGACCGATACGGGAGATACTGACACCTCCGACGCACAACCATCCGACGTCGGCCAGCCCGATGCGGATTCCGGCGACGACGTGAGCACGCCTGACGGCGGCTGTACCCCCTGCGAAGCCGGCTGCAGCGCCGATCTACGCCAGAAGATCGTGTGCGCCGACACCGACGGCGACGGGTGCGAAGAGCCGCGTGCGATCGAGTGCGACGGCACGCGCTACTGCGACACGATCACCAACGAGTGCGAGTTTTGCGGAAACCAAGCCTGCAACCTCAACGACGAGCCCAGCTGCACGCCGGCCGGCATCGGAGAGTACTCGACCTTTATCCGTAGCTGCGTCCAGCAGGACGACGGCTGCGGCGAGCTCGTGCTCGAAGAGTGTGTCGATGGCGTGTGTGTGGCCGACACCTCGCCGTATTGCGCCGTGCACGAGTGCAACCAAGACCAGTGCTCGCCGAGCCTCGCCGCGATCCTGCGTTGCCAGACCGACTCGCTCACCGGCCAGCGAAAGCTGGTCACCGGTCAACAGTGCAGCCCGAATCAGCGGTGCCAGAGCACCAACGCGGGCCCAGCCTGCGTGTGCCAACACCAGTGCTCGCCGGGTCAAGAGCGCTGCAACGGCGACACCTACCAGACGTGCGTCACCGGCGCAGACGGCTGTCATATTTGGCAGTCGGACACCACCTGCCAAGGAAGCAGCCACAACGCGACCTTCGGGTGCTCGAACGGAGTTCAAAAGTGCGTCAACGGGCCGACCGACGCCTGCCTCAAGCCTATCGTCGAGCAGTGCCCCAACGGGCAAACTTGCACCCAGACGGGACCGGGCTCTTACCTCTGCCAATAGCCCACCACAACCACCTATAATCGCTAGGCTTCTAAGCGATCCGACTTACCTTCAGGCACGTGTGCGCTGACTCGCTCGTTGCAGGTACCTGAAGATGAGTCCAAAGAACCCGATTGCGACAAAGCTGGCGAAGTTTGGCTTGCCGGTGCTCGTCCTCGCGGCGGCGATTGGCGGCGGCGTGCTGCTCGTCGTCACCCAGGAGGAGCCCGTGCGCGAGCAGCCACGTGAGCGCCGCGTGCTCGTGGAGACAGAACCGGTCGAGGGAGGCGTCCACCAGTTGAACGTCACATCCGCCGGCGAGGTGATTCCGGCGCGCACGGTCCAGGTCACCCCTCAGGTCGCCGGACGCGTGGTCTGGGTCAACGACAAGCTCGTGCCCGGCGGTGTGGTCGAACAGGGAGAGACGCTCTTTCGCATCGACGCTCGTGACTACGAGAACGCCGTCGAAGAGCGGCGCACCGAGCTCGAGCAGGCACGGGCGCAGCTCGAACAGGAGCGCGGCCGCGTCCAGGTGGCCGAGCGTGAGTGGGAGCTATTCAAAGACGAAGTCGATGAAGGAGTCGAAGACCCCTCGCTCGCCCTCCGTAAGCCGCAGCTCAAGAGCGCGCGCGTCTCCGTCCAAGCCGCACAGGCGCGCCTCGAACAGGCAAAGCTCGCCCTCGAGCGCACCGAGGTCGACGCACCCTTCGACGCGTTCGTGCAGACAGAGTCACTCGATCTGGGCCAAACGGTCAGCACGCAGTCACAGGTCGCCACATTGGTCGGCACCGACACCTTCTGGGTACGTACGTCCGTGCCAGTCGATAAGATATCTTACGTCAACATTCCGGGCGTCAACGCACAGCAAGGCTCGCCGGCGACGGTCGAACAGGACGTCGGCGGCCGAACCATCGAGCGTGTGGGAAGGGTCGCCAAGCTGCAGGGTGACCTCGACCCGCAGGGGCGCATGGCGCGCCTTATCATCGAGGTGCCCAATCCCTTCGGGCTCGAGCAACCCGAGGGCTCCGTCGCCGGAGACGAGGTCGGCGGGGACGAGCCCGACGCCGGCCAAGGAGCTCAGTCGAACCGCGACATCCCGCTGCTATTGAGCGCCTTCGTCGACGTTAAAATTGCGGGACCCACCGCCGAGGACCTCGTGGAAGTGCCGCGCGAATCGCTGCACGGAGGCAACCAGGTCTACGTCTACGCCGACGATGACACTCTCGACATTCGCGACGTCGAGGTCGCCTGGGAGCGCACCGAGACGGTGCTCGTCAGCGAGGGCGTCGCCCCCGGCGAACGGGTGGTGACCAGCCCCATCGCCACGGCGGTTGAAGGGATGAAGCTGCGTCGTGCCGATGAGCGCTCCCCAGATGGCGAAGAGCAGCCGGCCGTCGGCGGGGGGCCTTCCCATGACTGAGCCCACGACCGAGCAAGGTCCCAAGCCGCACAAAGCATCGGACGTCAGCAAGAAGGGCCCGCTGGCGTGGGCGGCCAAAAATACCGTCTTTGCCAACCTGCTGATGGTCGTCTTCATCGTGGGCGGCCTCTTGATGGCTGGTCAGGTCAAGCAGGAGGTCTTCCCCGAGGTCGATCTCGACATCGTCACCGTGCAGGTGCCCTACCCCGGCGCCGGCCCCGAGGAGGTCGAGCAAGGTGTCGTTCTGGCGGTCGAAGAGGCCATTCGCGGGGTCGACGGCATCAAGGAGGTGCGGTCGACGGCAGCCGAAGGCGTCGGGGTGGTCACCGCAGAGTTGATGCTCGACACCAACGACCAGGAGGCGCTCAACGACATCAAGAGCGAGGTCGACCGCATCACCTCGTTTCCGGAGGACTCCGAGCGGCCGATCATCAGCCTGTCGAGCAACCGGCGCGAGGTGCTCTCCATCATCCTTCACGGGGACATCGGTGAGAAGAAGCTCCACCAACTCGCCGAGCAGATGCGCAGCGAACTCTTGGCCAAGGAGAATATCTCGCTGGTCGAGATCACCGGAATTCCCGAGCCGGAAATCAGCATCGAGGTGCCTCAGGAGAACCTGCGCCGGTTCGACCTGACCCTTCCGGAGGTCGCCGACGCGGTGCGCGAGGCGTCCATCGAACTCCCCGGCGGCGCGGTGCGCACCGAGAAAGGCGAGATTCTCCTGCGCACGACCGAGCGGCGCAAACAGGGCGAAGAGTTTCTGGATATCGTGGTCAAGAGCCAGCCCGACGGCACCGAGGTCACCGTCGGCGACCTCGGAATGGTCTTCGACGAGTTTCGCGAGACCGACCGTGAAGCCTATTACGACGGCGAGCGTGCGCTGAGCGTCCAGGTGTTCCGGGTGGGCGACCAGTCGCCGCTCGACATCTCCGAGACGGTCCACGAGTACCTCGACGGCGTCGACTTGCCGCCTAACGTCGACGCGGCCATCTGGAACGACCGCTCCGAGATTTTCGACAGCCGTATCAACCTGCTCATCAAAAACGCCGCGCTCGGTCTTCTGCTGGTAATCGTGCTGCTGGGGCTGTTGCTGGAGGCGCGCCTTGCCTTCTGGGTCACCCTGGGCATCCCGATTTCGTTCCTGGGCGCGTTCTTGTTCATGCCCGCGCTCGACGTCTCCATCAACATGATCTCGCTGTTCGCGTTCATCCTCACCCTCGGCATCGTCGTCGACGACGCCATCGTCGCCGGTGAGGCTGCCTATGCGCAGCGTGAGGAGGGGCGAAGCAAGCTCGAGGCGTCGATCGCCGGTGTGCGCGAGGTGGCGCGTCCGGTCGTCTTCGCGGTGCTCACCACCATCATCGCGTTCACTCCGATGCTCTTCGTGCCCGGCGTATCGGGTAAATTCTTTCGTAATATCCCGCTGATCGTCATTCCGATTCTGCTCATCTCGCTCGTCGAGGCGCTGGCCATCCTTCCCGCGCACCTCGCCCACGTCGGCGACCCTGCCAAGGAGGGGGTCTTGGCGAAGCTGCATGGGTACCAGCAGAAGATCGGAGGCTGGCTCGAGAGCTTCGTCGAGAACGTCTATTACCCATCGGCCAAGAAGTTCTTGCGGTACCGGTATATCACCCTCGCCGCGAGCATCGGGCTGCTCGTCTTGGCGGGCGCGTATGTCTACAGCGGGCGAATCAGCTTCAACTTCATGCCCAAGATCGAGGGCGACGAGGTCTCAGTGAGCCTCGAAATGCCCTTCGGCACGGCGGTCGAGACGACGCGCGAGGCGACCGACAGGCTCATCCGGGAGGCGCGGGCGGTGCTCGACGATGCCGGCGGCGCCGACAAGATCGGCCGCGGCATCTACGCCGACGTCGGCACCGTCGCGGCCGGCGGCGGGCCAGACGCGGTCTCCACACAGAGCGGCGGACATTTGGCACAGGTCACAGTCTCTCTGGTCGACGCCGGCCAGCGCGACATCACCGCCTCACAGCTCACCAAGCAATGGCGCGAGCGTGTCGGCGAAATCCCCGGCGCCGAGAGCCTTCGCTTCCAGTACAGCATCGGCGCCAGCGCCGGTGAACCTGTGGCCATCGAGCTGCGCCACGAGGACCGACGCATCTTGGAGGAGGCCGCTTCGCGGCTCGCCGAGCACTTGGAGACCTATAATGGGGTCTTCGACATCGACGACGGCTTCCAGCGCGGCAAGGAGCAGCTCGACCTGACGCTCAAGCCCGCGGCGCGCGCGCTGGGCATCACCGAGTCGGAGCTCGCCCGACAGGTGCGCAGTCACTTCTTCGGCGCCGAGGCCAAGCGCGAGCAGCGCGGCCGCCACGAGCTTCGCGTCTACGTGCGCCGCCCGGAGCGCGAACGCGAGACCGAGCATACCGTCGAGAATCTGCTCATACGCACCCGTGACGGCGGCGAAATCCCTCTCGACCAGGCCGCCTATATCGAACGCGGCCACTCCTATACGTCCATCGAGCGTGAGGGCGGCGGCCGCGTGGTCGACGTGACCGCCGACGTCGACACCGACGTCACCAGCGGCAACGAGGTCACGGCCAGCCTCGAGCAGAACTACCTGCCCGAACTCTTGGCCGACTACCCCGGCCTCTCGTACGAGCTGACCGGCGAGCAGCAAGAGCAAGCCGAGACGATGGCCGCGCTGGGCAAGGGCTTCCTCATCGCCCTGCTCGTCATGTTCGCGCTGATGGCCATCGCCTTTCGAAGCTACGCCCAGCCGATCGTCGTGCTCTTCGCCATTCCGTTCGGCCTGGTCGGCGCCCTCGGCGGCCACATGCTCATGGGCTACGACCTCAGCCTAATCAGCATCCTGGGCATCGTCGCGCTGGCAGGTGTGGTGGTGAACGACTCGCTGGTGCTCATCGCCGCGGTCAACGACTACCGGCGCGAAGGCCGAGATCCGCTCGAATCGGTCGCCTCCGGCGGCGCCAGACGCTTCCGCCCTATCCTTCTCACGTCGCTGACGACCTTCTTTGGCCTCATGCCGATGATCCTGGAGACGTCGGTGCAGGCGCGCTTTTTGATCCCAATGGCCATCAGCCTCGGCTTCGGCGTGCTCTTCGTGACGGTGATCACGCTCGTGATCGTCCCGGCGGCGTATATGGCGGTGGAGGACGTGAAGCAGTTGAGCAAGAAGGCGAAGGAGGCGGTGACATAATTGGGAGGACCATACGGGCTGCGTATTGGGGCGTGGTTCTGGCTCGCTGCTCACTCTACATAAGCAATTAAGGACATAGGGGCTGCGAGCCTGAACGACTGGACGATTCGCAACCCCTATGTCCTTAATTGCTTATGTAAATGGCGTAACGAACTTGCAAGGCGGCACGCCAATGCATTCCCCTAGCTCAATGCCAAAACCCAATCCCGAAGCCGAAGTTCTGATACCCGGGCGCCACATCGATGGCCGCGTTGAGCCGCCAATCCCACCCCAGCGTCACCCGTAGGTCGGCTCCGGCCGTCCCGTGAAAGCGCCCGGGATGACCCGAGTAACGACTCGGCTCGAAATAGCTGCCGGCGCGCAATCGGAGCAGGTTCGGCACCACCTCGCTCTCCACGCCGGCGCGGGCGCTCAGCGTGAGTTCGTCGCCGGCGCGCGCGTACTCCTGGGCGAGGAACGACTCGATGCCGATGGCGTTGTCGGTGGTGCCCGTCAAGATGAGGTCGGCAGCGACGAGGACGTAGCGCCGGTCGCCGACGGAGCTGTTCGGCCTCCTCTTGTCGAAGGTGTAATGCGGGTTGTACGCGCGCTCGCCGAAGCGCCAGCTTCCGCCGATGCCGACTTCCCAGGGCGCGACCACGCGCTCGGGCTCGAGGCGCAACTGGAAGGCCTCGGCGCTTCCGACGACGTCGGTCTCCTCATCCGCCGGCGTCCGAAAGCGCATGCCCAGCCGCCACGGCTCGCCGTGCGGGGCGGCGAGGCCACCCCATAAGACTTGCGTGGTGCTCAGGTGGAAGAGTTCGTCTCGCTCGAGTTCCTCGCCGGCGACGCCGAACTGAATCGTCTCGGAGGCCATCCCCACGATGAGCTGGCCGTCGTAGAACGCATAGCCCAGGCCCATGCCGCCGGCCATCTGCGTCCAGGTGACCGCCTCGACACGAACGCCTTCTTCCGGGTCGGTCCAGCCGAGGCGCTCGTCGAAGGTGTGCGGGGAAGCGTGCAGACCGAGACCGAAGCGGCCGAACTTGAGGTCGAAGCCGAGCTCGACGTAGCTCGCGCTGTCGACGTCGACGGCCACCGGCGCGGAGTTGAGCGCGGCGTCGCCGCCTTCGGGCATCGTCACCCACGAGAGCGCCCAGTCGTAGTCGAACCAGTCGTCGACGGTGTAGCTATAGCGGGTGGCGAACGAGGCCGGGTTGATGAGGTGGGCGTCGGCGCCTTCGGCGACGCCGATAAACGCGCCACCCATGCCGATGAGGCGGTTCGAGGAGACCACCGGGCCCTGGTAATACTCGATGGTCACCGGCCGGGTGACCTGTTGCGCCTGGGCCGGGGCGGCCAGCGCGAGCAGCGCCAAAGTCAGAATGGGAACCAGGAACTTCACGGTCGACTCGAAGCTTCAAGCGAGTGTGCTCGCGGAGCCTAACCGTTGGGTTGTCAGTCTGGCAACACGATCGAACGCAACGTTTCCGAGAGGTTGCCGACACGTTGTTTCACGAAGTGACGCATCCGGTTGACCATCGAGCGCGCCACGTGCTTGCCCACGGAGGTGACGTCGACCTTGCGGCTGGCGGCGCGCATCGTCTTGCCGAGCTCACCGCTCAGGTATTGCTCCTTTGCCTTCGAGCGCTGCAGTTTTCCGCTGGATGTCTTCGGCAGCGTCGCTCGCCCGACGATTTCGACCTGGGAGACCTTGATGAACAACTCGCGGGAGACCGCGCGCTTGATGTCGCGGGCCATGCGGCCGGGGTCGACGTCGCCCTTGGCCTCAGCAATCACAACGAGCTCTTCGCTCTCGCGAGTCTGCAGCGAGAAGGCAACGACGTTGCCCTTGCGAACACCGGCCACCTCCGAAGCTTTCCACTCGATTGTCTGCGGGTCGAAGTTGCGCCCGTTGATGATGATGAGGTCCTTCTTTCGGCCGGTGACATAGAGTTCGTCGCCGACCATGTAGCCGAGGTCGCCGGTGCGAAGCCCGTGCTCGGTAAAGGTCTCGGCGGTCTTCTCAGCGTCGCGATAATAACCCGCCGCTACGCTCGGTCCCTCGAAGACAATCTCGCCGACCTCACGGTCGCCGAGCACGTTTCCTTCCTCGTCCATGATCTTGACGCTGTGGCGGGGAAACGCACGCCCGCAACTCACGAACTCGTGCGCTTGGCGCTCGCTCATATCCGTATCTACCCCACCCAATGGGCGAGCAACATTCTCCTGTTCGTAAGCGTTTGGGCAGACACGGTCGGTTTTGACGGGCTCCTCGACGCCGATAAAGCTCACCGCCAACGTCGCTTCCGCCATGCCGTACGCCGGCACCAGCGCCTCGGGACGCAGGCCGGCCGGGGCGAAGTGCTCGTTGAAGGAGCGCATCGTGTCGGGGTGAATCGGCTCGGCGCCGCAGCCGGCCACGCGCAGGCAGCTCAGGTCGAGCGCGGCGACCTTCTCCTTGGGGATTTTCTTGGTCGCCAGCGCGTAGGCGAAGTTCGGCGCGAAGGTCGCCGCCGCGCGGTATTCGGAGATCGTCTCGACCCAACACTCCGGATACATCACGAAGTCGAGCGTCGGGATAAAGGACATCGTCATGCCGGTGCTAAGCGGCGCCAGGGTCATCCCGATGAGGCCCATGTCGTGGTACATCGGCAGCCAGCTCACACCCTCCTCCGTGTCGAAGTCGATCTGGAGCCCCTGATGGACGATGCCATACATATTCGCGCCCAAGCTTCGGTGCGTGACCATCACGCCTTTGGGCGCGGCGGTACTCCCGGAGGTGTACTGCAAGAAGCAGAGGTCGTCGGGCGAGACGCCGGGGCGCGTGATATCGGCCGGGCCCGATTCGGCGAGGTCCTCGATGCAGACGACCTCTTCGAGCGTGTCGACCTCGGAGATAAGCGACCACATCACCTTTTGCAGGCGCCTCGACGTCACCAGCACCCGCGCGCCGCTCGCCTCCAAGATGCGCGCGTTGCGCTCGACGTAGGCGTCGAGCCCGCCGAAGCCGAGCGGGGGAAACAGCGGCACCGGGACCATCGCGCCGATCACCGCGCCCAAGAAGCCGCGCAGAAAGTCTGGATTCTCCGGCAAGATGACGGCGACCGAGTCGCCCTTCTGCAGCCCACGCCGCTCGAGCCCAGCCGTCACTGCCGAGGCGTTCTCGACGAGTTCGCGGTGACTCATCACCATCGGCTCTTCGCCCACCTCCAGAAAGCGAAACTCGCCTCGGAGATCAGGTCCGCTGTCGAGGATCGCCCACAATTCGTCGGTGAGGGTCCAGTTGTCGGCGTACTGACTGCTGTCGGCGAGTCGGTGTGCTTTCATCGGCAAGACCTCAAATGTGCGTGGCTTCCCCAAAGACGTCTTCCGACGCCTCCATCAATGTCTCGGACAGCGTGGGATGTGGATGAATTGTAAGCGCGATATCTTCGGCGCGCGCGCCCATCTCGATGGCCAAGGCTGCCTCGGCGATGAGCTCGCCGGCCCCGGGCCCGACCATGCCGACGCCGAGGACCCTCTGCGAGTCCGGGTCGACGAGCACCTTGGTCAGTCCGTCGGAGCGCCCGGTGGTCAGTGCACGACCGGAGGCCGACCAAGGGAACCGACCGATTTCGACCTCCCGGCCTTCGTCCTGCGCCTGGGCCTCGGTCAGCCCGCACCAGGCGACCGCCGGGTCGGTGAAGACCACCGCCGGAATGGCGCGCGGCTCGAAGCGCGCCTTCCGTCCGGCGATCACCTCGGCGGCGACGCGGCCCTCGTGGTGCGCCTTATGAGCGAGCATCGGCTGACTGACGACATCGCCGATGGCGAAGATGGCGGGCTCGGTCGTCTGGCGGCTCTCGTCGACGACGATGAACCCGTCGGGACCGACCTCGACGCGTGTATGCTCCAAGCCGAGCCCGACGCTTCGCGGGCGGCGACCGACGGCCACCAGAATCCGGTCGAACCCCTCTTTCTCGTCGTCGACGTCCGGCCCGTGGAGCACGACCTCGGCGCCCTGCTCTAGCTGGGAGGCGTCGCTGACCTTCGTCTCGAGGTGCACCGCGTGGAGCCTCGCTTTCAGTCGCTTCGCCAACGGCTCGACAAGATCGCGGTCGACCCCGGGCAAGAGCCCCGGCGTCGCCTCGACCACGGTCACCTCGCTCCCCAGTGCGTTGTAGACAGTCGCCATCTCGAGGCCGATGTAGCCTCCGCCCACGACGAGCAGGCGCTCGGGAACCTCGGAGAGTTCGAGCGCCTCTTTGGAAGACCAGATGGCGTGCGAGTCGAGCGGAAGACCCGGCAGCGCGGTGGGCTCGGAGCCGGTGGCGATGATCGCGTGGCGGAACTCTATGCGCCCGGGCCCGTCGGCCCCCTCGATGCGAAGCGTGCGGTGGTCCTCGAACTGCGCCCGGCCGCGGACGTACTCCACGTCGCGCCGCTCGGCGAGGTGGCCGAGCCCGCCGGTGAGCTTGTTGACGACGCCGTCCTTCCACTCGCGCAGCTTGGCGGCGTCAATCTCCGGCTCGCCGAAGCTCACACCGAGTGCGGAGGCGTCCTTGGCCTGCTCGATCAATTCGGCGACGTGCAGCAGCGCCTTCGACGGGATGCACCCGCGGTACAGGCACACGCCTCCCGGATTCGCCTCCGGGTCGACGAGCGCGACCTGCAAGCCGAGGTCGGCCGCCATGAATGCGGCCGCGTAGCCTCCCGGCCCTCCGCCGATGATGACCAACTCGCGTCTTTCGACCTGTGCGCCCATCGTCTATGCCTCCATCGTCAGGCGCATCGGATTCTCCAGCGTTTCGGCGATCCAGCGCAGGAACTTGGCGGCGTCGGCGCCGTCGACGGCGCGGTGGTCGTAGGTGATGCCCAACGGCAAGATCTTGCGCGGCTCGAACTCGTCGCCGTTCCACACGGGCTTGGTCTCCATGCGCCCGACCGACAAGATGGCCACCTGCGGCCATCCGACAATCGGCGTAAAGCGTGTGGTGCCGAGGCCGCCCAGATTGGTGATACTGAACGTCCCGCCCTTCATATCCTCGCGAGACATCTTGCGCGCCCTCGCTTTTCCGGCCTTCTCGCCTAGCTCGGCGGCAATCTGGACGAGCCCCTTGTCGTCGACATCCCGGAGCACCGGAACGAGCAAGCCCTCCTCGGTGTCCACGGCCACGCCGATGCTGACGTACTTCTTTCGCACGAGTTCCCCGCGCTCCACGTCGACGCTGGCGTTAAAGTCGGGAAACCGCTCCAGCGCGATGGCCGCGACCTTGACGAGAATGGCGGTCACGGTGAGCTTCCCGCCCTCTTCTTCGGCCTCCTCGGCAAACCGCGAACGAAAATTCTCCAGGTCGGTCACGTCGGCATCGTCGTATTGCGTGACGTGCGGAATCTTCTCCCACGACCGCGCCACGTTGTCGGCGGTCGCCCGGCGAATGGCGTTCATCGGCTCGCGCTCGACCTCGCCCCATTGCGAGAAGTCGGGCAGCTCGTCCTCGCGCGCTTGCTTCTCTCGCGACACGTCCTCGAGCAGGTTGCGCACGTGGCTCTTGATATCCTCTTCGGTCACGCGCCCACCATCGCCCGTGCCGGCAATCATGCTCAGCTCCACCCCGAGCTCCCGCGCAAAACGACGCACCGACGGTGACGCCGGCACCGGCTCACCGATCTTGGGTCGTTCGCGCTCCCGCGGCTGTTTGCGTTGACGTTCCCGGTCCCCTGACCGTGACCGTCTCTCGGCCTCCGGCTCCGGCTTCGGTTCCCGGCCACCGTCTTCCGGCTCCGGTTCCCGGCCCTCGGATTCCGGCTCCGGCTCCGGCTCCCGGCCACCGGCTTCCGGCTCCGACTCCCGGTCACCGTCTTCCGGCTCCGGCTCCCGGCCTCCGGCTTCCGGCTCCTGAGCTTCCTCTTCCTCCGCGTCCTCTCCCTTTTTCTTACTCTTCTCCTCATCTTCTTCCTCGCCCCCATCCTCCTCCAACATCATGATCACATCGCCACTCTGAATCTCATCCCCTTCATGGACGCGAAGCTCACCGACCGTTCCGGCGCTGGGCGCCGGCACTTCGGTGGTCGCCTTGTCGGTCTCCAACTCGAGGACCACGTCGTCGGCGTCGACGTGGTCGCCCTCGGAGACGAGCACCGACAGCACGATGCCCTTCTCGACTTGCTCTCCGAGTTGCGGAAGCTTGAATTCAGTGGCCACAGATTGCTCCTGTCGTACGAAGTGGTCGGGACTTACGAAGTCATCGGATTGGGCTTGCTCGGATCGATGCCGAGTTGCTCGATTGCTTTTTCCAGGCGTCCTTCGGGGAAGCGGTCCTCGGCGGCGAGGGCGCGCAGCGCGGCGAGGACGATGTGCTTGGCGTCGACCTCGAAGAAGTCGCGCAGCGCTTCGCGGCTTTCGCTTCGCCCGAGGCCGTCCGTCCCCAGGGCGACCATCTCGCAGGGGCAGAACCGACCCAGCGAGTACGGCAACGCCTTGACGAAGTCGCTCACGGCGACGACCGCGCCGGGCTCCTCGCCGAGCTTTTTGGTGAAATACGGTACCTGCTCCTCGTCGTTCGGGTGCAGCCGGTTGTGACGCTCGGCGTCGAGCGCGTCCTCGTAGAGCGCCTTCCAACTCGTCACGCTCCAGACGTCGGCGGTCACGCCGAAGTCGTCTTCGAGGATGCGTTGCGCCTCGAGCGCCTCGCGCAGCAGCACACCGCCGCCGAGCAATTGCACGCGGCGCACCTCGCCGGACTTGCGCGATGCGCGGTAGCGGTACATTCCGCGGATGATGCCCTCCTCGTCGACGCCTCTTTGGTCGGCATATTCGTCGCGACCGGGATGCTCGAAGTCCTCGTTGGCGACCGTCACGTAGTACATGACGTCCTCGCCGTTGACGTACATCTCGCGCATGCCGTGGCGGATGATCACCGCCAGCTCGTGGGCGAAGCAGGGGTCGTAGGCGCGCACCCTCGGGTTGGTGTAGGCGAGCAGATGACTGTGGCCGTCCTCGTGCTGCAACCCCTCGCCGTTGAGCGTGGTGCGCCCGGAGGTCGCGCCGATCAGGAAGCCTCGGGCGCGCTGGTCGGCGGCCGCCCAGATCAGGTCGCCGATGCGCTGGAAGCCGAAGATCGAGTAGAAGAAGAAAAACGGAATCGTGTTGAGTCCGTGGGTCGCATATGCCGTGCCGGCGGCGATGAACGAGCCCATCGAGCCGGCTTCGGTGATGCCCTCTTCGAGGATCTGACCCTGCGTCGACTCCTTGTAGGACTGCAACGTATTGGCGTCTACCGGCTCGTATTGCTGCTCCTGCGCCGAGTAGATACCAGCCTGAGGAAAGAGCGCCTCGATGCCGAAGGTGCGCGCTTCGTCGGGCACGATGGGCACGATGAGCTCGCCGACTTTGTCGTCTTTGCGCAGGTCGGCGAGCATGCGCACGGCGATCATCGTGGTGGTCGCCGGCCGGCCGCCCGAGCCGTTCTCGATGACCTTGTCGAAGATGGCATCGTCGGGCATCTCGAGCGGCGGCGCCTGCACTTTGCGGCGCGGCACGTAGCCGCCGAGCTTCTCGCGGCGCTCCTGGACGTATTTCACCTCACGACTGTCGTTCGCCGGCCGATAGAACGGCGCGTCGGCGAGCTGGTCGTCGCCCACAGGCACGTTGAATCGGTCGCGAAACTGGCGAAGGTGCGCCTCGTCGAGCTTCTTGGTCTTGTGGGCGATGTTGAGGGCCTCGCCCGCCTCGCCGAGCCCGTAGCCCTTGATGGTGTGCGCCAGAATGACCGTGGGCCGCTCGCTCTCTTCGGCCGCCCGAAAGGCGGCAAAGACCTTCTTCATGTCGTGGCCGCCGCGGCCACGAGCGAGCGCGTCGAGCTCGTGCTCGGACATACCCTCGACCATCTGCTCGAGCGCCGGGTCCTTGCCGAAGAAGTGCTCTCGCAAGTACGCCCCGCCCTCGGCGGCGTAGCGCTGCCATTCACCGTCGACAGTCGACTCCATGTGGTCGGCCAACACCCCGTCGACATCCTTCTCCAAGAGCTCGTCCCACGCGCTGTCCCACAACAGCTTGAGGACGCGCCAGCCAGCGCCCATGAAGACCGCCTCGAGCTCCTGGATGAGCTTGCCGTTTCCGCGCACCGGCCCGTCGAGGCGCTGCAGGTTGCAGTCGATGACGATGTTGAGGTTGTCGAGCTCCTCGAGCGCCGCGATGCTCAGCGCCCCGCGCGCCTCGGGCTCGTCGAACTCCCCGTCGCCGCAGAAAGCCCAGACGCGCCCGGCGTTCTCGACCATTCCGCGGTTCTCGAGGTAGCGGTCGAAGCGCGCCTGATAGATCCCCATCAGGGGCGACAGCCCCATCGAAACGGTCGGAAACTCCCAGAAGTCGGGCATCAACCACGGGTGCGGATACGACGACAGACCTCCTTCGGGCTGCAGCTCGCGCCGGAAATTCTCGAGCTGCGTCTCGTCGAGACGGCCTTCCAGAAAGGCTCGCGCGTACACGCCCGTCGAAGCGTGGCCCTGGAAGTAGATCTTGTCGGGGCCTTCGGGATGATTCTGGCCGCGGAAGAAGTGGTTGAACCCCACCTCGAAGAGCGTGCTCATCGACGTGTAGCTGCCGATATGGCCGCCGATGCCCTCGAGCCGCCGGTTGGCGCGCACGACCGAGGCCATAGCATTCCAACGCACAATATTGAGGATGCGCTCTTCGAGTTCCGGGTCGCCTTCGAACTGGGCCTCGTCGCCCGGAGGGATGGTGTTCAGGTAGGGAGTCTTGAACTGGAAGGGAAGCTCGACGCCGCGGGCGGCCGCGCGCTGCTGCAATTGGCGCAGCATCTTCTCGGCGGTCTCGACGCCCTCGCGCTCGATGATGTCGTCGAGGGCGGCGAGCCAGTCGCGAATTTGCGCACGTTCGCGCTCGCGACGAGCCCTTTCGGAACTCTCGTTTGGTTCGGCCACAGTCTCTCACCTGCGTTTGTCGATAGCTTTTACAACTACCCAAACGCTAGGGACATCTGTGGCAAAATCAATGCGTGCGTACTCAGACCCGACTTCATGCCTTCGGAGGCGGCGCTTCCAGCGCTGGTCGCTTCTGCTACCAGACCTGGAAGATCTGCCTCCACAGGGAGGGTCAGCTCAGGCGTCGGCGGACGCCGATGAGCGCGACCAGCGCCACGAAGATGCCGGCTGCGCTGCCAGGCGTACTGCCGACGCTGCTGCAGGCGCAGCCTTCGTCTTCCGGCTCCCCGTCGTCCTCGGGCACGCGGCCGCCCGCATCTGCCTGGCTGCCCGCGTCGTCGCCGGCGTCAGCCTCCACACCGATATCCGAGTTCACGTCGGCTCCGGTGTCCTCGGGCGTGCCGGTATCGGCCGACGGACCGGTATCGACGCCGATGTCGGCGCCCGCGTCCACCCCAGCATCCGGGCCGGCGTCAGGCCCCGCGTCCACGCCGGCGTCTCCGCCCGTGTCGGCGATGAGCCTGAACATATAGACCGAGCCCTCCGAGATGATCGTCGTCGCGCCGACCGCAAAGGTGTCGGCGTCGATGGCCACGGAGCTTCCGAACAGGTCGTCGTCGCCCAGCGCCGGCAACGCGAGCTTCTGCGACTCGGTCCACTGCCCGGCGTTCATCTCGAACAAGTAGACTACGCCGGAGTCGGTGCCGCGTGCGTCTGCACGCTCGGCACCGACGAGAAGCGCGTCGGCCGACAGGGCGACCGTGCGGCCGAAGGCGTCGCCTGCCGCACCGCCCGAGCCGACCAGGGTCGACACCAAGCCCCAGTTGTCCGCGCCGCCCTCGTCGCGACCGTATACGTAGGCCGCGCCCGACTCGGCGACACCGCCTTCGGCTGCATCGGCGCCGACGACGAGATAGTCCGACGCAATCGCGACCGCGTCGCCGAAGTCGGGGTTGCTCGCCGTGGCGGGTGCGCTCAGCTTGGCGACGTCGCCCCAGAAGTCCAAGCCACCTTCGTTGCGACCGAAGATGTAGACGGCGCCGTCGTTCTCGCCGTTGGCCGTGTCGTCATCGGCCGCGACCACGAGAGTGTCGCCTTCGAGGGCGACGCGCTTTCCGAACTGGTCGTTCAGTCCGGTGTCGTCGGGGGCGAGCTTGACCGTCTCGCTCCAGGTGCCGGCGTCGCGCTCGAAGATGTAGACCGCGCCGGAGTCGCTTCCGTTGTCGTCGTCGCCGCTGGCGCCTACGACGAGCGTGTCGCCTTCGAGGGCGAGTGATCGGCCGAAGAAGTCGTTGTCGGCCGCGTCGGAAGCGGCCAGCGAGGTGACCTCGCCCCAGGCGTCCGCCCCGCCCTCGTTGCGCGCGAAGACGAAGACCTCGCCGGTGCGAGCGCCCGCGCCATACTCGCGGGGCGCGCCGAACACGACGGTGTCGCCGTCGATGGCGACCGCCTGGCCGAAGTTGGACAGGTTGTTGTTGCGCGAGGGCGTCAGCTCGGCGACCTGCCCCCAGGCGTCGGCGCCGCCTTCGTCTCGGGCGAAGATATACGCCTTGCCCTTCTGGGTGCTGTGGTGCGGCGCGCCGACGACCATCAGGTCTCCGTCGACGGCGACGACCGCGCCGAACTCGTCGTCGGCGTGGACGTTGTCGGAGGTGACCTCGGCGTCGCTCGCGATCGTGGTCGCGTCGGCAGAAGCGGGTACGCCGACGAGGGCGGCGGCGCCAAGCGCCAAGGCAAGGAGGCCGCGCTTGGCGGCGTGGGGACGGCTCATTTCAAACATCTTGCAGCTCCATTAGTTGCAACAATCAGGTCGACTACTTGTCTACACCCGAGCAGCTTAGCAGCGCGTGCTCTAGCGCCAACTTGCAGCACCTTGCAACACCTTACAGTTGTTTCTCGACGCGCGTATCGCTAAGAGTGTGTGCTCGCTCCGAGCCGGGAATCACGCCCTTCTGGAACCGATGCCGACGACCACGACAAGCCCCTCCATTCGAACCGGCGAACTCGCCGAACTTCGCGCCGCGCTGCGTGGCCCGAGTCGCCTCGTCAGCCTCGTGGGCCCGCCGGGCGTCGGGAAGTCGTGGCTGGCCGAGGCCGCGCTCGACGCTGACGACGAGCTCGGCTTCGATACGGTGCTCGAGAGCCTGCCGAGCGAAGGCGGCCTCACACACGGCACCAAGACAGTCGTGTTCCTGGACGACATCGACGGAGCGCCTTCCGAGTCTCTCACAGGCGATATCGCCCACTGCCTCGAGGCCTTCCCGGGCCTGACTGTATTGACGGCCGGCCGCTTCCGATTTCACGCACCCGACCAACACCTCATCGCGCTCGACGTCCTCGCCCACGACGAGGCCATCGCCCTATTCGAGCAGGCGGCGGCGCAGTGGCGCCCGGGCTTTCGCGTCGACGACACCAACCTCGACACCATCGCCGCGCTCGTCGACGGGCTCGACCGTCTCCCGCTGGCCATCGAACTCGCCGCGGCGCGCACGAGCATTCTGACGCCCCGACAGATGCTCGACCGCCTCGACCGGCGCTTCGACCTGCTCGCAAGCGACGCCGGCCGAAGCCTCCGAGACGCCCTCTCCGGCTCTTGGCAGACGCTCGACGAGCTGACCCGGGCGACCGCCGCTCAACTCGGCGTGTTCCGTGGAAGCTTTACGCTCGACGCCGCCGAGCACGTCGTCAACGCCGGCCCGCAGGGGCCCTCGACGCTCGACGTGATCCAGCGCCTGCTGCAGCGCTCCTTGCTCTCGGTCGTCGAGCCGACCGCGTCGCATACCGTGCGCTACAGGTTCCTTAATAGCGTGCGGGACTTCGCCCAGATGCAGTTGCAGGAGGCCGGCGACGCACGGCCGGCGGAGCGCCGCCACGCCGCCTTCTTCGCCGACGCGGCACACACTTACCGAACCACGCGCCTGGGCGTCGACGACTTGGCCGCCCGACGGGCGATGTCGCTCGACCTGCCCAACTTGCAGACCGCCCATGCGCGCTTTCGCGACGACGAGGACGCCCAACTGGGCCACGAGTTGTGCGTCGCACTCGCCGACCTGCTCATCGCCCGGCGCGCCTTCGACGAGGCCGCCCAGGTCCTGTCCGAGCTTCCGGCGAGCGACGCCGCATCCCGCGAGATCCGCGCGGAGGCCGCATACCTTCGCGCCACGCTGGCCATCGTCGACGGCGACTTCGAGGAGGCCGAAGCTCTCGCAGACCGCGCTTCGACGCTGCTCGCCGGGGTCGACACGTGCCACGTGACCGGGTGGCTCGCGCACCTGGAGGGCTATTTGGCCTCGGTCGCCGGGCGTGCGACGGACGCCCAACAGTCCTACGAGCGTGGACTGCAGACCTACCGCGAACTCGGCTTCGACTACGGCGTCGGGCTGTGCAGCACCGAGCTCGGCCGCATCGAGCGAGACGGGGGCGACCTGGTGGCCGCCTCGCGCCTGTTGCGCCGCGCCCTCGACCTGCTCGAGCCCACCGGAAACGACACCGCGACGAATCGCGCCCGCGCGCTGTATGGGCTCGCCCTGGCCGATATGGGCGAGACCGACGCGGCCATCGACGAGCTCGAGCGGTGCGTACGGGTCAACCGCGAGCTCCCGCCGAGCCAGGTCGAGCCGACCGTGCCCGGCTGCGCGGGCTTTCTGTACTTCGAGTTAGGTGAGCTGGAACGCGCCGATGAACTCTTCGCCGAGCAACTCGAGCTCATCGACGCGCAGGGCTACGCGGGCTATCGCGCCAACGCCCTGCTCGACCGCGGCATCTTGGCCCTCGAGCGCGGCGAGGTCGGCCAGGCTCAGTCTCTGTGCCGCGACGCCCTCGAGCTGTCAGCGCGCGGCGAGTCGATGAGCGGCTTTTCGACGTTGAGCGCCGCGCAGAGCTGCTTGGCCATCGTCCACGCGGTGCGCGGGAACTTCGCCGAGGCGAGGAAGCGACTCGAGGGCGGCGCGCCCGACCAGCCCAACGGGTTATACACGCTGGCCGCGGCGGCGGTCGGGCTTTTGGAAGCCCGACACGCACGCGAAGGCGGCGAGCTCGCACAGGCCGAGCGTCTCGAGCGACGCGCCCGAGCGCGGCTCGACGAGGAGGCGATGCTGTCGGAATCGGCCGGCGGCAATCGCGTACAGCGCCTGTCACTGCGCCGCACCATCGCCCAATGGCACGACGCACCGGCCCCGACGACCGGACCGGTCCTCGAGCTCGACGAGCAGGCGCGGTGGTTCGTCTTCGACGGCGGCGAGCGCGTCGACCTGTCGCGGCGCGGCTCGATGCGACGCCTACTCTTGCACCTCGCCCGCACCCACCTCGACGCCCCCGGCACCCGCTCGACCACCTTCGAGCTTCTCGACGCCGGCTGGCCCGACGACACGGTCTCGGTGGAGGCCGGCACCAACCGCGTCTACACGACAATGAGCCGACTGCGCGGCCTCGGCCTCGAAGAGGCTATCCGCACTGACGACGAGGGTTATTTCGTCGACGAGTCGGTGGTGGTTCGCTGGCAGTGAGGCCGTGGATAGGAGAGTTGGTGCCGATCACGGTTCCGGGTGTCGGTCGCCGGATGCCGGTGGAGTCGTTTCACGTGGTTCTTGTGTCGGGTGGAGGTTCTCGAGCCGCCAAAACTGCTGCACGACATGTCGGGTTGATGCTCTGGCGTTGAAAAACCCCGGCACGACACGTCCGGTTGGCCTTCTGGCGTTGAAAAACCCCGGCACGACACGTCCGGTTGGCCTTCTGGCGTTGAAAAACCCCGGCACGACACGTCCGGTTGGCCTTCTGGCGTCGAAAAACCCCGGCACGACACGTCCGGTTGGCGTTCTAACGGCGAAGAAACAGCAACCGGACGTGTCGGGTTGCTGTTCTCGACACAAAAATCCCCGACTCGGCACATCGAGTCGGGGTTTTTCATGTCCAGCGCAAGCGAACGCCTCGACCGGCTCGGGGTCGGAGTTCGGCGCAGGATCGCGCGAGGGCTGGTAGATGGCGCTCAGCGGCGGCATCAATTGAGATAGGTCGAGCGTATAGGACTCGGAGGCTTCCGGGGAGTCATTTTTGAGCGCGAACAACGGTCCCTACATGCTGCGAAGTGGGTCCATTGTGCGAGATTGTGGGGGTGAGGCAAGGAGGGGGGCGGGTGCGGTCACGGGTACGGTCTCGGTCTCGGGTGCCGGTCACGGGTGCCGGTCGCCGGGTGCCGGCCGCCGTGACCGTGACCGTGACCGGTGCCGGAAACCGTGATCATGACCCGTGCCGGAAACCGTGACCGTGATCGGAGCCGGACACCGTGAACGTAACAGCGCCCAAAAGAGCGATCCCGCCCCCAGCACCCACCAAAGCCCGATCTACAAAATAATCCGCAACAAATCCGCAAATCTCGCGATAACCGTATTGAGGGCCCCGAACGCGTCGTCTCACCCAGCGCCGCGTTCGAGTTCGGCCCTCAGGGATGCGCACCCGTTGACGAGATGACACTTCGGCCTGGCCCATACCTCCTGCCGAGCCGCCCCACGCGGGCGTCGGAGCGAGGCGGGCGGAGGCAGCGCCAGGGTACGTCTTGGTTGGTCAATGGGGGTGGGTCCGTGGGACCCAGGGGGAGGGATCATATTTGCAACTCTGTTCATACTCGCAAGTCGCGCGCGCGAGGCGGGCGGGGTCACGGCCACGGAGCCGGTCACGGTCTCGGCCTCGGTCTCGGACACGGTTACGGGGCCGGATGCCGGTCGCCGGATGCCGGTCTACGGTCTCCGGATGCCGGTCTCCGGGTGCCGGACACCGTGACCGTGACCGTAGCCGTGACCGTAGCCGTAGCCGTCTCACCATGGCGAAAGCGCACTACCGGGTCGGGGCGCGCGGCGTCCTCGCCCGCCCTGGGGCGTCCCCGCCCCAGCTTGCGTGTCTTCGGCAAGGCGCATGCCTTGCTCGAACACATGCGGGGCCCGAGACGGACCCCGGCGGCCGGGGACGACCGCGCCCCAACCGTCAATGCGGCGCATCAACTAAGGTGTGCGGGATGGTGAGACGGGCACGGTCACGGAGCCGGTAACCGGTCGCCGGGTTTTGGCCTTACACCCCCCAAAACAACGCAATGCCGCCGACGGTCACCACCGACATCACCAACTGCAGGGGCGCGCCCAAACGCACGAAGTCGCTTACGCGGTAGCCGCCCGGCCCATACACGAACAAGTTGGTCTGGTAGCCGACCGGCCCCAAGAATGCGGTACTCGCGGCGAACATCACCGCCAGGACGAAGGCGAAGGGGTTGGCGTCGATATAGCCGGCGGTCTCGACGGCGACCGGGATCATCAACAGGACGCTGGCGTTGTTGCTGATGACCTCGGTGATCAGTCCGGTGGCGATGTAGAAGAGCCAGAGGACGACGATCGTGGGCAGGACATAGGCGCTGGAGGCGAGCAGTTGGCCCAAGTACGAAGCGGTGCCGGTTTGTTCGAGCGCGATGCCCAGCGGGATGATGCCGGCGAGTAAGAAGATCACGCGCCAGTCGACCGCGGCGTACATCTCGGAGGGGCGAAGCACGCCGGTCAGCACCATGGCGACGACGCCGGCGAGTGCGCTGACGACGATGGGGACGAGGTCTGCGGCTGCAAAGCCGATGACGCCGAGGATAATAGCGTACATCCACGGGCGCTTCTCTCGCCGGAACGCCTCGCGCTCCTGCTTGACGAGCACGACGACGTCCTGGCTTCGCTGCATCGTCTCGACGCCCTCGGGGGTCGTCTGCACCAACAGCGTATCGCCGCCGGCCAAGGTCTGGCGGCTGAGACGCTCTCGGATGGTCTCGCCGCCGCGTCGAATGGCCAGGATAAAGGCGTCGAAGCGTTCGGCGATCTTCGACTCGGCGACCGCCTGCCCCTCGAGGCGCGACCCGGAGGGGATGACGAGTTCGACGACGCTGTTGAAGTCGCCCGCGGTGATGATTTCGTCGGGCGTCAGCTCCGGGGAGGTGAGCGCGTCGATGCCTTCGACGGCCATCAGCTCGTCGAGGCGGCGCCGGCTGGCGTGCACCAGGAGCATATCGCCCGGCTGAAGGGTGTTATCGCGATACGGGTGGTCGTATTTCTCGTCGCCTCGAATCAAGGCGAGCACGTCGACGCGCAGCTTCTGGATCTCGAGCCACTTCCCCACCCGCAGGCCGATCATCGGCGCGTCTTCACCTACGCAGACCTCCGTCAGATAAGGCCCGACGGCGTACTCCTCGAGATAATCCTCCCGGGGCTTGATGCGCTCGGGCAATAGCTTTGGCGCAGCAAAGATCAGGTACACGGCGCCCACGACGAGCACGATGAGGCCGAGATGGGTGAACTCGAACATCCCCATGCGGTGGTCCAGCAGACGCGCGGACAGGTCGGAGGCGAGGATATTCGTCGAGGTGCCGATGAGGGTGAGCATGCCGCCGAGCATCGAGGCGTACGACAGAGGCAGGAGCAGCTTCGACGGCGAGATCTTGGCCTTGTGGGCCATGTCGTTGACCACCGGCATCAGCAGCGCGACGACCGGAGTGTTGTTCATCAAGCCGGAGATGGGCCCCGACATGCCGATGGTGGCGGCCAGGTGGCGCCGCTCGCTCGTGTTCACCACTTTGCTGAGTCGACGCCCCAGGCTCTCGACTACGCCGGTGCGGCGCACGCCCTCGCTCAGGATCAGCATCGCCAAGACGGTGATGGTGGCGGGGTTGGAGAACCCGGAGACGGCCTCCAGGGGTCCGATCTGCGTCCACGGCTCGAGCAGTACCAGCAGGACGAGCACCAGCAACGCGGTGACGTCGATGGGAACCGGCTCGAACACGAAGAGCACGACGGCCACCGCCACGATGACCAACACGATGAGCATGCCGGTGGTCATGACATTTGTCGCAGGCGATCCTCGACCAACTCGTCGTACGCCTCTTGGAACTCGCGCGTGATCGAGCCGACCTCGCCCGAGCCGACGGCGGTGCCGTCGACTGCTACGAGGCCCTGCACCTCGGTGAGCGTGCCGGTGACGAAGAGTTCGTCGGCCGAGCGCAGTTGCTCTTCGGTCAGCGGGCGAAGCTCGCAGTCGTAGCCGAGCCGCTCGGCCAACTCGAGCACGTCACGTCGCGTCGTGCCCGACAGAATCCTCGGCCCCTCCGGCGCCGTTTGGAGCGCGCCGTCGATGATGGCGAAGAGATTGGTGCTCGTCCCCTCCCACACGTGCCCGTCGGCGTCGTGGTAGAGCGCCTCGTAGACCCCGGCCTTGTGAGCGCGCTGCCCCATCAAGACCTTGGGCAACAGGTTGATTGATTTGATGTCGTTGCGGTCCCAGCGGATATCCTCGACCAAAATTGCCTCGACGCCCGTGTCGCGAAACTTGTCGGCGCCGCGGCGCACGCGCTCGACGCTGACGAAGAGCGTGGCAGGGGTCTCGGCCGGATAGGCCGATTTGCGCGGCGCGGCACCGCGGGTGAGCTGCATGTAGAGCATCGCGTCGCTCAGCCCCGACGCGTCGAGGAGTTCGTCGACGATACGCTCGAGGTCGGCCTCGGAGGGAATGTCGCACAGCTCGATCTGCCTGGCGCACCGGCGCAGTCGCTCGATATGCGCGCCCAGGCGGTGGGGGCGGACGTCATAGACCCGCGCGACGTCGTACACCCCGTCGCCGAAGATGAAACCTCGGTCTCGAACGGGCACTTTGGCCTCGTCGACGGGTACGATCATTTCGTTGAGGTAGGCGAGTTCAGGCATGTTCGGTCCTCTCTCGTTCGCTGGTCTGAGGAAGTTGAGAGCGCAACCGCCGCGCAATGGCTGCCGGGATGATGACGTCTGGGAATACCTCCAGAATCTCGGCGTACAGCAGCTCCGGTGCCTCTTCGTAGCGCGCCGAGAAATGAAACGGCACCAGCCGCTCGACGTTGGCCTCGCGGGCGATCTCCGCGCAGGCCTTCGTCGTCAGGTGCCGTGCCATCTCGGCGATCTCGGCGTCGTCGCGTCGAAAGGACGCCTCGCAGATGAGCACCTTGGCCCCCTGCGCCAAAGATATGATGCGCTCGCGGTTGGTCTGGGTATCTGCAAAGTCGGTCGCGTAGACAATCTTGTCGCCCGGGCGCTCGATGAGCAGTCGCTCGGCGAGTCGGCCCACCGCTTCGGTCGAACCGTCGCGAAGCTCCACGAGGTCGTCGTCGGCGCCCACCGCCGCCTTCTGCTTGAGCTCGCCGAGCCAATCGCCCGGCGCGTAGCGCCCCTCGAGGCGGTCGGAGCGCACCGCGTAGTTACTCGTCTCCTCGAGCGCGTAGGCGAGCACGGTCGTGCCGTGTTCCACCGAGCAGGCGCGCACGCGAAAGCGCGGCTCGACGAGCAACTCGCCGTCCTCGATCGTCTCGACGCCCAGGTCCTCGCGCGCGCCGATGGCCGCCTCGATGCGGGTGCGGCGAAGCTCGTCGCCGTCGAGCTCGCCCACCACAAAGGTCGGGCCCTCCCCTTCGCCGATGCGGTCCCAGGTAAAGGCTCCCACCATCGCCTCGACCTGATCGGCCAGCCCCGGAGGCCCCCAAACTCGGCACGTGTCGTTGACGTGCACCCAGCGACGCACCAGGTCGACGAAGCCGGCGAAATGATCGAAGTGAGCGTGGGTCACGAAGGCGTCGGAGACGCGGTGGAGAAGCTTGGGAGGCATCCGCCCCACTTCGCCCATGTCGAAGAGCAACCCTCGCTTGCCATGCCGAAAACGCGCATACACGCAGGGGTCCTCGAAGAGGCCGCCGACCACGGTGACGTCGGCAAAGCTGATGCGCGCCGACATCGCTCCACCCGGGTCGACTTCGATGATCGGGCGCGGGCGCTGCTCGAAGGCCGGGCCAAGGCGCACCGCTCTGGCCGGCTCGTTGGCGGTCAGCGCCTCGGAGCTCGTCGCGTCGGACGCGGTGCGCAGCTGGCCGCGGTCGTTTCGGCGGGCGTCACGGGCCACCAAGCCGGCGATGCGGTCGACCTCGACGGGGGGCGCGCGCAAGACGAACTCGACCCCGTTGAACTTGGCGATTTCGGCGAGGGCGAGTGTGCGGCCCTGCCCGTCGAGCAGGCCGAGTTGACGACCCGGCCACGCGGGCGCGTCGTCGAGCGACGGGTGGCTGCCCGTCACAGGCAAACCGGCGGCGAGGCGAATCGTAGTCGCGTCTTGCAGGTAGGCGTCCCAGCGGGCGGTGCGCGCCTCGGCGCGTTGGTTGCCCGTGGCAGAAGAAGCATGCGGGGAAGGTCGGACGTGCACACAGCGCACGCCCAGCGCGCGCAGGTCATCGAGCGCGTCGGGCTCGTCGGCGCCCGGTGCGAGTACGATGGCCGTCGTCGCCCCGCACGCCTCGGCGAGCGCCGGTAAGAGTTCGCGCGCGGCCACGCCGCGATGGACTCCCGGGGCGTCGACGAGCAGCGTCTGCTCGTCGACCTGTTCAGTCAGCCGATGATGATTGAGCCTATGGACGGCGGTGACGACGGGCAGTCGGTATCGCCCGGCGTTTAGCGTGGCCAGCGCTTCGAGGCGCTCGAGCGACCACTCCTCATCGGCGCGCCCGGCCAGGGATACGGCCCCCGGCGGCCCGAAGACGGGGCTTCCCGGGTCGGCGCAGATCGCTCGAAAGCGCTGGTCGCGCGAGGCGAGGATATCCGCCATGCGCGTCATCAGCGTCGACTTACCGCTGCCGGGGCGGCCGACAAAGAGGACGACGCTGCCCGGCTCGACGAACGAGTCGACCAGGCGCGCGGGAGAATACTCGTGCATCTGCGAACGATCTGAGGCCATGGGCCATCCGAGTCATAGCACCCGTGAACGCTCCCCATCCCGGGAGCTTACTTCACCACCATGACTTCGACTTTGCCACGTCGTCGCAGAATCTGCACGCCTACGTCCTCCTGGTAGCGCTCGAAGAGCAAGTCGACCTCGGCGTCGCCGACCTTGAGGCGGTGCATGCGAAGCGTCTCCAAAAATGGCGGCAGCCGCGGGTTGTGCAGCTTGATGCGACCCTCGCGCCCGTCGATGAAGAGGCCCAGCACCGAGTCGATGAGCAAGGAGACCCCGCCGGCGGCCCACGCCTGCGGCGCACACGCCACCGGATACAGCGTCGGGCCCTCGCTGGGGCGCCGCTCGAAGCCACAGAAGAGTTCGGGCAGGCGGTTGAGCTCGAAGTAACGCGACGCGTCGTACAATCCCTCGAGCACCCGCGCGGCCTCGGCTTTAAACCCGTAGCGAGCCAGGCCGGCGGCGATCATCGTGTTATCGTGCGGCCACACCGATCCGTTGTGATACGAGATGGGGTTGTAGCGTGCCTCGGTCGACGGGATCGTGCGAATGCCCCAGCCGGTGTAGAAATCGTCGCTGAGTAGCTGGCGCGCGATCAGTTGGGCCTGCCGAGGCGAAGCGATGCCACTCAACAGGCAGTGGCCGGCATTCGAGGAGCGCACCCGACACGGGTTCTTCTCGCCGTCGAGGGCGAGCACGAACGTCTCGAGCTCTTCGTCCCAGAAGTCTTTCTGGAAGCGCTCGCGCAACGCCTCCGCCTCGCGGTGCTGCTGCTCGGCATAGGCGTCCTCACCCAGCGTGCTCGCCACGATCGCGGCTGCACGACGCGCGGCGTACACATATCCCTGCACCTCGCACAGGGCGATGGGCGCGTCCGCCAGGCGACCGTCGGCGTGGAAGACCGAATCGTCGGAATCCTTCCATCCCTGCTGCCGCAGACCTTTGGCGGTGCGACGGCCATACTCGACGTAGCCATCGCCATCGCGGTCGCCGTGGTTGTCGATCCAGTCGATCCCGTTTTGAATCGCCGGCCAGATCCCCTTGATGAACTCGGTGTCGTTGGTGCGCCTCAAGTACGCGCCGGCCAGCGAGATGAACAGCGGCGTCGAGTCGATGCTGCCGTAGTAGTGGCGAAATGGCACCTCGCCGGTATTCGACATCTCGTCGTGGCGGATCTCGTGCAGGATCTTGCCCGGCTCGGCGTCGCGCGCAGCGTCCGAGAAGTCGGCCTGCGTGGCCGCCAAGTAGCCGAGCACGCCGCGGGCGACCTGCGGGTTGATGTTGAGCACCTGGTACGCCGTGATCAGCCCGTCGCGCCCGAAGATGGTGTTGAACCAAGGGGTTCCGGCGTAGGGATAGTCGCCGTGCTCGGTCTGGGTGATGAGCATCTGCAGATCGGCGTCGGCACGGGTGACCAGGTGGTTGAAGAAGGCGTTGGAGGTGTCCAACCGGCACCGCTCGACGCGCTCGTCCTCGAGTCGATTGGTCAACTCGGCGTGCGCCTGCCGATAGCCGGCCGGCCGCGCAAAATAGAACTGGCTGGCATCATCTTGCGGATGCGACGCGCACTGCACCGAGTAGGTCAACTCGGTGCGCTGGTGCGGGGCGATCTCGAACTCGAAGTAGGCGTGCCCTTCATTGAGGTCGGTGGGGCGCTGCACGAACGTCACGCGCGTCAGGCGCCGCACGTCGTCGAGACCGTCATAAGCATAAACCACGTCGACGTCGCTCACCTCGGGCTCGAGCACCTCACCGCGCGCCTCCCGTTCGGTGCCGCGGATCTCGAACATGTCGGCAAAGTCGGCCAGAAAATGCACCGACAGCGGCACGCAGATGTGCTGGTCACTGTAGTTGTGCAGCCTGATCTTCTCGTGACAGGTATCCGCCGTCACGAATTTGCTGCGATGGATATGGATGGTGTCCGAGGGCACGCGCGCGTCCGGCTCGGTGAGCTCGGGGTTGGTCAAGTCGGCGGTCAGCAGCGCGTTGTCCTCTTTGATCGTCGAGCTGAGCAGGATCGGCTTTTGCCCCCACAACCGCAGCTCGAGCTTGGACAGGTGACGCATGTCGTCATTGTAGAGACCGTGCGCCCCGGTGCCCCAAGACATGATATCGCCGACCTCGTCGAACACCGCGAACAGGTTGGAGTGTTTGAGCACCCGGGTGCGCGCGGTGTTCAACAAATTGGTCGTCAGGATATGGAAATCTTTTTCCTTCATCGTCGACGGCCTCTGGTAGGACTTCGATGAACGACTCGAGTCGAGTTATCGGACCGGTGATTCAGCGGAACAGATCGCTGCGCTCGGAGGGCGAGGCGCCGTCGCCCGACTGTCTGCGTACCCGCGGCCTGGGCATCCTCGCCCCGGTCAGCGCCGCCGAGTGGTAGCTGAGCATCACTTCGCGGTAACAGGTCACGTAATCGCGAGCCATGCGCGGGGCCGAGAAGCGCCGCTCGAAGGTCTCGCGCACCGTGCCGCGCTGGAGGGTATCGAGACGCTCGACCGCCTCGATGGCGTCGTCGACGCCGTCGCACACAAAACCGGAGACGCCATGGTCGACCACCTCGGGGATGGAGCCCCGGCGTCGGGCGATCACCGGGGTGCCGCAGGCCATCGCCTCGATCATTGCCAGTCCGAACGGCTCGGGCCAATCGATCATGAAGATGAACGCGGCGGCGTTGCCCAAGAACTCGCGCTTTTCATCTTCGCCGATCTCGCCGACGAACTCGATGAGGTCGCCGTCAACCTTGGGCTCGATGTGACTCTCGAAGAAGGCGCGGTCGGCCTCGTCGACCTTGGCGGCGATCTTGAGAGGCATTCCGGTCTGCTTGGCCACCTCGATGGCGTCGGCCAAGCCTTTCTCGGGCGACACACGACCGACAAACGCCAAGTAATCGCCGCCCAGCGGGTCGTAGTCGTACAGGTCGATCGGTAAGCCGTGGTAGATCGTTTGGACCCAATTGGCCTGGGGCAGCGGGCGGCGCTGATTGTACGAGATCGACACCAGCGGCATGTCGTTGAATTCGTTGTACAGCGGGCCGTACTCGGGCAGGTCCATGCGCCCGTGCATCGTCGATACGATCGGCTTGTGCATCCGGCGCATCGCCGAATAAGGAAGGTAGTGCACGTGGTTGTGCACGATATCGAAGTCATCGATGCGCCCATAGACCTTCTCGAGCATCATCATGTGCCAGACCAGCGGGTCCTGGCAGTCGGGATCGGTGCGCAGCGCTTTGGGGCAGCAATCGACCAGCTCGGCGCTCGTCTCGGAGTCCCCGCTCGCAAAGAGGGTGACGTCGTGGCCCTGCCCCACCAATTCCTCGGCTAGATACGAGACCACCCGTTCGGTGCCTCCGTACATGTTGGGCGGTACGCTCTCGGCCAAGGGTGAGACCAGTGCGATGCGAAGCTTCGAGGCCATAAGGTCCTCCAATCTATAATGAAACCGTGCCGACGCAGCGTCGGCAGTGCGGCTCTTGGATGTGTAGACGAAACGCCGCCGTGAACCCGTCGAAAGGGCTCTGTTCAGGCGGCACCTCGTGCCAGTCGCTCGAGGGACGGGCACGCTCGAAGCTAAGCACGTGCCCGTGTTGGCAACTCGGGAGTGGGAGGACGCTGGCGCGTTGTGGCGCGCCCAGGCTGGGGTTTAGCCGAGCGCCTGCTTGAGGCGCTTGATGTGGATGGAGAGTTCGGCCAGGCCTTCGTACCAGCCGATCTCCTCGGCGATGGAGCGGGCCTTTTTGAAGTACTTTTTGCTCTTTTCGAGCTGGTTGGTCTGCATCGAGGTGATGCCCTGGTTGGTCAAGATTCGGCTCTGGTTGAGCAGATCGCCGACACCTTCGGCCGCCTTGCGGGCGTTATCGAAGTAGTTTTCCGCACGTTTGACGTCACGCATGCTCAGGCACAGCGCGCCCAGGTTCGACAGTACGCGGACCAGGCCGCGGTGGTCTTCGATTTGCTGCGCCCGCTGCAAGGCGGTGTTGAGGAATTGCTGGGCCTTCTGGAAGTTCTTTTGGCGAATGAACAACGTGCCCAATTGATTGTAGGCGGTCCAAAACAGCTTGCGATCGTCCGGGTCGCTCAAGTCGAGTTGACCGATCTGCTCGACCTTTTGAGGCACCTGGATGAGCACGTCGGCGGCTTGGCCGAGCTGGTTCTGCTTCTCGAAGACCTGAGCGATAGCCAAGAGCGCCTTGACCTCGGACTTCAGATCCCCCTTCTCGACGGCGCGCTCGTTGAGGCGTTGCAGCGCGTGGATGCTCTTGTCGATGCTGCCCGCTTCGAGCCCGGTCATGCCGATCTCGTAGAGCAAGTCGTCGTGGCATTCCTCGGGCAAATGCTCGAGCTCGGGAAGATCCTCGATCATGCGCTGGGCGTCTTCGATGCGCCCCGACTCGCGCAGCGCGACCAGAAGCTGGGTCTGCACTTTGACGCGCACCTCGGCGGTCGCCGCAGTCCCGGACTCGTCGAGCAGATCAATCGCCTCTTCAAAGTGCTCGATCGCGCCGGCGTAATCGTAAAAGTCGAGCAGCATCTCGCCGCCCTGACGCAGGTAGTAGGCCGCGCCTTCGAGGCCTTCGACCGAGCGATAGTGGAAGGCGAGCATCAGCGGCACTTCAATGGGGTCGACCGCGGCCACTTCGGGGGCACTCTCCAAAAACTCGATGACACGCGAGTGAATCTCGATGCGCGTCTCGTCGGGCAGCCGATCGTAGACGATCTTGCGCAGAGCGCGCGGGTTGAACGCCAAATTGATGCGGCCCACCGAGTCGTAGCGCGCCGAAAGCATATTATGCGCAACGAGCTCCTCGAGGTTTTGTCGCGGATTGAGGTGCGACGGCGTGATCTGGAAGAACCACTCCTCGCGGAAGCTCTCGCCCAGAACCGAGGCCAAACGCAACAGGTCGCGTAACTCGTCGGTCAGATTATCGACTCGCTCGGCCAAAAGCTCGTGCAGGCTCAGCGGCACGCCGGCCTGGTCGAGTCCGTCGATATCCATCAGGCCCTCGGGGCCCGAATTGCGCCGAATGGAGCGCACGAGCTCCTTGAGGAAGACCGGGTTTCCGCTCGATCGCATATGGAGCTGCTGGACCATGCGCATCGGCGGGGTGTGACCCAAGAGCTGAGAGATGAACTGCTTCGACTCGCTCTCGGTAAAACCGCCGAGCTGCAAGACCTCGAAGTTCCCCGGAAGTCCGTGATCGCGAATCGAGGCGTGGATCCGCCGCGTCACCAGCACCATCACCGGCATCTTCTGGATGCGCGAGATCAGCCCGTCCAAAAACTCGACGGTCGGCTCGTCGTCGACCGGCACGTCGTCGATAGCCAGAATCACCGGCCCCTTCTTGAGGGCAAAGCGCACCATTTTATGCAGCAGCGCAGCGGTAAAGTGCGAGAACTCCTGCTGCGAGTGCCACGGCACGGTGATTTCACGGCCGCTCAAGTCTTTCTCGAGATACAGCGCCACCACATCATCGACGTGCTGGGTCAGGCCGATGCTCTCGCAGGCCTTGCGCACCAAACGCGATGGGTCGCGGTAGGTCTCGGCGATCTTTCGGATCCAGACACGCACCGGCGCCAGGGCTTGCTGGCGCTGCGATTCGTCCTCGCCGACCATGAAGGCCTGCCACTTGCCGTCGCCCTGGGCCTCGACATATTTCTCGATAAACTTCGACTTACCGACGCCCATCTCGCCCAAGATGGCTACGCCGCCGCCGACCTTGTTTTTGACGTCGGCCGCCCGGCGCGAAAGCTGGTCGTAGACTCCCGGGCGAGGCACGTAGATGTCGAGATCATCGAGCTCTTCATCCTCGGCCTCCATGGTCGCCGCGGTCTTGGTGATCTTGAGAACCTCGGCGGCCTCTTTGCCCCCGATATTTCGCGGCGCGTCGAATTTGACTTGCGAGCGCGTGGCGTCGGCGATCGATTCGTCGGCGTAGACCGCCGCTTGCGTCGACTTGCCTGCGATGGAGATCGCGCGGTCGATGGCGTCGCCGTAGGCATTTCCATCTTTGGCCTTCGAGATGGAGACGTCCCCGTAGACCAGGCCGATGCCGATATGCTCGGCGCCGTGAGGCAGCTCGCGGAGCCGCTTCTGGATTTCGACGGCACATTCCAAGGCGCGCACGTTGTCGCCGACACGCGCACGACGCGCACCGAACAAAATCGTGAACGTACCGCCCAAGAAGCTGTCGATCTCGCCGTCGAAATGGTCGACGACTTCTTTGACGACGGCGGCCTCCTGGCGGCTTCGACGGGCGAGCTCTTCAGCGTCGACCCCTTCGCGTTTCTTCGAGCGTTGCTTGAGGGCGAGCACGGCGACCTTACGCTTCTCGCCGAGCAGGCTTCCCTTGAGCTCTTCGACGCTGAAGGTCTGGTCGAGCACCGAGGTCCCCGCCGCCACACTCGTGCCCATGCGGCCAGTGTCCGAGCCGAAGCTTCCCGAGCGAGTAAAGAGCGCGCTGGCGCTCGTGGCGCTTGTCTCGCCGGTGTCGGCCGGTCCCGTATGACCGGTGCGGTTCATCGTGCCCGAGCGCGACAGCATCTGCGAGGACTGCAGGTTACCCGACTGGCCCTGCACCAGCCCGCTATCAGCCAGCGAGCCGGTGCCCGCGCCCGTGTTGCCAGTGTCGTCGTACAGGTCGAACCCGCCGCCGGCGGGCCCGTGCTCCTCGAGCTGGCGCGCCGCTTTTTGCAGCGCCTTGCGCATGTGGTCGGCCGACTTGAAGCGCTCGTTGAGGTTGCGCTCCATCGCCTTCATGACGATCTGGTCGAGGATCTTGGGCACCCCGTCGACGTGGCTCGACGGTGGCTGCAGCGGCATCTGCATGACCCGGCCGATGATGCTGACGGCGTCTTTGTCGTGGAAGATCCGCTTGCGGGTGAGCATCTCGTAGAGGATGACGCCCAGCGACCACAGGTCACTTCGCCCGTCCAGATCTTTGCGCATGATCTGCTCGGGGCTCATGTAGTCGAACGTGCCGACGATGTTGCCTTGCTGGGTATACGGCCCGACCTCCATCCCCGGCTCTTTGACCTTGGCAATACCGAAGTCGAGGACCTTGATGAAATCATTCTGTCCGGCGACGCGCTCGACCATGATGTTGGCCGGCTTGAGGTCACAGTGGACAATGCCCGCTTCGTGAGCCGATTCGAGCGCATTGAGCGTCTGAATGCCGATCTGACAGATGCGGACCGGGTCGAGCGGAAACTCCTTTTTGATGATCCGCTTGAGCGTCTGCCCGGGCAGGAACTCCATGACCAGGAACAGCGTCCCGGTCTGCTCATCTTTGCCGAAGTCGACGACGTTGATGATGTTCGGGTGGCGAAGCATATTGATCGCCTTCACCTCCCGCATGAAGTAGTGCTCGCCCTCCGGGTTGCTGTCGCTGAGCTTGAGGATTTTGACGGCGACCTCACGCTCGAGCGGGTACTGGGTCGCCACGTAGACGTTACCCATGCCGCCTTCGCCGACCTTCTTTTCGAGCTCGTAAGTCCCCTTGAGCCGCCGACCGATAAAGGGGTCGTCCGACTTTTTCTTCTTCGGCGTCGATTGCGGCGGGGCGGTACCGGTGCCGCTCGGAGCAGCCTGCGAAGCCGACAACGAGACCGATCGCCCGGTGTTCTCGTTGGTCTCTTCGTCGGGGGCCACCGGCTGGATACCGTTGGTCAGATCTGGGATATGCTCTTCGTCACTCATGTAGTGCTTCCGGCTCGAAGCGAGGTTGGCGGTCAGCGCGCCGCCCTACTCTTTTTTGTTCATCAACTCGGCGATAATCGCTTCGCGCTTCTCGCGCTCTTCGGCGATCAGATCCTCGACGGTCTGCTGCAGGGCCGACTCGTTGGCCTCGAGCCACCCAAACGCCCCGTCGACCTTGTCGCTCGAACGCACCAGCATCACGTGCCACTCCTCGGTCTTTTTGTCCGCTTTGAGCACGTACTCTTGGCCGGCGCGGGTGACCACTTTGGCAGCCGAATCGTCCTCGGCGACCTTGAGCTCGTCGATATCGGAGCCGACTTTGATGGCTTGTTCGTCGGGAAGGTTCTTAGGCTGGAAGACCTTCATGAACAGCCCTTTGCCGCCATCGACCTCATCCAACAGGATCGTGCCCGATTGTTTGCGAGCGATCTTGTGGTCGGTCTGCGGAAGGTAGCGCTCGATGGTCTCGTCCATCTCCTCGAGCTGCTCGTAGCGCTGCTGAAAATAGGCTTTGGTGGTGTCGTCGGTTCGTTTCCACACCGTCTCGGCGTCGCCTTTGAGGAGCGCGTTTCGAAAGATGTAGTAGGCCCCTTCCGGCTCGGTGGGGTCGAGTTCGTCTCCACAACCGACGGCGAGAGCGACGAGCGTGGCCGCCACCAGCGCCATGGCAGCGCGCGCGAACCGCCCGGTAAAAGCGTGTCGATGCAACATTTAAACCCGGCTCATGATGATAATCAGGGTGCTATCTTTGAAAAATTCTACCCCGTCCGTCCGAGCATGTAAACCGGCGGCTTTCCTCGCAGAGTGGCCTGTTGGGTGGAGGCGACAACTGACGACAACGCCGGCCTACCGAAGCGTCGACAGCTCCTGCGGAATCGGCGGAGCGCCGAAGCGTCTCCACCTGCGCTCGAACCAGCGGCGCCAATAGAAGTTTGCGTCGTGCTTGGGCCAGCTCAAACTCGCCGGCTCACGACCCGAGATGCGCATCAGCACGCGCTGAGCGTTGTAGCTGAGGTGATCGGCGTCCGCGACCGCGCGGCACAGGTCCCACACGTGCTTGACGCTCAAACGCTCGACCTCGTAGCCGGCGTCCTTGAAGCCGCACGCCAACCAATCATCGCGGCCCTTGTCGCCGTTCTCCTCGTACCACGTCTGCCAGCGCGTCGCGGCTTCGGCGGCGAGTGCGTCGTCGCGAAACTCCGCGTCTTCGGCATGGCGGTGGTTGGTCAGGATTCGAAGGGCGCGCGCGGCGCTCAGGCGCACATCGGCGTGGTCGCTCTGCAGCGCAGCGATCAGATGGGGTACAGGCTTGGCGCTCTCGGTGTGGACGAGCGCCTCGGCGACAAATGCGCGTGCGTCCGTTTCGAGAGCACCGGGGAGCTCGATGGGCCGAGGCGACTCGAGTTGCGCCGCCAGCGCATCCATGGCCGTCCTTCCGCCGAGCTCGCCCAGCGCGCCGATCATCTCGACGAGGGCCTGGGCGTCCTCTTCTTTCGCAAGTCTCTCCGCAATGGCCTTGTCGCCACGACCGAGTTGACTGAGAACGCGCGCCGCCGCGGCACGCACCTGTGGGTTGTCGTCGTCAAGACGCGCAGCAATCTTTCCGGCGTGCTTTCGCGCTTTCAGAAGCGCGAGCCGGCGAACGGCTGCCAGCCGCACCGAAGCGTCGGTCGCCCCGAGCGCCACCAACGCTGCTTTGGTCGCCTTTCGCTTCGACCTCCAGTGCGACTCGTAGCCGGAGAGCTTGCGCCCGTAGTCTCGGCACCCCGAAGCCACGTCGATCTCGGAGCAGTAAATCCGAATATGAAAGTGGTCGTTGTGCGGAAGCGCTCCCCCGGGCTGGTGAAGTAGCACTTCAGCTTTTTCGATGGTGTCACTCGAAGCGCCCTGCTCGTGCGCCGCGTCCAAGATCATGCGCTTGAGCGGCTCGGAGATGAAGATGTACTGCAACTGTGCCGCATCCGACTCGATCATCCCTTCGACGAGCGCCCAGTTTCGGGGCGCGTCGAACACGAATGTCCCTTCCTCACCTTCGTAGCGGCCGTTTTCGTCGAGCGGCAACAGATCGGGCGGCGCTACCGGATCGCCGGCCTCGTCGACCACGAAGAAGCCGAGGTCGCCGTCGCGGCCCGAGTTATGCGACACCGAATAGGGGATATCCCCTCCACCTTGCGCGCTGAAATTGCCCAGATGGAGCACGGTCCCCGGAAACTCCTTGGCCACGTGCGCCCCGGCGCTCTCGAGCAACGCGAGCATCTGGTCGGAGGTGTAGTTGAGCCCGCGGGTGTATTGGACCGATAGCGTCTGCAGGTGCGGGTGAGGCTGGGGGATGCGCTTGGCGTTGATGAGCCAGCCGTGGGTGACGTCGGCCACCGAACGGCTCGCCTCTTGCGACTCTCCGGGCAGGAAAGGAAAAGCCGGCTGTCGCTGCTCGACGTCGGGCATCGCCCAGAACTCGCCGGCAGGCTCGGGGGGCGGCACAAACGGCGGCGGTTGCGGCGCCCGCTCGACTCGCAGATCTCCCGAGTGCGCAGTCGGGTCGGGCTCCTCGACGCTCATTTGGGTCGCGACGCTGGCACAAGCCGCCACAAAAAGCGCAGCGCTGACCACGAGCACAACGCGTCGGACCCGATTGTCTCCAGGTAACTTCATTCGGCGACACCGGATGGGGATGTGATAGAAGCTAGGTTCTTCTGTAGCCGAAACGGTTGATCCTCACCGTTTCATTCCCGGTGCCGCCACGATAGCAGCTTTAGGCTACTTTCGTCACTCTTCGGTGTCGTCGCCCTGTTCCTTCTTGGGCTCGGGCACCGCCGCGATCATGTCGATCTCGACGAGCACGTCTTTGGGCAGGCGCGACACTTCGACAGTGGCACGTGCCGGCGGGTTCGAATCGAAGAAACGACCGTAGATATCGTTGACCTTGTCGAAGTCGGTCATGTTCTTCAGATAAATGGTCGTGCGAATGACGTGGCTGAAATCGAGTCCGCGTGCATCGAGCACCGCCGACAGGTTGGCCATGACGCGCGCCGTCTGGGCTTCGACACCGCCGTCGATGATCTCGTCAGTCTCCGGGTCGATGGCGATTTGCCCGGAACAAAACAGCAGTCCATTGAAGCCGACAGCCTGCGAGTAGGGTCCGATGGCTTTGGGCGCTTTGTCGGTCTCGACGATCACTTTCGTGGTCATGATCTTCTCCGCAGCGTTATGGGTTGAAGCTGTACAACTGGGTCAGCGCTCTTGTGCCTCACCTGCGCCATCGGATCAAGGCGTATTTAAGAGGTTCGGCCACGCTCGTTGCTGCCATCTCAGCTTTACGAATTTTCGACGGCTGTGCTACCTTCGGCGAGCCCAAATTTGCTGTCATTATTGCTGCCGATGCTCACCCAAATTGCTCCTTGGAGCATCGGTGTCTCCCGCCGTATTTGGAGGCAAAGACAAGGATGAGTCTACCTCTGAGCCGTGAACTCGGCGATGTTATCGACGAGGCCAACGATATCGCCGATCGCGTCGAGCAGACGCTGTCGTCTGCGCACCTTTTGCTCGCGCTGTTTACCGTGCCCAACCGCGCGGCGGTCTTCTTAGAGGACCGCAACGTCACGGTCGATAAGTTGCTCGAAAAGCTGTCGGGCGCCTCCGACGAGGCGCCGGCGATTCTCGACCGGATCTACCAGCGCGGCGAGCGCATCGCGTCGGGCTCGCGCGCCGAGGCGATGAGCAGCCTGCACCTCTTGGCAGCGCTCGTGCGCGAGTCGTCGAGCCAGGCTGTCGAACTGCTCAAGGACGCCGGCATCAACGTGAGCGCCATTCGCGCCTCGGTGATGAGCTACGCCACTGGCTCGACGCCGCTGCCCCGCCGTTTTCGCACTCTGAGCACCACAACCGCCACGACCACCCGACCGGCGGTGAGCAAGAAGAAGCAGCGGCGAAGCGAAGACGCCCCCAGCCCCATCGGCTTTCACCCGTCGCTGGGCATCGCCGATCCGAGCCGCAGAAAGGCGGCCATCGAACGCAATATCGTCGAGACGACCGAACCGGTGGCCGAGCAAGCCGGCCCCGAGGATTCCGGCTCCTGGCGCACCCCGACGGACGAGCCGCCGCGCCCCCGACAGGCGCGTCGCCTCAAGCCGCGCCGCACCAAGCGCAGCAAGAGCAAACCGGGCAACTCGAAGCCCAGCGAATCCAAGTCCAAGAAGGGCAAGCCGACGAAGCGACCCCAAGCCAAAGCGCCGGACGCGCCTTCGGACGACGTTGACGAAGCGTCGATGACGACGCCGCCCAGCGCGGGTGAAGCGATCGAGGATGCGCGTCAGACCGCTCAGAATCTGGCCGCGAGGCTCTTCAGCAAGAACGACGAGGTGCGCGACGAAGCCGGCCCGGTCAGCGATGAGTTCGCGGCCCCGCAGGGAGCCGTTGCCGACGACTCCGAAGCGAGTGAAGCCGTCGACGAGGCGAGCTCCGACGAACTCCCAGAGGTTCCCGAGGCCGACGGCGCCGCGTCGCTCGCCGAAGAATCTTCGACGGTCGACAACGTGCGCTTCGATGATCCGCTCGAGCCCGACGAGGGGCTGGCTCAGTCGTACGATCTCGACCCGGAGCAGTATCCGAACCTGGTCAAATTTGGCCGCAACCTCACCGCCCAAGCCGCCCGTGGCCAGATCGACCGCGTGGTCGGGCGCGACCGAGAGATCCTCCAACTCATCGACATCCTCGGCAAACGCCGCTCGAATAACCCCGTGCTCGTCGGCGAGGCCGGCGTGGGCAAAACCGCCATTGTCGAAGGTCTGTCGCGCGAGTTCGTCAAGCTCGCCAACGCCGGCAACCGTCTAGGCAAGCGCGCGATCATCGAGCTCGAGCTGGGGCGCATCCTCAGCGGCACGCACCTTCGCGGCTCGTTCTCCGAGCGACTCCTCGGCATCAAAGACGAGGTCGAGCAGGCAGGAGGCGACGTGATCGTCTTTTTGGACGAGCTGCACTCCTGGATGACCGCCGGCGCCGGCGGTGACGGCACCGACGCGGCCGGCGAACTCAAGACCGCCCTGGCCCGCGGCCGCTTTCCGTGCATTGGCGCGACCACCAACGACGAGTTCCGCCAGTTCGTCGAGTCCGATCCGGCGTTCGAGCGCCGCTTCGGCATGGTCTTCGTCGAAGAGCCCGATGTGGCCACCGCGCGTCATATTGCCGGCGGCATCCGCGGCCACTACGAGAAGCACCACGAGGTGCGCTATGCCGACGAGGCTCTCGATGCGGCCGTGCGCCTGAGCCATCGCTACATCTATCAGCGCCGACTGCCCGATAAGGCCATTGGCGTGCTCGACCTGGCCGGCAGCCGCGCCGCGCGCACCGGTCAAAAGCAGGTCGACCGCCCCCTCGTCGCCGAGATTGTCGCCGAAATGGCCGGCATTCCGGTCGAGCGTCTCACACAGACCGACCGCGAGCGCTTCCTGAACATGGAGTCGTACCTCGCCGACGGCATTGTTGGGCACCGGCACATCGTGCAGTCCATTTCGGACGTCATCCGGCGCAATTACGCCGGCTTCCGGGGCCGGCGCCCCATCGGAAGCCTCCTATTTTTGGGCCCGACCGGCGTGGGCAAGACCGAGATGGTCAAGGTTCTCGCCGACTTCTTGTTCCATGACCGCGACGCAGTGGTCCGCCTCGACATGTCCGAGTTCATGGAGGCGCACTCCGTCAGCCGCATGGTCGGAGCGCCTCCCGGGTATGTGGGATACGAGCAAGGCGGCCAACTCACCGAAGCCGTACGCCGCCGCCCGTATCAGATCGTGTTGCTCGACGAGATCGAGAAGGCCCACCCCGACGTGCTCAACATCTTGTTGCAGCTCTTCGACGAGGGTCAGCTGACCGACGGGAGAAGCCGCACCGTCGACTTCTCGAACACGGTCATCGTCATGACGAGCAACCTGGGCGCGGATGTCTTCAGCGAGCAAGCCAAGCGCACCTCACGTGGGCGCATCGGCTTTGGCAAGAGCGACCGCGACGACGAAGCCAACCGCTTGGAGACCACCGACAAAGTGCGTGATGCGGCCCAGAAGCATTTCACGCCCGAGTTGTGGAACCGCATCGACGAAAAGCTCGTCTTTATGCCGCTCACGCGTAAAGAGGTCGCCGGGATCGCGCGCCTGCAGCTCGAAGACAGTCGCGAACGACTGCACGAAGAGAGCGGCATCGATCTGGAATTCGACGACGGCGTCATTGCCCACCTCATCGACAACGGCGGATTCAACCCGGAGTTGGGTGCACGCCCCATGCGCCAGACGATCCAACGTCTGGTCGAGGGAGCCGTGGCTCGATTGATTTTGTCGGGAGAAGTATCGCGTGGGGACACGATGCGCGTGGAGATTCACGGCGACGAAGTCGTCTGCGTGGCTATTTGAGGCGCTTGGCCCTGCCCGTCAGCACCTGATAAATCCGCACCAACTCCTCATCGCCCAGCGCGTCGAGCGCGGCAACGTGGCGGTCGATCGTCTCCTGATCACCGCGCGCTACCGGCCCGCTCAATGCCTGGGCGGTGGTTTGTCGCTCGAGATTCTCGACGCAAGAACGCGCCAGCGGAAGCATCATCGCCCTCGCCTCCTCGCGGCTCATGCCGGCCGCCTCCCCCATCTGAAACGCAGCGTCCATCAACGCCACGAGCAGATTCGCCGTGGTCACCGCGGAGGCGTGGTACAGCGTCTTCTTCGACGAGTCGATCTCGACGGGCTCGACGTCGATCTGGCCCATCAGCCACTTCGCATAGGCGACCGCAGGGGCGTCGCCTTCGACGCTCCAGGCGACGTCCGCGAGCACGTCGACAGCGCGTTGGGAATCGGTGATAGCCTGTAACGGATGGAGGGAGGCGACGGGCGAGGATACGCCGGCCTCGGTCAAAACCCCGGAGCCGAGGCTCCCGGACGTGTGCAACACGAACTGTTCGGGGTGGATCGCAGCGGCAATCTCTCGTGCGGTCTCGCCGATGACCGAGTCGATCACTGTCACCCACACCACGTCGGCGGGCTCGAGCAACTCGTGCGCAACGGTGCCGAGAGGTTCGTGGCGAGCTTGGCCCGGCGCGAGCAATTCCTCGACGCCACGGGCCGCCTCTTCGGTGCGGTTCCACGTCGCGACGACGTCGATGCCCAGCCGTCTGGCCAGCAGCCCCAGGGTCTTGCCGACGCGCCCGGCGCCGATAATGGCCCAGCGCCGTCTGGAAAACTCGGATATGTCCGTCGCCTCAGCCATCGAGGTAGAGCTCGTGCTCGGCGATGTAGTCGATCACATCGCGTGACAACCAGTAGCGAAGGGGCGCGTAATTGCCGTCTCGCAGCGCCTTGCGTGTGTCAGTCGAGCTGATGTCGGGTAAACGAAACTCGGCGCTGTCCGGCTCGGTATTGACCTGGTGGCCCTTGCGGCCGATGACGATCAGGTCGACCATCTCCATGAGGCCTTCCCAGTTCTTCCAGCGATGTGCTTCTTCGAGAATATCGCTGCCGACGATGAGCGAGTAGTCGTGGTCGGGGTGTCGCTCACGCAGCTCGCGCACGGTATCGACGGTGCGGCTCTCGCCGCCCATTTCACGCTCGATCTCCGAAATGCTGACGCCCTCGATGTGATCGAGGGCGAGTCGGCACATCGCCTTGCGGTGCTCGAAAGAGACGAGCGACTTCTCGAAGGCGTGCTGATAGGTGGGGACCCACCATACCTCGTCGAGGCGATGCGTCTGCAGGGCCCACACCGTCGTGAGCGTGTGACAAACGTGCGGCGGGTTGAAGCTCCCGCCATACAGGCCGATTTGCTTGCGCTGGGTGGCCACGGCGATTCACTCGTACAGGAGGCATTTGCGGCGACGCTCGGCGAACTCTTCGACCGCGGGGTCGTGGGTGCGCGCGACCTCGACGGGGTCTTCGCCCGCTTCGAGAGCTTCACGCAACTTCGGATCCCCCAAGAGCAGGTCAATCGCGAGCTGTTCGTCGACGAACTCGTACGCCTCGGTGCGCCAGGCGAACTCGTCGGACTGCTGGAGCATCGCGCTCATGATGGCATAGGAGGTCGTGATGCTCTCGAAGGTCTCGCGGTTGGTCACGTGGATCTGCAGCCCGCTGCACGTGGTGTTGGCATGCTTCTGGAACATCGGGCGGAACGACGCCAGGCGAAAGCGGCACCCCGGGAGGTCGAAACCTCGCAGCTGTTCGCGAAGCTCGACTGCGTCGACCCAGGGAGCTCCGAACAGCTCGAATGGGCGGGTCGTGCCGCGCGCCTCGCTGGCGTTTGTGCCCTCGAGCAGACACTGCCCCGGGTAGACCGTGGCAGTGTCGAGGGTGGGCATATTCGGGCTGGGCATCACCCATGGAAGGCCCGTGTCGTCGTACCACATCTCGCGGTGCCAGCCGCGCATCTCGACCACTTCGAGGTCACACTCCCATCCGCAAAAGCGATTGAAGAAGTGGGCCAGCTCGCCGAGCGTCATGCCATGGCGCACGGCCAGCGGCTGCATGCCCACGAAGGAGCGTGCTTCGTCGCGTACGATATTGCCCTCGACCGCCTCGCCGTTGATCGGGTTGGGACGATCGAGCACCCAAACCTCGACGCCCGCTTTGCCGCAGGCTTCCATCATCAAGCCGACGGTGTAGGCGTAGGTGTAGTACCGTGCGCCGATGTCTTGGATATCCGCCAAGACGATGTCGAGATCGGCGAGCTGGTCCTGGGTTGGGCGCAGGCTGTCGTAGGTCGAGCCGTAGAGGCTGACAGTGGGAATCCCCGAGATGGGGTCGCTGCTCTCTTCGACCGCCTCCATGTCCTGGGCTTCGGCGCGCACACCGTGCTCGGGTCCGAAGAGGCGCACGAGCTCGACGCCGCGCTTCTGCAGGGCGTCGATGGCGTGCTCGAGAGTGCTGGTGACGCTCGTGGGGTTGGCGAGGAGGCCCACCCGCGCGCCAGAGAGCGCCTCGAGGCGCTTCTGGTCGGCGAGCAGGCGGTCGAGACCGGTCTGAACGCGAGGTTGCAAGAGTTCGTTTCCCGTTTGGGTTCGTACCGACTCAGGTGGTGCCGTCGGTGGGATCGTCGTCTTTCTTGGAGCCGCCACCCATGCCGGGCATCTGCACACCGGTGACCTTGGCGGGTCCACCGCTCGAGCCGCCGCTGTCGCCGATGAGTTCGCCCCAGCCCTCGAGCTTCTCAGCGTCGTCGGGCATCGGCTTACCCTGAAGGTAGGCACTCATCAAGTTGAGGCCCTGGACGATGCTGGTGAAAATGGGGTGTTCGTCGCGGAGTTCGAAGACGTAGTCCTTGTTGCCCGCCAGAATCTCGCCGATGCCCTGCTCGATGGTCTCGGCCGGCTTGACGAATTTCTGGATAAAGAAGAGCAACGCGATGAGGCCCACCAGCAAGATGGCGCCCCCCAGAAGCCAGATGTTGGTCATGGCCAACCCGACGGGCTTGGTGGCGTACTGCAGGCTGCTGAGCACAATGAACCCGGACTTGTTAGCTTTGTCGGGCTGCTCGAATTCACCGGTAAAGTAGCGAACGACCCCGACGTACGGCTCGCCGTCAACTTCGAGCTCGAGGAGCTGCTCGGGGTTGTCACTTTCGAGAATTTTGGCGTCTTTGAACGCCGATTGCTTCAGCGAGTCTTCCTGCGGGGTCGAAAATGTCGAGCCGACGATGCGCTCGCCGTGGAAAAACGCCACGGCCGGAGCCGCTTCGAGGTCGGCGCGGTCGACGGTGTCGATGTCGTCACCCTTGGTGGTGATACCCGCCATGAGGCGCTGGGTGCGCTTGGCCACGCCGTCGCCGATGGGGTTACCAGTCACGACCACACCGGCGGCCGGCTTCGACGGGTCCGGGCGAATGGGAACGATGGCGACGCGGTAGAAGTTCGCGTCGTCCGACTCGCTCCAAGACCAGGTCCACATGGTGGTCTTGGTCTCGTTGTCTTTGATAGCTTCCAGGATAATCGGGTACTTCTCGGCGACGTTATCGCCGTACCACTTGTAGTTATCCTTGCCCAAAGCCGCCACGCCCTTGCCGTTCTGGTCGATGATCAGAAACAGGTCGGGGAGCGCCGGGCGGCGCTCGTAAAGGCCAAGGTTCAGATTACGCTTCCCCGAGCTGGTCTTGGCGACGTCCTGCAGTCGAATCTTGTCGACGGTCAGCGGCTCGTCGTACACGGCCAAGTGTCGCACGTCGACCGCGTTGTTGGCCTGCGGGTACTTGGCCTCGAGTTGTTCGAGAAACTGCGGATCTTCCTCGAGGAGCATACGCCGATACAACTGCTTGTCGACGGCCGTAAACTCGGCTTTTTCGATAAGCGCGAACTCGTCGAGACGCATCGACTGCTCCTCGATGGTCGCGGCGCGTCGAACAGCAATTTCGGCATCCTGCTCGAATGAGCTGGCAATACTGCCAGTCATGATCAAGTAAACGCCGCCCAACAAAAGCGACGTCAGAATGACGAAAGTCAGCGTAATCTTTGCTCGGAACATCTATTTACGTCCTCCTGGCCGATTTAAGCACGTCTGGTGACGGCCTTCTCGGGCTCAGTCATGCGGGAGCGCTAGCCGTTCGCCGATGTTATCCCGTAAGGGATACCTCGTCAATTCTGACCGGCTTTCAAGCGGTTGCTTGCAGTCGCCGCTCTTGTTGCTTGACCAGCCACTTGACCAGACGTCGGTAATCGGTGGCGCCACGGCTCTCGGGGGCATATTCAAAGATGGTCTGCTCCTCGCTGGGCGCCTCTTTGAGGCGGGTATTGACGCGCACCGGCGGCAGCACCTTGTCGTGAAAGTGGCCCTTGAGGGTTTTGACCGCCTCGTCGCTGATGTTGTTGCGCATGTCGTAGAAGGTCGGCAGGATCCCCAAGATGCTGATGGGGTGCATCAACACACGGTTGATATTCTTGAGGGTCTTCATGACCTGCTTGACGCCGACGAGACTCAGGAAGTCACAGGCCACCGGCACGATCAGGTGTTCGGCGAAGGTCAGCGCATTCATATTGAGCAGCGACAGGCTCGGGCCGCAATCGAGCAGCACGAAGTCGTAGTCTTGCTGCTGGTCGAGCAGGCGCTTTCGAAGCAGCTTGTCGCGCCCGTCGTCGAGGCGGGCCAAAAAGATCTCGGCCGAGGCGAGGGTGTCGTCAGCCGGCAGGATGTCGAGGTTGGGCCGCGCCGAGACGATGCATTCGTCGAGCGAAGCCTCCTCAACAAGGACGTGATAGAGCGTTTTTTTGCCGCCGACCCCGAGGCTGACTCCCACGTGGCCCTGACTATCGACGTCGATAATCAGCACCCGGTAGCCTGCCTCCGCGAGTCCGGCGCCGACATTGACGGTGGTGGTCGTCTTGCCCGTGCCGCCCTTCTGGTTGAGCACGGCGATGCGCATGGCCCCTTCGTCATTTTTGACGGCTCTGCGCCGGTAGTCGGAGACCGACGGCTTCCGACACTCCATGCTGCAGTAGTAGACGGTCTTGCCGTTCTGAGTGGCCTGCTGGAAAGCGTACTTGGGTTCGAAGCTCTTCGAGCAAGCCGAGCACTCCACTTCACCGCGTTCGGCGGTGTTGTCCTGGCGGCACTTCTGGCTGCAGAAGTACTCGACTCCGTTGTTCGTGCGCTCGATCTGGTAGCGAAACTTGACCAAAAACTGCTTATCGCAGACCGAGCACTCCTTGAGCGCCGTAGCCATCGATTGACTCTCCGTGTCCTGAAAACTGCAACTGCGGGCCTGCCGGGTGTGGGCAGGCGCACGGGTGAGGTTCGGCCCGCCCAAGTTAGTGAAGCATAAGCGTTTCGGTCAAGCCTCGACCGCAGCAACTCGCACCGAGGCGAATTGCTGCGGTCATCGATGCACACGGCGCCGGCCAACCGCCTCAGGAGGGCCGCTGGCGCGGCTTGTCGCGGTCGCCAGACGGCGAGCCGGGTTGGGACGCACGCGAAGCGCTGTAGTCAGACCAGTTTTTGCCCTTCTTCGACATACTTTGCTTGATCTCTTGGCTGCGCTGCTTGCTCAACTCTTGGCTCTTCTTTTTGGCCTCTTTGGACGATTTCTTGTCGCCCCCGGCCTTGGCGCTCTTTTGCCCCTGTGAGCTGACGACTTGATTGACCGGATCTTCGATGTATTCCCACTGCTCACCGTTCTGCCAGGGGCCTTGGCCCTGGTTCCACGGCCCACGCACGTCTTCGCCGTTCGACATATTGAAGTACTTGTGGGTAAAGCGCGGGTCTCCCTGCAGTACCCCGGGAGGGAAGTTGGGCTGAATATCTTCGAGGGCTGCCTGAAATTGCTTGAAGTGCGCAATTTCGCGAGTCATCAAAAAGCCCAGTGTGTCTTTGACACCGGGGTCGTCGGTAAACTGCATGAGGTATTCGTAGACGATCTTCGCCCGTGATTCGGCCGCAATATTCGAGCGAAGGTCGACCGTCGGGTCACCGTTGGCGGTCACGTAGTTGGCCGTCCACGGGTTGCCCTGGCTGTCCGACAGTTTGGGGCCGCCGCCACTGAGTGACAAGAACTGCGGGTCCATGACCGCCTCATGGATGAACTGCTCCTTCTTGGCGTTGTCGTTCATGATGTCGACCCACTCGACATTGTTGGCGGCGTCCTTGAGCTCGCCGTTGATCCCATCGAGCAGCATCGTAATCGTCGCCCCGACAATCTCGAGGTGGCTGAGCTCCTCGGTGGCGATGTCCATGAGCAGGTCGTATTTCTCGGGGTACGGCTTCCTGCAGCTAAAGGCCTGCACGAAATATTGCATGGCAGCCTTGAGCTCACCGTTACCGCCGCCGAATTGCTCGAGCAGGAGGCTGGCAAAACGCGGATCGGGCTCTTCGACGTGAACATCGAACTGCAGTTCCTTGACGTGGCAAAACATGGAGGTCTCCCTTGGGTGTCGATCTGGAGGATTTCGTGACGCTCTTTCGCCCATGCACAAGGACTGCGCGACGATCCCAAGACGGAGTGGCGAGTCGCAAACGGACACACATACAAAGAAGCGATGCTGCAGATGTGCCAGTCCGGGACCCGCCGAAGGTCAGAACGAGGTCGGTGACGTCAAGAATCGAGTGATTCAGGCTCCGGCTCTCGAGCGCGAAACCAAATCAGCGCCACGAATCCGACGACGACGCCAAACCAGAGTGTGGCGAAACGTATCAGGTAAGTAGCGGCTGCCGCGCTGGACTGCTCGGCGAAGACGGCCATGACCATCAACACCCCGATCATGCTGCCTTCGGTCACCCCGAGGCCGCCCGGGAGAAAGCTGACCGCGCCCAAGATGGTGGTCATCGAGAAGACAAAGGCAGCCAGTTCGATACCTGCGTGCTGAGCGCCGAGCGCGTCGAGGATCAGATAAAAGGCCAACGCCTCCATCGACCAGCCGATCACGCTGATCAGGGTGGTCCACGACAACAGCTTCCACCCCAGAAGTCGGCGCGTCGACGCGTAGGCATCTTCGAGCTTGGGGCGCAAACCGCCGACCAGCGGAAGCTTCTCACACAGGTCGAGCAGAGCGCCGACTAGCGAGGGACGGTTCAGCACGAGGATGAGGGCGAGGACCAGCCCCAGGCTGACGCCGAACGCCCATCGGCCGTAGTCGAAGGTCGTGATGCCGATGCCGGCGATGACAAAGAGCCCGAGCAAATCGGTGATGCGCTCGGCGAGAACCACAGGTGCCGTCTTGGCCACCGGCAGCCCGTGGCGCTCCTTGAGCAGCAAGCTCTTGAGCACCTCGCCGACCTTTCCGGGCGTGACCGACATGACCATGCCCGCCAAAAAGATATTGAGGCTCGAGCCGGCCGGAATGCGAAACCCCAACCGGCCCAGATAGGCGTGCCACTTGAGGAAGCGAAACCCGTAGTTGAGCACCGACAGCCCCAGGGCTGCCGCCATGACAGCAAGCGGAAAGGTGGCCAAGTGGTCGAGAAGCTCGCTCACATCGCTAAACAGTGCGATGCCGGCGTAGACGACCGCGCCCAAGATGACGCCCCACACAATACGTTTTTCGAGCTTGCCCACGTGTCATCCCACTTTATTGGACGGCGCGGTTATTGGACGGCGCGTCGTGGCGACGCTCCACACGTTGCGCCGACTGGGGAATTTTGCGCAACTTGGCGGCTTCGGATACCATGCACCGCATATCTTGTCACTTAACCTACACCGGTCGTCTGATGATGCGAAACCGACTGACAAACCGCTCCTTTCTTTCCATCTGTGTTGCCCTTGCCGCCACCGTCGCCCTTTCCTCTTCGTGCGCGTACAACTACGCAGCCGAAGAAGGAAAGGTGGTCGTCGAGAAAGAACCGGAGGCCAAGGCACAGGTCGTCGAGTTCAAAGAATCCCCGCAAACCGACGGGACGACTCAGCAACACTCGCAGGTGGTGCGCAGCACCAGTGAGCCCGCCCAAGCCGAGCCGTCCTCGCCGTGCGGCGTCGACACCTTTACCATCACACGCTATTCTCCCGAGGGACGCGTGGCCAAGACCATCGACTGTGTCGAGCGCCGAGTCGTCAACGTCAAGCGCGAGCCGATGGGCCACTCTCAACTCGTCGAGGCGCGCCAAGCAGGCCTCCCCGAAGGCAACTGGTATCTGCTGGTCGACCCCAAGGGGCTGCGCGCCAAATACTTGAGCAACGCAGAGCTCATCAAAATCTCGAAGCAGTTCGACGTCGAATATGTCGGCAAGGACCGGCAACGCAACCTGGCGATCTACGAGTACCGCGACGTGGTGCGTTAAATGAGCCGCCCGTGGCGCGCGGGTGCCAATTGACACTCGCGCGCCCTCGAAACTAAGGTGTGGACCAACGACTTTCCGACAGCATCTTCAGGAGACTCCGATGCAGAGTACCGATGCCCTTGCGGAATCGGAGATTCAGCTCACCCCCGAAATGAAAGAAGAGCTTCGCCTGGCGCGACGATTCTTCTCCCAGATCGACCGGATGAGCACTCTCTTGACCGGCTACCCTGCCGGCCATCCGGTCGTCGAGCAGGCCGTCGCCAAGACCTACGACTCGCTGTACGAGTACTTCGAGCTCAACGACCGGTTGACCGTGCAGGTCGACCCGCACGAGCTCGTTTTGTCGGGCACTGACGAGGCCGTCTGGGAGACTGACGAGCCCAAGGACTATTGCTTCGCGCTTAGTCGTGACGGCGTCTTTCTGATCCACCTTCTGGCAGGACTCGAACGCACCGAGCTCCGCCGATTTGTCGAGATCTTGAATATCCTCGTCGATCCCACCGATATGTCGACCGACGCGGTCACCCTGCTCTTCGAGTCCAACTTCAGCTACATCGCCTTCGAGGCCATCGACGAATCGCTGGCCGCACTTGCGGGCATCGACGCCGACATCCGCGACCGCGACACCGCCGAAGAGCGCGAGATGATCGAGGAGATGTTCAACGATGCCTTCGAGAACATCGAAGAAGAGCAAGCGCGCGCAGCGTCGGGAACGATGGGCGAGCAGTTCCAGATCAAGATGCAGGTGCGCGCCCAGCGTCAGCAAAAGCTCGAGGTGGGCTCGCGCCAATTCCTCCAACTCGATGAGCGCGCGCAACAGCACCTGCTCGACCTCAAGCGCGGCTTCACCGAGCACCGGGAACTCGAGCACCGTGAAGGCGAGATGCTCTCGGCACTGCTGGGAGCCAAACCCAAGCCGGGGCTGCGACGCGAGTGCGTCGATCAGATCGGCGAGGTGATGGGGGCGCTCGTCGAGACCGACGAGCCCTGGGAGGCGCTCAACTTCCTCAAGATCATTCACGCTTGGCGCGACCGCTTCGCCCCCGAGGTCACCGGCGAACTGAAGGCTATCGTCAAGGACTGCTTCACCCAGCAGCGCATGAGCGCCCTCGTCAAGCAGGTCGCCACCGGCGACAAGCGACAGCGCCGTGCCATCCTGCAGATGTTCGACGCGCTGCATCTCGAGAAGGCTTCGATGAACCTGGTGACGGTGCTCGGCTGGGAGTTGGCCGAGGACGCCCGCGGCGACATCATGGCCTATATTCGCAAGCAGGCAGGCTTTAGCCTCGAGTTTTTGCGCGACGCCGTCGACGAGGTTCCGGCCGACCAAGTCGAAGCAGTGCTCGAAATCTTGATCGACAAAATGCCCGAATCACGAAGCATCTTGGTCGAGCTACTCGGCAAGGATCACGAGCCGCCCGTCAAGACCCGCCTGCTCGAGGCGCTGCGAGGCACTTGGGAGGACCCGCGTGAGATCCGCGACATCCTCGTCCCCTATCTGGAGGCGTCGAATACCGAACTCCAGATGGAAGCGATTCGCAACTTCACCGAAGCCGCCCCCCAGCACGTGCCGCGCGTGATGGGTCCGATGATCGACAACCGCCTCAAGAAGCGGCCCGAGGAAGAGGTCAAAGAGATCGTCACCCTCTTCGTCAAGCACGGCCGCGGCAATGCGGTCGACCACCTCGAGTCGCTCATCCGCAAGCGCGGCATGGTCGGCATGGGCGAGCAGGAACTCGCCGTCATCATCATTCGCGCGCTGGTCAACAGCCGGCAACCTCAAGTCGTCAAGCTCCTCGAGAGCATCTCTAAAGACTGGCTGGTTCCCAAGCGCATTCGAAACAACTGCAAAGAAGTCGCCGAACTTCTGAGCATGTAAGCCATTGTTGCCGTAGCTAAGAGAGCATCATGAGCAATGATCTCGACCAACAACTCGTCAGCGGCCAAGAGGCCGAGGTGGATCTGAGCGACCCGCAGGTCTTCGGAAAGATGTTCGTCGACAGCATCTACAAGATCATGAAGGTCGCCTCGATCTACAACATCGACCACAACCAGACCCGCATCGCGGTCGACGAGTTCATGACCACCTTCGGTCGCGCCGTGCGCTACACCGAAGATGGCAACATCTCCGTGGTGATTCGCGACGAGTTGGCGATCGTCAACGGCGAAACCCTCCGTCTTCGGCACCGCGCGCAGAAGCGTCTCAACGAGATGCGCGATCTGTTCGCCTCCGGCGAGATTCGCGGCTTGGTGCTCCGCCAAGGGCTGCAAACCAGCCAACTCGTCCAGTTTCTCGGGGAGCTCAAGCGCGTCTCGAATATTGACGACAACATGGAGGGGGTCGACATCCCCAACATTCGCATCGAGCATGGCATGCCCAATCGCTCGATTCGCGAGGCGTTGTCGAACGTCAACAAGTCGATGTACGTCGCCCACGTCTATATTCGTGGCTTGGTCAAGACGCGCAACGCCCACAAGACGGTGCGCGAGCGCCAGAGCGCCGACATCCCCACCGGCGTCATCCGCCGGATCATGCAATCGATCTCGGAGCTTTTGGGCGACGAAGACTTCACGATTCTAGGCTTGCTGCCGCTTCGAATGGTCCCGCCGGATTTGAGTTCACACTCCTTCAACTCGGCGATTTACGCGATGCTGCTGGCCGACCGTATCGGTCTTCCGGCCAATATCGTGACCTACGTGGGCATGGCGGTGATCTACCAAGACCTCGACCGGCTGGTCGGGATTTCGGTGGGCCAGCGCGACCAAGATGCCGGGCTGGGTGATAAGCAACAGTTCCAGTCGAACTTGCGCGACGTCGCCAAGATGCTCGAGCGCGTCCATGGTGACGTGATCTCGACGCTGCGTATCCTGTTGACCTACGAGCGCGGTTGCGACTTCAAAACGGCGGTCTCTCGCCCGTTCTACCGGTCGAAGCGCAAGCTGCACCTGGTCACGCGCATCATCGACCTCGCGCGCACCTACGATCTGCTCATTCAGGGACTGCAGGGCTACAAGCAGCGACGCCCGGACCTGGCGATTCAGTACGTCCAAAGCCGAGCCGGCGAGTCCTTCGACCCCACCCTCGTCGAGTTGATGGTCTCCACGCTGGGCATCTACCCCATCGGCACGACCATTCAGCTGACCAGCGGTGAGAACGCCATCGTCATTCGCACCCCGGCGCCCTCGGCCGATCCACGCCGCCCTGTCGTGCGCCTACTCGACCGCGCCAACCCCACGGTCATCGACCTTTCCGAGCCGCGCTTCGCCGACATCGAGATCGCACACTCCATCGATCTCGAAGCCGACGAAGTCAACGCAGCCTCGGAAGTCTTCCTGTTGTCCTAAGAATCTTCTACAGAACCTTCGACGAGAGGGCTTCGCCGGATGCTCACGAGACCCCGATGATGTCTCGATCGAGCATCTCGGCGAGGACCTCGAGCGTCTCCAAACGCGTCATCGAGCTCAGCTCGAGGATATCTTCGAAGGTGCTCATGCCGTCGATTTGGCTCAGAAGGTAGCCAAATCGGTGGTCCAAGTTCATGTTGGGGATGTCGGCCATCGACACTTCGAGCCTCGGAACCTTGCTCAGCGAGCCCAATCGAGCCTGATACTGTCGCTCGAGCTCCCCTTCTACCGCGTTCATCAGCTCGTTGGCCTGATCTCCGCCGCTTTCGCGATCGAGTACCGCCTCGAGCAAGTCGTGGGCAGATTCGAAGCGTCCTTTCTCGTATAGACGGCGTGCTTCGCCCATCAACGCCCCCACGGCCGCGTCGTCGTCGCTGGCGTCGCTGACCTCACTCTCCCGAATCTCCTCGAGAACGAACGACGAGTGCGAATCGACCAGCGCCTGTTGCACCCCCGTGGGTGCTTCGTGGGCGAACGGATTGGGCGTGTTGGCCCGCTCGCGCGGCTCGGAGAGCTCGGACAGCTCTGCAACGCCACTGGGAACCGGCGTCTGGCTGGACGAGGGCACCGGGGTATTCATCAACGGTTCGCCGCGATAGGGGCCCGACTGGGACTGAGAATCGGAGCTATCGGACGACAGTGATTCGGCGAGTTCGAAGAACTCATCATCGTCGAGCGAGTCGCTCGGCTTGTTGCGAGGGTTGGTCTCCTCGTCGGCCGGCGAGCGAAAGCGTGGGATGGACGGCATACTCGGAGGAGTGACCTCCGGATCGCGGTGTGACTCGCGACCCGCAGCCGTCTGTTCGGCCAGTCGAGGGGTGCCCCCACCGTCTTGCTCGACCTCACTGAGGTCGAAGTTCAGCTCTTGGCTGTCCTCGAGACGCCCTCCGCTAAGGCGCCCCGGAATGGGCGTCTCATTCTTCGACTCGGGATTGGAAAAGCCCAGGTCGAAGTCGAGCTCATCGTCCTCCTCTTCGTCGGCTTCGTCGAACCCAGACGACGGCTGGGCCGGCTCGGGCTCGGACGTTTGCGGCGTCTCCACCCTGGCTGCCGGGTTCTCGAAGCCCAGGTCGAAGTCGAACTCGTCGTCGTCTTCTTCTTCCGCCTCTTCGAACCCAGACGTCGGCTGCGCCGGCTCCGGCTCGGACGCTTGCGGCGTCTCCACCTTGGCTGCTGGGTTCTCGAAGCCTAGGTCGAAGTCGAACTCGTCGTCTTCTTCTTCCGCCTCTTCGAACCCAGACGTCGGCTGCGCCGGCTCCGGCTCGGACGCTTGCGGCGTCTCCACCTTGGCTGCCGGGTTCTCGAAGCCCAGGTCGAAGTCGAACTCGTCGTCTTCTTCTTCCGCCTCTTCGAACCCAGACGACGGCTGCACCGGCTCGGGCTCGAACGCCTGCGGCGTCTCCACCTTGGCTGCCGGGTTTTCGAAGCCGAAGTCGAAATCGAATTCGTCGTCAGCGTCGTCTGCGGCATCAGCTGCGGGCTCGGGCACGTCCTCAGGCTCCGACGAGTCAGCGCTCGCGGCTTCACTCGCCTTGGCCTTCCCCTCCATCACACTCTGGTGAGCCAACATGTCGGCGAGTGGATCGGTGCGCCGGGTAGCCTCTTCGACAAAGCTATGATGGTCGGAGTCGACGCTGGGATTGGGCTTCGTCGCTTGCTCGTCACGGCTCATCTCGGCCGGCATCTCACCTTCGTCGCCTTCCACCTCGCTGACACCATCGACCAGCGCGAAGTCGACCGACGGAGGGTCCTCGTCCGCCTCTTCCTCGGCAAGTTGTGCTGCAGAACTCTCCTCACCGAAAGCATCCAATTCTTCGAAGTCGTCGAAATCCTCGAGTTCGTCATCGAAATCGAGAGCAAAGTCGCCGGCCTCGTCGCCGGCGTCTTCGAAGTCGATGTCGACATCGAAACCCATTTCGTCGAAATCATCGAAGTCCATCGCCAGGATGTCATCGGCCGCATCGTCTGCTTGACTGCCCTGGCTGGAGTCCACGGGGACCCATTCGGCCTCGGAGAAGCCGAGCGACGCCTCGCTGAACTCCTCGACGAGCTGAAACACATCGCCGCCGTAGCTCTGCAACCGCTCGATGATCACTTGCGACCAACGATGCGCCTCGTCGACCGTCTCTTGGGGAGGGTCGTCACGCAACGCGTCGATCATCGCGTCGAGCTCTTTGTTGACGAAACCGCTCTCGCGCACGTCGAGCATCAGCCCGAGCGCGCTCTTCACCTCGCCCCCTTCGAGCAGGTCTCGCACTTCCTGGAATTGGTCCAGGAAGAACTCTTGTTGCGACGAGTCAGTCATACGTATCCACCAGTGCCGCAGGCGCGGAGCTTAACTACTACTGCGAAAATCAAGCCTGTTCGACAACACCACGGAAGGCTTGCAAAGCTCGGTCGAGCGCGTCACCCGTGGCGATCATCGACTCCAGATTGTTGCTCTCGAGCGCGTTGCGCGCCCGCGAAACGGCCTCCCCGGCCTTCTCGCGCGCCCCGCTCGCCATCGGCGAGCTGGAGTCTTCGAGCTGGTCCATCAGCTTTTCGATGTCGCGAATGGTCTTGCGGATATGGGCGCGGTGCTTCTCGAGCTCCTCCCCTTGCTTGAGCTCCATGAGGTAATCTTGGTTCTCCTCGATCATCTGCTGAATCTCTTCTTCAGTCAGGCTGCTCGAGGCAGTGACTGTGATCGACTGCTCGGTGCCCGTGTCGAGGTCGGTCGCCGAGACGCTGACGATACCATCGGAGCTAATTTCGAACTCGACCTCGATTTCAACCTCGCCGGCAGGAGCGCGCCGAAGTCCGCTCAGAATGAACTCTCCCAGAAGTTCATTCTCCTCGGCTTTGGGACTCTCGCCTTGCATGACCACGATTTTTACCGAGGTCTGATTTTCGCGAACCGTCGTGAAGATGTGGCTGTGGCTGGTGGGGATGGTCGAGTTGGCCTCGATGAGCTTCTCGAAGCCGCCGCCGTGAACCATGATGCCCAGGCTGTGCGGCGTCACGTCCAGCAACAGGATGTCTTCCTCGTCATCGTAGAGCGCCGAGCCCTGAATGGCCGCGCCGATAGCGACCGCTTCGTCGGGGTGAACGCTCTTCGAGGGCGCTTTGCCGAAATAAGCCTCCACCTCGGCTTGAATCTTGGGCATACGCGTCATGCCGCCGACCAAAATGACATCGTCGATGTCTTCGATGTCGAGTTCGGCCTCTTGCAGCGTTGCCTCACAGATTTTGATGGTACGCTGGATGAGGTCTGCGGCGAGCTCTTCGAACTTGTCGCGGGACAGCGTGGTCTGCAGGTGGAGCGCCTCGCCGTCTTCTTTGGTGTAGATGAACGGCAGGCTGATCTCGGTTTCGTTCATCGACGAAAGCTCGATCTTCGCCTTCTCGGCGGCATCACGCAGCCGCTGCAGCGCCATCTCGTCTTTGCGGAGGTCGACCTTGTGGTCGCGAGCAAAATCGTACGCCAGGTGCTCGATGATGCGGGCGTCGAAATCCTCGCCGCCCAAGAAGGTATCTCCGGCAGTCGACAAGACGTCGAAGACCCCCTCGGTGATCTCGAGCAACGAGATATCGAAAGTACCGCCGCCCAGGTCGTAAATCGCGACCGTGGCGTCGATCTCTTTGCCAAACCCGTAGGCCAACGAGGCCGCCGTCGGCTCGTTGATGATGCGAACGATGTCGAGCCCCGCGATGCGACCGGCGTCCTTGGTCGCCTGGCGCTGCGAGTCGTTGAAATACGCCGGCACAGTCACGACGGCCTTTTCGGGCTCCTCGCCCAGATACTCCTCGGCGACGAGCTTCATCTCTTGCAAGATCATGCTCGAGATTTCGGGCAGGCTGTACTCCTTGCCGCGAAGCTTGATGCGCACGTCCTCGTGCGGCCCCGGCACGATGTCGTAGGGGCACGTCTCCATGCAGTGGCGCACCTCGGCCGAGCCCCACTTACGCCCAATGAGTCGCTTGGAAGCATACACCGTGTGACGACTGTTGGTGATCGCTTGACGCTTGGCCATCTGACCGACCAGACGCCGGCCCGACTCGGTGATAGCTACAATGCTCGGAGTGGTCTTGTAGCCGCCCTTGTTCGAGATGACCTTCGGCACTCCTGCTTCGACGACTGCAACACACGAGTTGGTCGTTCCCAGGTCGATACCGATTACACGCTCGCGTTCCATTATACTGACTCCTTCTGAGCTTTTTGCTGATTCGGTGGTGCTAACTTCGCCCGCACGCAGGCGTTTTTCGATTAATCGTTAACCGTTGGCGCCTAACTCTTGTAGACGGGCCTTCGCCCTGGGATGCTCGGGAGATACGAGCAACACTTTTTCGTACTCTGTGATGGCCGACGACTCTGCTCCGAGCGCCTCGTGGGCCCGGGCCAGCACCAAACGAGCACTGGCCTCATCGGCATCAAGCTTCAGAGCCGCGCGTCCAAACGACAAAGCGTCTTTGGCCATCTCGGCCTCGTCGAGCAGCATGCATGCCACGCGCACGGCCAACTCGCCGTCGCGATTCAGCGCCAGCGCCTTGCGATACTCGCCGGCCGCGGCCGAATACTCGCCTTGAGCTTGCAGCTTCTCGGCGCGCCTCATCAACAGGACCGCCGCGGCCTTGCGTTTGTTTTGCTCGCCCGGGTCGACGTCGCTGGCGGGTTGGCCATGAGAGCTGGTCTGCGCCGCTACGCCGGGATTGCTCTGGCGCACTTCGCTAGTCTGCGCGGCAAGCTCGCTGTCGTAATCTTTGCGCTTTCGCTTGCTCGACAGGGTCCGATAAGCCTTCGTGATCTCCTTGAAGACCGTCTCGAGCATGGGTCCGAAGTCGCCCATCTCTTTGCGGAAAAACTTGTCGGGGTGATAGCGCTTCGACATGCGGAAATACGCCTTCTTGATGTCCTTCTTCGACGCATCGGAGTCGAGACCGAAGATATCATAGAAGGTCATCTGAGACATTTGCGCGTGCAGGCAAATCAGCTCGCGACGGTGTGCGTCGTCGAGAACGACGTCTTGGCTGAGCAAACGCTCGTCGAACTCGAATTGCTCGAGAGGAATCGGATAGTTCGGCTCGACCTTCTTCTTCTTGGAGCTCTTTTTGCTCGACCGCGAGTTGCGGGAGGACTTCGCCCCCTTGTCTGCGCGACCTTTCTTGTTCGCCCGCTTTTTGTTCGACGGGCGCGCCTGAGCAGTCTCCGTGACCGAAGAGTCGGCCCCGGCAGACGAACTCGCCGCGTCCGACGGATTCGTCGGAGGGGTGAAACCCGGCAGGTCGATTACACCGGACGTCGCAAGCGCTTCGAGAGCCTCCAAGGTGCGCTGGCGGCCCATTCCGCTGATCTTGCACAACTCGCCCACGGTCAGCTTCCCGTCGAGCCGAGACAGCAGAAAATACTGCTCCGGCGTAGGAGACGGGGACAGCGAGCTAAAGTCGACGCCCGGGTTGGGTGTTGGAGCTGCGTTTTCGTCGATCAACTGCTTTCGTCTCAGTTGAGGATCTTACGAAGTCGACTCGTCCACGAAAGGACGGTTGCAGTGCGCCAGTTCCTGGCAAACAACGCCTCAATCAGGCGGATAACAAAGCTAGAGAAATGGCGGCCGCGTCCATTATACCGAAGAAACGCTCGAGTGACAGAGAAATCCCACACTCAATCTGCTCCGCGTGGCGCTCACTCGGACTGGGAAACCTCGAGCGCACGCTCCAGCCTCGAGAGTGCCTCCTCGACATCGTCCTCGGTGATAATCAACGGCGGGACGAATCGCAGGGTATCGCCGCCCGCGGTGTTGATGAGCAGGCCCTGATTGCGGCATTCGAGGTAGATATCGCGAGCCGCCTCCCCGCACTCGGCGCCGACCATCAACCCTCGGCCGCGCACGTCGAGGATCACCGGAAAGCGTTCGGCGAGTGCGACGAGACCCCGGCGCAGCTGATCGCCTCGTTCACGGGCATTGGCAAGAAGCTCTTGGTCGTCGATCTCCTCGAGCACGGTCAACGCCGCGCGGCAGACCAGCGGGTTGCCCCCAAAGGTGCTTGCGTGACTTCCCTTGGTCCAACCTTCGAAGACTTGTTCGGTCGCCATCATCGCGCCGATCGGGGTGCCGCCGCCCAGCGCTTTGGCCAAGCAGATGATGTCGGGAGTCACCCCATAGCCCTGGTAGGCAAACAGCGTACCGGTGCGGCCCACGCCCGTCTGGACTTCGTCGAAGATCAGCAGCGCGCCGTGCTCGTCGCATAATTCGCGAAGCCCCTCGAGAAACGCCGGCTCGGCCGGACGGATACCGCCCTCGCCTTGCACCGGCTCGACGACCACCGCGGCGGTCTGCTCACCGACCTTTGCGGCGACGCTCTCCAAGTTGTTGAACTCGGCGTAGTCGAAGCCGGGGAGCATCGGCTCGAACCCGGCGTGATATTTGGGCTGACCGGTCGCCGTGATCGCTCCCATGGTGCGCCCATGGAACGACTTTTTCATCGTCACGATTTGGAACTTCTCGGGCTTGCCGGCTACCACCTTCTGGTAGCGGCGCGCCAGCTTCATGGCCGCCTCGTTGGCCTCGGCGCCCGAGTTGCAGAAGAAGACGCGGTCGGCGAACGAGCGCTCACACAGCGCGTCCATCAGGTCGATTTGCTCGGCGGTGTAGAACAGGTTCGACACGTGCAACAGACGCTCGGCCTGCGAGCAAATCGCCTCGGTGAGGCGCGGGTGGTTGTACCCCAGACAGTTGACCGCGATGCCGGCCACGAAGTCGAGATATTCGTTGCCTTCGCGGTCGTAAAGGCGCACGCCCTCGCCATGGTCGAGGATCATGCGCGCGGGGGCATACGAGGGAGAGTTCCGGCGGTCGCCGGCGGAGAGTAGCTCGTCGGTGGTACGGCTCATGGGTCGGGGTCTCGTGGTCTTGGGTCGGAGGCTCGTCGACAATCAGTTACAGAATGTAGCGCGACAGGTCTTCATCTTGAAGGATCCCCTCGAGCTTGTCGTGCACGTACTCGGAGGTGATGACCACCTCGTCCTCGTCCATGTCCGGCGCGTCGAAGGCCAGCTCTTCGAAGACGCGCTCCATGATCGTGTGCAGCCGGCGTGCGCCGATATTCTCGAGCGTCTCGTTCACCCGAAACGCCATCTCGGCGATGGTGACGATGGCGTCGTCTTTGAATTGAATGTCGAGGCCCTCGGGGCGCAGCAACTCGGCGTATTGGCGCGTCAGGCTGTTCTGCGGCTCGGTGAGGATGCGGCGGAAATCATCCTGCGTCAGGCTGTTGAGCTCGACACGAATCGGGAAGCGCCCCTGCAGCTCGGGGATTAGATCCGAAGGCTTGCTCACGTGAAAGGCGCCGGCAGCGATGAACAAAATGTGGTCGGTGGAGACGACGCCATACTTGGTGGTCACCGACGAGCCCTCGACGATGGGCAGAAGATCGCGCTGGACTCCTTCGCGGGAGACGTCGGGGCCGTGCTTGGACTCGCGCCCCGCGATTTTGTCGAGCTCGTCGAGGAAGATGATGCCGCCCTGCTCGGTGCGCTTGAGCGCCTCGGTGACGATCTGGTCCATGTCGATGAGCCGGGACGACTCCTCTTTGATGAGCAGGCGCATCGCCTCCTTGACCTTGACGCGCTTTCGCTTGCGCCGGCTCGGAAAGATATTGCCGAGCACGTTGCCCAGGTCCATATCCTCCATGCCAGGCTGGCCGGCGAACATGTCGGCCATCGGGTTGTGCTGGTCGGCCACCTCGACCTCGACGTACTCTTCGTCGAGATCGCCGTCGCGCAGGCGGCGGAGCAGCAACTCGCGCTCGTCGAGCGGCCCCTCGTCGCTCTGGACGACGCCGTCGGCGCCGGCGATGAACGTTTTGCGGTCGTCGTCGCTCTGGTCGAGCGGGCGACGCGGGTTGATGCGCCCTTCGAGCTTCTCGATGATGCGCTCTTCGGCGGCCTCACGAGCACGCGTCTCCACCTTCTTCTCGGCCTCGGCCTTGACCAGGTTGATGCCCAGCTCGAGCAGGTCGCGCACCATGCTCTCGACGTCGCGGCCGACGTAGCCCACCTCGGTGAATTTGGAAGCCTCGACCTTCAAAAACGGCGCGCGCGCCAGGCGCGCCAGGCGCCGGGCGATCTCGGTCTTACCAACCCCCGTGGGCCCGATCATGATGATATTCTTGGGCATGATTTCGTCGCGCAGATCATCTTCGATCTGGCGGCGACGCCAACGGTTGCGCAACGCCACGGCGACCGCGCGCTTGGCGTCCTTCTGTCCCACGATATAGCGATCGAGCTGGGCGACGATTTCACGCGGGGTGAGATCTTGTTCGCTGTCGAAGTCCATTTGTTCACTACCTCTTGCAGCTTGAATTCCGGGTCGAGAGCCCCATGTCAGTCCGGCCATGGCTCATCCCTCCGGACTCAGCTCTTCAACGCTGATCTGATCATTGGTGAACACACAAATCTCGGCGGCGATGCGCATGGCCGCCTCGGCGATCTCGGCGGGGCCCATGTCGGTGTGGCGCACCAGTGCGCGCGCAGCCGACAGCGCGTAGCTTCCGCCGCTCCCGATGGCGGCGACGCCCTCTTCGGGCTCGATGACATCGCCCGTGCCGCTGATGACCAGCGTCTGCTCGGTGTCCGCAGCGATCAGCAGCGCCTCGAGGCGACGCAACATCTTGTCGGTGCGCCAATCTTTGGCCAACTCGACCGCCGCTCGCGTCAGGTTGCCGTTATAACTCTTGAGCTTGCCCTCGAGCTTCTCGTACAGCGTCATCGCGTCGGCCGTCGAGCCGGCGAAACCGCACAACACGCGCCCGTCGTGCAGCCGGCGCAGCTTGCGGGCCGTGTGCTTCATCACGACCTTCTCGCCCATGGTCACCTGGCCATCGCCGGCCAGCACCACGTGGTTGCCGCGTCGCACGCTCAATATGGTGGTTGCATCAAACATCTTTGTCATCCATCGCATCAACTGGTTTCCGGGTGGAGTCCACCCACGACGCCTTCAAGTAACTACACGAAGATTCTGTCGGTCATCTCGGCGGCTCTCGACGCCAATCACTGCGTCGCCATCCCTCGACGATGCCTCGGGCATCGCCTGCGGGCTGTCTCCTTGTGCTTGCCGCCGATTGCTCGCCAAGCTTTCCCGCACAATCTCCATGCAGTTACTCAAATGGCTCGCATAACGTAGGCACGCCGGCGCCGAAATCGAGACCCGCGCCGGGATCGGCAAATTCACAAGCACGAGTACCCGACAAGGTAGTAGGCCAAGGGTCGGTGCTGTCAATGGTCGACTGCGTTTTCCGAGCCCGAGCCGAAGAGCAGCTCGGGTATCTCCTGGTGGACTTGTTCGTCGAATTTTTCGTTGATCTCGCCCAAGCTTCCGTTGACCAACACCACGACGGTCGTGTCCTGGGTTGGAAAGTAGAACATCTCGGCTAGGTATCCCCAAGATCCCCCCGTGTGCCCCCAGGCCCCGCCACAATCCGTCTCCCAATACCGCAATCCGAGGCCGTAGCGTGTCAGGCCGTACTCCGGTTCGGGCACCGCCACCGAGGTGGTCATCTCATCGAGCGTCGCCCGCGCCAGCAACACCTCGCCGAACAAGGATCGGCTAAAACGAAGCAGATCGTAGGCCGTCGCCACAATCCCTCCGTCGGCGTACCCTCCGATGAGGTAATTGGTCGACTCGGTGATCGTGCCGCCACCGTACAGGTCGATGTAGCCGCGCGCGGCCCCAGCCGGAATGATGTTGTCCGGGTCGAAGTGCGCCGTGGCCAGTTCCGCAGGCCCAAAGATCTCCTCGGTCATTAGCTCCTGGAGGGAGCGACCGGTGACCGACTCGGCCAGACGCCCCAACAAAACGAAATTGGTGTTCGAGTACTCATACTTGGCCCCCGGTGCCCACAACGGGTCGTCCCCACGCACGAAGTCGAGCAGTTCGCCCACCGTCCACTCTCGATCCGGCTCATTCAAGAACGCAGTTCCAAAGCCGAGGTCGTCGGTATAGCTAGGGATGCCACTGGTGTGATTGAGGAGCTGGCGTACCGTCACTCGCCGGGCGTTCGGCAAACCGTCCATGATGCGTCTGGGCAAATACGAGTGCGCAGGCTCGTCGAGCTCGACGAGCCCCCTCTCGACCAGCCGCAAGACCAGCGTGGCCGTGAAGGTTTTGGTCACGCTGCCGATACGGCTCGGTGTACATCGACCAAACGGCACTCCACGTTCGATGTCGGCGAGGCCGGCCGCCCCGGCCCAAAGCCCTTCGGGCGTCTCGACGAGCATCACCATACCAGGCAGTCCGGCGCTCACGCTTCGGTCGACAAACTGCTGCAACTCGTCTCGGCGCGACAATGTCGACTCGGCAGTCATCTCCGGCGCCACACATTGCGTACGAGCCGCCTGCGGCAGGTCCGAGCCGCTACAACCAATCGCCGTAAGGCTCCACAACAGCACCAGTGCGAAGGCACATCTCATCGGTTCAACCTCCGGAGCCGGGCCACCCGAAGCGCACGCCCACTTGCGTAAGGGTATGGAACATCGCTGGGATATCGTTCGGGGGTGAAAACGGGATTTCGAAGAAGACCGTATACCGAAGAAAGACCTCCACGGGAGGACGGTCCGACTGCTCGAAGGCCCAGCCGGCACCGACGCCGGCGCGAGGCATCAGGCGCACCCGGCCCCAGTCGGTGCTCGGCTCGTAGGTGCCGTCCGCTTGCAGCTCGAACGCCTCGGGCTCAGACCAAGTATGCAACGCGCCGAGCCCCACGTCGGCCCGTCCCACCAGCCCGCCGGTCGCGCGCGCCTCGCCGGCCAATGCCGGAACGAGGTAAGCGCCGTGTTGCAGGTCCTCGTGGAAGTAGTAGCCAAACTGGGCGCCCCAACCGAGATGCCACATTCCACGGCCCCACAATTCCCACTCTACGCCGGCTTCAATCCCCGGGTGCAGAACGCCGCTGCGCAGCCCGGAGAAGCTAAACGGTAGCTCGATTGACTCGGCCTGCAGCGCAACGGAGACCGTCGCCGGTGCCCAGTCGTCTGTACCGGCGAACGCGCGGGTATGCCCGAGCGTCAGCAAAGATAACGCCAAGCAGGAGACGCTAAGCACCTGCGAGACATGTCCGGAAAGTCGACTCAACATCATCTCCTCATGTGCGCGAGCCATGCGTACTGCTCTGCCCCTCGCGAAGCGCCGCTAGCACCACCCGCAACACCAACACGGCACCGGCGGCCAGCCCGAAACCTCCCAGTAACTCGATGAGGCTGATCCTAGCGGTGACAGCCGGTCCCGCATCGATGCCAAGCAGCAGCGCCGACGCGACCCCAAGGCTGCAGCCGGTGAGCGCCAACACGCCACGGTTGACCAACCGAGAAACAACAGCCACGTCCTCCCTGTCGGACAATAAGCTGACTCGGGCGCGCAACTCCCCTTGCTCGGCGAGCGTGGCGAGCCGGTCCAAATGACGAGGCATGCGGCGCAGCAGCGGAATCAGCTGGAGCACCTCGTCCTCGAGCACGTCCTTTAAGGAGCCCGAAAGAACGGCCTCGCGCACCATCCGGTGACCTACTCGCTCGGCCGCCGCGACGACTTCGTAGCCGGGGGCCAACATGTTCAGCGTCCCCTCCAAGGTCACCAGAGCCCGAAACATCGTGGTCGTCGTCGACGGAAGCCTCAGCCCGTGTGCGGCAAAGATACTCACGAGTTCACCGAGGGCGGCGCCACCAGGAGTCGCGTCGGAGGACATGTATTCGGCCATGAAACGAGCCAGCGCCCGATCGAAGCTCGAGGTATCGACATCGGCGCGTACATCGGCGACTTCGAAAATCGCTTGGCGAAGCAATGCCGGGTCCCCCGACCGAAGCGCCCCGAGCATCGCTGCGATGGAGGCACGCTCGAAGGCATCGAGACGGCCAGCCGCGCCAAAATCGAGCAACCCGAGCCGCCCATCGTCCAACACGAAGACGTTGCCAGGGTGCGGGTCGGCGTGAAAACGCTCGCCGGAGAGCATCAACTCGAGTTCGGCGCTAAGCAATGCGTCGGCCAATTGCCGGCGCGCGGCCATATCTGCGTCTTGGACAGCCTCGCCTGGCGCGAGTTTTCCAACGCTCGTCCCTGCGAGACGTTCCATGACGAGCACCTTCGCGGTCGACAACTCCTCCCAGACCCGGTGTACGTGGATCTTCGGCGTTGATTCGAGAGCCGCCGCGACTTTGATCGCGCGGGAGGCCTCCAGACGGTAGTCGAGCTCCTCACGCAGTCGCGCGGCAAACTCGTCGGCGATCTCACTCACGCCAAAGTCTCGTCCCCACTCCGTGTGCGTCTCGATTGTCTCGGCGAGGCGGCTGATGATTGCCAAGTCGCGGTCGACCGCCGCGGCAATACCCGGTCGCTGGACTTTGACGGCAACCTCCTCGCCAGTGGGCAGGCGTGCAGCGTGAACCTGCCCGAGCGACGCCGACGCCAGCGGCTCCCAGTCAAACTCGCTAAAGACCTCGTCGACCGGTCGGCCCAACTCCGCCTCGAGCAACTGGCGTACTGCGTCGGGATCGGCCGGAGAGGCGTGCTCCTGCAACCTGGTGAACTCGCGCGCTGCCGAAGGTGGAATGAGGTCGACGCGCGTCGACAGAAGTTGACCGAGCTTGACGAACATGCCACCGGCCTCTTCGAGAAACTCGCGCACCCAACGCAGCGCCTCTGGTGGAGGTTTGGCCCCTGCACCGCGCCCGAGCCCCACATAATCACCCAGCCCGTGCCGCACCAACAGACGGGTCACTTCGGTGAACCTGCTTGCCACGGTCAGTCTGCGTCGCAAGCTTCTCAGCGGGTGGGGAAGGCCGGGCAATCGCGGCACGCCGGGAGCACTTCGGCCGTGGCTGAGCAACTCGAGGGCAACGATGGCGACCATCGTAAAGAGGACCGTAAAGCTGGTACCTGCCAGCACGAAGCCCGACCCCTCCACGCTGCCCACAATCGCGAAGGCTAGCGCGAGGCCGAGCACATAGCCGATCACACCTGCAACTAAGGTTGTCTTGAGGGAGAGCCTACGGGCATCCAACAGTCGGCGCGCAGTCCAAGCAAACAGGAGCACCCAAGGCAGCGCTGATAGCATGACCAGCGGAGAGCTGAATTGTTCGACGAGTTCCACCTACGACACCTCACAAGCCCGCTTCCGTCGACGGTTTGGCTAGCGCGACACGTTGCCTAACAGGATCAAGGACCGAACACCACCCTTGCGGTGAGCTGAACGCCAGGTTTCCAGCCTTCATGAAGCAAATCTTCATAATCCGATCAAAATGATAATGATGGATTCGTGAGCTTTCTCCGCCTACGATTGAAGCCGGTCATCAACAACTTGTCGAAGTTTATCCGGAGGCGCAAGATGAGCGATCATCCCGACAGCAGACGAAGGTTCTTGAAATGGCTGGGGCTCGCCCCCGGTGCACTTCTGCTACTCGAGGCGGGCTGCGCCGACAGCGCCTCGAACGGCGCGTCGCGTGATGCATCTTCCGGCGACACAAGTGCCGGCGACACAGGAGCGGACACGTCGTCGCCCGACGCGTCGCCGTCCGACACAGGCGCGCCGGATACCGCGCTCGCCGACGCGGGTGCCGATGCCGGCGCCTGCGAGCCGACCGGCTCCGACGTCGAGGGCCCGTTTCACCTCGACGGAGCGCCGCAAAGAACGGTGTTGGCTGACGCGGACGAGCCCGGCGAGCGCATCGTCATCGAAGGAACGGTCCTCGGCCCCGACTGCCGAACGCCGGTCGCCCAGGCCAACCTCGACGTGTGGCACGCCGACGTCGAGGGTAACTACCACGATGACCGCACCGAGTACCGACTGCGCGGGCAGGTGCAGACGGACGCCCAGGGGCGCTACCGTTTCGAGACGATCATGCCCGGGCGCTACCCGCTGGGAGGCTCGACCCGCCCGGCGCATATCCACTTTATCGTCACCAAGCCGGGCTTTGTGCCGTTGACCACCCAGCTCTACTTTGCCGGCGACCCGTTCCTGTCGCCCAACGATCCGTGCGGCAGCGGGTGCAATTCGGGCGACCCCACCCTGATTATCGACCTCGAGCCGGGCCAAGGAGATATCTCCCAGCAGGGACGCTTCGATATCGTGCTTCGCCGCAGCTAACAGTCGACTGCCACGCGTCGCGCGCATGCCATTCTTGTGAGGTACGCGCGCAACTCCGGGCCGACACTTCGAAACTCGATGCCCACCTTCGGCGCCGAGCCCGAACCGAGCGCGCCGTTGGCTCCTGAACTTGGACGACACTGGTGTGTGAGGACCTCAGCGCGAGCGTACCCGCTCCGCACTCGCCTGCGCAGCCTGATGCAGACGATTGTGGTGGCGCCGCGAGACCTCGGCCACGCGCTCGCGCAGCCACACGTCGCTGGCGACCGCGTGTCGAATCACCTCGGCTTTGGTGGCCAACACAAACGTCTCGCGCCGCGCGATCACCGTGCACCCGTTGCGCGCCCCTGCCTGCAGGGCGTCGAAGCCCGCCGCCTGGCCCGGCCCCGCGACATACAGATCGACCGAGAAATCCTGGCCGGTGCGAATGACCTCGAGCTCGCCGTCGAGCACCACGACGAAGAGCAACGCCGGCGAATTCGGCAGCCACAGGCACGAGCCTGGCGCGTAGCGCACCTCGACGACGTGCTCGGCGAGGTAGTCGAGCGTTTGGGGGCTCGCCCCGGAAAAGAGACTCTGACGGGCGACGACGTCGCGCATGGTCAACGTGGATGTACTCATTGGGACCTCTCAACTACTCGTGGCTGGAACAACACGTGGGGCCCGCCCCGCACTTCTGCGAAACCCAAACCCCGTCACACGAGTACTTCCCCCAGCAAAACCCGTTCCAAAACCGGCGTACCACGCGTTTTCCCACCGCCAACCGCCCCAGAACCCCTGCACGCCCTGTTGACGGTGCTCGCGACACCCAATACCCACGCGCCACGCACCACGCAGCTTTTTCGGGCCACGAAAGGATATCGCGGCGCCGACACGCCTCTTTGCCCGCCCGAGACGCCTGTCGCGCGCATCTCACGGCTTCTGGCGCAAAAAATGCTGCCAGCCGGCGAATTTGCGCCTGTTTGATTTTGAAATGACCGTCAGGCGGCGAATTTGTGCCTGTTTGAAAACAAAATGACCACGAATTCGTCGATTCGTGGCCGTTTGACGCTCGGAGAGCCACGAAACGCCGAACGCACGACTTTTGGCGCGCGGGAAGCGACGCGGCGGCGAATTCGTGCTTGTTTGATTTTGAAACAACCGTCAGCGGACGAAATCACGGCAATTTCATTTTGAAACACCCGTCAGCGGGCGAACGCGCGCGCCGCAGGGGTTCAGTCGTCGTCGTTCTTCTTCTTCGCCAACGGATGGGTCTTGTCGTAGACCTCCATGAGGCGATCGACCGACACGTGGGTGTAGCGCTGGGTGGTCGACAGATTGGCGTGGCCCAAAAGCTCTTGGATGCCGCGAAGGTCGGCGCCGGAGTCGAGCAGGTGGGTGGCGTAGGAGTGGCGCAGCCCGTGGGGCGTGATGCTGGTGTCGAGGCCGGCGCGCACCAGGTGCTCTTTGAGCAGGCGGCGCAGGCTGCGCGTGCTCAATCGTCCGCCCTTGTAGTTCAAAAAGAGCGCCTGTTCTTCGGACTCGCCGGAGACAAGCTCCATGCGCCGGCTCAGATACGTCTCGAGCGCCCTTGCAGCCTTGCGACCCAGCGGCACCTGCCGCTCCTTGTCGCCCTTGCCGACCACGCGCACCCAGCCGTCGTCGAAGTGCACGTCGGGCACGTCGAGCCCGACGATCTCGGAGGCGCGAAGCCCGCAGCCGTAACCGACCTCCCAGATGGCCATATTGCGCACGCCGAGCACGTCGTCGGGCGCGTGGCTGTCGAGCAGATGGAAGATCTCGTCGACGTTCAGGTAATTCTTGAGGGGCTTTGAGACCTTGGGGCTCGACAGCAGCGAGGCGATATCGTCTTCGATGAAGTCACGCTTGAGCATGAACTTCCAAAACGAGCGAATCGTCGAAATCTTGCGCGCGATCGACGACGCCGCGTTTTGGTCGAAGCGGTCGGCGACGAAGCCGCGCAGGTGGTTGAGCCCGAGGTCGGCCGGGTCGGCTTCGCCCAGGTCGTGATGCTCGTCGAGGTAGTCGGCGAGCTGGGCGAGGTCGGAGGAGTACGCGCGCAGAGTCTGCTTGCTGGCGCCGCGCTCGGCGCGCATATACTCGAGGAATTGGTCGATGCGGTGTGAAAGCATGAACTATGCGCGCTCGACCCGATAGACGCCCTTGATCTTCTCGATATTGCGCATCGCCCGATTGAGCTGGTCGACGTTGCTCACTAGCACCTCGAAGGTGTTGATAGCGCGCTGGTCGTCGGTGGTCAGGCAGTGCGCCTGCTTGATGTTGACGCCGGCGGCCGAGAACGACTGGCTCATGTTGGCCAGAAGGCCGGGTTTGTCGGCCGAGTAGACCTTGATCTTGACCGGGCGGCGCGCGCTCGAGTCGTCGCCGGCGGCCTGGCTGTCCCAGCGCACGTCGATCTGGCGCGCCTTCTCCAGGTGCTGGACGCGCGGACAGGCGCGAGTGTGCACCGACAGGCCGCGCCCGCGGGTCACAAAGCCGGTGATATCGTCGCCGGGCACCGGATTGCAGCACTTGGCGTAGTTGACCATGATGTCGTCGATGCCGTCGAGCACCACGCCCGGCTCTTGCGCCCGGTTGCCCCGGCTTTTGATCCGATTCCAGATCTGGCCGATCTTCGACTCTTTCTTCTTCTCGGCGTCCTTTTTGCGCTCCTCGCGCTCCTCGGACGGGAACATGCGCTCGACGATATTCTCCGGCTGGGTCTTGCCGTAGCCGATATCGGCGAGCATCTCCTCGATGGACGAGAACTTCGACTTCTCGGCGGTCTCGACCAACAGGCCCTTCTTTTCGACCGCGCGGATATTGGTGCCGTACTTTTTGAGCTCCTTGTCGAGCAACTCACGGCCCAACTCCCGGCTGCGCTCGCGTTGTTCCTCGCGCACCGCCTTGCGGATCTTGGTCTGCGCCCGGCCCGTCTTGACGAACTCGAGCCAGTCCTTGTTGGGCTTTTGGTTCTTGTTGGTCAGGATCTCGACGATGTCGCCGTTTTTGAGCTCGTGGCGAAGCGGCACGATCTGGCCGTTGACCTTGGCGCCGGCGCAGTGAGCGCCCACCTCGGAGTGGATGGCGTAGGCGAAGTCGACTGCGGTCGCCCCGGAGGGAAACTCCATGACGTCGCCGTCGGGCGTGAAGACGTAGACCTCGTCGTGGAACAGGTCGATCTTGACCTGCTCCAAAAACTCGCGCGGATCTTCGAGGTCCTGGTGCTCCTCCATGAGGCGGTGCAGCCAGGCGAATTTCTGGTCGTCCTTGTCGGGGACCGCCTTGCCCTCTTTGTACAGCCAGTGCGCGGCGATACCCTCTTCGGCGATCTTGTGCATATCCGCGGTGCGGATCTGGATCTCGATGCGCTCCTGATACGGCCCGATGACCGAGGTGTGCAGCGACTGGTAGCCGTTGGGCTTGGGGATGGCGATATAGTCCTTGAACCGGCCCGGAATCGGCTTCCACAGGTTGTGCACCAGGCCCAAAGCCTCGTAGCACTGCGCCTTTTCGGGCACGATCGACCGGAAGGCGAGCACGTCGTAGACCTGCTCGAACTCGATTTGCTGCTGGCGCATCTTACGGAAGATGCTCCAGAAGTGCTTCGGCCGCCCGTAGATCTCGGCGACGATGCCGTTCTCGCGCAACAACTCGTCGAGGATCGAGATCACCTCGCGGATGAAGTTTTCACGCTCGCGCTTTTTGGAGGCGACCTTCTCGGCGATATCGTAATACGCCTCCGGGTACAGGTAGCGAAACGACAGGTCCTCCAGCTCGGTCTTGAGCCAGTGGATGCCCAGCCGGTGCGCCAAGGGCGAGTAGATGTCCATCGTCTCTTGAGCGATGCGCTCCTGCTTGCCGCGCGGCATATACTTGAGCGTGCGCATATTGTGCAGGCGGTCGGCCAGCTTGAGCAGAATCACCCGCAGATCGCGCGACATCGCGATGATCATCTTGCGGATATTCTCCGCCTGATGCTCCTCGCGCGTGTTGAACTGGAATTTGGAGAGCTTGGTCACCCCATCTACCAGAAAGGCGACGTCATCGCCGAACATCTCCTGCAGCTCGTCGACCGTCGTCTCGCAATCCTCGACGGTGTCGTGCAGCAGGCCCGCGACCAGACTGGCGACGTCCAGGCGCAGGTCGGCGATGATGTCCATCACCTCGAGCGGGTGGGACATGTAGGGCTCGCCAGACTTACGCGTCTGCCCCTCGTGCATCTCGGCGGCGTATCGGAATGCCTTTCGGAGCATCTCGATATCCGGTTCGGGATGGTACGCGCGAATTTTCTTGATGATGGTATTGAGGCGATTCTCGAGCTGCATAGGCTCGCCTGCTCTCCTGACTGCCAGACTGGTTGCCGGCTCACTTCAATCGATCGGGCCGCTTCGAAAACTCAACGCGTAAGGGCCGTCAAACATTCGCATCGGCGAGCCGCCGGTCGCATGCATTCGCGCACACGACCAAACTTCGTCAGAGCATCGTAACGGACAAAGCGAAATGCAGCAAGAATTGCGCAACGCCGGTGTGACCCCGCTGTGGCGTGCTTCTGGATTTCAAGGCCTCGGCGTGCAATATCGCGTCGGACGCCCAACCACCGTTGTCTTCCCGAGAGTTTTCCGATGGACCAGACGCACAGCATCCCCCGCTTCATCTACGGCACCGCCTGGAAAGAAGAGCAGACCCGCCCGTTGACCGAACTCGCCCTCGAGCAGGGCTTTCGCGCGATCGACACGGCCAACCAGCGCAAGCACTACTTCGAGGCCGGTGTCGGCGAAGCTATCGCTGCCAAAATCGACGAAGGCTTAGTCACGCGCGACGAGTTGTTCATCCAGACGAAGTTCACGTACCTGGCCGGCCAAGACCACCGGCTCCCCTACGACCCGGACGCCTCGTTCACCGAGCAAGTCGAGCAGTCCTTCGCAAGCTCGCTCGAGCACCTGCAGACCGACCACATCGACTCGTATGTCCTGCACGGCCCGTCGACCCGCGACGGCCTGGCCGACGCCGACCGCGAAGTCTGGCGCGCGATGGAGCGCCTGCTCGACGACGGCCGCGTCGGCGCCATCGGGGCGAGCAATATCTCGGCCGAGCAACTCGAAGAACTGGTCGACTGGGCGGAGCATCCCCCGACGTATGTGCAAAACCGCTGCTTTGCGCGCACCGGATGGGACTTGAAGGTGCGGCTTGTCTGCGAGGCCCACGGCATCCACTACCAGGGCTTCTCGCTGCTGACCGCCAACCGCAAGGAGCTCGAAACTCCGCCGATGCAGGACATCGCGCAAAGGCACGAGCGCACCGTTGCGCAGGTCGTCTTTCGCTTCGCAATGCAGGTGGGCATGCTCCCGCTAACGGGCACGAGCAGCGAGCAGCATATGAGGGAAGACCTCGCCGCGCTCGACTTCGAACTCACGCCCGACGAAGTCGACACGATCGAACGCATTGCGTTGCTTTGAGGTTACTGAATCACTGAACGCGGAGGCGCTGAAGTTGGAGGCGCGGAACGCGGAGGCGCTAAAGATTCATCTGGTTTTCGCGGAAGGCGCTGCAGACAACGGCGCGTGTCGACGGGCCGACACCGCGCGGGAAGGCGACCCTCTGCAGCGATTGCAGCGCAGTTCAGATGAATCTTCAGCTTTGCAGCGTCCCGCGCCTCACTCTTTCGGCGTCCTCCACGCTTCAGAGACCTCCGCGCCTCAGCGTGCTCTGCTTGTTTCATCCAGCTTTGTCCCGACGGGGACCGCACGCTATATTCGGCACGGCAATCAAGCTGCGATTTGAGTCGAAGAGAATACGAACATGCACTGTGTCGGCGCACTCAATCTTTCAGCCCTACTCCTCATTCTCTTGGCTCTTGCCGGATGCAAACCCGCCGATTCCTCGGCCGATGGGGACGAGCCGTGGACGCAACCCGAGGGTGAATTCGTCAAGCCACCTCCCTCGAGCGAACGGCGCGACATTTTTGAAGATGAGATCGATGCGGAAGATATGCCGGTCCAAAGAGGGATATTGTCGACCTCGCAAGGTCGTCCCCATATGCACTCGACCGAACTCCAAACCGCACACTGGTTGTTTCCGGATGAGTATTTCGTGCTCGACGCTCGGCATGGCCTTTTTGGCTACGAAGAAACACGAACGATGACGATGGTCGTCTTGATCGACTTCGAGCCCCGCCCCTTTCGCCTCGTTCCAGTCGAGGCGCCCGACGGTTATCCGTCGATGGAAGATGTCCATAGCTTTTCGGGCCCCTACGCGACGGAAGCGACCTACGAGTTAACCCCCGGCAAGCCGTTCAACTACACGCTCGTCATACCACCGGACTCTTTTGGCGGAACCGGCGCTCATGATCTGCGAATTGTGCACCTCCAACAGTTTGCACCGTCTGGCGAGGCGCGCCCCAAGATCGACTCTCTCGTGAAAAGCCGCGCCATGACTGTCTATTACGGGGGCGCTGAGTTCGACTCGGGGCCGCCCTATTCACCCGATGCCCCGTTGGTGCCAATCCCAAATGAAACCACCAGGCACTACCTCTTCTCCCTCCACGGGGTCTTTCTGGCACCGCCCGAACATCTCTTGGACCTCGATCAACTCGGACACCCGAGTGAGGCACGCCTCGCGGATGTACTCGAAACGACCGACTCGCAGATTTCAGTGACCGGCTATGCATGGGGCTCCAACTACCCGAGTGAGGAGGGACAGAACTACTATCTGCTCTTCGACAACGAGACACCGCTGACACAGCAGGCGCACATCACCACGACCGAACCGCAACCTTCGGATGTGGAGACTGATGAGCCTGTTGTCAGACAGTTAGATTTCGAGATCAATCTAGACGACGAGCAATTGCATTCGCTGGTGCTGGTGCAGTTTCCATCGCCCTTTGAAAGAATGGACCACTTGCGGTCGCCCATTGCCGCATCAATCAACTCCCAAGTCTTGTTCCTACAGCGAACTCATCCCGATGTAGAATAGCGCGCGAGGTGCATGCAGCATGCGCACGTCGACCACGCAAGCTGGGGCGGGGACGCCCCAGGGCGGGCGAGGACGCCGCGCGCCCCGACCAGGATGAGCGCACAACACAGATCGGGGCGCGGTCATCTTGACCGCCGGCGTTCCCTCCGGGGCGCCGACCGTGTCTGGCAGCCCGGGGCATACGAATCCACCGACACGCCTCAACCACCCACGCGGAGCGGCTGCTTGCTGCCCGCGGAGCGCCTCGCCGGTGCAGCCCCAAAGGCTTGCCTTGGGGTGAACCGTGCAATTTCTGAACTCCGCCCAGATGTGATCGTTACGAATTGCCCATGCGCTGCATCACACCAACCGATCATTCCCCGAGCAAATCGAGCATGCGGTCGCGCTGCAGGGGCATCAGGTGGGTGCAGGCGTCGTAGATGGCCGTCAGGTGGGCCAGCGCCTGATCAAAATCGTCGTTTTCGAGGATATAGTCGTACAGCTCGAATTGGGCGAGCTCGTGGCGGGCGGCGTCGAGGCGGCGGGTGATGACGTCTTCGGCGTCGGTGGCGCGCCCGCGCAGGCGCTCTTCGAGGATCTTCATCGACGGCGGGATGACGAGCACGCCGCGCGCCTCTTCGGGGAAGCGCTCTTCGAGCTGCTTGGCGCCCTGGTAGTCGATGTCGAACAAGACGTCCTGGTCGCTCTTCCAAGCGCCGAGGATCGCCGACACCGGCGTACCGTAGTAGTTGCCGTGGACCTTGGCCCACTCGGCGAACTGCTCACGGTCGCGCATCTCGACGAAGGTCTCTTCGTCGACGAAATGGTAGTCGACGCCGTCTTCCTCGCCCTCGCGCGGGGCGCGAGTTGTGTAGCTGACGCTGAGCGTGAGCTGCGGGCGCGCCTCCAGAAGCTGGCGCGAAAGACTGGTCTTGCCCACCCCCGACGGGCCACAGACGATGAAGAGTACACCTTTCTTCATGAACTATCTCGGCTGAGCTTATTTGCTCTCTAACTCGCTCGCTTCTTGCTCTTTAACTCTTTTACTCTTTCGCTCTTTTACTCTTTCGCTCTTTCACTCGATATTGGCGGCCTGCTCGCGCATACGCTCGACGGTCGACTTCATCTCGATGACGATGTCGGTGCCCTTGGCGGAGTTGCTCTTCGAGCCCATCGTGTTCGTCTCGCGGATGAGCTCCTGCAGGTAGAAGTCGATCGTCTTGCCGACGCCCTCCTCTCCCCCTTCGCCGCGCAAAATCCCGCCGAGCTTCTCGACGTGGCTCTTGGCCCGCTGCAGCTCTTCGCTCACATCGGCCTTGTCGGCGTAATAAGCGAGCTCCTGAGCGAGCTTCTCGTCGTCGATGTCTCCGGCGCCAAACTCGGCGACCGCCTCGGTGACGCGCTCTTTGAGTCGGGCGCGATAGGCCTTCATCTCCTCGGGGAGGAGTTCCTCGAGGCGACCGAGGTTTGTGCCCAGGCTGTCGAGGTGACCCTGCAGGTCGTCGGCGATGCCCTGGCCCTCCTGCTCGCGGCTGTCGACCAGCCCGTCGATGGCCGACTCGACGGCAGGCATCAGCGCGGCGTTGTCCTCGCTGATCTCGGCGACCGACTTGTTCTCGAAGACGTGGCGAAACTCGAGCACGTCGCGCAACGTCATCGGGCCGGTTGCCGTCGTCTTGCTCAGCTCACGAAGCTCGTGACACACCGCGCCGAAGCGCGCCTCGTCGATATAGCTGACCTCGACGTCCTCGGCGGCCTCGTCGAAGTCGAGCTCGACGCGCACCTGCACGCGTCCGCGGTGCATGCGCTTTCGGATGAGCTCGGTGATCTTGGCCTCGAGCCAAGAGCACTCACGCGGCACCGAAAGGCGCATGTCGAGCCCGCGGTGATTGACGCTTCGCGCCTCCACGGACACAACCCAGCCCTGGGCCTGCGCGCTCGCGGTCGCGTAGCCGGTCATACTGCGAATGGTCATAGCCCCGCCTTACCAGCTCTCGGATCGTTCAGCCTGTCGCTGCTGCTCGGTGGCCGCCGGCTTGGCCGACTTGTCCTCTTCGAGCAGCTCGGGCTCCTTCTTCTTGGGCTCTTCCGATTCGTCCTCGTCTTCGCCGTTGAGGCCTTTGCGGAAGCTGTTGACGCCCGAGCCGAGCATCTTGGCGACCTGGGGCAACTTGCCCACGCCGAAGATCATGAAGGCGAGGACGAGAATGATAATGAGCTCGGTTGTTCCGAATCCACCAAACATCGTGGTTCTCCTGCGGTTAAGCTGACGCCGAAATGATGAACTCTTGGCGTCCACACGCCCCATTCAGGGGCGCAGTTGTCACTCCTCAGTCCGACCCGTGGTCGGCGCCGAGGGTTTCGAGTGCTTCTTCGGCAGCGTGCTGCTCTGCCTCTTTTTTGGAGCGGCCGCGACCGGCCCCAAGGGGGCGGCCGTCGACGCATACTTCTGCTACAAAAACCTTGTCGTGCGGAGGGCCCGACTCGTCGATGATGCGATAGTGCGGCTGCACCGACTTCTCGCGCTGCACAACCGTCTGCAGGCGGCTCTTGTAGTCGGTCGGCGCCGAGGTCTCGTGCACCTCGCGAAGCGCCTCGCCCAGATGGCCGATGACGACCTCTTGGGCCGCGTCGAGCCCGCCATCGAGGTAAATCGCGGCGAGCAGCGCCTCGTAGGCGTCGGCCAGCAGGCTACTCTTGTCGCGGCCGCCCGAGGTCGACTCGCCGCGGCCGAGGCGCAGGAAACGCCCTAACTCCAGCTCGCGGGCCAGATCGGCGAGCGTCGGCTCGCAGACCATCTGGGCCTGGCGCGTCGAAAGTGCCCCTTCCTGGACCTCCCGGTCGCGGTGGAAGAGCTCGTTGGCCACGATGAGGCCCAAGACCGCATCGCCCAGAAACTCCAGACGCTGGTTGTCCCCGGCGTTCTGCTCGACCTCGTTGGCAAACGAACGATGGGTCAGAGCACGCTCGAGCACGGTGCGGTCTTCGAACCGATAGCCCAGCTTCTCTTCGAGCTCTTCGAGCGCCTCGGTATGATCGAAGGCTTCGTCGCTCGCGTTCTGTCGAGTCTCTGCAGTCATAAGTTAGTCGCGCGCCTCTTCGATCCAGCCGCCGCCCAACACTTCATCGCCACGATAGAAGACCGCGGCCTGCCCGGGCGTGACCGCCCGCTGCGGGTCCGCGAACTCGACAAACGCCGTCTTGGCGTCTGCGCCCACCGTCACCAGCGCGGGCACGGCTTCGCTGCGGTAGCGAATCTTGACCTCACACTCCATCGGGCCGCTGGGGCGCTCGAAGGAGAGCCAGTTGCACTCCTCGGCGACCAGTCCGCGGCTAAACGCCTCGCCTTTGGGGCCGACGACAACGGTGCCGTCGTTGGGGCGAATCGCCTGCACGTACAGCGGCTCGTGGTAGCTCAGCCCCAGGCCTTTGCGCTGGCCGATGGTGAAGTTGTGGATGCCGTCATGCTCGCCCAGCACCTCGCCGGAGGTGTGCACAATCCTTCCGGGCGTCTTCTCCTCTTGGGCCAAGCGCGCGGCGACGAAGTCTTTGTAGTCTCCTCCGGCCACAAAGCAAATTTCGTGGCTCTCGGGCTTGTCGGCGGTCTCGAGTTCGAGACGATGGGCCTCGGCTCGCACCTCATCCTTTTCGAGGCCGCCCAGCGGAAAGATGATCCGCGGCAGCGCCTCGCGCGGGATGCCGAACAGGAAGTACGACTGGTCTTTGTTGTCGTCCAATCCCTTCTTGAGCACCACGCGGTCGCCGGAGCGGTCGATGCGCGCGTAGTGGCCGGTGGCCAGATACTTCGAGCCCAGCGCCAACGAGCGCTTGAGCAGGATGTCGAACTTCAGGTGGTTGTTGCACGCCACACACGGGTTGGGCGTGCGGCCGCGGCGGTACTCCTCGATGAAATAATCGACGACGCGCTCGCGGAACGCTTCCTGGTAGTTGGCCACGTAAAACGGCATGCCCAGCGAACTCGCCACGGTGCGCGCGTCGAACAAGTCGTCCGGCGAGCAGCAACTCTTGGAGTAGTTCTCCTGGGGCGTGGCATACAGGCGCATGGAGATGCCGACCGTATCGTAGCCGGCCTCCGCCAAGAGCGCGGCGGCCACAGAGCTATCCACGCCGCCGCTCATGGCGACGACCACCCGGCCTTTGACGGCCCCGCGAATTTGCTCGTCGTCTTCGAGCAGCGGGGGCATGTCCACCGCGCAGTTGGCGGGCTGATCTGTTTTCTCACTTACCGACATTGTCTCTGTCTCCAAAACCTCTCGAAACGCCTACGCGGGGAGACCCTAACTGCAGCAGGCCGTTTCGTAAATACCGCGCAAAATCCCACGCGTGCCACCAAGAAGCATCGTGCTCGTACTCAAAGGCATCGATACCCCTTGAAATTCCTCAGTCGCACGGGCGGGTCAAACCATCAAGGCCGAGAGCCGCTCGACGATCGCACCGACGCGGCGCGCGGCCTCCATTAGGTCCTCGTCGGGGGTGGCCGGCCCAAAACTAAAGCGCACCGAACGACGCGCGTCGTCGTGCTCGAAGCCCATCGCCAGCACCACGTGACTCGGCTCGAGCGAACCGGCCGTGCACGCCGACCCGCTGGAGGCCGACACGCCTTCGAGATCGGCGGCCAGCAAAAAGTCTTCGCCGTCGATGCCCTCGAAGGCGACGTTGAGCGTGTTCGGCAACGTATGCTCCAAGTCGCCCCGAAGCTCGAGGCCGGGGGCCTGCTCGGTGAGCGCCTCCAAAAAGAGCGCGCGCTTTCGCTGCAACGCCTCGCGCCAGGCATCGCCCTGCTCGCCCAGCGCGGCCATCGCGCCGACGAGACCGGCGGCAGCCGGCACGTTCTCGGTTCCCGGCCTGCGTCCTCGCTCTTGGTGACCGCCGGCCAAGATCGCCTCGATCTTGATCCCTTCGCGGAGCACGATGGCGCCGATCCCCTTGGGACCGCCCATCTTGTGGAACGACAGCGTCATGTAGTCGATATCGGCCCCGTTGAAGTCGACCGGAATCCGCCCCAGCGCCTGCGTGCCGTCGACGTGGAGGGTCGCGCCCTTGTCGTGGACGAGCTCGGCGATCTCGGCGATAGGATACACGTTGCCGATCTCGTTATTCGCCCACATCACGCTCACCAAGGTGGCGCCCTCGTCGAGCTTGGCCTCGAGCCAGCCCAGGTCGAGCCGCCCCTTGGCGTCGACCGGCCATATCGCACAGCGCACGCCCTCTTGCTCCAGGTCGCGCACGACTTCGATGACCGACGGGTGCTCCACGGCCGTGCAGATGACGAACGGCTCGTCGGTCACGCGCACGTGATGGCGAAGCACCTGGTTGTTGGACTCGGTCGCACCGCCGGTCAGCACCACCGCCTGAGCGGGGGCGTTGACAGCTTTGGCGACCGCGCGCCGAGCGCGCTCGACGACCGTGCGGGCGATTTGCCCCTCGTGATGCACGCTCGATGCGTTCCCCGGGACCCCGGAGAGCGCCTCTACCATTGCTTCGCGCGCCTCCGGCAAGACGGGGGCGGTGGCGTTCCAGTCGAGATAAATGCGGTTCATTGTCTTCGAACTACGTGTGTGATCGTTGTCGGGCCGGCCAACCTCGGGCGGACATCGCACTCCCTACAAGCACCGGCCGTGCGCGAAGATTCCTCGAGCGCCCATGCGCCTATGGCGCGGGCCGCGCATGCCCTACCATCGTAACAGAAAATAGTACAATCGACTGGTCGACAGAACCACTTATTGCCGCGGATGTCCGCGCGGGGCTCGCACTTTTGCCTACACGCCTTAAGTTCAAGAGTGTTCACCGCCCCGAGGTCACAGCGGTAGCTGGGGAGGCCTAAGTGAGCGACCCGACACTCTGGATCGAGCTTGACGACGATCAGCGCCAATTCGAGCCAGGCGACAAGATCGTCGGCACGGTATTCGTGCGCGTCGACCAGCCCCACCCGCAGGCGCGCGTCCGTCTGTGCCGAGAATGGCGCACTTCGGGTCGAGCACGGCCACGGAGCGGCGGGCGCGACGAAATCTTGTTATTCGAAGGAGAATGGGACAGCGCCGGCACCTACAAATACCCGTTTATCTTCCACGTCCCCCCGGGCCCCTACACCTTCCACGGCCGCCTGCTGAGGGTCGACTGGTTTCTGGGCGCCCAGGTCGAACTCGACGCTACCAAGGCGGCTTCAGCCGAAGAGCGGTTCGACGTCGAAGCGGCCGGCGACGAGCGCGAGTTCATCGTAGGTGACACCTCATCGACAGACGGCGGCGCCGGCAGCGAGCTTTCCGGGGCACACCGCGTGCTCTGGATTCTCGGAACGGTGCTGCTCGCCGCGGTCGGCCTGTGGCTGCTCTACCCCAACGTCGCCGCCCTGCCCGGCGCGAGTTGGGCCACGTTGGCTGCGTCCATCGGAAGCCTCGTGCTCGCAGCCTGGTCGGCCCATGCCTTGTACCGGCGAGGCCGCGACGACGGCGACACCGCGCTGACCGCGCCGACCGATGAGGATTACCAGGTCGAGCCGGGCGACCACGTCTCCTTCGTCGTCGAGCTGCAACCCAACTTCAAAACCACGCCCAAGGGGGTGACAGCCTTCCTCAAGGGCTTCGAGCACGTGATCTTCGACGACGGCGACAACACCCACGCCGACATCCACCGCTTCTACGAGGAGTCGATCTCGATCGAGCCCCTCGACGAGGGCGCGCTGCAGCGCGGACACAAGAGCTCGTTTCGCGTCAGCTTCCGCATGCCCTCCGATGCGCCCTACTCGTTCTCCTGCCCCAACGCGGCCGTGGCGTGGGCGGTCGAGGTGCACGTCGATATCGGCACGTGGCCCGACTGGCGCCGAGACTTCCCGCTCGTGGTGCGCCCCTGCGTGGGTGACGGGCAGCTTCGCAGGGCGGCTTCGGGGCCGGTGCGCGGAGAGCTTGGGTAGTTGGGGGTTGTGAAGAGGTGGGATTATTGAGATCCCTTGCTTATTGGCAGGGCCCCTCCGCCGAGCAAACTACGCTCGGCACCTCCCCTTGCGCTGGAAAGCGCGCTGGGGAGGGGGATTGCATCTCTGAACTACGTCTCTTGCGTGCAATCCCCCTCCCCGGGCCGCAGTTCAGGCATCGGGGAGGTGTCGGCGAAGCGTAGCTGAGCCGACGGAGGGGCCACCTCAACACCCCAAAAACACAAAGCCCCAACTCCATGCCCATCCTCTACGAAAAAGACGGCCCCTTGGCCCGCATCACCCTCAACCGCCCCGACAAGCTCAACGCCATCGACGAAGAGATGCCGCGCGCCCTGCAAGCAGCCGTCGAGCGCGCCAATCGCGACGACGACGTGCGCGTGATCGTGTTATCGGGCGCCGGCCGCGCCTTCTGCAGCGGCTACGACCTCGAGATCTTCGCCGAGAGCCCGCGGCCCTGCCCCGGCAGCCAAGAGATGCCGTGGGACCCGATGGTCGACTATCGGCTGATGTCGGAGAACACGCGTTGTTTTATGAGCCTGTGGCGCGGCCACAAGCCGGTGGTGTGCAAGGTGCACGGCTTTGCGGTGGCCGGCGGCAGCGACATCGCGCTGTGCAGCGACATCATCGTGATGGCCGAGGACGCCAAGATTGGCTACCCGCCGGCGCGCGTGTGGGGGTGTCCGACGACGGCGATGTGGGTCTACCGACTGGGCGCCGAGCGCGCCAAGCGGATGCTGTTGACCGGAGACTTGATCGACGGAAAGGAGGCCGAGCGTATCGGCCTAGTCAGCGAGGCAGTCCCCGCCGACGAACTCGACACCACGGTCGAAAAACTCGCCGAGCGCATGGCCTCGGTGCCGCTCAACCAGCTCATGATGCACAAAATGCTGGTCAATCAGGCCTACTCGAACATGGGCATGGAGAGCACGCAGATGTTAGCCACGCTCTTCGACGGCATCGCTCGGCACACGCCCGAAGGGGTGGCGTTCAAAGAACGCGCCGAGCAGGAAGGGTTCAAAGCCGCCGTCGAAGAGCGCGACGAAGATTAGGCAGCGAGAGTTAGGCGCCGACGCGACCCAACGCTCCGTCCATCAGCGCGTCTTCGATACGCTTCTCGTCGAAGCCAAAGGCCTTGCCGACGCGATGGCAGATGTCGGTCTCCTGGATGTCGACTTCGTCGCTGTAGGCGAGCACAGCCAACAGTTCGAGCACGTGCTGGCGGTGATCGTCCCCGTCGATCTTGGCGGCGGTCTCGGCGATATACGAGTCGATCTGGTCTTTGTCGTCGAGCAGCTCGTCGACGGTCTTGCGCGCATAGGCGATCTGGTCGCCCAGCTCACGCTCGATCTCCTCGGCATCCTCGAAGGGAAGCGCAGCGAGCTGGTCGCTGAGCTCCTCAAGTTCATCGGTGGTCACCTGCTCGTCGATCATCATGACCAGCACGGCCAGGTCGACAAAGGCGCGGCTCTCTTCGAGGGTAAAGTCACTGATGACGTCCGACTGGGCGAGTTCTTCGCGAAGTTTGTTCCAGGGCATTTCTTTTGGGGTGGCTAAGGGTGACTTAGGGCTACTTAGGGTTACTTAGGGTTACTTAGGGTTACTTAGGGCTACTTAGGGTGACTAAGAGCTATTTAGGGTGACTAAGAGCTACTTAGGGTTACTTGGCGGTAGAAGGTATAGAACATCTTCGCCCCCTTAGTCACCTTTAGTACTACCTGATTAGCTTCGTGAAATGAGAATTGCGCCGACATTCAGGTCGACTCCGTGTTGGACCCCCGCTCTTTCTGGGAGGACGCCGATGGATACGACCACGCCTGCGCTTTCGGACTTTCGCGACTTCGATGCTTTCGTCGACTACGCCTTCGATGGCATCGGATACAAGACCACGCGAGATAACCTGGGTCTGTATGTCCAGTCGCGCCTGCTGACGATCGACCGCAAAAACAGCGAGGTCTCGGGCGCTCATCTGGCACCAGCGCCGCACAAGGCGGATGCCTATCGCCAGAAGCTGACCCGCTCGACGCTCAATGAGTGGCCTACCGAGGCGGTCACTGAGCGGCTCTGGGCGCTGGCCTACCAGATCATGCCCAATGCCAGTGCCTGGATTATCGACTCGTCGGGGATTCCCAAGAAGGGCGACAAAAGCGTGGGCGTGGCCCATCAGTACTGCGGCGAGCTTGGCAAACTGGCCAACTGTCAGGTCTTGGTCAGCGTGCATCTGTCGACCTCGACCTTGAGCCTGCCGCTGATCATGGACCTGTTTTTGCCCGAGGAGTGGGCTTTCGATCCAGACCGGCGAGCCGAAGTTGGTGTGCCTGAAGACATCGAGTTTCGCTCCAAGCCTCAAATGGCGGTCGACCAGATCGACCGCCTCCTCGATGCCGGCTGCGCCCAGAAGGTCGTGGTGGCTGATGCCGACTTTGGGGCCAATCAGGAGTTTCGAAAGAGCCTGCAGATGCGAGGCCTCGAGTACATGGGCGGCACACGAAAGAATGTGACGGTCATGCGGCCCAATAAGCTTCGTCACCACGACCAGGAGGCAATGTCCCTTTTTGAGGTGGCCAAAGCCTTGCCTGACAAAGCTTTTTGCACCATCACCTGGCGCGAGGGCACCAAGGGCGAGCTTAGCTCGCGCTTTGCCGCTCTTCGCGTCGTACCTGCTCAGGGTCGCCATTTCGGGAAAGAACTCGAAGAAGAGCAATGGCTTCTCATCGAGTGGCCCGAGGGCGAAAAGGAGCCGCGCCACTACTGGTTTTCGAACCTCTCGCAGCGTACCTCGATCAGACGACTTGTCCGTCTGGCCATGCTGCGCTGGAGAATCGAGCGTGACTACCAAGACCTGAAACAGGAGCTTGGCCTCAAGGACTACCAGGGCCGGATGTGGCGCGGGTTTCACCATCATTTGGTCCTGTGCATGGCCGCGATGTACTACCTGGCGCTTCACCGCCAGGTTTTTCCCCCTGAAGCGCGCGCCGTCGATTGGCCGCGTCAGGCGAAACCTTGAAGAGGCACTCATGGAGCGACTAGGCCATTGTATCCACTGTAGACGACCGTATGGCCCGCATGAATCACCGCCGCCGACTGAGTCAGCAGAGCTCCGACCGAGATCGAAGCTTCGTGATGTCGGACGGCGAGTGTTCATGCGGATTCGCGAGAAGGTAATCAGGTAGTATTAGTCACCCTTAGCCCTACCGCTCATCACTCAGTGAGCCGCGCTTATGTTTTGGGAAGTCCGGAGTGCGCGTTCACTGACGCCCTCCGACTGCATTAGCGAACTCCCAAGGAGGACGACCATGGCACCACGCCAACACGATAGAGAGTCCGAACGACAACCCGAACACGGCCCGTCTTGGCGCGCAGGCGCTCACGGCGGTCGCGCCGAGCAATCACCCGACGATTATCACGTCCCCTATTTCAGAGAACCCGCTTCGACCGGCTGGCACGACAGCGATCTGGGCCCGGATGCCTCGCCCGACGATTTCGACGATATCAACGCAATGGGCGACGAACGCGGTACCAGTCATCGCGCGAGACGAGCGGATGCATCCGAACGCTCGCGCCACGATGAAGGGCAGACGCCCCGAGAAGAGTTACATCGCTCCCCCGAGAAGATGTCGCGCCACCGCGACTCGGGACGCCGCCGTGATCCGTACGATTTTTCGAAGGCGGGCCCCTACTCTACGCCGCCCCCTTATAGAACGGGTGGACCCGACTATCTGGGTCGCGAGGAGACCTACGAGCGCGGCGGGGAGCACTTTATCGGCCGTGGCCCCAAGGACTACGAGCGCTCGCCGGAGCGAATTCGCGAAGATATCTGCGAGCGACTCACCTTCAGCCCCTACGTCGACGCCTCGGAGACCAAGATTCAGGTGCTCGAAAACGGCCTCGTCCACCTGACGGGACGCGTCGACTCACGTCGCACTAAACGCATCGTCGAGGATATTTGCGACACAGTGTATGGCGTGCGCGACGTCAAGAATGAACTCGAGATCGACGAGTCTCAGTCCCGCTCCTAACTCGCTCGAGCCTATACAGTGACGCTGACACAAGGGGATACCCATGGCAAAAGAGCTGCACAGAGAGTTTCAGGAAATGTTGGGTGACGGCTACGAGGTGATTTTCGAGGTCGAAGGACTACAGGTACGGCGTAGCGCCGACCGAGCGTTTATCGCCGAGTTTGACCCGCAAAAGAGTGTAGTGCGTGCAGGACCGCACATTCTCTTCTCGGGCCGTCAAGCGGACAACCGAGACAAGCTCGCCAAGGAGGGACGTGAGCGACTCGGGCCGCAACTCGAAGAGTGGAAGCAATTCGGCTTCGAGGCCGAAGAGGAAGCCCACGTCACTACCACCAAAGAAGCACGACCGGGCGTCTACGACACGGAGACGCCACGATATATCCAACCGATGGCCAAGCACGTCGACTCACTCGAGGACGCCGTCGAGGCGGTCGAGTGGATCAGAAAGCACCGAAAGGTCAACTAAGACTTGCAGGTCACGCTGGGCACTCGGTCTAACAAGAGAGGCGCCGGAGCAGCGCCTCTCTTCTCTCCCTCCTAGCCCTTTCTAGCCTCTCTCCGCCCTACCTCCATCCCCTTTGCGCGCAAGCCGGCAATGCCGCCACCCTGCATTTTCGGCGCGCCGCATTTTTCATATACACGGAAAAAATCCGCTGCCGGTGAAATTTATCCACCAAGCTTCTGTTCTCTCAGGTGCAGTTGGCACTCGAGCCACTGCAAAACGACCGAGAAGCACAAGCAGTTCGGATCACACTGAGCGCCGATGGTCGGCGAGTGAATCCGATCCCTCAATACAATCCGGTACGAAGGCAGTGCCGAGAAGTACAAGCAGTTCGGTACAGTTATGAAGCAACGCGCAGTACGCAATCAATTTGCCATTTTCATCGTCCTCCTCAACGCTCTCTTCGTGGCAGCCGCCTGTGGCGGCGCCACCGACTCCGGGCCCGAGTCCGAGGCGACCGAGTGGGACGATGAATTCAGCGAAGCGAACGAATCGAGCCAAGTCAGTCAGACCGACGAGCCCCCCGCGGACGTCGAAACCGACGAGTCTGAGGCGGTCGCGGCTGATCAAGACAGCGCTCCCGCCTCGTCGAACCCGATGGCCTTCTTGAGCCAATCGGACACCCGCGCCCTGTGGGTGTGGAGCGAATCCCCCGGAGCCGAAGCGATCATCGAGAATACCGGCGGCGCTCAAGACGAGCTCCTCGATTTCCTGGCTGCCCCGCATGGCGACGCCTCGCGGGCGATCAACCGCATCTTCTTCGAAGCTCGCCAGTATTCGAACGTCGACCGCTTCGCCAAAGTTCGGGCGGCCAGCTACGACCCGCTGACCGATCCGAGCAAGCAGGAGAGCCTGCGCGCATTCCTCAAGCGCACCAAGTCGCAGGGTGTGGCAGTCGAATACCTCGATGGCCAGGCCATCTGGGTCGCCTCCGACGCCAACGCCGAAGCCCCCAAGCAGCTGTGCCGCGACATCGTCGCCTTCAACAAGGGCACCGATGATACTGCGGAGCGCTTCGACGGCATCCACCTCGACATCGAGCCGCATACGGTGCGCGAAGGACCGTACGGCGGCCAGTGGTGGGAGAACCGTCTTCCGGGCGGCTACAATGCCGAGTGGACCGAGCGCTGGAAGGACATCTTGAACTCCTGCCGCGCCACCATCGACGCCTACACGGCCGAGACGGGCCACCGCATCGTGCTTGCCAGCGACTTGGGCACCGACTACGCCTACTACAACAAGCCGATCTACGAGTTCTTGAACCGCTCGGGCGGCCCGCTCGATTACCTCGGGATCATGAACTACTTCGACAACCGCCCCAACCGTGACGGCGACCCCTCGTACTTCTACGGCGACTCCGAAGGTGAAGAGATCACCGGCGGCGTCATCGAGAACCTGGACTCGTGGGATCGTCTGCCCGTGATGTTCGGTGTCGAAACCGGCCCGGAGAGTATCGCCCAGGATTGGCAGTCGTTCTGGCAGGAAGGTCGCGGAGCGATGTACCAGACCATCGATACCCTGATGAGTGACTACAACGCCGGCAACATGATCGGCGTGGCGATCCACCACTACGGACCGCGCAGCTACGTTGGCTTGAAGCAGTAATCGAGTTCGACGTGGTCATGTCGAGCCGGCGCACCTCGAACGAGGCGCGCCGGCTTTTTTGTGTGTGCAGACACACACCGGCTCCACGTTTGCGCAGCTGCCGAAGTGATTACCTTTCGACCAAGCGCACTTCGCCTGCAAACGAGGTAGCCGCATGGCGACCGAAGAACCCCGAATGGACCGACACGACGAAGGCATCGACAAGACCGACAGGTCGAAGTTTTCCTCGTACACCGGTCGTGTCATCACCGCCATCACCATCGCCGTGGTCATCGTGGCCAGCCTCGTCATCTTTTGGCGACTGCTCTCGGTGCTCCTTGTCATCTTCGCCGGCGTTCTGCTGGCCGTCTTCTTGCGCGGGTTGACCAATTTTCTGTCCGAGAAGACCCCGCTATCCCATGGATGGAGCCTTTTCGCCGTCATCTTCGGGCTCTTAGCGCTCAGCGCAGGCACCCTATGGCTGCTCGCGCCGCCGGTCAGCAGCCAGGTCGGCCAGATCACTCAAAAGGTGCCCGAGGCGCTCGACCAATTGGAGTCGTGGGCAAAGGGAAGCTCGTTCGGGCGCAGTATCGTCGCCGAGGTATCGAGCCTCGATCAGGGCTCGCTGAGCGAGACGATTGGCTGGAAACGGATAAGCGGAGCCTTTTCGAGCGCCATCGGCGTGGCGGCCAATGTCTTTTTCATCCTCGCCGTCGGCATTTACTTGGCGGTCGACCCTGCCCTCTATAAGCGCGGCATCGTGCGTATGGTGCCCAAACACTGGCGCGAACGCGCCGAAGAAGTCCTCGATGTTATCTCGCACCAACTCGGTTGGTGGCTGGTCGGGCGACTCCTATCGATGCTCGCCGTCGCGGTCCTGACGACCATCGGTCTCTGGCTCCTGGGCGTTCCTCTTCCGTTGGTCCTCGGGCTACTGAGCGGCCTTCTCTCCTTCGTGCCCATCATCGGACCGATCGTCTCGTTTGTGCCCGCCGGGCTCATGGCACTGCTTGTCTCACCGGTCTTCGTGCTCTACACCGCCGCGCTGTACGTGGGCGTGCAAATCCTCGAGGGCTATTTCATCACCCCCATCATCCAGCAGCGCACCGTGTCACTTCCGCCGGCACTGATCCTCATCGCCCAGCTCATCGCAGGCGTACTCTTCGGTCTGATCGGGGTGCTCGTGGCCACACCGGTGACCGTGCTCGTGGTCGCGTTGATCAACCTGGTCTACATCGAAGATATCTTGGGAGACGAGACCTCCCTGTCAGAGAAGGTACCGTCCGAGGTCCGGCGAGATACCTCCGAGCGAACGCGCTCTGCGGGTTTCCCCAAGGGCTCCGAGCCCCAGACGACCGGATGATCCAGACCACGCCATGATGGATGAAAGAGAACTAGGATGAGAGCATGTCTCGAACCACATCGAGCAGATCTTCCAGGTCGTAGGGTTTCGAGAGGCGAACCTGCTGGGCGTCGATGTCTTTGCGCTCGAGCACCTCTCCGCTGTAGCCCGACACGAGCACTGAGCGAATGCTGGGGTATGCGTCGCGCAGCGATTTGCTCAACTCCACTCCCGTCACCCCGGGCATGACGACGTCCGTCAGCACCAGATCGATCCTCTCCGGATACGACTCGACGACCTCCAACGCCTCCTCACCGCTGGCAGCCTCGAGCACCGTGTATCCTTCGGCCTCGAGCACCATACGCAGCGGCTCGCGGATATCCTCTTCGTCTTCGACCACGAGCACCGCCTCGGTCGCCTTTGCGCGTCGAACCGGTTCGGAAGGCTCCTCTTCGTCCTCGGTGCCTTCATCGCCCTCTTCGGCCGCCGGAAAATAGACGCGAAAAGTCGCCCCTTTGCCCAACTCGCTGTCGACGACCACATCGCCGTGGTAGCGGCGGACGATCCCGTAGACGGTCGCCAGACCCAAGCCGGTGCCTTTCCCCTCGGGCTTGGTGGTAAAGAACGGCTCGAAGATCCGTTTTTGGGTCGCCTGGTCCATGCCGTGGCCGGTGTCACTCACGACTAGCACCACGTAGTCACCCTGCGGTAAGTGTGCGGGCGTACCATTGAACCGGCCTGGCTGAGACACGTGGGTGAGCTCAGTGGAGACACATAACGTTCCACCGTGGGGCATCGCGTCGCGAGCGTTCACTACCAGGTTCATGAGCACCTGCTCGATCTGGCCCGGATCGGCCACGATGGGCGGCACCCCGTCGACGGTTTCGACCTCCAGGTCGATGTCTTCCTCGACGACGCTGCGCAGCAGGCCCTCGAGTCCTCGCACCACCGCGTTGAGATCGACGGTAGCCGTCTCACCAATCTGGGCGGGGCTGAAGGTCAACAGCTGGCGGGTCAACCTCGCGCCGCGCTCGGCGGCAGATTTGATTTTGTGGAAATGAAACGCCGCCGGGCTCTGACCGGCCTCATCGAGACCGGTGTGGGCGTAGCTGTTGACGATCGTCAATACATTGTTGAAGTCGTGGGCGATGCCCGCAGCGAGCTGGCCGAGGGCCTCCATGCGCTCCGATCGCCGCACGCGCTCTTCGAGGTTCTTCTGGCGAGAGATGTCGCGCACCACCCCGACGAACCCACGCTCGTGATCGACACTCATCTCGCCTACGCTCAAGTAGACCGGGACAATCGAGCCGTCCTTGCGCAACGCCTCGTACTCCCCGCCGGTGCCTACAAACTGGGACATGCCGGTGACGCCGTGTTCGGCGAGATACGCCGCGTGCAGCTCGCGCATGGGCTCGGGCATCAACACCTCGACACTCTGGCCGACGATCTCCGCGGCACTGTACCCGTAGATCTCTTCGGCGGCCCGGTTGAGCCGTTGGATGAGGCCCTTTTCATCGATGGTCACAATCCCGTCGACCGCCGCATCGAAGATGGCCTGGGTGCGCGACTTCTCCTCCTCGAGCGCCTGCTGTGACCGCTTGTACTTGGTGGTGTCGAGCAGCATCACGAGCATGTAGTCGAGCGTGCCGTCTTGCTCTCGAATGGCCACGCGGACCAAGTCCCCCCAACGCCGCTCGCCGTCTGCTCGCAAGTAACACCGCTCGCGCGAAAACCAGCGCGTGTGGGGAAAGCCCTTACCGACGCGCTCTCCGAGCTCGCCGCTGACAAATTGGCGGTACTCTCGGGCGACCTGCTCGCGTGTCTCGGGAGGCACCAGCGTCGAGATGGGCCGGCCAATCGACTCCTCGCGACTGTAGCCCATCTGCTCGACAAAGGCGTCGTTGACCTGGCGAAATCGCCCTCGGTCGTCGAGCATGGCCATCGCGATCGGAGCGGCCTCGAAAATCACCGAGAACTGCTCGTCGGCCCACCTTTGCTGGGCCAAGTCGATGCCGGTGATGCATACCGCCTCGGGAGTACCGTCCCCCCCCACCGGGCGGAACTGGTACTCTCGCCATTCGGCAGCTTGGCCCAGCCCGCTCTGCTCGAACGTCAGGTCGACAGGCTCACCCTCCAATGCACGGTCGAAGGACTCCACGAACTCACTCGCGGTCGGCTCGACCATGACCTCGTCGAACTCCATCCCCCGGGAGAGCTCGAGTCCAGTAATACGATATGTGATGTCGTAGGCGGCACGATTGAAGTACAGCAAGCGCCGATCTCTCCCCCAAATAGCGATCGGTTCGTCGATGAGGGAGTACAACGCGTAATCGACTAATTCACGTCGCTCCACGCCGTCCGCCCGTGGCACCGGAGGCTCGCCATTCGACGATCCTGGCCCCGTACCTCGTGTAGGACGCGGCATATTCGTCTCCCCTCAAAGTTTAGAGATGACTACTCGGCTACCCCTGACCAAATAGTACAGGTTTTAAACATGCGCACTGAAGCACCGATGCGAAGCGAGCAGTTGGCTGCGCGGCACTGTCGATGGACAAATGCTGCTCCATCTCTATGACACGCTTACCCGACTCGACCGAGGGGCGTGACCGCTCGCCCCCATCTCCGACGCCTGTGCAGCCGCACACGGCCTGCCACGGCCAACAACACCAGCGTTGGCATGGCGCGTGCACCGGTTGCTGGCAGCCGGATCAATTGACGTGGACCCACTTGCCCCTCGACCGTTGCCAATCTGAATGCTGATGCCGGAGGACGCTCATGAACAGCCGCTCTCGATTCACCGCCATGCTCGCTGCAACCACCCTCGTCACGACCTCGCTGGTCGGTTGTGGTGACGACGCAGGGGGAGGCCCCGAGCCACAGCCCGTCGACCACCAGACCACGCGCCGGGCGGTCGAAAACAACACCACCAGCGCCTCGCTCGATCTTCGCGCTTCCCTCGGTTTCATGCGTCAGACGAGCTTTCTAGGCGATATGGTCGGTGAACTCGACGGCGCGGGCATCGATTGTGGGGATGGTGGAATTGCCGAAGACGGCACTGCCTCGGAGCCGATCGACGAGTACGAGTGCGAGGCCCCCGAGCCCATCGAGGACGAGCTGGAACGAGGCACTGCCGAGGTCATCGACTTTTTGAACACGCGGGTCTTCGTCGAGGCCAATATCGAGCAGCAGTCCGACCTCGAGGTCACCTACCTCCTCGACGGGCAGACGATGTGTCAGGCCGAGGACTTCGGCGAGCCGGCCGAGCACCAGGACTGCATCCAAGAGGTCGACACACTCGAGCTTCGCCTTGTCGTCACCTCCTTCGGACCAGGCGACGTTGACATCGAGATGCTCGTCGGCCCCGACCGCCACAACCCGCTCGACCTCGAGTTCCACGAAGACGCCTTGGCGGCCACGACCGATCTGGCCGAACTTCGCCGGGCGATGGTCTTTGCGGCGAGCGCGTTGGGCGAAGAGCTCCCCGAACTGCCCACGACGATGGAGGGTCGAATTCGCGCCGAGTTCGCGCACGACGGGCAGGCAATCGCGACCATCAGCGTGCTGCAAAACGTGGTCATTTCGGGGCCCGACTACGACATTCGTGTGAGCAAGGCGCAACCTGCCACCCGGCTGGCCGTGGACACCGCCGCGCAGACGATCCATGGGTCGATCGATCTTAACGCGATCGACGTCCGCGCCCCCGTCACCGAGACCGAAACGACATGGGACACCACCACCGGCGCCGAGACGACCACCCAGACGAGCTACGAGGTCGACGTACACTTGGCCGGAGCGAGCCTCGCGGCCACCTACGCTGTCGGCCAGGAGCGCATCGATGTACAAAACGCCGGGCTCGGCGACACCACCTCGACGCTCGACATCGACGGAAAGCGTGTGACCACCCTCGACTTGAACCGTGACCACGGACGCCACTTCGACTTCTCGATCGTCGCCGGTCAAAATGGCACCGAGTTTTCGGTGAGCCCGGCCTTCGATCTCGAGCTGATGCTGAAATTCGCCCAGGTCCAAGACAAGCTCGACGGCCTCGACGACTGGATGCTCGACGAGTTGCTTCGCGTGACCCTCGACGGCGCTGCCGCTCCGGCCGTACGCATCGGCGACAGCGGCGTCGAAGTGCTCGACGGCTACCTGACGATCTCGTCGGCCGCGGCCAACCTCACCCACGCCGTGTCGGCCGGCCAGTGTCTCTTGCCGCCCCAGGACGACGAGCCCGCACCGCTGACGGGCACCGACTCGAGCGACGACGGGTCGACGATGCCCGCCGAGTCCGCCACGCACCCGCTCGAGGACTTCGCCGTGGGCTCGTGCCAGTAGCCGGAGTCTAGCCTACTGAGTTTAGCCTACTGGGCGCGCGCTTCGAGCAAGTCGCGCTCGGCGACTATGACGCCATCCGGGTCCACGTACACGTAATCCCCGGAGTTGAAGGTCACCCCGGCAAAGGAGACCTGCACGTCATAGTCGCCCTTCCCTTCCTTGTTGCTCTTGTTCGGACGTGTATTTAGCGCGAGCACGCCAATGGGGATGTCGGCCACCTCGACCGAGTCACGAATACACCCGTAGATGATCAACCCCGCCCACCCGTTGTCGCGGGCAATGCTAGCCACGTTGTCGCCCATCAGCGCGCACCCGGTCGACCCGCCCCCGTCGACCACCAACACGCGCCCGCCGCCGGTTTCGTTTTGGAGCCGTCTTTTGACGAGCACGTTGTCCTCGAACACTTTGACGACGCTGACCTCTCCGCCAAACGCCTGTTCTCCGCCATAACTCTTGAAGATCGGCTCGGCGATCTGGATCTCGTCGATGAATTCGTCGCACAAATCCGCTACTTGGACATCCATAACTATACCTCGTTGGTTCAGTGCAGCTGCATCTTCAACGCGATTGTAAACGCGACATGAGGTTAAGCCCATTCGCACCGGCGCGTCGAGCGCCTCAGGAACCGTCAGAAGCGGCCGCCGGGGCATCGTCGCATTCGAAGCATGGATGAAACCGGAAGGTTGTCATGTTGGACCAGCCGCGCCGCAGCGGGTTCCCTCCGTCGGCGTGATTGCAGTTTCTCCCACGAGGTCCCCCTTATGAACCGACTCGCCCTCTTATTCGCCGCGGCCATCTTTGCGCTGGCGTCGACGAGCACCCACACCCTGGCGGCCACTCCGGACGCGCCCGCAGCTCTTCCCGACGTCGAAGGGGTCTGGGCCCAGAAGCTCGTCACCACGGCCGTCTCCAAAGTCCTGGGGGCCAACCTCGACGCCGAGGCCGACAAGCTGCCGCGCAAGAAGAGCGACCCGCGGGTCATCGACGGCGACAAGGACGGCCACCCGGGCATGACGGTGCGCGTGAGCGGCTTGATCGACGGCGAGCTCTATCTACTCCAAAAGAGTTGGGATCGGCTGTGGGGCAAGATGCTTGGAGACGGGCGCATCGTCGGACGCATCAAGTGGCGCACCGAGCAGGTCGTACTCGACTCGACCAGCCGGCTGCTGGGCGACCCGCCCGAGAGCAAGCCCCACCCCGACCCCAAGCAGAGCTATTTTCGGATGAAGCGCGTCACTGCCCAGACGAGTTGTGCGGATATCGTCAAGACGCAAAAGGAGCTCTTCTAGGCCCCCTTGCTCGTATAGGCTGCGGGGTCATGTTTGAGACCAAGTAAGGCACGACCACTCGTCGCTCAAGTTGCGTGTCGTTCAGCCCCGAGGTCCCGTATGTCACGCTTGCTCGGACTTGCCGCCGCCTTCTGCTTGGCTCTGACGAGCCTCTCCCTTGGCATCGACCACGGCCACGCCCAAAGCAGCAAAGACAGGAGCCCCCCAAAGAGCCAAGAAGTGCCGAGCATCGAGGGGGTCTGGGCTCAAAAATTCGTCACCACCTCGATCTCCGACCCGCCGGTCATCGGCACGGTGACCTCGCGGACCATCAGCTTTCAGAAGCTGTCCATCGAGCAGAACGCCGGGAAACTCACGATCTCTGAAACCCCCTGCGACGTGCGGGTCGTCAGCGATCAAAACGCAGTCGAGACGACGATCCCCGATCAGTTCGTCGACCATATGGGCACCTTCGAGCGCGACGGCAGGCTTGTTCGGCGCGACGACGACATCTACCTCTACGTCCCCAAGCATCTGAAGTTCTACGGGGTGCGCTCTTCGCTAGGCACCGACGAGTTGCCGCGAAGCAAGGGCGCCTCGGCAGTCTACGACCAAGATAAGGATGGCCACCCAGGCGTCACCATTCGCCTGAGCGGCGTGCTCTCCGGGGAGCTCTTCGTCATCCAGCGAAGCTGGGACGACCTGCGCGGAAAGCTCCTCTCCAATGGTGAATTTGCGGGCCACATCGACTGGCACACAGACCAGATCGTTCTCGAGAAGACCGGACGCATCTTCGGCGAAATGGAGGCGGCCAAGCCCCATCCGGACAAAAAGCAGAGCTACTTTCGTATGGTGAAGGTCGACGACTCCACCACCTGCCAAGAGATCGCCCGCAAGGGGGACAAGCTATTTGATTGAGTCGGTTAGGCAGCGTTTCGCTCGGCGTGCACGCGCAGCCAATCGGAGATATCGGCCGACTCGAACATCGGCACGCCGTCGATGAACATGCACGGCACCGTGCGCCGCCCGGTGACCTCGAGCAGGTGCGCCCTCGCCTCCGGGTCGCCGCTCACGTCACGCATCTTCACATCCACGTCGACCGCGTCGAGTACGCGCATCACCCGAATACAAAACGGACAGAAGTCCGTCTTGTAGAGCACCAGATCGTGCTCCCCGCCCGGCTCCGGAATCCCCGCAGGCGGCTCATACGTGTCGGCGTCGACCTCGCCCATCCACTTCAAAACTGTATCCATCAGACCCATCACATGCCTCCGCATACGCCAAGGGATTGGTTTACTCACACCCTTCGGATGCGCGAGCGAGCCAGAGGATTCAGATAGATGCCGCGAAGGCGGGTAGGAACCAAAGTGACGTTGCTTCACTTTCGCGGACACTTCGAAGACCATGTTTTGGTAAATTTGACGAGGTGTCCAGATGGCGAAACGCTACCCCAAAGAATTCAAACTCGAGGCCGTTCGACTCTCCGAACTGCCTGACCGCACAGCCGTCAGTGTAGCCGAGGAGCTCGATATCAAAGTCGAGACGCTCTACAGCTGGCGCAAGAAGTACAAGAAGGACGACGACGATGCCTTCCCCGGCCAAGGCAACCTGACGCCGGAGCAGGCCGAGATAGCCCGTCTCAAGAAGCGGGTGCGCCAGCTCGAGCAAGAGCGGTCCATATTAAAAAAGCCGTCAGTATCTTCGCCGACAAGGAACGGACGTAAGGTACGAATTCATCGAGTCGCACCGCGACGAGTTCCCCGTCACGCTGATGTGCGAGGTCCTGGGCGTTTCCACCAGCGGCTACTACGACTGGCGAAAGCGCGAGCCGAGCAGGCGTGACAAGCAAAACGAAAAGCTGCTCGAAGAGATTTGCGAGGTCCACGTGGAAAGCCGCGGCACCTATGAAAGCCCTCGGGTGCACAAAGAGCTTCGGGCACGTGGATGGCGTGTCGGCCGAAACCGTGTGGCGCGTATCATGCGGGAGAACGGCATCCGTGCCGACCGCAAGCGTAAGTACAAGCGCACCACGAATTCGAGTCACGACCTTCCGGTGGCGCCCAACCTTTTGGAGCGTCAGTTCGAGGTCGACAGGCCGAATCAGGTGTGGCTGGCGGACATTACCTACGTGCCCACCCGAGAGGGATGGCTGTATCTGGCGGCGGTCATCGACATGTTCAGCCGCAAGATTGTCGGTTGGTCGATGGACCAACGGATGACCAAGCAGCTGTGCATCGACGCGCTCACGATGGCAGTGCTCAATCGAAAGCCGCCCGAAGGCCTGTTGCATCACTCGGACCGTGGGAGCCAGTATGCCAGCTACGAGTACCAGAAGCTGCTTGAGAAGTGCGGCATGCGTTTTCGATGAGTCGCAAAGGTGATTGCCTGGACAACGCGCCGATGGAGAGCTTCTTCGGGACGCTCAAGACCGAGTCGATTCATCGGATGGATTTTGCGACTTGAGAAGCGGCAAGACGGGAGATTTTCGATTACATCGAGGTCTTCTACAATCGAAAGCGAAGACACTCGGCGCTGGGGTATATGACACCCGCCGAGTTCGAGATGGCCGAAGAGGCCTAACTGCGTGTCCGCGAAACCAGAGCAACGTCAGCTTATGCGTCTTTCGACATGCGAAGGGGCAACCGGTGCCCCGTGCTACATAAGGAGATTCACAAACGGATTACCGAGATTTTGGTTGGTAGACCGAACTTTGATCGACGGACTTTTGACGAATTTCGCGAATTCGATAGATTCGAGTTCACGGACATTCAGACAAACCAAACTACGGTAGTAAAATGTTGGACGTTAAGGATTGTGAACCCGGCTCCGCCGAAGAATGGGACCAGCTCTTCAATTGGCTTTCGCTTCACGATAGTGACGAACGGCTTCAGTTGGCCGAAGCCCTCGGAAAATGGTCGACGTGGGCGCTTCAGTATCTGGACGTGCTCAGCGATGACCGAATTGTTGAAGTCAATGCCGAAAACGTGCTGAAGCGGCCCGTGTTTGCCGAAGAGGATGCTCGTGAAGTTTGGGCCGACCTGCTTATCCGACCGCACGAGCAGCGGCGTATGCTGGCTTTGGAGCTAAAACGCTGGTCGGATTGGGTGCTCGAACACGCTGAATGACGTGGATCAAAAACGGGCACCCTTTGGCGGGGTCCCCGGTGGGTGCGGGTGGTTTGTTCTGGTTTCTATTCTGGTACGTAATCTAAGTCGGTAGTCTTTCGCGTCGGCAAGGAAAAGGAGTCGTTCCAGAACTCCCGTGCTAGTGGCCTCAACACATGCACGTAATAGTCGTCAACGGAATCCATATACTCATCAAACGAGTAGTCCGGGATGCCAAAATGCTGGATAGCGTTGCGCAGCTTTCCGAAGTCGTCGTAAACGTCGCGACGTTCCAGCTCGAATCCCGTTGCTGCCCAAAGAACATTAGGCAACTGGCTGTAATTGTGCGTGCGCCCTTGTTCGAAAAGAGCCGGTAGATCCAGAAGGTCCCCCTCCGCGTGTTGCGGCTTTGGCAACTTCGAAAAGATCAAGAGCGGGTGCTCCTTGGCAATACACGACTTGATCAGGATCTCGCCAGCATGGGCAAACCTTACAGCCGTGATTGCAAGGCGATCCCTTTCATAACACGGGACTGTTGCCAGCCATTCGACCTCTATCAAGTGCTTCGAAAAGTCGAACATGTGGCGACCGATGCTCTTCAGGCTCTCGTGCATCCCCTTCAACCCTCCGGCAAATTCGCCAAATTATCCGAAATCGTCTCGTTGGTTTCGGTGCGCAATACCACTTTAACATCCGCCCCGAACTTAATCGCCGAGTCCTCTTCCCTGCCGGTCTGCACCCAGTGACCATCAAGAAGCGTTCGGGCTACTTTGCCCCAATTCCACCATGACGGTTCGCCGACATTGAAACGTCCATCGTGGGCCTTGAATACTTCGTAGACGAAGAAGACCTCGCCTGCGTCGCTATTTGCCTGCCGAGTAATTACGTAACGCGCCATTTTTCCCTCCTTACTATCGTGAGTTCCGGGGGATCCGAGCAGATCACTGAACGCATGTCAAGCGGGGCTTGCTTTCGTGGCAATTCGTGAGATCGTTAAGGGGGTTGCGCTGGAAGGCAACAAACAAAAGGAGAGACACCATGCAGGTACAGTTTTTGTTCGGAAGAGACGTAATCGCCACAAGAGACGTAGACCCCACTGAGCTTCCAAGGGAGCGGGAGGTGGTCATGCTCTTTGGTACCGATGTTGGCGGTCACTCGATGTATTACGTCGACAAGGTGGGTAAGTCCTACACGGAAGACAACGAAGTTGCTGCGCTCGTCTACCTCAGAGAAAACCCACCCGAGACGTCAGCAAAGAAGACCGGGTGGGTAAACATAGGCAAAGATATCCTCGTCAATTTCAGTGAAGTTGCATCGATCCAAGTTGAACACCCCGCAACGCTGGTGATGTTCGGCTCGGTTGGTGTGCAGCTAGCCCGAGCCGAATTCGATACCGCTGAAAAGATGCGGGAAAGCATGATACAGCTCACCGGCATTGACCCCGACCTCCAGCCGTTGCCAGCCAAGAAGGTTGAGCTGACGCTTATCGAAGGTGGCGATCCAAATGAATGAAGCTGTTACAGCCCCGTTACGGACAAAAGCCCATCTGTTACAGATCCTGCAACAGCAGATTCCCTAGCATCCATAAAGAGTTACGACTTACTGTTACAAATGTTACAAGATCTGACGGTAGACAAAACATCTAGGGTATACAAATGTTACAAGATCTGACGGTAGACAAAACATCTAGGGTATGAAGGTGTATCCGGGTGTGTGACGGCTCGGAGGAAGGGTTATTATTTTTAATAAATATTTTCGTAACATTTCTAACAGCCCCCTAAAACTCGCCCCTGCAAGCCCTCCACGCCCCGATTTTTGCTGTTACAAATTCTGTTACAAACCCGCCCTAGCTTGTAACAGCCGTAACGATCTGTAACAGCGCGCTCCCCGGACTGTGACCCAACACAAAAGGGCCAGCCGCACCGGGCCAGCCCTCCGAATCGGCCGCAAGTCGGATGCGCTACGCTTGGTCGTCTTTAGGTAGGTATTCGTATTTGTCCCGTCGTTCGATCTTGGTAAACCCCAGCTTGTGCAGCAACGCTAGACCCTCGTCGGTTGCGGCATCGGCCTCAAGAGCTTCGATTTCCCCGGCGTCCATAGCTTCCACGAAAGGCTTGAGCATCGAATACGCTATCCCCTTGCGCCATTCCGACCTTACAACCTCGACGATATCGAGCGTTACCGTGTCGTACCGATCAGACACCATCAGAACGGCTATCGGCCATTCGTCATGATCAATGAGGTCGTCATAATCTTCGGGTTCGGTCCGCACAAAAAGCTCGCTGTTTTCGTGGGCTTTGAAGAACAGATTTCGGTTGCCCCAAAAGCCGTTCCAGCCATCCCAACGGGATCGAAGCCATCCCAAGATGTACCAAACCTCTTCTTCCCGTGTAGGCCGCAAATCGGCCCTAGCCGCTATCTTCTTTAGTCGTTCCGTCATGTTTACCTCTTAGTCTTCGATATCTACCATCAGCGAATCAAGATCCGGCAGCGGCGTCGGCGCTCCTTCTTCGGCGTCCACTTGATGTAGATAAATCGTGTACCACCGTTGCAACGAACCGCCGATTTGTCGTGCCTTGTCCTGATACAGCGTCAGCCGCTTGTATCCTTGCCCGTTATCACTCAAGTTCATTCGCTTCGGTCGCTTTCCTTTCGTGCTTAAAACATCGCCTTACTTTCGAAACCCAATAGTTCGCATAGCCGGGAGCCGGTCTAAAGACCTTGCCCTCGTGACGCATCTGAATGTTTGCAAGCGTTAACGTGCTGCTTTCTTCGGTTGTCATACCGCCTCCGCAAAGCGGCGGTATCGACGTGGGATGTAGATGCAGCGTCTACCGGTAGAGGGCTATTCCCGGCGTCCCGGAAGGGCTTGTTACACGTTGTTACACTTCTTGTTACACCTCACCCCCGATTTCGTGCGATTTCGAAAGGGTACAAAAAAGCCCTCCGGCGTTAACCAGAGGGCTTAAACCCTTACAGCACCTAAGTTTTCTTTAGTGACCCCGGTGCGATTCGAACGCACGACCTACAGATTAGGAATCTGTTGCTCTATCCAACTGAGCTACGGGGCCTCAAAACACGCGGAGTATTTAACACGCGCACCGTGATCATTCAACGTGAACCAGTCGCTCGGCCTTCCCATACAAGCTGATTGCCGCGGTCTCAGAGGCAGCCGCCGGCCTGCGCCTTTGTCATTGATTGCGGGTCGTGCCCCACCTATACTGGTCGCAGCTTACTTAGCTACACAATCAGCGACACATGACGCCCGGCGCGAGGTTGCGCCCGGCGGACGAGACCATGAGCGACCGTTCACCTCGTATGCGGGCGGCTCCTGGGGAGATGCCAGAGAATTACTGCTCGGTGTGCACTTCGGTGCGCTACTGGCGAGAGCCGTCGTGCGCCGACTGCGGTGCGCCGCGGCCTACCGATGGCTGGGCTCCGCTGTCGGAGTCGGACGATCAGTTCTTGGGGCGCACGGTCGACCGGCGGTTTTTCGTGACCCGCCGGATCACTCACTTCGGGCAGGCTGCGCTCTACCGAGTCAGTTGTCTGACCGTGACTCACGACTTCGCCCTGTGGGTTTGCCCGGTAGAGGCGTTCGACTGCGACCGTGACACCCTGCTGCGACGGATGACGCGTGAAGTCGGCGCGCAGCGTCGCCTCGACCAGCCCAACGTCGTGCCGATTCACGAGTTCTTGGAGCTGCCCAACGGCTGCGCCGCAGTCGTCATGGACTACGTGGACGGTCCACCGCTGCGCACCTTGGTCGCCCCCGGCATCGCGCTCGACGTCGGCCGCGCCTGCGAACTCGCAGCCCAGTTGGCCCGAGCACTTCGCGAAGCCCACTCGGTGGGCCTCATCCACCGCCAACTCATCCCCCACAATATCATCGTCGAGCAGACGCACGACGGCACCGAGCGGGTCCGCCTGCTCAACTTCGGGTTGAGTCGGTTGGTTCGAGAGGCCGACGAAGATGACGCGCGTCATTTCTTCAGTCCCGAGCAAGGACGCGGCGGCGAGCCCGATCAGCGCAGCAATATCTACAGCCTCGGCGCCCTACTCTTTTTTATGCTCTCCGGTCTCCCACCGTCTTCGGAGTGGAACACCGCCGGCACATGGGGCGTGCGACGCAATCGCGCGCCGCGCCTGTCGAAGGTGCGTGGGGACTCGCCAGTCCCAGCGCCTCTCGAAAAGCTGGTCTACAACCTCTTGAACCCTAAGCCGCCGCATCGCCCAGGCAGCCTGAGCGACGTCGTGCCCATCCTGGAGCTCTACGCCATCGCCGAAGCCGACGACACCGCCGACGGGTTGTCGGATGCCGACGATGACGATTTTGCCGCCTCGCCGCACTCCAAAGACCTCTTCAAGTCAGGGAATTACTTCAACCTGTCGGAGCAAACCTCGGTCTTTTCGGCGGACGCCGTCCCCCAACACACCACTGGCTCGGTGAGCAGTTTGTCGCTCTCCAAGACGATGGAGTCGCGGTTGTCGGTCGAAGAGCTGCCGGACGACCTCGACCCGCGAAGCTCGGTCACCTTTTGGCAGACCGCCGATCAACGCACCGACAACCACACATGGGTCAACACGGCGACGCCCGGAGTGCAACAGAGGCGTCGGCCGTCTCTGCCTCCGGTGGTCTGCTCGACGCGCGCCACGGATGGAAGCATCGTCGCCGTCGACGAGGAGGCGAAGCTTTGGAGCGGCGAAGCGCTGACTTTCGAGGACATCGAGTCGATGGGCACGCTCGACGAGCCCGCATTGACGGTGGCGGCCAACGCCGAGGTCGTTCTGGTGGGGCAGGCCAACGGAAGGCTCGTCGCCGTCGAACGCGACAGCGGTAAGAGACGAGCCTTGCTCGAGACGATCGACCGCGCGGCTATCAACGCGGTCGAGGTGGGCGTCGACGGGAACCGCGTCGTGGCGGCCGCAGAGTCGGGGCGCGTCTACGTGGGGCGGCTAGACGCCATCGAAAAAGACGACGACTGGTCGCGCGTGCGCTCGAAGGAGCGCGTCGAAGACGTGGCCGTCGCCGTCGGCGCCCAGACGCTCGGTGTGCTGCGCGCCAACGGCGTCGTCGAGCTTCGCCAGATCGATGCGCCGCATGGTGTGCTGGCCACCTTTGACGCCTCGACCAACGCCCATTCCATGGCGCTGTCGCCGGACGGCCAGCTCGTGGCCGTCATCACCGTCAGCTCGGTGCACCTCCACCACGGCTATAGCGGCCAGCTTGTCGCGAGCTTCGACAGGCTGAGCTACGCGCCCATCACGGCGTATTTCGGCGAAGACAACGACCTCTTCGGCATCTGTCAGGCCGACGGTGAGCTCGTGTTGTGGAACCTGGCGACCAATTCGGCCGTCGAAGAGACCACGGCCAAATCTCGTCGCCGCTGACGTCGCCAACCTGATCGTGCGCGATTCATTCGGCGGCCATCGCCTTTTCGTCCTCTTCAATCTCGGCGGTGCCCACCCCACGCTCGAAGAGCGGATGCGAGGGGTAATTTCCGAGCTCACGCAGCTTCTTGCGCAGCGTTTCGCCGAGTTCTTTGCTGATGCGTACCACCGGAGGCACCGCAGCGGACACGCCCGTGGCCAAGGTGCTCGAGCCGAGCGCCGTGGCGAGCCCGATGGGCCCGACGGGGCAGCACCCGAAGAGCTGACTGACACCGGGGGTCTCGACAATCCCGAGCAACACGGCCGCCGAGCCCAAGCTCGCCACGGTGGTCTGCCTGGTCGGCTTGCCGACCGCCAAGGTCTGCCCCAGCTGTGTACCGACCGCTGACAAGAGCGAGACGGTCGAGGCTTTTCGGCGACCTCCAAGCATCATACGTGTCATAAAATACGCCAAGCTGGCGCCACCGGCCGTCGTCGCAGCTCGGTTCCAGATCTTGGTGCTCAGCGCCTTGCCCAGCTCCTGCTCCGGCCCCGATGACAAAAAAGCGTGCAAATCATGCTCGGTGGGCCGGCGCATCACAATTGAAAGCGAGGGGGCGATGTCGGTCAGCAAGTTGATCAACAGCAACTGGCGCGCGTTCAAGGGCGGCTCGGCCAACAGACTCGCCAGCACCGTAAAGCCAATCTCGCCGAAATTGCCGCCAGTCAGAATCGACACGGCGTCGCGTACCGAGCCCCACATCGCCCGGCCCTCGGCGACCGCGCGCACAATCGTCTCGATGCGCTCGTCGACCACGATGATGTCGGCCGCCTCGCGCGCTGCCGTGGTGGCGTCCTCGCCGAGCGCGATGCCCACGTCCGCCAAGCGAATCGCCGAGGCGTCGTTGGCCCCATCGCCGGTCATGGCGACCGTCTTTCCGTCACGCTGCAACGCTTCGACGATGCGCACCTTGTGCGCCGGGGTGGCCCGGGCGATGACCGTGCAGTGTAACAGCGCCTCGTCGAGCTCGGCGTCGGACATCTCCTCGAGTTCGGGGCCGGTGAGAATTCGCCCCCCGTTGATCAGATCGAGCTCCTGAGCGATGCGCTGGGCGGTGCGAGGATGGTCGCCAGTGATCATGAGCACGTCGACGCCCGCCTGGCGCAACTCGCGAACCGCCCCCTTGGAGGTCGGCCGCACCGGATCGCTCAGGCCGACGAACCCTCGAAAGACGAATTTGGCGATGCGATCCTCGTCGAGGTCGCGCTCCTCCGAAGCGGCGCGCTCGGCGACCGCCAACACCCGCAGCCCGCGGCCGGCGAGCTCTTCGGCGCGGTCGATGAGCTTCTGGCGCATCTGCTTGTTCAAGCGCTTATGGCCGTTGTCCGTAGCGCGCTTCGAGCAGCGCGGGATAACGACCTCGGGCGCCCCCTTGATGCTGATGAGCAGGCCGTCTTCGGTGCGTCCGAGCACCGCGTGAAAACCGCGGCCGGGCTCGAACGGCATCTCGTCCATGCGCTGCCATTGCTCGTAGCCTGCCGCGGGCTCGACGCCCGACTCGATCGCCCCGTTGACCACCGCGCGGTCGGTGGGATGAGGCAACTCGTGCTCGTCGGGCTCGGCGGGGCTAGCGCGCAGCGCGGCGGCCAACACCTGTGTCTGCCACGACTCGGGTTCTCCGTCGACCTGCAGGCAGCGCTCGGCGTCGCAGACCGTGTCGAGCTCGATGCGCCCTTCAGTCAAGGTGCCGGTCTTGTCGGCGCAGACCGCGTCGACGCGGCCCAGGCCCTCGACGGCGCGTGGATTGCGCACCAACACGCCGTGCTCCGACAGACGCCGAGAAGCGGCCAACTGGGCGACCGTCGACAACAGCGGCAGGCCTTCGGGCACCGCTGCGATCGACATGCCCACCCCGGCGTCGACGAGCCGCTCGACCTCCTGGCCGCGCGCCAGGCCCGAGGCAATCAAAAAGAGCCCGCTTAGCCCCGCCACCGGCATGGTCACGTCGGTCAGCGCCTGCAGGCGTTGCTCGACGCCGGTCTCGGGAGTGCGTCCACGTCCTGCCAACACCCCGCGGCGAGCCTCGGTCTCGGTGCCCACGGCGACCACCACGGCTCGGGCGCGCCCCACCGCGATGGAGGTGCCTTCGTAGAGCATGGAGGTGCGGTCCGCGACGGCGGCCGCGTAGGAGGGACGCACGCTCTTGGGCACCGGCAACGATTCGCCGGTCAAGCTCGACTCGTCGACCTCCAGATCTTCGGCGGTGACCAGACGGCAGTCGGCAGGCACCACGTCGCCTGCGTGCAGCACGACGATATCGCCCTGGACGATATCGTCGACGTCCAAGATCACCTCACGGCCGTCGCGCAGCACGCGCACGTCCTCGGCCTCGCGCTCCTCGAGCGCGGCGACTGCCTTTTCGGCCTTGTAGCGCTCGTAGCCACCGATAACACCGTTGAGCGCCATCGCCGCCGAGACCATGGCGGCATCGCCCAACGAGCCAACCACCGCCGAGATACCCGCAGCGGCGGCCAGCACCGGAGTAAATGGGTTGGCGAGCTCTTTGCCGACCGCGCTGGCGATCAACTCACTCTTCGAGGGTGCCGACGGGGGAGCGTGGCTGCGCTTGCGGGCGTTATCATTTGTCAAACCCTCCGTCGACGAGTCGACGCGCTCGAAGACCTCGTCCAACTCCAGGCTGTGCCACGGCGTCGGGTCGCGCCGAGGCGGGCGCGGCTTGCGCTCGAGCAGCACCGCGCGGCGCACCCCGTTGGCCAGGGCCGCCACCGACACGGCGTTGACCCCGAGCATGACGTTGCCGGGCTTGGTATCGCTCAGCCCCTTGAGCGACAAGAAAGTCGCAATGGCCGCTCCCAGCCCGGCGAGCCCCACGCTCTGCTCGGCCACGGCCTTGGCCTCGGCGCACGCCTCGAGCACAAATCCGGCCGAGTCGAGATCATCGTCGCACAAAATATCGGCCGCCCAGGGCGGCCCGTCGGCGCCGCGGTCGATGCCGATACCCAGGTCGGCCGCGGCCATCGCGGTGGACGGACCGGAGGCGACCAGAGCGACGGCAGCCCCGCCGCGTTGCTGGTCGCGCACAATATCGGTGAGGCCGCCGTTATACGGCACCACCCTGTCAGGCCCGAGCGACTCGCCGGCGTCGCGGTCGTCGCAGGCGATGACGATATGCAGATTCGCGCGTCGGGCGCTGTTGAGCAGCTGCTCGGCCCCAGGATCGGTGGCCGGACGGGTCTGAACCAACGCCTGCAGCTTCTCGTCGTGCACCAACACGAGCACCGGCGCTTTGGGCGAGGCCAACTTGCGGGCGCGCTGGCGCTGCTTGTTGCTCAAGGACTTCTCGAAGGCCCCCACGGGGCCCAACCCCCAGCGGCCGTCGCGATGCGTTTGGGTCGGGGAATCGACCTCGAAGAGCTCGTGAGCGCGCCTGCGCGCCTCTTCGGCATCGACACCGTCGACCACCTCGACCCGCCCCACCAACAGCTCGCCGGTAAAGAGCAAGTCGCCGTCGATGACCACCGTGTCGACGCGGTCCATGACCGGCAGCGTCGAGGGCACCAGCGGGATGATGTCCTTCTCGGCCATGATGCGCACGACCTCGGCGATAAACCCGTCGCGACCGTAGCGCGCCGCCTTGGGGAGTCCGCCAAAAAGCGGCGGGGTCGACGACTCCAGGTTATGTGTGTCGGCCAAACCGACCACGAATCCGCCCACCGACGCGAAGAATGCGTCGTTGGCGTACGCCTCGATGATCCCCTCGGGCACCTCGTGCGGCCGGGCGCCCGGGTCGACGGGGGTTCGTCGCCGGTCCCATTGCTTGTAGCAGAGCTCGGGCTCGCGCCGACCCCACACCTCTTGGCGCGCTTGTTCTCCGCGCAGCTTGACTCCCTGGTAGATCAGGTCGATGAGCGGCCCGATAGGTCCGGAGCCCAAGCCTTGGACAAAAGAGTTGATCGTGCCGAAGCCCACATCGACCGCCTCTTCTCCAAAGGTTCCCGCCAGCGCTTCGCGAAACCTCGGGGTGTTGTCGATCACGTTGGCCAGGGCGGCCAAGTCGGTCCCCATCTCGGAGGACTCGTAGCCGGTCATCATCAGCGCGGTGCTCAAGGTGACGGCGAGCGCGTCGGCGCTCATGTCGACCAGCTTGCGCGCAATCGGCTCGATGTCGGCGGGGTGTTCGGGGCGTCGCCCCGAGAATGGTTCGTCGTCGAGCCCCAGGTGCACCTCGATGCCGTCGACCAGCGCCTCGATCTCGTCCACGGAGACCAACGCCGAGCGGTACGAGACGACCGCTCGCGCGAGGTGGCCGTTGATGCGCACCCACTCGACGCCTTCGAGCTTGCCGAACGAATCCTCGAGCATGCTCGCATAGTGGGCAAATCGCTCGGGACCCACGTCGCGCAGCTCGATGTGGAGCCGCCGCCCGTTGGCCTTGCGTACACGTCGGTAGCGGTGCCCAAACAAGTTGGCCACCGACTTGAACCATCTGCCATTCGTGGTTTCTGCGGAGTTGGACGTCAGCCCGTCTAACAAGCCCATCGTCGATATGGTCCTTAGTCTGGTCGGTCAGCTTTCAGACGAAAACAGCTCAAGCAACTTAACCACCTGTCAACGGAGGCAAACCCTGGATGGCTCCCCTCCGTTCCAAACATCGACAGATACCGAGGTTGTTCAATGGGCAGCGTTGAACCGATCGACTGGGTTCGCTACGGTGGCCGTGTCTGAATGAATTACCGATGGACACGATTGAGGGAACACACCGAGGAGGCGCACGGTTAAAACGTGCGTGGACTCATTGACGATGGAGAAGAGAGAACATGAACTACGATGACAACAGCTATGCCGCCACGGCTGCTCGGCACTACCAGACGGTCGCCGACGCCGACGTGACCACCCGCGTCGAGTTTATTCGACGCACCTACTCGCACCTCGCCGGCGCCATCGCCGCGCTGGTGGGCATCGAGGCGCTTTTGTTCGCCGCCAATATCGATCAGATCTTGGTGCCGCTGATGTTCAGCACGCAGTACTCGTGGCTGATCGTGCTCGGCCTATTCATGGTCGTGGGCCACTTTGCCAACAAATGGGCGATGAACCCCGGCTCCAAGCCGATGCAATACGCCGGCCTGGGCGCTTACGTGCTCATCCAAGCGATCATCTTCTTGCCACTCATCTCGCTGGGGCTGCACGTCCAGCCCACCGCCATTCCGGCCGCGGCCATCGTCACGCTGGTCGTCTTCGCCGCACTCACCGCGCTGGTATTCATCAGCAAGCAAGACTTCTCGTTCATGCGCATCGCCCTGCAGGTGGCCGGCTTCTTGGCGCTGGGCGGCATCGTGGTGAGCATCATTTTCGGCTTCACCCTCGGCGTCTGGTTCTCGGTCTTCATGATCGGGCTCGCCGCCGGCTATATCCTCTACTACACCGGCAACGTGCTGCATCACTACCAGACCGACCAGCACGTCGCGGCGTCGCTCGCGCTGTTCTCGGCGGTGGCTCTGATGTTCTGGTATGTGCTGCGGATCTTTCTTCGGGAGTAAGTGAGCAAAAGAGCAAAAGAGCAAAAGAGCAAAAGAGTAAAAGAGCAAAAGAGCAAAAGAGTAAAAGAGTAAAAGAGTAAAAGAGTAAAAGAGTAAAAGAGTAAAGGCGGCGACCCTCACCGGATCGCCGCCTTTCGCTTTTTCGCTTTTTCGCTTTCTTACTCTTTTTGCTCTTTTACACTCTTACGCTCTTGCTTCTTCGCTCCTTCGCTGCCGTCAATAAACGGCCAGCGAATGCACCTCATGCCCCTCGAGCTTCTCCCGTCCGTTCAGGAAGTCGAGTTCGATCAAAAAGGCACACTCCACCACGCTCGCTCCACATCGCTCGACGAGCTCACAGGTCGCCGCGGCGGTGCCGCCGGTGGCGAGGACGTCGTCGACCACGACCACGCGTGAGTCGTCATCGACGCCGTCGACGTGCATCTCGACGCGGTCGGTGCCGTACTCGAGCGCGTAGTCGACCCCGAAGGTCTTGTGGGGAAGCTTGTTGGGCTTGCGCACCAGGCTCAGGCCCACGCCCATGGCGTAGGCGAGCGGCGCGCCGAACAGAAAGCCGCGGCTTTCGATGGCGACCACGTGGTCGATGTCGCGGCCCTCGTAGCGCGCGCGGAAATGCTCGATGACCTCGTGGAACAGCTCCGGGCAATTGAGCAAAGGGGTGATATCTTTGAAGATCACGCCCTCTTCCGGAAAGTCCGGCACGTCGCGAATCCCCGCTTTGATGCGTTCTTCGAGCGTCTCCATATTACTCGGTCTCCTGCGTTGAGGTCTCTTGGCGTTCGTGGCGCCCCTGGCGCTCTTCGCCCCGGGGCCCGGCGTGGAAGCCCTGCAGTCCGTCCCAGTGCTCGAGCTCCTTGGCGAAGCTGTAATGGGTCAGGTCCAGGTGGACCGGGGTGAGGCTGATTTTGCCCTCCGAGATGACGTTGCAGTCACTCCCGGGAAGGTCGTCAAAGCCGAGTTCGGCGCCGCCGAGCCAGTAGTAGGGCCGCTTTCGAGGGTCGAACTTCTCCTCGACCACGCGCCCGTAGTTGCGACGCCCGAGCTTGCACACCACGATCTCGGTGCCGGGCACGGCCTGCCGAGGCACGTTGACGTTCAAGAAGACGCCGCGGGGCAGCCCGTGTTCGAGGACCTGCTCGGCGAGCACGCGCGCGGCGTGGGCCGAGGCCTCGAAGTCGAGGTTGCGGTAGGCAGCCAGGCTCACCGCGATCGACGGCACGTCGACCAGGGTCGCTTCGATGGCGCCGGCCACCGTGCCGCTGTAAATGACGTCGTCGCCGAGGTTGGCGCCGTGGTTGATGCCCGACACACACACGTCGACGTGGTCGATGAGGTGGTTGAGCGCGACATAGACGCAGTCGGTCGGCGTGCCCGAAATCGCGTAGCGGCGCTCGCCGTGCTTGCGCACGCGCACCGGCAGCCGAAGCGTAATCGCCTGGCTGACCGCGCTCTGCTCGGACTCGGGCGCGACGACCCAGACATCGCCCACCTCCGAGAGCGCCTCTTCGAGCGCTTGGAGGCCGCGGGCACTGATGCCGTCGTCGTTTGTGATCAGAATCGTTGGGCGGGACACGAGGGCTTACTTCTCCTCGTCTTCTTTTTGTTGCTTCTTGAGCCGCGAGACCTGGCGCTGCAGGCGGTCGAGCTCGCGCTTCATGGTACGAAGGTCGTCTTTCGTGGCCAGATTGAACTGGTCGGCAAACTCCGCCTTCTTCTCGTCGAGCTTGCTCTTGACCTCGTAGGAGGCCTTGAACGCATTGGCAAAGCCCTTCTGGACCTTCTCGTTGGCCATGAGCTTTTGCACGGTTTCGTTTTGCATCGCCTTCATCGCAAGCTTCAAAAAGTCGTCTTTCATGCTCGCCATATCCTGCCTGTAGGTTGCGGGAAATCCTCTTTCGACGGGCGACAAGATGGTTCTTGCTCCCTCGAAAGTCAAGGATTGGGCCCACGGCCCGCGCAGCGAGTCTCCCTTTTTGAGCGGGGTCGGCATAGGGTGTCGCCCATAGCGTGTTGAGTTTTGGAAGCCGACGTATAATGATTCGCTGGTAATCAAATGGGTCGCCACTGCGTGCGTTCATGAGCGATAGCGCTTTAAAAAAGAGTTCGAAACTTCGCAAAGTTGCCATCATCAGCGGCATCGTGGTCGCGGTGTGTCTGGTGTTGGCTGCCGTGGGCTACTGGTTGGTGGTGCCTGGCATCGCCGACAGCGTGGTGCGCAACAAGCTCGAGGCGGCCGAGAAGAAGCTCGGCGTCGACATCGAGATGCAGCGCGTGGCCACCAGCGGCCTGAGCGGAGTGAGCCTGCACGGCTTCAAGATCGTCGATCCCGAGACCGAGGCCGCGGTCGTCGAAGTCGGCAGCATGTCGGCGTCGATCGATGCGTTCGAGTTGTTGCTCGGCAACCGCGAGTTGTCGGGCATCAGCGTGAGCGACGCGACGCTGCACGTGCACCGAAACGCCGACGGCTCGACCAACCTCGAGCAGATCCTCGCCCGCCGCGGCGGTGACGCGGACCGAGAGGACGGCGACGAGACGACCGAGGACAAGGACGCCGACGACGGCACGTCGACCGACGAGTCGAGCGCGAGCGCCTCATTCCTGCGCTTCTTCGGCGGCGAATGGCCCGACGTCGACGTCAAAAACGCCAAGATCGTGCTCACCGCCGCCGAGGGCGCCGAGCCGTGGCCGGTCGACGAGATCGCCACCGACGCGCTCACCCTCGACTCCGACGGTGAGTCGGCGCGCTTCGAGACGGTCCTCGCCCTGGCCCACGGAGACGCCAACCCGCGCTGGACGCTACCCCAAAAGATCGACATCGTCGCCACGTTGCGCGTGCCGCTGCTCGAGTCGACGGGCAACGTCACCTTCGACACCCCGCTCGAAGTGGTCGACGTGGGTCCCTACCCGTTTTTGCGCCTCGGCGTGGGCGGCTTTTCGCTCGATGACGACAACACCGTGGGCGTCCACAAGCTCTCGCTGGGGGTCCAGGGCGCCGCCGAGCCGACGCGACTGGTGAGCATCGAGCGCGTCGCCGCCACCCTGCGCTCGCTCGAGCCGAACCTCGAAAACCTCCGCCCCCTCGAAGTGCGCATCGAAAAGCCGGTCGTGACCATCGACCACGACGCGCAGTACGGGAGCGGACTGAGCGACCTGAACCACCTGCTTCGCCGGCCGCTCGCCCACCACGTGCGTGGGCAGGCCAAGGGAATCGTCAAAGCGATCGTCGAGAAGAAGGGCCTCGAATTCGAAGAGGACGAGGATAAAGGCGGTGGCCTGATGGCCAAGCTCGGTGAGGTCAATTGGACGAAGTTCCTGGGCCAGCAGGCGCCTCAGCAAGTCGTCATCGAGGGCGCGACCATCGAGGTCAGCGACAAGCGGCCCCTGGCGTTGGCGACGATGGACGAGACGATCGCCCTTCGCGACGGCTACTTCGAGTTCAATCACCGCGCCATCCACGGCGAGCTGGTCTTCTCGGCAGGCTTTGTCGCCCAAGCCAACGGCGACGAGCCGCGCGGCAAGGTCGACGCCGACTTTAGCTGGAGCTACCGGGACAAGAGCCTCGAGCTCGACGCCAACCTCGATTCGCTCAGTCTCCCCTGGCTCGTCCAGCTCGCCGGCGGCCAGGTCGCCGACAAGATCCGCGGCGGCGTGGTCCGCGCCGACATCGAGGCGAAGCGCGAAGCCAAAAAGCGCCGCCTCGACCTGAAGGGCTTGCTCTCCATCGAAAACGGCCACGTCTTTTTTGCCCCAGTCACCGAAGAGCCCATCGAAGGGCTTACGGCGAGCTATGTCTTCGAGGCGCACTACGACCCCAAGCAAAAGGTCCCCGAGCCGAAGCTACTCAAAGAGCGCGCCATCGACGTCAACAAACCCGAAGACGACGACTCGAAGGACCAAGCTCAGGCCAAGAAGGCCCGAACAGATGCCGGCGAGGAAGAAAAGCCTCGCCCGCCGCAGCGCGGCGCCTTCGTCGTCTCCAAGGGTGAGGTCGAGCTCAACGGGGTCAAAGGGGAGTTCATGCCGGCCATCTACGGCCTCGACGGCGCCAAGCGCCCTGCCCGCTTCGACCTGGCGGTAAGACTGCCGAAGACCGACGTCATGAACTTGTTCGACGCGGTGCCGGTCGCCATTCAGGGGCCGGTCGCCGGCACCAAAATGAAGGGAAGCTTCGGGTGGACGCTCGACGCCGAGGTGCCGCTGTACGACGCCGGCGACATGAAGTGGAAGAGCAAGCCCCTGCTCGAGAATTTCGAGCTCGTCAGCATGCCGAAGCAGGTCGACGTCCACAAAATGCGCGAAGAGTTCGAGCTCGAAATCTACGACCCGACGCTCGAGTGGAAGCGCAAAGTCACCATCCCCGAGATGCGCCCGGTGCCCATCGAGTGGCTCGTCAGCCACAGCGGGCTGACCGCCGAGGAGTTCGAGGAGCGTCGTAAGGAGCGCGAGTGGCCGCCGCGTTACGCCAAAGACTACGAGCCCGACCCGGACAACGACGGCATCCCCAACCGGCTGATGCCCCACCCTGCGCCCTGGCAAGACGACCTCGAGACGATGCCGGCGAGCGTCGAGCCCGACTTCGGCCTCAATGACAGCCCGTCGTTCGAGCCGCTTCGCCCCGAGCCCCGGCAGCAAGGCGTGCAGAAAGTGCGCACCAAGCCGAAGAAAAAGGCGATGGTGCTCTGGAAGGACGAGAAAAAGGAGCATCCCTACGGCGAGTACACCTACGTCCCGCTGCAATACATCTCGCCGTGGATGGTCCGCGCTGCGATGACCACCGAGGACAACTCCTTCTTCAAGCACCACGGCTTCAACTGGTACGCCCTCAAGGATTCGGTCGAGGACAATATCGAGGCGGGAGCCTACGTGCGTGGGGCGAGCACAATCTCGATGCAGCTCGTCAAGAATGTCTTTTTGAACCGCAAGAAGGTGCTCGCACGCAAGATTCAGGAGGCCTTTCTGGTCTGGATCATGGAAGACGTGGTCGATGTGCCGAAGGCGAGGTTGCTCGAGCTTTACTTCAACGTCATCGAGTACGGCCCGGGCATCTATGGCATCCACGACGCGGCGGTGCACTATTTTGGCAAGCGCCCCGACAAGCTGACCTTGACCGAGGTCGCCTGGCTGGTGAGCATCGTGCCCAACCCCAAAAAATACCACATCTACTACGAACGCGGTCGCATCAGTAATGCCTGGTTCCGCCATATGCTGCGCTACGTACGTGTCATGCACAACCGCGGTCGGGTCACCGAGCTGGAGTACGAGCTCGCCAAGAACCAGAAGCCCGAGTTCTACAAGCCCGCCGACGGTGAGCCGCTGATGCGCATGGAGCGCGACCCCAACGAGCTCGACGAGATCGAGAAGCTCAAAGAGGACGCCGGCAAGATCGAGATTCCGGGGCTACAGAATCTCTTTGGGCCGTAAGCGAAGGGTGAGGATGGGCTCTTTCTCCCCCCGCTACCCCATAAACAGGTTGCCAACTGCCGGACGCATCCCGCATGCTGGATCTGAATAAATATTCGATCCTTTTTTGCGTCCGTACGTTACCAACTTTCGAGCACACGAACTGAGGCTGCCCCCGCGCTGGGATAGCCAAGTGTGGGAATAGTTGGTGGAATAGCTCGTGGGTGAGCAGGCATTTCACCTGTGAGGCCACACAGCCGCAGAGACGACAGACGAGCCGGGCTCCTCTCGACCGACGACCGCCATGGATAGCCAAACGGCACAAACCGACGCGAATGGGCAGCGCCGCCAACTCTTGAAACTCGTCCAACGGGTCGAGCGTCGCGTGCGCTTTCAGCGCGCGATGGAGCGCGGCACCGCCGGCGCCGTGGTCTACCTGATGGTCATGGCCGTGGTGGTGGTGCTCTACAAGACCGGCTGGATCCCGTTCGACTCGCTGACGACCGCAGCGTTGGCGATCGCGACGGTGCCCGTGGCGATGGTCCTGTGGGGCTGGTTTGCGGGCATCGACCGGGTCTCGCTGGCCCAGCGCATCGACCGCTCGAACGGCTTGCATGACCGCCTCTCGACGGCTCTGAGCTTGCTCGACGAGGGGCGCGACGACCAGTTCGTGCGCGCTCAGATTCGCGACGCACTCCGTCACGCCGACGGCGTCGACACATCGCGCGCCGCCCCGTTCCGGCGCCCCACCGACTTGGCAGCGTTCGCCATCTTCTTGGCGGCCGTGGGCGTCTTGTGGGTGCTCGAGCCGCCCTCCCACGTCCAACCGCTTCCGCCGCAGCCCGAGATCAAGCACGATCCGGTCCTCGACGCCGCCACCGTCGCCATGGAGCGCGAGCGGCTCGAAGAGATGAAGAGCGAGCTCGAAAAGATCGACGACCCGGAGGCCGAAGAACTCATCGAGGATATCGACGGGCTCTTGGAGGACGTCGAGAAGCGCGACATCTCCGAAAAAGAATTCTTGGAGCGCATCGAGAAGATCGAGGAGAAGTTCTTCGACAAGCAGCAGGAAGAGGCGGCGGCCGAGATGGCCGACAAGCTCAAGAAGGCGGCCGAGGAGCTGGAAAAAGAGGCCGGCAAAGACCTCGAGAACCAAAAAGAGCTCAAGGAGACGGTCGAGGCACTCAAAAAGAAGGACCTAAAGAAAGCCTCCGAGTCACTGTCGAAGCTCGCCGAGAAGCTCAAGAATAACGAGCTGAGTGAAAAGGAGGCCGAAGAGCTGGCCAAACTCTTGGAGAAATTCGCCGACAAGATCGACGTCGACGACCCCGAGCTGAAGAAGCTCGCCGAGAAGCACGAGAAGCTCCTGGAGAAGCTCTCCAAGAAGTTCAACAAGGACGGCAAACTGACCAAAGAGGAGAAGCAGCGCCTCGATCGCGAGAAGAAAAAACTCGCCGAGCTCCAGAAGCGCCAGAGCGCCCAGGGCGACAAGAAGTCGAGCCGACAGCTCAAGCGTCTGCAGCGCGCCTCGAAGGAGATGGCCAAGAAGCTTCGCCAACAGGGCCAAAAAGGCCAGAAGGGACAGAAGGGCCAAAAAGGTCAACAAGCTCAGAAAGGTCAAAAGGGCAAGAAGGGCGAGCAGCAAGCCCAGAACGGCAAACAACAACAGGGTCAGCAAGGCCAGCAAGGTGAGCAGCAGACCGGCCAGCAAGAGGCCGGCAAGATGGCCGAAAAGGCCGCCGAGGAGATGCAGAAAGGGGCTGACCAGCAACAAGGTGAGAAGGTCCGCCGCATGGCTCGCAAGCAGCTCGAAGAAATGAAGGAGTCGATGAAGCGCTCCAACTCGCAACGCAACGGCCAGAGCGGTAAGCAGGACTCCGAGCGCGCCCAGAACATGCGCGAGTACCTTCGCCGCGCGAAGGGCCAGAAAGGTCAAGAGGGACAACAAGGCCAGAAAGGTCAGCAGGGCCAAAAAGGTCAGAAAGGTCAAGGACAAGCCCAGGGCCAAAAAGGCCAAGGCAAACAAGGCGAACAACCCGGCGGGAAAAAGCCCGGCGAGTCCAACCAATTCGGCCAAGGCAAAGGCGACCGCAAACTCGCGGACGCCTCCGACCTGAAGGCCGAAGCCAAGGACAGCAAAGTCGACGGGCGCAAAGGCGCCGGCCCGAGCAAGTCTCAAATCATCAAGGCGGCCAGTGAAAAGGGTTTTGCGACCACCGAGTATAAGGACGTCTATGTGGACTACGAGTCGGTCGTCGAAGAGGTCATGGACCGCGAGGAAGTCCCTGCAGGCTACCGCTACTACATCAAACGCTATTTCCAGCTCATCAAGCCGCGCGAATAGGCGCTAAGGGCTCTGAGGGGCGATGCCGACGAGCAAACGACGTCGGCCAACCAAGTTTCCAACCTCCCAAGCATCTGGAGTTTGAACGCATGGCAACTGAAGCACAGGCTGCAACTTCTGCCGAGATCGAAGAGAAGGTCGCCGCCTTCAAGCGCGACTGCGAGAAGATTCGCGACGAAGTCGGCAAGATGATCGTCGGCCACCGACCGATCATCGAAGGCGTCATCATCACGATGCTGTCGGGAGGAAACGTCCTTCTGGAGGGTGTGCCCGGTCTGGGCAAGACGATGCTCGTGCGCACGCTGGCCGACACACTCGGCCTGATGTTCTCGCGCATCCAGTTCACCCCCGACCTGATGCCCACCGATATCCTCGGCACCACGATGATCATCGAGGACGAGGACGGCCAGAAGCACTTCAAGTTCGAGAAGGGCCCTATCTTCGCCAACGTCGTACTCGCCGACGAGATCAACCGCGCCACGCCCAAGACGCAGGCGGCCATGCTCGAGGCGATGCAGGAAAAGAGCGTAACCATCGCCAAGAACACGATGAAGCTACAGGACCCGTTCTTCGTGCTCGCCACGCAGAACCCGCTGGAGATGGAGGGCACCTATCCCCTGCCCGAGGCGCAGCTCGACCGCTTTCTCTACAAGCTCAACATCGAGTTCCCGAACCTCGAAGAGCTCCACACGATCATGGACCGGACGACCCAGAAGTCGAACCCGGAGGTCGAGAAGGTCATCGGCCAGGAGCGCCTCGTCGAGATGAAGATGTTCGCCCGCCAGGTGCCGGTGGCGCGTCACGTTCAGGACTACGCGCTTCGCCTGTTGCAGGCCACGCACCCCGAGAACCCGGACACGCCCGAGATCACCAAGCGCTACGTGCGCTTCGGCTCCTCGCCGCGTGGCGCCCAGGCCATCTTGCTGTCAGCCAAGGTACGGGCCCTATTCGACGGACGCTTCAACGTCTCGTGCGACGACGTGCGCGCTTCGGCCGTACCCGCGCTTCGCCACCGCGTCATCCTCAACTTCGAGGGCGAGGCCGAAGGCGTGCAGACCGACGAGATCCTCGACGCGATCATCAAAAAAGTGCCGGAAAATCAGAAGTAGTTTACGCGGAGCGGGGCCTTGGCCCCAGCGTAGCCCTCGCCGGTGCAGCCCCAGGGCTTGCCCTGGGGTTTGACGGTCGATTTTCTCACGACGAGTGACAACGAGTGGCCAAGAACGACCAATTCGACGACGAGTTCCTCAAAAAGCTCGAGTACCTCTACATCATCTCCAAGAAGATCGTGGCCGGGAAGAACCAGGCGGAGCGCAAGACGCGCATCGTCGGCAGCGGCATCGAGTTCGCCGACCACCGCTCGTACTCCCCCGGCGACGATTTTCGCGGACTCGATTGGAAGGTGTACGCGCGCACCGAGAAGCTCTTCTTGCGGCTGTTCGAAGAGGAAGAAGATCTCTACATCTACTTCCTGCTCGACTGCAGTCGCTCGATGCTCCTGGGCGAGCCGACGAAGTGGGACTACGCCAAAAAGGTCGCCGCGGCGTTGGGTTATATCGGGCTGAGCAACCTCGACCGAGTGAGCATCATCCCCTTTTCGAGCAAGCTCGACGGCCGTCTTCCGCCCTCTCGCGGTAAGGCGCAGATCTACAAAATCTTCGACTTTCTGCGAAACCTCGAAGCAGGCGAGCACACCAGCCTCGAGGACGCGTTCTCGACCTTCGTCGCCCAGAACAAGCGCCGCGGTATCGCCGTGGTGTTGAGCGACTTCTACGACCCGCGCGGCTTCGAAGAGGGGCTGAACAAGCTTCGCTACCACAAGTTCGAGCCGATCGTGGTGCACGTATACGACGAGCGCGAGCTCAACCCGACGGTCCAAGGCGAGCTGCAACTGGTCGACGTCGAGACCGGTGACGTGCGCGAGATCACGCTCACTCCCGAGGTCGTCAAGGAGTACCGCCAGGCCTTCTACGAATTCAGCGAAGAGCTCGAAGAGTACTGCACCAAAAAGCAAGTGCTCTACTTTCGAACGCCGATCCAAGAGCCGTTTGACGAGCTCATCCTGCGGATCTTCCGAGCTGGAGGGTTCATCAAGTAATGCAATTTACCGGACTTCCCATCAGCACCATCTTGACCATCGCCGGCGTCGTCGCCGCCGGTGTGACGGTGCTGTATATCCTCAAGCTGCGAAAGCGGCGCATCCAGGTGCCGTTTTCGCACCTGTGGGGCCGCGTGCTCGAGAAGAAGCGGCGCCAGTCGGACTTCTGGCGTAAGTTTCGCCGCTTTTTGTCGTGGCTGCTGCATATCCTGATGGCCGCGCTCATCGCGTTCGCGCTCGCCGACCCGCACCTCGAAGAAGAAGAGGTGCGCGGCCGCCATATCCTGCTGTTGGTCGACAACTCGGCGAGCATGGCGGCGACCGACGTCAGCGGCGGCGCAGACCGCATGGACGTCGCGCGCCAGAAGGCCCTCGAGATCCTCGAGACGGTCGGCGCCGAAGACCGAATCATGCTGGTGGCGTTCAACGACCAGATCCAGCCGCTGAGCCCATTTGTGGCCGAGGCTTCGATCATCGAGCAGCCCCTGCGCCAGATCAAAACCACGGCGACGGGCACCTCGTACAAAGACGCGCTCGGCTTCGCCGCCGACTCGCTTCGCGACACCTCCAACGGCCACCTCGTACTCATCAGCGATGGCTCCGGGTTGAGTGAGGAGACCTTCGAAGAATTCGACTTCGGCGAAGGCACCAAGCTCACCCACCTGAAGATCGGCGAGAGTTCGGGCAACGTCGCCGTCACTGCGTTCAACGTGCGTCGCTACGTGGCCAACAAGCTCGACTACGAGCTCTTCGTGCAGGTCAAAAACTACTTCGACCGCGCCGTCGAGGCCGAACTGCAGATTCACGCCGACGGTCGCCTTGTCGACACCAAGCCCCTGTCACTGCAGCCCGGCGAGACGATGCAGCGCTTCTATCCGAGCCAGGCCGTCTCCGGCGAGAAACTCGAAGCGCGCGTACGGCTGACCAGCCGCGACGCTCGCGACGTCTTCCCGCTCGATGACCGCGCCTTCGCCATGCTGCCGTCCATCCGGAAAGTACGCGTGCTCGCCGTCTCTGACGGAAACCTCTTCTTGGAAGGCCCTCTCCTGCTCAACCCGAACCTCGAGGTCGAGCGCATCAAGCCGGACCAGTACACCCCGGATAGGTCGAAGGGCTTCGACGTCACCATCTTCGACAGCGTCGCCCCCGCTCTTCCCCAGGAAGGCAACTTCGTCTTCTTCGACCCGCCCGCCGAGGGCTCGCCGTGGGAGCAACGTGGCGATATCGACGATCCGATCATCACCGCGGTCAAAGACAGCCACCCGTTGATGCGCTGGATCACCCTCAAAGACCTCAATATCGGCGCGGCGACCTCGTGGCGCACGGGCCGGTGGGACTCGACGGTCGCCGCCTCATTCGGCAAGCCGCTCATCGTCACGCGCAAGCGCGACAACCTGAACCTGATCGGCGTGGCGTTCGACATTCGCAACAGCGACATGCCGCTGCGCGTGGCGTTTCCGGTCTTCATGATCAACGTCGTCGACTACTTCACCCTCGATGACGACAGCTATATCCCCAACTACACGACCGGTGATACGTGGGCGGTCGACGTCGCCAAGGGCGCCGACAAGGCCACGGTCACCACACCGACCGGCGAGCAGACCGAGGTGCCCGTCTACAACGGCCGCGCCGTCTTCAACGGTGATCAGACCGGCTTCTATACAGTCGCCACCGCCGACGAGACCAAGACCATCGCCGCCAACCTGTCCAACCTGCGCGAATCGCGCATCGCCCCGGGTGACTTGGAGTTGGGCAAGGCCAAAGTCGACCAAGACGCCGACAGCCTGATCTTCGAGCGCAACGAGCTGTGGATCTGGGCCATCTTGGCGCTCGTGTTGCTGCTCCTTATCGAATGGGCGACTTATAACCGCCGCGTCACGGTGTGAGAGAACCGATGATCATCGATCGCAAAAGACTGGCGGACGTCTTCTTCTGGCTGCTCCTGGTGGGGGCCTGGCTCGCGATGGGCTACGGCTTCTTCCAGTACATCGTCGAGCCGAGCCTCGACGTCATCGCCTTCGAGTTCCAGGGCCGCAACGTCGAAATCCTCGCCCCGCTCTTCTTCGGGGTGCTGCTGGTGCTGCCGCTGTTGTGGCTCATCCAGCGCTTCACGCTGAGCGACCTGCCCCGGCCGCAGCGCTGGCTCAACGTGCTCATGCGCTCGCTCTTCATCATCGCGCTCGTGGGCGCCTTGGTGCAGGTCGTGCTCACGAGCTTCGAGTCGCGCATCTCGACGATCTTTTTGGTCGACACATCGGCGTCGATTCCCGACTCCTCGCTCGACGAGGCGGTCGACTACATTAATGCCGCCCGCGGCGCCAAAGGCGAGCGCGACGAGGTGCAGGTCATCGCGTTTGCCAAGCATCCCTACAAGGTCGAAGTGCCCGAACAGGGGCCCCTAGAGGCGATTCCGCGGCCGGCCAACGAAAAAGACGGACTCTACACCGACGCAGCCGGCGCGCTGCGCATGGCTTACGGCCTCTTCCCGCAGGACCATATCAAGCGCGCGGTGATCATCTCGGACGGCAACGAGACGCGCGGCGACTTTTTGGCCGAAGCGCACCGCGCCGGTGCGTTCGGTATCCGGCTCTACAACAAAGAGACCGAAATCGAGGTGCGCCCCGAGGTCCTGATTCGTGACGTCGAGGTGCCCGACAAGATCAAGGTCGGCGCGCCGTTCAACCTGACGGCCAAGGTCTTCTCGAACCACGAGGACAAGGCGACCTTCGTCCTGTGGCAGAACGACTTCAAAGACGGAACCAAAGAGGTCGAGCTCGAGAAAGGCGTCAACGAGATCACCTTCAAGACCGTCGTCTCCGAGCCCGGCTTCAAAGAGTTCAAGCTCGAGATGAAGGTCGACGGCCAGGACCACTTCGAGGCGAATAACGACTTCGTCTACAGCACCAACGTGCGCGGCAAGCCGCGCGTGCTCTACATCGAGGGCGAAATGCGCGCTCGCCACTACCTGCAGCGCGCGCTGCGAAACGAGAATTTCGAGGTGGAGACGCGGGGCAAGTACGGTCTGCCCGACAGCCTCAAGGAGTTCGAGAGCTTCGATCTGGTGCTCATCTCGGACCTGCCGGCCACGCAGATGTCCGACCGGCAGATGGCCCTGCTCGACCGGTACACCAAAGAACTCGGCGGCGGCCTGATCATGGCCGGCGGCGAGTCGTCGTTCGGCCCGGGCGGCTACTACGGCACCGATATCGAAGAGATCTTACCGGTCGACTTCCAGCCCAAAAAGAAGCGCGAAACGCCGAGCCTGGCGCTGATGCTCGTCATCGACAAATCGGGTTCGATGAACGGCGAGCGCATCGAGCTGGCCAAAGAAGCGGCCAAGGCGACCGTCGAGATCTTGCAGAAGGACGACAAGGTCGGCGTCATCGCCTTCGACGGCGCGCCGCAGAAGCTCGTGCGTATGCAGAGCGCGGCGAACCGCGTGCGCATCACCAGCGACATCAGCCGGCTGCGGGCCAGCGGCGGCACCGACATCGCCGGCGGTCTCGAGGACGCCTACGAGCAGCTCGCGCTCACGCCGGCCAAGCTCAAGCACGTCATCTTGCTGACCGACGGGCACTCGCCGACCAAGAATATCTTCTCCGAGCTCCTGCCGGCGATGCGCATCGAGGGCATCACCGTGTCGACCATCTCGATCGGCTCACAGTCGGCCTCGACGCTGCTCAAGCGTATCGCCGAGGGTGGCTCGGGGCGCTACTATCACACCACCAACCCGTACAATATCCCGCGCATCTTCATGAAGGAGACCTCGACGGTCTCGCGTTCGTCGATGGTCGAGGAGCCGTTCCGCCCGAAGGTCGTCAAGCGCGCCCAGGTGCTCGACGGCATCCCGTGGGACCGCGCGCCCTACCTTTTGGGTTACGTCTCGACGCGCGCCAAGGACCGCGCCGAAGTGTTGATGGTCTCCGAATATGGCGAGCCGATTCTGGCGCGCTGGCGCCACGGGTTGGGCAAGGTCGTCGCGTTCACCTCCGACTTGAAGAACCGCTGGGCGGTCCAGTGGGTGCGCTGGCCGGGCTACTCGAAGTTCTGGGCGCAGCTCATCCGCGACACGATGCGCACCGACGACCGCATGAACCTGGCGATGCGCACCTCCGTCAAGCAGGGAAAGGCGCATATCGTGGTCGACGCGGTCGGGCTGGACGACCGGTTCATCAACAACCTGAAGTCGACCGTCATGTTGCGCTCGCCGTCGGGCAAAAAGAAGAATATCGAGCTCGAGCAGACCGCCGCCGGCCGCTACGAAGCCGAAATCCCGCTCGACGAGTACGGCTCGTACAGCCTCAAGGCCAAGCACGACAAAGACGGCGACACCATTGGAGTCAGCCTCGGCAGCATCTCGTACCCTTACCCGCGCGAGTACCTGTTCCTCGAGCCCAACCGCGAGGTATTGCAACGCTCGGCGGACATCGCCCGCGGTGGCACCAACCCGGAAGTGGCGACGCTCTTCGACCCGATGGGCGAAGAGGTCAAATACCGCAAGGAACTGTGGCCCTTCTTCTTGATGGCCGCGCTCGGCTTCTTGCTCCTCGACCTCGCGCTTCGACGCATCAGATTGTGGGGCAGCACTGAGCTGCAGTGGGATCAGTTCTTCAAGTAGCCGACCCTGTCTACCCGACACGCCGCGCGCAGCGCCCCCTGCGCGCCGGCCATCCCCTTTTGCCTCATTTTTGAATTCTGCGCCCTTCCCTTCGTCTACTGATCGCAGAAACGAGTTCGGTTATGCTGTGGGTAGACCTTTGCTCCTGATGGATGGGCCTGAAGATGAGAAGTTTGAATTGGATCGGCGTTGCTTTCGTGACCCTCGTCGCCTCGGGGGCTGCACTTTCGGGGTGCACCGAGCCCAAAGGTGAAATTGCCGGTTGCTCGAGTGATGACCAGTGCAAGGGCGTGCGTGTGTGCAGCCCTCAAGGAGAGTGTGTCTCGCCGCTCGCGCTGGAAGATGCGGGCACCGACTCGGGAACCAACCCGGGCGAAGACGCAGGCACATCCGACGCCTACACCGCGGATGCATCGAGGCCCGACGCCGACCTGCCTCCCGAAGATGCAGGAGAAGACACCTCCACAGGCGACTGCAACAATGCACTGACCGCGGTGGCCACCATCGAGAGCGGTGGCAACAGCAGTCCGAACGCGATCACCATCGAACCGGGTGCGAACGTCACCCTCGATGCGAATGCAAGCACAGGGGATATCTCTCGTTACGAATGGAGTTTCATCGACTTTCCATACGCCTCGAACCTGCGCCACCTCAAACCCAACCTCAACGCCTCCGGACGCGGCGCCTCATTTGTGGCGAGCACCCTGGGCACCTACGTGATGGAGTTGACGGTTTTCGATTCGGCGAACATGCCGGGGTGCGACACAGCTCGCGTCGAAGCGACCGTAGCGACCGATGCCGAGATCTACGTCGAATTGGTCTGGGATACGCCTGGCGACACCGACCAACTCGACGGCGACGGCGCCGACATGGACCTGCATTACAAACACCCCGACGGTGAGTGGGGCTACGAACCGCTGGACATCTTTTGGTACAACCCGACCGCCGACTGGGGCATCGAGCGAAACCCGCGCGATGATCCCGAGTTGATTCGCGACGATGAAGACGGCGCCGGCCCCGAGTCGATTGCCCACCCGCAGGCCGAGCGACTGAAATACGCCGTCGGCGTCTACTACTACGACGACTACGGCTTCGGCCCCAGTGATGCGACCGTCCGGGTCTATATCGACGGGGCGCTGGCCCACGAGGTGGCCGGTGAGCGCCTCGAAGGCGCAGACATGTTCTACGAAGCGGTCACCATCGACGCGGCCACAGGGTCCGTGAGCGTCGACGACAAGCACTACGACGGCTACCCGCCGACCAACTAACCTCCTGCTCCCGGCGCCGCCGCCCCACGGCGCGCCGGGAGTGTGTGACATTCTCGCCACTCGTCGCCGACCTTCTGGACGCCTGCGGTTGCAAAGGGTATCATCGCTCAACAAGTGTACTGGTGATTCACTCGAGCATTTAAAGCCGCAATGAGATACGCCGTCTGTGCCATGCTGGCCGCCACAGTTGCCCTCGCGGGGACGCCCGGGCTCGTCTACGCCCAACAACCCGCCGAGATGAGTGACGAGGAGCGCGCCCGCCAGGTCGAGCAACTCGCCGCCCAGGGCGCCCAAGCCTACCGATCCGGCGATTACGCCAAGGCCATCGAGTTGTTCGAGAAGGCTTATGCGCTCGAGCCGGTGCCCAACCTGCTCTACAACATCGCCAAGTGCCACGAGAAACAGGAAGACTACGAGCAAGCGGTCGACTTCTATCAGAAGTTCGCCGTCGCTCCGGATGTCGACAGCAAAGCGCGCCAGGCCGCACTCGATCGGGTCGAGAGCCTGCGCGAGATTGCGAACCTGCAGAAAGATACCGAGAAGGGTTCTGACCAGCAGGCGAACAACGGCAACCAACAAAACCAACAAGTCGAGCCGGCCGAGCCGGTCGTCGAAAGGGACAACTCCGCGGCGGTCTGGACGATGGTCGGCGGCGGCGCCCTTTTGGCCACCGGAGCCGTCGTCGGACTGGCCGTGGCCAAACCGAAGGCCGACGAGGTCAAAACCGGCGAGACTTACGCTCAGCGCAAGGCCGCACGTGACGACGCGCAGACCTACGCGCTCGTCGCCGACGGCCTGTTGGTCTCCGGCGCCGTAGTCACCGGCATCGGGCTGTACTTGTACTTCTCGGGCAGCGAGTCCGAACCGAAACAGACGGCCTCCAAGGCAGTGGTTACGCCCTGGGTCACCTCCAGCTCGGCCGGATTGGGCATGAGCCTCGACTTTTGATGACGCCCCGCTAAATGGCAGCTTCCCGCGAACATCGCCAGCGGCTCTACGAGCAAATGGTCGGCCAGAATATCGCCGGCCGATTCGAGATCACCAGCCTGCTCGGCTTTGGTGGCATGGGAGCGGTCTATCAAGCCGTGCAGCGCAATATGCAGCGCGACGTGGCGCTCAAAGTCATCCCTTCTCACGACCCGACCACCAGCGCGCGCTTCAAGCGCGAGGCGCTGACCATCAGCAAGCTGCACCACCCCAACACGGTCACCGTCTTCGATTACGGTGAGACCGACCAGGGGCTGTTGTTTTTGGCCATGGAGATGCTCTCGGGCCAGACGCTGTCCGACCTGATCGAGCAGCACGGGCCGATGTCGCCCAACCAGGCGGTTCATATCGCCTCGCAGGTGTGCCGTTCGCTCAACGAGGCGCACCAGAGCGATATCGTCCACCGCGACATCAAGCCGGACAACATCTTTCTGATCGAGGTCGACAACGACCCCAACTTCGTCAAAGTGCTCGATTTTGGCATCGCCAAGATCGTGCGCGGCGAGGATAACGTCGAGCTGACGGGCACCGGTCGCATCATCGGCACGCCCAAATATATGTCGCCCGAGCAGATTCTGGCCGAGCCGGTCGACCATCGAAGCGACATTTACAGCCTGGCGTGCATCGTCTTCGAGATGCTGTGCGGCAGTCCGCCTTTCCAAGACAGCAGCACCACCAAGCTGATGCTCGCCCACGCCCACCAGGCGCCGCCGACCTTCTCGGAGCGCCTGCCCAACCAAGCACTGTCGCGCATCCCCGGGCCGCTCGAGCAGGTGGTGCGTCGCGCCTTGTCCAAATCGCCGGCGCAGCGCCAGCCATCGATCGATGCGTTCCGCGAAGAGCTCCAGGAGGCGCTCGAGGCGACCGACCACGAGTTGCGCATCTCGGAGTTGACCGCGCAGACCCAAACCGGCCAGTCGCCCACGCAGATGCACCCGGCGGCGACGGCTACCGCCACCGGAGCAAACGACGCGCTGACCGACTCGAGTGATCTGCTCGCCCAGCACTCCTCGCAGACGTTGTCCAAGCTCAAGCCGCCGACCAGCGGCCACCAGTCGGCCCCCACGGCGGTCAACGAATCGGAAGATACATCGGGTAGCTCGCTCAAGGCGCCGCTCGTGGCGCTGGGCGTCGTGCTGTTGCTTCTGGGCGGGCTGGGCGCCTACATGGCCTTTGGGCCGAAACAAGAAGACGCCGGACAAGCCGAACAAGCCGACGCTGCGGAGGCAGGAGCACAAGTCGCCGCCGCCGAGACTCAGCAGCCCGAAATGCACTTTGAGGAAGCGACGGCCGGCGCCGAGAAGGAAGCTGAGCCGGCCACGGTCAAGATCGAGGTGGTCACCGAGCCGGGCAGCGCCCACGTGTTCGACGAAGGTGTGCTGGTGGGCAAGACCCCGCTCAAGCTCGACGTCGAGCCCGGCACCACCCTGGCCTACGAATTCGAGCGCCCCGGCTTCCTGCCCCAAAAGGCGACGTTCACCGTCGAGGCCAACGATCCTTCGCCGCGCTTCGAAGTCATTCTCGAGAAGAAGCGCGAGAAAACGCAACCCCGCCGCCCCGAACGCACGCGCGTGTCGACCAAGCCTCCCAAAAAGGACAAGAAGACGGCCGCCAAGCCGGACGAGTCCGCCGAGGCCGATAAGGAGCAGGAAAAAGACGTGCGCCCCAACGTCTTCAAGCTCGAGGACGACAAACCCAACGCCAACGTCGAGATGCTCGACGATTGACCCGCCCGCAAGCCCCCTGTCGCGGCGTCCAAATCCCGGCTCACTTCCCCCGCTTGCCAAACGAGCGACGATCGTTATATTGCGCCCGTCGTGACGAACCGCGTCCACAGCTCTCCGCGTCGATTTCGCGGAGCGCCTGAATCTGGGCAGGGAGAACCAGTAGCAGCGGTGGACAAACTTGAGGCGCCATTGGTTGCCCTGCCCAACTAAGAGGATTCTTATGGCAAGATTGATGTCGAGTACTGAGTTGAAAGAGCGCATGGACGGCGACGAGGAGTTTATCCTGGTCGACGTGAACGCACCGGAAGATTTCATCAAAGAGCACATTCCGGGTGCGCGCAACATCCCCCTGTCCAACCTGGCTGAGCAGGTCAAGCAGGAGCTTAGCAAGAACCAGCGCATCGTCGTCTACGGCAAGAACCACGACGACGAGTCTTCCAACCGTGCTTCCGACGTTCTCGAAGGCATGGGCTACCGCAAAGTGGCCGACTTCGACGGCGGAATCTACGCCTGGAAGCGTGCCGGCTTTCTGACGGAAGGCGAAGAGGCTGAGATTCTCGGCTAACGCCTCGGCGAAGCAAAAGAGCCAAAGAGCGAACAAGCAAAAGAGCTTGAAGCCAAGGCTCGAAACGAAAGGGCCCGGCGAGTCACTCACGACTCACCGGGCCCTTTCGCTTTTCTACTCTTTTACTCTTTTACTCTTTTACTCTTTTACTCTTTTACTCTTTCGCTCTTTTACTTTTTTACTCTTTTACTCTTTCGCTCAGTCCTCGACGGAGACTTCGGCGCGATACAGTTGGACGTCGCCCTCGGTCTCGTAGAGCACCGTGGAGTACTCGCTGCCCGGCGCTTCGTCGGCTTCGGCCCAATCCTCGACGACCTCTTCGGCCTTCTCGGCGGTACGCAGCGCGATGACGCTGGCCGACTCTTGCTCGCGATCGTAACGCACGACCACGTGCACCGTCTCGTCGGTGATGTCCGACGCCTGCAGGTAAGCACCGCCTTCGATGGGCTCGAGCTCGAGCAGGTCGACGATCTCTTCGCGACCGTCGTCGAGGTGGCGCACCACCACGGCTTCGTCGTCGGCCTTGGCCACGATGACGACTTCCTTGGCGGGATAGCCCTTGTCGTTGACCTTGCCGCGATGCTCGGGATCTGCGCCCAACAGGTAGATGCGGTGCGGAGCGATACCGCGCGCCTCGAGCAGCCGGTGCAGCCGATCGTTCTCCTCAATCATGTCGAGGTAGGTCTCGGCGTCGCGCAGATTCGTCGTTCGGAAGACGACCTCGCCCTCCTCATTGAGAATCTTACAGTGACGGCTGCCACGATCGATGGTCAGTCCCTTGTAGCTCTTTTCTTCTTCACCCACGCTAAAAACCTCTTCTTGTTGCGGATCGGGGGAAAACTTCGACGGCTGATCTTTAGAGCACACCCTCGTGGGTTGTAAAGAGCCCACAGGGCATTCCGGAGTGATGGAAGGTGGCAACTCCGGTTTGCGGCGATTCAACATGAGCCTCTCTAGTAACATTCCTCGCGCGCTCTGGCCACTTTTGACCTCAAACAGCTTCGTACGCACATTTGGAGGCATGCTCGGATATTGAACCAACCGACGCCCCTTCTGCGCACTAGGCAGCCATGGACTGGTTTCACACGCTCATCGGCCAAAGCTCGTCGACCATCGAATGGTGGCAGATGACCATCCGCGCCATGCTCGTCTTGGTCTTTGCGGTGGCTTATATCCGCATCGGCGGCGCGCGCATGTTTGGCAAGCATACGGTGCTCGACATTGTGTTGGGCGTGGTCCTGGGGTCGAACTTCAGTCGCGCGCTGACCGGCAACGCCCCGTTCATCCCCACGATGATCGCATCGGCCGCGCTTGTGGCTGCCCACTACGGCTTGGCCCGCGTGGCGCGTCACGTCCAGATCGTCGAGAACCTCGTCAAAGGCCGACGCACCAAATTGGGACATGACGGCGAACTCTTTGCCGACAAGATGCGCGAGACGGGGGTGAGTGAAGAGGACATCGAGGAGGCGATGCGCTCGTACGCCACCGAGCCCGACTTCAGCAAGATTAAAGAAGCCTACCTGGAGCGAAGCGGCGCGATCACGATCATCATGTACGAAGACGAGGAAGAAGAGGCAGAAGACGAAGAGCAGGAGCAAGAGCATTAACCGAGCGCGGCGACGTTTGCCGCGCGCGCCCCTCCGACGGTACAGTGTTCGTCGCAGCGGCGGGAACATTCGCGCCGCCCGTCGACATTCTATTGTGTAGCGACGACATCACCTTCCAGATCAAAGGTTCGCCCGGGATGGTTGAAAATACGGACGCACGGGCTGATTTGCCCACGGACAGCCCACGACGCGCTGGCCCCGCCCGTTCATTGCGCATTTTGGTCGCAGCTTTGCTGCTGGCGGCCACCGGTTGTCAGACGCCCTACGAGACCGGTCTGTCTCGGTACGCCCAGGGCCAATACACCGAGGCGAAACAGCACGCCCAGGAGGGGCTTCGCCAGGAGCCCGACGACCCCGAGCTCAACCTGCTCATGGCGCAAACTCTGGTCGCCCAGGAAGAGTACCGCAGAGCCGAGCCCTACGCGGTCAAGGCGTTCGAGTCCGGCGAGGACCCGAGCGAGGCCGGGCGCACCCTCGGCAAGATTCACTGGGAGCTGGGGCGTCCGATCAAGGCGGTCACCGCGTGGAAGGCGGCGCGCGAAGATGATCCGGAGAGTGTCGGCGACACCGACTTCCAACGCGCGCTCGAGGCTGCGATCGCCACGGCGATGACGCTGCAGCAATTCGAGGACGCGCTCGACCTGCGCCAGCAGCTCGCCGAAATCGACCCGGAGCATCCCGAGGTCAAGCAAGAGGCGCTGCGCGTCAACCGCGAGCGCCTCGCTCAGGCCTACCAACGAAACGGCGAGTACGAGGAAGCGGTCGAGATCTACGCCGAGTTGAGCGAGGCGTTTCCCGACCGCAGCACCTATGCGATGGCCCGCGGCCGCCTGCTGCTCCAGCTCGAACGCTACGACAAAGCCATTGAGGCCTTCGAAGCGTACGTGGCCGGCGCCGACGAGGCCGCCCGTGCCGATCGCATGCTCGAGGTGGCGCGCCGCGCCGAGCGCACGAAGGCCCGTAAGGTCTCGGTGCACTTCTACGACGCCGCGCTCGAGGCGATGGCCGGCCAGGCGAGTTTTCGGCGCGCTAAGCTCAACCTGACACTGGCGGCGCTGTACTTCGACCAAGAAGAGGTCGACAAGGCCAAGGAGCATATCGACCGGTACCTGGGCGACATGACCCAGCTTCGCGGTCTGCCGCTGAGCGCCGAGGTCTATATCACCGCCGCCGACACCGCGGCGGACAACGGCCAACATTCCTACGCCATCGACCTGTTGGAGCAGGCCCTCGAAAAGGCGCCACCAAGTTGGAATCTTGCGAGCAAGCTCGCCGCGCTCTACGCGCGCCGGGCACGCTCCGGAGAGATGGAGCGCGTGCTCAAGACCTACGTGGAGCGCGCCGGCGGCACCTCCGACGCCAAGCTCCAGGTAGCCCGCTGGGCCCTCAACCGGCGTAATTACGAGCTCGCGCAGCACTTCTTCGAGCGGGCCGTCGAACACGACGACGTCGAGGCCGGCACCTGGCTGGAGTTGGCGCGCGTCTATTCGACCGTCGGCCAGATCGACAAGCTCGAGACGGCGCTCAAGACCTACATCAAGAACTACGAGCACGACCGCTACGAGTTGTTGGACGCCGCGTCGATGTACCAGAAGCACCGCCTTTACGAGGCAGCCGAGGAGGTGCTCCTCGATGCTCGCAAAGACGACCCCAAGAGCCTGGTCGTGGTCGACCGGCTCTCGCAGCTCTACAACGAGTGGGGAAAGCCGAGCAAAGTCCACGACTACTATGAAAAGTGGATTCAAGCGCGCGGCGGCACCGCCGAGGACTACCAACTCGTCGGCGAGCGCTTCTCGCGCCAGGCGCGGCCCAACGAGGCCCTGCCCTACTTGGAGAAGGCTGCCAAGAAAGGCTCACATCACGCTTGGCTGCAGATGGCTGACGTCTACAGCCGTCAGCGCCGCGACATCGACATGAAGCAGGCGCTCGAGAAGTATCTCGAGGCGGCTCCGAACACCGCCTCCACCCTGAGCTCGGTGCTCTCGCGGTATCGCAGCGCGGGCATGAACACCGAGGCCATCGATATCCTCGAGCAGCTCATCGCGCTCGAGCCGGGCGTACTGTCGCACTACCAGCGGCTGAGCCGCTTTTACTTCGAGCAAGGACGCGAGCAGGACGCCGTCGACCTGTGGACGAAGTACCTCGAGCAGTCCGACCGCCCCATGGAGACCCTCGAGACGATCTCTGAGTGGTTCCAGCGTCGCAGCCAGCCCCAGTGGATTCTGACGATCTATCGGCGCCTGCTCGAGAACGGCGAAGCCGACCCTCACTTGTACCGTCTGGTGGGCGACACCTATCTGACGATGGCGCAGCGCCGCGGACGCTATATGGGGAGCCAGCAGCAAGTGTCGCTGAGTGACCCGAAAAAGCAGGCCCGTCGCTTCTACGAGCTCTACCTCGAAAAAGCCTCGCCCAGCCGCACTGAACTCATCGACTTCGCCTCGTCGATGAGCCAGCAGAAGATGTGGGACATTGCCGCGCGCGTCTACGCCAAGCTCACCGAGGGTGAAGTCGGCGGAAGCCAACTCTGGCTCAAGTACGGCGGCGTGCTGTTGAACCTCGGCCGTGCCGAAGAAGCCGAGAAGCTCTTCGCGACCTATTACGAGGAGCGAGGTAAGAACGTCGAGGACGCGCGCGTCGTCGCCGATGCACTCTTCGACGCCAATCGCTACGACTCCGCCGAGCCGTACCTGCAAAAGATGTTCGCCTCCGAGCGGCCCAACTACGTGCAGGGCGCGTTCCGCCGGCTCGCCGAGTTGTATCGGGCGACCGAGCGCTCCGACAAAATCGACTCGCTGATCACCACCTTTCTCCAGCGCGCCCAGAACCCGACCAAGGCGCGCCAAGAGGTGTTGGCGGTGCTCCAAGACGCGGGCATGTACGCCAAGGCCGCCGAGCAGATCGAGCGCATCCGCGCCTTCCAGGGCGACGTGATGGGCTTCCAATTGGCCGAGAACCTCTATCGCGCCGGCAAATTCGACAAAGCGCAGGCAGCGTTCGCGACCTATGCCAACGACAATGCCTATCCGGGCGACGCCTGGGTCACGGTCGGTGATTTCTACGCGCGCCACGGCTCGGGCGAGCTCGCCGGTAAAGCCTATGACAAGGCGGTCACCGCTGCGGCGGACAACGCCAAGACGCATCAGGCCCGCGGCCAATTCTTGATTTTGCAGGGCAAGGTGGAAGAGGGTCGAAAGGCCCTCGATCTCGCGCGAAAGAAGATGGCACCGGTCCAACGTGAGGACGCCTATGAGCTCGAGGTCAAGACGCTGCTGGAGGCGGGACGCTACGCCGAAGGCCGCGACCTCGCCGAGGAGGCGCTCAAGACCGCCGGCCGGCACAAGGACTACTTTCAGCGAGTCGTCTTCGACTACGCGCTGGTGACCCAGCCACGCGAAAAGGCCCAGCGCACGATCCAAGAGCTCATCAAGTCGAGCGTGAACCTGCGCGACAAGGTGGACATGCTCGCGCGCAACGGGTTCCGCGAGGCGGCCGCCAAGCTCCTCGAGGACGAGGTCACCAAGGGCGACTACTACACCGCCAGCCGCATCATCCAGGAGCGCAGCGACCTGCTGACCACTCTGGGCGGCTTCGAGCGGCTCGAAAAGGCGATGAAGCCGATGATCGAGCGCCCGCACGAGGGCGCCAGGCAGCAGGCCCAGATCGGCGAGTATCTCATCAGCCAGGGCGAGTACCAGAAAGGCATCCCCTACCTGCGCTCGGCCATCGCCAAGGGCCAGATCGACTTTCGAGCGAGCCTGGCGCACGCCTACGCGGCGATGGGCTACCATCAGGAGGCCGTCCGGGTTTACCAGAAGCTGCTCGAGACGGTGGGCACAGCCGACCTGACCTCGACGCTGCGCCAAATCGGCGCGCAATACGAGGTGCACGGCCAGCAAGAGCAATACCTTCGCCTGCTTCGTCTCTTGATGAGCGACGGGCGCTATACCGCCGACGCTGCCCCGCTGTTGGCCGAGTTGCTCGCCGAGCGCGGCCGCCTCGACGAGGCCGCCAACGTCATCTACGAGACGACTTCGCAGTCGCAACCCGAACGCGACGCAGAGGCTTCGATCAAACTCGTCGTCGACGCCGGCCGCGACGAGGACATCGACACGGTCGTGCGCACTCTCGAAGCCCTCGCCGGCGAAGGATATGTCGAAGAAGCGCGGGGATTCATCAGTCAGCTCTCCGGCGAGCTACGCGAAGACTCGCGGGTCCAAGAGTTGGGGCTCAAGCTGGCCGTCGCCCGCTCGAAGGAGAGCGCGGCCGACGAGGCGAAGGCGGCGGTGGCCGATTTCGGCCTGTCTCAAGAGGACAACGACCGACGCCTGCAGATCGCCGAGCTGGTCCAGCGCCACGGGCTGTACGACCTGGCTGACGAACTCGCGCGCAAGGGACTCGAGAACCCCGACCGCTCGGTGCACGCACGCACGGCGACCTTCTTGCTCAGAAATGCCGTCGCCGCCAACGACGAGCAGCGCATCGACGAGTTGGCCAAGTTGTACGTCGAGGACGCTCAGGACAAAGTTTCCGCCAAGGCGGCGCTCGCCGAACAGTTCCGACAGCTCGGCCTCGACGACCGCGCCGTGGCCACGGCCGTATCACTGGCCAACTCGATGCCCACGCGCCAGAACGTCTCCGCCGCCCTGCTCATCGCGCAAGCAGCGGGCGACAAGGAGCAGCTCGAAGCGATGGCCGACCTCTATATGCGCGTCGGGCGCGAGCCTCTCAGCTACATTCACAGTCTGATCACGCGCTGGAAGGGCCAGCAGGCCTCCGAGCTCACGCGCCCCATCTTGAACCACTATGAGTCGGTCTATCCGGTGGTTTATGACATGCGCATGAACGACATTGTGGTGGCCTACCGAGCCGGCGACGTCGAAGCGGCGCGCGAGAAGCTCGACGAGGCGCTCGAATTCGTCGCTTACGATCCGTATGCAGTGTACCGGTTGGCCTGGCATCTCAACCGCGCCGGGCTATTCGTGGAGACGGCCCGTTACCTCGCCCCGAAGCTCGACGGTCGCACCGTCGCGCCGCAGACCCATCTGCTGCTCGGCCTGGCGAGTCGCGAGCTCGACTTCACCGAGGAGGCGGACAAGAGCTTTAGCGCGTACATGGAGGCGAGCTCCGACGAAGCGGTCGCCGCTACGAACGTCGCCCAGGAATTGCTCGAGCGTAAGTTCACCGACGACGCGCTTCGCTACGCCGACCTGGCGGTCCAGAAATCGCCGGAGCGCCCCGAACCGTTCTTCTTCCGAGGCGCCGCACGACTGCGCAAAGGCGAAACAAAGGCGGCCAAACGCGACCTCGACAAGTCCATCGGAGCCGGCGTCAACCGCACCTACGGGCTGTACCACGCCGCCTACAACGCCCTGAAGGCCGGCGAAGATGCCGTGGCCACCGGGTACCTGGAGCAGCTCGCCAAGACGCCGTCGCCGCGCGATCCCGAGACTCCGCTGCGCCTGGTCATCCAATGCTTTGTCGACGCCGAGCGCGCCGAGGCAGGCATCAATTTCGTCGAAGAGCGATTCCCGATGCTCGCCGCCGGTACCGGCATCTTGGGCGAAGCCCTGGTACCGCAGATGTCCGGCCTCTACGAAGCCGCCGGCGACCACGAGCGTGCTTATGAGCTCTACGAGTCAGCGCTCGACGAGTTCCTGGTCAAAAGCCCCACCCACCAGTCGGTGGCGGTCTACATGAACAATCTGGCCTACACCTTCTCGACGACCAACGCCCAGCTCGAGCGCGGCTTCGACTACGTGCGCCGGGCCATCGCGACCGGGCGCGGGCGCAATCCGAGCTACCTCGACACGCTCGGCTGGCTCCATTACCGAAACGGTGACCTCGGCCAGGCCGAAACCTACGTGCGACGCTCGCTTCGGACCGCCAACGGCGGACAGAGCGAACTGACCGAGCTCGTCGAGCACCTCGCCGAGATCGAGCGCGCGCAGGGCAACGACCGTGAGGCGTTGTGGTTGGAGGTATCGTTGGAGGATTTCAAATAAGCGCGAGGCTTCGCGGGGGGCGCGTGCTCGCACTCATTCGCAGTCGGCCGGCGGACTCAATTGGCCAGGTCGAACTCGGTGGTATCCGGCCGCTCGAACTCTTCGCCGTCGAACGGAATCTCGATCTTGGCAGGCGTCGGCGGCTGATGCGTCTCGAGCGCGTCGATGAGCGCGCGGATCGTCTGGCGACGTCTCGAGCCGCAGGCGCGGTTGACGATGAGCTTGAGCGAGGCGTGGCCGAGCGCCTCGACGGCGCGGAATCCCTGCTTGACCATCATGTCGGGCTCGACGAGGCGGTCGACGTAGCCGTCGGCCAATCCCAACAAACATGCAGTCACGCTGTCGGCCACCGGCACGACGTTGACCGACATGCCGCGTGAGGCGAAGACCTCGCGGGTGAAGTTGGGCAGCGGCGTGGCGATGCGGATCAGCGGGCGGGCCGACAACGAGGCGATCGTCTCGCCTTTGGGTGCGGCCAACACCAACGGGTATTTGCCAAACGGAAACGAGAAGGGGCGCCAGACTTGGATGCCGTTTTCGCGGATCAGATCGGTGCTCATCACGCCGATATGCGCGATGCCGTGCTCGACGTAGGTGCCCACGTCGGCCGAGTCGATGCAGAAAACTTCGACGTCGTATTCGCCGCTCAACGGATTATCGAGGCGATGCAGCCCGGGGCCGATCGGCTGGGGCAACTCGAAGCCGCAGGCGCGAAAGTGCGCGCAGATGGCTTCGAGTTCTTCGCTTTTGGGCAGCGCGATTCTGAGTGGTTGGGTCTGGTTCATCGACTACTCTCGGGCCTGCTGACAATTCGTGTCGGCTTGTCTCTGCGACGCCGCTCCAGCGCCACGTGTAATCCTTTGATGGGGTCGGACGGGTCCACATAAATCGCGTCACCACCGTCGAAACGCCGCCCACTGCTGGGGCTCGACGAATGCAAAAACTCGACGATGGTCTCGAGCGAGAACGAGAATCCGACCGCGGGCGTGTCGGCGCCGAAGCGCCCGACGAGATCGTCGTAGCGCCCTCCCCTTCCCAACTCGCGGCCGACGCCCTCGGCAACAACATTGAAGCCTAGGCCGGTATAATAACTCGCGCCCCCCAGTTCACCCAAGTCGAGTCTGACGTGCTCGCCGTAGCCCAAATCTTCGATGGAGCGCTCGAGCGCCTTGAGGTAGTCGAGGCGTTCGAGGACTTTGACGTGGGTCGACATCAGGCTGCGAATCGCCTCGAGTTGCTCGGTGCCGTCGACCAATTCGGCGAGCACCGCCACGGCCTCGACGTACATCTCGCGGGCGCCCAGCCCAGTGAGGATCTCGCGCACGGCGTCGGGGTCTCGCGCGATGATGGCGCGGCGCACCTCCTCGCGGATGCGACCGGGCGCGCCGGTGGCGTTGAGCAACAGCTTGGCGGTGCGGTGGTCGGCCACGTTGATCTGATAGTGTTCGAGGCCGAGCTCTTCGAGGACCTCGAGGGCAATGAGGAGCACTTCGACGTCGGCGACCAAGCCGCGCGCGCCGATGAGCTCGATGCCCAACTGGTTACTCTCGAGCTGCTCGCCGGTCAGCGACCGCTCGATGCGCACCACGTTATTGGCGTAGCTCAACCGCAGCGGCAGCGGAGTTCCCTGCAACTGATAGGCGTAGACCTTGGCTACAGCCGGGGTGATGTCGGGCTGGAGGACCATCAGGTTGCCGGTGCGATCGACGAAGCGAAAGCTTCGGGCGATTTGGCGCTCGTCGAGCCCCTCTTTGAGGGAATCGAAATAGTCCAAGATGGGGACCTGGATCTCACGATAGCCCCACCCCGCAAAGACGTGCATCGCCTGGGAGGTGACTTGTCGGCGCAAACTTACGGACCGGTCGAGTGCCGGTGTTAGGTGCTGATGCTCTACCACGAAGGAACTCCCCGTCGACTGCTACTCAAAGTGGGCTTGGGTTATCGCTCCTGAACGAGCCCTGTCAATCTTCAACACGATCCGGTGTTCGTCGACCGGGCCGAGACGGCTCGCGCAGAGTCGCAGCGGTGCTACCAAACACACGCCCATCACCTGGCGCTCCATGCCTCATACGCAACACAGGTGGAACACCTGTGTGGGCGTGCATATTCCAAGCGATCGGCGCCCCCTGCGCTGGTGCGCGAGGGCTACACATTTCGGGATCGATTGTGCTATGGCTCCCAGCGGACAAGACAACGTTGCATCAACTCTGGAGGCGGCTCGTGCCGTGGGATCGTAGATATTTCAAGGGCAGCAAGGTTTATGTCGAAGTCGACGAAGACGGTGAACTCGTCGTCGACGGCGGGCGCGTGCAGATGAAGTACAGCCCCGGCGAAGACGCCAAGGTCTACCGCGCCGGCGTGCGCAATGTCTCCGGCCCGCTCGACGAAGACGGCAAGCCCCAGCCGAGTAAGGCCGGCAAAAAGAGCAAAAAGAGTTCCGGATCGAAGAAATCGACGGGAACAAAAGCGACCCAACATCAAATACAACCTACCGAAGCTGCGAAGGTGTCGACGGAGGTTCCCGACGAGTTGATCTCCTATCCTCCCCCGGAGGACGGTGTCGTCGAGGTCTACACCGATGGCGCCTGCAGCGGGAACCCGGGCCCCTGTGGCTACGGGCTGCTGATGCGCGACGGCGACAGCTACCGCGAGATCAACCAGTACCTGGGCACCGGGACCAACAACATCGCCGAGCTGACCGCCATCAAGGTCGCCCTGGAGAACGTCGAGGACAAGAGCCGCCCGGTGCGCATCTACACCGACAGCTCCTACTCCATCGGCGTGCTCACCAAGGGATGGAAGGCGAAGGCGAACCGTGAATTGATCTTAGGGATCCGCGATCTGTTGAGCGAATTCGACGACGTCAAACTCATCAAGGTCAAAGGCCACGCCGGCCACCCGCTCAACGAGCGCGCGGACGATCTGGCTACCTCGACTCTGGACGGCATTTAACGGCGACTCTCGATGGCGATCGGTCCCTGCAAGGTGTCGACGCGTTGAACACCAGTGGCAAATCGACGCGTTCTTGGTTCTTGGTTTTTGGTTCTTGAAGTTCGGCGTTGGAAGCTCGGTCGCTAGCGGATGATTTTTGGCAACCACTGCCGTTTAACTCGATACCGTAGCTGCCCGGCAGAGATGTCCAACTCGCAAGGACCAAGAACCAAGAACCAAGAACATACGATGACGGTCGATCACTCGACCGCTCGAAACTAACCTCGGACGTTCGAACGAAGCGAAAAATGACAACCGAAGTCGGACATTTGAATGAGATGATTCGCGAGCGCAGCGCGTTCGTCGACGATATGCGTCACGAACTCGAGCGCGTGGTCGTCGGCCAAAAGTACATGGTCGAGCGACTCCTGATTGGTCTGCTCACCGGCGGCCACGTCCTTCTCGAGGGCGTGCCCGGCCTGGCGAAGACGCTGACGGTCAAGTCGCTGTCGCAGTGTGTCGACCTCGACTTCCAGCGCATCCAGTTCACCCCCGACCTGCTGCCGGCCGACCTCATCGGCACGATGATCTACGACCAGCAGACCCGCGAGTTCGTCCCACGTAAGGGCCCCGTGTTCACCAACGTGCTCCTGGCCGACGAGATCAACCGCGCGCCAGCCAAGGTGCAGTCGGCGCTGCTCGAGGCGATGCAGGAACACCAGGTCACCATCGGCGAGACGTCCTACAAGATGCCGCCGCCCTTTTTGGTGCTGGCGACCCAAAACCCCATCGAGCAAGAGGGCACCTACCCCTTGCCCGAGGCGCAGGTCGACCGCTTCATGCTCATGATCCGGGTGGGCTACCCGACCCGCGAAGAGGAGCGGCTCATCATGGACCGCGTCACCGAGCGCACCATGCCCGAGGCGCTCGAGGCGGTCGCCACCCCCGAGCAGATTCTGGCGTCGCAAAAGGCGGTGCGCGAGATCTACATCGACGACAAGCTCAAGGATTATATCGTCGACATCATCTTCGCCACGCGTAACCCCGAGGAGCACGGCCTGGGCGAGCTCAAGGACTTCATCGAGTTCGGCGCCAGCCCGCGCGCGACTATCTACCTGAACCTGGCCGCCAAGGCCCACGCGTTCATCAGGCGCCGCGGCTACGTCACCCCCGAGGACATCAAGGCCATCGCCTACGACGTCTTGCGCCACCGCGTCATCTTGACGTTTGCCGCCGAGGCCGAAGAGTACACCTCCGAGCGAGTCATCGAGCAGATTCTGGAGACCATCGAAGTCCCGTGAAGCAGCAAATGAGCTAATGAGCTAATGAGCTAAAGAGCTAAAGAGCTAAACAGCAGATGAGTCGACCAACGAAAACCAGAAGAAAGCGAGTCGCTTTTGCTCTTTTGCTCTTTCGCTCTTTTACTTGTTCGCTCTCAGTCTGACGCAGTGGAGTTCATGTTACGAAAAGAACTCATCAAAGCCGTCAAGCACCTCGAGCTGGTCGCCCGCCGCGCGGTCAACGACCAGCTCGCCGGTCAGTACCAGAGCGTCTTCAAAGGGCGCGGGATGGACTTTACCGACGTGCGCGAGTACCAGCCCGGTGACGATATTCGCGTCATCGACTGGAACGTGTCGGCGCGGATGAACGACCTGTATATCAAGCAGTTCGTCGAGGAGCGCGAGCTGACCGTGCTGCTTCTGGTCGACGCCTCCGGCAGCCAGACCTTCGGCACCTACAACCGGCGCAAGCAGGAGACGGCCGCCGAGCTCGCCGCGCTCATCGCCTTTAGCGCCATCAAGAACAACGACCGCGTCGGCCTGATCACGTTCACCGACCAGATCGAGGCGTTTATCCCGCCCAAGAAGGGCCGAAAGCACGTGCTGCGCGTGATCACCGAGATCCTCGACTTCACCCCCGAGCGCAGCGGCACCGACATCCCCGCCGCGCTCGAGTACCTGAGTCGGATCACCAGCAAGCGCGCGCTGACCTTCGTGATCAGCGACTTTCAGGACACCGACTTCGAGACGAGCCTGAGCATCGCCAACCGGCGCCACGAGATCATCCCGCTGGTCCTCGAGGACCCGATGGAGACCGAGCTTCCGGACATGGGGCTGGTGCCCTTCGAGGACCCGGAGACCGGCGAGATCTTCACCGTCGACACCTCGTCCAAACGGGTGCGCTCGGAGTTTCGAAGCGAGGCGCTGCGGCGCAAGAAGCAGCTCGTGCGCACCTTCCGCAAGCACAAAGTCGACCATATCCCGATTCGCACCGACGCCAGCCACATCGAGCCTCTGGTGCAGTACTTTCGGACCCGCTCCAAACGGTACTGATGCGATGATGTTACGCACACGATTGGGACACACGTTATTGGCAACCTGCGCGGTCGCGCTGCTCGCGCTGGGCGCGGCGCCGACCTCCGCCGAGCCCGACGCCGGCGCGCCGGTGGCCGCCAAGACCAACCCGGAGGCCGCGGGCGAGTCGGACACGCCCGACGCGGTCGACGCCAAGCTCACCCAGCGCTTCGAAGCCCCCGAACAAGCACGCGTCGGCCAACGCCTCGAGCTGCAGCTCGACGTCGAGCACCCCGCCGGGGCCAGCGTCCACCTGCCCGACGCCTTCGGCAACCCGCGCTGGGAGCTCGCCGACACCCGTCGCGACACCGTCAAGGGCGACGCCGCGGGCGCCGACAAGACCACGCTGACCCTCGACTTCCAGATCTTTCGGCCCGGCTCGACCACCCTGCCCTCGTTTCCGGTCACCGTGATGACCTCCGAGGGCGCCTCGACCCAATTGGCCACCGAGCCCATCGAGGCCAAGGTCGTGTCGGTGCTTCCGGCCGACAAAACCCCGGACATGAAGCCGCACCGCGCCCCCGTGGCCGTGTGGACCGACGACTACACGCTCGCCTGGGTGGGCGGCGGCCTGCTCACCGCGCTTCTGGCCGCCGGGCTGACGTTTGTGTTCGCGCGTCGCCGCGAAGAAGAGGTCGGCCCGCCGCCGCGCCCGGCGCATATCGTGGCCCTCGAAAAGCTCAGCGCCCTGACCACCGACGACCTGCTCGATCGCGGCGAGTACATGCTCTACTACGTGCGCATGTCCGAGGCGGTGCGCGAGTACTTGGGGCGCCGCTACGGGTTCCGAGGCACCGAGCTGACCACCACCGAGATCCTCGACCACCTCGAGCGCGTCGAGTGGCCGGCGGGCCTGTCGCACGAAGACGTGCGCGAATGGCTGCTCCACTGCGACCTGATCAAGTTCAGCGGCGTCATCCCGGCGCGCGAGCGCGCCGAGCAGGCGCTCCGGCGAGGCTTCTCGATCGTCGAGTTGACCCGCCCGAGAGACGAGGCCCCCGACGGCGAGGCCGAGTCCGAAGAATCGGGATCGCCAGAATCGGAATTGCCAGAATCGGAATCACTAGAACAGCCGCCGCCCTCGGAATCTGAGAAACGGGACGCCGAGATCGAGCCCCGACAACCGGATTCGGAGGATGAGAAGTCGAGATCATCGGATGATCTCGCCGCTTCGCAGCCGGAATCGCCGGATCGAGAGAAGATCTCGCAGAATCCGAACGTGGGAGCCGAAAACACCCGACGATCACGCGAGATCAAAACCTGGGAAGGCGAGATCGGCGACCGTTCGGACGACTCCAAACCCGTCGAAGACGAGGACAACGGACGCTCCGAGGACGTCAAAACTCTAGAAGACGAAGACAACGGACGTCCTGACCAGAACACTGCGAAAACGCCGAATACATCCGACGGAGGCGAAGCATGAGCCTCGAATTCGCGTACCCGTGGGTGTTGGCCCTCCTCCTGGTCGTCCCGCTCTTGGCGGCGTGGCGTTTTATGCCGCGTTTTCGCCGCAAGAATGTCGGCACCTTCGTGTTCTCGCGGGCGGCGACCTTCAAGAAGCTCAACCGCGGCTGGCGGCGCTATCTCGAGCCGGTGCCCGACCTGCTCGTGCTCATCGCCATCACGCTGATGGTCGTCGCGCTGGCCCGCCCGCAGGCCGTCGAGGCCGAAGAGGTCGAGGTCGAGGGCATCGACATCTACCTCGCCCTCGACATGTCGGGCTCGATGCAGGCCATCGACAAAGACATGTCCGAGGTCGAGGCGATGGAGGCGCGCGGCGACAAGCCCAAGAGTCGCTTCGAGTCGGCCGTCGACGTGCTCCAGGAGTTTATCGGCTCGCGCAAATACGACCGCATCGGCATGGTCGTGTTCGCCAAGAACGCCTTTTTGCAGTTCCCGCTCACCCTCGATTACAACACCATCGACGGGATGCTCGACCGGCTCAAGCTGGGCGACATCGACCCGGGCGGCACCGCCATCGGCAACGCGGTGGGCCGCGCGGTCGCCGGGCTCAAGGACAGCGACACCAAGACCAAGATCTTGATCCTGATCACCGACGGCGACCGGCGCGGCGGTAATATCTCGCCGATGCAGGCCGCCCAGATCGCCAAAGACCTCGACGTCAAAGTCTTCCCCATTCTGGTGGGCAAAGACGGCCCCACGCTGGTGCCCGTGCGGGTGCCGAGCTTCTTCGGGGTCAAAAACACGTATCGACAGCAGAAGTTCCCGATCAACCCGGAGCTGCTCGAGAAGATCGCCGACAAGACCGACGGCGAGTTCTATCGGGCCACCGACGCCAAAGGTCTCGAAGAGCGCATCCACACGATCCTGGACCGCTTCGAGCGCACGCGCATCAAGGACGCCTCCAACGTCGACAAACAAGAGCTGTTCCGCCCGTTCGTCATCTGGGCGCTGGTGCTGCTCGCCGCGCAGATGACCCTTCGGTACACACTGCTTCGCAAGTTTCCGTGAACACGCCATGCACTTCGCCCGACCCGACAACCTGTATCTGTTGCTGCTCTTGGTGCCGATGATCTTGGCGCTGGCGGGCTACTTTTGGTGGAAGCGCCGCCTGCAGGACAAGATCGGGCACAACCATCTCATCCAGGCGATGGCCGCGCGTCACTCCAACCGCCGCCAGATCGCCCGCGGCGTGCTCGTGATGGTGGCCGTGGCGCTGCTTTGCGTCGCCGCCGCCCAGCCCCAGTGGGGCCAGGACGACCGCACGATCAAGCGCTTCGGTGTCGACCTGGTCTTCGCGCTCGACCTGTCGAATAGCATGCGCGCCCAGGATATCCCGCCGAGCCGGCTGCAGGCCGCCAAAGACGAGATCGAGACGACCCTGAAGACCCTGTCAGGCGACCGCGTGGGCCTGGTCGTCTTCACGGCGATCAGCTTCGCGCAGTCGCCGCTGACGACCGATTACGGCGCGATTCGCTTCTACTTGGACAAGCTCGAGGCGGGTCAGATGCCCATCGGCGGCACGTCCGTTGGCCAGGCCATCCTCGACAGCGCCGAGTTGCTCACCGGCAAGAAGCTCGACGGTCAACTCGAAGAGAAAGCCCCCGACGACGAAGACGACGACGGCCGGGCCAAAAACCAGGTCATCGTGCTCATCACCGACGGCGAGGACCACGAGTCGTCGCCCATGGAGGCCGCAGAGAAGGCGCGCGAGCACGGCATTCACGTGGTCACCGTGGGCATGGGAAGCCCCGACGGCAGCCGCATCCCCATCCACGGGGAAGACGGCCGCCTCAAAGGCTACAAGCGCGACCAAAAAGGTGAGCTCGTCTACACCAAGCTCGACGAGAGCACACTCCAAGAGATCGCCGAGGAGACCGGCGGCACCTACCTGCGCTACACGGGCGAGCACTCGGTGGTCAACGGCATCGACAAGTACATCGACTCGCTCGAGAAGAGCGAGCTCGAGACGATGCTGCGCAAGCGCTACAAAGACCGGTACATGTACTTCCTCGCCCCGGCGCTGCTGTTGTTGCTCGTCGCTTTCGGCCTCGGCGAGCGCCGACGCCGCCCCAAGGGCGCCCCTTCGAGCTCGGTGATGCTCGTGCTGCTCGTGCTCGTCGTCAGCGCGACGGGCGCCACCGGCTGCGAGGACGCCTTCCGCGACACGGTCGACTCGGTCGACGAGGGCAACGCGCTCGTCGCCGAGGACAAGTACAAAGAAGCGCTCGAGAAGTACCGCGAGGCCGAGACCGAGGTCCCCGCGAGCCCCGAGCTCCACTACGATCTGGGCATCGCCCTGCTCGGCTCCGAAGAGTTCGACGATGCGCGTCAAACCTTCGCGCGGGCGCTGGCGACGAAGGATCCCGAGCTTCGCTTCGACGTGCTGTTCAACCTGGGCGCGGCGCTTTCCAAACAAGAAGAGTGGAAGGAAGCCTACGAGACCTACAAGGAGGCGCTTCGGGTCGAGATCGACACGTCGCGCCCGGAGAACAAGGAGCGCATCGAGCAGGCGCGCCACAACCTCGAGGTCGTCTTCCGCAAACTCTTTCCGCCCTGCTCCGAGCTCGAAGACAAGCTCGAGGAGAACGACGGCTCGAAGACGCCGGCCCAGCTCGACAAGCTCGAGCAGGAGGCGCTGGCGCTATGCGGCCTCGACGAGGATTGGTACGCGATTCCGGTCACCGTGGGCACGAGCGTGGCCATCGAGGCGAATTTCTCGGTGTTGCGCGACGAGCCCGACCCCGAGCACGTCTTCTTGCCGCGCCCCCAAGACCTGCAACTCGCCGTCTTCGACGCGAGCGGCGAGCAGGTGCTGGCCGTCGACCAGGGCTCGCCCGACGACTTCGACCCCGACACGAAGAGCGCCACGCGCAGCATCCAAAAGTTTACGGTCACGCCCGATATGGTCGGAGCCAACAGGGGCGGAGGCGGGAACGGCCCGCTGCTCATGAAGGTCTCGGCGGCCGACGGGCGCGAGTTCGCCTACGACTTCAAGATCACCGCCATCCCGCCGTGTCACGCCCTCGAGGACGACTTCGAGGAGAACGACACCGCCGACACGGCGCGCGCTCGACAAGACCAACAACAAGCTGCACACCTGCCCGGGCGACGACGATTGGTTCGCCGTCGACATGGAGCTCGGCGACACGCTCTTCGTCGACCTGCAGGCCCAGCCCGACCGCGAGCGCGAGCGCCCGCCGAAGCTCGCCGTCGAGATCGTGCGCAAAGAGACCGGCGAGGTGGTCGCCAAGGGCCGCCAGGACGGCGCCTACCTGACCGCCGGCGTCCAAAACGTCATGGAGCCCGGCACCCTGTTGGTGCACGTCACGGGCGCGACCGACGACGAGCAAGGCCCCTATCACCTGAGCCAATACAAATACGCCCCGTGCGTGGTCGGCGACGACCGCTACGAGGAGAACGACACCGCCCAGCAGGCCGCGCCGCTCGACCCGCAGGCGCAGACGCACCGCTATTTGAGGCTGTGCGACACCGACCGCGACTTCTTCAAGCTACCGGCGCCGCAAGCGCAGGCCGGGCAAGCGCCCGGTCAGCCCGGCCAAGCGCAGGGACAGCAAGGCCAAGGCAGCAAGTCGGGCGACGACGACACCGAAGTCGCCTGGGGCCTGACCGCCATCCACGACGAGTCGACCGGCGCGGCCGACGACCAACCCGAGAACGCCGAGCCGCCCAAGCTCGACTTGATGAGCCTGTCGGGCGACCAGATCGTCGCGGCCGGCGACATCCCCGGCGCGGCCAAGATGCCGTCGTTTGGCCCGACGGTCGACAAGCAGCAGGCCCAGAAGCCCGCTCAGCAGAAGCCGGCTCAGCAAAAGGCGCCGGGCGTCGACCGCGTGGTGCGCTACGAAAACAAGGACAAAGAGCAACTCTTGCTTCGCGTCGAGGGCGCGCAGACCTACTACCACCTGACGCAGCTCAACCCGCAGAATCAGAATCAAAACCAGAACGACCAGAATCAGCAGAACCAAGACGACAAAGATAAAGAGAAAGAAGACAAAGAAGAGAACGAGGAAAATAAGAGCAACGACGAAAAGAAAGACCAACAAGAGAAGCAGGACGAGCAAGAGAAGAAGAAGGACGAGCCGAAAGACGGGAAAAAGGACGAGAAGAAAGACGAAAAGAAGGACCAGCAAGACAAGGCGCAGCGTCCGAAGCCCGAGGAACAGGACCCCGAGAAACGTCGCACCGAGGATATCCTGCGCGCGCTCGAAGAGACCGACGACAACTTCCAGATGAAAAAGGCGCTCGAGGATATGCCCAAGCGCTACATCGAGAAGGATTGGTGAGCCGATGAGCATCCGGCACCCGAACATGAACACCCCCAAAGCCTCGTCGCTCCGGCCCCTCGTCCAAGCGGCGACGCTGCTCGTTCTGATCGCACTAGTCGCCCTCCCCTCGCTCGCCTTCGCGCAGACCGACGTTCGCACCTCGGTCTCCCCGCGCGAGGTCGAGGTCGGCCAGCTCTTCGACTACAACGTCAACGCTCAAGTCGAGGGCAACCAACGCGTGCGTCTGCTCGGGCGGCCCAAGCTCGGCCGCGCCTTCCAATTGCTGGGCACCTCCGGCACCACCCATCCGGTGGTCCAGGGGGGCAAGATGTTCAACGTGCTCAGCTACACCTTCAAGGTTCGCGCGCTCACCCCCGGCAAGCACACCATCGAGCCGCCCGTCATCAGGGTGAACGGGAAGCCCCTCGACCTCCGTCCGGTCACCGTCCAAGTGCACCAGCGCGGCAAAGGGCCAAAGCAACAGCCTCAGCGAAACCCTCGAGAGAAAGAAGAAGATCGGGTCGCCTTTATCGACCACGAACTCGAGCCGACCCACAAGCCGTACGTCGGCGAGCAGGTCACGCTGGCCTACTACCTGTACGCGCAGGCGTTCCGCGCCAACGTCGAGCCCGCCCCGCCCGACGAGCCGAGCCTCGACGACTTCTGGATCGAGGACCTCAGCGAGCAGTTCTCGGGGCGGCGCCAGACGCTTCGCATCAACGGAAAGGTCATGGAGCGCGCGAACCTTCGCGCCTACGCCCTCTTCCCGCTGCGCGCCGGCACCACACGTATCGAGCCGCTCGAAGTCGACGTCCGCGTGCGCGGCTTCTTGCGCCAGCCGGGCCATTCGCGCCTCGAGTCGGAGGCCATCGAACTCGACGTCCAGCCTCTACCTCCCGACGCCCCCGACTCGTTCTACGAGGGCAATATCGGGCAATGGCGCTTCGAGGTGACGACCGACCGCACGCGCGCCAAGATGGGCCAACCGCTCAGGATTCGCGTGACCGTGCGCGGCGACGGCCAGATCAGGCGCACCGCCCTGCCCGAGTTGCCCGCCATCGAGGGCGCGCGCGTCGCCGGCACCGACGAGAAGCTCGATCGCAGCATCGACCGCGGCATCGTCGGCGGCACGAAGACCGTCGAGTACACCCTCGTGCCCACTCGCGAGGGCACGCTGACCATTCCGAGCCTCGAGTTCTCCTACTTCGACCCGAAGCAGGAGAAGTACGAGACCATCGACACCCAGCCCATCGAAATCGAAATCAGGGGCGGCTCGCTGGCCCTCGACCACCAGGCGCCTCCGACCCCCGAGCCGGACGACAAGCGCGAAGAAGCCGACGTGCTCGAAGCGTTGGTGGCCAAGCTCGACGCGCCCCGCGCCGACGTCGCGCTCACCAGCTCCAAGGAACCGCTGTCGCGCAATCCGCTCTTCTGGGCCTTGCTCGCCCTGCCCGGCCTGGGCGTACTGGCGCTGTGGCTCGCCGGACCGCTCTCGAAGCTCGCCTCGAAGCAGCGCTCCAAAAGAAAACGCGCCAACCCCTACAAGACCGCGCTGGCGAAGCTCGCCGAAGCCGACAAAAAGCCGCCCGCCGACAAGCTCGACGGGGTGCGCGCGGCGGTGACGATCTATGTGACCGACCGAGCCGGCGTGCGCGCCGGCGCCGTCTCCGAGTCGACACTCCCCGAGCACCTCGAGGGCTTGGGCGTCTCGTCGGCCCTCGCCGAGCGTGTGGGCGAGCTTCTGCGCGGCCTCGACGAGGCGCGCTACTCGCCCGACCAGACCGCCAAGGCCGCGCGCGCCGACGAGCTTCGCGACGAGTGCGAAGCGTGCCTGCGCGAACTCGAGGGCGAGCGCCGCGCCAAGAAATGGTCCGCCCAGTCGGCCGCCGCCGTACTCCTGGCGTTGTCCGTCGGCGCGGCGGGCATGCTCGCCCCCGCGGACGCCGTCGCCCAGGGCGACGAGACGAAGCTCGTGGAGCGCGCCGTCCAAGCCCAGCAACAGAACCAATGGGAGCAGGCTGCTGACTTTTGGGGCGAGGTCAACGCGGCTCATCCGCACGCCCCCGATGTCCTCTACAACCTGGGCACCGCGCTGGCCCACACCGGCGACTACGGACTGGCCCGCCTCGCCCTCGAGCGCGCCGCGCTCCACGATCCGGGCGACGAGAAGATCGAGAAGAACCGCGACCTCGTCCACCAGATCGTCCGCCTGAGCCAAATCGAGCGAGCCTCCGGGACCGTGCGCGAAAACACGACCTCCGAGGGGCTCTTTTGGTGGAGGCTGGCCACGAGCGTCTCGCCGCACTTCTTCCCCTGGCTGCTCGTCGGCTTCACCTGGCTTCTGCTGCTGGGCAGCCTCGCTCGCCGACGCTCCTCGAACGTCGCCCTGCGCGACGCGGGGCTGGCCATCGCTTCGATTTCGGCGTTGGCGATCGTGCTTGTCGTGGGCGGATGGGTCGCGCGCGACTACGTGGTCAACGACGTCCACCCGGCCGTGGTGGTCGCCGACGGCACGCAGCTTCGCGAAGGCCCCAGCGAACACGCCGGGCTCGCCAGCATCGACACGGTGCTCGTGCCGGGCGTGCTGCTTCCCGTCGAGGACAAGCGCGACGGCTGGGTCGAGCTCGGCTTCGCCGACGGCTCGACCGCCTGGACCTCGAGCGACAACGTCGCGATGGTCGATTCGAACGAAGCGATTCGAGACTGATTCTCGGCTGTGGTATATGGAGCGCGTACCATTTGCTCCACCAGTCGAGAGTCCCATGCGCCGCCCGTACCACCTCGTTGTTCTCCTCCTTGTCACCAGCTTGTTCGCCTTCGTCGGCTGCTCGGACGAAGTACGCCAAGACGAGACCCGCGACCCGGGCTTCTTCGCCCGCGAAGCACTCGACGGACCTTTCGGAAACGCATACGAGTACCGCGGCCGCATCGACGGGGAGCTGGTCTTTGTGGGCGAGCTTCGCGACTACGTGCCGGGGCGCCATATGCCTGCTCACATCTACTCTGCAGAGAGCGGATGGAGCCAAGCGACGCTTCCCGAGACGGCGTGGCGGGTCCACGACACAACCGAGCGCATCGTGAGAGCCGGCGAGGCGCACTTTTTCCTGGAGCATATCCCCGGCGAAGACCACACGGCGCTGTACCGAACGACCGACGCGGGCCAGACGTGGGAAGAGATGGAGATGCCGGCCGACTACGCCTTCGACCTGAGAGGCGACGGCGAGGCGCTCTACCTGTACGAAGAGACTTTCGAGAGCTCGGAAACGGGTTATGTGCGCAAGCTGTGGCGCAGCGTGGACGGCGCCCAAACGTGGGAGATCGCGCACGACGCCCTCGCCCGACGAGGCTATACGGTCGGCCCCGGTTGTCTGGTCGTCGAGGTACAGTCCGAGATGGGACGTTCCTTCGAAATCTCTACCGACGGAGGCGCGAGCTGGGAGGCCGTCGATGAGAATTCGCCGCTCGCCAGAGTTACCGAAGTGTCCAACACCTGGACTGCGCATGGCGAGTCGCTCTTGGCGACGAACCCGCGTAGCTTCCAGCCCTCACTGTGGGTCTGGCACAGCCCCGAAGAGCTCGCCTCCTATACGGTCACGGGGCTCGACGCAGGCCTCATCTGGGTGACCATCGCCGGCGAAACCGTCTACGGAAGCACCCGCGAGGGCCAAGTGGGCGAGCTCACCGGCAATCCGGCGGACTGGTCGACCACACCTCCGACCTGGCAGCCGGTCACGTTGCCCGACGACGCGGCGCTCTTCGTCGCGTCCGACGCCACCGAGCCGAAGCGCAACATCTTTGGATTCGGCGACGGCTCCTTCGCCGTCCTCACCGAGTCGGGACTGCTCCGACGCATTCAAGAAGAAGACAGCTGGGAGCCGGTGAGCCCCGCGCATGCGTCCGCTGATTATCTCGTCGAGTTCGGCGAAGAGCTCTTTGCCGGCCGGTCCGGTGAGTTCTTTCGCTTTCCGGCAGACGAAGACGAAGAAGGCGACGCACAGTGGACCGTCGACGAGTTCCTGACATCCTCGCGCGGCACCATCGACGACGCCATCCTGACGCGACTCGGCGGGCAACTCTACGCCATCCCGACCACCCCGGACCTTGCGCCGTCGATCTTCAAGGTCGACTTGGACGGCCAAACCGTCGAGCTCCTCTGGAAGGACGAGGCTGTGACCGAAAGCTATCACGGGCTGCGGCGCGAGCCGTCGGCGCGGATGCTCGAGGTCGGCGACCGACTCGTCGTCGGTTCGGCGGGAAGTTTTCGAGAAGTCGTCAGCGCCAGCGGCAGCACCATCCTCGAGCACTCCGGCGGCGGGGTCTTCGCCCTCGACGGAGCCACCGGACAAGCTCAGCCGCTCTTCGACGGCAGTGAAGAGCAGCCGCCCCTGTCGGTGCAATCGATGGTCGAGCACGACGGCTCTGTTTGGGTCGTCAGCGCGACGGACGGCGTCTGGAACGTCGCGCTCGACGGCTCGGGCATGACTCGAACGCACGACGGTCTGCCCGACGACCCGAACACCGACATCCTCGAGCTGGTCCACGGCCTCTACTCGACCGGAGAGGCGCTGTACGCCTACAGCACGACCAGCCTGTGGGTGCTCGAAGGTGGGCAGTGGAGCGAGGTCGACATCAGCGAATTGCAAGAGACCGCCGAAATCACCGGCCTCGACCCGTTCGGCGCGCAAGCCAACACCAACGCCATCGTCGACCTCGACGAGCATGGCGACCGGCTCGTCGTCGCGACCCTCGAGGGCATCTACCTGCTCGACCCGAGCACCGGAGAGTTCGTCGACGGGCGCACCGACTTCGAGCAACCCATTTACAAGCTGCTACGCACCGACACGGGCCTGTACGTCTCGCTGTGGCAAGGCGGGCTGCACCGGCTGAGCGAGCGCGACTGAGCGAGCGCGACTAAAAAGTTGCCCTCGGCCGCGCATTGGCGCTACGATGGCCGCGCTTTTTCGAAAATGAAGTTTGGCTCGAGCCTCGAAGGATATCAGGCAATGGATATTGGAATCGTCTTGGTGGCCGTATTGGCCGTGGTGGCCGTCGCGTTCGTCATCGTCTTTTTGCGCGGCAAATCGGATGACTCGGGCCAATCGTGGGACAAGGGCCCGGCGACGGCTAACCGCGCGGGCAACCGGCCGCCTCGGGCGAGTCGAGCGAGCAAGGTCAACTGGCTCGTCGGCCAGTCCGAGTCGGTCGCCGGACAGAATTTCCACCTGGGCGAGCGCACCGTGACCATCGGACGCGGCCTCGGCAACTTTATCCAGATCAGCGACGAGAACGCCTCGCGCGTCCACGCCCAGTTCAACGCCTCGCCGGTGGGCGTGAAGGTCAAGGACATGGGGAGTTCGAACGGCACCCTGCTCAACGGCGAGAAGCTCGAGCCCGAGCAGCCCCGCCGCCTGCAGGACGGCGACGAGATCGCCATCGGCGACGCCGTCTTCGTCTACCGCAAAGAGGGCAACTTCCAGGACCAAGCGCTCACCGGAAAGAAGGATATCCAGGCCTCCCAGCAGAAGAAGACCCAGGCGCTCGGCGCCATCGGCGGGGGCGGCAGCCTCAAAGAACAGATGGAGAAGGCCGTGATCGAAAACGGCGGCGACTTCGAGAAAGCCGCCGCCCAGGTGGGCATCGATGTCGAGATGCTCAAAAAGATCGTCGGCGCTGAAAAAGCCTCGTAAATCGCAGCGAGTGCAAGGATGGCTCCGTCCTAAAAAGTCGCCGGCGTTTGGAGGCAGCGCTTCCAGGGCTGGTTGGTTGCACGTGCGGCCCTGCCACCAGGGCAAGATGCCCGGCCTCCAAAGGCTGTTGCGACTGACTCAGGGATGCTCCCGCACCGACTGACGCACTCAATCGATGCAGATATTCTTCTGCGCATAGGCCACCACCTTCGGCTTCTCGCCGAGTCGACACACCGTCCCATCCTTCGTCACGCGGTAGGCGACCTTGTAGAGGTGGTGGCTGCATCCACACTGCGCATACGCCGGAACGCGAAGCACGTAACCCCAGGCGTGCTCTTCGGCTTCGACCTTCACCGGCCCCTCCTGCAGCGGATACCACCCAAACCACCGGTTCGTGTCGGCCACGAGCTTGTCGGCGTCCGGACCGTAAGGCACCCACACATTCTGGTCGTGCACGGCGACGAGTCCGATCGCCTCGGCCACCGAGTCGACCGGCGCGACGGCCTCGGCGAGCTCGTCGGCCGTCGAGATTGCGCGCTTGCCGGTCGTATTCGGCAGCTCGAGGCTGCAGCCCCGCGCCATCATGCAGCCCACCTGGAAGTCGGCGCCCTTCGGCTCGGCGGTGCAACACTTGGTGAACGCGCGCCCGTCGGTCAGAAGCGCCTCGGTCTGGCTCGCGCCCTGCGCCTTTTCGCACCACGTCGTCTCGATGGGTTGCTTGGCTTCGTCGGGCGGCTCGAGGCCCTCGAGCGCCTCGGGCAGCTCGAAGCGAAGCTCGGGTGCGGGCGCGGCGAGTTTTTCGGCCGAGGGCGCCTCGACTTCCACGTCGTCCATCGAGGGCGGTGCGTCGGCGCACGCATACTCGCCGCTGGTGGGCGGCGTGGCGGCCTGTTCCTGGGCCTGCTCCGTTTCTGCAGTCTCCTGCGCCTCCTGCGTCTCCTGCGTCTCCTGCGTCTCGTTGGTCTCTCGGGTCTCTCGGGTCTCGTCGGGCTTCGGCTCGGGCTTCGAGCAGGCGACCGACGTCGCGACCAGAAAACAGGCGAGTACTCGCAGCGTGTGTTGAACGACCATGATCTACCTCGATGGATGATAGTTGTACCCGAAGATTGTTGTGGATTCGGCGCCTTTGCTGCAAGGGTAGCTTCCGCTAAACTCCCACACGAAAACTGAATCACGATTCAACGCGCCCAATTTTCCCCACAGGAGTCGATATGAGCCGCAAAGTGTACGTCGTAGGCGTTGGCATGACCAAGTTCGAGAAGCCCGGTGCCCGCGACTGGGATTACCCGGACATGGCCGAAGAGGCCGGAAAGCAGGCTCTCGAGGACGCCGGTGTGAGCTACGAGGAGATCGAGCAGGTCTTCGCCGGCTATGTGTACGGCGAGTCGACCTCCGGCCAGGCGGCCGCGTATCGGCTAGGCCTGACGGGCGTGCCGATTTACAACGTCAACAACAACTGCTCGACCGGCTCGACGGCCCTGTTCATGGCCAAGCAGCTCGTCGAGGGCGGCATCGCCGACTGCGTGCTGGCGCTGGGCTTCGAGCAGATGGCCAAGGGCTCGCTCGACACCAGCGGCAAGGGCCGCTTCAACCCGCTGGGCCGCCACTTCGAGACGATGGCCGAGCAGCGCGGCTTCGCCAAGGCGCCCCCTGCCCCGCAGATCTTCGGGAACGCCGGCCGCGAGCACATGGAGAAGTACGGCACCACGGCCGAGCAGATCGCCAAGATCGCCCACAAAAACCACCTGCACTCGACCAAAAACCCGCGCTCGCAATTCCAGGACGAGTACTCGCTCGAAGAGATCCTGGAGTCGCGCATGATCCACGAACCGCTCACCATGCTGCAGTGCTGCCCGACCTCCGACGGCGCGGCCGCCGCAGTCGTGGTCAGCGAAGATTTCGTCAAGGAGCACGGCCTCGAGGACCAGGCGATCGAAATCGCGGCCATGTCGATGGTCACCGACACCCCGGACACCTTCGGCGACAGCGCCATCAAGCTCGTCGGCGCCGACATGACTCGCCTGGCCGCCCAACAGGTCTACGAGGCCAGCGGCCTGAGCGCTGACGACGTCGACGTCATCGAGCTGCACGACTGCTTCTCGGCCAACGAGCTCATCACCTACGAGGGCCTGGGGCTATGCGAGGAAGGAAAGGCAGGCGAGCTCATCGACGCAGGCGACGTCACCTACGGCGGCAAATGGGTCGTCAACCCCTCGGGCGGGCTCATCTCCAAGGGCCACCCGCTGGGCGCCACCGGCCTGGCGCAATGCGCCGAGCTCAACTGGCAGCTTCGCGGACTCGCCGACGACCGTCAGGTCGACGACGCCGAAGTCGCGCTGCAGCATAACCTGGGATTGGGTGGTGCTGCGGTGGTGACATTGTATAAGCGTTGACCAAGTAACTGCACGGAGATTGTGCGGGAAAGCTCGGCGAGCAATCGGCGGCAAGCACAAGGAGACAGCCCGCAGGCGATGCCAGCGGCATCGTCGAGGGATGGCGACGCAGTGATTGGCGTCGAGAGCCGCCGAGATGACCGACAGAATCTTCGTGTAGTTACTTAAACCGGAGGTCTTTCAGGCAAGCAACGCCTAATAGCAGGCGTTGCTACTCTGCAGGGCCTTCGACACTTGCGTCGAGGTGAGACGTGCACTTCGGACACCGCACCGCCTGAAACGGAATATCCTCGAAACAATACGGACACTCCTTGTCGACCGGCGCCTTGGGCGCGTCTTCGGGCTTGTCCTCCTGCCGCTCGGTCAAGCGCTTGTACGAGCGCACCACGAAAAACATCGCCAGGGCGATGATCACGAAGTTGATGATCGTATTGACGAAGTTGCCGTAATTGACCGTGACCGCGCCGGCCGCCTTGGCCGCGGCGATGGTCGCATAGGGGCCGACCGGCTCGCCTTGTTGAATCACCCAGAAGAGCTCCGAGAAGTCGACGCCGCCGGTGAGCAGGCCGATGGGCGGCATGATCACGTCGTCGACCAGCGACTTGGTGATCGCGCCGAAGGCCACGCCGATGACAACACCGACGGACATGTCGACGATATTGCCGCGCTTGGCGAACTTCTTGAACTCTTCGAAGGTACTACTCATGTGATTGCCTCGAGGGTATCGGCGAGCCGATCGATGTCCTCCGGGGCGTGCGCCGCCGAGAGGGCCACCCGCAGTCGGCTGGTACCAGGCGGAACTGTCGGTGGACGTATTGCAATCACGTGGAAGCCTTCGTCAAGAAGATGGTCGCTGGCAGCGAGCGCGCGCGCCTCGTCGCCGAGCACGATCGGCACGATGGGGCTGGTCAACTCGCGCCCGAGTCTGTCGCCCAACTGGGCAATGCGCTCCCAGAGGCGGCGGCGAATCTCGGGCTCGTCGCGGGCCACGCGAATCGCCGCGCGCGCCGCCTCGACCACCGGAACCGCCTGGGCGGTCGAGAAGACAAACGCCCTGCCCCGGTTGAAGATCCACTGTCGAAACTTCTGGGACGTCGCCGCGAAGCCGCCGAGCGCTCCAACCGCCTTGCTCAGCGTGCCCACGTGCACGTCAACGGCGTCCTCGACGCCGAAATGCTCGGCGACGCCGCCGCCATGCTCGCCGAAGACGAGCGTGCCGTGGGCTTCGTCGACGACGAGCAACGCGTCGTGCTCGGCCTTGAGTTCGGCGAGGCGGTCGAGCGGCGCGAGGTCGCCGTCCATGCTGAAGACTGAGTCGGTCACGATGAGCTTTCGCGACGCCTCGCTATTGGCCAACATCTCTTCGAGCGCGGCCATGTCGCCGTGGGGGTAGACCTCGAGTGTCGCCCCGCGCCGACGCGCCAGCCGGCAGCCGTCGATGATCGAGGCGTGGTTGAGCGAATCGCTGAAGATGGCGACGCCCGAACCGCCGAGCGACGACACCACCGCCAAATTGGCCGCGAACCCAGTCGGGAACAACAGTCCAGCCTCACAGCCTTTGAGCTCGGCGAGTTCGCGCTCGAGCGCCTCGTGGGCGGTGGTATAGCCACACACAAGCGCCGAGCCTCGCGGTCCTAGACCGCCCTGCTCGGCCGCATCGGCTGCAGCTTGGCGCACCTTCGGGTGAGCGGAGAGTCCCAGGTAATCGTTGCTCGAGAAAAGGGTAAGCCTGCGCCCGTCGGCGCGCACGTGCACCGCGTCGACAGGCTCCACCGCGTCGAGCGTGCGCAACAACTCGTGCTCGGCGAGCTTGTCGAGCGACGCGTCGAGCCACTCGTTCCAAACGCTCATTGTAAACCTCTCGGGAGGTGGATATCAGACGGCGGGAAACAGCCATTCGGAGGGGGCGCGCAGGTGCTCGGCAGCCTCGCGCCAATCAGCGACCCGCGGCAGTTCGGCCACGCGGTCGTAGTCGAGGAAATCTCGCAGGGTCTGCGCGTTTCGTCCGGTCGACGAGTCGGCACTTGCTGGCGCGCTAAAGACAACGCCGCACACCGGGAGTTCGGCGGCTTCGAGCGCTTCGAGCACGAGCATCGTGTGGTTCAACGTGCCCAGTTTGTCCGAAGCGACCACCAGTACGGAGGCCTCGAGTTCCCGGGCGAGGTCGCGGGCGGTTTCGGTCCACGTGAGCGGGGAGAGCAAGCCGCCGGCGCCCTCGACGAGCACAAGCTCGGCGCTCCGGGCGTGCTCGCGGATCTCTTCGCACCAGGCATTCATGTCGAGCTCGACGCTGTCGATATCGGCGGCCACGGGCGGCGCGAGTGGCTCGCGAAGGCGCACCAAGGCCTGCGTCGGCTCGGCCTGGCCGGCGGCCTCGGCCAAGGTCACGCCGTCTTCTCCAGCACTCGGCTCGACCTCGGTGCCCGATTCGACCGGCTTGATGGCTACCACGTCGACACCGCGCTCGCGCAACGCGCAGGCCATGCCGGCCGTGACCATCGTCTTGCCAATTTCGGTATCAGTCCCCGTAACGACGACGATATTCGAAGCCATGACTACCCGTAGGCCTGCGATTACTCGTAAGAAGGAAGAACGATCTCGATGCCGTGGCGTACCGCGTCCACCAGCGTTTCGATCTCCTCGTCGGTGATCGAAAGCGGCGGCATCATGGTGATGATATCACCCAGCGGGCGCAAGAAGACGCCCTTGTCACGTGCCTCGCGGCAAATCTTCATGCCGACTCGGTCTTTGGCGTCGAACGCCTCTTTGGTGTCGCGGTCGCGCACCAACTCGATGCCTACGGCGAGCCCGTATTGGCGGATATCGCCGACCCAATCGAGGTCCCAGAGTGTCTCGAGTTCGGCGCGCAGTTTGTCGATTTTGCCGGGCAACGTGTCGAGGACGTTGTCATTCTCGAAGATATCGAGCGTGGCGTTCGCCGCGGCGCAGCCCAGCGCGTTGCCGGTATAGGTGTGGCCGTGGAAGAAGGTCTTGCCCTCTTCGGGCGGGGCCAAGAACCCTTTGTAGATGCGGTCGTTGGTGATGGTCGCCGACACCGGCAGGTAGCCGCCGGTCAAGCCTTTGGCGATGCACAAAAAGTCGGGCACGACGCCCTCGCGCTCACAGGCGAACATCTTGCCCGAGCGACCCATCCCCATGGCGACTTCGTCGAGGATCAGCAGCACGTCGTGCTCCCGGGTGAGCTCGCGGGCGTGCTTCAAGAAACCGTCGGGATAGGTGATCATGCCGCCGGCGCCCTGCATCCCCGGCTCGATGACCACCGCGCACAATTCGTCGGCGTTCTCGAGGAAGACGCGGTCGAATTCTTCGACGAAGGCCTGCTGGGCCTCGGCTTCGGTCTGCCCTTCGGGGCGCCGGTAAACGTACGGCGACGGCGCGCGGACCACGTCGAACAATAAGGGACGAAAGCGCGAGTGAAAGACCTCGACGCCGCCCAACGAGACGGCGCCAATCGTGTCGCCGTTGTAGGCGTTGGCGAGCCCCAGGAATTTGCGCCGCTTACGAGCTGACTCGGCGCCACGCTGCTGCCACCACTGCAGCGCCATCTTGACGGCGATCTCGACGGCGGTCGAGCCGTTGTCGGAGAAGAAGACCTTGCTCAAGTCGCCCGGGGCGAGCTCGACGAGGCGCTTTGCCAACAGGATCGACTGCTCCTGGGCGTTACCCAGCAAGGTGGCATGGGCGATGCGGTCGATCTGGTCTTTGACGGCCTGGTCGATTTCGGCGCGGCGATGCCCGAAGGTGTTGCACCAGATGGACGCGACGCCGTCGAGCAGTCGATTGCCGTCGGCGTCGATAAGGTAGTTGCCCTCACCGGCCACCACGGTCACCGGCTCCTCGTCGCGGTAGACCGAGTGCGGCGTAAAGGGATGCCACACGTACTTGTCATCCCACTCTTCGAGCTGTTCCTTCGTGTACTTCTGCTCGCTCATCGCAATCCATCCCGTGACCGCGACCGCGCCAGCGACCGCGCCCGTAGTTAAGCTGTTACGCCGTTAAGCTGCTGGGCAATCGCCCGTATCTTACGCCTCGACAACTTCCGGCTCGAACCCAGCCTGCGTAATCATGTCGTAGTCTTTCGACGTCCCCTGCCCGCCGGTGGTCAGGTAGCCCTCGGTGAACAGCGAGTTCGCCGCGTAGAGCGCCAGGGGCTGCATGTGGTCGAGCACGACCTCGCGGCCGCCGGCCACGCGCACGTCGACGTCCGGGTGGACGAAGCGGAACATTGCCAGCGCCTTGAGGCACTCTTGCGGGCGGACTTGGCCGCCCTTGCCGGACTCGGCGTCTTCGTCGACCTGGTCGCCCAGGGGCGTGCCCGGGCGCGGGTTGAGGAAGTTGAGCGGCACCGACTCGACGCGGATCTCACGCAGCGTAAACGCCAGGTCGACCCAGTCATCGGTGGTCTCGCCCATGCCGATGATGCCCCCGCAGCACGCTTCCATGCCCGCGGCCTTGGCCATCTTGACGGTGTTGAGGCGGTCCTGGAAGCTGTGGGTGCTCACCACGTTCTCGAAGTTGTTGCACGAGGTCTCGAGGTTGTGGTTGTACCGGTCGACGCCGGCCTCGCGAAGCTTCTCGGCCTGCCCCTCTTTGAGGATGCCCAACGAGGCGCAGATGTTGACCGGATACTTCTCTTTGATGCGCCGGCTCGCCTCGCAGATGGTCTCGAGCTCGCGGTTATTCGGCCCGCGGGTCGCGGTGACCATACAATAGGTGACCGCACCCTTTTCGTAGGCGGCCTTGGCGCCTTCGACGAGCTCGTCGACCTCCTGCATCTTGTAGCGCTCGACGCCGGTGTTGTACTTGAGCGACTGACTGCAGAACTTGCAGTCTTCGGGGCACACGCCGCTCTTGGCGTTCTGGAGGACGTGCACGCGCACCTTGCGGCCGTGATGGTGCGAGCGCACCTTGAAGGCGGCATGCAGAATCGCCAGCAACTCGTCGTCGGGCGCGTTAACAATCTCGAGGGCTTCGTCGCGAGTGATCGGTTTACCGTCCAATACTCGTTCAGCCAGTGCGTTCCAATCCATCATTGTCTCTTCCTCGCCTGCTCGTTGCTCGTCCGGCGTCTATGTTAGTGCCTGCTTAGTTATGCGTCTGTGGGGCGTGTGTCAAGAAGCACACTCGGCCACCTTAGTGGCTCGGCCCCGGCCAGACCACCTGCCCGAATTTGCGCCAGAAGCGAAGTCGCTCGACAAAGGTCTACGGTCACGTTAGAGTAACCGGGCTGTCACAAAATTTGGTCGCGAGCATCATCACAGAAGAGAAGCTCGTTGGGATCATCGAGCCGGAGTTGTCGACGAGGGAGCGGTCCGTCGAGCAACCTCCGCCGGTCTTGCAGTCCAAGGATAGGAAGTCATGATATCCCGCTCGTCGCAAATTCGAACCCGTCGTCACGAATCGCTCCCCGTGCGCCTGTACGAAGAGGCCAAGGAAAGTGGGGGCTGGGATCCGGCACAGCTCGATTTTAGCGTCGATCGTGCGCACTGGGAGCAGCTACCGGGAGCAGACCGCCTCCCGATCATGGCGCTCACGGTGCTCTCTGCCAACGGCCTGCGCGCTCAGATGCACAACAGCGCCACCCTGATGATGGGCGTCGAGCGTCACGGCTCCATCGAGGACAGCCTATGCTTTTCGTCACTGGTCTTCGAGACGGCCCGTCAAATCGAACTCTACAACCTGCTCATCGAAGACATCTTCCATCTGGTCGGCGATCCCCAGCGCTTTACCCAGACGAAGTTCGAGACCTTCTTCGACAAGCGCCTGCCCGAAACAGTTGATCAACTACGCACCTCGCTCGCCCCGAGTTGCTTGGTCGAGGCGCTGACGCTGTCCGAAGCACTGTGCAAAGGGGTGCTGAGCACGACGGCGTCCCATATTCTGCACACGACACTCGAGCGCCTCGACGTCATGCCGACCAGCCGCCAGGCGGTGCATCAACGTCATCTGGCGGCCGTTCGTCACACTGAATTCGGCACCTTCTTTGTGGGCAAATTGGTGCGTCGCGACCCGTCCCTGTGGGAGGTGGTCGACCAGACGATGAATTCAGGCTTCGAGCCGGTGATCAGTGTGGTGCGTGAGTTCTTCGACAAGTTCACCTCGACGAGCATGTCGCGTGCGGAGGCAGTGACGTACGCGGTTGAACGCTTTTCACGTGCTTACGAACTCCTGGAGCGGGCCAAAGACCCGGGAACCCATGGCCCGCAAAACCATCTGGTGCGTCGCCTGGGCTGACTCATGTGCCCTGCACACTTGATTCTGCGCGGTGCGCGAGCATCATCGGGCTGATTTTTCCGGCACCACCTGATGAAGTGAGCCCAGCATGTCGCGACCTGCCCAGATCGCCCTTCGAGACCTCTACGACAACTACGACGGCCTGCTCATCGACGCGTACGGTGTGCTGGTCCATACAAGCGGCGCCTTCGACGGCGCCGTTTCGTTTATGCAAAGCTTGTCCGACCGAGCCTTGCCCTACGTCGTCATCACGAACGACGCCTCGCGGCTGCCCGAGTCCTGCGCAGCCAAATACCAACGCGACGGGCTCGACATCCGCTCCGAACGCATCGTCACCTCGGGCTCTTTGGTCATCGATTACTTCGAAGAGCACAACCTTCACGGGGCGCGCTGCCTGGTGCTAGGGCCCCCAGACTCCAAGCGCTACGCCGAGCGCGCCGGCGGCGAGTTGGTCGATGTCGACCACGGCGACTTCGACGTACTCATCATCGGAGACGAGTCCGGCTACGATTTCGTGCCCACCACAGACAAGACGCTGACGACGCTGTTTCGCAAGCTCGACCGCGGCGACGACTTCGAACTCCTCTTGCCCAACCCCGACCTCATCTACCAGCGCTCGGCGACGAGTTTTGGCTTCACAAGCGGAAGCGTTGCCAACCTCTTCGAGAACGCGATTCGGGCGCGTTACCCCGGCTGCGATATTTGCTTCGAGCGGCTGGGCAAACCCTTCGCCCCCATGTTCGACGAGGCCATCGAGCGTTTGGGCACGCGCAATTGTGCGGTACTCGGCGACCAACTCGAGACCGACATCAAGGGCGCCAACGACTACGGCCTCGACTCGGTGCTGGTCGCCACGGGACTGACCGACCTGGCAAATACCCTCGATCACTCCGACGTGCGCCCTGATTTTATTCTGCCGTCTCTCGACGAGGCATGAGTGAAAGGGGAAAAGAAAAATGGCCTCTCCGGTGGGTTAAGCCGGAGAGGCCTCCTGATGGGACGTCAGGAATGTGCCCGGAAACTACTGGGTGCGCCATACCGGGCGGGGCTCTCTCGCTCACGCTCTTGGGAGATGGGATGAAGGGGCGTGAGCTAACGGAGCCTCGGGTTGCGAGGTAAGGTCCCTGCAAGCTACCTGCCACCTCCTCACCTTTTTGAAGAAAGAAAAAGTCTTCAGCCCAAGAAAGCGCATCACCATCGCCCACAACAGCGCTCCCTCCAACCTATACTCATCTTGGCGAGCCACAGTCTCGCGTGTGAGCGGCGATCCAAATGGCAACTGAAGCTTCCGATCGGAACCTACAGTTGCCGCCCCTTTGGCAACTAGGCTTTCCACCCCCACTGCTCGGTGGTGCCCTCACGGCCCGCGCCGCGTCGCCTCGGCGACCAGTGAGCCGCGCCGCTTGAAATCATCCAGAACGGGAAATTGGGCAACTTTGGCATCGATCGCCCGTTGGGTCTGAACCATGAGATCGACCCAGAGAGCTTCCATGGCGCTCTTGCGGGGCGTCTCGAACTCTTTGTCGTTTTCGACCGAAATCGAAAAGTGGCAGAGAACCTGACCGGCATCGGCGTCAGCGAGCAACGCATGACCGGAGAGTTTGCCGCTCGTAAAGGTCGTAAGCGGCTTGCCGTCCGCGGTCTTGCGTCCAGGCCAACTCGTGATCTTCGGTGGCTGCAGGTCTTCAGCCGTGGCGTGGAAGACGAATACCATCGGCGACATTTCGAACGCCTTCGCCCGCCGACGGCGCTGGTTGATCGAACGCGACCAGCCGACATGGTCCTCCTTCATGGACACACGCTCCGGCGCGCGGACGAGGCGGTCAGCCATAGTGTATTGGCCAAATGCCTCCTCTTCCTTTTTGTCCATCAACTCGAGGTGGCGGCGGTCGATCATGATCAATGGCTCACCCTTCTCTCCGGAGACCTCCTCCAGCGACTCTGCATTGCACTCGGTCGTCTGATCAGGCTGCCATGCGCTGGTTGCCTTGCGCACTGCATCGAGACGCGCCTCGCCCGCTTTGAAGAGATTCTCGTCGACCGGCAGAAATGGAATCCTGTGCAACCACTCGACCCGGGAACTCAGTCCTACGTCAGACGGCAGCAACGACACGCGAATCGTCTTGTTGCCCTTGCCGTAAATCCCAATCCTCTCCCCCCAGAACTCCTCCTCGCGCTCCTTCTTGTTCCACGGACCGGCAGGCTCGGCAGTCCATCCGTTATCCGCCAGCCAACCCTTCCACTGCTTGCGAACCTCGGCAGACTTATCCTTGGCCAGGCCGTGATCGATGTCCACCTGGTCTTCGTCGGCACCGCACACTGCGCCCTTCTCGCCCACAGGAAGCTCGCCCAGAAATCCCCAAGTTCCCTCGGCGTTCCAGTTCTTTTCGGGTTGACCATGGCACGGTTCCCTCTCACAGCCGACAAGCGCGGCGGCCATGGCAATCAGGCACAGCAGAGCGGACAGCGAACGCATTATTGCTCCCTTCGTTCCGGGGTAGTCAGTTGAGTAAAGAAGCAGCGATCTGGATACCAGACCAGTTACCGATAAACAACAGACAACAGCCTTGCCAAAAGGCGCCTCACCCGAGGTGGTCGCGCGCCAAGACTGCCCCTTGCCAGCTTACCTTTTGTCCGGCCTTTCGGTTGCATTGCGATTTCGTTACGATTAGAAAGGTTCTGGAAACTCTATATATGGAAGTGGTCTGTAGCGATTCGCCCCGTGTTTTCCGCGAATAGCGATGCACCGGACCACCAATTGAGATACGCAAGAGGGCTCCTATGGTACGGCTGCAAGGCAGCGCAACCTTTGCTCGGTGGCGGACACGCTCCGTTACATTTGTTTTGTTGCTGGCGAGCGCGACGCTCGGCCTGGCAAGTGGCTGTGGCGATGACGACGGTGGAAACCGTAGCAAGGGCATCGTCGGAGAGGCTGACGCCGGAACGGAAGACGCGGGAACTGACACCGCCCTTCCCGACGCCGACTTCGAAGCCCCCGCCGTCCCGACGAGTGTCGAGACGGTGCTCGCATCGACGACGGTGTCGGCCGGCACCCCGATTACGGTCGACTGCCAGCTGCTCGATGCCGAGGGCGGCGAGGTGGAGATCCCCGACGGCGTCGAACCGACGCTGGTCTACGCTCCGGAGCAGTCGTTCATCGAGGAGAGCGCTCTTTCGCTGGTGCCGACGATGGCGGGCAACGCCACCGTCTCTTGCCAGTTTCCCGACCTGAGCCTCGCCGACGACACTCCCGCCGAGTTGACCATCGAAGCGGGAGCGCCGCATACCGTGGTGACCGCCCTCGACACCAATATCGTGACGGCGGGCGACTCGGCGACGGCCACTTGCGACGTCTTCGACGCCTACGGCAACGAGGTCGAGGGTGCTGATACCACCGTCGAAGTCGACGCCTCCGGCGCCGGCATCGCAGTCGACGACCACACCGTCACCATCACCAAGAGCGGCGTATACACCGTCAGCTGCACCGCTGACGGCGCGAGCGAAGAGCGTGGACAGGCCCTCGAGGTCAATCCGTCGCTGCCGGCGGCACTCGCCATCTCGAAGGTCCCCGACTTGCCCTTCTACGACACCGGTCAAGTCGTCGACATCGCCACCATCGTCACCGATGAGTATGGCAACCAGGTGGACGACGCCTTCGTCTCGTTTGTGAGCAACCCCTCCGGCGAGACCTTCGGCCACGGCCGCTTCCGCTACAACCAGGAAGGCACCTACACGGTCACCGCCACCGTCGATGGTGAAACCAAAGACGACATGACCCTCGAGCAGAGCGTCGACATCGTCGTCAACGGCCAAGGCCCGAGCATCGAATGCGTGTCGCCGACCAACGGCGCCATGCGCGACGCCGCTCCTGGCGACACGGTCACCTTCGAGGGCCGCGTCAACGACGCTCAGGGCATCGGTGAGGTCACGGTCAACAACAGCCTGGTCACCGTCGCCTCCGACGGCACCTTCCAGAGCGACGTGACCGTGCGCTTCGGCATCAACTTCGTCGACATCCGCGCCACCGACGCGGCGACCGGCGAGTACAAAGAAGAAAACAGCACCACCTGCGCTTTCCTCACCGCCGACAAGTGGGGAGCCGAAGACCAGCACATGAGCGACGCCGTGTCGCTGTGGGTCGACCAAGACGCCGTCGACGACGGCAACTACGGAGACCCGCTCGACAGCCTCAATGACGTACTGCATACGGTGCTCAACAGCGACGGCCTTCGCGACCAACTGCACCAGTCGATGCTGGCGGCCAACCCGCTGACCGAAGGTTGCGTCGATGTGCTCGGTTTTTGCACCTATCGCTACAAGATCATGTATCGAGGCAGCCGCATCGACGGCCCACATGACTCGTCTTTGACGCTGATTCAAGATGGCTTGCGTCTGGGCGCGGTCATTCGCAACGTCGAGATCGATCTCGAAGAGACCAACTTGAGCTTGGACGTGTCGGTCGACGTCAGCAGCTTGACGGCGAGCATGGACGCGACGCTCGACCTGCACAACGGCCGGCCGCGCTTGCAGGTACGCCCGAGTACGGTCAGCGTGACCTCGGGCAATATCGTGGTCGGACTGACCGGCTGGGGATGGCTCGACAATATCCTCAGCAGCCTCGTACAAGGCACCCTGCGCAGCACCGTTGAAGACGAAGTCGAGAGCTTCCTCAAAACCCAAGTCAACAGCACGCTCGACGATCTCATGTCGGGTCTCGACATCAGCGGGCTCGGCAACAGCTTCGACATCCCGCGCCTCGACGGCAACGGCAGCCTGAGCCTGGACTTCGGCGTGAACTTCTCGTCGCTCGGCGTCAACGCGACCCGTGCGCTGTTCGGGCTCGGCACGGTCTTCGAGCCGGCCAATACTACCCGCGCGACCCCGTCGCTGGGCGTACCGATGCCGCAGGGTCAGAACTTGTTGACCGCCGACCCGCAGCGCGCCATCTCGGCGGGCGTGCATATCGGCGTGCTCAACCACGTGCTGCACGCGCTTTGGCGCGGAGGACTCTTCGACGCCGCCGTCAGCGACTCTGCCATCGGAGGCACCTTCCCCGACGGCACCGTGCTCGACATTCAGACCGGCCTACCGCCGGTGGCCGCCCTGCAGGGCAGCGACAAGGTCGTGCTCATGCTCGGCGCGATGCGCATGTCGATCGTCTACCCGGGCCTGTTCGACGACCCGGTCGACGTCCGCATTGGTGCAGTCGCCCGCTCGGGCGTCCAGCTCAACGGCTCGGACCTGAGCTTCCAGAATATCCAGCTCAACGAACTGTACTTCAGCCCGATCGGCATCAACCTGGACGCCGACTCGCGCGCCGTCCTCGAGTCGTTCCTCCAGGACGTGCTCCAGAACGTTATCGACACCTCGCTCAACAACGCGCTTCCCGCGCTGCCCGTCCCGAGCTTCGAGATTCCGACGTCGCTCGGCACCTACGGCCTGCCGGCCGGAAGTGACCTGGGCATCGTCAACCCGGCGCTCGGCGGCACCACCACGCACTTCGTGCTCAAAGGGGCCTTTGGAGTCATCCCATGACCATGAGACGACCACATAGCAAGCAAGTTCGCCTCGTCACTGCCCTCGCCCTCTCCTGCCTGGTCGGCATGGCCGGCTGTGGAGACAGCGAGACGGGTGGCTCGGGTGGGACGCTGACCAATAACGCGGCCAACAACGACACCAACAATGAGCCGGGCTTCGACCTTAGCCTTGCAGCCGCGGTCGACGTCAAGCTCGACCCGGCGCGCGCCGTCTACAAAGTCGGCGCGACGGTGACGCCTCAGGCCACCGTCCTCAATGGAAACGGCGAGCCGATGCCGGGCGCCGAGGTCACTTGGACCGTCGAACCCGCCGACGCGGTCACCGACGAGTCCGGCGCCTACAAACTCGACGCCGAAGGTGAGTTGACCTTCGAAGCATGCACCGTGGAAGCCGGCGTCGAAGGCGCGCCGGTCTGCGGCAAAAAGCGCATCGTCGTCGACGACGCGCCGCCCACCGTCGAGGTCATCTCGCCGGCCCCCGGCGAGTGGCTCAACCCCGGCACCGCTGCCGAGATCACTGTCGAAGGAAAGGTCACCGACACCCACTCCGACGTGCACGCTTTCGTCAACGGCCGCGGCGTCGACCTCGATGATCAGGGCAACTTCACCACGACCATCGACGCCGAGTTCGGCATCAACCATATCGAAGTCGTGGCCACCGACGGGCGCACCAGCGCCACCGGCCAGGCCCTGCTCGACGTGCTGTGGGCCCCCAATTATTACGCGACGGCCAACACCGCCTCGGAGACCGCCTTTGGCTTCGACGACGGGCTCGTACTCGACCTCGGCCAGCGCTTCTTCGACGACGGCCAGGCCCCGCAACAGCCCGACGAGACGACCTACATGACCGACGACCTGGTCGATATCTTGGTCTTGTTGGTCAAGAATATCGACTTCATGAGCCAGATCCCCGACCCCGTGCTCGACACGGAGTCGGGCCAACTGCGGATCACCGACCTGGCGTTGGGAGAGCCGCAAGTGATGCTCGAGCTGACCGACGGCGGCGCCGAGATGTTCATCTGGATTCCGGACGTCGAGCTGACCACCCAAGGGGGCATTTCGTTCGACCAGCAGGTGCTCGACCTGACCGGCTCCATCGACGCCGAAATTGCAGGCTTTGCCTCGCTGAGCATCGACAAGCCGGGCGCCGGCCAACAGTTCGTGGCCAACGTCGACGAGGTCGACATCTCCATCCAGAGCGCCGAGAGCAACTTTGCCAGCCCCGAAGCCAACGCGGTGTTCGCGCTGGCTGAGAGCGCCCTTCGCGGCAAGATCGAAGAGATGGTCATCGGCACGCTGCGCTCGCAGTTCGTCGACGAACTGCCCACGCTGCTGACCGACGCGCTCAACTCCATCGAGCAGCAACTGACGGACCTGAGCTTCGACCTCGACACCGAGTTCACCGATCCGCTCACGATCACCCTCAACGGTGAGGTTTCCGATTTTGCCACGACCTACCGTAACTCGATGACGGCGACGATTGGCACCAACATCACCGCCAACCAGCCCCCGGCGCTCACCACCAGCCCGGGTATCCCGCTTGCCACGTCCTATACCGAAGAGCTGCCGCTGTTCGAGTCGAGCCGTGCGCAGGTCGGGGTCCGACTGGCGCTGCTCAATGGCTTGCTGCACACCCTCTGGGAGACGGGCTTTCTCGAAATCGACCTGACCGACTTGATGCCCGACCAGTATGCCGGCATCACCGAGCAGGCCAACCTGTCGGTCAAGCTGCAGCCGGTGCTCTCGCGCCCCAAAGCCGGTGAGCCGTATGATTTCATCTTGCGCGCCGGCCAAATGGAAATCGAAGCCGACCTGGCCAACCAGACCGACGTCTATGCGGTCAACCTCGAGGTAGGCATCCTGATGTCGCTTGCCGACAACGCCATCTCGATCACCGTACCCGACGAGCCGCAGGTGACCACCTGGGTCAAGAGCACCACCGGCGATCGCTCGGTGCTCAACGCCAACGCCATCAAGAGCCTGGTGCTCGGCCAAGTGTGGCCGCAGATCGAGGAGACGCTCAAGCAGGGGCTCTCCTTCGAGCTTCCGGTCCCCTCGCTTTCGGGCATCTCCGATCTGGCTCCGACGCTGACCGCGCTCGAGGTCGAGTTCTTGCTCAACCGCCCGGTCGACTACCGCAACGGCTTCATCATCTTCGACGCCCTGCTCCAGGGCACGCTTCCGCTGGGACAATAAAAAAGCCGGAGGCAGACCGTTCAGGTCTGCCTCCGACTGATGTCCTTCTGGTCGATCTTTCCTCTCTTCAGGCGACTACTTCGCCCTGCCCGCCTCTCGAAACACCGCGACCATACTCGCATAACCGTGAAGGCAGGTCTTGCCGCCGACCGGTCCGATCTCCCCTTCCGACAAGAATCCGCCGATGGGAAGCTGACCGAGGCGGTCGCGAAGAAGCTGGGACTCTTCGTTGGCCTTGCGCTCGAGATCCTCGCTGTTCGAAGTACCGCTGAACAGCAACGCCCCGCGCGACGGGCACGGGTCGTTCAACGCCTCGGCGAGTTCCTCGACGACACGCTCGAACTCGTAGGATGAGGTGCGCGGGTCCATCAGGTGGAACTGCAGCACGTCGAGATCCTCGATCGGTGCGGCCACGGCCAAATCCCCCGTCTTGGGGTTGAAGCCCACGATATTGCGAATGACAAAATCGCCCGGGCGATATTCACCGCGCTTCGACTCGACCCCGATCCCTACGAACATCGAGTGCTGTGCGAGTTCTCGCTCTTTGCCCTCGAGGTTGTGCACGAGATTGCGGAACACCTCCATCGGGTTTCCGCGATCAAATCGGTGAATGATATTCTGGGTGTGATCGGTCACGATCAGCGGCTCGCCGATGGGTCGGCAGGCTTGCGCGACAACCGTATCGACGCGCAGGTCTCCGCTAAACGCGAGTCCGATGGCACCACCATGGTACACATGCCCCTCGAGAATGAGCCTGCTGCCCTGCCCCTGACCGCCGCCGCTGACGAGCCCGCCGAATTTCGACGAGTCCGGAAACGCGCGGTCGAGCGCGGTCAACAGCTCTTCGGTCTCGAAGGTCGTCGGCTCTGAAAGAATGAGAAAATTGGGCGCCACTTCGGGATCGCCGCCAAACTGCTGACGCCAATCGAAGTCGCTGCGATCATGAACGTCGGGCTCGAAGCGAATCGGCTCGACGTCGACCCCGGGCAGAATCCCTGCGGTCACGGCCAAGGAAGAGCCTGTTTCGGCCTCATCGCCGGCGCCGATGACGCCATTGGCATTACACCCCACGCAGACCGCGTCGGGAAAGTCGCGCGCCATGGCCAACGACAACTCTTCGACGTCGTCGGTGTGACTCGCCGAGAAGAAGACGAGCAACACGTCGACCTCTGCGGCCGAAGAGACATCCAAGCCGGCGCAAGCGTCGCGGAAAGCCTGTGTCGTTTCGGGCTTTCGTGATAAACCGGTTGTCCATTTCATCCGAGTACCCCGTGCTCCAAGAGACTGGGAAAAGCAGTTAAAGTCTGAGTGAGTGACGACTGCTTCGACGGGTACATACGGCAAACCGTCGCATCATACTTACAAGAACTCAACGGGAAGCAAAGTTTTGTGTGACAAAGCATTGAACAAAGCCGCTCGACTCATCGACGAGGCCGACGCGCTTTTTGTAGGCGCCGGCGCCGGCATGGGCGTCGACTCTGGCCTTCCCGATTTCCGCGGTGACAAGGGCTTTTGGCAAGCCTATCCCCCCTTCGAGAAGCTCGGGCTGAACTTCGTCGACCTGGCCAATCCGGCCTGGTTCGAGCGTGACCCGCAGCTTGCCTGGGGCTTTTACGGCCACCGACTGCACCTGTACCGCGATACGATCCCCCACAAGGGTTTCGACATCCTTCGACAATGGGGCCGCGCCAAGAATGCTGGCTACTTTGTGTTCACGTCCAATGTCGACGGGCAATTCCAAGCCGCGGAATTCGACGAGGCGAACGTGGTCGAATGCCACGGCTCGATTCACCACTTCCAGTGCGTGCGCCCCTGCAGCCAGGCTATCTGGCCGGCGGCCGACACGCAGGTTGACATCGACGAGACAACGTTTCGGGCGAGTGCTCCTTTGCCCCACTGTGACAAATGTAACACGCTGGCGCGTCCGAACATCCTGATGTTTGGCGATGGTCGGTTTGTCGGCGCGCGCACCCACGATCAGGAACGGCGCATGTCCCAGTGGCTGTCGCAAGTTCGTGGCAAAAAACTAGCCATCGTCGAGTGTGGTGCAGGCACGGCCGTCCCCACCGTCAGATGGCAGTGTGAGCGTTTGGCCACGGCATTCGACTCCTCGGTCATTCGCATTAATCCGCGCGAATCACAAGGGCCAAACAACACCGTTTCGCTGCCTCTGGGGGCTGCCGAAGCTCTCCGCAGACTTGATGATCTTTTGACGGCAAAACGCTAACTTTTAATAATTCGTCGCATCTGGACCATTGCCGCCCATCCTTTTTGCCCTTTGCACGAGGCCCCTCATGCACGCACCACGCGCCCTGACTGCCCTGCTCGCCTCCGTTGCCCTCTGTTTGCTCGTGGTGGCCTGTCAGACCGCCGACCGCGGCACCTCGACAATCACGAGCGCTGACGAGGCGGCCGAACCCAATGCCGAGGAGCCGGTCGAAGCCCCTCAGATGCCTACCGCCGAGCCGCGCGACACCTCCGGCCTGGAGTCAGACACCGCTCGCCCTGGCAGCGACTATCGTGAGATTGCCATGGACGTCGCCGATCCGGTCCGATGCAAAGAGTTTTGCAACAAGCAGATGCGCTGCATGGCGTTTACCTATGTGCGCCCCGACGCGAACCAAGGCCCGCGCTGCCGGCTCAAGCATTCCATCCCCGACAAGGTCGAGGGCGAGGAGTGCTGCGTCTCGGGCGTCAATCCGCGCGCCCAGCGCCGCATCGCCCAACTCGAGTCTCGCGGCTTCGAGCTCGACACGAACCGCCCCGGCGGCGACTTTCGCTCCTTCGAAATGCAGCGCGCCGAGCCTGCCCAGTGCCAGGAGGCCTGCGAGAACCTGATGGATTGCCAGGCGTTCACCTACGTGCGCCCGGGTCACAAAGGCGACAAAGCGTACTGCTACTTGAAGAACAGTGTCCCCGAGAAAGTGACCGACGAAGACTGCTGCATCTCGGGAGTCAAGCAGGCGCGCTAGTTGCCGCGCGACTCGTGTCGCTTACATTGGCGTTCCGTCTCGAGCATCTATCCGGATTCCGATCAGTGCACCGAGGAGACGCCGCTTATGAGCGCCCCCGCGCCGCCCCCTAAACCGTGGTCCATCTCTCCTACGGACGTCTTGGCGGCCCTCGAAACCGACGCCGAGCACGGCCTCGAGGCGTCTGAAGCCTCGCAGCGCCTGGCCGAGTGTGGACCCAACGAACTCGAAGAGCGCGCCGGCACCCATCCCTTGACCATCCTCTGGGAGCAATTCACCAGCGTGATGGTGCTCATCCTGATCGCGGCGGCGGTGCTGTCGGCCTTTTTGGGTAAGCCGCTCGAGACAATCGCCATTTCGGCCATCGTCGTGCTGTTCGGAATCCTGGGGTTCTTCCAAGAATACCGCGCCGAGCGTGCAATGGCCGCGCTCAAGCAGTTGGCCATGCCCGTGGTGCGCGTGCGCCGAGGGGGAAGCACCGTCGAGATCTCGGCGCGCGATTTGGTGCCCGGCGATATCGTGATGCTCGAGGCCGGCAGCAGCGTTCCCGCCGACTTGCGGCTCATCGAAGCGGCCAACCTACGCATCCAAGAGGCGGCGCTGACCGGCGAATCCGAGCCGGTAGAGAAGGACCCGGCGGCGCGCTCGCAACCCGAGTTGGCCCTCGCCGAGCGGCGCAACATGGCCTACATGGGCACCTTTGTGACCTACGGGCGCGGCGCAGGCGTCGTCGTCGGCACGGGCAATTCCACCGAGCTCGGCCGCATCGCCGAGCTGATCCAAAGCGTCCCCCGCGACGAGACGCCCCTGCAGCGACAACTCGACCGCGTGGGCAAACAACTGGGCGCCTTCGGCGTCGCGGTCGCCTTGCTGCTCCTGGGCGTGGGTGTACTCGCCGGGGAAGCCTTCACCGACATGGTGCTCGCCGCGGTGAGCATGGCCGTGGCGGTCGTGCCCGAGGGCTTGCCGGCCGTGGTCACCGTGACTCTGGCGCTGGGCGCCCAGCGCATGCTTCGCCGGCGTGCTTTGATTCGAAAGCTCCCTGCCGTCGAAACCCTGGGAGCAGTCACCACGATCTGCTCGGACAAGACGGGCACGTTGACCCAAAACCGCATGACGGTGACGGTCATCGACGTCGCCGGCCACTTCCTGGAGTTGTCCGGCACGGGAGGCCCTCCAGCTCCGTCGCTTTCGGCGCAACACGAGCGGGCCAGCATGTGGGACAACCAACCGCCGTCGGTCGGGTTGGTACTCGCCGCCGGCGCGCTGTGTAACGACGCCTCGCTCGAAGCCGACTCGGAGACGGGCGACCACGTGCCCGTGGGCGATCCCACTGAAGGGGCGCTGCTGGTCGCCGCGCTGCAAGCCGGCCTCGACAAGTCCGCCCTCGAAGAGTGGCTGCCACGAGCCGCCGAGCTCCCGTTCGACTCCGAGCGCAAGCGCATGACCACGGTGCACGAGTTGCCCGACGACCGCTCGAAGCTTCCGTCGGTCCTCGCATCCATCCGAGCCGCCGAAACCTCCTATATCGCCTTCACCAAAGGCTCGGTCGACGGGCTGCTCGATATCTGCTCGCACGTATGGCTCGACGACCATCCCGAGCCCATGGACGACACGTGGCGAGACCGCATCATTCGGGCCAACGACGACATGGCCGCAAACGGTGTGCGCGTCCTCGGCGTCGCTCTTCGTGCGCTCGACACCGCCCCGGAGGCGCCTGATGAATCCCTCGAGGAGGGACTGACCTTCGTTGGCTTGACCGGCATGATCGACCCGCCCCGCCCGGAGGTCGAACGGGCTATCCAAGTCTGCAAGACGGCGGGCATCCGTCCGCTGATGATCACCGGGGACCACCCCCTGACCGCTCGATTCATCGCCGAGGAGTTGGGAATCAGCAGCGACGGCCGAGTGGCGACCGGCGCCGACCTCGAGCGCATGGACGAAGCCAAATTCGAGGAGACCGTCGGGGAAGTGTCGGTCTATGCCCGGGTGACCCCCGAACACAAGCTTCGCATCGTCGAAGCCTTGCAGAAGCGCGGCGAGGTCGTGGCGATGACCGGCGATGGAGTCAACGACTCACCTGCGCTCAAAAAGGCCAATATCGGTGTGGCCATGGGGATCGCCGGCACCGACGTCTCCAAGGAGGCGGCCCAGATGGTCTTGTTGGACGACAACTTCGCCACCATCGTCACCGCCGTCGAAGAGGGTCGCGCGATCTTCGAGAATATCCGCCGCTTCGTGAAGTTCTCCCTGGCGGGCAATGTGGGCAAAGTCTTCGTGATGCTGTTCGCCCCCCTGCTGGGCATCACGCTGGCTTTGCAGCCGCTGCAGCTCTTGTGGCTCAACCTCCTCACCGACGGGCTGCTGGGCATTGGTCTGGGGCTCGAGCCGGCCGACGAAGAGACCATGCAGCGCGCGCCGCGCGACCCCCAACGACCGTTCTTGGACGCCGAATTGCGGCGCCGCATTGCATGGATCGGACTCTTGATCGGCGTGGTCGCCCTGGGCACCGGCTATGCGGCCTTTGTGGCCGAAGGCCCCGAAGATCGCACCTGGCAGACGATGATCTTTACCACGATCGCCTTTGCTCAGATCGGCCAGGCGCTGGCCGCGCGCTCGGGCGACGACTCGACGTCCGCCCTCGATTTTCGGTCGAACCCGACCCTTGGATGGATGGTCGTCTTGACCTTTCTGCTCCAACTCGGTGCCATTTACCTTCCCTTTCTCGACGACTTCTTCGGCGTGGTCCCGCTGTCACTCGGGGAACTGGCAATCACCCTCGGAGTGGGCGCCCTGGTATTCGTCATCATCGAGGCGCACAAGCGTCTCGCCGGAAGATGACCCCTCATTTCCTTTTGGGCTCATTTCACCTACGGTAAGGCCCACGGAAAGCGCAGCTACAAACAGAGTTGACTCGGACGGTAGCTGAGTTCAGCGAACGCGAGTCGAACTCATGCGAGTTTTGGCCGACGCGGGGATAGAGAGCAGGTATAACCATGCAACAACCCAAACTTATCGTTGGATTGGGAGCGTCGGCGGGCGGGCTCAACGAGTTCAAGACCTTCTTTTCCAACGTCTCCCCCGACACGGGGTTGGCCTTTGTGGTCGTCCAGCACCTCGATCCATCGCGCGAGAGCCGTATCCCAGACATCCTGCAGCGCCACACCGAGATGCCCGTGTCTCGCATCGAGCACGGCGTCGCCCCGCAGCCCAACCATGTCTACACGATTCCGTCGAACAAGCTGGTCGAGTACGCCGCCGGACGCCTCGTACTTCAAGATCGGCGTCCTCAGCCGAAGCGTCGCGCCGTCGACCACTTCTTTTGCAGCCTGGCCGACGAAGCGGAGCAACGAGCGGTGGCCGTGGTGCTGTCGGGAGCGGGAAACGACGGGACTCTGGGGCTTCGCAAGGTACACGCCGCCGGTGGGCTGACGCTGGTGCAGAGCGAAGATGAGGCCACCCATCGCGGCATGCCCGGAAGCGCTGCGCGCTCCGGGGTGGCCGACTTTATCGTGTCGACCTCGCAAATGCCCGACATCATCGAGCGGTACGCCCGGCACTCCTATGCCGAGCGTGGCGAACTGCAGGCCATGGCTCACAAGCAAGCCGACGGGCCTGGACCTCGCCCCTCCGAGGATGGGGGAGCCGACGCGACCTTCCAGCGCCTGCGCGCGCTCCTCAAGTCACGCGAGTCGTTCGACCTCAACAAGTACAAGGGAGGCACGGTCAAAAGACGCCTTGGGCGCCGTATGGGCATGGCGGGCATGGACAGTTTGCAGGCTTACCTGGACCTGGTGCGCGACAACCGTGAAGAGCGCAAGGCGTTGGTCTCCGACATCCTCATCGGCGTGACCGAGTTTTTCCGCGACCCGGATGCTTTCAAAGCGCTCCAAGCCGAGGTCGTCACCGACTTGGTCAAACGCGCTGCCCAGCAACAGCGGCCCATCCGATTTTGGTCGGCCGGCTGCTCGACCGGTGAAGAGGCTTATAGCCTGGCGATGCTGGTGCTCGACGCCGCCGACGGGCTCAACCGCGACATCGACCTGCAGATCTTTGCGACCGACCCCAATGACAATGCCGTCGCGCATGCGCGACGCGGCATCTACCCTCGCTCGCTGCTGCAGAACCTGAGCGAGGGCCAGCGGGTCAAGTACTTCGAATCGGTCGACGAGAACCTGATGCAGGTGCGCCAAGGGCTGCGCGATTGCATCTCCTTTGCCCACCACGACCTGACGCGCGACCCACCGTTTTCGCGCATGGACCTCATCAGTTGTCGCAACGTGCTGATTTACCTGCAGCCAGAAGTCCAACAGAAGATTCAGCGCGACTTTCACTTCGCGCTGCGCCACGACGGCCATCTCTTTTTGGGCACCGCCGACGCGCTCAGCGTCGAAAAGGAGGCCTTCGAGACGATTTCTTCGCAGTGGCGTATCTACGGCAAGAATCGCATGCCCGCCGACCCTCGAAAGTGGTCGTCGTTTGCCCAACGGCTGTCGAGGGAGCCTAACAAGCCGACCCAGATGGACTTTTCGACCGACCGCGACACCTCGCGTCGAAAAACGGTCGCCGACGCCTCTCAGCACGCACTCCTCGACGCCTTTGTGCCGCCCTCGCTCGTCGTCTCTGAAGCCGGCCACGTCATCTACACCCACGGCGAGATCAACGCCTTTCTGAAGCTGCCCGCCGGCGAGCCCGACTTGCATATCAGCAAAATGCTCGACGAGGAGCTTCGCACACGCGTCATGGCAGCGATTTACAAGGCGCGCCGCGAGGATACCTGCGTCGAGCTCGAGACCATCTCCTCGGCGACCCAAGGGCTTGTCGATGTGCGCGTCCAACCGGCGCCGGACACCGAGGACATCTCCAAAGGCAGCGTGCTGCTCGCGTTTTCGTCTCGCGATGACAGCACAGCAAACGCGGTGGGCTCCGATGACGATAGCGTCTCGCGAGAACTCGAACGTGAGCTCGAATCGACCCGCGAGGCGCTCCGCACCACCGTCGAGGAGCTCGAAACCTCCAACGAGCAGCTACGTTCGTCGCACGAAGAAGCGCTGTCGATGAACGAGGAGCTGCAGTCGACCAACGAGGAGCTCGAGGCGACCAGCGAAGAGCTTCGCTCGATGAATGAAGAGCTGGTGACCATCAACGACCAGCTCCAAGACAAGATCGACGAGCTCCAGCGAGCCAACGAGGATCTGTCGAACTTCATGGCCAGCACCAAGCTGGCGACGGTCTTCTTGGACGAGGATCTGTGCATCCGCCGGTTCACCCCTGCGGCGGCCAAACTGCTCGATATCAATCGCAGCCACGACGGCCAGAGCGTACGCGATCTGAAGCGAGAATTGCTCGGCTTCGATCTGCCCGACGACGCCGAGCACGTCCTCGACCAGCTCTCCCCCCAGGAGCGCCACATCGAGGCCGAAGACGGCTCCCATTTTCTTCGCCACGTGCTCCCCTACCGCACCCAGGACAACCGCATTCAGGGCGTGGTCGTGGCGTTCAACGACATCACCAAGCTTCATAACGCCCAGCAAACCCTGCGCGAGCGCGAGACCCAACAAGAGCTCATCGCCCAATTGAGCTGGCAGGCGCTCACTCTCAACTCCGTCGACACCTTGGCTGAGAGTGCCGTGCGCGCGCTGAGAAGGACCCTAAACGTCGAGTTTTGCGGGATCTTTCGACCGCTCGACGACGATCGCATGGTCCTCCAACACGGCCGCGGTTTTGGCGACGGCGCCGTCGGCCAACTGGACGTCGGCATGCAGCGCGACTCCTTTTTGGCCTACGCCTCGCGAGCGCCGCGCGCCGTCGCCGTCGAGAACTTGGCCGACGACCTTCGCTTCAATCTCGACGAGCGCCTCGCCGGCCTCAACGTCGTGGGTGCCATTGGAGTGACCGTCTCGGGCACCAGCGAGCCGCCGGGCGTCTTGTGTGCGTTTACCACTCAGAAGCGCGATTTCTCGGCCGACAAGATCGAGTTCCTCAGCTCCGTCGCCGGCATCTTGTCGGTCGCCGGCGAACGAGCGCTCGCCGAGGAGCAACTGCGCCGAAGCGAAAAGCAATCACGCCAGCGCCTCGGAGAGATCGATACGATCTATCGCACCGCACCGGTGGGCTTGGCCGTCGTCGATCGCGACTCGCGCGTCCTCAAGATCAACCATCGACTCGCCCAGGCCGCCGATTGTAGCCCCGACGAGTGCGAAGGCATCCCCCTCGACGAGGCGTTGCCGCCGGAGTTGTGCGCCCAAGTGCTCGAAAGCCTCCAGAAGGTGCGTGCCCACGGCGATCCCATCATGGACGCCGAAGTCGTCGCAACGGGCCCCTCGGAGGACAGCCTTGTATGGGAGTGCAGCTACGTGCCGTTGTCGAGTACCGAAGACGGCTGCGTCGACCAGATCAGCTGCGTGTTCCACGACATCAGCGAGCGTCGTCGCCACAAGCACGAGCTCGAGCAAGCAGCCGCTGAGCTGCAACGAGCCAGCCGGCAAAAGGACCAGTTTTTGGCCATGCTCGGCCACGAATTGCGCAACCCGCTGGCAGCCATCCGAAGCGCGGTGGAGCTCCAACAAAAGATCGACTCGGCGAACGCCGTGGTCGAGCGTACCCGCGAGGTCCTCGACCGGCAGACCGCCCACATGTCGAGCATCGTCGACCGCCTGCTCGACAACTCCAGACTCGCCCGCCAGAAGCTCGACATCGACACCGCGCCCCTCGACTTGGCCGCCGTCATCGACGAGGTCGTCGAGCGACACACCGGCCTCGACGAGCGCCGCCTGACGATCGATGTGCGCTCGAGCCAGGAGCCGATGCCCGTCGATGGCGATCGCGTTCGCCTGGTTCAGGTCTTCGACAACTTGCTCTCTAATGCCATCGATCACTCCCCCCGGGGCGCGACGATCGAGCTGCGCGCCGAGCGCGTCGATGACAGCTACGTCATTTCGGTGCAGGACGAAGGTGACGGCATCGAGAGCGCCGTGGCCGACACCCTCTTCGAGCCGTTTATTCAAGGCGAGCAATCGCTGAGTCGCGAACAAGGTGGGTTGGGTCTCGGGTTGTCGCTTGCCAAGGGGCTCGTCGAGCTGCACCACGGTGAACTCAGCGCCCAGAACAACGGACGTGGAGCCCGTTTTACGGTGCGTCTGCCTGCCGCGAGCGCTCTCGACGCCGACAGCAAGCCGCACGAAGACAGCCCTTCCGCTTCGACCCAGCAAGGTCACTCTATCGCCCTGGTCGAGGACAACGAGGACGCCCGCACGCTGCTCGCCGAAGCATTGAAGCTCCATGGCCACCAGGTCGAGACCGCCGGCCGCGCCGACACGCTCTTCGAGTTGCTCGACGCCGGCTTCGCCCCCGACGCGATCGTATGTGATATTGGGCTTCCCGGAGAGAAGAGCGGCTACGATATCGCCCGCGAGCTTCGGGCCGACAGCCGTTGGGACGGAGTCGTCCTCATTGCCCTGACAGGCTACGGCAGCCCTGGAAACCTCGAAGACGCCGCCAAAGCCGGCTTCGATCATCATATGACCAAGCCGGCCGACCTGACCGAGCTTAACGCCCTACTCGGTGAATCGGACTGACTAGTAGGGTGACACCGATTACCACCAGTCGTTTGCGTCATCCTGCTCGGCGGCACCCACTGGCTCGGAGGAGCCGGTTTGGGATGAAGCTGGCTCGGGCTCCCCGGCTGCCGGCGGCCCAAAACGAGCTGGCGGCCCGGAAGAATCTGGCGGCTCCGGGTGATGGATAGACGGCTCGAGCGCGTCTTTTTTCGACTGCTCGACCGGACGCGCCCCACTCGCCTCGTTGATGCACACGGCGAGGTCGACCACGGTGCGAATATAGCTCTCGAGCTTGCTGACACTCAGCGTCCGACCGCCTTGGCGAAGACGCACGCGCGGAAAATCGATGCGCAACGTGCGGTGGCGCCGCTGCCCGACAATCAACGAGCGTTTGACGCTCGGCGCGGTCAACACCTCGGAGATCTTCTCGGCGTCGTTTCCCTGAATGATAAAAGCCTTGTCGAGCTCGGGATCGCCGACTTGGATATCATCACCGCCGATGAGCTTCTCCATCTTCTCCCACATCCCCTCCTGGTAGACTTTCAGCCCGTACGGCGCCAGACCGCTCAGCGGCGCCTCGACGACCGTATAGATCTGTTTGCTCTTGCCACTTCCGACGACCTCGATGGTCACGTCGACGTCGGTGTCGCGAAACTTCCCGTAAAGCTTCGGGTGGCCAAACCAGGTCGAGTCCTCGAAGCCGAGGCCGAGCTTCTGGGCCACCTTCTGCCAGGTGCTGGACTGGATGTGCTTCGTCGCCGCGATTGAGCCGACGATCGCGAGCAAGACGCCAAAAAAGATCCCTACTTCCATCATCCTAGAACAACCCCTCGGCGCGGTACTTGTCCACGCAGCGCTCGACGAGCCCGTCGAGCTCGGCGAAGAGTTCCTCGTCGACCTCTTTGAAGTTAAAGCACGACTTGCCCTGCATGCGCTTCTCGAGCGCGGGGCTGATATCGTCGAGCAACTCGGGGAACCGGTAGACGGGCATCAGGTGGAAGCTGACGTAGTTCTTTTTGATCTGGACCGACCCGACCCACACGTCGCGGCCCTTCTCGTCGGGCTCGGGCCCGAGCAAGGTGTAGTCATCGGCCTCGTCGGACTTCACCACGCCCTCGTCGGCATAGCGGGCGACCAGCGGGCGCAACTCGGCAAACACGGCATCGAAGTCTTTGGGCATCTCGCGGCTCCAAGTCGATTGGGACAGCAGTTTGAAACGCTGCCAAACACATATCACAAACGCCCCCGGCCGGTCAGCCGGCTCCCGGGCCCGACTCGCCAACTCGACGACCGATTGATAGAGTCACCGCGTACGACCCACAACCTGTTCGAGGTAACACGATGCAAAAAACCATGGTGCTGGCCCTCGCCGCCTTGTCCTTCTGCGTGTCGAGCGCATGCGTCTCCCCTTCCCAAGCCGTCAAAGACCGGGCGACGTTCGATTTCGACTGCCCCAAAGACCAGATCGAGGTCATAGAGTTGGGCACGCTGACCTACGGCGCCAAGGGTTGCAACAAACGCGCGACCTATATCTACGATAACGGCAAGGCAATTATGAATTCGGACGCCGAGAACGAGCGCGCGGAGTAGTTTTCAGGGTGTCGGACGCGGCGCTTGGGGTTCGTCGGGGAATGTGGTCCTCGTTGGCTGACGATTAGCGTTCGCCAGACAGCAACGCCCTACAGGTCCGTCACCTCAACCCCTCCGGCCTGAACAGCGGCCGTGGGGAGTGAATCGTTGCCCTTCAGACACGCGTCGGTTCTCGATCCTTCGCCCACCGACCACCTCCGCAGGTCGACCCTTCGCCCACCGGCCACTCTTGCTAAGGCAACTATTCGCCCCCTAGCGCTGCGCGCAGGGGGGCAGGCGCGAAGGCGCCGGGGCATCGCCCCGAACCGGCAATGCCTACGCCTCTAAGCCCCAGCAACCTACCATTTTCAATCGCGCAACAACGCGATCACCCGCATGAAATGGGCTTCGTCGGGGAATGTGATTCCCGTTCGCTGGCCAGTGGAGCGACCAGGCCGACGCCGTGCCAGCCTGATCAACTGTGGAGGCCATCGACACAGTTGGCGAAGGTTGTGCGGAAAACGCAGACCCCAAGGGTGCGAATGAAACTCCGACCCTTTTCAGGGGTCGTACTTTCTTGAGCCCTCTTTCCTTCCGAAGTGACCAGGAAGCGACCCGCGGCCATTGTGGTTACGGCAGTCACAAAAGGCAGTCTGAACGACTTGGCGTTGGTCAGACTACGCCTCCAGCCAAGCAGCACGCCGTTCGCGCATACGTTCTTCCATGCGCTTACCTCCACGAAGCGCCTTCATCCTCATGCGAACGAAACTCAAGTCCAGGTCAATCGACGGAAATGTGTCGTAGTGCATGAGAAGTTGACGCCTTCGCGGGAGCTCAAAGCCTCGTTGCTTTGCCTCGTCTTCTGAAATGAACCTCTCACTCCCCGCGTGAAACAGGCTTTGAACACTCATGCTCTTCACTGGTCGATCGAGCCGGGCCTGTTCCGCATATTGAAGAGCTGCGCCCTTCGACGTTTGAGGGCCAACAATTACGACATTGGTGGCATTGATCCACTGGAGGCGATTCAGTTGTCGGAGATCTCCAGACTTTCGAAGCGTTATGCGAGCACCATCGGACCGTTCGACCTTATAGATTTCGCTATCGAACAGGAAAAGCGTGAGGCGAGGCGTCAACGGAAAAAAGACCATGAGTCCCTTTCTAATCAACCCACGACCTGCGCTATGTGGCGCCTCGCAGTACTTGTTGTATCTCACTACCGGCTGATCACTCGTCATGAACTCCGATTCCGTTGCGTTGGCAATCAAAGCCGCATCAAGGTCCAAGAGATAGACGTAGTTTTTAAGGCTAGCACTCAGCGGGTACAGTACGGGATTATCTGTCGAAGGCTGCAGTTGTTCCGCCAACGGGCCCCTGATCTCCCCAAAACGACTCACCTCCTCTACGGTTTGCTCCTGCATGGCCTCCGTATTCTCGGCTGCTTCGAGTGTACGCCCATGCTGTACCCACATATACCTTCGCAACAAAGCATCATCGTTGGAGCCGCGCGAGGGTAATCTTCGGGTGCTACAGATCTCGTGAATCAGCGGAGCGATTTCTGTCTCGATCTCGTGAAGCCGGTCCTCGACCTCACACGTCTTGCCGTAGAAGTAATCTTGGTAGCACTGACCGGGAATGCTTGCCGTAGGGATGAACCGCTCTTGGTCCACTAGCGCGAGAGAAACCGACTTTGAGTCGGCCGAGAACTGCCGAAGGTAGAACTGTGGAACCCAGTGCTGCTTCTTCTTGGGAGGCATCTCACAACCCAATCGATTAGTGTGAACTGGTCACTATATGGTCACTCAACGAAAAACGGGCCTGAACCAAAATGGCTCAGACCCGCATGTTTCCTAGCTCCGGCACTTGGACTCGAACCAAGGACCTAGTGATTAACAGTCACCCGCTCTACCAACTGAGCTATGCCGGAATATGTAACCCGATTCGCCATCGGGAATCGGGACTATGCCACAGGTTCGAAGACGTGTGAAGTGATTTTTTCAAGATTCGAGCATTTGAGTTTCGGGGTCCCGGCAAGGCGCACCACGAGCCCCACCGAAACCCCAAACCCCCTACACTCCTAAACTCCTAAACCCCGCGCCTAAAACCTCTCCTGCCCGAGGACTTCCACCGCGCCGATCACGCGGTTCATCTCCTCGATGAGGTTGTTGAGGCGGTACTCGGCGTTGTCGTCGCCCGCGTCCATGTCGGCCAAGTGGCCCTGGCCTTCACGGATGAGCTTGCCGGCGAGGCTCAGGTCCTCGTCGGCGGCGCCCTCTTCGGCGATCGCGCCGTAGGTGATGCCGGTGTGCGGGTCGGTGAACGTGATGACCTCGAAGCCGCTTCCTGCGGGTGCCTCGAGTTGCTCGCCGTTGCCAAGCTTGAAGATGCGCGCCTGGTCGACGAAGTGCTGCGAGTAGCTCGAGTTGAAGAAGGCCACGCCGTACAGCAGCGAGTAGATGCGCTGGGCCCAGGCGGTGCGCACCTGCACCGGGCTCTCGGCGCTGGTGGCGCCCGTGGAGTTGAGCACCTCGCCGGTGAGCGGGTCGAGGGCGCCGCCGCCCTGCAGGCCCAGCAGCGCGGCCGGGCGGAAGCGCAGGCCGTCGGCCTTGCTGTAGAGCGGCGCGAAGCCCGTGGTGTCGCCGCGGATCAGACCGTTGAAGTACTCGGTGAGGTTACCTTCGAAAACCAGGTAGTACGGCAGCAGGTAGGTGCCCATGTCGCCCTGCACGTCGACGCCGAGCGCGGTGGCGCGCGACTGGGTCATCGCCTGCATGGCGAAGATCGTATCCCAGTAGTGCCCGCTCTCGGTGGTGCGGCTGTAGTAGTAGTAGCCGCTGCCGTAGTCGTAGCGCGAGTACAGGGTACGGCCGTTTCCGGGGCGCACGCACATGTCGACGTCGCCGCCCTCCTGGCAGTTCGGGTCGCGGTCGATCTGGATGTACTCGTCGGCCGCCTCGTCGAACTCGTAGCCGCCGTAAGCGGGCATCGACAGGACCTCGGCGAGCAGGTTAAAGCCCGAGTAAGCGCCAAACAGGAAGTAGTTACTCAGGATGGGGTCGCTGCCGTAGTACTGGTTGAAGAACCAGCGCTGGTAGACCTGTGGCATCTTGTTGAAGCTGCGCGCGGCCGACGCGGCGCCCGACAGCGAGTTGAAGGTCAAGCGATCGCGGCGGAAGTGAGTGAACGGGTAGTACGCCTTGTAGTTCTGGATGGCCGAACGGGTGACCTCGAAGGGGTCGGCGCCCAGGTCCCAGCGGTCGCAGCTGATGGTCGCGCCGACCCATTCGTCGGAGCAGAACATGTACTGGACCTCGACGGGGCGGCTCGAGTCGCCCGCCTCTTGCTGCTGGCGAAGCTCGCTGTAGCGCACCAAGCTGCGGTCGGTCAGGTTGTCCGGGCCCCCCAGAAGCTCGAGCACCGTGGTGTAGTGGAAGTCCTCCAGCGGGTGCTGGCTCGACGCATAGCGGTCATCGTACGAGTGGAACAGCCCCGAGGGGTCGACGTTTTGGTCGTACTGCGGCAGGTACACGCTGCTCGGCAGGTTGTTGAAGACCTCGACGAAGCCCTCTTCGACCGGAATCGAGCCGGCGTGCGACGACGGCAGGTCGTCGTAGGTGCCGAAGGTGTAGGCGAACAAAATGGCGGCTTCGTCGTACTTGCCGATGCCGTTCCAGTCGCCGTTGAACCGCGAGTGGTAGTCCATGATCGAGCTGTACATCTTCGTGCCGATGTCGCCGTTGGCCTGCAGGGCCGTGGTGGCGCTGACTTCGTACATATCTGACAGCGTGGTGGGCAGCTGGAAGTTCTCTTTGCGCATCTCCCAGTACTCGTCGAAGAAGTTCACCGAGTCGTACGAGCCCTGGAAGTTGTGGCGCAGGCCGATGGTGTGGCCGACCTCGTGGGCCATGACGCCCCGGTAAATCTCGTTGCGGATCTCGTCCAAGATATTCTCGTAGTCGGTGCGGCCCTCGTAGCGCAGCGCGGTGCCGATGACGGCCGGGTCGACGAACTCCTCGAGGTAGATGTTGTGCTTCGCGGCGTGGTCGATCTTGGAGACCTTGTCCTCGTGGATCTTGTGCAGCTCGACCGGGTTCTGCTTGGCCAGGATGTCCTGGATGTCGGCGTCGCTCAGATCGGCGGGGCTGACGTCGTCGCCGGCCACGGCGCGCACGTACTCGTCGTCGATGAGCCACTGGTCGAGGCCGGCGTCCTTCATCTTCTGGATGCGACGCTGGGTGTAGGTCGGATCGACCTTCATGTGGTCCATGCCGTGCTCGTGGACATCGGCGAAGATGTTGCGCACGCGCTCGTCGAGGAGCCGCTCGTGGACCTGCTCGACGGGAAGGTCGGCCAAGCCTCGGTCGACCAGACCGGCGTGCGAGGCGCGCGGGTCGATGCCGCGGTCGATCTGGCTCATGACGTACTCACGCACGTAGTTGCCTTCGTGCAGGTCATCCAGGTCGAGGTCGCCGTTGACGAAGCGCACGATGTCGAGGCCACGCTGGGCGTAGCGGTCGACACCGGCGCCGTAGACGTAGGCCGTACCGCTGATGATCTCACCGGTCTCCGGGTCGGCGTAGCTCGGGCCGTAACCAAGCGGGCCTGCGGCCTGCGGCTGGTGGACCCAGTCGATGGTGCTCAGGCGAAGGTCGCCGCGGCGAACCTCGAAGGGCACGTAGTTGCCCTTTTTGTCGTAGCGCGCGGCTTCGGGGCGCGGGTCGCACAGGTCGGAGTCGGCCTCTTCGACCACCGGCTCACACAGCACGAACATCTCGCCGTACTGGGCGGTGAAATCTTCGAGGCTCATGCCCTTGGCGGCGGCGGCCGCGCGGCTAAACGCGCGGTCCCAGTCGCCGGCGACGGCTTCGGCGCCGGGGCGCATGCGCTCGGGGTAGTTCGGCGACAGGTAGTAGACGATGGGCTTGGGCTCGCGCTCGGCCATCGGCGTGGGGATGCGCCGGCCCTCTTCGGTGCGCAGGTACTCGCCGTTTTGGTCGCGCTTGTAGTCGTTCTTCCACATGTCGTGGCGGTTCGCCAGGTAGATGATGCCGCTGTCGGTGTAGCCGTAGCCGCGGTCGTAGGTGAGCCGCTCGGTGCGGAAATACCCGAATTTGGTCATCATCTCGTCGTCGTAGAACGCCGGCTGGTAGTCGCGCTCGTACTCGGGCAGGCGCTGGAAGCTGCTGCGAATCTCGACTTGGTTTTCGCCGAACTGGTACTTCGTCAGGAAATCGAAATACGACAACTCATGGTCTTCATCGTCGTCGAGTTGAGCGTGCTCGGTGTAGTAGCTCTCGACCGTGTCTTCGTTTTCTTCGACGTAGAACCCGGCGTTCGAAAAGCTTCCCAACATCGCCGGGAAACTGGTGTCGATGAAGTTCGTCGCCCAGTTGACGCGCATGTACTGGCGCTCGTGCCACGGGCGGTCGCTCATGTTCTCGACAATGACGTTCGTCTGCTCGCCGGTCGACGGGTTGTACTGTCGCTGGATGTCGAAGTGGCTCACGATGGGATACATCGCGATGGGCTGCTCTTTGTAGACGTCCGAGTCACGCCCCTCTTCGACGCCGTCGGCGTACTGAGTCTGCCCGTCTTCGATCTCACCGGCATCCTGGTCGTGCCCGGGGATGCGCTCGTAGGCGCGGTAGGCGATCAGGACGTCCTGTTGGACCTCCCAGCGGATCTTCTCCATCGACGAAGAGATGCCGACAAAAGGACCCGACAGTGTCGGGGGCACGTCCGTGATCGTGTGTCGGATATACCACTCGCCCTCGAAGTCCGACTTTTTCAGAGCATTGGGTTGGGTGCGGTCGATATCGCCCACATCCTGGGCGCAGCCTGCAAAGGCGCCCGCCACGAGCACCAGCAGCAGTCCAAAGGCAGATAAACGCGACAATTTCATCTCAGTCCTCACGAAATAGGCTCACATCGCAGCCGGGGGGGGCGTGCGTTAAATTCTCGTCATGTTTCGAACACAGGCTCTTTTCATGCAGCGTTCGTGCCACGCGAACATTTACACCAAAAACCAAAACCTTTCCATGCACTTAACAAACAAAACGACTCGATAACGCGCAAAAAACGCTGTGTTAATAAACGAACGATGCCGACGGGCGAGCCGAAACGAGCACCCATTGGAGGACCGGGCGCTGTGACTACGTTGGTAGACAACGACACGAGTAAATGAAGTAACCGACCGGTCACCGACGCCACGCGGCGCAATCGTCGCGCGGGCGCTCCGGTGCGATGCCGGGCGTTTTGAATCGTCACTTTTTGGTGAGATGCATTATGGAGCCGATCTTCTTCGCACTTCCCGACAGCCAAGCCTTCGCCGAGCGGTTCGCGCAGATGCTCGACGTGCGTGTCGGAAAGGCGCGCGTGCGTCGTTTTCCCGACGGAGAGTCGTGGGTGCGCATCCTCGAGGATTGCAAGGGGCGAGAGGCGGTGATCGTGGCCAACTTGAGCCGGCCCGACCTGAAGATGTCACAGCTGATGTTCATGGCCGAGACGCTGCGCGATCTTGGCGCCTCGCGCGTGGGCTTGGTCGCGCCGTATCTGGCCTACATGCGCCAGGACGAGCGTTTCGAGCCCGGCGAAGGCGTCACTTCCCACTACTTTGCCGAGTTTGTGGCGCGCTACTTCGACTGGCTGGTCACGCTCGACCCGCACCTGCACCGCCACGGCACGCTCACCGAGCTGTATCGCATCCCCACATTCGCCGCGCATTCGGCGCCCTTCGTGGCGCGATGGCTCGATGATTTGCACATCGACCCGGTGCTCATCGGCCCCGACGCCGAGAGCGAGCAGTGGGTCGGCGCCGTCGCCTCCATGGTGGGTTGCCCGCACGTCATCTTCGAGAAGACGCGCCACGGCGATCGCGACGTCGAGCTCGAGGAGACCGACCTGAGCGCCTTTGACGGCAAGTACCCGGTGATCCTCGACGACATCATCTCGACGGGCACCACGATGGCCGAGACGATCGAGCGCGTGACCCGCTTTGGCCTGCCGCGCCCTCTTTGCGTGGGCATCCACGGCGTGTTCGCCGACGACGCCCACGCCAAGCTCATCGAGGGCGGCGCCGAGCGCGTGCTCACCTGCAACTCGATTCCGCACCCGACCAACGCCATCGACATCACCCCGGCGCTGGCCGAGCAGATCGGCGCGGCGCTTCGGCACATGTCGGCTGACGCTGCCGAGTAGCACTCTGCCTCCTCGCGCCCAACTTCAGAGTGAGCGGAAGGCACGCCCTGCCGCTCACTCATCCGAACCACCCTACTCCGCGCGAGGAGGTTACCATGTTTAGACTCCGCAGCGGCGAAGACCGCGGCCGCACCTATCGGCCGTGGCTCGACAGCCGGCACACGTTCTCCTTCGGCGACTACGAAGACCCCACCGGCCACGGCTTTCGCTGCCTGAGGGCCGTCAACGACGTCCGCATCTCGCCGGGCGCCGGCATCGATAACCACAGCCACCAAAATATGGAGAGTGTGTCGTATGTGCTCTCGGGAACCCTCGCCCACGAGGACAACCGGGGCCACAGCGCCACCCTCGAGCCGGGAGCCGTCGCGCGCATGAGCGCCGGCAGCGGCGTCGAGCACAGCGAATTCAACCCGTCGGAGGACGAGTACACGCGGTTTTTGCAGATCTGGATTGCTCCGAACACGAAGAATGTCGAGCCGGAGTTCGAGGAGAAGCATTTCGAGCCGTCTGAGCAACGCGGCGGCCTGCAACTGCTGGTCTCACCGGGCGGTGAGGACGGACCGCTGCACATCCACCAGGACGTGCATATCTACCGCGGCCGCTTCGGCGAAGGTGAGGACGCCTACTGGGCGATCCCGGAGGGGCGCTACGCCTTTGTGCACGTGGTCAGCGGCGACGTGCGCGTCAACGACACCCCGCTGTCGGAGGGCGACGGCGTCGCGCTCGACGACGACGAGCGCGAGGTCGAGATCATCGCCCAGTCCGACAGCGAAATCCTACTATTCGACCTGCCCTGACCGACACACACGGGTCTCGGGCCAGCCCCGAGCCCCCCAAACCCCTCAATCCTAAACCCCCAAACCCCTCAATCCCTAAACCCCGAACTCAATTTGAAACCCGCTGGATGCGCTCGCGCACGAAGTCGGCGGGTTCTCGATAGCCCATGCTCCGATAGAACTCGTCGAGGTGGTAGTAGCGCTCGAGCGGGTCGATGTCCGAGCTCCAGTGAATCTTTCGCAGACACACCGGGCACAGATGAATCGGGCGACGGTCGGCCTCTTCGAGATGGTTCGACCCGTTGAGCCCGCACTCGAAGAAGGTGCAGTGGGTCATCCCGTACATGTGGCCGATCTCGTGGGCCATGACCTTGATGCTTCGCCGAAGTGTTAGCCTCGGGTCGCCCTCGGCGGTATAGCGCGCGAAACTGTAGACCCCCACCCGATTGCGCAGGCTGGCTTGGCCGAACACGAAATTCCAGTTCGGGTCCGGATACAGGTCGATCATCGACATGCCCAACAGGCAAAACGCGTCGTCGGGCAGCCGCCTGGCGAGCAGCCGTAAGATGTCGGTCGTCAAGAGCTGACGCTGGCCCTCGTGCGGGTTGATCCGCTCGGTGACCGCGACCTCTTCGAGCGAGATCGACGGCAAGATGGCCACGTCGCGCAAGAAGAACGAGCGCGCGTAGCGCTCCAGCGCCTTCAGCGACGGGCAGCGCCCCTCACACCATTGGCCAAAAGGCTGCAGGTAGATGACGTCGCGCCGTGGATTAGGCCGATTGGGCTTTGACTTGATGAAATCGTGAAGCGTCTGGCCCCCTTCTTCGTGCTGGGCCAACCACTCCCCGGGGTTCGGCTGGCGTTTGCCGCGGAACCCGTCCGAATGAAATAGTCCTCGTACGTCGGCCGGAATCGCCAGCGGCGATCCCAGGGCCGGATGAAACTCGCTCGACTCCATCTGCTACCTCCCTCCCCGTTGTTGGACCCATGGAGTTGGGCCTTGCCGCGCAGTGCTCCCCAGCACCGCGCGAGGTGCAGTCCGTCGAGCCCCCTGAATCGTGTTAACTGCGCCGCGCCTAGGCTTCGCGCATCGCCTGAATGATGGCCGACATATCCTCATCCCCGTGGCCGTCGTCCAGGGCTTGCTCGAAGTACTCGGCGATCGTCGCCATGATTCGGGGCTCGAAACCGTGTTTGTGGGCGGCTTTTTGGATAAGCCGCGCGTCCTTGAGCGCCAGCCGAAGCGGGAAGCTTGGCGGGAACTCGTTTTGGAGCATCATCTGACCCTTGACGTGGGCATAACCCGCATCGAGGGCTCCCCCAGAGATGGCCTCCAAGAATAGCTCGGGACGCACGCCCAAGGCCCGGGCGCTGGCGAAGGTCTCCGCCAAAACACCCAGAAGACCCAGCACCCAGTCGTTGATGACCAGCTTGAGCCGGGTGGCGTGGCAAGGCTTGTCCATCTTCATCGTCCGCCGGCCGACCGCATCGAAGATGGGGTCGCAGCGGTCGACAATGCGTGATGAGCCTGCCGCAAGCACGATCAACTGCCCTTTCTCGGCCGGTCCCTTGGTGCCCAGCACCGGCGCGTCCACCAAATGGACGCCCTGGCCCTTGGCCCGCGTGTCGAATTCCTCGACCTCGTCGATCCCGACCGTACTCATTTGAATCCATACGCTATCGCGCCCCATCCCCTCCAATGCACCGCGCTCGGTGAGCATCACCTCGCGCACCGCGTGACCATCGGCGAGCGTCGTCAGCACAAACTCGGTGCCATCGACGGCCTCGGCGGCCGTCGACGCCACGCGGGCGCCGTTCTGCTCGAGGGGATGGGCTTTGTCGATGGTCCGATTCCAGACGGTCACCTTATGGCCGGCGTCGAGCAGGTTTTTGCATACGCCCGTGCCGATGATTCCTGTTCCCAGAAGAGCAACATCCTTTCCGTTCGCCATGGTCTACCGTCCTCTGTGCGCTCGTTCAGTGCATCGTAGTGTAAAAGCTATCCCCGCGGCCGATTTGCTCAACCCTTGCTAAAACCCTGCTAAAGTTGCCGTCGAACTAATCGGCCGCTTCCGCGTGTTTTCTCTGCGTCGTTTCGCCCCCGGGCGCCCGTTTGCCTCTTGAGGTCGGCGAACCGATCGCCTAAGAAATTCTTGGCGGCTCGACCCGCCCTCAGCCCCGTGCCAGTGCCCTGCAACCGACGCGTAGTGACCCATGAGCGCCAACCAGCCCGCCGCAAACAAGACTACTCGCAGCAAGTTCGTCGCCTTTGCGTGGGCGTTCGTCGGCTACCTCATCTTGGTCATCCTCTTTGGCGCCTGGGTGCGCATCACCCATTCGGGCGCCGGCTGCGGCGACCATTGGCCGACGTGTCACGGCGAGGTCATCCCCTTCGAGCCCAGCACCGAGACGATCATCGAGTATACCCACCGGCTGACCAGCGGCTTTTTGGGCATTTTGGGACTCGCGCTCGTCGGCTGGGCCGGGGTGCGCTACGGCACCAAGCACCGGGTGTTCTGGGCCTCGGTCGTCACCTTGCTCTTCATCATCTTCGAGGCGCTCATCGGCGCCGGCATCGTCTTGGCCGAGCTCGTGGCCGACGACGACTCGGTCGCCCGCGCCGTGGTCATCGCCATTCACCTGGTCAACACGCTCACGCTGGCCGGCGCCGCCTCGCTGACCGCCTGGTGGGCCGGCGGCCACAAGCCACCTCGCCTGGCGACGAAGGGCGCGCTCAAGTGGCTGTTGGGCCTCGGGCTCTTGGGCTTAATCGTCACCAGCATGACCGGCGCGGTCACCGCCCTGGGCGACACCCTCTTCCCGGTCGACCCGACCCTGGGCCAAGGGCTCTTCGACCGAGTGCGCGACGACTTGTCCCCGGCCAACCACTTCCTGGTCCGGCTTCGCATTTTCCACCCGGTGATCGCGGTGCTGGTGTCGATCTTCATCGTCGCCGTGACCACGATCATCAGCACCGCCGAGGTCTCCAAGCTGGCCAAACGCGCCGCGGCGTTCCTGCTCATTTCGATTTGTGTACAAGTGGCCGCGGGCATGATCAACATCTACCTGGCTGCCCCGGGCTGGATGCAGCTCATCCACCTTCTGCTCGCCCAGATCGTCTGGATCGCCATGTTGATCACGGCCAACGAGGTCCTTCAGCCGTCGGAGCCGGCCCCCACGCGCACCACGTAAAACGTCTCGGCGTCGCGCTCGACTAACGACTCTCCATACAGCTCGAGGCTCCCTCTGTAGCCGCCCGAGATGACGAGCGAGCCGTCGTCGGGCGAGCCGAGCTGATACCACACGTCCTGCATTTCATTGCCGAATTGACGCGCCCAGCGCACTTGAGCGCCGTCCTCCGAGACCACGCTGGCGACCACGTCGTCGACCCCGCCGCTCTCGAAGGCGCGCCCGGCCCACTCGACCCGCTCCTGAAAGCGCGCCGCGGTCACGATCTGGCCGCGCGCGCCCCGGGTCACAAAGAAGTTGCGGTCGTAGCCCTCCCCGCCGAATCCGCGCGCCCAGCGCACCTGCCCATCGGGCGTCAGCCGGGCGAGCAGCCCATCCAAATAGCCATTGGAGCGCAGTTTGTAGTCGCCCATGTCGATGGCGTCGCTGAACCCGCCGGCGACGATGATGTCGCCCTTGTCTCCCAGGGTCATGCTCGCCGCAAAGTCGTCGCCGGGCCCGCCGAAGGTCTGCACCCAGTCGAGCTCGCCGCCCGGCCTGACCGCCGCGACGAACAGGTCCGCCCCGCCGCGCGAGGTGCGCTCGCCGTCGCCGAAGTCGAGGCCGCCGCGAAACTCGCCGACGGCGAAGATGCGCCCGTCGTCGCCGACCTCGACCCCGGTCACGAAATTCGCCCCCTCGCCGTACCAACGCGTCTCCCAAAGCCGCTCGCCGCCCGACGAGAAGGCGATCAGGTTGCGGTCGACGGTGCTGCGCTCGACGGTCTTCCCCCCGACGAAGTCGCTGTCGCCGCGAAGCTCGGCCACCGCAAGGATATTGCCGTCGGCGTCGTGGGTGGCGTAGCTGCCGCTGATCGCCCCCTGGCCCGCCTCGTGGTGCGCCCACACCACCCGGCCCTGCGGCGATATCTTGGCCAACAGCAGCGCGCGGTCGTCGCCCGCGTCGAGCGTGCGCCCGGCGAGTTCGACCCAGTCGCTGATATGTCCGGTGATGAGGATATGGCCGTCGGGGCCGATGGAGGGATCGCGCGCCAGGTCGGCGCCGGGCCCGCCGGCGGTCACGGCCCACGCGACCTCGCAAGAGGCGTCGAACATCGCCACGAACAGGTCGAAGCCGCCGTTGCTGCGATGCGGCCCGCGCCCAAAGTCGATGGTCCCTTGGAAGCGCCCGGCGACGATGGCGTTGCCGTCGGCGTCGACGATCATCTGGTGCAGCTCGTTGGTGCCTTCTCCGCCCACGGCGCGCATGCACTCGAGCTCGGACCCACGGCTCACCGCGTCGCCCTCGGGCAGCGAGCTGTCGAGCCACTCGCCCTCGACGCCCGCATCCAAGCCGTCGCCCTGCCCGGCGTCTCCCGACGAGCACCCGGTCATGCCTATCAGGCCGACAAGTGTCAGGCCGACAAATATCACGCACACCCGTGCCGCAGTCGCAATCGCCCCCGCACGACGCATAAGCCCCCCTTATGATTCGCTGTGCTTGTCTTGTGTGTCTCGTTGAGCTGGTCTGATCAGAACGTAAGCACTTCTGCAGCAGCCGTCACTATCTAAGAACTACACGAAGACTCTTCGGTTTTCGGTGCGAGTGCTTCTAGCTCTCGCTGACGAGGGCAAGATGCCCCCGCACCGAAACGAGGGCAAGATGCCCCCGCACCGAGCAAATACCGCGAGAGTCTTCCGTGAATTCACCTTCGGCGTCACGCCACTGGCGCGCTCTTGGAGGCCTCCCGAGCCGTTCGGACGCCCAGAGATTTTCCTCGCGCTGCTTCCGAGAGGCCCGGCGCCACAATTTGCAGCCTCGCTCGCCTTCCGAGACGCTCGGTGGCCCAGAGATTGTTGTCGAACTGCTCCCGAGCCGTTCGGACGCCCAGAGATTTTCCTCGCTTCCCGTCCGAACGGCTCGAACGACCAGAGATTCCTGTCGCTCTGCCTTCGACCCGCTCGGTGGCCCAGAGATTTCTGCGGGACGGGCTCGGCGCGGCTCGGAAGGCGTGCGACGCCCCAAAGGGCTCAGCCGAAGTTCACCACCGTCTGGTAACCCAGATAAATCGCGCCGCCCATGACCAGCACACTGACCCACTTTTGAATGCGCCCCAGCAGGTCGATCGAATAGCGCTGCTGGAACTTGTCGAGGATCCAAACCTCGACGGCGGTCCAACTAATGATCCCCGCGCCCACGCCGACCACGAAGAGCACCTGGCCCACCAGATCGGCGGTCAGGCCGAAGAGCGAGAAGAAAAACGCCACGGCCACCGTCCAGTTGAGGATCAGCGTGGGGTTGACGATGCCGACCGAGAAGCCTTTGGCCAGGTGGGACAGCGCCGAGGAGAGGTTCTGGGGCCGATCGCTCGACTCCTGGATATCCTCTTCGGTGACCGGCGAGAAGAAAAAGTAGAGCCCCACGCCCATGAGCACGGCCGTAGACAGGCCCCGAATGAGCGTGCCGGCGAGGTTGACGTGTTGGAGAAGTAGCCCGACGCCGGTGACCGCCAGCGCCGAGTAGACGATCTCGGCGAGCGCGCCGCCCACGCCGGCGGCGAACGCGAATTTGCGCTGCTTTTTAAAGGCGCGGTTGATCACCATCAGGGCCACGGGCCCGGTGGGCGGGATGGAGCCGATAAAACCCATGCCGAACCCGCTCAGGGCGATCAGCAGCGTCTCATTCATACGCAGGCTATCCCTTCCGAAAGACGATGTACGGGCCTACTCCGACGGCACGAACGGCACGCGAACGACCACGTCGACCCGAGGCTTGAGCTTGAGCGCGCCCAGAAGCGCCTTGTACGGCGCGATGTCGAAATCACGCTGGTCGAAGCCGACCTCGGCGACGGTCTGGTCGCCGTCGACCCGGCCGTCGAGCCCTAGATTGCGCTCGACGCCGTGCAACGAGAGCACCCCGTCGACGCGCACGCGCCCGTCGGTGCGCTGCACCTCGGTCGACTTGAAGTTAATCACCGGGAAACGCTTCGTCTCCAGCACGTCCTTCTGGATATTGCGCTCGATCTTCTTTTTGTCCTTGGCCGACAACTTGCCCGGCCGCGGCTGGCGATCCTCGACGGCGTGACGCACGCGCAGCGAGTCGGCGGCAAACTCGGCGTCGACTGCCCCGTCGCCGCCCACCTCGATGCGAAAGTCGGTCACCTCGATCTCCAGGTCGTGCCCCACCGCCGAGGCGAGGCCCTCGCGGTAGACGTAGACGAGACATTCGGCGTTGGATGGGTCGTAGGTCGGCATCTGCATTCCTCCGTGAGTTGGGATGATGTGCTGGTCTTTGATCTACACGCACAAGGGCGTTCTGTAACCCTCTGATTCGTTTTGGGGGGGTGGCTTGCGTCGAGGTGGCCTTGCTGGGGTGTGGCTTGGGTAGAGGTGGCCTTGCTGGGGCGTGGCGCCATCTACGTGGGGCGCGCTGAACTACGCGCGTTAAGGACATAGGGGCTGCGAATTGTAACGCCCTGGTTGTTGTGGATGACGAAACGTCGGCTTCGACAACCCGAAACATCTCACCACGGCTGCCCTCATGTCCTTAACGCCCGCAGTTCAGGGCGCCCTATGTAGCGGGCGCCACAACCCTGCAGGGCCTCCGCCAATGCAAACCACAACCCTGCAACGCCTCCGCCAATGCAAGTCCGTCTCGAGCACCACAAACACACCTCGCAACGTGCATTGACGCCCGCAGGCGTGTACAGTCCGTCGCGTCCAACAACGCCATCAAGCAGCGAGCAAAGAGATGTCTGAAGATTTGATCGTCAGTTCGACCCAAAACCACGTGCGCACCCTGCGCATGAACCTACCGCGCAAGCTCAACGGATGGACCATGGCGATGATGGAGGCGCTCTTCGAGGCCCTGGACGCCGCCGAGGCCGACGAGGACGTCGAGGCGGTCATTTTGACCGGCACCGACCCCTACTACAGCGCCGGGGTCAACCTCTCGTCGACCATCCAGCTCGACCATCCGCGTCGGCTCCACGAGATGATCGTGAAGCACAACCAGGAGTTGTTCGACAACTTCATCGACTTCGACAAGCCGATCCTGGTGGCCGTCAACGGCCCGGCCATCGGCGCCACGGTCACCTCGGCGACCCTGTGCGACGCGATCATCGCCTCCGAGAAGGCGACCTTCTCGACCCCGTTCGCTCGCCTGGGCGTCACCCCCGAGGGCTGCTCGAGCGTGCACTTGCCGCGGCTCATCGGCGAAGAGAACGCCCAGCGCATGCTCGGCCCCGAGGGCTGGCAGCCCGACGCCGAGGAGGCCCTCGAAATCGGGCTCGTCGACGAAGTCACCGCCCACGACGAGCTGCTCGACCGCGCCCAAGCCATCGCCGAGGAGTGGATCGAAGCGGACAAACCCCGCGAGTTCGGCGCAGGCTCGACCCGCGAGGAGCTCAAAGAGATCAACGCCCGCGAGTCCCGACAACTCGCCGACGCCTTCCTCGACACCCCGTTTCTGATGGGTCAGTACCGCTTTTTGTGGAGCCGCGAGAAATACGGCCCGGCGCTCGTCTTCCTGGCCCTGAGCCTGACGCGCCCGCTGTGGTCCAAACTCCTCGATGATTGAGATTGCCTTATGTTCGAGCTCGCCATCAGCGATATCTGGCGCTACCTGAGCATCCCCGTGACCAGCGCGGTCGTCGGGTGGGGCACCAACGTGCTCGCCCTCAAGATGACCTTCTACCCGCTGAACTTCGTGGGCGTGCGCCCCTTTCTGGGCTGGCAGGGCATCATCCCGGCCAAGGCCGAGTCGATGGCCCGACGCACCGTCGACCTGATGACCACGCGGCTGGTGGGCGTCCAGGAGGTCGTCGACCGCCTCGACGCCGACCGGGTGGTCGAAGAACTCTCCCCGGGCGTCGAGAAGATGCTCAGCCAGGTCATCGACGAGACGATGCAGGCGCGCTACCCCGAGATCTGGAAGCTCATCCCCGAGCCCGCCCGCCAGGAGATCTACGCGCGGGCGGCCGCCGACGCCGACGAGGTCATCCGCGAGTCGCTCACCGACCTGCGCCTCGAAATCGACGACGTGCTCGACCTCGAGGAGATGGCCGTCTCGGCGCTGTTGGCCGACCGCGCCTTCCTCAACCAGATCTTTTTGGAGTGCGGCAGCGAAGAGTTCAAATTCATCGAGCGCTCGGGGCTCTACTTCGGGTTTTTGTTCGGCCTGATCTTGATGGTCGCCTGGTATTTCTACGACGCCAACTGGCTGATGCCGGTCGCAGGCTTCTTCATCGGGTATCTGACCAACTTCGCCGCCCTCAAAATGATCTTCGAGCCCGCCTCGCCCAAGAAAGTCCTCGGGCTGACCTGGCAGGGCTCGTTCTTGAAGCGCCAAGAAGAAGTCAGCGAGGCCTACGCCCGGCTGATCACCGAGAATATCGTGACCACCGAGAACATCATGAAGGCGATGTTCGAGGGCCCTGGAAGCGCGAGGCTGCTCGAGATCATCGACCGCCACGTCCAAGATGCCGCCGCGCGCCACGACGCCACCGCCGGCCCGGTCACCACGCTTCTGCTGGGCAGCGACGGCCTCGAGGCCCTCAAAGAACGTGTCGCCCGCGGTGTGGTCAAGGCCGTCCCCAGCGGCCCACTCTACGACGTCGAGCCGTACGCCAACGAGGCCCTCGACCTCGAAGACACGCTGCGCACACGCCTGCAAGCGCTGCCGCCCGACCAATTTACCGGCCTGTTGCGCCCGATCTTCCAGGAGGACGAGTGGAAGTTGTTGCTCGTGGGTGCGGTGCTCGGCCTTTTGGTGGGTCTCTTCCAGACGTTCGTGGTGTTTGGCTGAGTTGGGAGGCGTGACCAGACCAGGAAGGTCTGCCTCCAAAAATCCGGGGAGCAAGAACGACGAAAGGGCGAGATTCGTGGGAGAATCTCGCCCTTTCGGAAGCTCCGGCACCTGGACTCGAACCAGGGACAAGGCGATTAACAGTCGCCTGCTCTACCAACTGAGCTATGCCGGAATATGTGCCGTCTTCGTCGACGGGAGAGGCGTTTTGCCATAGGAAAACGACCCTGTCAACACATCTATTTCAGATTTTTCCGTCTACTCGTCTGAGTCGCCCAGAATGCGGGTCAGAGGGCATTCACAGGGCCGTTCCAACGACCACGCCCGCCTCGATCGACGTCTCGAAGCGCTTTCCGTGCCAGTAGGTGTCGATCGCGTCGGAGATGTAGCGCAAAATGGGCTCGCGGTCCGACGAGCGGATGAGGCCGAGCCAGTGCGGAAAGAAGGTCTCGCGCACCAGCGGGGAGTGCAAAAAGTCGCGCCCGCCGTCGAAGCCGAGCTTCCAGCTAAGCTTCTCGACGCTGACGTTGGTCAGCTCGCTCTCGTTGGCGATGTGGCCGAGCAAGCCGGGGCTCAACAGTGAGCGCCCCATGCGCTCGATACGCGGCAGGACCTCGGCCATTCCGTGGGAGCGAAGGGCCTCGTCGAGCAGGTCGTAGAATTCGGGGAAGCTCGTTCCCAGCGGCGCGGCGACGACGACTTTGCCGCCGTTGCTGGTCACTCGCGCCAACTCGGCGATGCCCTCTTTGGCCTGGCGACCCGTCTGCAGACCGGCCATGCACACGCCCGCCTGGAAGACGTCGTCGGCATACGACAGGTTGTTGACGCGCTGGGCGACGAAATAGATGCGGTCCTCGGCGTCACCGCCCTCGGCGCGCTTGCGCGCCAGGTCGAGCATCGAGCCGTGCGAGTCGAGCGCGATGACGCGTGTGTCGTCCTCGAGCATCTCGACCAGTTGCAGCGGCACGTATCCGCAGCGAGCCTCGGCGACGAGCACCGTCGCCCCCTCGGGGGTCGGAAGAAGGTCGCGGCAGGCTTCAAAGAGCGGCTCGCTCCAAAGCTTTTCGACGACGGCCTTGTGCGCGACGGCCTGCTCGAAATTGTCGCTCGAGTCGTTCATCAGTCCGCAAAGTGTTGGTAGCCGATGGTTTCGATGTCCAGGGGTTGGCCGTCGGGGCCGAGCACGCGCAGACCTTCGTCGGATCCGCGCACCTCGCCGATGTCGAAGACGTCCCAATCCTCGCGCCGGGCGACCTCCCACAGCTTGGGCATGCGCGCCGGGGGCACGCAGAAGCAAAGCTGAAGGTCTTCGCCTCCTTGAAGCATGTAGCCGAGCACGTCGGCGTCGGTGGCCTCGCAAAACGCCACCAATTCGTCGTGGCGCGGCAGGTGATGCGTCTCGATGGACGCGCCGACCTTGCTGCGCTCGAGGATATGCCCCAGGTCCTGGGCCAATCCGTCGGTCACGTCGATGAGCGCCGAGGGGATACCATAGAGGCCCAGCAGCGCGCCCTGGCGCACGAGCGGCGTCGGCCGCCGGTGCGCAGCGACGAGCGCCGGGTAATCGTCCGGGTCGAGGCCGGCTTCGAGCACCTCGACGCCTGCCTGCGCGAGCCCCGTCGGGCCGAGGATGACGATGCGGTCGCCCGGCACGGCGCCGCTTCGCATCAGCGGGCCGGCAGGAGACGCCTCGCCCAGCAGCGTGGTCGTGATGACCACCGGACCCCGCGTGGCGGTGACGTCACCACCTGCAGCCGACACCTCGAACCCCGCAGGCCCGAGCTCGACGCAGGCTTGTTTGAGCCCTTCGAGCAAGCCCTCGACAAACGCCTCGTCTTCGTCCTTGGGAAGCGTCAGATTCAAGAAGAAGGCGCCCGGGCCGCCGCCCATCGCGGCGACGTCGCTCAACGAGACCGCCAGCGCCTTGAAGCCGATATCCTGAGGCGAGCTCCAGTCACGACGAAAATGCACCCCTTCGACCATCGTATCGGTCGTCACCAGGTCGAAGCGACCCGGATCGAGCACGGCGCAATCATCGCCGATCCCGAGCGTCACCCCTTCAGGTTGCCCAAAGATCTTGGAGATGCGCTCGATTAAGTCGAATTCTCGGTACATCAGCCTCGTGGCCGGGTTCTTTGCTGCGTCAACCCGTGCACAAACGTCCGTCAGAAATTAGGTATACCACTTGCGCAGTTATCCCAGAAAAACATCAAGAACAAAAGGAAAATCCCGCCCCAGAAGACCAGCGTGCCGATGAGCATGCGGTTTCGAAAGCGGCTGACATCCTCTTGAAACGAGTCGGCGCTCGCCCGCGCCTGGACCTGGGCGACGATGATCTTCGACTGCAGACTCTCGGCCAGATCGCGCAAGTGCCCGACGGCCTCATCGTCGTCGGGATGGTCGACCAGATAGAAGCGGAGTTTGCGGATGCCCAGGTCGAGCAGGCCCTCGTCGCGCACAAAGTCGACGAATTTCTGCAGGCTCTGTGAGCCGGGGTCTTCTGCGAAGGACTCCCACAAGAGTTCGGCCTGCTCTTTTTCGCTCTCCTTACCCTGCGGCGCGCGCTCCCAAGGGGCCTCGCCGGGGGCATGGCGCTCGGCTTCGTCGCGGTTCAACCCGCAACGGGTGCAGTTGTCGGCGTGGGGCGAGAGCAACTGAGCACATTTGCGGCAACGCGGGCCCACACCCGGCTCGGGGATGAGCGCCTTGAGGGCGTCCTCGCGCAGCCACATGCGGACTTGGTCGTTGCTCTCGAAGCTACCCGCCCTGGCCTCGGCCGGCTCTTTGTCCGGCGCATCGAGCTCTGCAGTCTGGGGTGTTTTGGCCTTCGATGCGTCGGGAGCCTCGGCGTCGCGCCCCGCACCGGCGTTCGTGGTCGTCTCGCCGACGTCCAGCACATTCTCGTGCTCGCAGTTCTCACACACCAGCACCACGCCGCCTGCGCCCGGGCGAACCTCGGCGGCGGGGCCAACATGCGAGCAGTTGTCACAGCGAATCTCCACAGCGTCTTCTCGTCTCTGAAAACAGAAAGCTGGTGATTACCGAAACGGGGTCACTGTACCATCCACGTCGAACTGATACAGCTTCACCGGCCGAACGGGCGCCCCCTGCTGTCCGAAGCCGAGATCACCGCTCACGCCACTAAACTCTGGCTTGCGGGGCAGTTGGTTGGCCAAGAAGAGGCGCAATTCGGCGGTCGACGGCTTGTTCGCGGCCGCCTGATGGCGCTTCTGGGCCTTCTGGAGCAGTTTGGCGACCATCCAGGCGCTGTCGAAGACCTCGGCGTCGAGGTCGACGGGGCGCCGACCGGTCTTGCCCTCGAACATCGTGGCGAAGTCCTCGGAGCGGCCGCCGTCGGCATCACCCACGAATAGATCCGTGTAGATGGCGCCGGCGGCGTGCGCGCCGGTCAGCTTCATCGACGAGCCCTGCCAGCCGGCGAGGCCGAGCATCTGCACCGCAGTCCCCTTGCCGCCCTCCCCTGTTTGGAGGCCGGCTTGCGGCAAGAAGGGCAGAAGCCGCGAGATGCGCCCGTGGAAGTCGGGGATAAAGAGCAGGTCGAAGTCGACCGACGCCTTGCGACGAATCTTGGCGTACCCGTCGCCGTCGGCGCGCCGCTTTCCGTAGCGCGCGCGCTTGCCCAGGTGCACCCGTTTTCCGACGAGCTCGTCGAGCGGTTTTCGAAAATCGGTGGTCTTCTCCGGATAGCTCGCGACCGCGCTCACCTCGCCGCCCAGGGCGGCAAAGCGCGTCGCAAAGGCGACCGCCGCCTCGCGCCCGTAATTCGACTCGGGAAAGAGGATGCCGACGCGCTTCTGGTCTGAAAGGTGAGTTCGCACCGCGTCGGCGAGCTGGCGGGCCTGCTCGGCCGGGGTGAGCCGCAGCCGGTAGACCCAGTTGCCTGCGCGATTGACGGCGTCGGAGCTCGCATAGGAGAAGAGCGGGATGCCCTCGCGCTGGGCGATTTGAGCAGCCGCGCGCGACTCGCGTCGGCCGATGGGGCCCAAAACCGCGAGGATCTCGTCGTCCTTGGCGAGTTCGCGCACCGCCTCGATGGCGCCCACGGGCGTGCCCTCGGTGTCCTTCGACACGAGGCGCACACCGAGGTCACGCGCGGCGAGCTCGATGGACTCGAGCACCTGCTTTCCCACCGGGGCATACTCCCCGGAGAGAGGCAACGCGACACCAATCGCGAAACGTTTTTTGCTAGATTTTGCCGCGCTGGAAGGATCCGCAGAAGCGTCTTGGGCGTGCGCCACAGGGGCTGCCAGCAAACAGAGCACGGTGAGAATCCCCACCCAAATGATTGCACCTGTTCGCATGGCAGCTTGTCTGGGCGTCCTATCCAAAGAGCTCCTTCATGCGGTCGAAGAAGCCCTTTCGCTCCGGGTGCACATCCTCGCCGCCCTCTTCGGCAAACTCGGTGAGCAACTCCTTTTGGCGATCGGTCAACTTGACCGGCGTCTCGACGACGACCTTGACGAGTTGGTCACCCTGACTGCGGCCACCGACGGACGGGAAGCCCTTGCCGGACAGCCGGAAGGTCTTGCCCGTCTGCGTGCCCGCAGGCACCGTCATGTTGACCTTGCCGTCGAGCGTGGGGACCTCGATCTTGCCGCCGAGCGCCGCTTGCGTGAAGCTGATGGGCACCGTGCAGATGACGTTGTTGCCCTCGCGCTCGAAGAGCGGGTGGTCCTCCAGGCGAATGACGATGTAGAGGTCGCCGGGCGGGCCACCGTCGGCGCCCGGGCCACCGCGGCCGGTCCACCGGAGCTTCTGGCCGGTGTCGACGCCCGGAGGCACTTCGACCTCGAGCGTCTCGGTCGTCTGGCGAATGCCCTTGCCGCCACAGTCCTGGCACGGCTCGGGGATGACCTCGCCGGTGCCGTCGCAGCGCGGACACGAGCGCATCATCGAGAAGAAGCCGTTTTGCACGCGCACCGCACCGCGGCCGCCGCAATTCGAGCAGGTCTCGACGCTCGTTCCCGGCTTGGCGCCGGTCGCATCGCACGTCTCGCAATCTTCGAAGGCGGGGATTTCGACCTCACGGCTCACACCTTCGGCGGCCTCTTTGTAGGTGACCTCGAACTCCATTTTGAAGTCCGCGCCACGCTGGCCTCGTCGGCCGCGGCCGCCGCCGGCGGCGCCGCCGAACATGCTGCTGAAGATGTCGAACACGTCGCCGAAGCCCTGGCCGCCAAATCCTTGGCCGCCAAAGCCCTGGCCACCGCCAAAGCCTTTGGTCGTGCCAAAGCGGTCGTAGGTCTGGCGCTTCTCCGGATCACTCAAGATCTCGAAGGCCTCGTTGACCTCCTTGAAGCGCTCCTCGGAGTCGGGGTCGTCGGGGTTTTTGTCCGGATGGTGCTTGATAGCCAGACGGCGGTACGCCGCCTTGATCTCGGAGAGTTCTGCATCTCGCGAGACGCCGAGCACCTCGTAGGGATTTATAGACATATTTTAACTGCTTTTATGCTTCGTCTTCGGCCTCAGAGGCGTACATCGCCTCGGCCAAGCGATAGGCTGATGCTTCGAGGTTTGCAATGATCGCCTCGAGTTCTTCTTTGTTGGCGTCCTCGACCAGATCTTTGATGGTCGCGATATCATTGGCGATATCCTGCTGCTCGTCTTCGGGCAGCGCGTCGCCGAACTCGTTGAAGCTTCGCTCGGTCGAGTACAACAGGCCTTGGGCCTCGTTGCGCATCTCGACGAGCTCCTTCTGGAGGCGGTCCTGCTCTTCGAACTGAGCCGCCTGCTCGATCATCTCTTCGATCTGGTTGTCGCTCAGACCGCCGTCGGCCACGATGTTGACGCTTTGCTCCTTACCGGAGCCCATATCTTTGGCGCGCACATTCACCATGCCGTTTTCGTCGATGCTGAACGTCACTTCGATCTTGGGAACGCCTCGAGGGGCGGGTGGGATTCCCACGAGCTCGAATTTGGCCAAGCTCTTGTTGTCGGCGGCCATTTTGCGCTCGCCCTGCAGCACGTGCACGCGCACCATCGACTGGTTGTCACGCGCGGTGCTGAAGACCTCGGTGTGACTGCAAGGCACCGTGGTATTGCGGGGAATGAGCGGGGTAAAGACGCCACCGGCGGTCTCCACGCCCATCGTCAACGGGGTGACGTCGAGCAGGAGCACGTCGGTGAGCTCACCGCGGGCGATGCTGCCCTGCACGGCGGCGCCCAGGGCGACGACCTCGTCGGGGTTGACCGAGGCGTCGGGTTCCTTGTTGAAGAAGGCGCTGACCTTCTGACGGATAAGCGGCATGCGCGTCATGCCGCCGACGAGCAGAATGGTGTCGACGTCGCTCTTGTCGAGCCCGGCGTCGTCGAGCGCCTGCTTGCACGGCCCGAGCGACTCTTCGACGAGCCCGCCGACCAGCTCTTCGAGCTTCTGGCGCGACAGGTTCGTCTCCAAGTGCTTGGGCCCTTCCTCGTCGGAGTAGATGAACGGCAGGCTGATGTCGGTTTCGTCTTTGGTCGACAGCTCGCACTTGGCGCGCTCGGCCTCCTCTTTGAGGCGCTGCAGCGCCATCTTCTCGTCGCGCAGGTCGATGCCATGCTCGGCTTCGAACTCGTCGGCGAGCCAGTCGATGATCACGTTGTCGAAGTCTTCACCGCCCAAGAAAGTGTCGCCGGCGGTGGACACGACGCTAAAGACCCCCGAGGCAAGCTCGAGGATCGAGATATCGAAGGTGCCGCCGCCCATGTCGTAGACCGCCACGGTCTGGTCGTCGGCGGCGTCGCCTTTGCCCACCCCGTAGGCCAACGCAGCCGCGGTGGGCTCGTTGACGATACGCAGCACGTTGAGCCCGGCGATCTTTCCGGCATTTTTGGTCGCCTGACGCTGGGCATCGTTGAAGTAGGCGGGCACCGTGATCACCGCGTCGGTGACCTCTTCGCCCAGAAAGTCTTCGGCGACCTTCTTCATCTCGCGCAGCACGAACGACGAGATTTCGGGCGGCGAGTACTCTTTGCCTCGCGCGGCCACCCAGGCGTCGCCGTTGTCCGACTCGACGATGGAGTACGGCACCGACCGCATGGCCTGCTGGACGTCCTCGTCGTCGTAGCGCTTACCGATCAGGCGTTTGACCGCCGAGACGGTGTTCTCCGCATTGGTCTGGGCTTGACGCTTGGCCAGTTGGCCGACCAGTCGCTCGCCGTCTTCGGTGAAGGCGACGACCGAGGGCGTGGTCCGCGCGCCTTCGGCGTTGGGGATGACTACACGGTCATCACCGTCGAGGACGCACACGCAACTGTTGGTGGTACCAAGGTCGATTCCTATCGTTCTGCCCATGGGGTGTAGACCTGATTCGGTTTACGTTGATTCACGATTCGGCGGCGTCTCAGACGCACGCTCGGCGTCGGTCGCGTAGATCATGACAGCGACCGGTGGGCCTCGCGGGCGTCTGGAGGCATCGGCTTACTCGTCGGCGTCCGTCGTTCCTTCGTCGGTTGCTTCGCTCGAGTCAGAAGCCTCGCTTGCCTCGGATTGTTGATCATTATCTCCGCCAGCGACGCGCTTGGCAACAGAGACCATCGCGGGGCGCAGCAGGCGGTCGTGAATGAAGTAACCCTTTTGATACTGCTCGACAACCGTGCCCGTGTCGTGCTCGGTGGTCTCGACTTGCTGGATCGCTTCGTGTTGCTCGGGGTTGAACTTCTCGCCCTTCGACTCGAAGCCGGTGATGCCGTGCTTCTCGAAAGCGGTCAAGATTTGGCGATAGACCATCTTGACGCCGTCGACGATGGAGCCCGAGTCGTCGCTCTTCTCGGCATGTGCCAGCGCACGCTCGAGGTTGTCGACCGCCGGAAGAAGTTCGAGGGCGAGCTTGTCGTTGCCGTACTTGCGCTGCTCTTCCTTTTCGCGCTTGGCACGCTTGCGCAGGTTCTCCAGGTCGGCGGCGGCGCGCACCCAACGCTCCTTGAACTCGCCGCGCTCGCGCTCGGCCTCTTCGACCTTTTCCTCGAGACGCGCGATCTGGTCGTGCAGCTCGGAGACGTCCTCTTGACGCACCTCCATGCCGCCGCCCGCCGTCTCCTCGGAGTAGTCGACTTCGATGACGTCTTCGGAGTCATCGTCCGGGCTCAGGAACAAGCCCTCGAGTTCTTCTTCGTCCGCGGACGCCTCTTCTGCAGCAGGTTGTTCGGAGTCGTCTTGTTGGGCCTCGTCCGGCTGCCCTTCATCTTGCTGGCCCGCTCCGGCTGCCTCGGCGTCTTCCGAAGCTTCGCTCGCCTCGGACGCTTCGCTGGCTTCCGACGCCTCGCTGGCTTCGGAAACTTCGCTCGCCTCGGAGGCTTCGGACGCTTCCTCGCCGACCTCTTCATTCTGGGGCTGCGAGGTCTCCTCGGACTCGGGAGTGTCGTTGTCGCTGCTTTCAGGGGACTCCGAGAGCTGCGAGTCATCAGTCTGGTCGGCCTGCGAGTTCTCGTCGGCGCTCGATGGCTTGTCTGCAAGTGTCTCGTTCAACTTCTGCCTCTCGTCAGTCAAAGCTAAAGCCTCCCAACGAGCCCGCGCGTCACCCTCGTGTTCGCGACGCGCGCACTCCTGCGTGGAAATAACAAATCAGAATGGTCTAACTACAATCGACCGCCACTCGTGCCCCCTGGAGCGGTCCTCAATCATCGATCGCCAGCTCCCTCGATAGCACATCGGCCGCGTAATCGACCAGAGGAATGACCCGGGCATAATCCATGCGGATGGGCCCGAGAACCCCTATGATGCCCATATGCTCGTCACCTCGGTAATAATCGCAAACGATCAAACTCAGATCGTCACCCAGGTCCCAGCCGAGCTCGGGGCCGATAAACGCCTGTGGGCGCCGGTTTTCACAAACTTTGTCGATCAATTGGACCACACGCTCCTTCTCCTCGAGCGCACGGAGCAGCTCACGCAGCCTGTCGACGTCGTCGGAGAACTCGCGATGGTCCAAGATGTTGAGCGTGCCCTCGACGTGCACGTCGAGCTCGGGCGTCTCTTCGAGCGCCTTGCGCCCGATTTCGAGCGCCTTTTCGACGTAGTCGCGGTAGCGCGCCTCGGCCAGCCGCCGCTCGTCGGCGACTCGACGGCGCACCTGCGCCAGGGTCTGGCCGCCGACCAGGTCGGTCAAATACTTCTGGGTCTTTGCCAGCAGGTCGGTTCCGATGGCCTCGCCCATACGCACGACCCGGTTGTAGACCCGCCCGTCCTCGGCCACCAAGATCACCAGCACTCGACTGTCGCCGAGTAGCGACAGCTTGATATCGCGAAGCCGCACGTTCTGCAGGCTGGCCATCGAGACGATGCTCGTCAGACTCGACAACCGGCTAATGAGCTCACCGGCGCGCTTGGTCACTCTCTCGACATTATCCCCCAACCCGCAGAACTCGCGGTCGAGTTCGTGGCGGTAGGGGTTCTGCAAGTGCTCGTTCTGCGCGTACAAGTAGTTGACGTAGCGGCGCGTCCCCGCCGGGGTCGGGATGCGCCCTGCCGAGGTGTGCGGCTGGAGCAGAAGCCCGAACTCTTCGAGATCCGCCATGACGTTTCGGATGGTCGCCGAGCTGACGTCGACGACCTTGCTACGAGCTACCGACGCGCTAGACACCGGCTCTCCGGTGGCGATGAACTCGTCGATCACCCGAAACAATACTTTGCGTTGTCTCTCTGTCAGGGAAACCACGCGGCCTCCTTGCGGCAGACTTACGCTACTTCGCGCAAAAAAAGTCCACAACGATTATCAAGCGAAAACTAAAAGTGTCAATCGCTAGTGGTGTGACAGCGAAGTGAGATTCAACCTCTCGGCGAGGATAGCGCCGCCAGATTCGGATGCGAACCCCGCAGGCGATGCAGCGCATCGCCGAGAAGTGAGCGCCGAAGCTGGCGGTGCTAGTCCGGCGAAGGTGAATCGAATCTCGGTGTCACACCACTAGTCACGCGCCCCGTGAAGATGAGGCGCTTTGCTATCCCAAGAGCGGTTGAACAGGCTCCGGAATTCCTCCCGCGGGCATCTTAACCGCCTGTGTGGGGCATGTCGAGATATCGGCGGAGTTCGTATCACGCGTCTTCGTGCGGCACAGCTTCTTCTGCCTGCTTGGAGAGCTGGATGAGGTGGCGGGCCTCCGGGTCGCTCCACATGACGAAGAACCCTGGGATGACGATCACGAGGAATTGCAGCACGTGCACCGCGGCGGCGAATACGGCGACCTTAGCGCCCACCTCGGCGACCTCGACGGCCACGAAGAGCGCCAGACCTTTGGCCATGAAATACTCGAAGTTGCCCGCGAGCCCCGGGCCGGCCGGAATCATGATCCCGATGACCAAAATCGGCAGCACGGTGGCCACCTCCCACATGGTCACGTCGAGGCCGAAGCCCAAGTGTGCGAGCACCCACATCGACAAGATGTTGGTGAACCAATAAAGGGCGGTGATGAAGAGGTATCGACCGAGCTCGTCGGCTTCGAGCAGGCCGCGGAAGCCCTTGATAAATTCATCGAGCATGCCGGTGGCTTTCTCGGTGAGCCCCTCCGAGATTGGATTGCCGATGCGTCGTAGAAGCTCGAGGGTCCAGTCCTTGCGCCAAAACGCGAGCAGACAGACTAACAAGGCAGGCACGAAAATGGCCGCGGCGATCAGCCCGGCTGTGGTGGCAAACCCGGTGGCGCGATCGCCGCTGTAGAAAGCGAGCGTCACGAAGAGCAAGCCGGTCATCAACAAACCGTCGAGGACTCGCTCGACGACCGCGGTCGCCAACACCCCGCTCATCGGCAACTCGGTGCGCCGCGCGAGCAAGTACGGCCTTACGAGTTCTCCGAGCCGGAGCGGCAACAAGATGATCGCCGTGAAGCCGACGGTGCACACGCGGTGGACCGTCATCGTGTCGATGTCGTCGCCCAACGGGCGCACCAGGTAGGACCATCGAAAAATGCGTGCCCAGTGGCAGACGGCGTAGATCAACACAAATACGCCCGCCCATAGGCCCAGGTGGGCCATGTCGGCTTGTTCGAGATACCCTCCGATCTGATCGAAAGGTAGATCGCGCGCGGCGAGCCACAGGAAGAACCCGCCGATCACGTTGGCGAGTAGAAAATAGACTGCGAATCGGAGCATCGTGTCAGTCGCCGAGCTCGCGCCGGATCTTGTCTTTGAGGTCGTCCAGGTCGCGGTCGAGCTCCATCTTCCGGAAACGCTCCTCGACCTGACGCTCACGGTCGGGCTCACCGTCACCCGAGGGGAGCGCCCGACGATCCGAGCTCGGCCCGGATGCACCGGCGGCGCGCTTGAGCTTTTGCTTTTGACGGCGCACGTCGACGAGGTCCTCTTCGAGGGCTTCGGCGTCGCTCAAATAGCCGCGCAAGATCTCTTTGGCTTCGTCGGCCAAGTCCTGCTCGTTCCACTCTCGCGCCAACTCGAGGCGGTTGCGCCAGCGCTCCTGCTGCTTTTCACATTCGGCCAGCTTCCGCTCGAGCTCGCGTTCCATCAAGATGAGCTCGGCGAGTTGCTCTTTGGCCTCGGCGGCCGAGATCCCCGTGTAAGTCTGCTCGCGCCGCGTACGCTGCGCCTTGTCTCCTTCGGGTTCGGCTTCGGCCGTCTCACGCTTCGGTTTGCCCGTGCCGATCGTCTCGAAGGGTCCGCCGGCCTCGAACGTGGTCTCTTCTTCGTCGCCCTCATCACCCGGCGCCTCCTGCTGGGGCCCTCCGGTGGCGTCCGTCGGCGCCGACAGCCAGTCGTCGGCATTCTCGACGGCCAATTGCAAGGCGCGCGCGACCTGTTCGCTGCCGTCCATGGCCCCGAGCTCCTCGGCTGCCTCGGTCGCCTTGGCGAGCTCTTCGTCGTCGAGCATGCGCTCGATCTCGCTGCCGAGCCGCAGTACGTCGACCACATGATGCGCCGCGCCGCGCTCGCCGAGAAACTCGGCCTGCGCAGCGCCCTGCTCTTCAGCGCCGACGAGCAACAGCGGCCGGCCCTGCGCGAGGACCTCGGCCAAGAGGGGCTCCGTCGTGGGCGCGACCACGAGATCACTGGCGGCCACGAAACGTTCGAGGTCGGGGACTTTGCCGAACATCGCCGCGCGTAGCCCATATTGGTCGGCAGCACGCCGGAGCGCCGCGGCGCAAGCGCTGTCACCTTCGTGATGGAAGACGAAGCGCGCGTCCGCCTCGACGAGCGTGGCCTGGAAGACCATCTTCTCGAGGATATGCGGCGAGAACCCGGGCGCGCTCACGAGCACGACCTTTTCTTTGTCGAAGCCGAACTGGCCACGTGTCTCGTCGCGCTCGACCTCGCGGGCGAAGCCGGCCTGGATGGCAGGGGCGGCGACCAACACACGGTCACCGAGAAAGCCACTCGAGACGAGACGCTCGCGGTGCTCGTCGGTCGGCACGATGAACGCCTGAAGGGAGCTATTGATCCAGTCGGTCGACAGGTTGAAATCGGGCAGAATGCCTACCTGCAACGTGCGAATGCCCGAGAGCGACTCGAGAAAGCTCAGCGCACGACCGTAGCGCGGGTTGGTCACCGCGATGACGTCCGGGCGCGCGCGGCGCACCGCGCCGAGCAAGTCCTCTTCGGTGGTGCGGCCCTGGAAGGCCACCTTCAGTCCGCGCAGCAGACGCTCGGCGCCGCCGGCGAGTGCTTCGCGGGCGACCGAGCCGATCACCTCGGTGATCGTGACGATCTGAGCGTCGCAGCCCGCATCGCGCAGGTGTTCGGCGACCGTTTCGAACGCGGCCTGGTAGGCCGAGCGATCGACCAAAATCCACACCGTGGCCGACCCTTGCGAGGGGCTCTCGGCGGCGCCGTTGTCTGATTGGGTTGATTTTTCGGCTTGATCGGACTGCGCACCAGAATCGGTCATGGAAAGTACCCTGTTGGGAGCTTTGCGCGACGCGAGTAGTAGGTAGCGCTCCCCGCGCGAAGTGTTCGGTTCGGGGCAACGATCAGCCCCGAGCAGGCGAGTGGAGAGGGCTCTCGGCGGCCAGACCACGCTGTGGCGGCCTGCCCCCGGGCGTCGGCTCAGATCTCGTAAAAGTTGTCGAGGAAGTCAGCGATCTGGGTGACGTCCATCGACTTACAGAAATATCCGTTGATGTCGTTGTTGATGCAGTACTGCTGCATCGTCTCGGCTTCCATGTCACTGAAGAGCACGATGACCAAATCTTCGTACTCGACCGAGCCGCGAAGTTCTTCGAGCAGCTCTTCCATGTTGAGACGGGGCATCTGCATATCGAGCAGAAGAATCTCGGGCTGCTCGTAGTCGATCTTCGACAGCACGCCATTCGGCGAAGACAGCTTGACGACTTGATATCCCCCTTCTTCAAGGTACTCCTCGACCTCCATCACATCGAGGATGTTGTCGTCGAGTATCATCACCTTGCGCGTCGGCTCCATGCTCTGGCCTCCTGCACTGCTTACGTAAAGACAAACTGCGAGCCGAGAATACGATAGATGCGAACGCCCCCGGGGTCAATGATTACGTCAGGGACGGATCACAAAGAATTTCGCAAGAAAAAAGAATGCGTGATGCCGTCGACGACACCACGCATTCCGACTTGCTTATATTAGAGGCGGCGACCGGATTCGAACCGGTGAATCAAGGCTTTGCAGGCCCTTGCCTTACCACTTGGCTACGCCGCCGTGGGCGGAATTATCTAGCACGCCCCTCAACCGCTGTCAACAAGGTCAACAAGAGTTTTATGCCAGCTCTTTTTGAGCTACAAACACCGCCGTCCATCGACCTGCCTCCGCGGAGGATTTCTTGATCGAAGTATTGCTCGCAATCATCGCCATCGGCATCGCAGGATTCACCTGGTACGCCGTCACGGCGCGCCGGCGTCAGACCGACCTGCAGGCTCAGAGTCAGCAAAAACTCGGCCAACTGCGCTCGGAGCACGAAAAGCGCGTGGAGCGCATGCGCCGAAAATTTAGCGACGTGGAAGCGCGCGGCCACCTCGATTTTGCCGCCGATCTGCTGCCCGCCCTCGATGCGCTCGGTCAAGCGCTCGCCGAATCGGGTGAGTCCGCTGACATCGACGCGCTGCGTGAAGGCCTCGAGATGGTCGACCGGGAGCTCGTGTCCGTGCTCGGAAAACACGGCATCGCAGTTGTGAGCCCCTGCCCCGGGGACGCATTCGACCCCAATGTTCATGAAGCCGTCACCATCGTGGAGACCGAGGACTTTGAGGCCGGCAGCGTCGCCGAATGCTTCCGGCCCGGCTACGTCCACGAAGATCGCGTACTGCGCGCGGCGGCCGTATCAGTGACGAAGCAAGCAGTGACGAAACAAGCAGCCGTCACCTCACAGGAAGCGGACGACCCCGAGGACGCCGATCAAGCGGGCGATCGGGAGCCCGATGAAGTCTCGCCTGAGGCGGTCGACGACGAGGAGCTCGAGGGTTCACCGGAGACAGGCTCCTCTTCACGGCTGTAGATGTCTGCAGCTGCCTGCGAATAGACGCTCGCTTCGACCTTCGACGGCGAAGGGCCCAGCTGAACGGCCGTGGAGTAAATACGCTCGGCGGTCTCCAGCGCCTTTTTGAGCAGAGCCGAGACAGCGTCTGGCTCGGTCATCTCGAGTACCATCACGTGCAACGCATGGTCTCCGACCTCGAGTTTGTCGACCTTGTCCATCAGCCGTCGAAGCTGGAATCGGATCGCCGGCGACAGAATTGCCTCCAGGCGCCGCTCGTGACGGGCGAGCAGGATAAAGTCGCGGTCGAACTCCTCGACGCCCAGCTCGACCTCTTTTTGACGTAGCAGCCAGTTTCGCACCGCCGGCTTTCGGTCGCTCAAGATGGTCAATTCTTGGTCGAGCGGCTGGGGAAAGTCGATGGTGATGCGGGTGAAGCTACAGCTTCGACCCACCTGCACTTCCATGTCGACGCGCAGGCGGTTGAACTCCCCGCGGAGCCGATGGACGATGTCACCAAAGACGGTGCGTCGATCGCAGCGCTCCAAGCCGAGGCTTCGAGAGAGCACGACCAGCGCCTCGGTCAGCTCCCCGCTTTGGGCGGCGACCTTGCGGCCGGCGGCCAATCGCGGCAGCCCCCATAGGATGAGCGCCGCCAACAAGATGATGACTGCTGCTGTCAACCAACCGATCACAGAGAACTCCTCAGTCCGCCAGTGGTAAGGTAACGATGAACGAGGTGCCCTGCCCCGGCGTCGACTCGACACAAATCTCGCCGCCGTGACGGTCGACGATCGTGCGGACCAGCGCCAACCCGAGACCGGTCCCGTCAGACTCCGCACGGGTGGTGAAGAATGGCTCGAAGATACGCTCGCGCGTCGACTCGGACATCCCCTCCCCGTCGTCGGTGATCCGGCAAACCACCGTGCCATCGCACGCTTCGACAGCGACTTCGATGGAGCCACCGCCGGCAGGCATGGCGTCGGCTCCGTTGGTAATCAGATTGACGAATACCTGTTCGAGCTGACTTCGCACCCCGCAGACACGCGCCTCTGGGGCTTCGAGCCGGCTCGTCACGCTGATGGTGGCCGAGTCCAAGGTGATCGCACAGAGCCCCACCGCACTGTGCACAGCTTCGTGGACCGAGACACTCTCGTAGGACAGCGTCTCGTCGGTACGCGCCAGTTGGAGTAAGTCGCGCACGAACCGATCCATCCGCTCGACGCCGTCGACGATGCGCTGCAGGCGCTCACCGTCTCGCTTCTCGAAAAACTGGCCGCGGTACTTGTCGAGCAGGTAGTCAGCGTAGTTGAGAATGCTGGTCAACGGATTCTTGAGCTCGTGAGCGACTCCGGTGGCGAGTTGTCCGAGGTCCATCAAGCGTTGAGCCTGAGCCAGACGATCTTCAAGCTCGCTCAAAGACGCCTGTTCGGGATGCCCGACGAGCGCGGTCCCCGCTTCCAACCCCAGGGAACACTCGCGAAGTTTCAAAGCCAGGGCCTCGCCTCCGTCCGCGTCGAAGAGGACCGCATCGAGAACGCCCGGGCTTTGCTCGTCGCATGAAAACTCGCCGATCGCCTCGAGGCGCTCTCCGGCGAGTTGCGCTGTCGATAGACCCGTATGTTGCTCGAAGGCACGATTACATGCCACGACAAACCCTTGTTCGTCGTGGACCACGACGATGGCGGCCACCTGATCGAGGGCAGGCATCATCACTGCGACGGCGGTCTGCAGCGCGCTCTTCTTTGTCGAGTCCGCTGGAGCCGATTTGGGTGTGGCAGTAGGCATCTTCTCGTTGAGTTATCCTCGGACGGAAAATTAGGGTTCTTCGCTCTCCCCTTGCTCGGAGTCGAGCCAGAGGGAGGGGTCGAAGTCAGGATCGCTGTCGAACAGCGAAGCGTCGAGGTCGACGATCTTGGCCCCGGCGACATACTCTTTGGTGCGGTAACTGGTGATTCGACCGATCTTGCGCACGATTTCGGCGATCCGTTGCCCCTCGCGCATGATGATCTGGACGGGCCGCTGCAGCGTCGAGTCTTCGGCGAGACGCTCCGCGACGAACTCGGCGTAGCCAAGCAAGCTGGTCAAGGGTTGGTTGAGCTCGTGAGCTGCCGCGCCGGCCAACTCGGCCAAGAGCGCCTTGCGACGGGTACGCTCGAGGCTGGCGGTCGCCTCCTCGAGCCGCTCCTCCATCGCCAGGCGCTGTCGCAGATCGGTAAAGATGCCGACGGTGGCCTTCTCTCGCCCGTCCTCATAGACAATCCCCGCCGAAATCTCGACGGGGATCTGTCGGCCGTCTTTGCTGCAGACGACCTCGCGACGCGACACGAGGCGCCCGGGCCCGCCGTGCTCCTGCGAGCGAAGCATCTCCATGATGCGTTCGGCGTCGCCCGGCGGGTAGAGGTTGCGAACGTGCATGCCGACCGCTTCGTCGGCGCTCCAGCCCAAAATGGCTTCGGCCGCGCCGTTGAACAGGACGATGTCGCCGGTGCACTCGGCGGCGACGATCGCGTCGGGGCTCGCCTCGATGACTTTGGTCAGAAAGTCACGCGCCTGCGCCAACTCGCGCAGGTGCGTCCGAGAGCGCGGCTCCTTCGGATTGTCGTCGCCGCCGTCCATGAGTTCCTAGAAATAAAACCGACCGATCAGGGCGAAGTTGGGGATATCCAAGTCGATACTGACGTCGTCATCGTGGTATCGGTCGTGGAATACGATCAACATCGTCGGGGTCAACTCCAAAAAGAGCTCGAAAGGCGCCTTCTGGAATTCCACCCCGATCCCGATAGGCATGCGCGGGCCGAGACCGAAATCGTAGTCCCCACAGTCGCGCCAGCGTCCCTCGTCGTAGCAGCGATAGTCGTCATCGACGTCGAAGATGAGCGCCGCGCCGGGTCCGGCATAGAACGGAACGCTGACCGTGCCGTTCTCCACAAAATTCCACACCTCGAACAGGTAATCACCACCTAAGAAGAGCGAGTCGTCGAAACGGGTTCGCCCATAAGCATGAAAGACACCCACGTGAAAATCCAAGGCTTGCTTGGCTCCCAGGTGGTATTTGCCGGTGAAGCTCGTCGGGTTGCCCAACGCCAAGCCGAGTCCAAATTGCCGACCCATCGGCCCATCGGCATACGCCGGAGCCGCTGAGGCGAGTACCACCACCATCAAGACAAGTGCAGCCAGATAACGCAAGGGGGCCATGAGACGAGCGCTTAAAGTATCCACAGTTTCTCCAGCAATAGTTCCACTATCACGTCTACTTCTTCATCTGTTATAGCCCATCGAGGCGGCACAAGAAACTGTGACGTTGGTGGCCTTTTTGTATACGTTTGACGCCTGCTAGCCACAAGTGACGTCGGTGAACTTTTGACATATCGTGCTTAGGCTCCACCATGATGGTTCGCCGTAGCGTTGCCTCTTGATGATGATAAATAGATGGGCGACGCGGCCAATTCACGACTGACCAATTGATTTCGTTAATGGTGACAACCGGTCCCAAACCGTATCGACCGCTGCTCAGGCGGTTGCTGCTAGCTGCGTGCGCGCTGCTCCTTGTGACGAGTTGCGCGGGAGACGAAGCGGCAAAGCGCGACATGGTCGTCCCCGGACGAACTCAGCTGCGGGTGGCCTCGTTCGAGATCACCGGCACCGAGCAATTCGACGCAGACACGATCAAAGACGGCCTGGCGACTCAGGAGGACGCGGGCTGGCGTACTTCCATCTCGTGGATGCCGCTTTTGGGGGCCGAGCCCCAGTACTTCAACCGCATTCAATGGCGCCGCGACCTCGAGCGCATCCGCACGTTCTATAAGATGCGCGGCTACTTCAACGCCCGCATCGTCAGCGAGAATATTATCGAATCGCGCGAGAAGGGGGCTGTGCGTATCAGCATCCGGATTGCCGAAGGTCAGCCCACGCGCGTCAAGGATCTCGAGATCGAGGGGCTCGAGCCGTTGAACGTGAAGGCGCGAAAGCAGGTCTTGAAGTCATTGCCGCTCGATGAAGGCGACGTATTCACCCAGGAGACGTACCTGACGACTCGCAAAGAGCTCGTCGACCGCCTGCGCCAGCGCAGTTATGCCTACGCCGAGATCAGCGGCCGAGCCGTGGTCAACCCTCAGACCAACGAAGCTCAGGTCTTCTACTTTCTCGACCCGGGCCCGCGCGCGAAGTTCGGCAAGATCTACATCATCGGCAACGATGAGATTGACGCCGAATACGTGCGCAACACCATCGAAATCGAGCCGGGTGAAGCCTATTCAGGCGAACAACTCGAAGACGCCCAGCAAGACATCTACGACATGGGGGTCTTCAGCCTGGTCAGTGTGCTGCCAGCCCACCAGGCATCTGGTGAGGTGCTCGAGCAGGCGGGCGTGACCCGCGAAGAGCTCGAAGGGCTCGACGTGCTCGGCGAGGATGAAGACGAGGAGCCGCCGGAGAAGGTCTACCCCGATATTCCCGACGACACGCGTGAGGGTCCACAGCAAGTCGAAGAACCCCTCGAACAGGTCGGTCCCGAGGTCGAAGAGGATATCGAGGAGATTCAGGAGGCCGAGGCCGAGGTGCCCGGCCCACTGGGCATCTCCGATGTCCTGGCGTCGGCTCAAGAGCAAGCCGAGTCGCGTGTGGCGCTCGAACAAAGCGTCCCGATCATCATTCGCCTCAAAGAGGCTCGCATGTGGAACGTCGAACTCGGCGCCGGCGTGTCCATCGAGACAAATCGCGCTGCCGTTCAGGGCCAGGCCAACTGGTCGAGCCGCAACTTCTTGGGCGGGCTGCGACGACTCGAGCACTTCAACAGCCTCGGCTATGCGTGGGCCTCGAATACAGGTGATGTGACCACCGCGGCCGGACCGCTGCTCTTTGGTGGCCGTCAGTCCGAGGCGGACAACGAGGGCATCTTCGTCGACAGCCGCCTCGAGTTTCGCCAACCGCAATTCCTCGAGCCGAAGACCACGCTGCGGGCAACCGCGCGGCTCCGCCGCGCCATCGAGGTCGGCTACACGGTATGGAATCCACAAGGCACGTTGGGGATCGAGCGACGATTCTTCGACGACTTGACCATCGGGCTGAACTACCACCTCGCCTACTACAAGTACTCCAACGTCGGCAGCGCCCTGCTGACCGCCCCGCAGTTGGGGGTGGACTTCGAGGATGAGTACTTCCTCGAGTGGCTCGAGCCGCGTATCGCGCTCGATCTGCGTGACAGCCCGATCAACCCGCAGGCAGGCTATTTCACCGCCTTGTCGATCCAGAACGCCGGCTCCTACTTGCTCGGCGGCGACTTCAAATTTGTGAAAGTCCAGTGGGGCAACGAGGGCTATGTCCCCTTCGACCTGTTTACGAGATGGGTACTGGCGGGGCGGTTTCGGGTGGGAGCGATCTACAATCGTGAGCCCGTCGAGGGTGAGGCCGAGGACACCGATCGTGTCGAGCCGGTGCCGATCGAAAACCGACTGTACGCCGGTGGAGCCAACAGCCTACGAGGATTGGGGCGCAACAACCTGTCGTTGTTTCGCGTCGGCGCTTTCGACCCGTCGCGACCGCGAGACATCGAAACGGTCGAGGTGATCCCCATCGGCGGACTGACGCTGCTAGAAGCATCCCTCGAGCCGCGGTTTCGCCTGTTCAAGAACCTGGCCGACATCGGCCCCCTGTGGGGTGTGGTGTTCTACGACGTCGCCACCGTCGTCAACGATCAGCTCTTCTATTCGACCCCGGCCAGCGATGCGTTGGGCACGCAGACCACCGACTTCGGCGACTTGACCTCGACCTTGATCACCTCTGCGGGCGGCGGATTCTTTTGGCTCACGCCCGTCGGCCCGGTGCGCGCGGATTTCGCTCTGACCTTGAACGACTTGAGCAACGATCCGAGATTTCGCACATGTGGGCCAGCCAGTCGTGTGCAAAACGAAGTGACCCAAACGGGGATCAGTGATTGTGAGTTCTTGCCTGTGGAGCGGGATCCCGTCCAGCAACAGCTCAACCTCGACTACAGCTTCTTTATCGGTATCGGCCACTCGTTCTAGCCGTAACTCTATTGGACGACGCTCTGCCTTATGCGTAAGTGGCTCAAAAGACTAGGAATCACACTCGGCGTCATCGTCGGGCTCCTGGTTCTTGTGCTGCTCGGTGCCTGGATTTACTTGCAAACCGGGGCGGGCAAGAGCTTCCTCAAAGACCGGATTTTGTCGGCGGCGCGCGGCTCACTCGAAGGCGAACTCGAGATCGATCGCATCGAAGGTGGACTATTGGGGGGCGCCGAGCTCTACGGCGTTATCCTGCGAGACGCGCGAGGCAACGTCGCAGCCCGCGTGCCCGAAGCCAGCGCCGATTATGACCTGCTTCAGCTGCTCGAAAGCGAGTTGCGTATCGAGTCAATCTCGGTCGAGCGCCCGCTGGTCGTCGCGCGCCGCTACGACGACGGCACCCTCAACCTGGCGACCCTCACCAAGGACCAACCCGAGGAGAAGAAGCCTCCGTCGCAATTTCAGGCCTCCATTGCTCGAGCGGCCATCGACGACGGGCTGCTCGTCTGGGTCGACGACCAAGCGACCGAGACCAATCTCTCCGAGGAGCGACGCGCCGACCTCGAGGCCTGGCTCGAGCGCCTCGACGAGCCCGAGGCGAGCATCGGGGATCTCCAGAAGCAAATCGTGTCCATTCTGTCGGGGACGACACAAGGTCAACTCTCCGCAGCCGCCGCGACAGGATTGGAGCTGCGCGGCTCGTTCAACACGTACGGCGGCAGCGCGTTGAGCGGAAAACTCGAGCGGCTCGCCGCGGAGGTCCACACCGACGCGACCCAACAGGCGCACGAGTTTGTCGCCGAGAACCTCGACTTGCAGCGTTCCGCGGGGCACTTGGAGACGACACTCGCCACACTCCGCCTCGGCTCGCTCGCTTCGGCTCGAGACATCACGGCTGCGGTCGACTTCCAGACCCGCACCGACGAGTTGGGCAACAAAGTCGTCATGGGCATCGACGAATTCTTCGTCCAGGTCGCCCGAGCCGACGTCGACGACGAACTCGTAGGCGCGATCGCTCCAGATGCGCCCATCACCGGCCCGATAACGGCCTCGGCGAGCGTGGGTGGCACCCTCAAAGACTTCGTTTATCTGGTGCGCTTCGGCTGTGGCTCGGATCCGTCGACCACCTTGGCGGGCACGGCGGCATTCGCGGGCGATGACTTCACCCAGCCGCGCTACGACGCCGCGGCGGTATTCTCGCAATTGCGCCCTTCTCGGTGCATCGATCTGGGCGGAAGAAATGTCGACTTGACTGGCGCGCTCTTGGCCGCCGGCGAAGGGATCAACCCCGAGGAGCTGACAGCCGAGGCACGGGTGGCGCTCGAGAATTCGCAGGTCGACGACTACCGCGTCGACGCGATGTACCTGAAGGCCGCCGCCAAAGACGGCACCTACAGCGTCGATCGATTCGAGACGATTACGCCTTATGGACGCGCCGAGATCGCGGGTTCTTTCGGGCTCGACGGGGACTACCGCGTCCAACTCGAGGTCGACGCCAACGAGGAGATGAGACAACTGAGCGAGCAGCTCGGACAGGGAGAATTGAGCACCAAATTCGCCCGAATCAGGCTCGTCAGCGAAGGCAAACTCGACCTCGATGCCCAATCGCCCCTCGGATATGTCGAGCGGGGAGAATTGACGGCGGACTGGCGTCTGCAAGACTTCCAGCTCGAGAACAACGCCATCGGTTCGAGCCGCGGCGATGTCTTTACCCGCATCGGGCCTGTCGAAGGCCAGCCCGATGCGCGCTTCGTCGAATTCAGCGCCGATATTCGGGGCGCGAATGTCGACCTGCCCGACTTTGCAGCGCAATCGCTCGCCGTGGATGCCAAAGGCCAAGGCGTGCTCCAGCTGCCGGTCGACGACTTTCTTGGTGCGTTGCGAAGCCTTTCGAGCAGCTGGGACGTTCGCGTCGACCGACTGAGCACCCCGTCAATCGACATTCAGGCAGCCGACATCCAGGCCGAACTCGACCGCCGCGGACTCGGCAGCCCCTTCTCGTGGGATATTCAAGGCAGCCTGCGCGGAGGGCGATTCCAAGACAACCGCGTCGGCAGCGCCAAGGTCGACCTCGAGGGTACCGCGCAGGTCGACCAGACGCCCGAAGGCCCCGAGCTCGGCAGGTTCTCCGCCAAAGGGACCGCCGACGTGACCGACCTGCGCGCCGGTGACAACAAAATTCAACAGGGGAGGCTCCGTCTCGACTTGAGCGGTGACTTGCCCTCGATCGAAGGCAGCGTCGGAATCGACGCCACCGGAGTGGAGGCGGCTGGAGAGCAACTCGAGTCCCTACAGGCCGAGATCGAGCTCGGAGAGGATCGCCAGTTCGACATCACCGCCCGCGCCGAACGCAAGGAGACGGGTCCGATTTCGCTGGAGGCCGCCGGAAAGGCCGATGCCGACTTCCAAGAATTCGAACTGCGCCAGTTCGAGCTGGAGACGCCCGAGGCGACGCTCAGCGTCCCCGAGGGCGCCAAAGTCGAGCTAACCGAGGACGGAGTACGCTTCGACCAATTGCGACTCGAGACCGACGATCAGTTCTTGACCGTCGAGGGCACCTTCCGCACTCGCGGCAAGCAAGACCTGCGCGTCGAACTCGGCAACGTCAAAGTGGGCGAGCTTCGCGAGAAGTTTGGCCTCGAGAAGATGATTCCTCCCGTACGGGCCACGGTGAACGGCGAACTGAGCATCGAAGGCACCGCGCGCAACCCCGTCATCAATATCGAGTTGTACGTGACCAACGCGTACTACGAGGGGTACGGACCGCTGTCGGCGAAACTATTGGCTACCTACCGAAACCGCTTGCTGAACATCTCCGAACTGTCGGCGACGGCGTATGACACCAAGATACTGGCTGCCTCCGGAGAGCTTCCGCTCGACCTGAATCTGAGCGGCGACGTCGACATCCCACGCAACCGGAAGATGGACCTGCAGATGCGTGTGCCGACGCTGACACTCCAGGAGTTCTACGAGCCACTGCCCGTGCTCGAGGAGTACAACGCGGCGGGCACCATCTTCGCAAACTTGTACCTCGCCGGCACCATTCAAAATCCGCGTATCCAAGTGCAATTGTCCGGGGATAATATCGGCTTTGCAGGTGATATCGGCGGGGAATACTTGGAGATCGAGCAGGTCACCACCTCGCTGAAAGCCGATTACACCCCTCCCTCCGGAGGCCGGGGCGGCATTGATGCGCGCTACCGACTCGTGTGGCGCGGCGAACCGGTGGTCGAAGCGCGCGCGTCGACGCCGATGCCGCTGGCTGACTGGGTGCGTCGCACCCTCGACGAGACACGCCCCACGCCCGACTGGGACAAGGCGCTTGCCCAACTCCCGTTCAAGCTGTCGTTGGAGGTTTCGAACCTCGACCTGGGCGAAGTCCCCCTCGAGAGCTTCGCCGAGGCCGACGCCGAGGGCGATATCGTGGTCGACATCGACGGGGCCGGCACGTTTTCGGACCCGCGCCTCAACCTCGAGCTTCGCGCCGACGACTTCGGCTGGGAGCAGTACCGCGACATCTATGTGGCCACCGAGTTGCGCTTGCGCGACCAAATGGTGCACATCGATCAGCTCCGCTTCGAATGGGATGCCGACGAAATCTTCGTCGCCAGCGGCAAATTTCCGTTGCCCACCGAGACCATCGTGGGCGACCAGCCGCTGGCTGACTTGCCGATCGACCTGACCGTGCAGCTCAACAAAGTTCCGATTTCCAAGCTGCAGGCCATCGACTACTCGTTTGCGCGCTACAAAGGGGTGCTCGCAGGTTACGCGACTGTCAGCGGAACCTTGAGCGAGCCCGACATCGACGGGCGCGCCGGGCTCTTCGACACGGAGATGGCGCGCGGCCAAACGGGCAGCATCGCGGTGAGCTTCAGCGCCGAAAACGGCCGGCTCAAAGCCGATGCTTTCGTATGCCGAAGGTACAACCAAGTCATGACCGCCGAGGCGGACGTACCGATCACCACCGATATCCTGGCGCTGGCCCGAGGAGCCAGCGTGCTCGACGAGGGGCAGATTCAGGCTCGAATCAAGAGCGACCCGATTCAACTCGCCACGCTGGTGCCCGGGGAGCTCGTGGATCAGTATGTGAGTGACCCTGAAGGTCTGCTCGAGATCGACGTCGACATCAACGGCACCTGGGAGCAACCTCGCATCCTCGGCAACGTGCTGATTGAAGATGGCGCGGTGACCCTGCCCGTTTACGGGCGTCGATTTACGGACATCGACCTCAATGTTCAGGCCACTCGCGAGCGAGTCGCCATCAAGAAGCTCAATGTGGCCGAAGGTGACAGCTGGGTGCGCGCCGACGGCACGCTGAACCTCGAAGGATTCACGCCCACCGAGCTCGAGGCGACGATCAAGTCAAAGGAGTTTAACTTCGGCGGCTTCGCAGAAGGCTTCGCCGCCTACGTGACCTCGACGATCGACGTCGACGGCGACTTCACCGGTGAGGCCGACAGAATTCGCGCCCACGCCAAGGAGCTGGAGGTCACGATTCCCGAAGACGAGGGTGGCGACCTGCACCCCACCGAGCTCGACGAAGAAATCGTGGTGCTCAAACGCCACACCGACCAGAACCAGGTGCTCGACCTGGAGAACCTGCTCGAGCAGCCTGAAGCAGAAGAAGAGGACAAGACGCCCCTGCAGATTCGGTTTGTCGCCGACCGCGGAAGCTGGCTGCGCCACCCCATCGCCAACGTCGAGTTTACCGCCGACGTCACCGTCAACCTTGCCGGCCCGCGCGTGAGCATGCTGGGCACCGTCGACACGGTTCGCGGCAACGCCGAGCTCCTCGGCAAAGAGTTCGAGGTGCCGGAGCAGGAGAACGCGGTGCGCTTCACCGGCGCCTCGCCGCCCAATCCAGTGCTCGACATTCGCGCGCTAAACTACCTCCCGCGCGAGATCACCGAGGAGATTGGCGAGCCCAGCGAAGGCGAGCCGCGCGTCATCGTGCGCGTCACCGGCCGCGCGCAGGAACCCAAGCTCGTCTTCGAGAGTGACCCGCTGTTGAGTGAAACCGAGATTATCTTCGTGCTGATGACCGGGCGCCCCCCCGGCCAGGCGGGCGCAGGTGAGGAATCGCGCGTCTCCGGCCTCGCCCTGGGGGCCGCGAGCGGTATCTTCGCCAGCCTGCTCCAGCAGCAGCTCGCCGGCACCCTTCCGCTCGACGTCGTCCGTGTCCAGCCGGGCCAAGAGGGCTTCCGCGACGCCCGCGTCCAAGTCGGCACTTATCTCACTGAGGAGATTTTCGTGTCGTATTCGCTACGTCTGGGCGCCGAAGAGGGGGAGGGATTCAACGTCTTCAAGATCGACTACCGCTTCGCGCCGCGCTGGAAGCTCGAGCTGCAGTCGAGCGAGCAGCTGACCGGGCAGTTCAACATCTTTTGGGATGTGTATTGATGGGCTATGCCCGCAACCCTTTGAGCAGCGCGACCATCTCCGCGAAGCTGTCCTCACCGCTCTCGAGCGGCGGGGTCTCGACGACCGCGGGGATATCGGCAAACCGGTCGTCATTGACCAGGAAGCGGAACGCGTCGAGGCCGACTTCGCCTTCGCCGAGGAGTTCGTGGCGGTCGACGCGGCTGCCGAGCGGCTTCTTGGAGTCGTTGAGATGGAAGGCTTTGAGGTGGTCGAGTCCGACGATGGCGTCGAACTCTTGCCAGACCGCCTCGTAGGACTCGCGCTCGGTAAGGTCGTAGCCCGCGGCGTGAGCGTGACAGGTGTCGAAGCAGACGCCGAAGCGCGTCGGATCGAAGACGCGCTCGAATAGGTCGGCCAAATGCTCGAAACGCCAGCCCAGACAGGTGCCCTGCCCGGCTGTGTTTTCGAACAAGAGAGTGACATCCTGCCACTGGCCATCCTCTTCGGTCTCATAGACCCGCTCGAGATTCTCGGCGATGAGCCGAAGCCCCGCCTCCTCGCCCTGCCCCGTGTGACTGCCCGGGTGCAGGACGAGGTATGGGATGCCCAGCATGGCGCAGCGAGTCAGCTCGTCGGCGAGCGCGACCTTGCTCTTCTCGACGGTCTTGGCCGTCTTCGAGCAGAGATTGATAAGATAGGCACTGTGGCTCATCACCCCCTTCAGGCCGCTCTTGGCGTAGTGCTGGCGAAATTGCGCAGCCTCCTCCTCAGTCCACATGCGCTGGGTCCACCGATTGTTGTTCTTGGTGAACAGCTGCAGCGCCTCGCACTCGTCGTCGAGGGCGCGTTCGACCGCGGTATAAGGCCCGCCTGAAGCTGACTCGTGGGCACCGACGTACATGATTACGCCTCCAAAGCCTGCTCGAGATCGGCCAGCAAATCGTCGCCGTCCTCGATTCCGACCGACAGGCGCACCAGACCGTCCGTGATGCCGAGCTCCTCGCGGACTTCCTTGGGAACTGACGCGTGCGTCATGATCGCCGGGTGCTCGATGAGACTCTCGACGCCGCCCAGACTCTCGGCGAGCGCGAAAACCTCGACCGCCTCGAGCATGCGACGCGCCTTATCGAGGCCGCCTTTGAGGAAGAAGGTGATCATGCCGCCGGGGCCCGACATCTGACGTTGGGCGATCTCGTACTGCGGGTGGGACTCGAGTCCCGGATAAATCACCCGCTCGACGGCGTCATGAGAGTCGAGAAAGGCAGCGATCCGCTGAGCATTCTCCTGGTGCTGACGCATGCGCACGTGGAGCGTTTTCAGGCCGCGAAGCACCAGCCAGCAGTCCATCGGGCCGGGAACGGCGCCCATCGAGTTCTGCAAGAAGTGCAACTTCTCGGCGATGTCGTCGTCATTGGTCACCACCATCCCGGCGACCACGTCGGAGTGACCGTTGATGAATTTGGTCATCGAGTGGACGACCATGTCCGCGCCCAGCGCCAACGGCTGCTGGAAGTACGGGCTCATGAACGTGTTGTCGACCACCACCGGGATGTCTCGCGCGTGGGCGATCTCGCAGATCTTTTCGATGTCGCAAATCTTGAGCAGCGGGTTGGTCGGCGACTCGAGCCACACCAGCTTGGTCTTGTCGGTCAGCGACGCCTCGAAGGCGTCCACGTCGGTCATGTCGACGAAGGAAAAGTCGACGTCCATCTGGTCGAACACCCGGGTGAACAGGCGGTAGGTTCCACCATAGACGTCGTCACCCGAGACCACGTGGTCGCCACTTTCGAGCATGTGCAAAATCGTCGTGGTCGCCGCGCATCCCGAGCCAAAGGCGATGCCGTGCTTGCCGCCTTCGAGGCTGGCCACGCAGTCTTCGAGCGCATGACGCGTCGGGTTCTGCGAGCGGCTGTACTCGTAGCCGGTATGCTCGCCGGGGCTCGACTGGACGTAGGTCGAGGTCTGGAAGATCGGCGTCATGATGGCGCCGGTCGTGGGGTCGGGTTCCTGGCCGGCGTGGATGGCACGGGTGCCGAAGCCGAATTCACGGTAGTCGTGGTCTGGTTTGTGCATGGTTGATGGGGGGCTAGGGTTTGGGGTCTTGGGGGCGTCATTTCGAGAGTCCTATAACATCGTTGAAAACGATGGACCAAGAGCGAAAAACGGCGTCCTGCCGTTGCTATTGACAGCCCCCTGCCCCGTCTCTATAGTTCGCCGGCGCTTCGTACAGGGCGGAAGTGTGTGCATAGGTGCGCACCATTTATCCCGTGCGACGCACCGCTGAGACTGCATAAGTGTCTGGTTCGGAAGGGAGAACCGCGAACCAGATCCCTTGTAGTTTTGATGGTTGGTTTAACTTTTGGTCGGGCAGGCGCCAACAGGTGGCTCTGCCCATTCACAGAAACTCAAACTTTTTACGGTTCACCCAAGGTCGTTCATGACAACCCAGGAAACCACACAACCCACAACGGAAGACTTTGCGGCTCTTCTCGAAGAGTTCGACCAAGAGATCGAGGTCGTCTACGAGAACGAGATCACTCAAGGCCGCATTCTCGAGATTGGCGAGGACTACGCGCTCATCGACATCGGCTTCAAGTCCGAGGGACGCATCCCGGTCGACGAGTTCAAAGACGAGTCCGGCAAGCTTCTTTTCGAAGAAGGCGACGAAGTCGACGTGCTCGTCGAGTCGCGCGAGGACGAGTCTGGCCAGTGCGTGCTGTCCAAAGAGCGCGCTGACCGGATGAAGGTCTGGGACGCGATTGCCGACAAAGCCGACGACGACCAGCTGGTGCGCGGTGTCATCACCAACCGCGTCAAAGGTGGTCTTCAGGTCGACATCGGCGTCAAGGCATTCCTGCCCGGCAGCCAGGTCGAACTTCGCCCGACGCGCAACTTGGACAAGTATATTGGCCAAGAGTTCGCGTTCCGGATCATCAAGTTCAACCAGAGCCGTCACAACATCGTTCTGAGCCGCCGCGCGCTGCTCGAGGACGAGCGCGCCGAGCTCAAGAAGAAGACCCTCACCAAGCTCAAGCAGGGCGCCGTCATCGACGGTATCGTCAAGAACATCACCGACTACGGTGCGTTCGTCGACCTGGGTGGTATCGACGGCCTGCTGCACATCACCGACATGAGCTGGGGCCGGGTGTCGCACCCGACCGAGATGTTCACCGTGGGTGATGAGATTCAGGTCAAAGTCCTCAAGTTCAACCCCGACAACGAGCGCGTCAGCCTTGGTTACAAGCAGCTGACCCCGGACCCGTGGGAAGGCGCCGAGGATCGCTACCCGGACGGAGCCAACGTGCTCGGCAAGGTGGTCAGCCTGATCGACTACGGTGCATTCGTCGAGCTCGAGGAAGGCATCGAGGGTCTCATCCACATCTCCGAGATGAGCTGGACCCGTCGCATCAAGCACCCCAACCGCGTGGTCAGCGAAGGCGAGATCATCGAGGTTCAGGTCCTCAACCTGGACACCGACGAGAAGAAGGTCTCGCTGGGTATCAAGCAGATCGACCCGAACCCCTGGGAGCTTCTCGAGGACAAGTACCCCGTCGGTACTCGCATCCTTGGCAAGATCCGCAACATCACCGACTTCGGTATCTTCATCGGCATCGAGGAAGGCATCGACGGCCTGGTCCACATCAGCGACATCAGCTGGACCCAGAAGATCCGTCACCCCTCCGAGATCTACGACGCCGGCCAAGAGGTCGAGGCGGTCGTGCTCAACATCGACGTCGAGAACGAGCGCTTCTCGCTCGGTATCAAGCAGCTGGAGCCGGACCCGTGGGAGACCATCCCGCAGCGCTATCCGCCGGGAAAGATCATCACGGCCAAGATCACCAAGATCACCGACTTCGGCGCTTTTGCCGAAATCGAAGAGGGTATCGAAGGCCTGATCCACATCTCCGAGCTGGCCGAGCGCCGCATCGAAGATGTGCGTGAGGTGGTCAAAGTTGGCGAAGAGCACAAAGTCGAAGTCATCAGTGTCGACCCCAAAGAGCGCAAAATTGCGCTGTCGATCAAGAACTTCGTGCGTCGCTCCGAGCGCGGAAGCCTGCAGGAGTACACCGAGGATGCGGGCGCAACCGCCCAGCTCGGCGACCTCCTCAAGGGCAAGCTCGGCGAAATCGCCGAGGGTTCCGAGGCGATCAGCTCCGAAGAAGCTGAAGAGGCCGAAGAAGTCGAAGCGGAAGCCGCCGAAGCCGAAGAGGCCGAGGAAGCTGCTGCGGCTGAAGAGGCCGAAGAAGCTGCCGAAGCCGAAGAGGCTGAAGAGGCTGAAGAGGCTGAAGAAGCTGAAGAGGCTGAAGAGGCTGAAGAAGAGGCGAGCTCCGAAGAGGAGTAACCCGCTTGCAGTCTTCTGACTGAAAGAGAAGCCCCGGGTCTTGTGCCCGGGGCTTCTTTTTTGCCTCGAGCCGACCAGTGACAAGATCGAGTGTGACTGAACGGCTGTCGAGTGCATCTTTGGATTGCCGGATTCGAGCTTGCGCCTCGGCAGTCACGATGCAAATCTACATTCACCGAGCGTTCAGTACATCCCGCGCTGGCCCCGACGGAGTGGGCAACATAAGGAGATTGGGAGCTATCAGGTCACCGATGATCGAAGCACTCGGACAAAAGCGCTTAATCTACGTCACCGGCAAAGGGGGCGTGGGAAAGAGCACCATCACTGCCGCGCTGGGCCGGGCGTTGGCCAACCAGGGCAAACGCACGTTGATCATCGAGACGGATGCGTTCTCGGCGATGCCCGACCTGCTCGGCATTGGCAAGGAGGTCACCGGTCCCGACCCGGCCGGCGAGAACCTGTGGGCCGAGAACTTGGAGGCCAGCGAGTGCTTCGTGCGCACGCTGACACGTTTTGTACCCAGTGAGCGCATCTCGCGAGCGGTCGTGCAAAACAAAGTCGCCCGCGTCTTCTTCAACGCCGCCCCCTCGGTCAACGAGTTCGTCATCCTCGACCAGATCTTCGAGGAGGCCGAACGAAAGGAAGGCGGCGAGTTTGTCTACGACCACGTCATCGTCGATCTGCCGGCCAGCGGCCACGCGGTCACATTCTTGAGCGTGCCGCAGACACTGTACGGCATGATGAAAGTGGGCCCCATCGCCAAGCGCGCCCGACAGTTGGCCGATGAAATCCGCGACGAGCGGCGCACGGCCATCGTGGCAGTGTGTCTGCCCGAAGAGATGCCGGTCAACGAGACCATCGAGTTGAGCGAGAACCTGCGTGAGTCGCTCGATCGCGAGCTGACCGGTGTGATCATCAACATGGTCCACAGCCTGCCGGTCGACCCGTCACGCCGCGAGGTCTTCGAGAACGTGCTCAGCCAGCTTCGCGACGAAGGCCAGGTCGACGAGGACTCCATCCACAACGCCGACGGCCCTGCGCTGAGCAAGCTCGTCGCCGGCAACGCACTGGCGTTGGGATGGTACGACCGCGACCAGCACTACCTGGGCCTGCTCAAAGAGCGCGTCGACGCGCCCGTGACGCCGGTGCCCGTGATTTACGATGACAGCAGCGTGCGTATCGTCGACGCGCTGGCCGAGCAGTTGACGCAGCCAGACGGCGCCGAAAACGCCGCCGCTTCCTAGCATCCGATTTCGAAGGGTAAGACGTGTCTGAGACGCCCGCCACACGACAAACGGACCACGACCCGGTCTCCAGCTGCCTCGAGACCGCCCGGTTGATAGTTTGCAGCGGCCCTGGAGGCGTGGGCAAGACCACCACCGCGGCCGCCCTGGGTTTGCGCGGGGCGCTGATGGGCCGCAAGGTCATCGTGCTGACCATCGATCCGGCCAAGCGTCTGGCCAACAGCCTCGGACTCGCCGAGCTGACCAATACCCCGCAGCATATTCCGCTCGAGGAGCACCTCGACGAGCTGCCAGACCCGGGTGAAGGCGAGTTGTGGGCGATGATGCTCGACCAAGAGCAGACGCTGGCCGAGCTCGTCGCTCGCCACGCCCCCGACACCGGGGCGCTCGAGCGTGCCAAGGAAAACAACATCTACAAGCTGCTGTCGACCGCCTTGGCAGGCATGCAGGAGTACATGGCGCTCGAAAAGCTGCACGACCTTTATACCGGCGGCTATTTCGACCTCGTCGTGCTCGACACTCCGCCGACGAAGAACGCGCTCGATTTCCTCGAGACGCCCAAGCGCGCCTCGCGCTTCTTCGACGAGCGCATCATCAAGTGGTTCCTGCCCGACAAGTCGAAGTCGGGCGGCTTCTTCAGCCGCGTGTTCAACGCCGGTTCGGTTGTTCAGGGGCTCCTGTCCAAGATCTTCGGCGAGAACTTCATCACCGACCTGGTCGAGTTCTTCGACACCTTCCAGTACTTGATCGACGTGCTCAAAGAACGCGGCGACATGATCGAGTTCATCTTGCGCGACCCGGCCACCTACTTTCTCATCATCACCAGCGCCGACCCTCGGCGCATCAAAGAGGCGCTCTACTTCCACGAGAAGCTGGCCAAGCTCGACCAGAAGGCGCAGGCCTTCATCATCAACCGCGTCACCCCCGAGTTCCAGCAGGTCGACGTCGAGCGCGTCCAAGACGCCGAGATCGACCAACTCTTGCGCGAGCATGGCCTCGAGGACGCCGACGAGGTCGCCCGCATGCGCGACGAGCTCGAAGCCCACTACCGCTCGTTGGCCAAGCTCGCCGTCAAAGACCGCACCTCCATCGAGACTTTGGGAGAGAAGGTCGGCCGGCACGTGCTCCAGTCCATCCCCCTGCTCGGCGAAGACGTCCACACGCTGGGAGCACTGCTCAAGCTGAGCAATTGGCTCACGCCGTCGCGGCCTGTAACGGCTTGAAGTGAGCCTTCCTAGCCCCACGCGCGTAAATTTTTTACAAAAAACGATTGTAGTACGCCTGAGCTTGCACTAGGCTCCTCAGCATCGACCCGAAAAATTTTCGATGTGAGGTAGCTCGCGATGAACGCGTTACGCATTCAGCAATCCCTAATTGGCGTATTCTTAGCACTTTTTATCACTCTTACTGCGTCGACGGCTCACGCCCAGCAGGGCAACCGCGTGCTCGTCTACGACGGCGAAGGCGGCATCGGCAGCTCCGTAACTCGACTGCAGAACGCGATGACGGCGGCCGGCGCGGCCGGCGTCGATCGTTCGACGACCCTGAGCAACTTGGCCAACTATCGGATCATCGTCCTGTACGCGAACACGTCGCTTTCGGCGTCGAGCCGCAACACGCTGGCTAACTTTTACAACGCCGGCGGCTGGATCATCGGCGTGGTCGAGGCCGGCAGCTACTCGCCCAGCGCAATCCCCGTATTTAACGCGCTGACCAGCCAACTGGGCATGGGTAATCTGTTCGCCGGCGGCGATTACGATTCCGGATGCGGAACCGGCAGCCGCGTCGTCCTCCATCCGCTCACCGCAGGCGTGAGTACCTATCGCATGGGGTGGGGCAGTCGCATCAGCAACGCCACTCCCCTGCTCCGCATGCCGAGCAGTAATGATACGCTCGTGGGCATCAACGGCCGGTTTATCGCGATTGGCGACACGAACTTCGTGGGAAGCCCGAGTTGCTTCGACGGGTCGGCCGACAACGCCACTTTTTTCGGCAATATCTGGAGCGCGGCGACCATCGACGCGACCATTACCGGCCCGTCGAACGTCGATGAAGGCAGCAGCGCGAGCTACTCGGCCAACTGCACCGGCAGCTGCTCGAGCATCGACTGGGACCTCGATTGCACCTCCGGGTTCACCTACGACGACGCCACCGGCGGCTCGGCCACCTTCGACGCAGCCACGCTCGACGGCCCGTCCACCTGTGAGCTGGGCGTGCGCGCCTGCGGGAGCAGCGGCTACTGCGTGACCGACTCGATGACGGTCACCGTCGACAACGTCGGCCCGACGTTCACCTCCACGCCGACCATGTCGGCCACCGCCGGCCAGCCCTACAGCTACGTTATGAGCGCCACCGACCCGGCCGGCGCGGCGGACCCGCTGACCTACTCGATCAATGTTGCGCCCGTGGGCGCTAGCGTCTCCGGCGACACGCTCACCTGGACGCCGACCTGTCGGCAGCTCACCAGCTACGGCATCACCGTCGAGGTCTCCGACGGAGACGGAGGCGCCGACGTTCAGAGCTACACGGTGATGGTCTCCGACACTGACGACGACGGCGACGGCGTTCTCAATTGCTCGGACAACTGCCCTGCCGACGCCAACGCCAGCCAGGACGACACCGACTCCGATGGCACCGGCGACGCCTGCGACACCGACGATGACGGCGACGGCGTCGACGACGCGACCGACAACTGCCCGCTGCTGGCCAACGCCGACCAGACCAACACCGACTCGGACGCCGAAGGTGACGCCTGCGACGCCGACGATGACAACGATGGCGCCCTGGACCGCGCCGACATCGCCCCGCTCGACCCGTCCTCGTGCACCGACGGCGACGGCGATAGCTGCGACGACTGCTCGGCGACTGCGAGCACCGACTTTGCGGCGGGCTCGAATATCGACCCGGCCAACGACGGCCCCGATGCCGACGGCGACGGCCTGTGCGACGCGGGCGACCCTGTGCCGGTGGCGGCCGCAGACGCCTACACCACCGACGAGGACGCCGCGCTTAGCGTGGCGGCGCCCGGCGTGCTCGACAACGACACCGACGCCGACGGCGACAACCTGACCGCCGTGCTGCAGACCGATGTCTCCAACGGCATTCTCACGCTGAACGGCGACGGGTCCTTCGACTACACGCCCGACGCCGACTTCAACGGCACCGACAGCTTCACCTACGTGGCAAACGACGTCACCTCCGACTCGAACGTGGTGACGGTGACGATCACCGTGACGGCGATCAACGACGCGCCCGAGTTCATCGCGCCCACGCCCGCCGACGGCGAGACCTTCACGGTCGTCGAAGGCGACACGCTCGACATCCAACTCGACGCCCAGGACCCCGACGCCGGCGACGTGCTGACCTACTCGGTCTCGCCGATGTCGACCAACGCCACGCTCGACTCGGCCAGCGGCGCCTATAGCTGGACGCCGACGTGGGACGAGGCAGGCACGCACACGCTGAACCTCAAGGTCGTCGACGTGGCCGGTGGCCAAGATCTGCGCGATATCACCGTCGAGGTGACCTATATCGACGAGGACTCCGATGGCCTGCCCGACACCTGGGAGACCGACAACGGACTCGACCCGACCACCGCGGACAGCGACGGCGACTCGATCGCTGACGGCGACGAAGTGGGCGACGACCTCGACAACCCGTACGACACAGACCAAGACGGCACCCTCGACGCCCTCGACACCGACTCCGACGGCGACGGGACGACCGATGCCGACGAGGCCGGTGACGCCGACCTGGCGACCGAGCCCGTCGACACCGATGGCGACGGCACGCCCGACTTCCAGGACACCGATTCCGACGGCGACGGCGTGGTCGACGCCGATGACAACTGCCGCGTCGACGCCAACGCAAGCCAGGACGACACCGACGGCGACGGCACCGGCGACGTGTGCGACGACGACACCGACGGCGACGGCCTGAGCGACGACATCGAGAACGCCAACGGCACCGACCCGACGCTCGTCGACAGTGACGGCGACAATATCGGCGACGCCGAAGAGTACGGTGACGACGTCGAAAACCCGGTCGACACCGATTCGGACGGCACCATCGACGCCCTCGACGACGACTCCGACGACGACGGCGTGACCGACGCCGACGAAGCCGGCGACGACGACCTCGACACCGACGCCATCGACACCAACGGCGACGGCGTACCCGACTATCAAGACCCCGACTCGGACGACGACACCATTGAAGACGGCCAAGACAACTGCCGTCTGGTGAACAACCCCGAGCAGATCGACTCCGACGGTGACGGCACCGGCGACGCCTGCGTCGACGACAACGACGGCGACACCGTGCTCGACGACGACGACAACTGCCCGGTAGTCGCCAACCCCGAGCAGACGGACACCGACGGTGACGGCGAAGGCGACGCGTGCGACGCCGACGACGACAACGACGGCCTGACCGACGACGAAGAAGGCGAGCTGGGCACCGACCCGCTGCTGCCCGACACCGACGGTGACGGCTACGACGACGGCGTCGAGGTCGACGAGGAGACCGATCCGCTCAACCCCGACGACTACCCGGGCCACCGCCGCCCCGGCAACGCGATGTCGGCAGGCGCCGGCTGCGCGTGTGACTCGACCGGCGGCTCGACCCCCGACGCGAGTATCATTCTGCTGATGCTCCTGGCCGCAGGCGCCCTGTGGCGCCGACGCCGCCCGCAGGCCAAGGCGTCGGCCGGTCTCGTGGCGGTCGCCCTGCTCGTCTGCATTCCGAGCGCTGCGCAGGCGCAGGACAGCTACAACCTGCTCAAGTTCCAGCCCACCGGCCTCGACACCGGTTCGATCACCGTCGAGGGCTCCGACCCCATCGGCCAGTACGAGTATCGGTTCGGCCTGACCTACAGCTACGCCGACTCTCCGGTGCAACTCGTCGACCGCGACGACCCCACCAAGGAACTCGCGCCGGTCATCAACAGCAGCCAAATCATGCAGCTGCGTGCGACCGTCGGGCTTATCGACAGCCTGTCCGCCACGTTGGTCGCTCCGATGTTGCTCACCCAGGACGTCGACGCCAACTTCAGCTCCATCGGCACCAGCGGACTGGGAGACGTCGGCCTGCAGGTCAAATACAGTTTCATGCGCCGCGGCGAGGACCCGTTGGGCCTGGCTGCGCAAGCGCTGGCTTATTTTCCGACCGGTAGCGACGAAGCCCTCGCGAGCCGCAGCGGACTCGCCGGAGGCCTCAACCTCATCGCCGACCGCAGCTTCGGCCCTGTCCTCGCCCTCTTCAACGTGGGTTACCAGCACGGACCGGCGCAGACCTTCGAGGGCAGCGAGCAGGAGAACCTGATCAGCTTTGGCCTCGGCACGCGCACCGAAATCATGGGCGACACCCTGCAAGGACTCGTCGAGTACGCCGGCCACTACGGCCTGGCGAGCTCGCAGTCGAGCCAGCAATTCAACCTGGGCCTGGCTAGCCGCTTCGGCCCAATGGTCGCGACCGTCGGTGGCGGCCCCGGCCTCGGTCGTGAGGCGGGAACGCCCGCCTGGCGCGCGTTCCTCGACGTGGCCTACGCCCCCGCCGAAGAGCCGGTCGAGACGGTCGAGAAGACCGAGCCCGTCGAAGAGACCGAGCCGCCCCACCCCTGCCCCGACGCCCCCGAGGATTACGCCGGCCCGGTCGACGCCGACGGCTGCCCGCTGCCCGACACAGACGCCGACGGCATCGCCGACCGCGACGACAAATGCGTCGATGACGCCGAGGACAAAGACGGCTTCGAAGACAGCGACGGCTGCCCCGACGACAACGACGGTGACGGCCTCGCCGACAACGACGACCAGTGCCCGGCTAAAGCCGAGGACAAAGATGGCTTCGAGGACGACGACGGTTGCCCCGACGAGGACAACGACGGCGACAAGATCGCCGACCTCAACGACAACTGCCCCGACAAGCCCGAGACGATGAACAGCTTCCAGGACGACGACGGCTGCCCCGACGAGTTCAAGAAGGACTCCATCGTCATCGTGCACACCATTCGCTTCGAGACCGGCTCCGACAAGCTCTTGCCGGCCTCGGACAAGGTGCTCGACGAGATCATCGGCGTCCTGCAGGAGAACCCGAACTTGAGCCTGATGGTCGAAGGCCACGCCGACGACCGCGGCGACGACGAGGACAACCTCGAGCTGAGCCGCAAGCGCGCCCGCTCGGTGGTGCGTTACTTGGTGCGAAACGGCAACATCGCCAAGAAGCGCCTCGAGTACAAAGGCTTCGGTGAGTCCAAGCCGATGGTCGAAGGCACCTCCGACGAGGCGCGCGCCAAAAACCGCCGCGTCGAGTTCCGCGTGCTCGAGGACTGATGACCCTTCGCCATCCTCCCTACTTGGCGAGCCGGCACCTCCTGCCGGCTCGCCAAAAAATCCACAGAATTCACTTGCACAATCTTTGCACAAACGTTTGCACAGAAAAGACGTTTGTCGGGACAGCCGGGGCAAAATAGTCTCATCCTGATGGTATGCCTTCACCTCGAGGCAGTTTGGGATGAGATCACTATACGGACGGTTGGCACTGGCTGGCGTGTTGTTCGTCAGCGTATTGCTCCTTGGGCCGCTCAGTGCGAGTGCGCAGCAAGGTGACCGTGTATTGATCTATGACGGTGAAGGTGGGCTGCAGACTCCGCTGACCCGGTTTTCGAACACGATGACGGCGGCGGGAGCAGCCGGCGTGGACCGCTCCACCACCCTGGGCGACCTGTCGAGCTATCGAATCCTGGTCTTGCTGCTCAACCAGAACCTCTCGGCGACGAGCCGCGCCAAGATCACCGCGTTCTACGAAGCCGGCGGCTGGGTCATCGGAGCCGTCGACGCCGAGAATTTCTCGCCGAGCGCCATCACCGCCTACAACGCGCTGACCCAAGACCTCGGCCTGGGCATCGTCTACGCCGGCGGCACCTTCGCGCCGGGTTGCCAGAGCGCGACCCACGTCGAGCCCCACCCGCTGACCGCAGGCGTCAGCTCCTACCGAACCGGATGGGCCAGCGCGCTCTCCAACATCACCCCGCTCATGCGCATCCCGTCGGGCGGCGACGCCTTCGTGGGCGTCTCCGAGCGCTACGTGGCCATCGCCGACACGAACTTCTTGTCGGACGGGAGCTGCCACGACGGCACGGCCGACAACGACACCTTCTTCGAGAACCTGTGGGACGTCGCTCAACTCGAAGTCGTCCTCACGGGGCCCTCGAGCGTCCCCGAAGCCGGCAGCCAGACCTATTCTGCAAGCTGCACGAGCGGCTGCGGCCAGATCAGCTGGGATCTCGACTGCGCCGCGGGATTCACCTATGACGAGGCGACCGGCAACACCGCCGTCTTCGACGCCTCGGCCATCGACGGCGCGGCGAGCTGCGTCATCGGCGTGCGCACCTGCTGGAGCAACGGCTTTTGCCTGAGCGACTCCCACACAGTCGACGTGCGCAATGTGGCCCCGAGCTTCACCTCGACGCCGCCGACCTCGGCGACGGTGGGACAAGCCTATACCTACACCATGAGCGCGACCGACCGCGCCGGCGCTGCCGACCCGCTGACCTTTGCCGTGTCGAGCGCGCCCACCGGGCTCACCCTCACCGGAACCACGCTGCAATGGACGCCGGCCTGCGACCACGTCGGCCCCCAGAACGTCGCGGTGACCGTCGCCGATGACGAAGGCGGGAGCACGGACCAGAACTTCCAGGTGGGCGTCTCGGACGTCGACACCGACGCCGACTCGGTCGGCGACTGTGTCGACAACTGCCCGAGCACGCCCAACCCCACGCAAGCCGACGCCGATGCCGACGGTATCGGCAATGCCTGCGAGGGTGACGATGACAACGACGGCGTCGCCGACGGCGCAGACAACTGCCCGCTCGTCGCCAACCCCGCCCAAGTCGACACCGATTCGGACGGCGCAGGCGATGCGTGCGACGCCGATGACGACAACGACGGCGTCGCCGACGCCGGCGACTCGGCCCCACGCGACCCCACACGTTGCACAGATCGCGACGGCGACACCTGCGACGACTGCTCGCAGGGCGTCGACGGCTTTGGCCCTCGCCCCGACAATCAGCCCGCTAATGACGGCCCCGACTCAGACGCCGACGGCGTCTGCGATGCCGGCGAGCGCGCCCCCGTCGCCGCCGATGACGCGTACACTACCGATGAAGACGTGGCCCTGTCTGTCTCCGCGCCGGGCGTCCTCGCAAACGACACCGACGCCAACGGCGACGCGCTCAGCGCCACGCTGCAGGCCGACGTCTCCTTCGGCACCCTGACCCTCGCCGCCGACGGCTCGTTCACGTACGCGCCCAATCCCGGCTTCTACGGCGTCGATACGTTCACCTACCGGGCAACCGACGGCGACGCGGACTCGAACGTGGCGACGGTGACGATCACGGTGACCGAGGTCAACCACGCCCCCACCTTCGTCGCCCCCACGCCCACCGACGGACAGGTATATCGCCTCGTCGAAGGCGACGTGCTCGCCATGCAGCTCACCGCCCGAGACATCGACTCCGGCGACACGTTGTCCTACGCGGTCACGCCCCTGCCCGCCGGCGCGGCGTTCGATCCCAGCACCGGCGCCTTTGGCTGGACGCTCACCTGGCGCGACGCCGGCACCCACGCGCTGGCCCTGCAGGTCACCGACGACGTCGGCGCAGGCGACACGCGCGGCGTGGTCGTCGAAGTCGACTTCATCGACGCCGACGGCGACGGCGTGCCCGACACCTGGGAGACCGACAACGGCCTCGACCCCGGCACCATCGACTCCGACGGCGACGGCATCGCCGACGGCGACGAGATCGGCGACGACCTCGACAGCCCCGACGACACCGACTCCGACGGCATCATCGACGCGGTCGACGAGGACTCCGACGACGACGGGGTGCCCGACAGCGAAGAAGCCGGCGACGACGACCCTGCGACCGCGCCGGTCGACTCGAACGAGGACGGCGTGCCCGATTACAAGGACGTCGACTCCGACGACGACTCGGTCCCCGACGGCGCGGACAACTGCCGACGCGTCTACAACCCCGGTCAAGGGGACATCGACGGAGACGGCCTGGGTGACGCGTGCGATCGAGACTCGGGAGGCGACGCCGGAGACACTGGAGACGCTGGCGATACGGGAGATGCCGGCGGCTGGCCCGATGTAGGACCCGACGCAGGACCGGACGCCGGAAACGATGCCGGGACTGATGCAGGACCTGACGCAGGCGCCGACGCCGGACCGGACGCAGGTGGCCCCGGCCCCGACGCGGGCGGCGACGCCGGTTGGACCCCGGATGGCTCGACCGACGCGGCCAACGTGCGCGATCTCGAATCGAGAGGCTCCGGCTGGTCCTGCGACTCGACCGGCGGCTCGGCCCCCGGCGCGAGCCTGTGGCTGCTCGTCCTTCTTGCAGCCGCCCTCTTCTGGCGTCGCCGGTCGACCGGCGCGCGCGCAGTCACGCTCGGCGCCGCCCTGCTCTTCGCTGCGCCCGTCTTGTGGCTGCCGAGCAGCGCACGGGCCCAGGAGGGCTATAATATTCTGACCTTCCGGCCCACCGGCCTCGACTCGGGCGGCATCGCCGTCGAGGGCTCCGACCCCATCGAGGCCTTCGAGTACCGCGTCGGCCTGACCTACAGCTACGCCAACCTGCCGGTGCAGCTGCTCGACCGCGCCTCGCCGGACGACGAGCTCATCCCGCTCGTACGCAGCAGCCAGGTCTTACACCTTCGCGCCACCGTCGGCCTGGCCGACGACCTCGCGGCGACACTCGTCGCCCCCATGCTCGCCGCCCAGGACGTCGACGCAACTCTGACGCCCGTGGGCACCAGCGGGCTTGGCGACGTGGCGCTGTTGGCCAAATACAGCCTGCTCGATCGCTACGACGACGCCGTCGGCCTGGCCGCCCTGGTCATCGTGCGCTTCCCCACCGGTGACTCACAGGCGCTCGCCTCGGCTAACGGACTCTCCGGCGGCGTGAACCTCATCGTCGACCGTCAATTCGGCCCCCTGGCCGCCATCGTCAACGTCGGCTACGGGTACACCCCCGAGCAGCGCTTCAAAGGGAGCGTGCAGCGCGACGCGGTGACCTTCGGGCTGGGCACGCGCACGGACATCTTCGACGACCACCTTCAGGCCATCGTCGAGTGGGCGGGTCACTACTCGTTGGCGAACGCCCGCACGGGCCAGCAGGTGAGCGCCGGTCTGGCGACGCGGATTGGATCGGTTCAGGCGAGCATCGGCGGTGGCCCGGGCATCGGCCTGGAGACGGGCACGCCCGACTGGCGCGCCCTGGTCGACATCGCCTACGTGGGAACGGCCAGCCGCGTCGACCGCCCCGATAGAATCGTCGAGCCGTCGAAGCTGTGCGACGTCCCGGCCAACTACGACGGCCCCCTCGACGCCGACGGCTGCCCCATCCTGGACACCGACGGCGACGGCCTGGTCGACCGCGACGACCGCTGCGTCGACCAGCCCGAAGACTTCGACGGTTTCGCCGACGACGACGGCTGCCCCGACACCGACGACGACGCCGACGAGATCGTCGACGCCGACGACGAGTGCCCGCGCGAAGCCGAAGACCGCGACGGCTTCGCCGACGAGGACGGCTGCCCCGACCCCGACAACGACGGCGACAGCATCGTCGACTACGACGACAAATGCCCCGACGAAGCCGAGACGATCAACCGCTTCCAAGACGAAGACGGCTGCCCCGACACCTTCAAAAAGGGCGCGGTGCTCACCGTCTACTCCCTACGCTTCCGCGAGGGCTCCGACCTGCTCATCCCCGGCTCCGAAAAGGTGCTCGACGAGCTCATCGGCGTGCTGAAGGAAAACCCCACGATGCGCATCCGCATCGAGGGCCACGCCGACTATATCGGCCACAAGGCCGACAACCTCGAGCTGAGCCGCAAGCGCACCCGCACGGTGGTGCGCTACCTGTGGGCCGCCGGCATCGCCAAGGACCGCGTGCCCTACGTCGGCTACGGCGAGAGCCGCCCGCTCATCGACGAGTACACCGACGAGGCGCGGGCGAAGAACCGACGTGTGGAGTTTCGGGTGTTGGAGGAGTGAGGTTCTGTCTTGGCGGGATTGGTGGGTTTTATTGGGAGCTCAACTTGGCAGCCCGCGCCCGCGACCGCGCCCCGCCGTTTAGAGCTGCAGGGCCTTCAAGAATGCAATGCGGTCTCGGACGAGCGAATTGGGTGGGTTTGAAGCAGGTGAGAGAGGCGATCTCTTTGCAGTTCAACTGCGGGGCGCGGGCGCGGGCACGGTCGCGGGTCAGAATCGACCGTTTCCGCCAATCCAAACACATTTACGGAAGACTTTCGCGCGAACTGTTCGATAGGGGTAGGGACCCCCGGTTCGCCGGGCGCCCCTCCCTCCAAACCGTACGTGCGGATTTCCCGCATACGGCTTTCCAGTCAGCGGGTTCCTTTTCGTAAGGACTCGAGTTCCAGCCGTCGGGCTTCGGCCATAAAGAAAAGCCCGTGGTTGGCAAAATAGGCGTTGGGCCATCGCACATTATCGGTGTGATTGGTGTGGCCCGAGATCTTGAAGCGCTTGCGCAGAATGGCGCGCAGTCGCCTACGGATCTTGCCGTCGAGGCTGTCAAACACGTTGAAATAACTGTGCTTGAAATATTCGTACCATCCGCGGACGGTGCGATTGATCGCCTCGATGATGGTAGCCAAGCTGTGGCCACTGGTGCGCGGGGTCAATTGCCGAATCCGGTCAAAGAAACCTCCGTTTGGCCTTCTTGCTCGGGTACTTGTTCCCGCGCTTGAAGGCGTAGCCCAGAAAGTCGAAACTTCCCTCGGACTCGTCGACGAGTTGGGTCTTCTCCGGATGTAGCGTCAGTTCGTTGGCTTGCACCCACTTTCTGACCACGTCGAGCGCCTTGTCGGCTTGCTCTTTGTCCCGGCATAGAATCACAAAATCGTCGGCGTAACGCACCATCTCACACCCTTGCTCTTCCATCAGGTGGTCGAGCGGATCGAGAAAGATATTTGCCAGGAGCGGGCTAATCACACCGCCCTGTGGCGTGCCTCTGTGGGGCTTTTGGCTTTCCCCTTGGTCGACGACCTCGCAGGTAAGAAAGGCATTGATGAGCTCGAGAATGCGTCCGTCTGAGACCTTCTCCTCCACGCGCGCCATGAGCAAATCATGGTCGATCGTGTCGAAGTACCCCTTCAGGTCGGCATCCACCACCCACCGATAACCTTGCTTGAGAAGCCCGTCGACGCGTCGCAGCGCATCTTTGGCTCCCCGTTGAGGTCGAAAGCCGTAGGAATGACGAACAAAATCTCGCTCGTAAATCGGCTCCAGCACCATCTTGAGCGCCGTCTGGACGATCCGATCCTCTACGGTCGGAATCCCCAGCGGTCGCTTCTCGGCTCGACCCGGCTTGGGTCGGTATGTGTCAAGATAGTTGTCGCGTCTGAATTATCTACGTCTCTTGTAAATTGAGCGGCGCAAGCCGCACCTCTTCGGGGCGCGTCCATCCTCGCGGCCTTCGACTCCAGCGTGCGGGATTCTTTTGGCGCGCCTGTTCATAGAGCTTTTGGCGTCTTTGTAGCAGCTCGACGTCTTCGCCCGCGTGGCGCTGCTCGGGGGTCACCCAGCCGATCCCGCTGTGATAGTGCTCGGTGTTGTACCAGCGGACAAACGCCTCGACCCACTCAGACCATTCATGCACGCCGTCGAGCGGCTTTTTGGGGTAGCCAGGCCGGTATTTGAGCGTGCGAAAGCTCGATTCGCAGTGAGGGTTGTCGTTGGAGACGCCCGGGCGGCTAAACGAAGCGGCCACCTCCAGGCGCTCCAGCGTCGCCAGAAGCGTCGAGCCCTTCATCGCAGCCCCGTTGTCGGCGTGGATGCAAAGTCCGCTCGCCTCGACCTGTTCGGCGAGGATCGTCTTTTCAATGAGGCGGCTCGACAGCTCCATCGATTCTTGGTCTTCGACGCTAAAGCCGACGATCTTGCGGCTGAACAAGTCCATGATCCAGTAAAGGTAGACAAACCGGCCGCGTACCTGGGTGGGCAAGTATGTGATATCCCACACCCAGACCTGGCCGGGGCTGGCGGCCACTAATTCGGGCTTCGGCCTGGGCTTCGGCGGCCGGCTTGGCTGGCGGTGGGTCATCATCTTCTCTTCGCGCAACACGCGGTAAAATGTCGACTCGCTGGCGACATACTCGCCCCGGTCGGCCAGGCTGCATACGATCTGCCGGGGGCTCACATCACAGAATTCACGACCTGTGGCGATGGCGACCACCTGTGCTCGCTCCTCGTCGGTGAGCGCGTGCGCACACCGACTGTGGGGTCCCTGGCGAGCGTCCTCGGCCTGCGGGTCTTTTCGCCACCGCTGTATGGTGCGCTCGCTGATGCCCAGGGTCCGACAGGCCTGGGCCTGACGCGCGCCGTGGGAGACCGCCTCTGCGATCATGTCGAGGATGACTTGTCGCTCTTGCCGATCATGGGAGCGTCCTCGTCCCCCCACAACCGGCGCGCCTTTTTTGAGAGCACCAACAAGGCGGCCGTCTCGGCCAGCGCGGCCTCCTTTCGGCGAAGCTCGCTTTCGAGTTCGCGCTTGTCCCGTTGGGCCTGGCGCAGCTTCTGGGTGGCCTCCTTCTTGGCCCTGGTGCGTCCATCAAGCCCCTCGTACATCTGCGCTCTCCAGCGTCGAAGGTCGCTTGTATGCACTCCTTCCTCGCGCAGGAAAGCGCCAAACTCCTTGCCCTCGAGCGCCTCGGCGGCCATCACAAGACGCAGCTTTTCGGCCGAAGAGCGTCTCTCGGGTGCCGACTCTGGCTTTGCCTCAGCACGCAAGGCACCATCGAGCGCCGCCTTTCTCCACCGCCAAAGCGTCGTCTTGCCCACGCCGCTCAGCTCGGCCAGGCTCTCCGGGCTGATCTTTTCGTCGAGCATCCGTCGAACAAGACGCTCTTTTAGCTCTTTAGGATATGGACTCATCTCGGATCTCCTTGTTGCCCCTTCGTTCCATGAAACTAACAATCGAAGAGGCGACAACTATCCTGACACCTGGGGTCGATTGGTCTTCCATCGCTCTTTTCCTTCCTGATTCCACTTTCCTGCATCCCTTCGCTCCACCTGCTTTCCCAGGTTTCCTCGCTACTACGAATGCTCTGACTTCTGCCGGCGTCTTTTGACCCGTCGGCAGATCTCTGTCAACGGACGGGCAAACTGATCGCGCTCAGTTCGGCCAAAGTGATCGCGATTTTCGGGCGGATGTCATGGGCGATTTCTCGTCGTTCTCCTCAAGGTGCTGGTTCGGCCAAAGTGATCGGGTTTAGGCCGTCTTGGCTCGGGCTTTCGACGGCGGGTTTCGATACGAGTGCCCGTCGAGCGTGACGACGTGGCAGTGGTGTAGCAGTCGGTCCATCGCCGAGCTGGCGAGCAGCGCGTCACCAAACATGGCGTACCACTCGTCGATGGCGCGGTTGGATGTGATCACGAGCGAGCCCTGCTCGTAGCGGCGGCGTATCAGCTCGTACAGGTCGACCGGCTCGTCCTGGGCCAGCGGACGCAGCCCAAGATCGTCGATGATCAGGAGGTCGACCGCGCACAGCTTGTACATCAGCTTGTCCCAGCTGCGGTCGGCGCGGGCTGCTCGAAGCTCGCTCAAAAGCTGATGTGCGGCGACATACCTGGTCTTGTAGCCGGCTCGACAGGCCCGGTGACCCAGCGCCTGGGCGATGTGCGACTTGCCCGTGCCGGCCGGGCCGACCAGGAGCACGTTTTCTTGGCGCTCGACAAAGCTTGTGGTGCCGAGCTCGATGATCCGCTCGCGTGGGATCTTGGGATTGAAGCTGAAATCGAAATCCTGAAGCGTTTTGTGGGCCTCGAAATCAGCCTGGCGAATCAAGCGCGTCAGCTTATTGGCATCGCGGCGCTCCACCTCGTCGTGGAGCAGTCGATAGACAAAGTCGACGTAGCCAAGCTTGTCGTCGACGGCCTGCTCGGCGCGAAGCTCCAGCGTATTGAGAAGCCCCGACAGCCGCAGGCGCTTGAGGATGGGGACCAGATCATCACGAGCGCTCATGGTAGACCTCCTCGGCCAGGGCCAGCTCCTCGAAATTTCGGGCAAAACGCGGGTGGGCGAGCTTGCCGTGCACGTAGACGGCCTGCGGGATGGCAGGCTCTAAGTCGATGCCCTCCACCAGAATCCGCTTGATGCCTTGATAGGTGTAGTTTCCGAAAGCGCGAGCCCTTCGGCAGGCGCCCTCGGCACGCTCGACGGGGAACTGCTCGAGGTACGACACGATCGCCTGGACTGCGCGCAGCTGATTGAAGACATCGTCGGCCCCGAAGACCTCCTCGACATATTCGCCGACGATCGGGCTCATCCGGTCAGCCTTGTCCTGCCACCACTGACGGCTTCGGTGGCGCAGATCGCGCCGCCCCTCAGGAAGGTGTGCCTCATGGGTGCTCTTTCTGGGACCGCTTCGCTTGTGCGAGGTGCACAGCTCGTCGTCATAGAAGATATCGACGCTTGCGCCTCGAGCTCGGATCCAGACGGTCTGGCCGATGAGCCGAAACGGCACCGAGTAGAGCCGGCGCTCGAATTCGACGTGGCTGTCGCGGTGGACCTTGGCCTTCTTCCAGACCACCGGCACAAAGGGCGTCGGCGGCAGTGCTTTAAGTGCTTCTGCCTCCTCAGCGTCGAAGTGCTCGCGGGGCACCCTGTGAGTGGTGCCGTGGACTCGCCGATTGGCAATCTGGTCGAGCCACAGGCTCAATTGCTCCTTGGCCTCGTCGAGCTTCTCGAGGGCGCGCGGCGCAAAGAAGTTTGATTTGACGTACTTGACCGCCGACTCGACTTTGCCCTTCTTTTCAGGGGCATACGGCGGGGTCGGGTCAATCATAAAGCCGTAGTGGCGAGCAAGCTCACGGTAGCTTCGGTTGAGCTCCGGTTTGTCCTTGAGCCCGAAATAGCAGCGCACAACCGCCGCTTTGAGATTGTCCGGCACCACCGTCTCGGGCACGCCGCCGAAGTACTCGAAGGCGTCGACGTGCAGGCGAAGCCAGGTGTCGACCTTTTGGTCGAAAACCAGGTCGACGTACATCAGACGGCTGAAGCCCAGGACCATCACGAAGGCATAAGCCTTTCTGACTTTGCCGCTCATCGGGTCGAAGAGTCGGCCGACATAGCCAAAGTCGACCTGGGCAATCTCTCCTGGCGCGGTCTCGACGCGAATGACCACATCTTGCGGACGTGGGCCTCTGTCGGCTTTGATGCGGGCGCACATGCGCTTGACGGCGGACAGGCTGCCGTCGAAATCGGCGTGCTCGAGCCGAAGCCTGTCCCAGATGGCTCGGGGTGAGCGCGTGCGCTCGTACATCTCTTCAATCTGTGCGCGCCACGGCTCGACCGTGGAGGTCTCCTGGGGCGGCGTGCTCGTCGGAAGGAGCTCTGCGACCGCCTGCTTGAGCTCGTCCAGTGGGATGATCTCGGAAGGCTCGCCTTTGAGCAATCCAGCCTCATCGAGCGCGTGGCGGTATTTGCGCTCGGTATTGGGACTCATCTTTAGAAGGCGGGCAATCTCGCGGCAGCCAACGCCCTCACGGTGCATCCGCACCAGGTCTTGTAATCGATGCATGTCGATCCTCTCATTGCTCATCGGGTCCTCCAGAGCAGGGGCTAAAGCCATCTGCTCTGCATTCTCCCAGTCTGAGCGTTTCAGGTCATCGACATCCGCCCGATTTTGCGATCACTTTGGCCGAACCAGGGCCGATCACTTTGGCCGAACCAGCCGTGGTCACTTTGGGCGAACCAGCTACGATCACTTACCCCGGTCTGTGACAGATCTCCTGGATTCATCTAGACAGCCACTAAGAACCATTCTGTCTCCAACCACCATGCACTCCCATCGCGTCACCGTGTGTTCCTTGGTGCGCGTGGCTTCCTTCGAGCGTACGCTCCTGTTTCGTTCCCTCGAACCGAGCCGTGTCTGTTCGGGGCCGTGGGCTTTGGGGTACGGGTTTTGCCCTTCTCCCGTATCTGTTTTACCGCTCGTCGGCATCCGGGCTTCGCCGGCCGCACATAGGCTCGCCGAGTGCCTTTGGCTGAATCGAGTTCGCTTTCGCTACGGACTGGTTCTTCGTTACCTCGGTTGCTTCCCACCCCGCCTCGCGGCGACGCAGTTACCTTCAACTTCGGGGCGGAACTTGCCCCGGATGGACTCTCACCATCGCGCTGTCTAAACTCTCCAGCGCACGTGCGGGGGCATCTTGCCCTCGTCTGCGAGAGCTGGAAGCACTCGCACCGAATGCGCGCGAACTGTTCGGTGCGGGGGCATCTTGCCCTCGTCTGCAATACCTCCCCACCCTCGACCTCACTCCTCCGGAAACCCCTCATACATCTCATCAACCGGCGTGATGATCCCATCGGACCCTTCGATGGTGGCAACCTCCCAGAACGCCCCGGTCTGGCCCAACTCCTTGGCGGGATACGCCCACTCGAGCTCCCCGCCCACGTACACCCGCACGGTCGCATAACTCGGGCCGAGAGTCGTGTCGCTGTAGTAGTAGACGCCTATGCGGTAGCTCAGACTTTCGAGCCCGTTGTGGGTGACCACCTCGGGACCGGCGCCTTCCGTGTCGTCACGATCGAACGACGGATCGTCCGACGCATCGCCAAAGTCCCCCCAGTCAGGCGATGGGTTTCGCCAGAACACATCATAAGGGGGATCGTCCCAGCGTCCGTGCGGATGCAAGTAGTGCAGATCTACGTCGCTCCCAAAGTTGTCAGTGGGGTCGGGATCTGCAGGCGTGTCCCACACGAGTTCGATATAGACGTCGTCTTCCGGCACGGCGCGAACCTCGATGACCTGACGCTCGTTGCAACTCGCGTTGCCGTCACCGTCGTACGCCTCGAGTGCGACTTCGTAAGTACCAACCACGTCGATGAAGAGCCGCGGACTCACGGCGTCGTTGGCTGGCACCAGCCGCTGCGTCGAGCCGTGGGGACGCGACAGCACCGTCCACTCGTAGCGTTCGACGCTACCGTTGGAGTCGAAGCTGCGCGAGCCGTCGAACTCGACAACGGTCAGGGGTGCCGTTTCGAGCACGGTGCGTGGAGCGCGGTTGTCCTCGGTCCACGCCACCGCGTGAGCAAAGGGACAATCGGTATGGGAAACCCCAAACGCTAGCACCGGAAGGCGCACACGCGCATTCGCCGGGTCGCTGCTCTGGATGAGCAACTCGGCTCGGTAGGGCCCACCGTCGTCGACGATGCTAGCGACCACGTCGAACCGAGCGCGCTCTCCCGGCGCCAACACAAACGGCGTCTCAGCCTCTTCGACATGAAAGACCCCACTATCGTCGTTCCGAATGCCGATGTCCTCCAACTCGAGCGGCTTCGATCGACTGCAGTTGCGCAGAGCAACTGTTTCGCGCAAGACCTGACCCGGCGCCCCTTCACCCAGATGAACCTCGTCACTTGGAAGCAGTTCGAGACACGGGAACCCTGCATTCGCCGACAACTCGACGGCGGAAATCGACTCGTCGGGGTCGTTTGTCTCGAAGACGAGTTGCCCACTCTCGGGCAGGTTGTCGTCCGGCCTGAACCACACGCGCACATCGAAGGAGGCGTCGGGCGCGAGCGTCCCGGGCCAACTCTCGGTATCGCGGGACACGTCGCGCACCTCGGCTCCTTGTGCCGGATACGTCACTCGAAAGTTGTCGCTGCCGGTCACGTAGATGTCCTCGATGACAAGCGGCGCCTCGCCCACGTTCTGCACGGTCGTGCGCTTCCACTCACCCTCCCAGTTGGAATCGTCGGTGTTGGGCGGCACGCGCCCGAAGACGACCTCGTCGTCGGTGGCGATGTCGGGCTCGTCCCGCGTCGTCAGGGCGTCGGCGAGGCCGCCGTCGGCGGTGTCCGCCGTGCCCACGTCTCGGGCTGGGGGTGAGGGTGGGTCGCTGCAGGCGACGGTCGTCAGAATCATCGCCAATGCGGTCAGCCAGTTCGTCTTGTCGAGCACTTCGTTCCCTCCCATCAGGGTGGTTCGGTGAGTCGTGGGAGGTAGTACGTGTGGGAGGGCGGGATTGGTGGCTTTTTTGGGAGCTCAACTTGGCAGCCCCGCGCCCGCGACCGCGACCGCGACCGCGCCCCGCCGTTTAGAGCTGCATGGCGTTCAAGAATGCAATGCGGTCTCGGACGAGCGAATTGGGTGGGTTTGAAGCAGGTGAGAGAGGCGAGCTCTTTGCAGTTCAACTACGGGGCGCGGTCGCGGGTCAGAATCGACCGTTTCTGCCAATCCAAGCACATTTGCGGAAGACTTTCGCGCGAACTGTTCGGTGCGGCGGCATCTTGCCCTCGCCTGCGAGAGCTGGAAGCACTCGCACCGAATGTGCGCGAACTGTTCGGTGCGGGGGCCTCTTGCCCTCGCCTGCAATGCCTCCCCACCCTCGACCTCACTCCTCCGGAAACCCCTCATACACCTCATCGACGGGCGTGATGCTCCCATCGGGCCCTTCGATGGTGGCAACCTCCCAGAACGCCCCGGTCTGGCTTAACTCCTTGGCGGGATACGCCCACTCGAGCTCCCCGCCCACGTACACCCGCACGGTCGCATAGCTCGGGCCGAGGTCATTGTCGCCGCGATAGAAGACGCCCAGACGATACTCGACACTCTCGAGCTGACTGTGGGCGATGACCTCGGGCCCGCCTCCGTAGGTGTCGTCGCTCAGAAGGCGCGGATCGTCCTCCTGGTCTCCCTGCATGCCCCAGTCAGGCATGGCGTTGTAGCCCCAGACATCCCACGGCGCTTGGTCCCACTCTCCCTGCGGATGCAGGTAGTGCAGGTCGAGGTCCGTCCCGTCGTAGTCGGTTGGATCGGAGTCGCCGGGCGTCTCCCAGAGAAGCTCGATATAGATGTCATCGGCGACTACCGCCTCGACGATGACGAGTTGCCGCCCATTGCAACTCGCGTTGCCCTCGTCGTCGTACACCTCGAGCCCGACCATGTAGAAGCCCGCCAGGTCGACGAAGAAGCGCGCCTCGACAGAATCGCTCGACGGCAGAATGCGCGCCGAGGAACCCTCGGGGCGCTCCAAGATCGTCCACTCGTAGCGCTCCACCGAGCCGTCGAAATCGAAGCTTCGCGACGCGTCGAGCATGATCCCCTCCAGCGGGCTCGTCACGATCGGTCGCGTTCGCTCGTCGGAGCCCGCTACCCAGGCGTCGGCTCTGGCAAACGGGCAGTCGGTATCCGAGGCGCCGCGGGCGAACACGGGCAACCGAATCTGCCCGTGGGACGGGTCGTCGCTCGTGATGAGCACCTCTCCCGTGTGCGTCTGCTCGTCGACCGACTGAAAGACGACGTCGAACCAAATGCGCTCGCCGGGCGGCACCTCGACCGGCGTCGACGCACTCTCGAGACCAAAGCGCCCTTCGTCATCGTCGCTCATCTGGACGCGCGAGACCTGCAACGGGCGGCTGCGGCTGCAGTTCTGCAGGTAAACCCGCTCGCGCACCTCCTGCCCCGGCTCGCCCTGCGCCAGGTTGATCTGGTCGCCAGGCCGAACCTCCAGACATGGCGGCCCGGAGCCGCCCCACAGCAGAACTTCCCGCACCGACTCGTCGGGGTCGTTCGTCTCGAAGACGAGCGTAGCTTGCTCGGGCAGGTTGTCGTCCGGCCTGAACCAGACGCGCACATCGAAGGAGGCGTCGGGTGCGAGCGTCTCGGGCCAACTCTCGGTGTCACGGGACACGTCCCCCACCTCGGCTCCTTGTGCCGGATACGTCACTCGAAAGTTGTCGCTGCCGGTCACGTAGATGTCCTCGATGACAAGCGGCGCCTCGCCCACGTTCTGCACGGTCATGCGCTTCCACTCACCCTCCCAGTTGGAATCGTCGGTGTTGGGCGGCACGCGCCCGAAGACGACCTCGTCGTCGGTGGCGATGTCGGGCTCGTCCCGCGTCGTCAGGGCGTCGGCGAGGCCGCCGTCGGCGGTGTCCGCCGTGCCCACGTCTCGGGCTGGGGGTGAGGGTGGGTCGCTGCAGGCGACGGTCGTCAGAATCATCGCCAATGCGGTCAGCCAGTTCGTCTTGTCGAGCACTTCGTTCCCTCCCATCACGGTGGTTCGGTGAGTCGTGGGAGGTAGTACGTGTGGGAGGGCGGGATTGGTGGATTTTCTTGGGGAGGTTGCGATGTGGAGGCATTGCTGGTTCGCGGCGATGCCCCCGGGGTGCCTCCGCACCCCGGCCCCCGTGCGAAGCCCACTCGATTCGGATCACCTATTCGCCTTGTTTTGAAAGGGGGGATCCGATGCGGGGGTATTTGCCTCCGGTAAAAGACGTGCGGCAGTTAAGGGGGCTCTGATGGCGATTGTTATGTTGGCCTGCTGGGGCAGGCTGTTCCACTGTAGCCGCTCGTCCCAGGTTTTCCGGCGTCGCTGGCGACGTGCGGCGGTCATCGCCAGATAGTCTACGTGGCGAGTTGAGGAATCCGGTGGAGATTTTGTCACCTCGACCTTGAGGCTTCGAGCAGCTTTTCGAAAGGCGTTGCGAAAGGTGCTTGCGACCAGTACCGGCTGACGCATGTGGAGGTCGCCGGGTTCGGGCAAGTCGTCAGGAATCGACAGTCTAAGCCCTAGCAGGGCCGTTGAGGGCGACGCCTTATCAGCGGGATCACTGCCATGCGTCGGCGCGTCAGCGGCCTTATCTTGGCCTTGGATCGCAGCTGGCTCGTCGTGCGCACCCAGCGTGGCTGGCGGCGGCATGTGAATCTCGATCTCTTTTCTGTAGGTCGGCGACGTCGACGAGGTGCATTCGCGGCGGAAGGGGCAGCCCTGGCAGGCTTGTGGGGAGCCGATGCGGAATCTGACGATCACACGGCCGCCGCGCTGGCGCATTCCGGACAGGCCCAGATAGGCGCCTTTCGCACAGCCGATCTGGCGGGTTTGAGCGTCATAGCTGAATCCATCGAGCCCACCGATGCGCTGCTCGACCTTTCGGGTGACACCCTGCCACCAGGCGTGCGATGCCTCGAAGCCGACGGCGAGCGAGGCCGGCTCCGGACGGCCTGCCGCTGGGGCTGCGTGGGGTGCGGGGGCACCGGTCGGCGCGAGCGGCAGCGTGTCGGCCGATTCGAGCTTGCGCGGCGCAGCCTCGACGTCGATAGGCTCGAGCTCGCCGAAGAGCTCGGCGCCCCTAATGGCCCTGAAATTGTGTAGCCAAACCCCCAGCGCCATCATGACCTGCTGGCCGGGCGCGCAATCCGAGTACATCTTCTCCAGATCCATGTGCCGATCGAGTCGGGCAAAGCCGTTTTCCTGGCGGCCGGCCCGGGCGTAGTAGGTGGTGACGACTTCTGCGGCCGGATAGGCCGTCGGGTCGAGATCGCAGGCGTAGACCTCGTACTGAAGCCCGTCGACAAAGCATCCGGCGCCGCGCTTCTTGCCGTCGGTCGGCTCAAAGCAGCTGACCACCAGCCTGGCCCGAGCGTCACCAAGCCAGTAGTCGCCCATTTCGGTCGCCCAGCGCTGGGGGCCGCTTCGGGAATCGTCGACCTTCTGCCATGTCTGCTGGGCCAGCTGAGCGCGCACCGCAGGATCTTTGAGCGGCTCGTAGTAACGAAGCCGGGTCAAAAAGTGCACCGGCGAGCGAAGCGCCGCGCGCAGCTGGGCAAACCCTCCCTGGTGGCCGTCGATGGCCAGAAAACACCGGCCGGGCTCGAGCCCGCGGGCGTTGGCCCATCGCTCTATCAGTGCCAGGCCCTGCGCAAAGTCATCGCTGAGCTGGCCGTTTCCGGCCGCATAATTCATCGCCAGATAAAGCCCGCTTCCCAGATGCTCCAAGATCGACGTCTCCATCTGGACGTCGGCGCGCTTTCGGCCCGAATAGCCCGGTTTGGCGCCCAAGCTGTCGACCCGACGGCGGGCGGGCGGGTACTCCTCGCCCTCGCACAGCGCCCGGCGTCGAAAAGGCTGCACGCGCCCATCGATGGCGAAGCCGTGCCAGGACTGCCCGGTGCAATCGCGCCACAGCACAGCCTCGTAGGCCGAAAAAGGCGCCGCCGGGGTCCATGCTCCGAGCAACTGCTCTTTGAATCGACACGCCATCTCCTCGGGAATGTCGCCCAAAACGCGCGACATCGATGCCTGGCTGCAAAGCCTGTCTCGCCCCCCTGCCGCTGCCAGGGCCTGCGACCACCCTCGGCCATTGACTTCGTCGAGCATCCCACGAAGCCCCGAGTACGTGGGCTGGGCGCTAAAAAAGGCCAGCCCCGCCAGCACCGCGTCGATAAACTGGTAGCCGCTTCGGTCGAGCCGAAACTGCTGCTCGATCTCGTCGAAAATGCCCTCACCGCGCAGATGCTCGCAGGCTACGATATACTCGTTGAAGTGAGCGGGCACTGCTCGCTGCGGCTCGGAACGCTCGTGATTTTGGAGGCTGACATTGAGGCGAGTGTCTGGCATGATCGTCTCCGGATGTAATGATTTCCAGGCTTTGTGCCCGGTTTGTTTTTGGTCGAACAAAATCATTACATCCTTTTTGTTTTCTTGACGATCCTCCCGATCGGTCGCCCCCCACGCCTCCTCGCTGATTCGGATCGAGTGGGCGAAGCAACGGGGGCCTTTATGGTCGGCCTATTAGGAGTGGTCGATTCTCGCAGGTTCGCCTCTGAACCACCTCCGCCAAGTCGACCATATAGCCCCCCGCCGCTCCGCGCGGGGGGCGGCCGGCGTAAGGCCGGCCGGGGGCATCGTTGCGAATCCGCAATGCCTCCACCCGTCGACCGCCCCAAACAGAGACCCCCTAGAAAAAACCCACCCGAACCGCCACCACGCCCCGATCTCGCCGAACTGCACGCAACGATCCCACCCATTTTGCCGAAAACCTATATGAGGTTTCACATCACACAGGCAAAACGGAGCGATTCATGCGACACCAATACACCCACCGAAAAGCACTCGCAGAGCGCGCAAAGACATTGCGAAAGAACCAAACGAAACCTGAACGCCGCTTATGGTCGAAGCTGCGCAAGAAGCAGCTCGATGGCAGGAAATTCAGGCGCCAATACATTCTCGAACCGTTCATCGTCGACTTTTACTGCACCTCGTGCCGGATCGCAGTCGAGGTCGACGGCCCCGGGCACCACAATGAGGAGCAGGCGCGGCGTGACGAGCGTCGCGACGAACTACTCGCAGAAAAGCACGGCGTGCGTGTGCTTCGCTTTGACGTCGTTGAAATCTACTCGGAGATCGACGCGGTATTGGAGCAGATACGTGAGGCTTGTGAGGAGGCGGAGGAGGCGGAGGAGGTCGAGGAGGAGTGAGATGGAGGCATTGCCGGTTCGCGGCGATGCCCCCGGGGCGCCTCCGCACCCCGGTCCCCGTGCGAAGCTACGGGGCCTTTATGGTCGGCCTATTCGGACTGGTCGATTGTTGGGACGTTGCGATTTGGAGGCATTGCCGATGCGCAGCAATGCTCCCGGGTGCCTCCGCACCCCGGCCCCCGTGCGAAGCAACGGGGGCCTTTATGGTCGGCCTATTAGGAGTGGTCGATTCTCGAAGGTTCGCTTCTGAACCACCTCCGCCAGGTCGACCATAGAGCCCCCCGCCGCTCCGCGCGGGGGGCGGCCGGCGTAGGCCGGCCGGGGGCATCGCTACACTCCTGCAATGCCACCAGTAAGTACAGCTACTTCTTCTCCTCGACCACCTCCAAAATCCGCTGCACGACATCCTCGATCTCAAGCTCCGACGTGTCGATCTCGACCGCATCGTCGGCCTTCTTCAACGGAGCGATGTCGCGCTCCATGTCGCGGCGGTCGCGGTCGACGATCTCGGCCAGGACCTCGTCGAGGTCGCCGTCCATGCCGCGCTCTTTCATCTGGTCGAGGCGGCGGTGGGCGCGCACTTCGCGGGAGGCGGTCAGAAAGATCTTGGCCTCGGCGTCGGGGAAGACGACCGTGCCGATGTCACGGCCCTCGAGTACGCTCGACTCGCGCTTGCCCAGCTCGCGTTGGATGCCGAGCAGGGCTTGGCGTACCGCGGGGATGCTCGAGATCTGGCTCGAGGCGCGGGTGACGTGCGGGGTGCGAATCTCGTTGCCCATCGGCTCGCCGTCGCAATACAAGACGTTCTCGCCGTCGTCGTTGCGCTCGAAGTCGAGGTGCAACGAGGCGGCCAGGGTGGCGACCTCCTCGGGGGAGTCGAGGTCTTTGCCGTCTTCGAGCGCACGGTAGGCGACCGTGCGGTAGATCGCGCCGGTGTCGATGAGCTGGAAGTCGAGTTCTTCGGCCACGCGGTGGGCAATCGTCGACTTTCCTGCGCCTGCGGGTCCGTCAATGGCGACAATCATGCGGGGGCCTCCTGGCTGGTGACTTCTTCGAGGACGTCGGCGAGTTCGGTGAGGCAACGGGCGTTCTCCGCCTCGGTGCCGATGGAGATACGCAAGTAGTTGGGCAATCCGTAGCCGGCCATCGGGCGCAGGATGACGCCGCGGCGAAGCATCACGTCGTAGATCGTGCGCCCGTCGACGGGCATCTCTACCAACAAGAAGTTTGTCTGGCTCGGCACCCAGTCAACCCCGAACGCGGCAAACGTCTCGAAGCCAGCTTCGAGCTGCGCCCTGCCCGCCTCGTTGACCTCGACCGAGCGCGCGACGAACTCGCGGTCGGCGAGCGCGGCGATGGCGGCCTCTTGGGCGACGAGGTTGACGTTGAAGGGCTTTCGGATGCGGTTGATCAGCCCGATGATCTCGGGCGTGCTGATGGCGTAGCCCACGCGCAGGCCGGCCAGGCCGTAGCACTTGCTGAAGGTGCGCGTGATCATCAACCGGTCGCGCAAGTCGCGCAGGTCGAGCGCCGAGGCGTAGTCGTCGGCCTGGATATACTCGTTGTAGGCCTCGTCGATGACGACCACGACGTGCTCGGGCACCTCGGTCAGAAGCTTGCGGAGCTCGCCTTCGGGCACGTAGGTGCCGGTCGGGTTGTTCGGGTTGGCCAGGAACAACATCTTGGTGTCGTCGTCGCACGCGTCGATCATGCCCTGTACGTCGGGCGTGAAGCCGTCGAGCACCGGCACCGTGCGCACCTCGGCGCCGTGGCCGACCAGCGAGATCGGGTAGGAGCCGAAGCCGTATTGGCTGACGACGCCGTTTTCGCCGGGGGTGATGAACGTGTCGATGGAGAGCATCAACAGCTCGTCGGAGCCGGCGCCGGTGGCGACCTCCTGCATGTCGACGTCGTGAAACTCGCAGATGGCCTGCTTGAGGTTATACGCCGCGCCATCGGGGTAGATGTGCAGCCGCTCGGCGGCCTCGCGCACGACCTGGCGCACCTTCTCGCTGGTGCCCAGCGGGTTCTCGTTGCTGGCCAGCTTGATGATGTCGGTGATGCCCAACTCGCGCTGCAGCTCCTCGACGGGCTTGCCGGGCACGTAGGGTTTGACGTCGTTTACGAAGGGTTGGACTAACGGTTTCATTTTTGTAGGCCTCGATAATTGTTGCGCCTGCTATTTATTAGGGGCGCTGAACTGCGCGCGAACTACAATTTGAGTGTAGCCCTGACAACCACAATAGCTGCATTGAAAGAACACTCTAATCGACGTTTTGCGAGGGCGTCTTTTGCCCTCGCCCCCAATAGCGGGCGTACCGATTTCTGAACTCGCGTCTTAGTCTGGCCGCGACACGTCGTACGGGTCGAGTTGCGCCCACTCCAGGTCGGGCTCGCCGCCCTCGAAGAACGTCTCGATATCGCCGAGCACCTGCGCCGGCAGCTCGCCGTCACGCTCCAGCGGGGCCAGCGCCCAGTGAATATGGGGTTCGTTGCGAAACCAGCTGATCTGCTGCTTGGCATACCGGCGAGTCTGGCCCTTGATATCCTCGACGGCTTCGTCGAGCGGAACATCGTCGAAGATGTGCTCACCCATCTGCCGATACCCCAGAGACTGCAGGGGTTTCAACTGCCGATCATAGCCGGCCGCGATCACCGCCTCGTACTCCTCGACGAGCCCGCGCTCCAGCATCAGCTCGGCGCGGCGGTTGATGCGCTCGTAGAGCTCGTCGCGCGGGCGCAACAGCGCGATCTTGAGCGCGTCGTAGTTGGGCTTCTGGAAGCGATGCTCGCGCTGGTGCACGCTCAGCGGCTTGCCCGTCTGCTCGTAGATCTCCAGGCCCCGGCTCACCCGCACCAGGTCGTTCGGATGGATGCGCTCGGCCAGGTCGGGGTCGACCTCGGCGAGCTTGGCGTGCAGGAACGGGCGCCCCTTCTCCTCGGCGAGCGCGCGGTGTCGCGCGCGAATCTCCTCGTCGGGCGGCGGCGCCTCGAAGATGCCGTGCACCAAGATACGCACGTACATCCCTGTCCCGCCGACCAGAATCGGAATCTTCCCACGACGCACAATATCGGCGATCGCCTCCTCGGCCATCGCGATATAGTCGGCGACGTTGCTCTCCTCGTCGGGGTCGAGCACGTCGAACAGGTGATGCGGCACCCGCGCACGCTCGGCCTCGCTGGGCTTGGCCGTACCGATGTCGAGCATCCGATACAGCTGCACGCTGTCGTAGTTGACGATCTCCCCGTCCAACCTCTCGGCCACCTCGAGCGCGAGGCTCGTCTTGCCGACGGCCGTGGGCCCGGCGATGACGAGGATCTTGGGAAGTCCGGATGTCGAAATGTCTGCAATGTCCATACGTAATTTGGGTTCACCACGGGGGACACGGGGACACGGGGAAAAACAAAAGTGCCTCTCCCCCGTGTCCCCGTGCTCCCCGTGGTGAATCTCTCTCTATCGCCGGTCGAAACACTCTTCGAGTTCGAGCAGCGGGATGCGGTAGTAGACGGGGCGTCCGTGGGGGCAGTTGGCCTTGAAGTCGATCTCGTCCATCTGCTCCAGGAGCGATTCGCACTCCTCGGTGGTCAGCGGGGTTGGGCCGCGGACGACCGAGTGGCAGGCCATGCGGCTCAGGATCGCCTCCATCTCTTCTTCGACGCGGTCGGAGCGGCCCAGCTCGGCCATGTCGTCGATGGCGTCTTTGATGAGACGCTCGTGGTTGGCCTTCTGTAACACGGCGGGCACGGCTTTGAGGGCGTAGGACTGGCCGCCGAAGTGCTCGATCTCGAAGCCGGCCTGCTCGAAGAAGTCGAGGCTGTCTTCGAGGGTATCGGCGCGCAGCGTGTCGAACTCGAGGCGCAGCGGGAACAGCAGCGGCTGGGTCTCCTTGTGCTCGCGGCTGTACAGGTGGCGCAGCCGCTCGAAGCCGATGCGCTCGTGGGCGGCGTGCTGGTCGATGATGACCAGGCCGGAGGCGTCCTCGCACAAGATATAAGCGCGCTTGAACTGGCCGAGCACCTTGAGCGACGAGAAGTAGTTGTCGGCGCCGGCGTCGCCACCCGCTTGATCGGGCGGCGCGAGGCCGGTGTCGCCGATGCCCACGCGCGGCGGCTCGCGAAGCGGCGACGCGCCGCGCGCCGAGAAGCCCTGCTGGGCGCGGTTCTCGTCGTCGTCGCTCGAGAAGAACGGCGAGGCGACCTCGCCGCGTCCGGTGGGCGTAAAGCCGCGGCCCTGCAATTGCGACATGCGTCGGTGCCGCGCGTTGAGCGGCTCGAAGCTCGCCATGCCCGGCTTGACCATACGCTCGCCGCCGTCGGCTGCGTTCTGCTCGCCCTCCGAGCCGCCCCTGCCCTTCCAAGTGCGTTTGTCGCCGTCGCCCAGCGAGTAGACCTTCTTCCCCTCGCGGTCGAGCCAGGGCGCCTCGGCGAGCTCGTCGGCGATCGCGTGGTAGACCGCGCGGTAGATGGGCTGGGTGTCGTGGAAGCGCACCTCGGTCTTGGCGGGGTGCACGTTGACGTCGACCAACTCGAAGGGCACCTCGACGAAGAGCACCACCGACGGGTAGCGCCGCTTGTCGAGCATCGTGCCGTAGGCGCCCTTGATCGCCGCGCGGATGGTGCTGTCGCTGACGTAGCGCCCGTTGACGAAGGTGTAGATATTCTTGGAGGTGCGCTGCGAGTGGCCCGGCTTCGAGAAGTAGCCGCGGGCGACCACGCCGTTGATGGCGGGGTACTCGTAGGTCGGGTAGAGGTCGTCGTAGACCTCGCGGCCCATGATCTCGAGCACGCGGTCTTTGAGGTCTTCGACCGCGGGCAAGTCGAGGCGTACTTTGCCGTCCTTTTTGAGCAGGATGCGCACGTCCGGCCGGCTCAGGCCCATGCGCACGAGCATCTCGGTGATGTGGCGGCTCTCGGTGGCCGGGGTCTTCAAAAACTTGAGGCGCGCCGGGGTGTTGAAGAAGAGGTCCTCGACGGTGATGAGCGTGCCAGCGGCCATGCCGGTGGCGTCGACCTCTTTGATCTGGCCGCCCTCGATGAGTACGCGGGTGCCCTCGACCTCGCCGTGGGGCTTGGTGCGAATCTCCGTGCGCGACACCGAGCCGATCGACGGCAGCGCCTCGCCGCGAAACCCGAGCGTGCCGATGGTGTGCAGGTCATCGATGCGCGAGATTTTGCTCGTGGCGTGGCGCTCGACGGCGCGAAGCACGTCCTCGCGGTGCATGCCGCAGCCGTCGTCCTCGATGCGAATCAGCTCGCGCCCACCCTCGCGGATGGTCACCTCGACGCGCCGCGCCCCGGCGTCGAGGCTATTCTCGACGAGCTCTTTGACCACCGACGCCGGCCGCTCGACCACCTCGCCGGCGGCGATCTGGTTGGCGAGCTCGGGCGGCAGCACCGCGACGGTGCGCGGGCTGTCGGCGGCGTGGTCCCGGGCTGGATTGCGGATGAGTTTGCTCAGGTCGCGCATGGTGTCTTTGTCGCGCATGGTTCGCTCGATCGTTCATCGCGGCGAGTGAAAAAGCCGAGAAGACACGTGGACTTCTCGGCGTTGGGTGTTCCGGGCTTAGTCATAGCTGAGGATTACCTAAGAGGCCAGCCTTCAGTGATTGAGACGCCCTCTACATAGGCAATTAAGGACATAGGGGTTGCGTATCGCCCTCATGCGCCAGTTCGCAACCCTTATGTCCTTAATTGCTTATGTAGAAGGCCTTCAGAAATCGAGGCGCCCGCACTTCTCAGGGCGCGTCCAACACACACCGGAAGCCCACCGCATCGTCCTCGACGGTCGGGAACGTAAGCGCGGCGCGGTTCGACACCCGCGCATAGCGCAGCGTCTGGTCGTAGCTGCCGCCGCGCACCTCGTGGCCGTCGCCCCCGTCGGTCGTCTGCTCGGGCGCGACCGTGTAGGTCGAGGTGTAGAAGTTCGGGTCGTAGTAGTCGGTGACCCACTCGGCGACGTTGCCGGCCATGTGCAGCGCGCCGTAGTAGCTCGCGCCTGCAGGATACGACACCGACTTGGCCACGCAGCCGTTGAGCCCGTTCGAGCAATCGACGACTGCGAGCGATGTGTCCTGGGTGTCGCCCCACGGGAACAGGTTTTGGCGCGGATACGGCCCGCGAGCGGCTTTCTCCCACTCGGCGGCCGTCGGCAGGCGCTTTCCGGCCCACTGGCAATAATCGGCGGCCTGGGCGTAGCTCACACAACCGATGGGCTTGTCGAGGTGGTCGCTGGTGCTTCCAGCGCCCTGGTACGGGCAGCCCCAATCGGGCAGCGAGCAGCTCCCATCGCTCCAGCAGGCGCGATACAGCCGACGCGTGATCTCGGCCTGGTCGATGTAGAAGGGGTCGAGCTCGACGAGGTGTTGGGGCGTCTCGTCTTGCTGGTAGCCCCAATCGGTGGTCTGCGAGCCCATCCAAAACGGGCCGCCGGGCACGAAGACCATGCCGTCGCGCACGTTGCCACCCGAGCAGTTCTCGTCGACCTGGCCGTCGCAGTCGTTGTCGGTGCCGTCGTTGCAGATCTCCTGGGGGAGCTCGCAGGTACCCGTGGAGGTCGAGCAGTCGAGCGTGCCCACGGCGATGTCGCCGCCCGGGCAGACCTGGTAGCACGGCGTCTGATTGTCGACCTGTGAGTCGCAGTTGTTGTCGGCGCCGTCGCAGATCTCTTGGACGTCTTCGCGGCAGGCGGTCCACTGCGCACCGATGCACAACTTCACGCCGCTTCCGGGACAAGTCGCCGCACCGCAGGCTGCAGTGAGCACCATGCCGCTGTCGTCCTCGTCGGCCAAGCCGTCGCAATCGTTGTCGATCCCGTCGCACGCCTCCGGGGAGGCGGGGTTGACCGGCTCGCACACGACCTGGCCGCCGACGCACTGCTTGCCGCCGTCGGCGCACTGGCCGATCTGGCCGGTCTGACACGCATCGCCCTGCTCGGCGAACGTCTCGTCGACCTCGCCGTCGCAGTCGTCGTCTTCGCCGTCGCACACTTCGGTGAGGGGCCCGATAATGGGCTTGCAGACGAGCTGGCCGAACTGGCATCGCTTCTCGCCGTCGGCGCAGATGCCCGGCCGGCCGGTCTGGCAGGCGTCACCGACCTCGGCGGCCTCTTCGTCGACCTGACCGTCGCAGTCGTCATCGAGGCCGTTACACACCTCCGCCGAGCCGGTCGTCGTGGCCTGGCACTCGAGCTGACCGTTATTGCAGACTCGCTCACCCACGCCGCAGACGCCCACATCGCCCGTATCGCACGTCTCGCCGACGCTCTCCGGGTCGTTGTCGATCTGGCCGTCGCAGTCGTTGTCGATTCCGTCGCAGATTTCGGGCTGCGGCGTCCCACCGTCGGGACAGGCGGAGGCGTCTGCTCCCGTGTCCGCGTCGTTTCCGGTGTCGGCGTCGACGCCCGCATCGTCTCCGGTGTCGGCGTCCGTCGTATCGCCCGTATCGCCCGTATCGCTGACATCTGCGGCATCAGATACGTCGGCAGCATCCGTCGCGTCGCGCGCCACGTCGGCGTCGCCCGCATCCTCGACCACGTCCGTCACCTCGGCGTCGACGGCGGCATCGCCGTCGCTAGCATCCACCGACACATCGGCGAGTTGTGCATCGTCGACTACGTCGGCCCCCTCGGTGGACGTGCAATAGCCGTCCACGCACACCTCACCGATGGGACACCCGTAGTCCTCCGAGCAACTCGTCACTTGCGAGCTGCGCGTCTCGAAGCTGCAGGCCGACAACGCGACCGTCGCCGCGAAGCCGACCAACAAGCTCAGCAGATAAGACTGGAATCGGGCCCCCCGAACGTTCTCTTTTTTCGCGCGCATCGTCCCACACCACATCGGCCCATCCATCACTCATTTCGACACGCGTCAGTCAAGCGCACTGGGGGGGCCGTGTCAAACGTGGATAAGGGCTTGCGACCTGAGACCGGGCCACAGGCCCCCCGACCCACGCCCTCGGTCAGTGAACGCGGTCGGGTCCGCCGAGGGTCTCGAAGCGGCGCTCCAAAAACTCTTGGTCGACGCCGGGTCGCCCTTCGAGCTTCTTCTTCTCATCTTCGTGCAGGTGCTCGCCCTTGCACATAAACTCGCGCATCACCTCGAGTCGGTGGGGGATATCCATCTCGTGCATCATCGTCGACAGCCTGTGGTAGCGGCCATCGATCGGGTTTTCCTCACTGATGTGGACGAAGTCCATCGGCTTTTCGGACTGGAATTCGCCGTTACCTACGTCGGCGTTCTCGACGTTCTGGTGGCAGCCGCCGCACGACAAGGTGTCGGCACGTTGGACGATCTGGGTGGGCGTGACGCTCGATCCCAGCTGGTCGAGCTCGCGCTGGATGTCCTGGGCGAACTGCGAGTCGGGGTCGAAGTGCTTGTCGTAGCAAGCGTCGTCGGGGATCTGCGCGCCCGGGGGAGCCCCGGGCGTGCCGGGCGGCAGGCAAGCAGGCGGCGCGTTACTCTCGCCGGCGAGATACTTGGCGTCCAGGTCCATCGAGATCGTCTTCAGCCCTGGGATGGCCAAGTTAGGGATCTCTTCGAGGAATTGCTTCTTGAAGCCATCGGCCTGCGGATAATTCGACTCCGAAGAAAAGAGGTTTCCGAACGGGTTGTCATCGATCGGCAGCTGCTTGATCCCGAGCTCGCACGAGCCGCCACTGCAATTCTTGGTGAGCTTGAAGTCGCGCAACTGCCACAATGCGAAGCCGCGCGGGCCGCTTTGCGGAGGCGTGGAGCGGTCGACCGAGACCGCCGACATAAACTGGTTGGTGCGCACGTGGCCGCCTTTGGGTCCCAGGTGATCGGCGCGGATCGCCGCGGGGAAATTATCGAAGCCCTCGAAGTACAGCTTCTCCAGTTGGGCGCGCAGGGCTCTCTGGTTGCGGATCTTCGACAGCTTGTACCACTCCTGGGCCAGCGGCAGACAGCCGTTGATGCCGCACTCGGGGTTGGGGTTGGGGATGACCGCCTCGAAGATGAGCAGGTTTCGGTTGCCGCCCGGGGGAGGCGAAAACTGGTTGCGGGGAAGCGTCCCCGAGTTTTTGGCGAAGACGATGCGCATCTCGCCGCAGTGTGAGCCGTCCGAGGGCGCCAGGTCCATGCGGTTGAACAACCCGAGAGGGATGTAGGCATCGAGGTTGTCGACCTCTTGGCCGTCGACCTCGATCGTCTCTTCGAATGGGTTGGTGTAGGCGAGGATGCCCTCGATACGGGGACACTCGATGGGATAGTCGTTAAAGAAGGTCTGCCCGTCGAGCACGTCGGCATCGCAGGGCTGGTCGAAGCGCGCGAGCTCGCCGTCGTCGGGCGAGCTGACCAGCGGCTGGCGCTCGTTCTCGGCGTTCATCGTATCCCACCAACGCTGGTACAACTCGAGCGACGTCATGTTCGGCTCACCGCTGGTCGCGACGATCTGATCCATGACGCGCTTGAAGGAAAACCCCTCGAGCAGTTCGGAGTCACGGATGATCAGCGAGCGCTCCCAGTCGATCTGGTCGCCGTGAGGGCAGGCTCTCGGAGACGGACACTCGTCGTCTTCGGTTTCACTCTCTTCTTCTTCGCCTTTGTCTGCGCCCGGGCCTCGCTCGGCCGCCGAACGGTAAGGCCGCGGATCATCGGAGTCCGACAAACCACAACCGCCGACCCCGAAGGCGACAAGTAGGCCCAGCAAGAGACACCGAATCCCGAACCCTCGAACATCTTGGACACTTCCTAGCCGCGGTGGGTGACACATAACTCCCCCCAGTAGTCTAGGTTCCGTGTAGCGCAGCCCGCAGGAACCACCTACAGCTGCTGCGTTGCCGCGTAGCGCCCCACATCGAAACGACCGGGCACGCCACGCACTCCGGCGCGATTACGTTTTCATTGCCCGCCCCTTTTGATTCGTGTGTAAAAAGTCTCCCGTCGGCATCGCCGGCTGATTTTGCCGCTCTCTTCGCCGCCGAGCCTCGGCCCGACTTCTTACACGCGAATCATTTTTACCGCTCTGAACAGGTACAAAGCCGATCTTCGGCACCCCACACAAACCCGCAACCCCCTGTTAAACAACCTCTTTTCCCCACACAAAACACACCTTGCGGGCGCAACCTAAAGTGTCACTTAAAGCGGGTAGGGCCGGCGACAGAAGCTGCTCAATCCTACATGCAGATAGTTTGAGATTGAGCTATGGGGGGCAAAAGCCCGGAAGGCCGCCCCTGCAGCAAACGCCGCGGAAACAAATCTGCGGCCTCGGGGTTTACAAAGCGGTCGGGAGCGTAGATCGTGTGCCGACTTTGACCCTTTTTGGCCTCCCGACCACGTCCAAGCTGTCCCCGCCGTCGTATGCGCGAAGTAATCAATAGGTGGAGCACCCAGTTTCTCGACGCCTTCGAACGCGTCGAGACCGAGAGCAACCGATGGACCGAGGCCAACCGCCGCCGGATCGACTGGCGACTGGTGGGGCTGGTGATCGTCGGCTGCTTCGTGCTCAGCTTTCTGGAGTATTTTGGCGGCTCGTCGGACTTCTGGCTGCTCGAAGGCCCGCTGTCCCTCTTTTTCGACGACGCCAAGGAGCGCCTCACCTACACGTTCCGCCAGAGTGAGTACGCCCGCCTGGCCCGGCTGATGTACTGGTCGAGCTGCACCTTCGTGGGCTACATGCTCATCCCGCTGTTGTACGTGAAGTTCGTGATGCGCGAGCGCCTGCGCGACTTCGGACTCGGGCTTCGCGGTGCGCTCGAGCATAGCTGGATCTATGTGGCGTTGTTCGTGGCGGTGATCCCGGCGGTCTTCGCCGTCTCGTTCACCGAGAGCTTTCAGAATACCTATCCCTTCTACGAGCAAGCCGACCGCAGCTGGCTCGACTTTCTGCTGTGGGAGCTCACCTACACCCTGCAGTTTTTGAGCCTCGAGTTTTTCTTTCGCGGCTTTCTGGTCCACGGCCTCAAGCATCGCTTCGGCGTCTACTCGGTGCTCCTGTCGACGGTCCCCTACTGCATGATCCACTTCGGCAAGCCGATGCCCGAGACCCTCGGGGCCATCTTTGCCGGCATCGCGCTGGGCGTACTGTCTCTGTTCACCCGCAGCATCTGGCTCGGCGTAGCCATCCACGTGAGCGTGGCGGTGTCGATGGACGTGTTCAGCCTGCTCGCCCAAGGAAAGCTCGAGCTTTTCTAGAGGGCTCGCGCCCTCGAACGCCAGATCGACCGCTGACCAGCTCCGCCATTGACACCCAAACACCCGTTCAGTAACGTGACGAATGTTCAGACACCGAACATCTCACTGAACGGACAAGATTTTATGGCAGAAGAACTCGACAAACTGACCAAGCGGCAGACCGCGGTGCTCGATTTCATCATCGACTGCATCGACACCGAGGGGTATCCGCCCACGATTCGCGAGATCGGCGATCACCTCGGGATCAAATCGACCAATGGGGTCAACGACCACCTCAAAGCTATCGAGCGCAAGGGGTATCTGGAGCGGGAAGACGGCAAATCGCGCGCGCTCAAGCCCCTGTTCAACCCGGATGGCTCGGCCTACGGGCGCGAGGCGGTCTCGAGCACCGACGATACGTCCGTGTACGACCAGCAGGTGCGCAACGTGCCCGTCGTCGGGCGCATCGCCGCGGGCATGCCAGCCCAAGCGATCGAGAACACCGAGGAGTTTCTGGCCGTCGGCGAGAGCCTCCTGGGTCGCGGCGGCGACATCTTCGGGCTGCGGGTTACCGGCGAGTCGATGATCGAGGACGGCATCCACGACGGCGACTACATCTTCGTGGAGCGCAAGCAGACCGCGCGCAACGGAGAAATCGTCGCGGCGATGGTCGACGGCGAGGCGACCGTCAAGCGCTTCTATAAAGAAGGCAGTCGCATTCGCTTGCAGCCGGCCAACTCCACGATGGAGCCGATTTATGTGCGCGCCGACGAAGGCCGCGACACGGGCATCTTGGGCAAAGTCGTAGGCGTGTTCCGCAAGCTTTAATCCGCTTCTGCACGTCGAAAATCGAGGGCTCGCCGGGAATCTCGCGGCGGGCCTTTCGTTCTTTCTTGCGAGTAGATGTATCTAAGATGTACCCGGGCCTCGAGGATCCGTACCCGATTGGCTTGAAGATCGACGCCCGGGCAGCGCGAGCGCTGGCGCACCCGCAGAAATCACGCGGGCCAGTTTGACACTCGTCGAAGCGCCGTGATAGGTGAATGCGCGCCTCCGTAGGAGGGTACCCACACGACGCAGGACATGGTGTCATGGAAGTCGCAGATTACCTTGGAATTCTGATTTTGTTGCTGCTGGCAGGTGGTGCCGGCGCGGCCGTCACCGCCCTGGGACAATTTTTCGGTCCCAAGAACCCGACGCGCGAAAAGCGCATGCCGTACGAGTCGGGCTCCGATCCGATCGGAAGCCCGCGCGAAACGCGCTTCAGCGTCAAGTTCTACATGGTCGCCATCAGCTTCATTCTTTTCGACCTCGAGACGGTCTTCGTGGTTCCCTGGGCCATCTCGTGGCGCCAGAGCGAAGCGCTCGGGTACGGACTCTACTCGTTCGGAGTCATGTTCATTTTCGTAGCCATCCTGACCATCGGCTTGGTCTACGAATGGAAGCAAGGAGGTCTCGAATGGGACTAGAACACCAACTGCCTGAGGTCCTGACCACCCGCCTTGAAAGCGCGGTCAACTGGGCCCGAAAGTATTCGCTCTTCCAGTATCCCTTCGTCACGGCCTGCTGCGGCATGGAGTACATGGCCACGGCCGCCGCGCGCTACGATATCGCACGCTTCGGTGCCGAGATTCCGCGGTTCTCCCCGCGCCAGGCCGACCTGTTGTGGGTCGTCGGCACGGTCAACCACAAGCTCGCCCCGCACCTGCGACGCATCTACGAGCAGATGGCCGAGCCCAAGTGGGTCATGGCCTTCGGCGTGTGCGCTTCGACCGGTGGCTTCTACGACAACTACGCCACCGTCCAGGGCATCGACAAAATCATCCCGGTCGACGTGTATATTCCGGGTTGTCCGCCGCGCCCCGAGCAGGTCATCGACGGTTTGATGAAACTGCAGGAGAAGATCCAGGACGAGCCCTGGAAGAAGTACGCGTACGAAGAAAAGGTGCGCGAGCGCGAAGATGAAGGCATCGGCGAGCCGCGTCCGGTTTTCGAACCCGCAGAGTAGATACGCCAAGCAAAGTAGCGAGCAAGCAAAAGAGCCAAAGAGCCACGACGACGTCTCATGTCGCTCTTTTGCTTTTTCGCTCTTTCAAGCGAACGAAGTGAGCCCCCATGGCTAAGAAGTTAATTGACATCGTCGAGCGCGAATTTGCTGATGAGGTGCTCGACTCGCACTCCGAGCGCGGCCAGGACACCGTCACCGTCAAGCGTGAGCGGCTGCCCGAGATTGTGAAGTACCTGCGCGATGACGACAGCACGCAGATGGACTTTCTGCGCCTGGTTACCTGCGTCGACTACCTGCGCCGCCAGCCGCGCTTCGAGGTGGTGTACGTGATGTACAGCACCAGCAAGAAGCACATGCTGACGGTGCGCGTGCCTGTCGACGAGGACGATTGCAGCGTGCCGAGCATCCACGAATTGTACGGCTGCGCCGGCTGGTTCGAGCGCGAGGTCTGGGACTTTTACGGCATCCAGTTCGACGGCCACCCCGACCTTCGTCGCGTGCTCAATTACGAAGAGTTCGAGGGCCACCCGCTGCGCAAGGACTACCCCAAGCAGAAAGGTCAGCCCCGCATCGAGTTGCTCGATCGCGAGCGCGACTCGGTCGAGGAGTTCGAGCAGTTTGTCAAGAAGAAGCCCTCGGCGGGCTCGCGAGACATTTAGAGAAGGGTTACTAAGGGTTACTTAGGGTAACTAAGGGTTACTTAGAGCAACTAAGGGTTACTAAGGGTTACTTAGAGTAACTAAGGGCTACTCAGAGTCGCTGAGAACTGCGGTCGAAAGTGGTCCCTTTAGTCGCCCTTAGTAACGAGCGAGCGTAGCGAGCGACTTAGTTCCCTTTAGTCGCCCTTAGTAACGAGCGAGCGACTTAGTTCCCTTTAGTCGCCCTTAAGGAATAGACATGGCTGAAGACATCTACCAGACGCCTGGCGAACAAGTCGAAACGATCGACCAGGATATCCATACCGAGCCGATGATCCTGCAGATGGGTCCGAGCCACCCGGCCACACACGGCACGGTGCGCTTCACCCTGACGCTCGACGGCGAGACGGTCGTCAAGTGCGACACCGAAGTGGGCTACCTGCACCGCGGTTTCGAGAAAGAGTCGGAGCACTCGACCTGGACTCAGGTCTTTCCGTACACCGACCGTCTCAACTACGTCAGCCCGCTGCTCAACAACTTCGGCTACGCCCAGGCCGTCGAGAAGCTCCTCGACTGCGAGGTGCCCGAGCGCGCGCTGTGGATCCGCACCCTCATGGGTGAGGTCAGCCGCCTGAGCGACCACTGGACGGCCACGGGCGCAGGCGCGCTCGAATTGGGCGCCATGAGTGCCTTTTTGTACGCCATCGAGGCACGCGAGCTTATCTGGGACCTTATCGAAGAGGTGACCGGCGCTCGCCTGACCGTCAGCTACGGTCGGATCGGCGGGGTCAAAGAAGACCTGCCGGCCGACTTCGCCGAGCGTTGGCAGTATGTGCGCGAGCGCATCATGGAGACGCACAAGACCACCCACAAGCTGCTGACCCGTAACCGCGTCTTCCTCGACCGCATGCAGGGCACTGGCATCCTGACGCGCGAAGAGGCGATCAACTACGGCTACACCGGCCCGGTCGGCCGCTCGGCCGGCTTCGAGTACGATGTGCGTAAGGATCACCCCTACTTCAAGTACGACGAAGTCGACTTCGACGTGCCCATCGGCGAGAACGGCGACAACTACGACCGCTACCTCGTGCGCATGGAAGAGATTCTGCAGTCGGTGCGTATCATCGACCAGTGCCTCGAAAAGATGCAGCCCGGGCCCGTCAATGCCGACGACCCGCGCGTAGTCCTTCCTGAAAAGGACAAGGTCTACAACAGCATCGAGGGCATGATTAACCACTTCAAGCTCGTCTTCGAGGGCATCCAAGTCCCTGCAGGCGAGGTCTACTCGTACAGCGAGGCCGGCAACGGTGAGCTCGGCTTCTTCATCGTCTCCAACGGCACCGGAAAGCCGTGGAAGATGGGGGTGCGCTCGCCCAGCCTGGTCATGATGGGTGGTATCCACCGCCTCTTCGAGGGCGGGCTTCTGGCCGACATCATCCCGACCTTCGACACGATTAACATGATTGGCGGCGAGTGCGACAAGTAATCCGAGACGGATTCGCTCCGGAGTATTGCGAACATGGCTAAAGTCACCATCAACGGAACCGAAATCGAGGTCGACAAGGGTACGACCATCCTCCAGGCGGCCGCGCAGGCCGGCTACGAGGTCCCGCACTTCTGCTACCACCCGGCATTGTCCATCCCGGCCAACTGCCGGATGTGCCTGGTGGAGGTCGAGGATATGCCCAAGCTGCAGCCGGGTTGCTACACCCAGGTCAGCGACGGCATGGTCGTGCACACCGAGAGTGAGCGGGTCATCCGCGCACGCAAAGCGGTTCTGGAATTCATCCTCGTCAACCACCCGGTCGACTGCCCGATCTGCGACCAGGCCGGCGAGTGCAAACTTCAAGACTACTACATGGACTACGACGCGCAGGAGTCTCGCCTGCGCACCGAAAAGGTCCAAAAGGTCAAGGTCTATCCGATCGGGCCCGAGGTGGTCTACGACGGCGAGCGTTGCATCCTGTGCACCCGCTGCGTGCGCTTCTGCCAAGAGATCACGGGCACCGGCGAGCTGACGACGACCTCGCGTGGTGACACCTCCGAGATTCGCACCTTCCCGGGCCGCGAGCTCGACAACAACTACTCGATGTGCACCGTCGACATCTGTCCGGTGGGCGCGCTGACCAGCCGTGACTTCCGATTCAAGTGTCGCGTCTGGCTGCTGACCTCCACGGACAGTGTCTGCACCGGCTGCTCCAACGGCTGCAACATCCACCTCGAGCACTTCCGCAACGAGATCCAGCGCTACCGCCCGCGATACAACCCAGAGGTCAACGACTACTGGATGTGTGACGCCGGCCGGCTCTCCTACAAGGAGGTCCACACCGATCGTCTGCTCCACCCGATGACCAACGGCGCCGAGGTGTCGTGGCACGCGGTGGGCGAAGCCCTGGCCGACAAGGTCAAAGGCACGGACAATATCGGCTTGGTGGTCTCGCCGCAGGCGTCCTGCGAGGACCTGTACCTGGCCAAGCGTTTTGCCGAAGAGCACCTGGGCACCGACAAGCTCTACATCGGCGGCAAGCCCGACGGCTTTGCCGACGACCTGCTCATCAAGGCCGACAAGAACCCGAACACCCGCGGCGTCGAAGCCGTATGGGGCGGCCTGGGCAACATCGACTCGTTCGACCAGCTCGTCGAGGACATGGAGACCGGCAAGGTCAAAGCCCTCTACATGATGGGCACGCACATCCCGACCGACGAGGCGACCCAAAAACGCTTCCACAAGCTGGTCGACAAGCTCGACTTGTTCGTCCTGCAGGCGATGCACCGCGCCGGTCTTTACGACAAGGCCCACATCGCGCTGCCGGCGTGTAGCCACGCCGAAAAGGAAGGCACCTACGTCAACTACGACGGCATCGCTCAGCCGGCCTACAAGGCGTTCGCCCCGCACGGCGACTCGATGCCCGATTGGCAGATCTTCATGCGACTGGCTCGAGCCATGGGAAGCCCCTTCGGCTACACCTTCCTCGACCAGATCCGCGAGGAGATGTTCCAGGCGTCCGAGAAGGCAGCCGAAGAGGCCAAGCAAGAAGCAGCCCCGGGCGCCCAGGAAGGCGTGCCTGCCGGCGTGCCCGAGGACACCGAAGAGGGCAAGCAGGCCGCCGAGGCCAACGCAGCCCAAGATGCCGACAATGTCGAGCCGGCGCCGGCGGCCAAAGAGGAAGAAGCGCCGACGACGCCCAAGGACTCGGCTCCGAGTGCTGATTGATTTGATGAACGTTTCGATGGCAGACCCATTTTTGTCTGCTCGATAGTGAGGAAGGCTCATGCCGGAAGTACTGATCACAATCATCAAGATCGTCGCCATCGTCTTCGTCTTCGTGATGGGACTGGCGAGCCTGATGACGCTGCTGGGTGACCGTAAGCAGTCGGCCAAAATCCAGAACCGCGTCGGCCCGATGCAGGCGCAGTTCTTTGGCCAAAGCTTGTTCGGCCTGCCCCACTTTTTGGCCGACGGGATCAAGATGATCCTCAAGGAGAACACCATCCCCGATGGTGCCAACAAGTTTTTGCACACGTTGGCCCCCTCGTTGGTGTTCGTGCCCGCCCTGCTCGGCTGGGCGGCGGTGCCGTTCATGGACCACTATTGCGCCGGCGAGATCGAAGTGCTCGCCAACTACCAGGAGGTCTGTCACGGCGAGTGGAAGAACTACTTCCAGATCATGGACTTCAACGCCGGGCTGCTCTACGCCTTCGCCATCGCCGGTATCTCGGTATACGGCGCGGCGATTGCCGGTTGGGCGTCGAACAACAAGTTCAGCCTTCTGGGCGGCCTTCGCTCCTCGGCGCAGATGATCTCGTACGAGGTCTCCATGGGCCTGAGCCTGGCCGGCATCTTGATGATTTACGGCACCCTCGACCTCAACCAGATGGTCATCCAGCAGGGCCAGATGCTCGGTGGATGGTTGCCGCTTTGGGGTATCGTGGTCCAGCCGGTCGCCTTCTTCCTGTTCTTTTTGGCGGGTATGGCCGAGACCAAGCGCGCCCCCTTCGACTTGCCCGAGGGCGAGTCGGAAATCGTCGCCGGATATATCACCGAGTACAGCTCGATGAAGTTCGGCGCCATGCAGCTGGCTGAGTACGCCGCCACCGTCTTCATCGCCGCGCTCATCGCGGTCATGTTCCTGGGCGGCTGGCAGGTACCGTTTTTGTACGCCGACGGCTTCTACTTCGGCGGCATCGCCGACCCGTCGCTGCACATTCCGGTGCCCTACTGGTTGGTTATCATCCTGCGCATCCTCGCGATGTGCCTGAAGGTCATCGTCCTGGTCTGGCTGCAGTTCATGATGCGCTGGACGCTGCCGCGCTTCCGCTACGACCAGGTCATGGTGCTTGGCTGGAAGATTCTGCTGCCGCTCAGCCTCGCCAATTTGCTCATCACGGCGCTGATCGTGGCGATCTTTTAAGGCAGCGAAAAAGATAAAAAGCAAAAGAGCGAAGGAGAAAAAGGCAGAACTGCTTTTCACTCTTCGCTCCTCTGCTGGCACATACGGAGTTCAAAGCCATGTCGAACAACGTTCGAGTTAAAAAAGTCGACCGCATCAAGACCTCGCTCTGGGAGAAGAGCTATATCCCCGAGATCGCGCGCGGTCTGGGCGTGACGATGAAGCACTTCTTCACGAACCTGAACCCGAACAAAGAAAAGCGGCTCACCTTCACCCGCGACTACCCGTTCGAGCCGGCCGACTATTACCCGGAGCGCTACCGCGGCATGCACCGTCTGATGGTGCGCGACGATGGCAACGTGCGGTGCGTTGCGTGCATGTGCTGCTCGACGATTTGCCCGGCCGACTGCATCCACATCGAGGCCGGTGAGCACGACGATCCGGGCATCGAGAAGTATCCCAAGGTGTTCGTCATCGACGAGCTTCGCTGCATCGTGTGCGGCCTGTGCGTCGAGGCGTGCCCCTGTGACGCCATCCGCATGGACTCCGGTGTGCACATCCACCCGTTCACCGACCGTAAAGAAGCGTTCTACGAGCGCGACCTGCTCATGGAGCTCGGCGGTCTTTCGATGGCCAAACAGGGTGGCGAGCGCACGTGAATGGGAACGCGAAACTCTGGCTGTTCCCGGCTGCGCTTCTTGTCGTGGCCGGGATTGTTAGTTTTGTCGCCCAGATTGCCATCCTCCCCGGCGACGTCGAGGCCTCCGACTGGAAGGCCCCCGCCGAGTACGTCCTCGAGCACATCGGCCCCAACGATGTGATCAACGTCCAGCCCAACTGGACCGACGACCCCTATCCCTACCTGACCGAAGTTGGCGACCGGATCGCCCGCCAAGACAAACCGCTCGCCGAAGACACCTGGAGCCGCGAGCGTATCTGGCTGCTCGTCGAGACCGAACGTATCGACGAAGCGCTCGAACTCATGCCCTTCGAAGCCGCTGAGACCAAGTCATTCGGCGACGTGAGCGTCGTGCGCATCGACGTCCCCGAGAATCCGCCGGTCACCTACGAGCTGCTGCCGAACCTCGACGGAGCCAAGGTCACCCGCACCAAGGGTGACAAGGTCGTCGAGCGTTGCACCAACTGGAACAAGCGCAACGAAGCCTGGTACTGCGGGCGCCCCGACAGGTGGGTCTACGTGGGCCGGGAGTTCGTCGACCTGGGCGGGGACCCGCACCAGTGTATTTGGGCCCACCCTCCCCCGGACCAAAAAAAGGTACGCGTCGTCTTCCCCGACGTCCCCCTCCAAGAGACCTTCCGGCTGCGCGCCGGGCTGAACCAGCGTGGCGCACGGAGCAAACGGGCGACCGACCTGCACTACCGCGTCAGCGTGGGTGAGAAGTGGTCGCAGCAAAAGACGATTCCGGCTCGAGAGACGAGTTGGGAGCCCATCGACTTCGATACCTCCGAGATGGCCGGCCAGACGGCCGACGTCACCGTCGAGGTGTGGGCCGAGTCGATCTTCGACCGTTTCTTCTGCTTTAACGGCTGGGTACTGCAGACATCGAGTGATTGAGCGCTCGCTCAAGCACTTCCACAAAAAAATTTGGCACCGGCGCGATCCTACGTACACTAGCAACTGCGCGACGCGGTTATCCTACATCCGAGCACACAGATAACCGCGCCCACGGAAGGAATCACGCACCCGGTCGAGTCACCCGCCCAGGATGGGCCACGAGGGGCTCGCCAACGAGCGCCGGAGGTAGGCCATGAATTTCAGGAATTGTTTCCGACTGCTCATCCCCGCCCTTGGAATCGCTGCATCTGCGGTGCTTGGACAAGGCTGTTCGAGCAACTCCGGTGCCCCCTACCACATGTACGACTCGCCGCTGCTCGAAGGCCGGGTCGAGTCGCGCTACCCGCGCTCGCGGACCTACGATCTGGGGCTGGGTGATCACACGGAACCGAAGACGTACTACGCAGCAAACGACTCGCAGGGCGGCGGGCCCGCCCAGGGTCCGGCCAAGGAGAGCGCGGCCAACCAAGGAGGCTCGACGGAGCCTGCGGGCGGAGAGTCAAGGGAGATCGCACAGGCTGCTCCGTCCGAGTCGACCGCGTCGCCCAAGCCCCCTGCTCTGTCGACGCGCAGGCAGGCCCCGACCCAGGCGCACAAGGGAGCGCCCGCGAGCGACGAGACCGACTCGGGCGCGTCCAGCGACGTGGAGACGACGGAGGCTCCGGTGGACGACAGCGGCCCTGCCCTGGCGGCCGACTACGTCTGGAGCGTCTACAAGCTCAATGGGGTCACCTTCTCCAGCGCGGCGCGCCGCTCGCTTCCGAAGCTGTTTCGCGAGTGCAAGGACCGCGGCAAGATCTATCACTCGAGTCGCCCCGCCATCGGGGACATCGTCTTCTTCCACAATACCGGCGACCACAACGACGACGGGCGCAACAACGATTGGTACACCCACGCCGCGATCGTCGAGGCACACGGCGACGGCGGACGCATCACCCTGCTCGGATATCGCGGTGAGGAGGTCGAGCGCTTTGTGATGGACCTGGAGAGCCCGGACGCGGCCAAGACTCGCCATGGCGAGGTAGCCAACGCGCAGCTGCGCGCCAAACGCGCCCAAGACCCACCTTTCACGCAGTACCTGGCCGGCCAACTGTTCGCAGGCACCTGCTCGGTGCTCGGCGATCGTTCCCAGATCGTCGTGGTCGACAACTGGAAGCCCGGCATGGAGCTCGAGCCCTAAGACCGCGTCATCACAGGCCTTTACGGGCTCACACAGGTGGCTACACTATCCTTGTCTGCCCTCTGCCCTTTCGGGGCAAGAGTCAGCCACCGCCAACACCGCCGCGATCTCGCCAGGTACGGCTCGACGGGCCGCTGCTGCTGTTCGAGCGGCCCTCATTGACCTGAATGTCGGCGTGCCTAGACTTTCAGCACGATTCGCGACTTCCAGGGCGTTGAGCCGGCATGAGGAGTTTCTAGAGACAGGTTGTCATGACGAAGCGCGACTACTATCAGGTGCTCGGGGTGTCCCGAGACGCATCCGAGTCGGAAATCAAGCGAGCGTACCGCAAGCTCGCGATGAAGTTCCACCCGGATCGCAACCCCGACGATCCCGACGCCGAGGCCAACTTCAAAGAGGCCGCCGAGGCCTACGAGGTGTTGGCGGACGCCGAGCAGCGCCAGATCTATGACCGCTTCGGACACGAAGGCCTGTCGGGCCAAGGTGGCGGCCCCGGAGGACCGGGCTTCCACGATATCAACGACATCTTCGCCGAGTTTGGTGACATCTTCGGTGACATGTTCGGCTTTGGCTCGGGCACCTCGGGCCGCGGCGGCCAGAGTCGCGGCGCCGACCTGCGCTACGACCTCGAACTGAGCTTCGAGGAAGCCGCCTTCGGCACCACCAAGACGATCGTCATCCCTCGCCACAGCGAGTGCGCGCACTGCGAGGGTTCGGGCGCCGAGCCCGGCACCGAGCCGCTCTCTTGTGAGACATGCGGCGGACAGGGCCAGGTCCAGCACACCCAGGGGTTCTTCACCCTGTCGTCGACCTGCCCGCAGTGCAACGGCGCCGGTGAGCTCATCGAAGAAGAGTGCCAGGACTGCTCGGGCACGGGAGTGGTCGAAGAGGAACGCGAGGTCAGCGTCAAGGTGCCCGCCGGGGTCGGTAGCGGTACGCGTCTGCGGCTGCGTGGTGAGGGCGAGACGGGCCGCGCCGGCGGTGAACGCGGCGACCTGTACGTCTTCCTGCACGTCGAGCCCAGCGAGGTCTTCGAGCGCGATGGCGCCGACCTGCACTACACCGCCGAACTCTCCTTCATTCAAGCCGCCCTCGGTTGCGAAGTCGAAGTCCCCACCCTGGGCGAGCCCAAGCGCGTCACGTTCGAGCCGGGTACCCAGTACGGCGACACCAAGGTTTTGCGAGACGAGGGGATTCAACAACTCGGCTCGTCCAGACGCGGTAACCTGTTGGTTCACGCACGTCTTGCGACCCCCACGGATTTGAGCGACGAGCAGCGACGCCTCCTCGAGGAGTACGCGCGTCTTTCAGGGATTGAGCTCGGTGAGGACAAAGCCGAGCTGGAAGAGGTTTCCGAAAAAACGGGCTGACCCACGCACCGCTTCTCACGCCCGTCTTTCCCTCACGCCAGACCTTTCTCACGCCAAATAGGGCTCGAGTGTTGCGCGCAAGTGCAGCCTGGCACGGTGCAGCCGACTCTTGACGCCCCCGACCGACAAGTCGAGCACGTCCGCGATCTCTTTGAGTGGAAGCCCCTCGACCTCTTTGAGCAAAAAGACCGTCTGATATTTGGGTGGGAGTTCGTCGACGGCCTCGATGATCTTCTGGCGAAGTTCACGGTTCTCGGCAGCCTCATCGGCTCGCACACGCCATTCGGGGACCGACGCGACGTAGTAGTCGTCTTCGCGAAACTCGGTCTCCTCGTCGCTCACAGGCACTTCGCTGCGACGCTTCTTTTTGCGCAGTCGCATCAGCGCGGCGTTGACCACGACCCGGTACATCCAACTGCCGAAGGCCGACTGGCCTTTGAAGGTGTCGAGCTTGCGGTACATGTTCAAGAAGGCCTCTTGAACCACGTCCTGTGCGTCGGTCTCGTTCTTCATCAGGCTGAAGGCCAGACGAAAGGCCTTGTCCTGGTAGCGCCGCACGATCTCCTCGTAGGCGGCGTACTCGCCCTGTTGCGCCCACTCGACGAGCTCTTCGTCGGTGGCAGCATCGAGCTCGTCAGTCGAAAGGTCTCGGTCAGTGCTCATTTGGGCTGAGTATCCGGGGGTCCGCAGAACACCCCGAATGTCCCCACCGCCCTGTCTGATGTCAATGGAAACTTCGGGGTGCTCGAGTCTAGTTCGCGAGCGTATCGTCGACCGCGGCCTTGTCGACCCCGTCTTGGGCCGCACGCTCAGAAAACTTCTTGGCTTGGTCAGCAAATCCAGCAGCCTCGAGCGCCTCGGCGGCTTCGAGCAACACTGCCTTCTTCTCCTCGGGGAGCGCGCGTACGAGTACTTCATAAGCTTCGACCGCGCGCGCAGGATTATCGAGCTCGAGGCTCAACTCGGCGACGGCCCGCTGCGCGCGCGCCTCGAGCGGCTGAATCGCCACCCAGCGCTCCGCAGCCTCCATGGCCGCCACGTACTTCTCCTGGTCGCTCATGCGCTTCATGCGCTGCCGGGCGACCAGCGGGTTGTTTTGGTCGAGCTCGAAGAGGCGCCGCTCGGCCTTTTCGGCGAGTTTGGCGTCCGACTGACTCTCGGCGAGCTTGAGCAAGTTCATCCACGCCTCGGTGCCATCCTCGTATAGCTGCGTCGCCGCCTCCAGATGAACCCGAGCGTCTTCGGGCTTCTCGAGCATCATCGCCGTGTGACCCAACGCCACGCGAAGCTCGTAGCCGTCCTTGAACGAGTCGAGAATCGCCTCGCCGTGCTTGTAGGCGTCTCGGGCCTTGCCCTCGTTGAGCGCGAGCACAGCAGCCAGATAACGCACCGTAGCGTCGTCTTTGTCGAGACGCAGCGCGTGGTCGATGGAGCTCTTGGCATCGTCCATCTTCCCCTCGCGCATCAACGCCACGGCCAACTTGGCGCGGAGCGCGGCGTTTTTGGGCTCGGCGGACAACTTCTTCTCGAGCTTACGCACCGCCGGGATCGCCTCGATGCTGACGACGAACTGGTTCTTGAAATTCGAATAGCGCTTGCGAAGCCACGCCTCGAGATTCTTGTCGAAGGTCGCCACGTCGACGCCCAGCGCAGCTTTGATCACCTTGCCGGTGTCACGCTTTTGAGGGAACTCGTCGAGCATCTTGTTGATCGCCTCGAAACCGTACTCCTCGACGACGAAGTGGATGACCAGGCTCGACAGGTGATAGGCACGCAAGATCCCTTTGTAGGAGCGCGCCTGGGTGAAGCGCTTGTCGAGCTCGACCACGCTGGGCAAGTCCTTTTCGTCCATCATCAGCACGATCTCGCGGTCGTGGTGACGGATCCACGAAGGATCTTTGATGTTGGTCTCGTACTCGGCCAACCCCTCGGTGAACCAACGCGGCACGCGGTACTGGGCCTTCTGGATGTGGTAGACGTGAGCCATCTCGTGCCACATGACCTGGCGCCAGTTGAAGTTGCCGTCGCTGGGGCTTCGCATGATGACCACTCGTCCAAAGCAGATGCCATGCGGGCTGATATGCGGCAGACCGACGCTTCGGATGCCGAAGGTGGCCGGGTTGGGATAGATCTCGACGGCCAAGCCCTCTTTGGCCTTGAAGTCGTACTTCTTCTCGAAGGTCGCCATCGCCTCTTCGACCAGCGGCGGGACCATGACGTTGAGGGGATCGGTCTGCTTGCGATGGGTGCGCAGCTTGAACTTCCCGTAGGCGGTGAAGTCGTACTTGGGCATCGTCTTTTCGTACAACTCGACCATGTTGTAGGCGCGGTAGTTGTACGGGTCGGCGTTGAATGCCCTTTGAAGATAGCGCGCGCCCTCGTTCTCCTCGCCGATGCGCGTCAAGCCGATCCCCAAGCCCAAGAGCGCCGGGGCGTAGCCGGTCTCCAACGAGAGCGCCTGGCGATTGAGCTCGACAACCTCGACGTAGCGGTGCACCAGCTTGGCGTAATCGGCCGTCGACGTGTAGAGCTCGGCGAAATCGGGCTTGATGGCCAGCGCCTGCTTTTTCACCTTCTCGAAGCCTTCCTCGTCATCGTCGAGATAGCGGCAGGCGGCCTTGATGACATAGGCGTCGAGGTACTTGGGGCGTTTCTGGAGAATGCCGTCGGCGATCTGAGTCGCCTCGGGGCAATCGGAGTCGAAGATCGACAGCTCGGCGCGCGTCGTCAGCATGCGCGGGTCGCCCGGAGCGACCTCTTCGGCGCGGTCGAGATAGGCGCGCGCGTCATCGAAATAATTCTTCGACTGCATCTCCAAGCGCGCCATCGCCACGAGCGCGCCGGGATGCTTATCGTTGACCTCCAACGCCTCCTTGAGGGTGCGATGAGCGTCGGCCATATTGTACTTCGACAGCAGCAGCTCGCTCCAAGCGACCAGTCCGTCGACGTACTTGGCGTCCTTCTCGTACATCTTCTCGAAGGCGTAATGCGCGTCGTCGAAGCTGTCGAGCTCCCACATCGCCTCGCCGAGCAGCCGAAGCTCGAAGGGCGTGTCCAAGAGACCGTTGTTGAAAAATCGTGAGAACTGGTCGAGGACGGCTTTGCCCTCGGCCTTCTTGCCGCGATCGAGCAGAAGTCGACCGAGCTCGAGGCGCACCGGATGCGCCTTGGGATGCTCTTTGAGGTAGGTGCGAAGCTCCGTTTCCGCCTTGTCCCACTCGCCGGACGCCTTGAGGAGTCGCCCAACGGCGGCCTTGGCGCGAGCCTTGTCCTCGAGCTCGACGCCTCGCTCGAACGCCGACTTGGCAAACCGCGCCGCCAGATCGAGGTTGTCGTCGTACTCGGCCAGGCGCGCACGCACCAGCAGCGAGGCGGTATCGTCGTGGCGAAGGGAGAGTTCCTCGGCGCGCTCGTAGTCCCCTTTGGCGAAGGCTGCTTCCACCGGGCTTGGCCCGGCGGCGTCAGCTTTTGCGTTGTCGGAGGGAGTCTGCGCCCCGGCCGACGGCGCCACCAGAAGGGTCAGCAATAGCGCCGCCGAAGCCGTCAGTGAGACAGGGGTCAGCGAGAGAGACAGGCGTGTCGAATTTGGCATTTGTCGCTACGGGCCGGGGTGCGGATTCGAGCGGCTGCCTGGACTCAGGAACTACACTACCCTGGGCCTCACAGGCCGGAGACGATTCTCCACTTGCCGCCCTCTTGGATCAACTCGAGGCGGTTGACATCGACGCCGGCGTCCCAGGCGACGTCTTCGCCCACCTTGTACTGGTAGGCGTAGTCGTACTTGTAATCGATAAAGGCTCGATCTTTGGACACTTCGACCCCTTGGACCAGCACGTTGTACTTAATGTCCTGGGCATGCTGGGCCATCATCTCGAAGACCTCGCCGAGATGCTCGGCGCTATAGTCGTCGGTGGTCGTGTCGGTGGTGCCCGCGTTGTCGTAGTAGTCCTCGGAGATGAGACGCTTGAGCGCTCCGAAGTCTTTGTTGACGACCGCCTGGCGGTAGTGAACCAGCACGTCGATGACCTGCCGATTGGTGGTCGTGTCGGCGATCTCGGCTTCTTCGTCGATATTGAAGCCGGGATTGTCGGCGTACAGTTCCTCGGAGCGGATATAGTCGCTGCCGCAGGCCACGCTCGACAGCGCGGTCAGGCTGACCAGGAACACCACCACAAATCGTCGCATCAAAGCCATTGAGCCACTCTCCATTCGCAAAGCATCTCGCATCGGGTAATCCTTGAAGTTCCCACTGTTGGACGCGTGGGCTGATAACACTACTGCGTTCCTATCCTATTCCCCCGCTTCCATGCAATCCGAGCAAGCCACTCTCGCGCCGAGGCGCGATAGGCGGGGCGCTCGCTGGCGCGGAGTTTCTCGAAGGTCTGCTCGGCTTGATCGAGTCGGTCCAGAAAATAGGCCGTCGCCCCGAGCATACGAAGCGCCTCTTGGGAGAGTATCCCGTCCGTAAGCCCCGCGTTGGCCTGCTCCAAGTACGGAATGGCGCGCTCCCACAATTGCTCGGCCCACAGACGCCGCCCCACCAAGTACGCGGCCAGAGCGTCGTCATCGTGTTGGTGGTGCCAGTGCATGGGATAGTACAGCGACACCCCGTTCGACGCCTCGCCGAGCAGGTATTCGAAAGCCTGCTCGCGCCCGCTTTCGGGAGCACGCGACAGCGCGTCGAGCTTGACCTCCAGCAGTCTGCGGGAGTCACTGGGCACCCCGAGGCCGAGACAATCTCGATAGGCGTCCTCGGCAACCTCTGTGTTCCCACGCCGCCAAGCGAGATCACCTCGCAGGTGGAGCAAGCGCGCGCGCACTGCCGGGGCCTGCTCGTCGTCGAGTAGTTCCTCGACGACTTCCTGCGCACGCTCGTATTCTCTCGCCTGGGTCAGCGCGTGGGCATAGGCGATGCGGTGATTGATGTTGCGCGGGGCGAAGCTGATGATCTGCTCGTAGGTCTCAGTCACCATCCCCACGTTGCCCTCGCCCGCGGCCAGCCCCGCCTGGCGCTTGAGCTCACCAATCTCGCGGGCGCAGACCTTGTCGAAAATCGTCGGCCGGTCGAACAGATAGCGCGCGAGCTCCATCTCGTGCTCCGACAACTCGAGTTTATCGACGAACGCCTCCCACTCCCCGACCAATTCGGTGGCCGGTTTGCCGTAGGCCTGCTGAAAGTCGCCGGTCGGGTACGCCCTCTTGAACTTCTCGACGCCGTACTCGTCGATCAGAAACCGCACAAATGATCCCACCAGTGTGTAGGCGCGCCCCGAAGACTGCGTCCAAAAACCGGACGCGTCGACGATGTAGCTGATGCTCGGGGCGAGCTCCAGACGCCGAAGCGCCGCGCTCGCCTGGTGCGGTGAGAGTTCCTCAGTGGGCCAATCGGCCGCGGTGGCGGCCCCTTCGACGAGCCCCATATTGACGCCCACCCCCGCCTGCATGCTCAGCTTGAGGGGCCCGGCGCCGAACGGCTCGGTGAAGATATGCGCCAATTCGTGGGCGAGTTTGTGGTCCCCGTAGCCTCGCCAGGTGATGTGCATCTCGTGGAGCCACAACTTGGCCACAAGCGTGCGCCGCCCGCCCATCAGCCGACCTTTGACCTCGCGGTCGGGATAGACGTAGCTGTGTATCTTGCCCTCGGTCGCCGGATCAGTGCCGAAGAAGTCAGCCATCTCGGCATACCGAAACTCGTGATCCTCGGCCAACTGCTCCCTGTTCTTCAAAAAGTAGCCGGTCTGCGGGTAGTGAATCACGAAGTGCTCGGTCTCGAGCCGACCGCCGAGTTGTTCCTGGATATACTCGCGATCAATTCGAATTCCGAGGTCGTGACGATACGCCCAGATCGACCCAAAGGCGGCCAGCCCCAGAAGCACCCAAATGGCGACCCAGCGCGAGGGCCGCCCCTGCCGACGCCGCCACACCACCTCGATGGCAGCCAAGACCACGATCGCCGCGGCCATGTTCATCGCGCGATACCAAAGCAGGCTCGACGGAAGCGACAGCGCCTCGTCGTAAATCGACCCGCTGAAGTAGCCCAAGAAGAGTTGATGTCCCACGATGGGCGGCTGGAGGGCCAGATGCGCCAACAGAGTCGCCGCGCTCGCCACGATGACGATCACACAGAGCCCGATTTGCAGACGCCCGCGCCCGGGCAGGAGCGTGGCGACGAGCCAGCCGATGGTCTGCCCCAAAAAGATCGCAGGCACGGCGATGGCCAGCCAAAACCCCACGCCGGTGCCATAGGCGCAGTTGACCACCCGAAGCGCGTTGAGGCTCAAGAGGAGCGCGGGCACGACGAGCAGAAGCTCGTGGCGCACCAACAGCACGAAGAAGTCGGATGTCGGAGAAACGTCGCGTTCGTCAGCCAGCGGCGCGCGAAGGACGTCGCCGTTGACCGCGTGCAGTGTCAGAAAGGTGGTCGTGATACCGCCGAGGACGCCAAAGACCGCCGCCGATTCGTAGCCCAGCAGGTTGACCAGGGGGATAAAGCAGGAGAGGACGCCTGCCAACGCGGTCATGATGAACGCAGCGGCGTACACGTGCGTCGGCGCGAGCCAGGACAAAAAGGTTCGGACAGGCTGCATCCAGAGTCTCGAAGAGGCTATTTTGGCGCGCGGGGCGCGTGCTTTTCGTCGATATGGTCGAGCTGCAACTGCTGGCCCGGCTCGATGCCCACCTCAGCGGCGCGACCGGCGACGAGCTCCAGAACGTAGCGCGTCGGTCCCTTCGATTGGCGCCGAACGCGCGTGAGCGGCTCGGCTGCCTCGATGATGTTGACGACGCGCCCCCGACCGTCGATGAAGATCATGTCGAGCGGGATGAAGGTGTTCTGCATCCAGAAACTGCGAGGCGCCTCATCGGGATAGATGAAGAGCATGCCCCAGTCGTCTTTCATCTCGCGGCGAAACATCAGACCTTTGGTCTGCTCGGCCGGGGTAATCGCAAGCTCGACGTAGAACTCGGCGACCTCGTCGCCGTTGCCGTCGATGAAGGTAACACGAGGCGTGTCCGATTCATGCCGACCGGTCACCGCCGGAGGCACCTGACAGCTGCCTTCGATGCAAGACAAGTAGCTGTCGCAATCCTCGATGGTCGCGCAACTCTTGCCTACTCCCTCCGGCCCCGACTTGCTGGCCGCTTTGTCGGCCCCCTTCTCGGTACCATTGGCCTCAGCCCGAGCCTGGTCGGGCCGAGTTTTGGCGGTCTTCTGCTCGCACCCGACCGCGGCGACCAAGACGGCGACGCAAAGGAGGCAGACCTTCCAAGTCTGGTGGCCAGGCGCGACAGCCTTTCCACCAGGTCGAGAAAACCTGCCTCCGATCAAGTTGGCGACGTCGTCGAGCACGCTCATATCTTGCGAAGCGTCTTCTGGATCAGTTTCTTGAGGTCCGGATCTTCTTCTTTGTCGAGCAGCGCCTCGAGGTTCGACTCGGCGGACTTGTCGTCGAGCTCCCCCAGCGCCACGATCGCCGCGCGTCGAATGTCCGGGTTGGGATCTTCGAGCACGCTCAGCACAAGCTCGGTCGCGCTCTCGTGACCGGTCTTGCCGAGCGCTTCGATGGCCGCCACGCGCAGGTTCGGATCGGCGGCGTTGAGCTGAATGGCGATACCGGTCGTCGCCTTGCCATCTTTGAAGGTCGCCAGTTGGCGAATCGCGGTCAGCTGCACGGCGCGGTTGTCGTCGGAGACCGAGCCGCTGAGCATGCTGATGACGTTACGCACGCCGGTCTTGTCTTCACGTGACACGAGCTGGCTCAGGGCGCGGAGCGCATTCGCGCGCACCCTGGGGTCTTTCGCCTCGGTCAGCTTCTTGATCTCGTTCCACTTGGTCGCCTCGCGGCGCTGCGCCATCGCGTCGATGGCCGCGGCGACGACCTCGGGCGACTTGTCGTCGAGATATCCGGCGAGGGTATCGAACATCTCGCCGCCTTTGTAATTCGCCAGACCGTGAGCCACGCCGGCACGCACCGCCGCGCTCTTGTCGTCGGCGAGCTTCTCGAGCACCTCGAGCGCCTTGTCGTTGGCGAACGCGCCGATGGCTTGCGCCGAGGCGCCGCGGATGGCCGCATCGCGGCTGTCTGCGCCTTGGACCAGCTTGTCGAACACCTTGCGGCCTTTGCCCTGCTTGACCGCCCGCTCACCCAGCGCCTGGTAGGCCAGCCGCTTGATGACCTTGTCGCGCGAGTCGGTCTTTTCGAGCACCGAATCGAGCGGTTGGGCGACCAAGAGCTTGTAGGCGTACTCTTCGATCTCGTGGGCATTCTCGCCTTTGGCCACCGCCTTGGTCAACGCCGGCAGCGACTCGACCTTGCCCCCTTCGGCGAGCACGTCTGCGGCTGTCAGGCGCTTGCGACGCGTCTCGGCGCTCAGGAACTCCTCGACGGCCTTGCGGGCCTCATCGGAGTCGACCTTACCAAGCTTGCGCAGCGCCAGCTCGGCCGAGCGCGCGGTGGTGTTCTCGGCGATATACGTCAGCCCCACAATCTTCGACTTATCGTCTTTGTCTTCGGCCAAGGTGCGCGCGATGGAGAGGCGAAGCTCGTCGCCAATCTTCTTGTTCTCGAGCGCCTCGAGTTGCTTGGCATCGGCGTCGAGCGCCTCCAGGGCGTCGGCGGAGGCCTGGCTGACCGGGGCACGTTTGTCACTCAAGTGAGTGTAGAGCGCGTCGACGACTCGCTCGTCGCCCTTTCGCTTGCCCAGCTTGGCGGCCGCGTCGACCGCCTCCTTCTCGGAGCCCTTGTCGAGCAGATAGAGCGCCTCGAGCACGTTGAACTTATCGGACTTGGCCTTGCCCAAGAACTCGGCGGCCGCACGGGCGAGCTTGTCGCTCTTGTCCGACTCCATCATCTTTTCGACTGCAGTCAGCACCTTGTCGTCGTTGCGGTGCTTCTCGAGGACCGAAAGCGCCTTTTTGCGCACCGAGACACTGTCGTGGGTCAGCAGCGGAGTGACCTCGCCGACATATTCGACGTCGAGCTTGGGCAACAGGCTCAGCACCTGGTTGACGGTAAACGGCAGGCCGTCGCCGAGGTAGGTGAACAACGCTTTTTGAAGCTTGTCGTCCCCCTTCTTCCAGCGGCGAGCGAACTCGCTGGCCGAAATCAACTCGCCGTCTGGCAGGCGGATCTGAGCGTGGGAAGTGTCCGAAAGCGGAAGCGCGCGCCACATCGGCAGGGTCAAGCTATACGCCGAGAACGGCACGTCCGCCCGAGTCATCGCGCCTTCGTAATAGCCCGGAAACTCGACCTCTTTGACGCCCAATTCGGTGAGCGTGTAGACCGTCTCGGCCATGATGATCGAGGCGTAGCCCTTCTTGGACGAGTCGATCTTGACCGAGACCTTGGGGTTGCCCGGGAAACGGCCGGTGATGCGAATGCTCGAGTGGCCGTAAGTCGCCTTCTTATCGTCTTTGAGCAGGTTGAACGCATCGAACAAGGTCGACTTGCTCAGCTTGCCCTTGAGCTCTTTGTACTCATCGACAGGCACCAGAACATAGTGCTCGCCGGTGGGCAAATCGACACGCTCGTAGGAGTAGCGCACGGTCCCACCCTCGGCCCAGGCCATCGACGGACTGGCGGCAACGAAGGCTAGCGCAGCAACGGCTGCGGCAAACACGCCCTTGGCTCGGCTGGCGTGGGCGCTGGCAGTGAGGGGACGAAAACGGTCAAGTAATCCGCAACGCATCGCGTCAACTCTCCTAAATCTGTACTCGCGTCGAGTGCTCTTGGGCAGCTTGTGCCGACCATCGACCAATAAGACGAGCGAAATGGGATTTCATTCCATTTCGCGTGAGACGTTTTACCGCTCGCGCCGTCGATCCACAAATGGAAATGCCCGCCGAAGCGGGCATCTCGACACCAGCGCCACCTCGACACCGAGGCTCGGGGCGGCGTGGTCCAGATTGTTCACGCGGTTTAGCGAAGCTCGAGCTGCTCGAGCTGCACGCCCGTTTTGGTCAAGACCGTGGCGCACTTGTAGTCGGTGCACACCCAGTACATGCCGCTGGGGCCTTCGCTGCGCATCACGCGCGTCATCTCCATCTCGCTCTCGCACGTCGGACAGGTCTTCTTGATGCCTGCGTCGCGCTTCTGACTAGCGATCTTTGCTGGTTTACGTGCCATGAGTCACTCTCCTAAGAAAAAGACAACCTTCAGTCAATAGCCCGTACGGGATTCGAACCCGTGTTACCGGCGTGAGAGGCCGGCGTCCTAAACCCCTAGACGAACGGGCCACAAATTCGGGCACAAGGATTCGAACCTTGACTCTCGGGACCAGAACCCGATGTCCTGCCGTTAGACGATGCCCGAACAAGCGACGAAGCGCTTGAATCTTGCGTTTTGTCTCGGCGGCCGAATCATTGAGCCGCTGCAAGCGCACGGCGTTATAAGAGACGACCTATGCTGTGTCAACGTCTTTTTGCCTGCGTGCTGCTCACCGGCGCGACACGTGGTTTTGACACCTCCCCATAACAGGGAAGAACAGACGCGTATTTCGGCGTCTATTAACGAAATCGAAAACCTTTGCACCACATTGACACCCTCTCGGGGCGTGGCTATCGTGTAGGGGAGTTAAGCGGGCTTGCAGTCTGGCTCTCACACCACCGAGGCGAGCGCCATGGGTGTCCACATTCTCCGGGCACAATCCATCACTCCTCACGAGCGTCGCTTCGTCTCATTTTTCCCCACTCGAGCCTTGTCCCATCCCGTCAGCCCCTCGGCTGACACCGCTGCAGGTGCGTTTGACGCATGTCCGTCCCCAACCCAACTCAGCCCCTGTGACTATGGAGGCACGCATGTCCAAATCGACAGCTAGACGCGACGATCTTTTCGAGGAAGCATCGCTCGAGCAGCTGAAAAGCGAGCATCAAAATCTCGAGCACCGTCTACGAATGCTAAGCCGCCCCCGCTCCAAATCACCGGAGGAACTCGCAGAGATGCAGCGCATCAAGAAGAAGAAGCTGGCGATCAAGGACAAGATGATGTCGATGCAAGGATAGGCCGAGCCCCCGACGGGCTCGAATAACGCCCAAAGCCGCTGCTCGAGCAGCGGCTTTCGCGTTTCTTGGCGCCGTCAGACCGCCATCCCGTCGGCCGCAGGCTCGTCGACCGCCGGCTCGTCGAACGCCTCCTCGATTTCGGGAGGCAAGGCATCAAAATCGACCAACTCCAGTGCTGTATACCCTTCCAGGGTGCGTCGGGTGCTCGTGCGGAATTCCTCCCACAGACGGTCGACCGGCCGCGAACCCTGGGCGACGTGGTCCTGCAAAAAGACCGCGACAAGTTCATCGAGCCGAATCGTGTCGAGCGAGCGCGCGGGCAACAGCCCCCTACTCTTTTTGTCCTGGGCCCGACGCAAAAAGTTACTCTTGAGCAGCCGCTTGATCGTCTCACGCACGATGGTCGGGTCGTAATGGGTGCTCTCTACCAGCGCCCTCTCGCTCACCGGCGAGTCACCGCGGTGAAATGCCGAGGCCACCGGCGCGAAGATCTCGAGGGCGACCAGAGGATCGTACAACTGACGACTTCCTCCGTGAGAGTGCTCGTCGCGCTGGCGCGTCAATAGCATGCTGCGAAGATTCTGGAAGCAATAGGCCATCTCGGCGCCGATGAGGATGATCGACCACGTGATGTAGATCCAGATCAGAAAGATCGGGATGAGCCCCAACGCTCCGTAGATCTTGTTGTAGGCGTCCAAGATAACCAGATTGATGTACTGATTGAACCCCCACTTGGCCAACTCGAAGGCCACCGCCGTGAAGAGCCCGCCGACCAACGCCGCCTTCCAGCTGACCCTGGCGTTGGGCAACAATTTGTTCATCAGCGTAAAGAGCACCAGCGCATAGATCACCGGCAGGCTCTGCGAGAAAAAGCCGGTGTCGATGCCGAACCGGCTCAAATAAATCTGCAAGCGCGCCGAGTGGATGAAAGACAGCGACAAGAGCACCGGCCCGAGCGTGATGATAGCGTAGAAGGTCAGAAATTTTGCCAACAAGGGGCGATCGTGGGTGCCCCTCCAGATGTTGGTGAAGGTCTGCTCGATCTTGTGGGTCAAGACCAAGCTGATGATGACCAAGGCCACGCCGCCGATGCCTCCGACGGTGTTGGCGCTGTTGGTGGCAAAATCCTTGAGGTAGGCGGCGATGTCGCCGGCGGCCGACGGGGTGACCGTGGCCAGCACGTCGTTGATGAAGCCCGTCTCCGACTCGAAGACTCCGAAGGCGGCCATCAGCGAGGTGGCCACCGACAACATCGGCACCACCGACAGAGCCGAGATAAACGCCAGGCTGCTCGCCAGAGTTACGGCGTCGTCGTGGCGAAATTGGCGCACGACCATCCAGACAAGTTCGACCGGCATCACCAGTGCGCGCTGCCACCAGGTCAATGAGTCGAACTCACCTCGCCGGTAACTGGCAAAAATGTCCCGCACCCGAGCGACGCGTTGGAATTTATCCATCGGCCGCTCCTATTTCAGTAACCGTAACAGAAACCTTATCCGGTTCATGGGCCTATCTCGTTAAGCTTTGTGCTAAAGTTTACGCTACCATCATCCTCGCCACAGTAAAGTTCCGTGCAAAAAGAGCCTGCAGAAGCCGCTGTGAGTCCCTCGAGGGCGACGAACGCAGAGTCGCGCTTAGATTCTGGTGCTAGACGCCAAAACATTTATAATGATGATCCGCGGGGCCTATCCGTAAGGATCTGCGTGGTTTACAGATCTGCGGTCGCCGCACAGCACGGGAAGGCATAGCTATGACGGAGCATCGAAGCTTCTGGTACAAATCGCTCGGAGTCATCTGTTTTGCCGCGGCAGCCGTCTCGCTCGTTCCCGAGTTGGCCGCTCAACGCTTTCAGGGGACCGCAGGCGGAGTGGACGCCGCTCCGATCGACGCCGAGGGCGTCGAGCAGGTCCGAAAGCAACTCGAAGTCCCAGGGGTGACAGCCACAGCCAGCGCCAAGCTGGTCGACGCGCGTGCGCGAGCGCAAGCCAAGGCCTACGCCCAAATTGAAGGGGAGGCGCTCACGCGCGCTCACCAAGCGTTCGTCGAGCGACGCTACGACGAGGCCGAGCAACTCTTGCGCGCGCTGATCGAGCACCGATCGACACAGCAAGCGAACAGCGAGCAAGCGAAGCGCACGACCGCGATCGAGCGCGAGCTCGACAAGGCTCGCCTGCTGCTCGCCCACTTGTATAGCGAGACCGATCAACACGCCCAGGCCGCCAAGGTCTTCGCCAAAATTTCGGACGACACGCCCGTCGGCGACTTCGTCGACTGGTTGCACGCGCGCTCACTCCACGCCGCCGGCAAGCCGGCCCAGGCCGCCAAGCTCTACGAGTCGGCTTACAAAAAAGACACCACCTTGGTGAAGCTGCGCGCCCGCGTCGAGCAGGCACATGCCCTCGCCGACGCCAAGCAGTGGAAAGAAGCGCTGCCGGTGCTCGAAGAGTCGATCGATAAATTCCCGGACTATCCGCGTCGCTATCTGCTGCTCTACCAGCGCGCTCGGGCGCTCGAGGCGCTCGGCAAGCTCGACGATGCTGCGGCCGCCTACCAGGAGGCCTGGTTCGAGTTCCCGCACAAAGACACGGGAGTGAAGGCGCGCCAAAAGGTGCGCCAGCTCGCCAAGCAGGGCCACGAGGCCCCCGAAATCGACCGCGACGAGCTCTTCTCGCGCTACCGCCGCCTGCGCATCAACAAGCACTGGCCGCTGGCCGAGAAGCTCTTCTTGGAGCTGTTGGAGGCGAACAAGACCGAAGACGGCCATTCGGCCTTCGAGCACCAGATCCTCGTGCAGCTCGCGCTCAACGATTACGTGCCTCAGAACTACGAAGAGGCATTCGCCTGGCTCGAGAAGCTGCGCAAAGCCTACGAGGCAGGCCACACCGCCGGCATCGACGACGAGTTTCTCTACAAGTACTTGAGCCGCACCTACTCGCGGATGGGCCAGCTCGACAAGGCCCTGGCGATGCTCGAGAAGGCCTACGAGAATCGGGGCAGCTACACCCTGCGCTCAGAGAAGGCGCAGTTCTTCGATGATCACGGCATGTACGATCGTGCCAAGCAGATCTACGACACGTTCTACTCGAAGTGGCGCAAGCGCGGCTGGCAATACACCTGGCTGCTCTACAAAACCGGTGAGTTCCAGCAGGCCTACGAGAACCTGACACGCCTGGCCGAACGCTCGCGCGGCCAGCGCCGGGCGAAGTACATGTACTGGGCGGCGCGCACCCTGGAGCGTGGCGGCAACCTCGAAGAAGCCGCCAAGCTGTACGGGGACGTCTCCGAGGCCTACGAGCTCGGCTATTACGGCATCCAAGCGCGCAACCGCCTGCTCGATATCCAGCAGCGCAAGGCCGTCGACGGCTCGGTGCTCGCCGGCACCCAGGGCCTGGTCGAGCGAGGCGACGAGGTGCTCGAAGAGATGGACCGCGCCGGCGACGCGCTGGCCAAAAAGCAGACGCAGGCACCGTATCGCGACCCGCGTCTGGTGCAACGCACCGGCGAGGGCGAACCGGCCGCCCCGCCGCAGGTCGCCGACCAGGTCTCGCACGTAAAATGCGAGGCCGAGACCCCCGAGGACCAACAGTTTTGCGAGTTGATGGCCGGCAAGCTCACCGGCAGGAGCAAGAAGGCGCTGATGATGGCGCTCGCTCCGATGCGCCCCTACTCCGGGCTGCTTTCGACGGGCATGCCGGGGATGACCCCCGATCAGGTCGCCGAGGCCGCGTTTGACGATGACGAGAGTAACGATGTCGTCGAGCTGGGCGACAAAGCCGGCGCCGACGCGCCCGCGCCGCGCCGCGGCATCCAGGTCACCGAGAAGACCCGCACTGCCCCGCGTATCCGCTACAACACCGAAGCACGCATCTATTGGGAGGGCCGAAGCGACTCGCCGGTGGCGTTCGTCAAAGCCGAGAAAGGCCAGGTCATCGGACCGCTTCCCGACGAGCCGTGGGCGTACGATCAGGAAGACTATCACGGCGGACTCGCCCGCGCGGTCGACACGGTCGGCGAGCTGTTCCCGCAACTCGAGCGCGCCCAGTGGCTGCGCGACGCCGGCTACACCAAGTTTTCGCGCTGGGCCATCCGTGACGCGGCGCTCGAGTTCCGCGGACTGTCGCGCCGTGGAAAGCCCTACTCCAAGCCGCACGAGCTCCCCTACGAGCGCTGGGAGCACCTCATCGACAACCGCCGCCGCGAGGCAGGCTTCTGGGGCTACAGCTCCGACGAGGAGCGCTATCCGGTGCCCGACTCGGCCCGCGCCAAGAAGCGCATGCTCGAGCGCCATCAGAAGATTTACGAGAAGCGCGACGAGCTCGACAAGCTGATGCTCGACGCGATGAAGGACGTGGGTGACTACCACCTGGTGCGCCGCTTCACGTTGGGCACCGGCCCTTGGTACCGCAAGGACCCGCAGGGGCCGATGCGCTACAAGTGGATGCAGGCCTACCCGCGCGCCTTCCCGCGACAAGTCTTGCGCGAGAGCATCAAGAACGGAGTCAATCCGTACCTGGTGTGGGCGCTCATGACGGTGGAGAGTTCGTATAACCCCGACTCGATCAGCCCGGCCGACGCGCTCGGCCTGCTGCAGGTCATCCCGCGCACCGGGCTGAAGACCGCCGAGATGCTCGGCGACGAAGACTTCGGCCCCATGGACCTGCTCGACGAAGACATCGCCATCCAGCACGGCGCATTCTACTTCAGCAAGCTGGTCAAGAAGTTCCGCGGCCAAGAGCTTTTGGCCATCGCCGGCTACAACGGCGGCCCACACCGCGTCGCCGCCTGGATGGACAAGCGCGGCCGCAACATGCCGATGGACGAATTCGTCGAGGAGATCCCGTTCAACGAGGCGCGCGGCTACGTCAAAAAGGTCATCCGCTTCCTGTCGCTCTACCTGCGCGTCTACGAGGGCGTCGAGGAGGTGTACGTGGGCCAGAAAATGCGTCTGGACTATTTGCCGCAGCCGAATTTCTAGAATCGCGCCTCATCCCTGAAAAGCGGCGCCTAAAGTCAGCACTCAAATTGCCTTTTCGCGCCGCAGTTCAGGCGCCTCAAATAGCGCGCCTCGGTTTCTGGAGGCCATCTATTAGGGGCTTAGGCCACTAGGGAATCGCGTATCTGCTACGCCTTCCAACTCGCTGCTCTCTAATGGCCTTAGCCCCTAATAGTGGGCGCCTCGGTTCCTGAAGGCCCTCAACTAAAAACTATGGCCACCATTGAGGCGCGTATCGAGCGCGCGACCAATCCCCACCATCCCCACCTGAATTCGGGAAATGCAGTGGCCCCCCCACCGGTTTTTCCCTATAGTGGGCGCCAAATCCCCCATTATCTTAACCCAACCCGGTAGTCTCATGGATATCAGTGCACGCACAATGTACGGGCTGCGAGCGCTCGTCACCCTCGCCAATGCTCGCTCCGACGACCCGATGAGCATTCAAGCCATCGCTGACGAAGAGGCTCTTCCCGCCAAATTTCTCGAAGGGATCATGGCCGACCTGAAACGAGGCGGCTTCGTGCGCAGCAAGCGTGGCGCCAACGGCGGCTATCTTCTGGCTCGTCCGGCCAGCGAGATCACGCTGCTCGACATCATTCGCCACCTCGACGGCCCGGTCGCGCCGGTGGCTTTGCACGACAAGACGGCCGGCGACGCGCTTACCGACCGCCAAAAGGCCTTCCACCCGGTCTGGAAAGAGGTGCGTGCGGCGACCATTCGGGTGCTGCAGACCTACACCATCCAATCGATCGCCGACGCCGTCCCCGAACTCGCCGGCGACGACTTCAAACCGATCTACCAAATCTGAGCGGGCTGACGCCTTCGTCAGCCACAATTCGGCGACTGGTTGGGGTTGTACGTGTCGGGGCAATTGTCGCAGTCGTCGGGGATTCCGTCCCCGTCAGTATCGCGATCGCCGCAGTCGTCTTCGCAGGCGTCGCCCTGCCCGTCCCCGTCCTCGTCCTCTTGAGCAGGATTGGAGACGGCTGGGCAGTTGTCGCACGCGTTTCCAATCCCGTCCGAATCCGAGTCTTCCTGCTGGCTGTTGGGCGCGCCCGTACAGTTGTCGCAAGCGTCTCCAAAGCCGTCGCCGTCTGAATCGGTCTGGTCGGGGTTCTCGGTGCGCAGGCAGTTGTCGCAGGCATCGCCGACGCCGTCGCCGTCGCGATCTTGCTGGTCGCGGTTGGCGTCGTCGGGACAGTTGTCGCACAGGTCGCCGTAGGTGTCTGAGTCGGCGTCGGCCTGGTCGTAGTCGACGATCGTGGGACAGACGTCGCAAGCGTCGCCAATCAAATCGTCGTCGACGTCGGTCTGCTCGACGTTCGGATCGACCGGGCAGTTGTCGCAGGCGTCGCCCTTCCCGTCGCGGTCGCTATCCTTCTGGTCGGAGTTGGGGTCTTCGGGGCAGTTGTCCTCCGTGTCGGGCACCGAGTCGCCGTCGATGTCGTCGTCACAGGCATTTCCCAGGCCGTCGCGGTCGAGGTCTTCTTGGTCGGGGTTTCGCACGCCGGGGCAGTTGTCGCACGGGTTACCCACGCCATCTTGGTCGCCGTCGAATTGATCTTCGTTGGCGATATTCGGGCAGTTGTCGCAGGCGTCACCGATGGTGTCGCCGTCGCTCTCGAGCTGCTCGGGGTCTTCATTTTCGGGGCAAATGTCGCAGTCGTCGCCCACCCCGTCGCCGTCTTGATCGGCCTGGTCGGGGTTGGAGAGCCCGGGGCACACGTCACACACCTCGCCGGTGCCGTCGTTGTCATCGTCGGCCTGATCGGCGTTCGCCGTGTTCGGGCAGTTGTCGTCCGCGTTGGCTACGCCATCGTTATCGATATCGTCGTCGCAGCTATCGCCAATGCCGTCGGTGTCGGTGTCGTGCTGCAGCCCGTTAGGGTCATCCGGACAGTTGTCGCACGCATCACCGACCCCGTCGTCGTCCCTGTCGGCCTGATCCGGATTGTCGACGGTGGGACAATTGTCGCACACGTCGCCCAAATCGTCCTTGTCGGGATCATTCTGGTTGGGGTTGGCAATCTTGGGGCAGTTGTCGTCGACGTCGGCGATGCCGTCCTCGTCGAAGTCCGAGCCGGTGCAGGCGAGCACAAGCCCGGACAGAGCCAAGAAGGCGAGCAGACTGATGAAAAGGCGACGAACCGAGCCGTCGCGGACACTGCGATGCATGATGGAGCCCCTGCAATACTACTTCGAACGAGCGCCCCGGCACTTCCGGAGCGCAGTTCCACTATAGGCAACTCGAAGACTTCACGCCAACAAACCAAGTTAGCTTGTCGCCTTGGCCGTCTCTTCGTCCTCGTTGGCCGACCCCAGCCACGTAAGCGTGCCGACGATCAGCATGCCGACGACGAACGTCACCAGCGCTGACACCACCGGGCCTGACATCGCCGACGGCCACACGTTGACCACCACGCCCTCGATCTGCGACCGGAAGGGCCAGATGCCTCGTAGACAGCCGATCATCAGCCCCACGAGCGCGGAGAGCGTGTAAGCGGGAAACTTGTGCAACAGGTAGCTCAGGATGCGCGCGAACGTCAGGATGCCGATGGAGACGCCGGCGAGGAAGACGACCACGTAGCCCGCCTGCGCCACCGGAATAGCGCCGCCCAGCAGCGTCTTGATGAAGCCTTTGAGGGCGTTGAGGATGAAGAAATACGCCCCCAGAATCAGCAAGATATACGAGCCGCTGATGCCGGGCAGCAGCATCGCCGAGATGGCGACCGCGCCGGCGGCGAAAACGTACCAATAGGCAGGTCGCGGAACCTGCACGCTCACGCCTGCGGGCACCATGATTTCGTTATACGGCTCGGCGCGCGCCTTGAGCGCCTTCTTGTCGGTCTCGTCGATCTTACCCTCCCCGTGGTGCAGCGTGTCGAGCTTCGTGGCGACCTCGGGCTCGCTGGCGGCCATCGACTCGCGCAGCGCTTCGTTTTTGGGCGACCAGTAAATCGCGTCGGTCGGAATCGCGCTCGGCGCGCGACGGGCGAGGTGCTCGAGGGTCTCTCCCTCGGAGGTCACCTCGGTCCACTCACGCGTAATCTCGAAGGTGTTGCCGGGGTTGGTGACCACGAACCCGAACCCGGCACCGAGCACCGCCGCCAAGATCACGCCGGCGAGCTTGGGGCCCTTGCCGGTCTGGATCATGCGGAGCGGCACCCAGACGCTGGCCAGAATCAGGCCGAAGAAGAACGCGCGCATCTGCACCGGATACTCGGCCATCAGCGTCGGGATGACCATGCTGCCGATACCGAGCGCCACGAGGATGCCCCCGCCGAGCGTGATCAGAAACGGTAAGTTGAGCGTCCCGAGCTCGGCTTTGAGCGCGTCCCAGTCCTCCTGCTTGCGCCCGCCGGTCAGCCAACGCAACAGCGGCTTGACCCAGCGAAGGTGCAAGCCTTTGATGGAGTCGATGAACTCGGTGTAGATGCCCAGAATGAGCGCCATGGTTCCGCCGCTGACACCGGGGACGATGTCGGCAAGGCCCATGCAGACGCCCTTGAAGAAGAGTGCGATTCGGTTCATAGGATCGGGGTTTCGGGGTCTGGGGGTCTTGGGCTCTCGGGACTACGTAACTGCGTTGGGGTCTTGGCGACCGCGGCAGGGTGCATTAGCGTATGTGGCGCATCATGCGCCAACCATAATCACATGAGAAATACGATGAGCAACAAGAATCTTCCCTTGCGCGTCACGCCGTTGGTCGAGGCACGCTTCGGACTCGACGGTGGAGCGATGTTCGGCATCATCCCACGTCCGCTTTGGGGCAAGACGAACCCGCCCGACGAGAATAACCGCATCGACATGGCCTGCCGCTGCCTGTTGGTCGAGTATGGCGACCGCACCGTACTCGTCGACACCGGCATCGGCTCGAAGTGGAGCGACAAAGAGCGCGGCATCTACAAAATTCACGACCAAGACGATGGCCTGCGCGCCGCGCTCGACGAGCGTGAGCTGTCGACTGAGGCCATCGACGACGTCATCCTGACCCACCTGCACTTCGACCACGCCGGCGGCGTCAGCGAGTTCGCCGACGACGCAGAGACAGTGCGCGCGACCTTCCCCAACGCCACCCACTGGGTGCAGCGTCGAAACTGGTCCTGGGCCAACAGCCCCAGCGCGCGCGACGGCGGCAGCTACCGAAAGCTCGACTTCGGCTTTTTCGAGACCTCCGACGACGCGCCGCCGCTCGAATTGGTCGACGGCATCGCCGAGATCATGCCGGGCATCGAGGTGCTTCCGGTCCACGGACACACCTTCGGCATGCAGCTCGTCAAAGTCGAGACCGCCGAGCACACCTTCGTGCACCTGGCCGACCTCATCCCCACGAGTTCGCATATGCGCGACCCGTACGTGATGGGCTACGATCTGCAGCCGCTGGTCACTGTGGAGGAGAAACGGGAGGTCTTGTACGAGGCCGCCAAGAACGACTGGGTCCTCATCTTCGAGCACGACCCGAAGATGGGCTGCGCACGCGTCGAGCACGACGAGCGCGGCCGCCCCAAGGCGGTGCCGGTCAGCTTGTAACCGTGCTCAACTCGTACTCGCCGTCTTCGATCTCGATCTCGAGGACGGAGGGGAAGCCCTCCTCTTCTTCGTCGAAGCGAAAGAGCGTGGCGTGGTCGGCGCCGTCTTCGCGGGTGGAGACGACCAGGTAGTCGACCCCGGGGTGGCTCGGCTCGAGCGGCTCGTCGTCGCTGTCGCGCGGCAACGTGGCCGCGTTGACGTCCTCGTCGCTAAAGTAATCGCCCACATCGGCGTGGCTGTGGAAGACCACCGCCACACGCTCACCGCGGTCCTCGGCGCGCATGAACTCCATCGGGTCGATGATATAGAACTCGCGGGCGGTTCGGGGAAACTGCTCCGGATCCATCTGGTGGTACTTGTCGGCGAGGTTCTCACACTCGAGGACGCGATACTCGCCGTCGTTTTCGAGGATGAGCCCACAACCTTCGACCGGATAGGCCGCCTCGAGCCAGGCGACGACCTTGTCGAGAATATCCTTCGTCCAAATATCAGTCATTGATCCACCCTCTTTCGGTGCGAGTGCATCCCTGCTCTCGCAAACGAGGGCAAGATGCCCCCGCACCGAGTTTTGGTATCCTCTTTCGGTGCGAGTGCATCCCTGCTCTCGCAAACGAGGGCAAGATGCCCCCGCACCGAGTTTTGGTATCCTCTTTCGGCGCGAGTGCATCCCTGCTCTCGCAAACGAGGGCAAGATGCCCCCGCACCGAGTTTTGAGCAAGATGCCCCCGCACCGAGTATTATTGCCCCAAATAGCGATCGGCGTGGTCACAAATCACCGTCACGACCACCCCTTCGTCCAACTCTTCAGCCACCTTCAGCGCTGCCCACACATTCGCTCCGGCCGAGTTGCCGGCCGCGATGCCTTCGGTGCGCGCGAGCTTCTCGGCCATATCCCAGCCGTCTTCGGTGTCGACGTAGATCACGCCGGACAGCTCATCCTCGTGATAGATGTCGGGGACGATGGCCGACGGCATATGCTTGAGGCCCTCGAGGCCGTGGAAGGCGTCGGAGGGCTGGGCGCCGTAGGTCTGAATGTCGGAGTTGAACTGCTTGAGGCCGCGCGTCACACCCATGATCGTGCCCGAGGTGCCGGTCGAAGCGACGAAGTGGGTGACCCGGCCGTCGGTCTGCTCCCAAATCTCGGGCGCGGTCGTCAGCACGTGCGCTCCCGGGTTATTCGGGTTGCCGTACTGATTGGCATAGAAGTATTTGCCCTCCTCGTCGTTGTCCACGAGCTCCTTGCACAGGCGCTGGGCGCCGTCGCTGCCGTCCATCGGGTCCGAGTAAATGATCTCGGCGCCGAAGGTCGACACGATATGCTTGCGGGCAGGCGAGACGTTCTCGGGCATGACCAACGCCACGTCGATTCCGACCGCCGCACCGATCATCGCGTAGGCGATGCCGGTGTTGCCGCTGGTCGAGTCGATGAGCGTCTTCTCCGGGGTGAGTTCCCCCGTCTCGAGAGCGTCGAGGATGATCTGGCGCGCCGGCCGGTCCTTGACCGAGCCGCCGGGGTTCATGAACTCGAGCTTGGCCCACACTTCGACCTCATCGGGCAAGTGCGAGGTGACATGCTCGAGCCTGACCATCGGCGTGTTGCCGACCATCTCCAACAGCGACTTCTTGGGCGTCGGCGCCAGAGGTCGCGACTCGCTCTTCTTCGTCTTCGAGGAGCGTACGGACACTTCAGCCTCCGGCGATGGCGGGAACGATCGAGACCTGGTCGCCATCGGACAGCTCGGTGTCGAGCTGGTCCTGGAAGCGGATATCTTCGTCATTGGCGAAGACGTTGACGAAGCGACGCACCGAGCCGCTGTCATCGAAGATGCGGCTTTTGAGCTCGGGGTGAGCTTCAGCCAAGTTGGCGAGGGCCTCGCCGACGGTCGCGCCCTCGACGCTGACCTGATCTTGGCCATCGGTGTACTTTCGCAGCGGGGTCGGGATTCTCACACTGACAGTCATCGTCACTCCGTAATCGTTCGTAGTTAGGGGTGGTAGATTCGAGCTACAGAATTGAATCTGTAAAGGCCTCAGTGGGCCGAGTCGGGGTGAAAGGTCACCTCGAAGAGTTGTTTTTGCTCCCAACCGAGATATCGCTGGCCCGAATCCGGGTTCAACGCCACGATCGCCTCTTGTTCGGGCACATCTTTGCGCATCTCGATGGCGAGGAGCACTGCGGCAGCGCCTTTGGGCCCCAAAAGCAGCCCCTCCTCTCGGGCGATGCGGTCGCGCATCTCCCAGGCCTCGCTCAGGCTGACCTTGCGCAGCCGGTTATAAGCGTGACCGGTCAAATCCGAAAAGTCATTGTCGGTCAACACCGCGCCCCCGACCTGCAAGGCCGGGTGAGTCTCACGCAACTCCTTGGCCACGTGGCGGAAGGTGCCGCCGGTGGTCACTGACGTGATGAACGCCCCGAGAATGCGCCCATGGAGCGCCTCGAGGAGTTCGTCAGCCATGTCGGCATACGAGTCGGTGACTGCTTGGCGCCGGTAACCGTCGACGTACATGCGGTCGGCCGCCTGGCGCGCCCAGGTGGCAGCCGCGTCGATGGCGCCGCCCAGACCTTTGTCTTCATCCGTCCACACAATCTCTGCGCCGTAGCGCTCGATGAGCGGCAACAGCCGCTTGCTCGAGTGCGACGGAGCAAACACGCGCAGGCGCAGCTGCAACAGGTTGGTCAGCAGCGCGGCGGCCACCGACGAGTCGTCCACGCCGGCGATGGCCAGCTCGTCCCCGGCCACGATATAGCCGGCGTCGACCGCACGGGTGACGATCTCGCTGACGTACCGGTCGCGAATCGACCCGCTCGGGTTGACGTTCTCCATCTTGACGTAGACGTCCGGGCCATCGTCATCGACGACTCGATTGAGCTTGACCAGAGGCGTCTGCCCGACCAGCTCGTCTATGCGTCGCACGGCTCGCAAATCCGTCCCCGCTCGTTCGGCACCCGAATCGGTGCTGTTGACAGTGGCTTCGAGTTTCTCGGTTACTGCTTTCATAAAATGTCACGCCCTATCGAGCGGTACAGAATCAGGCGGCACAAAACCGACCGGCAAGGAATGCCCTTTCACGCTCCAAACAAGCGGCGAGCAGCATACGTTCCCGACGAATAAAGATCCAGCCGTCGCCGGCGCGGCGGGCGATTGCGCCTGCTATACACACAATCCCCACTGAGTTACTAGGCAATTAATAACTCCAAGGGACACGGTCGTCAAACTCGATGGGTGTGAACGGAGGCGCCAGCGAGCCTGATGGCTGTGGACATGTGCCATCGCCCCGCCTATAGGCAGAGATGCAGCACCCGATGCCTCCGGAGCAGAATTTATGGGAGAAATCGCCGCCCTTTCCGCCAGCGCCCTGTGGGCGACCGCCAGTTTGATGTTCGCTCGGCTCGGTAAATCCATCGGGCCGCTGGTGATCAATATCCTCAAGTGCGTCATCGCCTTGGCGTTGATGTTCGTGGTCCTACTGGTGCTCGATGGGCGTCTGTGGCCGGCTGGGCTTTCGACGTTCGAGACCGGCATGCTCGCGCTGAGCGGGCTGGCCGGTCTTACCCTGGGCGACACGGCCTACTTCAACGCGCTGAACCGACTGGGCCCGCGTCGCACGCTGCTCTTGGCTGCGCTCACCCCGCCGATGACCGCTATCATGGCCGTCTTCGTGCTCGACGAGCCGATCACCTTCGGCCTGCTTGTAGGCATGGGGCTGACGTTGGGCGGCGTGGTGTGGGTGATCCTCGAGCGCCATCCCGGCGACGACCAGGTCGCCGACGTCGAGCGCGACGAGGCCGACAGCGGACTGAGCGGCGCCGAGAAGGCCGGCATCGGCTTTGGCATCCTCGCCGCCTTCGGCCAAGCAGCGGGAAACGTGCTCACCAAGCTCGGCGGAAGCGAGATCACCGCGCTCGAGATCAGCATCGTACGCCTGGCTTTCGGTATCGGCGGCCTGGCGATTGTGCTCGGCGCGATGGGCCGGCTGGCACGCTCGGCCGAGCCGCTGCGCGACGGGCGCACCTTCGCCCTGCTCTTCGCAGCGACCTTTCTGGGCACCTTTTTGGGCATCTGGCTGATGAACGCGGGCCTTCGCTACACCTACACCGGCATCGCGTCGACGCTGTCGTCGACCAGTCCCATCTTCATCCTCCCCCTGGCCTACTTCATCGAAAAGGAAAAGCTGTCGGCGCGCTCCATTCTGGGCGCGTGTGTCGCCGTGGTCGGCGTGGCCGTGCTCTTCCTTGGCTGAACCCTGCTTGCTTGGCTGAGCCCTGCTTGGCTGCAACAGCCGCCTGCCTAGATTCCCGAGTGACTCGGTCGCACAACCGATTGAGTTGCCTCACGAATCACAAGGAGGATGCAGTGGAAGTACGCACCAAGAAGGTCCTCGGATGGGCTGCCGCGCTCATCGGCACCGCAGCGGCTGCCCGTCGTCTCATGGTCCGCTCCTGGGAGCGCAAGTGGGGCGCAGCCCCCATCGACGTCAAGCGCCCCATGCCCGGCGATGAACTCGTCGACGACCCCACCGTCATCACCAACCGCGCGTTCGTCATCGAGGCGATGCCCGTCGATATTTGGCCGGCGCTCGCCGAGCGAGCCGGAGGGAAACTCGAGGAGGGAGATATTCTCTCGATGGGCGCTGCCGGAAGCTTGCGCGTCGAGGCGGTCAACCCAAACCACGATTTGGTCCTCGTACCCGCCGACGACGGCCACAAACGGCAAGCGAGCTGGTCGCTTTTGGTCGAGCCGTTCGCCACAAATCGCAGTCGCCTGCTCTACCGCGCCCGGCTCGACTTCGGGTGGGGCCCATCGGATCTCGTCTACCGCGTGGGCCTCGACGAAGCGGCATTTATGGGGATTCGCGACTGGATAATCGAGGCGAAGACACGCGCCGAGAACGCGAGCATGATCCGCCGGCAGCACGAAATACTCGAGCAACGCCTCAAGCCCCAGCGCGAGTACCGGCCTCGACAGCACCTCGGCGGCGGCAGCGCGCCGCCGGCGTAATCGTCGGCCCCAACTTATCGCGTCGGCACCCAGCGCATCATCACATGCGGGATCTCGGCTTCGTCGAAGGGCTCGCCGAACCGTTCCCAGCCCAGACTCGCGTACCATTCCTCGAGGTGCGCCTGCGCGTGGAGTTCGGCGTGGCGCGCCCCCAAATGCTCTTGAACGGCGCGCATCAAGACGCTCCCCAATCCTTGACGTTGGCGCTCCGGATGGATGGCCACGCGACCGACGACCACCGGGTCTTCGCCCGCGAAGAGCCGCGCGGTCCCAATCAACTGCTCGCCGTCGTAGAGCATGGCGTGCTCGCACTCCGGGTCGCGCCCGTCGACCTCCGGCACGGCGGTGATCTTCTGGCCGACCACGAAGACGAGGTCGCGCAGGACCATGATGGCGTAGAGCTCATCTTTGGTCAGGTCGCGGTAGTGCTTGATGTCGATTTGAAGGGTCGCGTGGTCCATATTTGGCGGGGGGAAGAGATCCTTCGGAGGCAGACCTTCTAGGTCTGGACCAGCGCTGGAAGCGCTGCCTCCGAAGGATGTTTTTCAAACGGCCGCGTCCGGCTGCTGGTCCGGGTGCGCCGCCTTGAAGGCGTCGAGCGCCATGCAGTTCTGCTCGATCTGGAGCAAGAGCTCCATCTCGCTCATGTCCACCTTGAAGCGCCGCGCGTTGTACATCTGCGGAATCAGACAGATATCCGCAAACGTCGGCGCGTCGCCGACCGAAAAATCGCCGGCGGTCTCGCGGGCGAGCTTTTCGTAGGCGGCGAGGCCGTCGGCGATGAACGGCGCACACCAGGCTTTGGCGTCGACGTCGAACGATCGGCCGAGTCGCTGGAGCAAAAGCAGGTTTTGCACCGGCTGGATGCCGCTGTTGACGATCTCGGCGAGCTGGCGCGAGCGCGCCCGACCGAATGCATCCTCGGGCAAGAGCGCCGGCTCGGGATGGGTCTCCTCCAAGAATTCGAGGATCGCCATCGACTGCGCCAGGTGGCGCGTCTCGCCGTCGATGTCGACCTCGAGCACCGGCACCTGCTCCATCGAGTTGCGCGCTTTGTGCGCCTCGCTGTGCTGGATGCCACCCTGCTCGAGCAGGTGAATCGCCTCGTATTCGTAGTCGAGCCCCTTGAAGGCGAGCGCCGTGCGCACCCGCCAACTCGAGGAGCTTCGCCAATAACTATACAATTTCATTGTATTTTGTTCTTGGTTTTTGGTTCTTGGTTCTTGGCCCTGGCTGACCGTGCTGCCTTCACCAAGAACCAAGAACCAAGAACAGTTTCAAACCGGCAAGAGCGGCCATCTCGCTGCCATGTTACGAGGCGTCAACCACCTTCTGCTGGATAGTACCGAAGATGTTGTTGCCTTCTTCGTCCTTCATCTCGATTTTGACCGTGTCTCCGACCTGCATGTACGGCGTCTTGAACTCACCGGTCTCGATCTTCTCGAGCATGCGCTTCTCGGAGAGGCACGACGAGCCTTTCGACTGGTCTTCGTTGGAGACCGTGCCGCTACCGAGGATGGTGCCCGCGGTGAACGAGCGCGTCTTGGTGACGTGCTGGATGAGGTCGAAGAACGAGAAGTGCATCTCGGGGCCGGCCTCGGGGTCGCCGAAGAACTCACCGTTGTAGTCGGTCTCGAGCGGCAGGTTGACGCGGCCGCCGTCCCACTTGTCGCCCAGCTCGTCGGGGGTCACTGCGAACGGCGAGAACGTCGTCGCCGGCTTGGACTGGAAGAAGCCGAAGCTCTTGGCCAGCTCGCCCGGGATCAGGTTGCGGAAGGTGTTGTCGTTGACGAGCATCAGCAGCTTGACGTGCTCGCCGGCCTCCTCTTTGGAGACGCCGCGCGGGGTGTCGCCCATGACGACGGCGATCTCGGCTTCGAAGTCCAGCCCCCACTCCGGGTTCGGCAGCGGGATGTCCTCGGTCGGCGCCAAGAAGTGGCCCGAGCCGCCCTGGTAGACCAGCGGATCGGTCTCGAGGGTCTCGGGGGGCTCGGCGTCGCGAGCTTTGCGGACCAGGACGATGTGGTTGATGTAGGCCGACCCGTCGATCCACTCGTAGGCGCGCGGCAGCGGCGAGTGGAAGTCGTTGACGTCGACCGGCTCACCGTCGACCTCGCCGGCTTCGAGCTTCTCGAACAGCTCTTGGAGCTTGGGCTCGGCTTCGTCCCAGTTGTCCAGCGCTTCCTGCATCGACTTGGCGATGCCGTCGGCGGTGGCGTAGACCGAGTTGTCGCGCTTGACCACGACGAGACGACCGTCGCGAGTTCCATCTTTGAGGGTTCCGAGTTTCATCGTGCGTCCTCCGGTTTGACGTAGGGTTGGGTACGTGAGTCGGTGCTCGAACTCAGACGTAGTAGCCGGATGGGGATCTGTCAACGTGGGGGGCAGTGAGGGGGGGAAGGGTTAGGATGGGGGGGGAAGAAGTAGGAAGGGGGAGGCGTGGGTTTTGTGACGTGCGGCGCGCGCTATTTTGGGCGAGGGCAAAAACGCCCTCGCGAAAAAGCAATTTGGGTGTTCCCCAATCACCTTATGTGGTGCATCGGGGAACACCCAAATTGTAGTTCGCGCCGTAGTTCAGGCGCCCCAAATAGCGGGCACCAACCTTGAAAGGCGCATCGACAACTCGACACTCAAATTGCCGTTCGCGCCGTAGTTCAGGCGCCCCAAATAGCGGACGCCACGTAGCAACTACGCCACAATACGCTCGTTGCTCAGTTCATGAACACTTTGAGCGTGTAATCGCCGTTACCACTGCAGTCCGTGGCGTTCGGATCGGTGGTGCAGTACGGCTCGACCACGATGAAGTAGTCGCCATCAGCAGGCGCGGCGAAGGCGCCGGCGCTGAAGAAGCCATTTTCCTGCGGAAGGTAGTCGTCGTTTTCGAAGACCACGTCGCCGTTGCTGTCGACGACCGTGACGACCGTGTCGGCATCGTCGGTGTCGCCGTCCGCGCCCGCTTCGGCGATGAAGCCGAGCTGGTCGCCCTCGGTGAGAGTGACCTGGAAGTAGTCGGAGCCGAGGTCACTGGGGCCGGCGCCGTCGAGCGTGCCGGTGACGGCCGCCGGGATGTCGGCGGTGAGGTCGTTGGCTTCGCTCTGCTGGTCGTTCGACTCGCTCTCGGCCACGTCCGTGAAGGTCACGCCGTCGTAGCTGACGTTGATGAACGACATGTCGGCGTCAAAGCCGGTGCCGCCGCGGAAGTACGCGTCGCGCATGCCGGCGGTGATGTCGGTAGCGGCGGTGGCCACGTAGGCGATGGAGTCGCCAGTGGTAGCAGCGCCGTCGAGAAGCAGCGCGGCGACCGGTTCGAAGTCGGCCGTGGCGGCGCCACCGACCTGCAGACCGACGACGGTGTTGGCCGTCACGGCGAACTCGTACCAGTCGTAGTTACCGACGTTAGCGATGCTCCCGGCGCTGGTGAAAGGCAGCGTCTCGGTCGTCGCCGTCCAACTGATGTCGGTGCCGGTGAAGGTGTAGCCGAAGGTGCTTCCACCGACGTTCTCCGGGTCGGTGTTCTCGTCGAGCGGCACGTTGCGCGCGTCGTCGACGTTGACCTGATAGGTGCCCGCTCCATCGGCAGAGCTCGGATGCGCCAGCTCGACGGCGGCCACGCCTTCGACCGGACGGCCTTCGGCGATGGAGATCGGCCCAAAGAAGCTCGACACGAGCACGTCGATGCGCGGCTGCATCGCGTCGTCGGCCGTCGCCTCGAGGCGAATGGTCTCGCCCGGCTGCAGAGTCACTTCAAAGTAGTCGGTGTCGAAGTCGTCGGCGCCTGCGTCCGAGATCTCACCGGTCAGCGAATCGCCGGCGCCGATCGCGCGACGTGCGGTGGGCGCATCGTCGGTCTCGGTCACGCTCAGGTTGTACGACGCGTCCTGGGCGTTGGAGTACGAGTCGACCACGATCCAGTAGGTCTGCCCACCGGTGGCGCTGAACGCCATGCTCGAGTCGTAGGTTCCGTCCTGCCCCGGGAAATCATCGTTGGTCGCGATCGTCTGACTGTCCGCGGCGCTCCATGCGTACAGCACGGTGTCCAGGTCGCTGGAGACCGGGGCGCGCGTGGCCGTCGTCTCGGCAATCAGCGTGGTGTCGTCGGCCGGGCTGACCTCGAACACGTCCACGCCGTCTTCTTCGAGCTCGTCGTCCTGATCGACCGGCACGTCGACCGAAGTCGGGCTCGGATCGACCACCGAGGTGGCGATTTCGTAGGTGCTGTCCGCCCCTCCGTGCTCGATGGGCTCTTCGGCTCCCGAGCGTGCGTCGTACACGTACACCAAGTAGGTGCCGTCGGCGGGCACGAAAGCCTGGCGCTTGGTGCCGAAGTCGGGGATGAGCGCGCGACTGAAGGTGCCCTCGGCATCGGCGAAGACAACCGTAGCCATGTTGCCGTCGGCGGTGTCGAAGCCCGAGCCCACTTCCGTCAGCTCGAATTCGAAGATCTTGCCGCCGGTCAGGTCGACCTGGAAGATGTCGATATCGCTGTTCTCACCGGAGCCCTGCGAGATCTGGCCGGTGATCGGCTCTCCGACGGTGAAGGTGTTGGCCTCCTCCTCGGTGTTGTTCGGCTCCTCTTCGGTGAAGTCGCCCTGCGTGCCGCCGTCGTCCTCGACGTCATTCTCGACGTCATCTTCGACATCATCTTCGACATCGGTCTCGGCGTCCGGGCCCGCGTCGGCCTCCACGTCAGTGCCCACGTCTTCGGAGGGCGTGTTGTTACTCGGCTCGTCGTCGTCACCACAAGCGGCCATCAGGCCGGCGGCGAGCAACAGAATCAATAGATTGCGCTTCATACTAATCACTCCTTTGAAACAAGTAGCGCATCGAAAAAAGGTTTCGATCGGTGGAGGATTAGCACACACACAAACGCACATCAAAGGGTTGACGCGCGTTGCCCAAAGAAAATCCACACGGCTCCTTTGAGAGCGCTTCGATAACCGGCATAATTAGAAAACAGGACTATTCCCTCTCCCCCGAGTGTTTTGCCACCTGAGCGGCCCGAGTTGCATCTTGATAGAGAGCGCTGCTGTGGCGACGTTTATTGGTAGAGAAGTCGAGCGACAAGCGCCTGACGTGCGCCGAGCGCGACGCACTGCAGGAAGTCTCAAGCCCCCCGACGACGATGACTGGCACCCTAAAACGGCGAATCTCCCGGCTCTTGCTCTCCGGCCTCGTGGCGACCGCGTTGTCCCTCGGCGCGACGACCTCGTTCGCCCAGGACGACCAGGCGCCCGACGAGGTGTGGGTCGAAGAGTCGTCGCACCAGGGCATCGACCCCAACGCCCCGCTGCGCTTCTCGAGCCTGTCGAAGCTCGCCGAGAAGCTCAGCCCGTCGGTGGTCAATATCATCGTCAGCTACGGGCAGAGCGACGAAATCGAGCGCCTCCTGGGCAAAGGCGAATGGTCTGGCGGGCCGACTTCGATGGCCCAGGGCACCGGCTTCATCATCCATCCCGACGGCTATATCCTGACCAACAACCACGTCGTCGAGAGCGCGAGCGCCATCAAGATCAAGCTGCTCGACAAGACCGAGTACGCCGCCCGCGTGGTGGGCATGGACCCCGACACCGACGTCGCCCTGCTCAAGATCGACACCGAGCGCAAGCTGCCCGCCATCGCGCTGGGCGACAGCGACCGCGTCAAGGTCGGCGAGCACGTGCTGGCCATCGGCAACCCGCTGGGGCTGAGCCACACGGTGACCACCGGCATCGTCAGCGCACTGGGACGCCGCGATCTGGGCATCGACAACGACGCCTACGCCGAATTCATCCAGACCGACGCCTCCATCAACCCGGGCAACTCGGGCGGCCCGCTCATCGGGCTCTCCGGCGAGGTCATCGGCATGAACACCGCCATCAACCGCAACGGCCAGGGGATCGGCTTTGCCATCCCCATCAACATGGTCAAAAAGCTCTTACCCCACCTGGCCAATCACGGCTACGTGGTGCGCAGTTGGTTGGGCATCCGGGTCCAAGAACTCGACAAAAAGCTCGCCGCTACCTTCGGCCTCGACAAACCGACCGGCGCGCTGGTGACCGAGGTCGTCAACAACAGCCCGGCGGCCAAAGGCGGGGTCAAAGCCGGCGACGTCATCCTCGAGTTCGACGGCGCCCCGTTGAAGTCGAGCGACAAGCTCCCCTGGCTCGCCTCCACCGCAGGCGCCGGCAAGACGGTCGACGTCAAATTGCTCCGCGGCAAAAAGCAGATGAAGCTCGACATCAAGCTCGAAAAACTCCCCGACCAGGATCACCCCAATATCCCCAGCTTCGACGCCAGCAACGCCAGCGCCCCCAAGAGCGCTGAATTCGGCGTCTCGGTCAAAGCCCTGACCGACTCGCTCGCCCGCCAATTGGGCGCCAGCAGCACCGACGGCGTCGTCGTCACCAACGTCGGCTCTCAATCGGCCGCCCACGGCGCCGGCCTTCGCCAACGCGACGTCATCACCGAGGTCGGCGAAGACAAGGTGACCGACTCCAAAGAGTTCGACAAAGCGATCAAAGCCTTCGAGCGCGGCGACGTCGTACGCCTGAAGGTCGTGCGCGGCGGACGCGTCGTTTATATCGCGGTGACGCGATAGGAGAGCGAAAAAGCAAAAGGGTAAAGAAGCGAAGAAGCAAAGGCGGTCGACACGTACCGCCTTTGCTCTTTTACTTTTTCACTCCTTTACTTTTTCACTCCTTTACTTTTTCACTCCTTTACTTTTTCACTCCTTTACTTTTTCACTCCTTTACTTCTTCACTCTTTTACTTTTTCGCTCCTTTGCTTTTTCGCTCTTTTACTTTTTCGCCCGCGTTGCGCTAGCATCGCGGGCGTCTTAACTTCGCGCCCTTCCGAGGACATCACCGTGCTGCACTGGTCGCAAATTCGGGGGCAAGAACGCCCGCTCGACATCTTGAAGACGGCCCTCAACACCGGCCGCGTCCACCACGCGTACCTGTTCACCGGTCTGCAGGGGGTCGGCAAATTCTTGACCGCCCAGACCTTCGCGGCCGTGGTCAACTGCGCCCACCGCCCCGAGGGCGAGTTCCGCGACGCCTGCGGCGAATGCAGTAGCTGCCGCAAGATCGACGGCCGCCAGCACCCCGACGTCCTCTTCGTCGAGCCCGAGAAGGGGCGCATCAAGATCGCCCAGATCCGCGAGATCCAGAAAGCCGCCATGAAGGCGCCTTACGAGGGGCGCTTTCGCATCGTCCTCATCGACGACGCTCACACGATGACCGAAGAGGCGGCCAACGCGCTGTTGAAGACGCTCGAAGAGCCCTCCAAGCGCATGCGCCTCATCCTCGTGACCGACCAGCCCCACGGCCTGCTCGATACGATCATCTCGCGCTGCCAGGTGCTGCGCTTCGGCGCGCTCGAAGAATCGGACGTCGTCGAGCTGCTCGACGAGCTCCTCGAAGAGAACGAGGACATCGAGCGCCCCGACGCCAAGCTGCTGGAGGTCGCCGCCGGCTACGGCGAGGGGAGCGTCGGGCGCACCTTCGCGGTGGTCGAGTCGGGCATGCTCGACGCCCGGCGCGAGTTCGTCGAGCAGATCGTCAACCTGCCCGCCGGCCAACCCGTCCCTCTGCTGGACCTGGCCGAAGAGCTGAGCTCGAACAAAAACGAGCTCGAGCGCAAGCTCGACGTCCTCAAGCTCTTTTTGCGCGACGTCATGCTCTATAAGGCCGCCGGCAACGCCGATCGGCTCATCAACACCGACCTGGTCGACCTCGTCGCCTCCTACAGCGACCGCGTCTCCCTCGACGAGCTCCTCGGACTCCTCGATGAAATCCGCGAGGCCCAACGCTTGTTGATGCGAAACGTGCACGCCCAGCTCATCACCGAGAACCTGCTGGGCAACTTCCGACGCCACGGCGCGTCGGCCTGAAGCTCGAAAAACGAACGTTCTGTAGCGACAGTCGGAACCCCATGACCACCACGACCACCGACAACACAGCCCACGACAAGACCGGCGGCGAGCCGTTCGGCGGCAAAAAGCGCCTCTACAACGTCGTGCAGGCCAAATTTCGCACGAACTTCATCAAGCACGACTTCGACGCCCGCGAGCTGCAGCTCTACCCGGGCGACCAGGTCATCGTCGAAACCGACCGCGGCCCGGCCATCGCCAAGATCACCGGCCACGTGCAGCGAAAGCTCTTGCCCACCGGCAGCATCCAGCGCGTGCTGCGCAAGGCCAACGACGGCGACGTGCGCCACGCCGACAAAAACGAAGAGCGCGAGCGCGACGCCTACCGATTCTGCATCGAGCGCATCCGGGCACGAAACCTGCCCATGAAGCTCATCCGCGCTCAGTACATGCACGACGGCTCGAAGATCGTCTTCTACTTCAGCGCCGACGGCCGCATCGACTTTCGCGACCTGGTCAAAGACCTCGCCCACCGCTTCCGCACCCGCATCGAGATGCACCAGATCGGCGTGCGCGACGGCGCCCGCATGCTCGGCGGCATCGGCCCGTGCGGGCGCGAGCTGTGCTGCAGCACCTTCTTGCAGGAGTTCTCCCCGGTCTCGATTCGCATGGCCAAACAGCAGGGCTTGACGCTCAACCCCTCGAAGGTCTCGGGCATGTGCGGCCGCCTGATGTGCTGCCTCGTCTACGAGCAGCAGATGTACCGGCGCATGAAGAAGTCGTTGCCGCGGGCCGGCCAAAAGGCACAGACCGCCATGGGCGTGGGCGAAATCATCGACCTCGACGTCATCAACCGGCGGGTCACCATCAAGCTGCATGACGAGAACCGCCAACTCTTCCCAGTCGACGAAATCGAGATCATCGACGCCAAGAAGCTCGACGAAACCGTCGACACCCCGCCCGACGAGCGCCACGAGCGCTACCTTTGGAACGACGATGCCCCAGGCAGCGTCGAATTCGTCGGCATCCCCGACCTGGCTGCCGACGGCGGCCAAGAATCGTCTAACAACAAGCAGAAGAAATCGGGCAAAAAGTCGCGACGCCGCGGCTCCCGGCGCCGCAAACGCGGCAAACGCGGCAAACGCGGCGGTCGCGGCAAGAAGAAGTAGCCGTTGCCTTTCGCGGAGCGGGGGCTCGCCCCCAGCGGAACTCGCCGCGCCTTTTGCGGCGCCCGTGCAGCCCTACGGCTTGCCGCGGGGCTTTGATCCTCATCAACCACGCCTCCCGAACCCGATCCCGCCTCACGAACGCCATTTCGATGCCCTCAGAATCTGCGGAGGCCATTGAAACGGCATTTCAGTGCCCCAAATCTTTTCCCAAGACCGTCGCACAGACATTTCAGTGCCCCAAATCTTTTCCCAAGACCGATGAAACGACGTTTCGGTGCCCTCCGCTCCCTCTGAGCCCGACAAAATGGCGTCTGTGTGCCCCATCGCTTTTTGCGAGCCCGATGAAACGGCGTTTGTGTGCCCCCAACTTTTTCTGAGCCCGCTAAAATGGATTCTGGATGGCCTTTGGCTTTTCGGCGGGGCATTGAAATGAGTCGAGTGGCCCGAGCACCGAAGCCTTGCCAAACCCACCTCCAAGTTCTAAGAACCACCTTGAATTTGGTCCATTCGCCCCAACCATTGTGTTCCTGCTGGGGCTTGCCTGAAAATCGACAGAGTTGAACAATGGCGAATTTCTACATCACCACTCCGATCTATTACGTCAACGGCGCGCCGCATATCGGCCACGCCTACACGACCATCGTCGCCGACGTCTTCGCGCGCCACTACCGGCAGCGCGGTGACGACGTCTTCTTCTTGACCGGCACCGACGAGCACGGCCTCAAGATCCAGCGCGCCGCCGAAGACCGCGGCATCGAGCCCCAAGAGCTGGTCGACGAGAACTCGGCGAAGTTCCGCGACCTGTTCGAGAAGCTCGAGCTGAGCCACGACCGGTTCATCCGCACCACCGATGCGGACCACAAAGAGACGGTCCTGGAGATGATTCGGCGCATGAAGGAGTCGGGCGACATCTACCTCGACACCTACGAGGGGTGGTACTCGGCCTCCGACGAGGCGTATTACGCCGAAGACGAGATCGAAGACGGCAAGGCCGTCGCCACCGGCTCGGAGGTCGAGTGGGTCGAGGAGGCGAGCTACTTCTTCAAGCTGAGCAAATACCAAGACCAGCTCATCGAGTGGTACGACAGCGACACGGTCCCGGTGCGCCCCAAGGCGCGTCGCAACGAAGTGCGCGCCTTCGTCGACGGCGGCCTCAAGGACCTGTCCATCAGCCGCACGACCTTCGACTGGGGCATCCCGTTCCCCGACGACCCCGAGCACGTGCTGTACGTGTGGGTCGACGCGCTGACCAACTACCTGAGCGGCGTGGGCGGCTTCGACGAGGCCGGCGAGACCGGCGGGTTCTGGCCGTGCGACGTCCACCTCATCGGCAAAGACATCCTGCGCTTCCACGCCGTCTACTGGCCTGCCTTTCTCCTCAGCGCCGGCGTCGACCTGCCCAAGCAGGTCTTCGCTCACGGTTGGTGGACCGTCGAGGGCGAGAAGATGAGCAAGTCGAAGGGCAACTGGATCGACGCCTTCGAACTGGCCGACGAGTACCCGCTCGACCTTCTTCGCTACTTTATGGTGCGCGAGATCCCGCTGGGCAGCGACGGCAACTTCGTCCAGGAGCGCATCGTCGAGCGCAACAACAGCGAGCTCGCCGACAACCTTGGCAACCTCGTCAACCGCACCACCAAGATGGTCCAGAGCTTCATCGACGGTGAGGTGCCCGCGTACACCGAGACGCAGAACGAGCACGACGTGGCCCTTCGCAAGGCCGCCGACGTCATCCTGGCGACCGTGCGCGACGCCATGAACAAGCGCGAGCCGCACAACGCGCTCGACGCCATCATGAGCTTCGCCAAGGACCTCAACCAGTACATCCAGACCACCCAGCCCTGGAAGTACAACAAAGAAGGTGACATCGAGCGCGTCCAGCACATCCTGTACCACGCCCTCGAAGGCATCCGCTGGGTCGCCGTGCTCGCCTCGGCGTTCGTACCCGATGCCGCGCAGAAGATTCTGGGCGCCCTGCAGCTCACGAGCGACGACGACCTGCAGCTCGCCTCGCTCAAGTGGGGCGGCCTGCCGGCCGGAAACACGGTGGAGACCCCGGACGTTCTGTTCGACAAGATCGACCTCGAGGCCATCGCCAAAGAGGAAGAGCAGACCAAAATGGTCGAGAAGAAGCAGAAGAAGTCCAAGGGCAAGAAGGGAGACTCCGAGAAGACCGGCCTGGTCGAGTTCGGCGACTTCATGAATATCGAACTTCGCGTCGGGCGCATCGAGTCGGCCGAGAAGGTCGAGGGCGCCGACAAGCTCCTGAAGCTGTCGGCCGACGTCGGCGAAGACAACAACCGCACCATCGTCGCCGGCCTGGCCAAGAGCTGGGACCCGAGCGACCTCGAGGGCAAGCAGGTGGCCATGGTCACCAACCTCAAGCCCGCCAAGCTCTTCGGCATCAAGAGCGAGGCGATGGTGCTCGCCGCCGAGACCGACGAAGGCAAGCTGGAGCTGGCGTTCTTCTCCGAGAACGTCAAGCCGGGCACTCGCATCTCGTAAGGCCGACCATTCGCCCCCCAAGCCATCGGCGTTGGGGGGCAGGCGCGAAGCGCCGGGGGGTTGAGGCCACGAACCAGTAAGGCGTACATATAGACCACGAACCATGACCCAATCCCGCCTCGCCGATATCTCCAACCCGAAGACGCGGCTCTCCGAATTCGAGCTGCGTCTTCGGGAGGGCTCCGACACTCAGGTGCGACGCACCTTGCTCGAGGCGATGGCGGATTCCTATCCGCCGCTTCGCCACCAAGCCGCTCTGGCCAGCGCCGACCGCGACGACGAGACCTTCGACGAGGCGCTTCGCTCGCTCGTGGTCGGCGAGCCCGAAGGCGCCGTGGCACAGGCGGGTGAGCTCGGCGTCGAGCCGAGCGCCATCCCCACGCCCGACGCGCCGTTCCGCGAGGCCGCCTGCCTGGCCCTGCGCACCTCCCACAACCCGAGAACCGTCTCCGCCCTGCTCCACGCAGGCACAGACGACTCGCCCGACGTGCGCTACCAGGCGCTCGTCTCGCTGCACGAGCTCGACGCCTCTGGCGACGCCTTCGGAGAGCTCGTCGCATCGCGCCTCGACGACGAGGACCCCGAGGTCGTCGTGGTCGCCGCTCAGATCACCGCCCAGCACGGCTGGACCCAGAACACCGCCAAGCTGCTCGAGCAGTGGCGCGAGCTCGGGGGCACCGACAAGCTCCAGATCGCCCTGTCGCTCAGCGAATTGCACACCCAACACGGCGCCGAGGTCCCCGGCGAGGTGCTGGACGCCATCACCGACGAGCTCATCGCAGCCCTCGAGGAAGAAGAGACCATCGCCGCGGCGAGTCAGGCGCTGGTGCAGTTGCGCTCCGAGCGCGCCGTCGACGCCCTCGAAAATGTCGTCAAGCGCTGGTTCGCCCACCCGATCCTCAAGGTCGAAGCCGCCGGAGCCCTGCACGAACTGGGCAAGGCCAGCGGCACCGCTCACTTGGAGAAATCGCTCAACAGCAGCCGCAAGGACGCCCGCGGCTACGCCCTGCGGCTGGTCGGACGCCTGCGCATCAGCGAGTATTTCGACGAGCTCGACCGCGTCGCCCGAAGCGACGACTACCACGCCGACACCGCCGTGCTCGCCCTGGCCGACTACGGCGGCCAACAGGCCCGTGCGGTGCTCGAGGATGTCGTCAAAAAGCACAGTGATTCAGAAGTTCGCGAACTTGCAAAGCAGGCCTTGCAGAACAGCGACGCCCTCCGAAACCCCTAAACCCCTAACCCCGAAACCCTCCCATGCCGTTAATCGACACACACGCACATCTCGATTTTCCGAAACTCCAAGATCGCTTCGACGAGGTCCTGCAGAACGCACGCGACGCCGGCGTCGAGCGCATCGTGACCATCGGGGCCAGCCGCGGGCTCGACAGCAACTACCGCGCGCTCGACATCGCCAAAGAGCACGACTGGATTCGCTGCACCGCCGGCATCCACCCGCACGACGCCGAGCAGGCCACCGAGGAGGTCGTCGAGACCATCCGCCGCGAGTTCTCCGAGCACGACCAGGTCGTGGGCATCGGCGAGACCGGCCTCGACTACTACTACGACAACGCGCCGGTCGAGCAGCAGAAGTGGGCCTTTCGCCAATTCCTCGAGATGTCCAAAGAGGTCGACAAGCCGGTCATCATCCACAGCCGCGACGCCGACGAGGACACCATCGCCCTGCTCGAGGAGACCGGCGTCACCGGCGGCATCCTGCACTGCTTCACCGGCAGCCGCTGGATGGCCGAGCGCCTCTTCGAGCTCGACTTCTACCTGTCCTTCTCGGGCATCGTGACCTTCAACAGCGCCAAAGAGCTGCTCGAGATCGCCTGCGACACCCCCGAGGACCGCATCCTCGTCGAAACCGACTCGCCCTACCTCGCCCCGGTCCCCAACCGCGGCAAGACCAACGAGCCGGCTTACGTACGCCACACCGCCCAAAAGATCGCCGACGCCCGCGGCATCACCCTCGACGAGCTCGAAAGCTTCGTATGGGACAACGCGGCGCGTGTCTTTGATTGGACGTGATCGCGGGGAATGAACCGCAAAGGTAGCAAAGGGGGTCCCGAGCTAATTCGCTCCTTCGCTCCTTCGCTCCTTTACTCCTTCGCTCCTTCGCCCCTTTGCTCCTTTACTCCTTCGCTCCTTCGCCCTTCGCCCTTCGCCATCCGCCCCTTCTGTAAAACTATGAAATTACTGCAGACTCTGTCGAGTTAACCCACCCGGCATCCGTACGCTCGTCGCTCCCGATGTTCCCGAGCACCTCGTTGTAGCCGCCCGGACGAGCGAGCCCCCACAGTCTGCAGTACCTCATGCGCCTACTCTCATTTTCGCTCGTCCCGATCGCGCTCGGCGCGGTGGCGTTTGCCGCGTACGACGCCGGCAAAGTGCACGAGCACGTCCTCGACGAGCTCGAGCGCAAGCTCGACGAGAAGTTCGAGGGAGACTTCGAGGCGCGACGGCTCACCGGGTCGCTCGTCCACGGGTTTACCGCGCACGACGTCGAGATCCGCGACGTCTACGGCGGCCCCGTCGCCCACATCGACGAGCTGCAGGTCGAGGTTTCGGCCTTCGCCCTTCTCAACGGTGACTTTCGCTTCGACAAAGCGCGGCTCGTCCGCCCGGTGGTCTTCGTCGAGGAGTTGCCCGACGGCAACCGCAACGTCGAGCACGTCTTCCGCTCACGAAGGTCGGGCGCCGAATCGCGCCCCCCTCGCCCGGCGGGCCAGGTGCTCTTCGAGATGACCGAGGCGGAGGTCATCGACGGTAAGATATATTACGTTAACTCCATCGAACCCGATAAGCCTTCGAGAGTCGTCACCGCACAAGAGGTTCAGGCCAAGGGACAGCTTCGCGTGCTCTCACACAAAACTGTCGTCAAGCGTCTCGACCGCTTCGAAGCCGACGTCGTCTCCACCTTCTCCCCCACCCTTCGCAAGGTTCGCGCGACGGGCACACGCGTCGAGAAGAACGAGATCACCTGCGATATCACCGCCGACACACTCGAGGTCGACGAGCACTGGCGCCTCGACAAGCTCGACGTGTCGATTCCACGCAGCGAAGCTCCGCCCGAAACCCCGATTGCCGTCTCCGGTCGAGCCTCGACGCCCGACGGCGGCTGGCTAGACGTCGAAGGCCAGATGAGCGACGACGACGCCTACGACTTCGACCTCGAAGCCCGCGACTTCGAGCCTCGCACCTGGCCAGGCGCGCCCGACTGGTCGTGGCTCGTCCTCGACGGCAAGGGAAGCATCGCCGGGCGCGGCTGGTCGCGCGACGAGATGGACACCACCCTGCGCTGGAGCGCGAACGACATCGCCCTCGCCGGCGAGCGCGTCGACACCCTTCGACTCATCGCGCGTGCGGTGAAGGGTCGCCTGCAGGTCGACAAGCTCGACCTCAAAGCCTCGAAGACCTCACTGAACACCAGCGGCCACGTCACCGAGGCCGGCAAATTCGCGCTGTCGATGGCCCTGAACACCACCGGCAACAAGCACGCCCGCCGGCTCGCCAAACGCCTCGCCATCCCGCTGGACGACGCCACGCGGGTGCGCGTTTGGACGAAGGCGAACGGAAAGCTCGACCTGTCGGCGCTCGCCGACTCCGCGCGCGACCCGCTGCAAATGCTCGCCCACGCCGACACCGAGTCCAAGTGGACCGCGCGTGACCTCGTGCTCGACGGCAACCGCTACGGCGCCTCGAGCGGCTCGCTCGAACTCCTCGTCCCGTCCGTGCAACGAAAGGACCGCGACGAGCGCATGCTCGCCTTCAAGACACGCGGGATCCTCACCGACATACGCGTGGGCGACCACCGCGCCGAGAAGGCGCGCATGTTGGTCAGCGGCGCATTCCGCCCCGCCAAAGACGGCGCCCAATGGCCCCTCGACACCCTGAAAGCCCGCGGCGGCATCGATCTGGACGGCTACCGCCACGAGAAGCTCCGCGCCCGTCGCGTCGCCGTGAACCTGAACGTGCGCGGCGCGTTCCCGCTGGGCAAAGGCGCCGTGTCGGCGCTGATGACCGGCGTGCGAATCAAAGGTGAGAAGTTCAACTCCGTACAGATGAAGCTGAGCCTGCTCGACGAGCAGAAGTTTCGCTTCCGCTCGAAGACCAAGATCTCGGTCGCCAAGCTGCGCCTCCCCATCTACCTCGACATCAAAGGCCGCCACGCCCGCGACCTGAAGGCGCTCGCCGTCGACAAGATGTCGCTCGGCCGCCCCGGCATGCGCTGGAAGACACGCAAGCCCGGCCTGGTCCTCTTCAAAGACGACGCCGTCGTCTTGAAATCACTCACGTTGAAGCGTGGAGGCCGCAAAGTGCGCCTGGACGGCGCCTACGGTCGCGGCAAGAAGGGATCGATCTCGGAGATCTGCGACCGTCTCAAGACCCAGCAGCTCAAGGGCCTCTTCGGCCCCGTGGGCGGGCTGCTAGACAAGATTTTCTGAGCAAACCCTCGGAGCAAGGGCATCTTGCCCTCGTAAACTCGGTGCGGGGGCATCTTGCCCTCGTAAACTCGATAGGGGTAGGGACCCCCGGTTCACCGGGCGCCCCTCCCTCCAAACCGTACGTGCGGATTTCCCGCATACGGCTTTCCAGTCAGCGGGTTCCTTTTCGTAAGGACTCGAGTTCCAGCCGTCGGGCTTCGGCCATAAAGAAAAGCCCGTCGTTGGCAAAATAGGCGCTGTTGCCTCCTTTGACGCCCCTTTCGAGCGCCTCGAGCATCCGGTCGGTCCAGATCGCTGGTTCCACCCACGTCCATTGGGTCGGGGTGTCTTCGACTTGTTTAGTCCCGCAGGACACTGACGTCGATTGGTCTTCCATCGCTCTTTTCCTTCCTGATTCCACTTTCCTGCATCCCTTCGCTCCACCTGCTTTCCCAGGTTTCCTCGCTACTACGAATGCTCTGACTTCTGCCGGCGTCTTTTGACCCGTCGGCAGATCTCCTGGATTCATCTAGACAGCCACTAAGAACCATTCTGTCTCCAACCACCATGCACTCCCATCGCGTCACCGTGTGTTCCTTGGTGCGCGTGGCTTCCTTCGAGCGTACGCTCCTGTTTCGTTCCCTCGAACCGAGCCGTGTCTGTTCGGGGCCGTGGGCTTTGGGGTACGGGTTTTGCCCTTCTCCCGTATCTGTTTTACCGCTCGTCGGCATCCGGGCTTCGCCGACCGCACATAGGCTCGCCGAGTGCCTTTGGCTGAATCGAGTTCGCTTTCGCTACGGACTGGTTCTTCGTTACCTCGGTTGCTTCCCACCCCGCCTCGCGGCGACGCAGTTACCTTCAACTTCGGGGCGGAACTTGCCCCGGATGGACTCTCACCATCGCGCTGTCTAAACTCTCCAGCGCACGTGCGGGGGCATCTTGCCCTCGTAGACAATCGCTCCCTCACTCCGACGCACTGTTGATCGTCCGACGCCCCTCTTCGGTCAGCTCCGCCCACAACGTGCGATCTTTCGCAATATTCGGCATGAACCGGTCGAAGACCTGCTTGTCCACATAGATGCTGCTCAACTGGCGCGCATCGAGCGCGTTCGACAACAGCGTAAAGCCGATATCGTCGGTCGTGGCCATGTAGATCTTACGCATCATGCTGCTGCAGCGGTGCACCCACACCAGCCCCTCGTCATCGGGCAACTTCAGCTCATCCTTGCGCTCCGACGCCCCGAGGCGCGCCGCCTCGATATCGCGCATCAACTCCTGATACATCTCGTCGACGAACCGGCGCTCGCCGGAAATCTCGACCTGCACGCCGCGAAAGTTGAACTGGAACCGGACTGTCTCCTCGGACGACATCTGCTACTCCCTCGGTGAGGCTGACGGGGGTGGGGTTGCGACGTTCATGATGCAATGCGTCGGCCAGTGGTGCAAGATGCCCATTCGTCCTTTCTCATGCCTTCTAGGTGTGGCATCCTCGACTTAAACAGACTGAATGTACGGGTGCACAAGTGCGCGCTCAACCCACACTCGCTTAAAAGTGAACGTATCATGAATTGTACAAGGTCGAGAACATTCGCAGCATCGAAGCTCTTCGCGGTGCTTTGCTTTAGTGTACTTATGGCCGCTGGCTGTGGAGACGAAACCGCCGGGGGCGGTCCAGTTAACGAAGCCGACACAGGCGTGGCTGACGCCGCCCTAGACGTCTCCGAGGACACCTCCTCGGAGGACGCGGACATCGACGCGGTTGACGCTCCCGCGCTGAGTGAGATCGGCGAGGTGTGCTCGACCGACGACGAGTGCGAGTCGGGCCGCTGCGAGACGTTCGGCGACACCCAGATCTGCACGACCGACTGTGACGAGACCTGCGAGGGAGAGGCCGTCTCTTGCTTCGAGGGCACCTGCGTGCCGACCGAATACTGCGAAGACCCCGATGGTGACGGCTACGGTCAAGGCCCCGGCTGTGAGGGCACCGAGTGCGACCTGTGCGACACGCACGCCTCGTGCAGCGAGGACGACCAGGGCCAGTGGTTCTGTGCGTGCGATGAGGGCTACACCGGCGACGGCACCACCTGCACGGATGTCGACGAGTGCTCGGACGGCACCGACGACTGCGCTGACAACGCCACCTGCACCAACACCGACGGCTCCTTCACCTGCGAGTGCGACTCCGGATACACCGGCGACGGCACCACCTGCACGGATGTCGACGAGTGCGCCAACCAAATCGACAACTGCGACGCCAACGCTACCTGCACCAACGAGCCGGGCTCGTTCAGCTGTGCCTGCGACTCCGGCTTCACCGGCGACGGCACCACCTGCACCGACGTCGACGAGTGCGCTACCGACACCGACAACTGCGACGCCAACGCCACCTGCACCAACGAGCCGGGCACCTTCACCTGCGCCTGCGACTCCGGCTTCACCGGCGACGGCGTCACCTGCACCGACGTCGACGAGTGCGCTACCGACACCGACAACTGCGACGCCAACGCCACCTGCACCAACACCGACGGCTCGTTCACGTGTGAGTGCCCGTCGACGATGATCGGCGACGGCATCACCTGCCGCTACCCGACCTCGTGCATGGACGCGCTCAACAACAGCATCAACACCGGCGACGGCACCTACACCATCGACGCCGACGGCACCGGCGCGAACGCCCCCTTCGACGTCTACTGCGACATGACCACCGACGGCGGCGGATGGACCCTCCTGGGCACCCAGGTCAACCAGGACGGGCAGCGCAACTGGGATTCGCAGTCGGTCATCACCGACGCGACGACCTTCGGAAGCATCGCCAACCGGCACAGCGCCGACTTCAAGTCTCCCGCCTGGACCACCGTGGCCGGCGACGACCTGATGCTCAACAACGCCGAGTACAACCTGGGCTACCGCGGACTCCTCGGCAACATGACCTACGACGCCCATATCAACGCCAACTGGCCGTCGACGTGCAACACCACCTGGATGCGCTCGGGTGCCGACTTCGGTCGCAACCTCACCCAGACCCAGCTCGACACCTTCGGCTACACCTACCGCGGCCACGACAGCAACGCCGATTGCTTCCCCAACGGCAACGAAAACACCGCCATCTCGGTGCTCGCCGCCGACTGCTGCTGGGTCGACGGCCTGTCGAACACGCCCTCGGGCCAAGCCACCTGGCAGACCGAGGACCACTCCATGGTCAAGCTGAGCAATATTGTTCCGCAGGCGTGCACCACCGGACAGTGGCCGTGCAATGACAATGGACTGAGCCAAACCCAGTCCGCCCAGTGCTACGATGCCAGCTGCAAAGTGGTCTGGGTCGAGGTCTTCGTTCGCTGAGCCATGCGAAGCTTCGATGCGACGGCGCACCTCGAACGGTTCCCGTCGCATCGAAGCTTCAATGATGAACCCTTGTCATCTACAATCCCCACGTCGACTCACCCAACCCACACCGTGAGAGTATCCCGTTGAAGCTGTTCGACGTAGTTGGCGCCCTGGTCGTAGCCGCCTGGGTGGTGCTCGCCGGCATGTACGTCTACGACGCCGAGTTCTCCGAGCCGTCCGCGGCCCAGGGGATCGACGGCGAGTTTTCGATGCACGAGGGCGAGACTTGGCTGGTGCTTCGCCGTGAGGGCAAGGAGGTCGGCTTCGTCCACCAGACGCGCACCAACCTGGGCGACGGCTGGTTGCTCGAGTACGACATGCTCATGACCATCCAGCTGCTCGGCACCGAGCGGGCGATCGACACCACCGTCAAATCTCGCCTCGACACGGACGGCTACCTGACCGAGTTCACCGCCGACGTCAAAGCCTCGGGCCGCTCCTTCAAGGCCAAAGGCGAGGTCGACGGCAAGACTATCAGCACCACCCTCAACCTGCTCGGCGAGCCCAAGACGCAGACCATCGAGCTGCAGGACAAGCCCCGCCTGTCCACCAGCGCGTTCAACCAACTGTTGGCCTCGGGCGATATCGAGGCCGGCGACGAGTTCTCCGAGCGCTTCTTCGACCCCACCACCATGCAGATGACCGAGATGGTCATGCTCTACAAGGGCAAGAAGACCGTCGACGTGTACGAAGAAAAGGTGCCCGCCCACCACATCCTCCAGAAGGTCGCCGGCAACGAGCTCGACGTCTACGTCGACGACAAGGGCGAGATCCTCATCCAGGAGTTCCCGCTGCGCATGGTCGGCGCGCGCGTGCCCGCCGAGCTCGGCCGCACTCGAGCCTCGTCGATCCGCCGCAAGCTCGAAGAGCGCAAAAAGCAGCAGAAGACAAAGCCCGGCGCCGGCCAATTCGACTTCAACCTGGGCACGGCCATGGAGCTTCTGGGCGGCCAGGTCGCCCCGGAGAAGGTCGGCATCGGCGCGCCTGATGAGGCCGAAAAAGCCGACGAGGCCGAAGACACGCAACAAGCCGACGGCGCCGACGACGCCCAGAAAGCCGACGAGAAGACCGACGATTCGGGCACCGACGAAGCCGCAGGCAGTAACGAAGACAACGCAGGGACGGACTGACTGTATGACTGAGACAGCAACCGCGACCGCCGAACAATCCGACCGGCAGGGCTACATCGTCCAGCTTCGAAAGCTCCACAAAAAGTACGGCGAGTTCACCGCCGTCGACCATATCGACCTCGACGTGCCCTACGGGCAGGTCTTCGGGGTGCTCGGCCCCAACGGGGCGGGCAAGACGACGACGCTGCGCATGATCACCGGGCTGCTCAAGCCCACCTCGGGCAGCATCACCATCGACGGGCACGACATGGGCGAGGACTCGGTGGCCGCCAAGAGCGTCACCGGATTCATCCCCGACCGCCCCTACGTCTACGACAAGCTCACCGCCTTCGAGTACCTCAAGTTCATCGGCGGGCTCTACAACATGCCCTCGAAGCGCATCGCCGAGCGCATGCGCGAGATGCTCGAGCTCTTCGAGTTGCGCGAGTGGGGCGACAGCCTCATCGAGAGCTTCTCGCACGGCATGAAGCAGCGCCTGGTCTTCGCCGGCGCCCTGCTCCCCAAGCCCAGGCTCCTGGTCGTCGACGAGCCGATGGTCGGCCTCGACCCCAAGGGCCACCGGCTCATCAAGAACCTCTTCAAAGAGCTCGCCCACGAGATCGGCATGACGGTGCTCTTGTCGACGCACACCCTCGAGGTCGCCGAGGAGGTCTGCGACAACATCGTCATCATCAACCACGGCAATATCATCGCCCGCGGCACGCTCAACGAGCTCAGAACCGAGTCCGGCGAGGACGACGGCTCCCTCGAGCAGGTCTTCTTGCGGCTGACCGAGGAGAGCAAAGAGGAGCGCGCCCAGGCCGTGGCCGAGCGCTTCGGCCACGAGTACGACGCCTCGGAGGACGGACGGGGGACGCCGTGATCAGCAACCTCATCGGCGTAAAGCTTCGCATGGCCCGCGGCAGCCTGCGCTCCGAGCAGGACGGCCGCTTTCGCGGCCCGGTCTTCCTCGCCTTGAGCATTCTCTTCTGGGTGATGCTCTTTCGCGGCAGCCTCTGGCTCGTCGAGCAGGCCATCACCATCGAGCCGGTGGGCGAGCTTCTCATCCAGAAGCTCTTGTCGATCGCCTTCCTGGTCTTTTTCGGCCTGCTCGCCTTCTCGAATATCGTCACCGCCTTTACGACCTTTTATCTGGCCGACGACCTGCAGTTCTTGATGTCGAAGCCGATCCCACGCGACTCGCTCTTCAGCTCGCGCTTTATCGAGTCGCTGACCCAGTCGTCGTGGATCGTCTTGCTCTTCGGCCTGCCCGTCTTCATCGCCGCCGGCGTCGGCGCGAACGCCCCCTGGCACTACTACGCCATGCTCGCGGGGGTGCTGCTACCTTTCGTGGCGCTGCCCACGGCCTTTGCCACCCTCGTGGCGCTGCTCGTGACCAATATCCTGGAGGCGAACCGCACCCGCGACGCGATGCTCTTCTTCGGGCTGGTCGCGTTTTCGATCCTCTTCATCATGGTGCGCGCGCTTCGCCCCGAGCGCCTGCTCAACCCCGACAGCTTCGAATCCATCGGCGAGATGCTCAACCTGTTGAGCGCGCCGACGAGCGCGTATCTGCCCAGCGACTGGTGCATGAACGCGGTCATCCCCGTGCTCTTCAACTCGGGCAGCCCCGACTGGTGGTCGGTGGCCATGCTCTACAGCACGCCCGCCGCGCTCTTCTTCGTGGCCGCCTGGTGTCACCGCAAATGGTACGAGCGCGGCTACTCGAAGGCCCAGGAAGGCCGCCACGGCGCCAGCCTCTTGCAGGTGGTGCGCGACTGGCTCCTGCAGCGCACCGCCGAGATGCGCGGCGACCTCGACGAGAACCTGGACGAGCTCGACAAGGCCGGCTCCAAGATCGTGTCGCCCTTCAAGATGCTGGTGAAGAAGGACCAGAAGATCTTTTTGCGCGACGCCAGCCAGTGGTCCCAGCTGCTGGTCGTCGTCGCCATCATCGTCATCTACCTGGTCAACTACAAATACTTCGAGGTCGCCGCCGACGAGCGTCTGTTCGGCGACGTGGGCCTCTTCTTCTTCAACCTGGCCGCCTGCGGCTTCGTCGTCGTCGCGCTCTCCGGGCGCTTTTTGTTTCCCTCGGTCAGCATCGAAGGCCGCAGCTTCTGGCTCATCTTGCAGGCGCCCATCTCGCTCGAGAAATTCCTCGTCGGCAAGTGGATCGGCGCGATGCTCCCGGTGGTCGTCGTCGGCCAGCTCCTCATCTGGGCGTCGAACCTGCTGGTCGTACAGAACTGGTTCTTGATGCTCGCCGGCAGCCTGCTCATCTTCATCTTGTCGATGTCGGTCGCCGCCATGGCCGTGGGCCTGGGCGCAGTCTACCCGCAATTCCACAACCCCAACGCCGCCAAGATCGCGTCGAGCTTCGGCGCGGTCATCTACATGATCTCGGGCATGATCGTCATCCTCATCGTGCTCGCCTGCACCTTCCGGGTGACGATGCATTGGGGCGCGGTCATCGACGGCAAGAACGCCTGGCCCATCGGTGGAATACATTACGTGTTGACCGTCATTGGTCTATTGCTACCGTTCGCCGTGGCGGCCGCCACGATCCGACTCGGCGCGGGGTCGCTACGCCGGCGGATGTAGGCGTCTTGGCGGGTGTGCTGGCAAGAGTGTTGGCCTTGCAGATGCGTCACGCCTGCTACATAAGCATCTAAGGACATAGGGGCTGCGCGCCGCCACTCACGGATGATACGCAACCCCTTTTAGGCACTGCGAGCCGCCACTTTTGGACGATACGCAACCCCTATGTCCTTAATTGCCTATGTAGCTGGCGCCACAACCCCACAAGGCGATCGTTTCGTCTTGCAACGCGACATCTCCCCAACCAACCCTCAAGAATCCAATGCCCGCAGATCCCCAAAAACCCACCACGGCCTGGAAGCTCCGGAACGCCCTCAAGCCCCCATTCACCCTCGACTTGGTGTGGCTGGTCGTCCCCTTCGCCCTCGCCCTGATCTGCTTCGGCCTGCTCCCGCTGCGCTCGTGGGACTATTGGTGGCATATCACCATGGGCCGGCTCATCCACTACTGGGGCGCAGTGCCTGCGGCCAACCATTTCCTGTACACGATGGAGGCCGACGCCCCCTCGTTCGTCCAGCCCTGGCTGTCGCAGTGGGCCCTCTTCTGGCTGCACGACACAGGCGGCCTGCAGCTCGCCTTGCTCGCCCGCAACCTGCTCGCCGCCGTCGTCTTCGGCTGGGTCGGCCTGTGGACGATGAAACGCAGCGGCTCGGCCATGCGCGGCGCGGTGCTCACGCTCGTGGGCTTCCTCATCGCCTTCCAGCTCATCGCCGCGCGCACCCACATGTTCGTGTGGCCGCTCTTCGTGCTGCTCGTCTGGCTCGGCACCCGCGTTCGCACCCGCCGCGCGCCGCTATGGCTGCTCGTGCTCTTTCCGGCCGCGGCGGCCCTGTGGGCGAACCTGCACGGCTCGTTCTTCGTCGTCGGGGCGATCGCCTTGGCCTTCGGCGCCGCCGCCGGCCTCGACCGCTACACCGGCGCCCACGAATTCTCGGCGACGCGCGTCTTCGCCTGGACCGCCACCTTCGCCGCCTCGCTCGCCGCGCCGCTCATCAACCCGCGCGGCTCCGAGATCTACGGCTACGTCTTCGACCTGATGACCAACGCCGAGATCCAGTCGACGGTCACCGAGTGGATGCCCACGACGTTCACCAACCCCGCGGGCATCGGCATCGTCTTCTACCTCGTGCTCGCCGCCGGCGCGTTCTTGTTCTGGCGCGCCCGCGACGAACTCGACGCCGCCGACGTCCTGCTCTTTGCAGGGTTCGCCATCGTCGCCGCCTTCTCGGCGCGCGGGCTCATGTGGTTCGGCCTCGCCGCGCCCATCACGCTCGCCCCGTACCTGAGCCTCGATGAAGCTGGGCGACAGGACGCGCGACAAGACACGCCGCCCATGGTGCTGCGCGTCGTCAACCTGCTCATCGCCCTCGCCTTGCTCGCCGCGGGCATCCTGCTGCAGCCGGGCACGACCTGGCACCGCGACATCGTCACGACCTACCAGCCCATCCCGGTGCGCACGCGCGCCCCGTTGGCCGGCCTCGTGACCGCCGAAACGCCGGTCGCCCACACAGAGCTCTTGCGTAAGTACCGCAAAGGGTTGCATATTTTCCACGACCAGAAGTACGCGGGATTCCTGACCTTTCACCTGACGGACGCCAACCCGCAGCAACTGGTCTTCGTCGATCAGCGCATCGAGCTGCCGCCCCAGGACGTCTGGCGACTCTACGAGACGGTCATTGATACGCCCGCCTGGAGAGGGGTTTTCCAGCAATTCGAGATCGACGCCGCCGTCTTGAGCCTCGAGCGCCAAGCCCCGCTCGTCGAGCGCATACGCGCCTCCGACGACTGGGCGAACGTCTACGAGGACGAGCACAACATCTTATTCGTACGCCGAGACTGAGTCACACTTTGCCGAACCGTTTCCACCGCCTCCTGGCCGCACTCCTGACGCTCTTTGCGTTGACGCTCCCCGTGCGCGCCACGGCGCTCGACGACCCCGACCTCGAGTACTACACCCTCGAGACGCCCCACTTCTACGTCCACTACTACTCGGGGCTCGAAGACTTCGCCCACCGCGTGGCCAAGGTCCACGAGGAGGCGCATATCATCTTGTCGCCGCTGCTCGACTGGACACCGGCCGACAAGACCCACGTGGTCATCACCGACAAGACCGATACGGCCAACGGCTCGGCCAACGTCTACGGGCGCAATCGTGTGGTCATCTACAGCATGCCCCCGGAGCCCGAGGGCGTGCTCGGCTACTACGACGACTGGCTGCGCATCCTCGTCTACCACGAGTACGTCCACATCCTGCACCTGGACACCACTACCGAGGAAGCGCCCATCATCAACTCGGTTATCGGCAAGCAGCTCAACCCCAACCAGGTCTTGCCCCGCTGGTATATCGAGGGCCTAGCCACGATGTACGAGTCGCACCGCACGGGCACCGGGCGCATCGAGAGCTCGCTGTTCCAGATGTGGCTTCGCACCGCCGCCCTGGAGGAGAAATTCTTCACGCTGGGCACCGCCACAGGCTCGCCGGTCGAGTGGCCCATGGGCAGCGCCGCGTACCTGTACGGCGGCTTCTTCATGGACTACGTCACCGAAACGCGCGGCCAGGAGTTCGTGCGCAAGTTCAACCACGAGTACGGAAGCCGGCTCATCCCGTTCAGCCTCAACCAGACCGCCGAGAAGGCCGGCGGCGAGACCTTCCACGAGCTGTGGCGAGAGTGGACGGCCCACGAACAGGCCGACGCGTTAGCCAAACGCATCGCCGTGCGCGCCAAGGGCCAGACCCAACTCGACTTCGTGACCTCGGGCGGCGGCGGAAACCGCTACCCCACGCCCCGGCCCGACTCCGGCCAGATGAGCTTCCACCGCGCCGACCTCGAGTCGCACGCCGCCTTCTCCGTCACGCGCACCACCGGCACCGACCACGACGTCCTCTTCGAGGTCAACGGCGCCAGCGGCCCGCACGACTGGACGCCCGACGGCGAGTCGCTCGTGTACGGCCGGCGCACCATCATCGAGAACGTCTACGCCTTCTCGGACCTGTACGTGCGCAACCTCGACACCGGCCGCGACCGCCGCCTGACCGAGGGCGAACGCGCTCGCGAGCCGGCCGTCTCGCCCGACGGAGAGCGCATCGCCTACGTGCGCAACACCCACGGCTCCATGGAACTCGCCGTGCGCCCGCTGGCCTCGGGCCCCGGCAAAAAGAGCGAGGTCCTCGTCGGCTCGAGCAAGTGGCCCGGCGACGACGAGCGCCACTGGCAACAGATCTCGCAGCCCACCTGGCGCCCCGACGGCAAGGCGCTCGTCTTTAGCTGGTGGCGCCTCGACACCCGCCAACGCGACCTGTGGCTCTACGAGTTCGACAAACCCGCCGGCGAGCGGCTGACGAACCTGACCGACGACGCCGCCCACGACCTCGACCCGCACTTTGCCGACGACGGCAAGCTCTACTTCGCCTCCGACCGCACGGGCATCTACAACGCCTACGTGATGGACCTCGACGCCCAGAAGACCTGGCAGTTGAGCAACGTCGTCAACGGCGTGTTCAGCCCGCGCCCGTCGAACGACGGCCAGTGGATCTACGTGTCCGCCTACACCTCCGACGGCTACGAGATCGCCCGCTTCCGCAAGCCGACGAGGCTGTGGCGCGAAGCCCCCGAGAGCTACGCCGGGCCCGCCCGCCGCGACTACCCGCACGTCGACACCTCCGACTGGGTCACCCACGACTACCAGCCGTGGCGCTGGCTCGCCCCGCTCTTCTTCACCCCCGAGCTGTCCGTGCTCTTCAGCGGCACGGGCGTCGGCGGCACCCTGCAGGGCTACGACCCCATCAGCCACCACGGCTGGGCGCTGAGCGCGCTGTGGACCACCGGCCCCAACCTCACCGACAGCAGCTCGCTTCTCAGCGGCTCGTACGCCTACGGCGCGCTCCCCGTCGACCTCGGGGTGAGCGCCAGCGTGCGCACCTTCCCCGACACCCGCAGCCTGGTCGCCGAGAACCGCTACATCCCGTTCACCGAGCGCGCCTACTCGCTCAGCGGCCGCGCGAGCTACCCCATCCGCAGCGTCGACGACTCGCTGCGCCTGTCCACGAGCGTGGGCGTGCGCTTCAACGAGTTCCTCGACGAGCCCCAGGTCGACCACGACCCGGCCGACATCGAGCCGCGCTACCCCGACCACGGCTTCTCGGGCGACCTTCGCCTGTCGCTCTCCTACAGCGACCTCGAGTATTACCCCCAGGGCGTCAGCGTCACCGACGGCTGGCACACCCACATCTCGTTCAACCTGCAAAACGACCTGTCCGACACCGACATCAACTCGGTCAGCCTGACCTACGGGCTGGGCGCCTACGTCTCCATCCCCTGGTTCGACCACCACGTGGCGGCCATCAAGATGAACGGCGGCATCATCCGCTCGAACTTCCCCGGCTCACGCGGCTTTGCCATCGGCGGCTACTCCCCCCAGGACATCCTCACCGACCTCGTCCTGCAGCAACCCAGCGGCCAATTCGCCCTGCGCGGATACCCGCCCGGGTTCACCCGCGGCTCGCAATACCAGGTCTGGTCGGGCGAATACCGCTTCCCCATCCACAACTTCGACCAGGGCTTCTCGACGGTCCCGGTCTTCTTCCGCCGTCTCAAAGGCCAACTCTTCGCCGACGTCGGCGCCGCCTACGACGGCTACCTCACCGACGCCGACCTGCTCAGCTCGGTCGGCGGCGAAGTCCAACTCGACGCGACCTTCGGCTACTTCTTGGGCGGCGCGCTGCGCCTGGGCTACGCGCACGGGTTGGACGAGGGGGGCGTGAGCGAGTGGTATTTGCGGTATGGCGGGGGGTTTTAGTGGGGTGACACCGAAGTGAGATTCAACCTTTCGGCGAGGATAGCGCCGCCAGATTCGGATGCGAACCCCGCAGGCGATGCAGCGCATCGTCGAGGAGTGAGCGCCGAAGCTGGTGGTGCTAGTCCGGCGAAGGTGAATCGAATCTCGGTGTCACACCACTAGGGCGGGTTGAACTGCAAAGGTCGCGAACGCCTTTGGAGGCAGGGCATCTTGCCCTGATAGCAAGGCCGCACGCTCCTGCAACCAGCGCTGGAAGCGCTGCCTCCAAACGACGGCGGCCTTCTGCGACAGCCTCGTCTCGACCGCCGGCGGCGCATTATGCGGGTTGACCGTGCTCCGGCCCGCCGCACGTGTTGGGCCGGTCGCACCTCGTCCACGCAAGCCGACGCGAGACGCGTCGCGGCGGCGCAGAGCACCGCGCCCCGACCCCATTAGGGCGCTCAACCTGGCCGGGGCGCTCAGCCTGGCCGGGGCGCGGTCGTCTCGACCGCCGGCGGCGCCTCTGGCCCGCCGTACGTGGACGAGCGCCGCACCTCGACCACGCAAGCCGACGCGAGACGCGTCGCGGCGGCGCAGAGCACCGCGCCCCGACCCCATTGGGGCGCTCAGCCTGGCCGGGGCGCTCAGCCTGATCCGGGCGCGGTCGTCTCAAGGCTGTCACGAAAACCTTTGGAGGCAGGGCATCTTGCCCTGGTAGCAAGGCCGCACGCTCCTGCAACCAGCGCTGGAAGCGCTGCCTCCAAACGACGGCGGCCTTCTGCGACAACCACTGCCAGGCTGCATGGGGGCGGCGGAGCCGGGGGTTGCCCTTTAACCCCCGCGACGTTCCTCAACCAGCGAGCTTCGCGAGCGCGCGGCGCCTCCGTAGCCTCAGCTATTCGACCCGGCACCACAAATTCACACCCGCGTCTTCGCCGGTGGTCTCGGCACGTTCGAACCCACACTCCCCGGTTTCCAGACACACCGCCTGATCCGACCTCCTGAAACCGGCTTGGTCGAACCACTGCTGGCACTGCACGTCGTCGCTGCAACTATCCGTGCAAAAGCGCCGCGAGCACAACGGATAAACTGCCTCAATATCCCAGCAATTGCCGGAAGCACACCGACTATCCTCGTCGCAGGGCGTCCCAACCGGCAGCCCGACGCCGTCGACGCCGAGGTTGGCCCAAATCATCGTGCCCGGATGCAGCTGGAGGTCCGGCCTCTCGCGTTCGAAGTACCCAATGACGACACCATGAGGGTCCCACTGTTGCAGTCGAAGCGTCCCATCTTCGCTCCACGACCACCTTCCGAGGTATAGATCCCACTGCTCACACTCGTACGAAACCAAGCGCGGACAGCTCTGGTCTGTTTCTTCCAGCGTCATCACGCACGTTTTGTGGCATTCGTCGCCACAAGAGCCATCGTGGGTCAGCACGACTCGGCCCATGCCGTCTCGCTGCCCCTCCCAGATGGCCGGGCCGGAGCTCGTCCAGTGGCTCCCGAAGGCGTCTTGCACCCGAAGATCGGAATCGACCTGACATTCCGTCGGGAGTCCAGGTGCGTCCGCTGCGGCATCTTCACTGGACGGCTCGACAGCCGAGCCGCACGCCGCAAGGAGAGTCGCCGCGGCAAGAAGCCACGTCGGTGACGGCCCAACAAGCGAAACGGATTCAGACGACTCGAGCTTCATAACCCACCAGTGACCAAAGTAGCGTGAAGATGCTTACACAGGAGATGTTCGCTGCAAGCACCACGCCAACGAACAGTAACGAGGGTTTCGCGAAACGGATCTGCAATGAACGGGGTTCTCGGGGGTGAACCGCAACGGTCGCGAAGGGCGCAAAGAAAGCAAAGGGGAGCTTCAGCTCACGGCGCCACGTCTTTCAGGAGCGCGGCATGCCAGGCCGCAATGGGGGGGCGGAGCCGGGGGCTGTTGTTTAGCCCCCGCGACGTCGCCCAACCAGCGAGCATCGCGAGAGTGGCCTCGCGAGTCTCTAGCGCTCTCCCACCAAGTGAATGGTCTCATCGATCGGCTCGCCGAACGTGACCGCCAGGTCGAAGGCGATCGAGCCGTACGGGTCGCCGGGATCGCGAAACCAAATCCGCCCTTCTGCACGTTCGGCCACTGCTTCGGCGGCCGCGGGGCTCGCATCACAGCGCGATTCACTCACATGAATCTCGTCGAGCAACCATCCCTCCGGCACCTCCACGTCGTAGCCGGCATCCTCGCCGGGCCACCACAACTTGGCATACACACACTGGCCGCCGTCGGAGCGCTCGGCGTAGATATTGATGATATCACAACAGCCCATCGGCTGGTCTGCGAACGTGTACTCGTACGCGCTGCTCGCAGCATCTGGCTCCGACTCGGCGTCGGGCTGGTCGTCGAGTTGCCAGCCCTCGCCTGTGTCGTCGCTGCAGCCGGCAAAAAACGCCAGCGCCGCAATCAGTACCGCGTTGCGAACAATGCTCATTGCGACTCTCCTTGCCGCCCATCTTGGGCCGCCAGTTGCCGACACAAGTCTTCACACGAAATGCTCGTGTAACAGACGTCTCCAGCCTCGGGTGGCGTCCACCTCGCCGGCCACATCCCGGACATCGACCAGCACCGCCCCTCTTCATCGACGCGAGAGACGATCTGCTCGGTCGGAGTGAACTCGACCCCGCCCGGATAGGTCTCGGCGTTACAGGTCACCGTCTGATAGTCGTGGCACCAGTAGCCGCGGTGCTGCAGGTGCACCGAACCGCTTATGCAGCCGCCGTAGGTGCGCGGCTGTGTCGAGACGAGCTCGCAGAAACTCGCCGCGGTTCCACTCTCCGGGCGAGCGCCTTCGGCCTGCCCGCTATCGCCGCAGCCGGCCGTCGCAAACAGCGCGGCCAACGTCAGCGGTGTGATTGCTCGGATGAAGTGCCTGCGCCTGCTCATGTTGTCGCTCCGCCCACTAAGAGTCCTCGATTGCGCACAAATTGGTGTGCAAATCCCGATCCGTTAGTGACCTTACGAGCGAGGTCGTGTGGGTTGAACCGCAGAAGACGCAAGGGCTTTAGGAGGCCGGGCATCTTGCCCTGGTAGCAAGGCCGCACGCTCCTGCAACCAGCGCTGGAAGCGCTGCCTCCAAACGACGGCGGCCGTTTGCGACAGCCTCGTCTCGACCGCCGGCGGCGCATTATGCGGGTTGACCGTGCTCCGGCCCGCCGCACGTGTTGGGCCGGTCGCACCTCGTCCACGCAAGCCGACGCGAGACGCGTCGCGGCGGCGCAGAGCACCGCGCCCCGACCCCATTGGGGCGCTCAGCCTGGCCGGGGCGCTCAGCCTGATCGGGGCGCGGTCGTCTCGAGACTGTCGCGAAAGCCTTTGGAGGCAGGGCATCTTGCCCTGGTAGCAAGGCCGCACGCTCCTGCAACCAGCGCTGGAAGCGCTGCCTCCAAATGCTGCAAGCGCGGCCTCCAAACGACGGCGGCCTTCTGCGACAACCACTGCTATGCCCGAGGTGCGATCGCATCGGACAAATCGATCAGAGGCCATGTCTCACGTGCGAGGGCATTGCCGATAAAAAAAGACCCCCTTGTCTCACGTGCGATCGCATTCTCTCGCCAAAATGATGCCCGATCACCAGGTGTACGGGCACCCCGTCGCCAAAATGATGCCCGATCACCGGGTGCAAACGCATCGACTCTCCGACACGATGCCCGATCACCTGAGACAAGCCCTCCGGCCAGCTCCGATGATGCCCATTCCCCTGAAACATCGCCTCCGGCGCGTTCCTCCCGAGCCCTCGCACCTGGAACATCCCCTCAATTCGCCGAGCCGACGGGCTCGCACCCGGGAAGAGCCCATCCATGCGAAAGAGCGATGCCCTCGCAACCAATGCAACGGCTTTTGAGGCCTATGCGGCCTGGCATGCCGCGCTCCTAGAGATCGCCGCGCTCCTGAAAACCGTGGCGCCGTGACCCCACACCCCCCCTTTGCTCCCTTAGCGCCCTTCGCGACCTTTGCGGTTCACATGCCGTTCCACATCGTCACGCCAAATCTTCTGCCCCCCCGACCCGAGCGACTCCGGCAACCCCGACCGCTCGATCTTGCGATGCTCGCTCGCCTCGTACGCCTCCACCACGATCTCGCCGTCCGGCGAGATGTCGACGACGGCCACGCTCTTCTCGCTTGTGTGGTCGGTGCCCACGAGCGTGCGCGGCCCCGAGCCCAAACACGCCATGCTCACCAGGCGCAGCTCGTCGCGGCGGCCCGGGTAGTAGGCGTGGTGGTGGCCGCTGAGCATCAGATCGACGTCGTGCTCGGCGAAGAGCTCTTCGAGGGCCGTGTCGCCCAGGATCTCGGTCTTGCGCTCCTCGGAGAACGGGTACAGGGGCACGTGACCGAAGACGACCTTGGCCTTCTTGTCGCGGTGGCGCTCGAGCACGCCGCGAAGCCAGCGGCGCTGGGCAGCGTCGATGGGGCCGGTGACCGTGGCGTCGAGCGAGATGAACAGGGCCGGCCCGATTTCGAAGGCGTAGTACAGCGGGTAGAACGCGTCGTCGACGAAGCGCACCTTCGGGCGGTGGCGCTTCCACTGCTCGACGAAGGTGATGCGCTCTTCCATGAAGACCGCGCCCGCTGAGGCGTCGTGGTTGCCGGGGGTGACCATGAACGGAATGCCCGCGCGGGCCAAGGGGCGGGTGACCGCGGCGTGGAAGCCCGCCCACATCGCCTCGTAGTCGAGGCCGCGCTTTTGGCCGGCGACCATGTCGCCCGTCGAGAGCACCGCGTCGGGTCGGATGTCGTCGACGAGCCAGCGCACCGCGCCGTGAACCTCGTCGCGGTAGTGCGTCGAGCCGTAGCTTCCGTTGAGGTCGGAGACGACCGCGATCCGAATGCTGCGCGCGCTGTCGTCGGGCTCGGAGGGAGCCTCCACGGCCGGCGCGGGCGTCTTGGCCGCAGGCGCGCTTGTCGTCTGGGTTTGCGCGATCAGCTTATCGCCGTCGTCGGGCTTGGGCGGGCCGGCGGCCTTGGTGCAAGCCACGCTCAGCGCGCCCGTGACGAGCGCCGTAGTGATCAGTGTTAAGAGGAGCTTTCGCATCAAGGCAATCAGCGGGGCAGACAGAAGCATTCGAGCCCGGATTGTCCGTGCGGGTGGCCCTCTTGTCAAAAATTGTGCATAGTCTGCGGGCCAAGACCATTTCCCGACGCACGACTCCCAACGCCATGCCCAAGTTCACCACCTTCGACGGCACCACGCTCCACTACAAAACGACCGGCTTCGACAACGACGGCGACGTCCTCGTCTTCCTCAACGGGATGACCCAGTCGACGGCCCACTGGAACAGCCAGGCCAAGGCGTTCGCCGAGGCCGGCTACCGCGTGCTCACCTACGACGCGCGCGGCCAGGGCGACAGCGAGCTGGGCGACGCCGAGCTCACGCTCGACCAACACGCCCACGACCTCGACGCGCTGCTCGACGAGCTCGAGGTCGACCGCGCCCATCTGGCCGGGTTCAGCCACGGCGCGCGCATCGCGCTCGGCGTGGCCAACTACCACGCCGACCGCCTGGGCAAGCTCGTCTTGTGCAGCGCGACCGCCCGGCCCACCGCCCTCGCCCGCACCATCGTGCGCGCCTGGCACGGCGTGCTCACCAACGGCGGGCTCACCGCCATGAGCTGGAGCGCGCTGCCCACCATTTTGGGCAACAACTTTCTGGAGAAGAACGAGAATATCCTCAAGGGCATCGTCAGGGCGTCGGTGCAGCGCAACAGCGAAGAAGGCGTGCGCGCGCTGCTCGAGGCGATGATGGACTACCCCGACCTGTCCGATCTGGCCAAGAACGTGTCCACCCCCACCCTGGTGGTGTCGGCCGACAAAGATCTGCTCGTCACCCCCGAGGGCGCACGCGAGCTGGCCGAGCTGGCCGGCGGCGAGCACGCCCTGGTCACGGGCGTCGGGCACACGATTCCCATCGAGGCCCCCGAGGAATTTAGACGGTTGGTTCGCGAGTTTTTGGAACGCTAATGCTGCCCCACCGGAATCATTGATGGACAAACGCAAACTGAAACGCGCCGCCGAACTCATCGACCGCGCCGGGCATATCCTGGTCTTCGCCGGCAGCGGGCTGTCCGCCGAGTCGGGCATCCCCACCTTTCGCGGCGAAGACGGCATGTACTCCAACCCCGACGTGCTGCGCTACGCGCACGCCGACGCGCTTCGCGAGGAGCCCGAGGCCGCCCTGGCCTGGTTCCAGAAGATGCGCGACATGATCGACGACTACGAGCCCAACCCGGGCCACTACGCCCTCGCCCGCATCTGCGCCGAGCGCGACTGCACCATCGCCACCCAGAACGTCGACCGCCTGCTCGAGAGCGCGTTCTTGCGCGAGGGCCTCACCAAAGAAGGCATCTGGCACCTGCACGGCTCGCTGTTCCGCTCACGCTGCGACGTGTGCGACGAGCCCCTCGAGGAGCCCCCTACCGACTACACCGCCGCCGAATGCGACGAATGCGGCGGCATCATCCGCCCCGACGTCACCCTCTTCGGCGAAATGCTCCCCGAGGCGCCCTACCTGCGCGCCCAGGGCGCCGCCCACGTCGCCGACGTGGTGCTCCTGCTCGGGACCTCGGGCATCGTCTACCCCGCCGCCACGATCCCCGGCCTGGCCCGCTCACACGGCGCCAAGCTCATCGAGATCAACCCCAACCCGACCGAATTGTCTGAGATTGCCGATGTGGTGATTCGGGGGAAGACGGGGGAGGTGTTGCCGGAGATTGATCGCCTCTTGGCGTAAGCAGTCCCGTGAACGTGCACCTGAACGTAAACGGCCTTTTCATCTGCAATGAACACAAACGAAGGACTGCTTTCCGGCTGACCGATGTAGCTCAACCGAAGCTATCTGGGTTCTCGAAGTCACTGCAGGTTTAACTGCCGTTCAGGTGCACGTGCACGTTCACGTTTCTTGGCCCCCCACCCCCAACGCATGAAACGCATACGCCAACTCATTGGCGAGCAGACTCCAAAACAACTGCGCCCCAAACCCCGTCCACCACAACCAACTCGTCGACCGCTCGACCTCCAGCGAGATCACGCCCAGGGGCTCGCCGCCAAACGAGATCGGGTACGCCAGGGTCGCATACGACGACGAGCGCGCCGGCTTGTAGTAGTCGGACAGGCGCACCCAGCCGGTCTCATCGGCCACGCCGGCGGCCTGCGGGCTGCGCGCGTCGATGACCACGCCGCGGGTCTCGTCGACGAATAGGTAGTTCTTGAAGGCGAGTTGGTCGCCCTCGCCGCGGCCGCCGGCGAGCACCAGCGGGCGGTTGATGCGCACCGCCAGGCTCGACACGCCCGAATCGGCGTGCTCGCCGAAGTCGACGTCGACCGGCAGGTTCAGCTGCTCGAAGTGGGTCCAGCCGTGGGGGTGGGCGTAGCGCAAAAAGCGCTTCTGAGCGCCGTTGTCGCCCTCGCGGCGCATATACGCGATGGCGAAGCTCGGGATGTCGACGTGTTCCACGATCAGCGAGGTGACCTCGCCGATGAGGCTCTCGACGCGGGCGTTCGCGCCGTTCGAGCCGACGATCGCCTCTTCGAGGGCCGCGCGCGTCTGGCGCAAGATCCACAGCTTGCGCGCGTTGAGCGTGTACAGCGGCGAGTAGCGAAGCATCGAACTGAGGTTCTGGCTCAGCTCGTCGAGGATGTCGCGCGTCGAGGCGGCGAGTTCGCGCCGGTGCTTGTAGACGAGCGACACGAACCCCAGAAGCTCGGTCTCGGAGACGTCGTGGGCGAGCAACGGCACCAACACGTACATCGACTCGTCGGCGCGCTCCTCACAGTGGTGGAAGGAGGGGACGCAATCGTCGCCGTCTTCGATCGCGCACCAACTCTGCGGGTCGTCGTCGGAACGCACGTAGATCTGGATCGGCTGCTCGGGGTCGCGGGCCTGTCGCTCGACGGCTTGGCCCAAGAACCCCGCGGTCGCATCGGAGAGGCTTACCGACATGCCCACAAGCCGGCGCGGCGCGCCTTCGTCGTCGTCGCAGTAGAGGCGCTCGGCCAGGAAATCGAAGCGCGACTCGCCCGACGAGCCGAGCGTCATCGCCTCCAAGCTGCTCGTCATGAGCATCGCCGCGGAGTGATCGCAGCCGGTCCACTCGGGCAGATGCTCCATGAGCCCGTACAGGGTCGTCTTGATGGGCAGCGTCTTCATGTCGTCGAAGAAGAGCCGCATGGCGTTGCGGCGCGCGGCGCGGATTGCCTCGGTCGCCTGGGCGGCGAGCTGGCCGAGGCCGTCGGGGCCCATGACGTCGGCTTCGTCGACGAGCGCGAAGCCGAGCAGCACGCGGGCCTCGCCGCCGGAGACGGGCGTGTCCAACAGCGGCACCAGGTCGTAGACGACCGTATGCCCGCTCTCGCCGCGCTGCTCGACGTGCAGCCGCCCGTCGCCCTGCCGGTAGATGCGGCACAGGTCCTCGAAGGTCCAGGCGACCTCGACGATCTCGCAGCGCGCGATCGAAGCGTCGAAGGTGGCCGATTGCACCTCGCTATTCTCGAAGCCCACCGTCACCAGCACGCGCGCACGGCGCTCCTGCTCGAGCCAGGTGGCCAAATAACGGTGAAAGTGAAAGGCGAGCACTTCGGCGCCGCCCTCAGTGAGCTGAGGAGCGCCGGTGTAGCGAATGGCGTCGATATCGGGTCGAGTCATGACTACTCCCTGCCCCACAGCAAACCCGAGAGGCAAAGACATGATAGAACGGGATCTTCGGACGGGCTTTTTACCACACTGCAACTTTTCGTATAGTGCCACCTGAGAAAGATCAGTCGGGCGCGCCCCGGCCGAGCTCCTCCAGCGAGCACGGATTTGGAAATGATGACCCGCATATGGTGCCGCATTCTGCCGATTTTCGCCACCCTTGCCGTGGCGGTCGTGGTGTGTGGCTGTGAAGGCGAGCCGGAGCTCGGCCCCACGGGGGTATCGGGCGGGAGCGGGCCGTCGTTGCGACCCGATCTGGGCTACGTCGACGCCGGCGGGGACGCCGGTCCGAACGATCAGCCTCTGCGCTCGTATTGTCGCCCCGGCGAGCGCCGCTGCCTGTTCGAAAATAGTCCCCTCTTCGAGCAATGCGACCTCGACGGCGAGCGCTTCGAGGTCGACGCCTGCGCCGCCGGCGAGATGTGCCGCACCGGACGCTGCGTCGACTTTGCGTGCGCCCCCGGAAAGGAGCTGTGCGTGGGCACCCAGACCCGGGCGACCTGCGCCGAAGACGGCCGCAGCGTGCGCGACGCCGCCCGCTGCGAGGGCGCAGGCGATATCTGTCGCGGCGGCGAGTGCATCGACGCCTGCGCGGCGGCCGAGCGCGAGCAGTCGTATATCGGCTGCGAATATATCGCCCGCGAGCTCCCCAACGCCTACCGCTACGGCGGCGAGTCGGACGAGGAGTCGCCCTTTGCCATCGTGGTGGCCAACCCCGATCGCCTCCTCGACGCCGAGATCACCATCACCGACCCCGACGGCACCCCGTCGAAGCTCCTCGAGCAGGTCGACGTCACGTCGAGCGACAGGCTCCCCAACCAGAGTTACCGGGTGACCGTGCGCTCCGAGATCTTGTCTCGCAGCGGCACCTCTCGCAGCGGCACCAACCAGATCGAGTCACCGGCGGCATCGGTGTCAGTCCCGCCTCAGGCCGCCGCGGTCTTCTTGATGGATCCGGGCATGCCCAAGCGCATGCGCTCGTATCGGGTCGAGAGCACGCGACCCATCATCGCGTACCAATTCAGCCCGTACTGCTGCAATTTCACCTACACCAACGACGCGAGCCTGCTGCTCCCGACGACCACCCTCGGCGAGCGCTACCGCGTGCTCGGCTTCCCGTCGCTCGTCTCCGAGAACAGCACGTCGATCTCGAACGGTACGATGACCGTCGTCGCCCAGGAAGACGGCACCGAGGTCGAAATCGACAGCCCCATCGACCTGCGATTCAGCGACGACTGGTTCCCCAACACTCACTGGAGCGACGACCTCGTGCGCCTCGACGCCGGCGAGTCGATCACCTTCGGCACCGCCAGCACGGCGGGCGACCCGAGCGTCAACCGCGACCTGTCGGGCACCGTCGTCGAGGCGAACAAGCGCATCGCCGTCTTCGCCGGCCACGAGTGCACCTTCGTGCCGCAGGACGAGTGGGCTTGCGATCACCTCGAAGAGCAGATGCTGCCGGCTCAGACGCTCGGCAAGCGCTACCTGCTCACGCCGACGCGCCGGCGCGGCTACAAGCACGGCCAAACCATCGGCCACGAGGCGGTCTACTGGCGACTGGTCGCCGACGAGGACAGCACGATTACCTTCGAGCCGCCGCTCGAATCGCTCACGCTTGCCAGCCGCTCCAACGACGCGACGCCCAGCTGCCGCGCCAAGCTCGAGGACGGCCGCGTCCGGCTCGCCGCCGGCGAGGTCTGCGAGTTCGGCACGATGAAGGCGGTCGCCGTGGAGAGCACCGGCACGCTCATGGTCGGCGGGATCATCAGCGGCCACCAGTCGACGGGCATGCTCAGCTACGGCAGCCACGCGGGCGATCCGTCTTTTTTCGTGGTGCCGCCGGTGGAACAATTCCGCACCGGCTACAGTTTCGTCTCCCCGCCCACCTTTGCTCGTAACTACGTGGCCGTGGCCTTGCCCCAGGGCGGCGCGGTCGCGCTCGATGGGGTGGCGCTCGCCCCCGAGGCGCGCTTGGGCCTTCGGCAGGTCGACTTGGGCGGCAAGACGTGGGACATCTTCAACGTTGCCATCGAAGCCGGCTACCACACCATGGAGTCGAGCGAGCGTTTTGGCATCGTCGTCTACGCATTCGACGACTACGTAAGCTACGCCTTCCCGGGTGGGCTCGACCTGCTGCCCAAGGGGAGTCGCTAATGAGATTTCGTCTGCACACTGGCTCGATTATGGCGCGCACCTTGTCGGCTTCACTAAGAACCGGGTCGGCTTCACGAAGAACCGGGTCGACTTCACGAAGAACCTGGTCGACTTCACTAAGAACCTGGTCGACGTTTTTGGTCACCTGCGGGCTGCTCGCCATGGCTTCGACGGCCGCGGCCGAAGACGGCGTGGCGATCATCCCCAACGGCGGCGCCACCGAGGCGCGCGTCTTCGACCTCGACACCTCCCAGGCCGACATTCGCGTGCGCGACCGCGGCAGGCGCCAACTGGTCAGCGACGCGTTGGGGCCGGTGGCCATCCGCGACCTCAAGATCTTGCCCGACGACGCGAACTTGCTCAGCGACGTCGACGGCCGCGGCATCGCCATCACCGAGACCGACGGCAGCTTCTCGTACAGCTTCGCATCGGCGACCGAGCGCCCCAGGGTCACGAGCGCCTCGGTCACCGCCTACGCCGGTCTGGGCGCCCCGACGCGCGTCCTCGTCACCGACAGCAATCGTTCGCTGGCGTTCGTGGTCGACCCGCAGAACGACGAGTGGGTCTGGCAGCAGAGCTTCGCCATGCCCGGCGCGCGGGCAACCTTCGCCCAGGCAATCGCGCTGCCGTCCCAACGCGCGGCTTTCGGGATCAACTGGACGGCGCTCGGACTCTCGGCGGTCGACGTCTACACGGTACAGTCGGGCGAGCCGACCACGATCATTCGACGGCTCGCGAGCGCCCAGCACCCCGACCCGCCCCCAGAAACGGTCATCGTCCCCGAACTCGCCGAGCTGCGCGACCTGATGGGGCTCCCCAACGGCAACCTTTTGGTGACGACACGCTTTGGCTTGAGCGAGATCACGACCGAGGGCGATGTGGTCTGGAAGGTCGACATCGGCGAGTCGGCCGAGCTTCGCGGCGAGTTCGCGACCGCCCGGCTCGTGCCGTCGGGGAGGATTGCCGTGGCGACCTTCGAGCCAGGAGTATGGACGAGTCCGCACGAGCACCACCGCGTGCATTGGCTGTCGGCCTCGGAGCTCGAGAGCGAGCGCATCGAGGTTCTCGCCTCGACCGACGCGCTCGAGGCGGCGCCGGCGCGCATCGAAGTCGCCGACGGCCACGGCGGTTCGGGCACCTTCGGCTACCGCCCCGGCCTCGACGCGGTCGGCTCGGGTGAATTGAGCGATCTGGAGATGGCGCGCGACCTGGCGTTCAACGCCGCCGAGTACGCCCACGGCGACTGGATGTTCGCCTCGGCGCTCCTGGAGAATACCGGAACAGACACCGTGACCGTCTCACAGGCGAGCATCCTCGCCACGCCGGGCGCATGCGGCGCGTCGACGCAGGCGCCGAGAGCCATCGTGGAGGCCACGGCCTTGGAGATCGGCGCCGGCGAGACCTTCGAGCTGCAGGACAGCCTCGAGATCGACGACAGCTTCACGTTGGGCCGCTGGTGCGCCAAGGTCGTGCTGCAAGACGTCGCCGGCAACACCGTCGAGCTGGGCACGCCCGGGACCTTCGACGTCGTCGAGGACACAGGCGGCGGCTCCTCGACGGTCATTGTTCGCGATCTGGGCCACTGGAGCGCCGACGCAGCCGACGTCGGAGTCGACATGGGCGTGGGCGACGCGGGCCAAGACCCCGAGCCGGGCTGTGCGTGCTCGGCGTCCGGCCGTTCGGTGGAATTGAGCTGGGTAGGCTTGCTCTTGTGGGGCGCCGGCAGCCTCTTATGGCGACGCCGACGCCTCTGAGTCCTGACCCTCCTTCCACTGCGCCTTCCACGACTCGAAGCGCTGTTCGATGGCGCGGGCGAGGTCGAGTTCGTCAGCCTTGCCCCGCTTTCTGAGCTCGACGGTGTCGATAGGCTGCCAGCGCTCCTCGCCGTCGATCTTCGTGCGTCGCTCCCACTGCGTCGTCACCTTGAGCCCCATCGCCCCGGGCGCCGCCCGCACGACCCGCGAGGCGAGCCTCCGGCGCAGGTTCGGGCCCACCGACTCGTACTCGGACGTCACGATCAAGAACTTGTCCGACGACAGCGCCACCGGGATCTCACGGCTCTCGTAGGTCGACACGATCGCCTGGTAGAGAATTTCTGGCGGACTCATCTCGTCCATCCCTGTAGGCGGCGGTGTTTGAGGAGCGGTGGCACAGCCCGCGGTGAACAAGGTGCTCACCAGGGTCACCAGAAGAATTGCCGCAGCGTGCTTTGCCAACCGCCACCGTCTGCCATAAAGTGATCGCATCTTTGGTTCATCCGTTCGCTGGAGGAACATGTCTGTGAAGCTCTCAATGAAGTTCAAATCCGCCTGCATCGTCGGCTCGGTCGCTCTCGGTCTTCTGTCGGGCTGCTCGTCGACGCCCGATAAAAAAGAAGAGAAGGCCAAGGCCGTCGAGACCACCGAAGCCGAGCCCAAGACTTCGGCCCAGGAGTTGTTCATCCAGGGTAACAAGAAGCTGGATGAAAAAGATTTCCCGGCCGCTATCGCCCTGTACGACAAGGCGCTCGAGCGCGACGACCAGCGCTGGGATATTTACATGAACAAGGCGATTGCGCACTCGGCCAAGCAGCAGTTCTCCGAGGCGATCGCGGCCATGGATCGCGCGCTAGCCACCGGCGGCGACAAAGAGGCGCAGGTCTACTTCAACCTGGGCAATATCTACCAAAACCGCGGCCTATACGCCCAGTCGATCAAGGCGTACAAGACCAGCCTCGCCGTGGGCGACGGCCAGAGTATCGACACGCTCGTCAACCTGGGCGGCGCGCTGGCGCTGATGCGCGAGTACGACAAAGCCGTCGAGACCTACAACCACATCCGTTCCCTCGCCCCCGACGACCCTCGCCCCTACGTGGGCATGGGTGTCGTCGAGCAGGCCCGCGACAACAACAAGCTCGCCGTCGAGTTCTACGAGCAGGCCCAGCAAATCGATCCGGACTTCGAGCAGGCCTGGTACAACCATGCCGCGGTGCTCGCGGACATGAAGCGTTACTCGGATGCGGCACAATCGTATCGGCGGTACCTCGAACTTGCACCCGACGGGCCGTATGCCAAGCGGGCGCGTGCCAGCCTCCGGCGTCTCAAGTCCAAAAACTGAGGATTTTGCACATCCTTGACGCTCTGCGTTGTGGGCCTACTGGTTAGAGATGTCCGTGGGCCCTCTCCACTTTCTCGAGGGGGAGTCCAAATCGCATCGCAGACGCACCGCTCTGGGGAGGGCGGGGCTGCCAGATGCACACGCCACGGCCGCATCTCAGCAACCGATTCGGGAGGAACAGGATGGCAACCGGTCATGTGAAGTGGTTCAACCGGCGCAAGGGGTTCGGATTCATCACTCGCGGCTCGGGCGAAGATATCTTCGTCCACTACAGCCAGATCTCCGAGGATGAACAAAGAGGGCTCGAGCAGGGAGAAAAGGTCGAATTCGAGCTCTGTCAGGGCCCGAACGGGCTGCACGCGACCAACGTGCATCGAAAGGGAAAGTCCCCATTACAAGAAGAGCGCCACCCCCGTAAGGAGCGGCGCTCGACTTAATCTGCGCTCGACTTGAATCGGCGCCTACTCGTTGATCTCGACGCGTAGCAGTTCGCTTCCGACCTGGACATAGTCTCCATGGCGCAGGCGCTCTTCGCCCGAAATCTTCAGGTAGGTGCCGTTTTTCGAGTCGAGGTCCTTGATGACTGGCGCGCCGTCTTCCCAGGTGATGCGCGCATGCTTCGGAGAGACGTGGCGATCGTCTTCGAAGCTGATGTCACAACCGTGACGACCAATCAGGATATCATTGTTCACCGAGCAGAACGCCCCGCCGGGCTTTCCACCTTCGAGCACGTGGACGACCCGGAACCGGTAGTTCTTGGGCGGGCTCACGTACATGAGCGTATCTTCCTGCATCGGGTACTCACTCTGCAGATCGAGATACTCGACGCGAAGCAGCTGCTCGCCGACCATGAACAGGTCGCCGTCTTCGAGACGCTTGGGCTCGCGAATCCCCAAATACGTGCCGTTCTGACTCTGCTCGTCGCGCAGGAACAACTTGTTGTCGCGATACAGGAACGTCGCGTGACGCTTGTTCAAAAAGTCGTCATCGGGGAACAGAATCGCACCGTTCCCACGACCGGCGACGTGCTCGGTCGCGTTGAGATGATAGCTCAGACCTTCGAGCCCCTCACCCTTGATGAGGATGAGCTTCGCACGCCCCGGCGCCATCATCGCGCCGAAGTAGAGCGTCTCGTCTTGCTCGGCCTCGCCGCCCTCGTGGTACCGGGCGCCGCAACGGCCGCAGAAGTGATGTCCCTCCGGGACAACTGCCTGACAATTTGTGCAAATTCTCGAGCTCGACATGCTGCACTCCTCTGCAGTGAATGACGCAGGCAGATTAGGCTGGACAACAATTCAGGTCAAGGTGTTCGGTGCGACCGCTTTCAGGCTCTCGCAACTCACAAACCGGCCGCCGCCCGACGAAGCCTCATATCGGCGTGGTCGGCATACGGCACCAGCGCCTTCTTGGCCGCCTCCGACTCACTGTCGGCCAGCGCCCGAAGCGCGACCAACTTCACCGGAAGCGACAGATTCGCCAGCCGCTCGGCCAGTCCGTTGATGGCCGCGTCGCTTCCGAGAGCGACGAGCCCTTCAGCCGCCGCCTCGCGCACGGCGCGGTAATCGTCACCGAGCGTGTCGAGCAGCGCCTTGGTGATCGCGTCGGCCTGGGCGTCCTTCGCGCCGACGAGCTCGCCCAGACTCACTGCAGCTGCGGAGCGGACAGCGAACGAGTCGTCTCCGAGGCGAGCTTTGGCTGCCTCGACCAACTCTTTCGAAGTCGGCATCTTGCCAAGCGCCGAGACGGCCGCCTCGCGCACTGCGACGTCGTCGCTCTTGGCGAGTTCGAGCAGCTTGGGCACGTCGCCGCTGTCGCCCACCGCCCCCAAAAGCGTGGCGACCGGACGAAGCACCGCCGACTCCTCGCTCTTGGCGATCTCTTGGAGCGGAGAGTGGAGCTTGGCGACCAGCTTCTTCACCGCCGCCTTGTCGGCATCGGTGGCCGGCGACAAGACCCCGAAGCCCATCCCACCGGACATATCCGCCAGGTCGCGAAGCACGATGCGGCGCACGCGGGCGTTGTCGCCCTCGAGCTTGCCTTTGGCCATGCGGGCGAAGGTGTCGAGATGATCCGTGATGAAATCGCCCGCCGGCGTCACGTCGATGGCGCTCGCGTCCTGGCGCAGGCTCGAGAGCACCGAGTCGGTTTGGATCTCGTGGCGGCGGTCGTTGATATACTGGATGTCATGGGCCACCTCGCGCGCCGTAGACTCAGCGCCCTGCCCTTCCGGCTCGCGCCCGGCGAGCTGGACGAGACCACGCCCGGCGACCTCACGCTGCTGCGGCTCGTCGCTCCAATAGGCGTCGAGCAGCGCCTCGAGCGCCTCGTCGTTGCCGACGCGCGCCAGACTCCAGGCGGCCAAACTCTGCACCTCTTTGGAGCCCTCTTCGAGCGCCTTGGTCAGCTTGTCGACCGCCTTGTCACTCTCGGCGCGCCCCAAGGCCCACACAATCGCCATCGCGATATTGTCCGACGAGCGGCTGATCCGCGCCGAGTCGAACGCGTCGAGCAGCGCCCGCGACGACCGCGCGTCGCCGATACGACCGAGGCTGACGGCCGCGAGCGCCTGCTGCGACCAGTTTTGCCCCTCTTTGACGATGTCGACGAGCGCCTTGACCGCCTGCGATCCGCCCGTGAAGCCGAGCGCCCAAGTGGCCAAGTCGCGCACCGTCGGGTCGTCACTGTCGAGCGCCCGAATCAGCGTACGCGAGGCGCGCTCGTCGCCGATGCGCGCCACCGACATGACCGCCAGGCTACGCAGCGAACTCTTCGGGTCGACCGCGATACGCGCCAGAGTCGGCGCCGCCGGGCCGGCGTGCAGGTCGCCGAGCAGCCGAATCGCCAACGCGCGCTGGCCGACGTCGTCGGACTGCAGCGCGTCGGTCAGCGCCGGCAGCGCCTGGCGCGACATCTTGTCGATCTGCTTTTTCGTCTCGTCTCGGTCGCCCGCCATGCCGTAGCGCATTTCGGTCACCAACGGCGTGACCACGCGGTCGTACAGCTCGAGCATCAGCTTTCGGTACACCGGCTTGGAGCGCGCGCTGAACAACAGCGGCGAGAACTCCATCTCCAGCTCTTCGAGCCGTCCGTCGGCCTCAGCCAGTTGCATCGCCTTTCGGCCCGCCTTGAGGATGAGCGACTCGTCGCGCGCCTTCTTGACGATCGTGCGATAGAGCTCCTCGGCCTCCTCGTACTGCTGCAACTCCATGAGAAGCTCGGCGAGCTTCATGGTGTGGTCGAACGCGCGCGGGTCGAGGTCGATGGCCACGCGATACTCTTTGGCCGCCGCCTCCAGCCGCTGCATCTCGCGGTAGACGTCGCCCAAGCGGGCGTGCGCCGTCGCGTCGTCGGGGTTCTGCTCGACCGCGCGCATGGCGTACTGCACCGCCTTGTCGTCCTGATACAGCTCCAGCGACAGCTCGGCGATGCGGTGGAAGTACTCGCGGGCGAGCTTGGGCCGAAGCTCGGCCATCTTCTCGAGCACCGCGATCGACTTCTTCTTGTCGCCGGTCTGCTCGTAGATGCGAAGCAGGGCCTCGAACGCCTCGACGTCTTCTTTGCTTTCCTCGTCGTCTAGCTTGATGAGCTTCGAGTAGACCGCCTCGGCCTCCTCGTACTCCTTGCGCTTCAGGTGCGCCTCGGCGAGGAAGTAGCCGGACTCCTCGTCGGGTTCGTCGGCCTCGAAGGCCTTGGCGAAGTCGCGCATCTTCGAGCGTAGTCTGCCCTGCTGCTGGTAGATGCCGATGATCCGACCGCGCGCCTCGGCGCGCATCTCGGGCTCTTCGGCCTTCTCCATGATGTGGCTCCAAGCGTCGATGGCCTGCTGGAAGCGCCGCGCCTGCTCGTAGTTGATGGCAACGCCGCGGCGAATCGTCAGGTCGTCGGGCGCGAGCTCGATCGCCTTTTTGTACTCCTCGATCCCCTTGTCGATCATGCCGTGCTCGGCGTACGTCTCGCCGAGCAGCGCGTGCGCCTCGGCCTTCGACAGCCGGCTTCGCAGGATCTTCTTCCAAGTCTTCTTCGCCTTATCGAGCTCACTCTCGCGGTAGTAGAACTCGCCCAAACTCAGGATATAGCTCTCGTTTTTCGGGTCGAGTCGCACCAGGCGCTCGTAGGCTTTGCGCGCCTTGTCGCGCATGTCGTAGCGCATATAGGTGTCGGCGAGCTCCAGATAGACCTGCGGGTCGCGCCGGAAGCGCCGCGCGATGCGGGTGAGCTGGCGCTCGGCCTTCTTGCGGTCGCCCATGCGAAAGTAGATCTGGACGAGCTCGAACTGGAAGCGGTGCTGGCCGGGCGCCACACGAATCAGGTCCTGGTAGGCGTCGACGACCTTTTTGTCCTCGCCGCGGCGCTGCAGGATGCGGATGACCTTCAGGCGCGGGTCGACCTTGCGCCGGTTCTTCTTGATGGCGCGCTGGTAATAATCGAGGGCCTTGTCCTCTTTGCCGAGCTCGTCGTAGAGCTTGGCCAGCATCATCGACTCGTCGTAGTCGGGATACTTCCACTCCTTTTCGTACTCTTCGAGCAGCTCGTCGAGCTTGTCCATGCCCCGGTAGACGTCGACGACCCGGTGGCGCAGCTCGTTGTGCAGCCAGTGACCCTCGCGCATCAGCTTCATCGCCTTGCGGTAGGTCTTGACGGCCATTTCCGGCTCGCCCATGCGCTCGTAGACGTCGCCCTTGTCGCGAAGCGTGGTCGCCCGCGCCTTGGTGTCGCGCCCGGCCAGCTTGATGAGCGCGTCGTACTGCTCGAGCGCCTTCTCGTAGCGCTTGTACTTCACGAGCACCTGCGCGTACTCCATGCGCAGGTACTCGTTGCGCTTGTCGAGGGCGATGAGCTGGTCGTAGTACTTCTCGGCGCGCTCCCAGTCGCGCTGGGCGAAGGCCACGTCGGCGAGCTTGCGCAAGATTTTGGTCTTGCGGTCCTTGTCGTCCTCGAGCTCGAGCGCCTTCTCGAAGTCCTCGGTCGCCTTCTTGTCGTGCTGCAGGAGCATATGCGCCGAGCCGCGCGCCAAGAAGGCGGTCGGGTTGTCGTCGTCGAGCTCGACGGCCTTCTCGTATTGCTCGAGCGCCCCTTTGTAGTCGTTCTTGGTCTTGAGCAGGTGCCCCAGGATCAGCCGGTAGGCGAGCTTGTCGGGCTTGGCTTCGACGGCCTTTTTGTAGTCGTCGATCAACCCGTCGAGGCCTTTGCCGCGGCCGACGTAGGCGACGAGTTTCTCGAAGATCAGCCCCTCGACGGGGTTTCGCTCGAGCAACTGCTTGTAGCGGCGAATGATCTCCTGGCGACGCTTCTCACCGCCTTTGACGTCCCAATCCTGCGCGTAGACCGGCGCAGGGGTGATGACTTCGGCGGTGCCGTAGGTGGCCAGCACAACCAGCATGATTCCCAGCTTCAGGCGAAGACGCTGCATTCAGCTCATCCTCGAAAGTGGCAGTGGTCTCGATTTCGACGCTACAATCGTCATCTGCACAAGCTTCAACTGCAAAAGGGGTCCAAAGGATTCCTGCAGCCCCCGTAGCAGACTCGATATGGTGGGATTGTAAAGGCTGGAAGCGTTGAGTGCACGCCCTCATTTCTGCTCGACGATCACCGGAATATCGATGCCCTTGTCGTCCAGAAAGGCTTTGAGCTCGTCGGCCGCCTCGCGCACCGACTCGACGCCGAAGCGCGACGAGATCACCCGCTCGGTGCCGTGGCCGTCGACGCGCACGAAGATCTCGCTGTCGCGAGGCGCGTCCTCGATGTTGACGATGAAGCGCTCGACCATGTCGAGCTCGATGCCCGCCTGCTCGAAGCCCTTCCCGAACACGCGGCTGGCCTGGTAGACGAGCATCCCCTCGCCGGCGTCGACCACCCACAGATCGTTGCGAAAAAAGCGCAGCGTGGAGGCCACCAGACCGATAAAGAGCGCGGTGAGGACGAGCGCCAGGAACAAAAACCCGGGCATCGGCTCTTGTTCACGGTAGCGCCCGATATAGTCGGGCAGAAAGAAAATCGAGCCGCCGAGCACGATCAACGGGAAGATGAAGACGAAGCGCTCCATCGCCGCCGCGGCGCGGCCCGCAGGGGTCTGGCCGATGTTGAAGGTTCCGTTGTCGCGCGAAGTAATGACGCTTTTCATGACAAGTGCCAGCGATTTGGCGGCTTTTGCAGCCTTTTTTGGCGTTTACAGAGCGGGCCTAACCCATATACTTCCGGCGGGAGTCGAAGCCCGCGAGGCTCGACGTTCCTCAGCCCCAGTTCCTCGCCACGCAGTACGGGATGTTCGAAAGTCGCCGAAAACAATCGGCTCACACAGCTTATCGCGCGCTCTTGTGGGCGCTCGTGCTGATCGTAGCCACCGCACTGTACCTGGACAATTCGCCGTTCGTCCTGGAGACCGACGTCGAGACGGCCGAGGGTATGACGATTACCCGCGAGGCGAACTCGGACGTGCTCATCGTGCTCGACTACGAGGCGATTCGCAATAGCGGACCCGACTTCGAGGCGCGCGACTTCAGTGTGGCATGGATCAACCTGTTCGAACAGGAGATCGGCCCGGTCTCCATCGCCACCCCGCAGTCGCTGTCGATGAAGGTCTTGGAGGCATCGCGCGTGGTCGTGCTGACCTCCTCGGTCTCCGACCAGGTGCCCGACGAGCTGCTCGAAAAGCTTCGCCTTCACGCCCTCGACGGCAACATCATCGTCGTGGAGCGCCCCAAGGGTAAGCTTCGCGACACCTTCTCGGCCAACGGCCGCGCCGGCGAGCGCGAGGGCCAGAAGCTGACCTACCTGCGCGGGCTGGTCGACCCCTACAAGCAAGAAATGATGGGCATGCCGCTGTCGACCGAATTCGTCGGCTCGACTGCCCCGCGCCAGGGCGCCACGACCCACCTGGCCATCGACGGCGCCCCGGCCATCTACGCCGCGCCGATGGGCGACGGCACCGCCATCACCGTCGACTTCGACTTTGGCCAGCAGATGGTCGCCCTGCAGCAGGGCCGCCCCTCCTCGGACTACGAGGTCGACGCCCCCGAGGGCCATACCACGCCGAAGACTTCGGCGCTGATCATGGCCCCCGAGCTTCACACCAACCCGGTGCCCTACGCCGACCTGCTCGAGCGCTTCATCGTCCACGGCGTCATCGGAAGCTACACCCCGGTGCCGATGTTCTGGCCCTTTCCCGGCGGCGCCAACGGCGCCATCGTCGCCCTCCACGAAGACACCGCCTTGGGCGACGGCGGCGGATGGATGCTCGACTACGAGACCGACAAAAACGGCGTCTCCACCCTGCTCTCCTCGGTCGACTCCGGGCTGACCGCCTCGGGCGCGGCCATCATCCAGCGCATGGGCGGCGAGCTCGGCCTCTCCTGGAAAAAAGAAGGCACGCCCCACGAGCTTCTGGAACGCGTGGGCATCGGCGAGTTCCAGCCGCTGGCCCAACCGGTGGGTCTGGCCGCCCAGCTCGACGAGCTGCGCGAGACGCTGCCGGTCAACTACGTCAAGACGGCGCGCATCACCGACAGCTGGTGGGACGAGGAGTGGGCTCGCCCCTTCGAACTGATGGCCGCCCAGGACATCCGCGTCGACACGAGCTACAGCCCGGCGCCCGGCGCCGGCTATGCCTTCGGCACCGGATTTCCTTTCTTGGTCGTCAACAACGAGGGCCAGCCCCTCGGCATGCGCGAGCTCCCCGTGGTCTACCCGACCGGCGTGACCGAAGGCCCCGAACTCGCCGAGCTCATCTCGCAGAGTGCCGCCGGCCACCACCAGGCGATCACCTGGGCGGTCGACCCCGAGATCTTCGCCGACTATCCCGACATGGAGCGCTTTGAGAAGTGGCTGGGCGTCTTCGAGTTGGCCGAGCAGCAAAACCACATCATCACGAACGTGCTTCGCTTCGACCAATTCTTGCGCTCTCGACGCGCCGGGCGCATCCAGAGCCGCGTGGTGCGCGACGCCCAGCTCCCAAGAAAGAGGCGGCCCGCGCCGCAGGCCGGCGACGACGCTCCCGACGAGGTCGCCGAGCCGAGCCCCGAGAGCGCGACCCTCTTGCGCATCACCGTCGAGTCGAAGCGCCGCGGCATGTCCATCACAGTGCCCGCCAAGCTCGACGGCAAGGGCTTTCATCTGGCCAAAAAAGGCGTCAACCGCATCGCCGGCGAGCTCGTCTCGGGCGACGTCGAGACGCTGCCGGCGGGACTCGTCGGCTATAAATTTCGCCGCATTCCCCTCGATGCGGGCTTCAACACCATCGACGTGTACTACCGGTAAGCTATGGCACGGAAGCAATCGATCCTCGGGGCGCTCAAGTGGGACTTCATCCTGCTGGCTCTCATTGCAGCCGGCTTCGGGCTGACCGTCATGCTCGACGAGCCGCACTTCCAGCCGAGCGAGTCGCCCACCACCACCGGAAGTCGGCCGCCCGACCGCACCGAGGGCGACGTGCTGCTGCTGCTTCCCGACACCCCGGCCGCCGAGGCAGCCAAGTTCACCGAGCTCGACTGCAGCTACGGCTGGTTCAACGGGCTCTGGCAGCACTTCGGCTCCTTTGCCACCGCGCTGAACCGCAACCTGAGCCCCGAGATGCTCGCCGGGCGCAGTGTGGTGATCGTGCCCAGGCGCGTGGCCGCGGCGATGCCGTCGACGGGTATCAGTGCGCTGGCAGGCTTCGCCCGAAACGGCGGCCAGATCATCGTCGAGCAGCCAGGCGAAGGCTGGGAGCTCCTGACGGGCGTGTCGACCGCGGGCAAAGAGCGCATGGCGCGCACGATTACGTCGACCGAGGGTCTCGACATCCACGGCCCGATGCGAAAGCACCTGCCCGACACGCCCCTGACCGGCAAGCTCTTGCCTGCCCCGCCGATGGACGCGCACCCGGCTGGTCCGATGCTCCTCGAGGTCGACAGCCAGCCCGGCCTGACGGTCAACCAGCTCGGCCAGGGCCACGTCTACGCCTTTTTGTTCGACTTTGGCTGCACGGTCACCGCGCTGCAGCAAGGGCGCCCCACCGAGGGCATGCGTTTTGGGCGAGAGCCCGGCGCCGAGCAACTGCCGGTCGACGCACGCGCCGCTCACAAGCGCATGCTCACCTCGCACGTCCCCTACGCCGACCTGCTCGAGCGCGCGCTGTTCCACCGGCTGTCTGAAGTCCGCCCGATGCCCCGGCTGTGGATGTTCCCCGGCCAGATGGCGGGCGCGGTGATGCTCACCCACCCCACCCCCGAGAACCTTCGCGCGGCGATCGGTTACGCCGACTGGGCGCGCAAGAACGACGCCTCGTCGACCGTCTTTGTCGCCTCCGACATCGTCACGCCCACCGAAGCCTCGCTGCTTCGTGAGACGGGCGCCGAGATCGGGCTCCTGTGGGTCAACGGCCAGACGCGCGACCACGTCACCGAGCCGGTCGGCGTGGGCGCCATCAAGCCCATCAAACGCGAACTCACGCTCACCCAACAACGCCAACAGCTGAGCATGGCCGTCGGCGGTGAGAAGGCGATCTCCTTCGGCCGCGTCGAGGACTCGATCTTCGCCAACGATTGGGACACCACCCTTCGCCAGCTTCGCAAGGCCGGCCTGCAGGTCGACAACAGCTTCGGCCCCACCGACCCCGAGCACTACGGCTACCTCTTTGGCACCGGCTTTCCGTACTACCCGGTCGACGACCGTGGGCTCCCCCTGCCCATCCTCGAGTACCCGTTCGTCCTGCAGGGCAAGAACGCCAACGTCGACCGGCTCAAGCGCATGCTCGGCAACAGCGAGGCATATTTCCACGAGAGTCTTGTCATCAGCCTGCCGTCGACCGCCATGCGCACCGAGCCTTCCCCGGGCATCCTGCTCACCTTCCGCAACACCTTCGACCTCGCCGAGGAGTACCGCCACTGGATGACGACCATCGGCGAGTTCCACGACTTTCTGAGCGCCCGGCGCCAGTCGGTGCTCACCAGTCAATGGTCGTCGGTCAACCGCCGGCTGACCATCTCGGTCAACCTACTCGGCGCCCGCGCCTCGTCGGTCGAAGGCGGCGCGATTCCGGGCGTGGCTTTCCCGCGCACCTGGGACGGCGAGGAGATCGAGCGGGTGGTCGTCGACGGCGAGGAGATTTCGCTGCGCAAGCTCGTCACCACAGGCAGCAGCTTCGAGCGAATCGTGCGGGTGGGACCGGGGCGGCACACCATCTCGGTGTTCTACAAGGCGCCGCCGGTCGAGGAATTGGAAGAATTGGAAGAGTAAGTTTGGGGTTGTCGGGGCAGCAGGGCCGCCCCGACAATCACACGCCTCAAGCGGGCTCTTTCCCCGTCTCTTTGGTCTCCAGCGTCGAGAACAACGCCATGTGCACCAAGAAGATCCCGAACATCGCCAACTGCGTGAACAGCCAGTAGACCCCGGCGATGATCACCAGACTGAACGGATAGAGAAACGACGACGCCAGCCCGACCACGAACGTCCCCGCGCCAACGAAGCACGACGCAAACGCGCCGATAATGACGAGCGCTCCGATGGCGATGAGCACCGGCATCCAGTAGGTCTTGTTGAGCACGAACGAGCGCTTGGCCGCCTCCATCGGGTCGACGTCCTGGGTCGCCGCAATATACGGCGCCTGGCTGAAGACGAACGCGATGAACAGACCGGGCACCAAGCAGCAGGCGGCGCCCAGGCCGAACAGAAACGTGATCGCGACGGTGAGGATGACGATCGCAACGAACGGCCCCTTGGCCTCGTTGATCACGTCCATCGGCCCGCTGTAGACGTGCTCGCCCTCGAAGACGACCCGATGCAGCGGCTTGAACATGGCGAACTGCAGCGCGCCGGCGGCGATCGACACGACCAAGGCGACAATGCCGAGGATCATCGAGACGATCCCGATCGCCCCGCTCACCGCCACGCTGTCGACGAAGTAATTGATGATCCCCAAAAACGCGTCGAGCATATTGAACACGAGGATCACCGCGCCCACGGCCAGCCAGGCCTTGAGCACCGGCCCCATCGCCCGGTTCGCCACCAGCTTGAGCCGGTCGACGACCTCGTCGAGGGTCACCTCATGGCCGCCACCCCACCCTTCGGTCACCGCGTCGAGCGGCGGCCCGCCTCCCGGCGGCTCGAATCCGGAGCCGCCGGCGCCATAACTGCCGCCGTCGGTTCCTCCACCTTGATGGACCATCTGCTGGTTCTGCTCCGGCCCACCCGCGGGCTGATTCGAAGACTGCCCCCAGTCGTTGTTGCCGCCATTCCAGTCGTTTCCGTTGCTCACCTTTGTCTCCGTTGCGCAATATTCATGAAGCAGACGTCACCGCGTGCCAATCTCCGCACACCCGGCTCGCCCGCAAGGTCTTTCCAACACTGCGTTTAATTAACGAGCAACCGCCCCGATTTTTCAAGCCCGCTCTGTCAGATCGCCCCTTCCGCAACCACACGCCACATGCTACGCAGGGGCAACTGCGCCATGGATGTGCACCACGCGAGACACTTGCACAACCGGCCGGGCGCCGAAATAATGTGCGCACCGGCATGTTTCAGGTGCGACAAATGAGCACCAAACAAGCCCCCATAGCCCAACTGGCAGAGGCAGCGGACTTAAAATCCGTCCAGTCCGGGTTCGAATCCCGGTGGGGGTACTTTGCGGAACGCAAAGGGGGAAAGCTCCCGTCGCCCTCGCCGGCTGGTTTGTGCATCTTCGGCGCCGGTTGTCCTCGACGTGGCGCTGCCACGCCTGCGGGAACCGGCATCCGAATCTGCAGCAAACCAACTCGCCGAGGCTCGGTCCCCTTTCCCCCTTTGCATTCCGCGGTTTTCTCAAAAACAAAAAAACCGGTCGGGCCGCCATCGAAGCGACGACCGCCATCGCGTCGACCAAGGCGCGCAGTCCACGCCGCGCCGAGCGCTACCTTCGGACTCAAACCACAAACAAGCTCCACGTTGGTGGACCATGGAGCGCACGGCGCGTAAGATGAACGTGTCCTCTAGCGAAGAGAACACGCCTATGCCTAAGCATTCCGAGCAAGGCCCTGCTGACGCCCCCGAGCAATCCTCCGCTCCGTCGGACGAGTATGCCGACTCTGGCGTGGACCGCAGCCTGATTCGCTGGATGCTCTCGCTCTCCCCGACCGAGCGCCTGCTGGCTATCCAGCAACAGGTCAACGCGGTTCGGCAGATGAAGGAGCGGATCAATTCGGACTGATTTCCAACAGATTCTTCGCGTGCTTCTCGACCACGACGTCGACTTCATCTTGGTCGGCGCACTGTCCGCTGTACTGCAGGGCGCACCGGTGATGACCGTCGATGTTGATATCGTCCACCAGCGCACCGAGGAAAATATCGACGCGCTGGTCGAGGCACTCGACGCTCTCGACGCCCAGTTCCGCGGCCCCCCCGGCAAGCGACTCGAGCCAACCCGCGAGCACCTCGCCTCAACCGGTCATCAACTCCTGACCACGATTTACGGTCCCCTCGACCTGCTCGGCACCATCGAACATGGCCTGACCTACGAGCAACTCCTTGGCGACTCCATCGACGTCGAGTTCGACGGGCACCGGCTCCACGTGCTGTCGCTGGCGAAGTACGTCGAACTCAAAGAGGAATCCTCACTGCCTAAGGACCGCGCACGCATTCCAGTGCTACGGGAGACGCTCGAGATGCAAAAAAACGCGGAGCGCGAAGACAGCGACGAAGGCCAATGAGCAAGGCGCGCCGTCCGCGCCGAGCCGAGCGTTTTTCGCGAGGCCCTGTAGCCGAGGGTTGTGCTTGCGCCTTTTGCGAGCGCTACCTTCGGACGGCGCCACGACTCCTGCATGGCCGCCACCGAAGGCAATAAAACATCCCATCCAAACCCGCACCTCGGCGCCCCCAATCTCTCGCGCACCCGCATGGAATGGGCTTCGTCGGGGAACCCCCTTCCCTTACGACGGCGGATCGCGCCCATCTTCAATCGCCCGGGTTTCGTGTCGACGCCGGTCCTCGGTGGCGACAGGTGAGGAAAATATTTCACATTCTCGAGCCTGCCCGCAGGTTTTTCGCCTAAAGCTGATTTCGAGAGTTCACGTATCGGCAAAAGACTTCGCTTCCCTCGAGTTGCTCCCATCTCCACTGCGAAGACGCATCGCAGTGCCTCTACTTACCAGTATGGATAAAAATCGTCCTTATTCGGACGCCTGTTCGAGGCTGGCATGGAACTCGCACGTAGCCAATGAGCAACATGGAAGAGGCGCTGACACGGGAGTGTCGGAGCTATAGACGTCGAGTTACCACATGAAGAATGTCCTAATTGTCGATGACGAAGAGTCGTTTCTGAAGAGTATAGCCGATGGCCTCGAGGCGTACTCCCAAGACTTTCAGGTGTTGACTGCCTTCGACGGCCGCGAGGCCATCGACGTGCTCGAAGAGACGCCGGTCGACCTGGTGGTCACGGATCTGAAGATGCCGCGGGTCAACGGGTTCAAGCTGGTCGAGCATCTCAACAAAGAGTTTCCCCGGCTTCCGGTCCTCGTGATGACCGCCTTCGGCTCACGAAAGATCGCCCGCAAGCTGTCCGAGCTGGGGATCAGTCAGTTTCTCGACAAGCCCATCGAGTTCGACCACCTGGTCGGTCGGATCTTCGACCAGCTCGATGCCGGCTCGCGAGGACGCCTGCAGGGAATCGCGTTGCCCACGTTTCTCCAGCTCATCGAGATGGAGAAGAAGACCTGCACGCTGCAGGTGCAATCGGGCGACCAGATTGGCCTGCTCTACTTTCTCAAAGGGGAGTTGATCAACGCCGAGACCAGCGGAATGGACGGCGAGGAAGCCGCCTCGAAGATCGTGACCTGGGAGGACCCCGATATCGCCGTGGATAGCGTGCTTCGCAAGAAGAAACGCACCATCGACACCAAGCTAGGCCCCCTGCTCATGGACGCGTATCGCCTCCACGACGAGCGCGGCGCTGAGCTGGCCGACGAGGAGTCGGACGTCGAATTCGATCTGGGGCTCAAAGTCCCTCCACCGCCACCACCGCCCACCAACGGAGCAACACGCACGCAAGACAGCAAAAGCAACGACAACACTAAAAGCAACGACAACAGCAACAAGACGAGCAAGAAGAAGTCTACTGCCAAATCTGCATCTGTAACGGAGTCGAACATGTCTGTACGTGACACCCTCAAAGAACTCGCCGACCTCGAAGGTTTTGCCGGAGTCGGCATTTTCACCCCCAATGGTGAGTCGCTGGCGATGCTCGCCGGTGATGGCTACAAGGACAAGCTCAAGACAATGGGCGTGTTGGCGAACAACGTGCTTCTGAACGCCCAGAAGGCCAGCTTGGACATGGGCGCGGGCCGCGGCCAGTTGGTCCATGTCATGGCCGAAGAAGCCCATATTTTGGTGCGCTGCCTCAACGAGGGAGACGACCCCCTGAAATCGGCCCCCGGCAAGGCGCACTACCACACGGTGCTCGTCTTGGAGAACGATAATGGATTGGGAATGGCGAAGCTGAAGTTGAACTCGGTGATCGCCAAGCTCGCCGACGACTTCCGTCCCTGACCCCTGGTCCTCACCCCAGTTGGCGCGCGGCGACTCCTCGCCGCGCGCCGCCAAGAGCAGCAACGGGAAGAAGCAAGGCGCATGCGACGGATAGAGACGCAGCTTGAGAGCCTGCACGAGATGAGCACCTGCGCTCGCAAACAGGGCCACAGATGTCCAAAGAATCGCTCGACACCCTATTCGGGCAGATGCTCGACCAGTATCCGCTGGCGCGCTACGGACCGCGGCACAAGCAGCACGTGATCTTCGAAATCATGGGGGCCATTCGTCAGGCGCATGAGGCGCATGTGCAACCCCTGGCGAAAGACTACCTCGTCCGCGCGTCCACCGGAATCGGGGCGACCTGGGCGAATGTGCCCTGGCTGGCCGTACTCGACCCGCAGGAGACCGACACCGCTCAGGATGGGCGCTATGTGACCACCATGTTCGCGGCCGACGGCAGCGCGCTCGTGGTCGCGATCTGCTGGGGTACGCAACGCCTGCGCCGCGAGCACGGCAAAGAAGCAACCGATCTGCTCGCCAGCCGCCGCGCATCGACGGTCGACACCCTCACCGAGCACCTCGACCACGTGTTCACCATCGGCCAAGACGTCGACCTCGCCGCGTCCACCCCACTGGCGCGCGACTACGAGCGCTCGTGCCTCACCTGGCGACGATTCGACACGCACGCCCTGCCCGACGAGGCCACCTACTGGTCGGTCTTCGACCAACTCATGGCGGCGAATCAGGTGCTCATCGAAAGCGCCTGAATGCAACACCTTTCGACCGGCGCGAACTCGACGCACACCCGCATAGCGTGGGCCTCGTCGGGGAACCTGGTTCCCGGGCATCATCCCAAATATTGACACACATCACGTAACCCCCCGATCATCCCGGACATGACAAAGCCACCGACCATCGACCAACTCGTAGACCACCTGCAGCTCGAAGCGCATCCCGAGGGAGGCTTCTTCAAAGAGACGTGGCGCTCGGAGCTCACACTACCGTCGAGCGCCCTCCCCGGCCATCCCGGGCTGCGAAACGCGGGCACGAGCATCATCTACCTATTGCCGGCCGGCGAGGTTTCCGCACTGCATCGCGTCCGCTCCGACGAGCTTTGGCTGCATCAACTCGGCGACCCGTTGCGACTCGAGCTGTGCGCCGACTCCGACGGGGAGTTCGAAGAGCGGCTGGTCGGCCCGCCGCCGCAGGGCCAACTCCAAGCATTGGTGCCCGCCGGATGGTGGCAGACGGCTACGCCCACCGAGGGCCCAGCGGGTTACTCGTTGGTCGGCTGCTTGGTTGTACCCGGGTTCGACTTCGAGGATTTCGAGATGCTCCCCGCCGCCGACCACAGGAACAACTCATGAACCTCGCCGACGCACGAAACCTCGGCCCTCGCTCCGCCGAAATGCTCGCCGATGCCGGACTCCTCGACCTCCAAGAGGTCCGCGACCTGGGGGCCGCCGAGTGCTTTCGGCGCGTACGCATGGTCCACCCGAAGGTATCGCTCAACCTGCTGTGGGCGCTCGAAGGCGCAGTGACCGACCGCGACTGGCGGGACATCGACGACCGACGCAAGCGCGAGCTGCGCCGGGCGGTTGGCGCAGCGAAGCCCCGGTGAACGCATCTGGGAAACCATGGATGACCGCAACCTTGCCTATGTCCGAGCACCTAGACATCACACTCGCCCAAGGCACCCAACACGTCGCTGCATGCGAGCACCTCCTCCGCGACCTGCCAGCCTGGTTCGGCATCGAGGAGGCAATCGTCGAGTATGTCGAGCAGATCGCCGAATTGCCCACCTTCGTGGCCCGCACCGACGGCGCCACCGTCGGCTTTGCGAGCCTCGAGCGACATAGCGATGCCGCCGCCGAAATCGTGGTGATGGCAGTCGCGCCGTCGCACCACCGCCGCGGCGTCGGCCGCGCCCTGCTCGAGCGTGCCGAGTCCTATCTTCGCGCCCAAGGCGTCGAGTTCTTGCAGATCAAGACGCTCAGCGACGCGCACGACTCCCCCGAGTACGCTCGCACTCGCCGCTTCTATCGCGGCGTCGGCTTCAAGCCACTCCAGGAGTTTGCGACGTTGTGGGACGAGGGCAATCCGTGTTTGCAGATGATCAAGTGGCTTGGGTAGATCTGCTATCTTCAGCTGAACGTCGCTGTCGAGCTACTCGGCGACGTCGTCAGCCCTCCGCCAGCCAACGCCGCGTTCGCTCTACCGCCGTGCAACAAACAGACCTCGCCCGCTCACCCCATTGCTGTCGTAGACGACCTCGAACCCCGCGTCTTCGAGCGCTTGGCGGTATTCGGTCGCCGAATATAGATATGCCACTAGTTGTGTAGTGAAGTATTCGACGTCTTCTCCACGCTCGGCGACCAGCCAGTGGAAATCGAGCGTGGCCCTTCGCCCCTCCTCTTTGCTGACGAATTGTCTGCACACCTTGATATCGTCGTCTTGGTAGGTCTTCATGAACGGCCGCCCTGGCTCGGCGTCGCCCGGTCCGATCCAGGGCTCGACGACCAGGACCCCGCCCGGGCGAAGCGCCTCATAGAAGTTCCGTGCGGCTCGTTCGAGTTGGGCGAGACTGTCGGCGTAGCTCAGCGACGAGAAGAGACACAACACCGCGTCATAAGTCTTCTTTGGCGTGAAGGCGAACATGTCGGCTTCGAACAGCTCGACCTCCGCCACCTTATGACGAGCTAGTGCGAGCATGTCGGCGCTGATGTCAAAGCCGCTCGAGTCGTAGAAATTGACGAGATGCTCGAGGTAATTTCCCGTTCCACAGGCGGCCTCGAGCACTGAGGCGCCGGATTCGACTCCATGGTCGGAGAGTATCTGGCGAAGCCTTTCGACCTCCGAGGCGTAGTCTTTGCCATCATAGATCAGGTCGTAGAGCCACGCCCTTCGCCCATACATGTCATCCGCCATCTCACTGCTCCTTGGAAGTTCGAGAACAAGCCGAACGCCACGCCACCTCGTCGTCGTGCACCAGAAAGCGGTGATCGCTCCACCGACGCTGGCTATGCAAGGGATTCGCTGGCCGGTTGAAGTTGCGCAGCCTCTGCACGTCTGGTAGCTAACAACAACCTGACCGACGTTCAACGAGTGTACGCCATGAACGCAGCATCCCCCAACGCCGGCTGTACGATGTGTCGCGAACACAGTGATACGAGCGGGTGTGCGTGCTGATTTCGTCGGTCAGCTAAACAAGGTTACGCGCCCCGCCCGATTCGTCGGACGGGGCTTTTCGCGTTCATGGTAGCTCCTCCGACGAACGGGCTGGCGCATTGTGTTTCGGAGGAGACATGCTCCAAATATCATTCAAACGAGTTAAACCGGGTAAAGTCGACAAGCTTCGCACTTGGATGCGCGAGTTGAAGGACCGCCGCGAGGAGATCTTCGCGTCCTTCGAGCAAGAAGGTGTGCGCTCGGAGAAGGCCTGGCTGCTGGAAGACGACGACGGCTATGTTTTGGTATACGCGATCGAGGCCGAAGATCTCGAACAGGCCCGACGAGTCTATGCCGAGTCGACCCTTCCCATCGACCTCGAGCACCGGGCAATCCAGCGCGATACGCTCGGCAAGCGGGTCGAGCCCGAGTTGCTGCTAGATCTAACGGTAGATGATATGGAATGCGACGCCCCTTCAGACCACATCTACAGCACTGGCGCTCACCTTCGGCTCCGAAAACCGCTCATGGAGGACGCACCACTTCGCCACAAGTGGTTCGCCGACCCGCAGGTCACCCGCTATCTCCCGCTCGCCGGAAAAGATGAGCTTCCCATCGAGGATATCCGTGACTATCTCGAAATGGTCACCGACTCGAACCGTCCGGTCTTCGACGTAAGCATTGAACTTCTCGACGGAGTGACCATCGGCTCGGCGAGCTACCGTGATGTCGTCGACGGGGAGTCGGCCGAGCTTTCGATTGTCCTCGGAGAAGCCAAGGCGCGGGGTCGCGGCCTCGGTCGAGAGGCCATGGAGTTGATGCTCGACTACGGCTTCGACGAAATGAAGCTGAAACACGTCTGGCTGGTCGTTCGCGCCGACAACGACGTCGCCGTCGCCCTCTTCGAGAGCCTCGGCTTCGAGACCGCCGAGGTACTCGAAGACGCGGTCGTGATCGACGACGTTTCCTACGCCAAGCTGCGCATGGAGTTGAAGAGCAAAGATTGGAAAAAAGGTCAGACATCATGAAGCCAACACCCCTCGACAACATCCTCGAGACGGCCACCGCCGACTGCTTCTGGGTGCCGCCGCATGTGCAGGTCGTGGAGCGCGAAGCGATCAAATACACCCATTCGCCACAGCCATCGGTCGGCTACAACCGCGTGGTGCGCGTGCGGCCCAACGTCGAACCTCCCGAAGTTCTACTCGAAGAGGTACTGGACGCCCACGAAGGCGGCTCGAGCCGATGGCATATTAACCCAATGGGTGACAACCCGAGGCTCCGGCGTGCGCTCACCGACGCCGGATACGCCCCGGGGCACCGACACTTCGCCTACGGCATCCGCACAGACGCCTACGACCGCAAGCCCGCGTCGGATATCGAGGTGCATCAGGTCGCGTCGGTCGACGATCTGCGTGCGCTCTACGAAATCCGCGCCGACGTCTTCGGGCGCAACCCCGACCTCTCGAACGAAGACCTCGCCCGCGAGGTCGACGCCTGCACCGGCCCGGAGCGCCGCGTCGCCCGTTTCCTAGCATACCGAAAGGGTGAACTCGCCGGCGCATGCGGGCTGACGTTCTTCGACGAATTGAGCTTTGGGCTCGTCTGGGCGGGCGGCGTGCTCGAGGCGCACCGTGGCCACGGCGTCTACACCGCCTTGCTGGCCGCCCGAGCCCGCGCAGCAAAACAGCGCGGCATCGAGTGGCTCGGGCTTTACGCTAGGGAGGAGACGTCCGCTCCGATTGTGGCCGCACAGGGGTTCGAGCGGCACGGGTACTTGGACTATTTCGAGCGTGAGTCGACGTCGCTACGGGCAGAGGCATGACGAAAATTGATGTAAGGCATCGCCACGTGGGAGCGTACGCCCTGCTCGTCGAGAACGACGCCGTCTTGCTCGTGCGCAAACAGCGCGGGCCGTACCGTGGCTGCTGGGATCTCCCGGGCGGCGGACTCGAAACGAACGAAAGTCCGGTCGAGGCTCTCTTTCGAGAGGTGCAAGAAGAGACCGGGCTTCGCCTGGACGCACCGCAACCGCTGACGACGACGGTTATCCAATGTTGTCATCTCCTCGACCGACCACAGCCAGAAGAACTCCTCCACGTGGCGCTAATCTATCGAGCCTCGTCGCCCGACGCTGTCGAACCGGCCGTGGTCGTCGACAATGAGGATGTCTCCCACGCGGTGTGGCTACCGCTCGACCAGTTGCCGGGAACGCAACTGACGCCCATCGCGCAGGAGGCATTGACCGCGTTCTCAGATAAAACCGCGTTCTCAGATGAAGATGGAATTCCCATGACAAGTGCCCTCTCCCCCGGCCAAAGACTCCTCCAGACCTTTCACCAACGCCACGCCGGCGCCACAACCAAGACCCTCGCCCGCGGACGCACCGAATCAGGCCGGTCGAGCTATGAGATGTTGTGCTCCGTCGCGACCTCGGCCGAACGAGGCGCGACCGTTCTCGACCTGGCCTGCGGCGATGGGTTTCTACTCGAGCTCGTGCACGAACAGCTTCCGGACGCTCGACTCATCGGAGTCGACGTCAGCGACGCTGAACTCGAGGCAGCTCGAGCGCGTCTTGCTCTCTGTGAGCCGGAGCTACTGAACGCGCGAGCTCAAGAGCTGCCGTTGGCCGACGCATCGATCGACGTCGTGTTGTGCCACATGTCGCTGATGCTCATGGAGGAGGTCGAAGAGGTCGTCGCCGAGATTGGCCGTGTGTTACGTCCAGGAGGCGTTGTTGGCCTGATTGTCAGTGACGGCTCCTGGCCAGCTGGGATTGGCAGGACATTCAAGTGTCTCATGAAAGACGCCGTGGCTCAGTTCGGCGGTGCTTGCCCGAGGCTTGGCGACAACCGGACGCGCACTGAAGAAGGACTCCTGTCGCTCTTTGGTCGCAAGACTGGATTCGAAGCACGCACTCCGCCCCAGTCGCTCACCCTCGAGCTCGATGCAGACACCGAGCAGGTGTGGGAGAGCCTGTCGCTGATGTACAACTTCGCAGCGCTCGACGAGCGCGGCCGTGACTTCGTCAAAAGCGGCTTCTTCGACGCCGTCGACGACGAGTATGGCAAGCCTGATAGGCTCCCTTACCGAACGTCGCTACTATTCGCCTGCTTCGAGCGCCTCGGCCGAGGAACGAATCGCAACAACAACTCCTCCTCATGGACCCGCCTGGGCGAAGGCACCCTGACCGAAGTCTGGACCGACGGCGCGCATATAAGGCGCCCGCTGAGGCCCTGGAGCCAGGCGGTCCATCAGTTGCTCGACCATCTCGAGCAGCGTGAAGTCGCGGGCGTGCCTCGTTTCGTCGCCATCGACGGCAGTAGCGAGATACTGACGCATCTGCACGGCCAGGCCGTTCTCCGCCCATGGCCAGAGGCGGTGCAGTCCTCGGAGTGGATGGAGCAGGTCGGGCGTTGGCTTCGGCAGGTTCACGAGTCGACGGCAGATTTCCAGCTGACCGACGGCGTCAGCTTCGCCTGGGGTCCCACCGCCCCCGAACCCGCGCACGTCGTCACCCACGGCGACCTCGGCCCCTGGAACATGATCGTCGACGACGGCGAATTCTCCGGCGTCATCGACTGGGACATGGCGAGATTCGGCGACCCGCTAGATGACGTTGCCGAAGTGGCGTTCGAGCTCGGCCCTCTGCGAGAGAATCGAGGGATGCTCGACGGAGATATAAGCAGGGAAATGGTTCGAGCGCGAGTGGCAGCGCTTTGTCGCGGCTATGGACAGGTGTCGGCCGATAAGGTGCTACGGCACGTCGAACCCTTTTACCGACGACGAATTGGCGAGATGCCCGAACTCGCCGCCGACGACCGAGAACCATTTGTCACCTTGGCCGACGCCGGCAACATCGAGTCGTTATGCAATGACCTCGAACACTTTCGCGATCACTTCCAATGAGAGACAAGAAGGCCGCTTCCGCCGAAAAACAGTGGCTCGAATACTTTCGAGCACGAGGTTACCCTGACGCTACCCGACTCGCCGCAGGTATGGAGGGAGCCGTCTACTCGCTCGTTCCAGGCGAGCTCGTAGCAAAGGTGTGGTTCCATCGAGGGGCCGACACCCTCCGGCCGCTCGCCGCATACTACGACCGGCTCTCGCGTGCGAACCACTCACTGCGTACCCCGAAGATTCACCGAATCGACACTGTCGACGGCGTCGCGATTACCACCGAAGACTTCTTACCGGGAACCCCTCTCGACCAACACCTTGTCTCCACGGCGAAGCGGCCCAAGCCACAAGCCGTCGATGCCCTCGTGGAGGTACTCTCGACGTTTCTATCCATCGGCGAAGCTTCCGAGTTTCGCCAGGTCTTCGTGCTCGATGAGACTGAGTCGTTCTGGGAAGGAAGTGACCGCTGGAGCGACAGTATCGGAGGTCTGCTACGCCGACGGGTCGCGCGTTTTGCAACTCAACTCGAGCGCGAAGTGTCTAAACTCGACGCCCTCCTCGAAGCCACGCACAGCTTTCTCGAGTCGCGCGACAACGCGACAATGAGCGTAATCCACGGAGACTTGTGCCCCGCCAACATCCTGGTCAATGACGACATTGAGCCCGTGTCCGTGCTCGATTTCGGCTTCTTGTCGACGGTGGGAGATCCAGCTTTCGACGCGAGCATCACAAGCGCCATCTTCGAGATGTGGGGCCCTTGTGCGCGCGAACTCGACGAGCAGCTAACCACGACCATGCAACGAGCATTCGGCTACGACCGCGACACGCTTCTGGCTTACCGCGCGGTGTACGCCCTCCTTACGAGCAACGCCTACGCGCCCGACGGAACGGATGGCCACTTTCGCTGGTGTGTCGAGATGTTGGACCGTCAGGATGTACGTGACGCTTTGGGTATGTGAGAAAACCAAATAACTATCTACCATGCCCGCTCAGGCACCAAGCGGGCGACGCTTTGCTCATCTAGTCAATCGCTTGGTGAAATGCCTCTCGTCGGGAACCCGCCTCGTCGGGGAACCTGGCTCTCACCATCCCGCACATCTTACAACCAGGTCGGGGCGCGGTGCTCTGCGGCGCAGCGACGTCTCTAACATCGCCTTGCGTGGATGCCCCTCGACCGCCACACACGTACGGCGGGCCTGAACGGTTGACTTGGTGGAGGTGTGGGTTGCTGGGAGATTGCGTAGAGAAGGCACTGCCGGTGCGTGGCGATGCCCCCGGCCGGCCTCCGCCGGCCGGCCCCCGCGCGAAGCAGCGGGGGCCTATATGGTCGGCCTATCAAAAGTGGTTCAGAGGCGAACCTACAACAATGCACCACTGCTGCTAGAGCGACCATAAAGCCCCCCGTGGCTTCGCACGGGGGGCAGGCGGCGAAGGCCGCCGGGGGGCATCGCCGCGAATCGGCAATGCCTACTGCTCGTAACCTCCCGCCTCGTCGGGGAACCTGGCTCCCTTACGAGTCCGGTTTGGCTTGCGAGGAGCGAAAGCCATGCAGACCAGCAGCGCCAGCTATTAAGGGCTAAGACCATTAGGGAGTCGCCTCATCGACCACATGAGCTACATCGACACGATTCCATAATGGCCGCGCCGCCGTGCAGGCGCCCCTAATAGAAGGAGCCGCTCCCCTGCAAGGGCGCCCCAACAAGCCACTACAAGCCGCCGCTCACCCGCATAGAATGCGCCTCGTCGGGGAACCTGGTTCTCACCATCCCGCACATCTTACAACCAGGTCGGGGCGCGGCGCTCTGCGGCGCAGCGACGTCTCTAACGTCGCCTTGCGTGGATGCCCCTCGACCGCCACACACGTACGGCGGGCCCGAACGGTTGACTTGGTGGAGGTGTGGGTTGCTGGGAGATTGCGTAGAGAAGGCACTGCCGGTGCGTGGCGATGCCCCCCGGCGGCCTCCGCCGGGGGGCATCGCCGCGAATCGGCAATGCCTACTGCTCGCAACCTCCCAGCTCATCGGGGAACTTGGTTCCCTTGCGACCTCGGAGAGCCTCGTCCCCTTTTGACCCGTTGTTCTAGCCGAAGGCAATCGCTATTCTCCGCTCAGTATTTACGAAAGGAACGCTCCCCCTAATCGAGCGGTAGCAACCATGCACCTTCACCTTCTCAACCTCGTGACCAAGCAATACATCCACTGCGGGAAAGCCGTGCGTAGCGACGACGGTGAGTCCGTTGTGTTTGGTGGAGCCGTGTATGGGCCACACTCCGACGCCTTTGAGTCCGACTCGCCATCAAGCGCGAGTCAAGACGCCACGTCTGGCCCCGCACGAGAGGTGACATTAAGCGCTGTCGAGGCATTCTTGATGGCCAACCTTGGCCAACCGATTGTGCTGGTGACGAGCCAGATGCTCGATAAGCTGGAGACCGCCCACCCCTACTACGAAGACATGTCGGTTGCGTGGGACCACGAGGAACCGGAAGTTGTGCGCGACATCGAACGCACATTTCGAAGCGAGAAGCTTTTCGACGCCCTGCTGAAGATCGCCGAAGCGTACGACGAGACGCGGGACATCTAGGTGCCACGATGCTCCCCCCGTCAAGCGCTTCATGTCCTGTTCGGCGAGTTTCGCTTGGCCAATGCATCTCGTCCGCAACACGAGCCGCCGATCGCCTGCCCCCCGTGCGAAGCAACGGGGGGATTTATGGTTGCTCTAGCAACAGAGGTACATTGTTGTAGGTTCGCCTCTGAACCACTTTTGATAGGCCGACCATATAGGCCCCCGCTGCTTCGCGCGGGGGCCGGCCGGCGGAGGCCGGCCGGGGGCAGCGCCACGCACCGGCAGTGCCTCCTCTACGCAATCTCCCAGCAACCCACACCTCCACGAAGTCATACAACCCCAAACCCGCACCTCATTCCAACGCAGCCCGGCGCATCCGGTTGACCTCGTTATGGGCGTGTCGGATCGGCTCGGGGATCCGATACTTGGGGCTGAACCGCATGATCTGGCGGCGGGCGGCCGGCAGCGTGATCTTGTGGCCGACCGACACATAGACCGGATTGACCTCGGCGCGAGTACGCAACACCGACCCGATGACCTCGCCCTCCCGATCGTAGATGCTTCGGTACGAGCCCTTGTCAGGCGCCGGATCGCGATGCTCGCCGCACAGCAGATTCTTGGCCGAGCCGATGGTAGGAATGTCGAGGAGTACGCCCATGTGGCACGCCAGCCCGAACTTGCGCGGGTGGGCTCGGCCCTGGGCGTCGCAGACGAGCAGGTCGGGTTCGACGTCGAGCTCTTCCCAGGCCTGCAGCAACGCCGGCGCCTCGCGAAACGACAGGTAACCCGGCACGTACGGAAAGAGCGCGCGACACTCGGCCCGCCCCACGTCGACCACCTCGAGCGTCTTGGCGTCGAGCACCACGATGGCGGCAAACATGTCGTCCGAGCCCTTCGAAAACGACGCATCCGCCCCGGCGACCAAGCGCACCGGCCCGGGCAGCGGCGCCTCGCGCACCTTGTCGCGCAGTTCTTGCTGGATCTGCTTGGCTTGTTCGAAGGTGATATCCCAATCGTGCATCGTCTTCGTCTCCACTCGGCTTCGATGGACCGTTTGCTCCCGCTGCCCCACGCGCCTGCTGCCTTCAATCATCGACGTTTCTCGCCTACCATGAGGGACAACGCAAACGCAGCACAACACAGCCTCGCCCGCCGTCCCCGAGATGGTGGCGGCCCGAGCCGGTGCCGCCCGACAGCACGGAAGTCCGATGAGAACCGCAACGACCACAATCCTTCTGCTCACGCTCCTGACGGCCTCCCCCGGCTGGGCCGAGCAGCCCGACACGACGGCCGACGCGCCGACCCGCCCCGCCGACGGCCTGCGCATCTTGTCGGAGGTCGGCTTCGGCACGCTGGGCCTTGTCGGCGGCGCGATCGTGGGGGGCGTCATGACCATGGGCGGCACGGTGGCCGCGCAGCCCCGCGACGGCCAGGTTCCGTCCTTTGCCGAGATCATCCCTCTGCTGATGATGTCGACCGGCACGGTCCTCGGCACCTACTACGGCGGGAACTGGCTCGAGGGCAACGGGACCCCGCAGGGGACTTTGGGCGGATTTCTGGTGGGCGCCGTCGCCGGCGGAGGAACCGTGTGGCTGGTCACCTCACTCGTCGACGACCCCTCCACCAACACCAAACTCGCCGCCGTGGGCGCAGCCGCCGTGATGGCCGTCGGCGGGGCGACCATCGGCTACGAGTGGACCGACGAGCCGCCCGAGCCGAGCCCACCCGACCTCGACATCTTCGGCGCCCCCACGCCCACGCTCGACGGCGGCACCGTCGGGGTACGCATCACCTACTAGCCCGCCACCCGATCCGTCGCTCACCCGCACAGAATGCGCCTCGCCGGGGAACCTGGTTCCCTTACGACGGGCTCCCTTACGACCGCCGCGATGGCGCTACCGGCTCATCATCACCCAACCCGCTCGGCCATCCGCCTGACATCACGTCATCTGCGATTAGCGCCATAAGCTCTATCCAACGCATCCGCCGCATCCGCGAACCCTCGCACCAGCAGCGGATGACGGCCAGTCGCGCGCACGTACTTGGCGCCCACGTCGTTGATTCGCTGCCCAAAGTGCCCTTGGATCGCCTCGACCAACTCGCCACGCTCGATGAAGCCGCGCTGCGCCAGCCAGGGAGTCAGCCGCACCACGGCCTCGAAGAACGCCGCCGCCGAGTAGGGGGCCCCGAACATGCCCTCGTCGTAGACGGCCTCGGCGAAGCCCTCCGCTAGATCGGGATGCGGCGCGAACCGGGGCCCCTCGCGCCACTCTTCTCGCAGCGCTTTGAGTTGGCGACGCATCGCCTTCGATTGCATTGCCTGTTTGGTGGCGTACGCATCTTGGAACGGGTCCTCACACCGGGCGTTGTGCTCGAGAAACGCGCTCAAATGCTGAACCGCAAGCAAGGCCTTGAAGGGATGCCAGCCTTGAGCATCGACCAAGTCGCGGCCGAACGCGAACGTGACCGATTCGATGACTCGGTCTGCGTCGTCGAACTCTGCGGCTGAAGCCGCGTCGAAGCGCGCCGGCTCGGCACCCACAAACTCGGTCACGTACCGCTCGACTCGCCCGGGGTCGAGCTCCTCCCACATATCGCCGAGCACATCGCGCAGCTCCTGCAGGGTGTGCGCCCTGTCGATGTCCTCTTCGGCCCAGGCGGCCAGCTGCGCCAGTGCCGCCCAACTGGCCCACTCGGTATAGGCGTGCGGCATCAAGTTCTCGCCCTCTCGGTACTCGGGCCACTTTTCACTCAACCAGTCCAACAGCCCTGTTTCGCCGGCGTAGGCAAGTAGCTCGAACTCCCGCAAGACTAAATCCGGCGCGCTGGCCGGCTCCTCGAACATCAACGCCAGCGCCTCGTCGAGGTACTCGCGGTGTCCTGCCAGGGCGAACTCGACCGCCATCGACCCGAGAGACCCAGACTCCTGCTTTGCAACCTCGGGCCGCCGAGCTCGAAGCCGCGCCAAGGTCTCGAGCCACTCCTTCCGTCGACCTTCCTCCTGACACGGCGCCCCGAGCCCCTCGACCATCAACGCAAACGCCCATTCGGCGTCGAAGTCCGGGGCGTTGTCAATCCGCTCGCGGGCCATCTCGAACTTCTGGTCGAGGCCGGCGTCGTCGAAAGCCTCCCAGAACTGGTCCCACTCGACATAGTGCTCCGAGGCGCGCATCTCTTGGGTGCGCAGCATCTCTCGGGCTTCTTCGATCCGACGCGCGAGATCCCAACTCTGCGCATCCGAAACGGGGCGCGCAGCCGCCTCCTCCAAAACCTCGAGCGCCCGAGCTGGCTCGGCGGGCTCGGCGTCGAGAAGCACGTCGGCCAACGTGCAGTAGGCGCGGGCTTCTTCGGGGTGCGCGTCGATATGCCGCCGGCAGATCGCCTCGGCCTCGTCTGTGCGACCGGCTCGCCCCAACAAAAAGGCGCGTTCGGCCTCGACCGACCGGCGGAACGCGTCGTCTTCTGCAGAAAAGCGCGCCACGATCTCTTCGGCGAAGCTCGCCCCCAGGGAGGCCGCCTCGGCGCTCGAACCCGATTGCCTGCGCCACATCGTGAGCATGTCCCACACCCAGTTGTGGATGTCGGGCCCCGCGTCGCCGAGCGCCGCTGTCGCCCCGGCGAGGGTGTCGACGTCGTCAGGAAGCCGCCGTTGCAGCTCCGCCCAACCACGCGGCGACACCTCGATGGCCGGCGTGGGCCTGCGCGGCGCCACCCTCCCGCTGGCCACTTTTTGCTTTCTCAGGCAACATTTCTTGTATTTGCGCCCACTTCCGCAGGGGCAAGGATCGTTTCTTCCGATGTCGGAGCTCATGTCGCCACCCTTGTTGAGAACGTTTATGAATGACCTGCACTGACCGTACACACGTGGGGCGGAATGGACAAACGCGAGCGCCCCTTCCCTTCGCGCCCCTCCTCTGGCATCATCACCCTATTCTGGCAATTGTAGCGGGAGGGGGATGGCACCTCCCGGCTGAGTCGGCCTCGCCGGCTCGAGCCCCCGGTTGGACGCAGTACGGGTTTTGGCTGTTGCCGCAGTCGCCATGTGTCCGTGACCTCGCCTGGGAGGTCACTGCTCGACCCAATTGTGAGGAGACTAAGATGCGTATACGCGGCTTTTTCGACCTGTATCAGATGGGCGTGGGGAGCTTGCTCTTTTGTCTGAACGACATCGAGCGCCAGCTCGCCACGCTGTCGCAGCCCAACGCGCCCCTGGAGACGCGTGTGGCCGCGGCGATTGACAAGTGCCACCACGCGCGCTCGCTGCGCACCAAATGGCTGTCTCAAGACCGCACCACCACCCAATCGCGTGGCGGGGCCGCCGAGACCGACAACGCCATCGACAGCACCCTGTCGGGCGTCAACTACAACCTGGGCGTCCTGGTGCGAAGCCCGGTCGACAGCGACCAGCGCACCAAGGCCCGCGAGCTTCGTCAGGACTTCTTTGCCAATGGCGTGCGCCCCTTTACCAGCATCAAGTACGAGGAGCAGCACGCTGCGGTCGACGAGATGCTCGGCCGGCTGCGCGGCGAGTATGCCGAGCATGTCGCCGCGTGCGGGCTGAACGTGCTCGTCGACCAGCTCGAGACGCTCAACTCGCGCTTCGGCGCCCAACTCGACGTGCGCCGGCGAGACGTGGTGGAGTTCGACGACGTCGAAGCCGCCGAAGACGCCGCGCGTGATGGCTTCGCGCGCGTGCTGGCGACCATCCTCGCCGACTACGCCGACCAGCCCGAGGTGATGAGCGCGCTGCTCGCCCAGGTCCAAGACCAGCAAGAGCGTATCGCCACCTACGTGCGTCGGCGCGGCAACACCCCGGAGGTCGATCCGGGCACCGGTGAGGTCGTCGAGCCCCGAAGCGGCGACGATATCGACGAGCCCTCCCCGGCCACCGACCCCGAGCCGGTCGAAGCCTGACCACCGGGTGTCTTTGGTCTGACCACGACGCCGACCGCCCCGGGATGCGGTCGGCGTCGTCGCGTCTGCGCCCCGCCCCGAACCACCCGGCATCCCTTCGCTCACGACCGAGCGTCGCGCTCGACGCCCTCGGGTCCTCTGTTTTCCAACCCGACCGCCGCCCCCAACAACCCCGAGTCCTCGTCCTCGCCACTCGACCGCCATGTCGACCGACCCTGCATGCTCGCGCGCTGCGCTCGACGTCGCGCTCGAGGACCCACGGTCCTTCTGCACCAAGGTCGAGTGTCACGCCAAAGGACCCTGCGTCCTTTCAGGCGACGCCCCACCGTCGCGAAAGAGAACCCGGGGTCCTTCCGCGCGTCGCTCGACTCGCGCGATCGAGGACCCTGCATCCTTTCAGGCAGCGCTCGACCGCCGCCGACAAGGACCCTGCATCCTTCGGCGCGACGTCCGACCGCCGCGAAAAAGGACCCGAGGTCCTTTGCACCGAGGCCGAGTCACGTTCTCGAGGACCGGGGGTCCTCTTTCGTGACGGTCACGTCTCGTGACAAAGGACCCAGGGTCCTTCGGCGTCTCGGCCGGGTTCCACGCCACAGGACCCGGGGTCCCTGGGGACGGCTCGCGGGGCGATCTTTCGGGACCTCAATGCCCGCAAACCCGCACAGAATGCGCCTCGTCGGGGAACCTGGTTCCCCTCCGAGAGTCCAACCTACCCGGCATCCACTTCACAGCGGGGCAGCTCGTCGTACTCTCCCGAGACGTGCACCTTTGCCGACTTGTCGTCCTTCTTGTTGGTCGCGTCGAACTCCCATTCGGCGGAGAGGGTCTTGTCGCCGACTTCGGTGACCGTGAAGGTCCCCGATGCATCTTGGTTGTAGGAGCCCTCGAAACCTTTGGGCTCGACCATATTCGACGGGTCGTAGGTGAGGTCGGCCTGGACCACGTCCATGCGATCGCGGTACTTGGACTCGTAGTCGCCCACAATCTTTACCTCGTCGCCCTCCTTCAGGCCGACCGGGTAAATCAGCGTCATCTCGAAGCCGTCCACGACGGCATTGACTCGACACTTGTTTCGCTCGTTCTTCTTGCTCTTGCTGTGTGAGATGTACGGCGACGGCACGCCCAGGCTCGTGTCGAACTCTCCGGTGACCTCGAAGGTGACGACGTTCTCCTCGTCACTCGAGTCATCCGAGCCACCAGCGGCGTCGTTACCTTTGTCACATCCCACCAGGATGGCGGGCACGAGCGTGCACAACAAAACGGGTCCGGCGATCTTTCGCATTACATTCATAGTCTTCCCCAGTGTCGTTAAGAAACAGTACACCGGAGTGTAGGCGTCGCACCTGCGAACTGCAACCACGTGGCGGCGACGCGCCTCCACCCGCACCGCCTCCCCCGGGCTCGTGTCTACGTTTACACCGCAGTCCACGAGACGTACCCGCAAACGGAGACCGACAATGCGCAAGTACCTCAATCCCGTGACCGCCGTGATCATCGGCGTGCTCGTTGTCCTGCTGGCCTTCGCCACCTGGACCGTCTTCGGCACCGGCGAAGACGGCGATTCGGTCCAGTCCGAATTCTTCGAAGAGGAGTCCCCCGCCGAGCGCACCGGTCCGATGGGCGGCGGGCCCATCGACACGCCCCAAGGTGTCGTCGAGCCCGACGAGTCGGAGCAGCGCGAAGTCGAGGTGCCCCCGGGCGCGATCGACCAAGAGTACCCGGTGCTGGAGTCGGCCGACGAGCCAGCCTCCGAGCCCGCCGACTCGCCTGACGAGCGTTGATTGCAATCGCGCAGCATCGTGAACATCTGCGGTGCTCGCGACGATAAGACATCTTATGTAACATTACCGCTGCGCGTCGCTCCGAATGTGTTGGTACCGCGCAGGCCTTGCAGGTCCGCGCCTCGTCGGGGAACCTGGTTCCCTTACGGCCAACAGTACACACACGTTTTTGAGCATGAAACCATCCAGCCTAGACAAGACGCTCGAGGCCGCCACCGCCGACTGTTTTTGGGTGCCGCCGCACGTCACCGTCGTCGAGCGCGAGGCGATCAAATACTCGCATTCACCCCAGCCCACCGTCGGCTACAACCGCGTGATGCGCGTGCGTCCGTCGCTCGAGCCAGTCGAGGCGTTGGTCGACGAGGTAGTGGGCGCCCACCAGGGAGGCGCGAGCCGGTGGCACATCAACCCGATGAGCGACGCCCCGGAGCTTCGAGCTGCGCTCGTCCGTGCAGGATACGAACCCGGGCACCGGCACTTCGCGTACGGTATCGGGACCGAGGCTTACGGCCGGAAGGCGGCGCACGGCATCGAAGTGCGCCCGGTCGCGTCGGTCGACGATCTGCGAACGCTCTACGCCATCCGTGACGCTGTCTTCGGCCGCGCCCCCGAGCTTTCCGACGAGGACCTCGCCCGCGAGGTCGACGACTGTACGGGACCGGGGCGCCGAGTCGCGCGCTTCGTGGCCTACCGAAACGACGAGCCCGCCGGCGCCTGCGGACTCACCTTCTTCGACGCATTGAGCTTCGGGCTCATCTGGGCGGGCGGCGTGCTCGAGGCGCATCGCGGCCACGGCGTCTACACCGCCATGTTGGCAGCCCGGGCCACCGCGGCAAGACGGCGCGGTATTGAGCGACTGGGACTCTACGCCCGGCGGGAGACCTCGGCTCCCATCGTGGCCGCCCAAGGCTTCGAGCAGCACGGCTACATGGACTACTTTGAGCGGGCGCTCGCGTGACTGCGCCGAAAAACGAGTCAAACGCTCGCACACCCGCATAGAATGCGCCTCGTCGGGGAACCCGCCTCGTCGGGGAACCTGGTTCCCTTACGAGGTTTCATGAGACCGGACACGCACCATTTGGAGGGGACGCCCCTCCACCTCCGGAGCATTCCCTATCCACCGGCGGCGCCTTCCATCTCCCACACACCTACGCGAGATACCACGTTGCCTCTCTACGGCCTTTTTTGAGGCTTGGTACGGCCCCTGCAAGGAGTGACTGGCGAGTCACAATGGTTGTTTGTACCTGCTACCTACAAGGGAGTTGCCATGCAGAAGCTCATCATTACGACCTGTCTTTTTGCCATCGCGAGCGCGCTCGTCGGATGCAGCCACGCACACGTCTACTCGCCGCCGGCACGCATCGCGCCGCTGGAGTCTTCCAAACCTGTCGCCGAGGACAGAACCACCGGCGGCGTGTCGGTCAGATCGGAAGGTGAAATCTTCGGGCTGGCCGCGGCGAGTGCGACCTTGAAGGTCCGCCACGGCGTTACCGAACACTCCGAGGTAGGCGTCGACGCCAACTTCATGACGATTGACGACTCCGACGCTGCGGCTGACCTCGATCCGACCATCTGGAGCGCGCGGGTCGGCGGAAAGTGGGCGCCCGAGTTGCTCGGCGACCACGTGGCGTTGATTTACGGCGTGGGCGGCGGCACCTCTGACGGTGGTCAGCATATCTCACCGGATGTCGGCCTGGTTGTGGCCTACGAGAACCCGTATGTCGTTCCATTTGCCTCGGTCGACGGCTTTGTAAGCGAGCCCATCAACGCCCAACCGATCGACGTCAGCTCCGAAAGAGAGGGTCTGGGCACCAACATCATGACTGCTCAACGAACCTGGGGAGCGACATTCGCCGGCGGAGTCAAGGTGCCGATCGAGGCCGGCGGCTCGACCATCTCGCCGATGGTCGGCATGACCCGCTCGGTGTTGACCGACGGTGAAGAAGACGCCGACACCTACGGCCTCAACCTCGGCGTGGACGTAACCTTCGAATGAACCGTTGAATGATCCGACGCCTCGCTCAAAGCGCGCTACGCTCCGCCTCGTCGGGGAACCTGGTTCCCTTACGTCCGCGCAGCATCGTGGACAGCTCGCCTCACTGCGCGTATCGTGCGTCGGCTCATTTCCTTCGAAGATGACGGGGAGACCGGACGCATGCGTGACCGATACGGGATCACACTCCTTTGTTTGCTGCTGGCCCTGGGCGGGTGCCGCGAGCGTCGAGACACTGACATGAGGCCCGACGCCGCGGCGCACGATGCCGCGACGCGCGTCGATGGGTCTGGTGTCGATGTGTCTGATGCCGATACATCCGGTACCGATACACAATCGGACGCCGACACGTGGACGTCCGTCGCCCCAAGCGCTCCGGCCCAGACGTGCACCTTCGACATGCCCGAGTTGCTCTTCCAGCGCAAGGTCGGCCGAGACGGCTTTATCGAACATCCCGACGACTCGCGTGATGCAGCGATGAGTGTAGCCGTCGAGGGGGAGCACGCTTACGTGGCGGCGGGACAGGAGGGACTGCTGGTCTTCGATATCTCCCAGGTAAGTGCGCCGAGATTTGTGGGCGGCGTGCAACTCCAAGCTTCCACAGAAGACGGCGAGGAACCTGTCTCTTTCCGCAGGGTCGAGCTCGATGGAGGCTACGCTTATGTCTTGCAGCGTTGGGCGCCGCGCGACCTGTGGGTCATCGATGTGCGTGATCCTGCGTCCCCCACCCCAGTGGGCTCTCTGCAGATCGATTGGGCCAGCGACACCGCGTGGGACGGCGCCCGAGACATCATCGCCATCGACGCAGGAAGGTTGGCGGTGTCGACGACGGCCGGCGTCCAACTCTACGATCTCTCCGACCGCGCCGCCCCGCGACTGGCAGCCACCATCACCTCGCCCGGTACCGTGGACACGCTCGCTTTTCGCGGCAATCAGTTGCTCACGAGCGAAGCGTATCCGCAGGCCTACAGGAGCATACGAGTGTTCGACGTTGCGGACCTCGACGCTCCCGACTGGATCGGCCAGCTCCAGGGAGTCGATGCCGACAGCGAGTTCGCCTTCGCAGGCGATGTGGCCTTTGCAGCGCGGCGGAATGAAATGCTCGCCGTCGACCTATCCGACCCCGCCACCCCTACGCTGCTCGACACCCTCGAGTTGTCGACCAGGGTAAACGGCCTAGACGTCGCCGACTCGACACTCTACGCCACAACGGTGCTCGGCGGTGTTGCCGCCGTCGACATCTCGGACCCCACCTCGCTTCGACTCCGAGGGCGCTCGCCGATCACTCGAGGCATGGATGACGTCGAGGGCATCGGCGAACTCGCGCTGGTCGCCGCAGGCTACGACGGGCTGGTTGTGATCGACTTTCACAACATCGAGGGTTCACCGAAGAGACACTCCTTTCCGGCGCGCAGACGCGGCTTTGGTGCGTCGACGGATATGGCCGTGGCCAATGGCTTTGCGCTCGTCACTGGGCTCGAAGAGGGCATAGAGTTATGGCGAGTCGACCCCGTCGACGCGGTCGCTCGCATCGGGAACATCCCAACCGATGAGCCGACCGCGCAATTAGAGGTTCGCGGCGACCGCGCCTACGTCACCGGCCGCGGCCTTTACGTCTTCGATATCGCATCGCCGCGACAGGCAACGCTACTTGGCGAGTCCCAGCCAATCCCCCGGGGCGCAGGATGTCGTGCTTCGCGGCCGCCACGCGTTTGTCTCTAGCCTCGAAGGTGATCTATACGTCGTCGACGTGCTTGACCCGGCGCGGCCTTCTGTAGTGAGCGTTGTGCGGGGCGTGCCGCCGAGCCGGGCGATGGTGGCTGAAGGTCAGCATCTATACGTCGCCCCCGCCAAAAGAGGCGACCCGTTGGAGGTCCTCGACATCAGCGACCCGGCGGCGGTCCGCACGGTAAGCAGTTATGAGCTTCGGTGGCCGGTTTTTGATATCGCCACGACCCGTCAGCGCCTCTACCTCTCCGAAGAAGCCAGCAGTGATTTTCGCGTGCTCGACGCCTCCGACCCGTCGCGTCTGACAGAGCTCACCACCTTGGAGATCTCGGCGGTTGAGACCGCGCGGCTCACGGCCAGCGAAGACTACGTATACTATTCATCGAGCAGAGGCGGTCTCTTCTTTCTCGACGCACGCACTCCCGACGCCGCCGTACGCGCACTCGCCGTAAACACCGGTGGGGTGGTCAGCGATGAAAAACCGGTGGTGGTCTCCGACGACCTCGTTTACGTAGAAACAGACGAAGGACTCTCCATTTTCGACCTGTGTAAGACGACCTCGTCGCCGTGACCTGCCGCGACGGCCCTAATCACCGCTCGACCACACAGAATGCGCCTCGTCGGGGAACCTGGTTCCCTTACGAGCCCCCAGAAAGTCGTGCGCGCGACGGCCCCCGTTCGCCCTCCTCTATTCGGGGACCAGAATGAGCTTTCCCACCGTCTGCCCGGACTCGATGTCGGCGTGGGCGCGGCCGACCTCCTGCAACGGGTACGTGGTGACCGGAGCCGGCTTGATCGAGCCCTCGCCGATCCAGCGCTGCAGGTCATCGACGGCTTCGGCGAGCATGTCGGTGCGGTCGAAGAGGTAGCTCAGGTTGAAGGCCAGCACGCTCTTGCCCGCGTTGGTCATGTCGAGTGGGTTGAAGCGCGGGGTGCGAAGCCACCCCGAAATGAGCTTGAGCCAATTGGGCTTGCCGCCCCTGCGGGGCATCATCGTGTGGAACCCGTAGATCACGAGCTTGCCGCCTCGTCGGGGAACCTGGTTCCCTTACGAGCCCCCAGAAAGTCGTGCGCGCGACGGCCCCCGTTCGCCCTCCTCTATTCGGGGACCAGAATGAGCTTTCCCACCGTCTGCCCGGACTCGATGTCGGCGTGGGCGCGGCCGACCTCCTGCAACGGGTACGTGGTGACCGGAGCCGGCTTGATCGAGCCCTCGCCGATCCAGCGCTGCAGGTCATCGACGGCTTCGGCGAGCATGTCGGTGCGGTCGAAGAGGTAGCTCAGGTTGAAGGCCAGCACGCTCTTGCCCGCGTTGGTCATGTCGAGTGGGTTGAAGCGCGGGGTGCGAAGCCACCCCGAAATGAGCTTGAGCCAATTGGGCTTGCCGCCCCTGCGGGGCATCATCGTGTGGAACCCGTAGATCACGAGCTTGCCGCCTCGGCGCAGGTGCTCGTAGCTGTCGCCGAGCGTGGCGACTCCGTTGGCGTCCAGGATGACGTCGTAGCCCTGCGGGGCGAGGCGCTCGGCTTCGGCCCACAGGTCCTGGGTGGACTTGTCGATCACATGGTCGGCGCCGTGCTCGCGCGCGGTCTCGATCTTGTGCGTGCCGCCGACCACCCCGACGACCTCGCAGTCGGCTATCTTGGCGAGTTGGACGAGGCTGCCGCCGACGCCACCGGCCGCCGAATGCACCAGGACCCGTGCGCCGGGGCGAGGATGGGCGAGTTCGAGGAGCGCGTACCAGGCGGTAATAAAGACGGTTGGCAGCCCGGCGGCCTGCGCGAAACTCATGGAGGCGGGCTTGTCGAAGATGTAGGGGCGCCGCGTGACCAGGTGACTCGTATAGGCACCGAACCGGGACACCGCGCAGACCTCCCGGCCGACTTCCACGTCGTCGACGTCGGGCCCCACCTCGACAATCCGCCCGGCGACCTCGAACCCCGGTGTGATCGGCCAGCCGACGAAGTCCTTGGCCGACTGGTACAGCCCCATGCGAACGAGCACGTCGGCGTAGTTGACCCCGGCCGCCTCCACCTCGACGAGCACCTCGTCGGCTTGGAGCCGGGGCACCGGCTCTCTCTCGATTTGCAGCTTGTCGTAGCTGCCCGCCGAGTGGATGACGACCTTCTCGCGCACCTTCGGTCGGGGCCCTGGCGGCTCCTCTCGACGCGCGTCTTGGCCTTGCTCTCGCTCCTTCCCATCGCTCATCGCGTGCTCCTCGTGATTCGTCTCACCAATCGGGCCTACAAGGTGCCATCGATTCGCCGCCCGATCCATCGCACACCCGCACAGAATGCGGCCTGTCGGGGAACCCCCTTCCCGTACGCCGCGGCGCGATAAGGTTGAAAGTGGAACAACCACCAACGAGGCGCCGGATTCCCGCGCCTCTTTCCACGCTTTCGACCCAACCGAGGAGTAAAACCCATGGCCAACCGACTGGAGAACAAAAAAATCGCGATGCTCGCGGCCAACGGCTTCGAGCAAGTCGAGCTCGAAGAGCCGATGAAGGCGCTGCGCAATGAGGGCGCCGAGGCGGTGCTCGTCTCGCCGGAGTCCGATAAGGTCAAAGGCTGGCAGCACGACCACTGGGGCGACGAGTTCGACGTCGACCTCGAACTGAACAAGGCCGACGCCGGCGACTTCGACGGCCTGCTCATCCCCGGCGGCCAGATGAACCCGGACTTCTTGCGCGCAAATGACAAGGCGGTCGACTTCGTGCGCGCCTTCTTCGAGCAGCACAAGCCGGTGGCGGCCATCTGCCACGGCCCCTGGATGCTCGTGGAGGCCGACGTCGCCCGCGGCCGCACCCTCACCTCGTACAACTCGATCAAGACCGACCTGAAGAATGCCGGCGCGAACTGGGTGGACGAAGAGGTCGTGGTCGACGAGGGCCTCGTCACCAGCCGCAACCCGGGTGACCTCGAGGCGTTCTGCGCCAAGATGGTCGAGGAGTTCTGCGAGGGAAAGCACGCCGAGCAGACCACCGGCGAGCAAGAGAGTTTCCGGCGTCAACGCGGCGGTCCTGACAGCGGTGACCGACCGCAGGTGCGCTGACCACCTCAATCGCAGCTTACCCGCATAGAATGGGCCTCGTCGGGGAACCTGGTTCCCTTACGAGGCCCAAAAAAGTCACCCCAATATCACATCATCGGCTACCTGCCGCCCCGACGAGGATGGAGCAGGCGCCGGGAGGCTTTTCGAAAGGCGGCTTGCGCGTGAGCGGCTTGGGAGCCTCGAGGCTCTCGAGTTGCTGGCGGGCGGCGTCGCCGGCGAGGTAGAGCTTTTTGGCGGCGTCGGCTGCGTCGGCGCCGGGCCGCTGGAAGGTCGGCCACCGCAACTTGCGACGCAGCACTTCACCCGACGTTGTCGTCTGCTCGTCGACCATCTCTTCCGCGCTGGGCTCACCGTCGTCGAAATTGCGCGCGAGCATCGCTGCCGGCAGGTAGAGCTTGCCGCCGTCGCCCAGGTAGTAGGTGCGAGTGCCTCCATCGCGCAGCACGCGCATCGTCGTGACGTCGTACCCGTCGAGCCTCGGCGGCTCACCGGCCCAGACCGCCATCTGGCGCCCCGCCAAGGCGACCTCCCTGGTCTCCAACAGCACCAACTCGCCCGCTTCGGTCTGCCAGGCGCGGAACCATCGCGGCGGCTCGGGCCAGTGGATCTCGGCCTCGTCGACCAGCTTTCGCGCGTCCGTCGCGGCAAACGGCCGTAGCTCGAAGGTCTGCTCTCCGCACGTCAACGAGGCTTCGAAGACGTCGTCTCGGTCGTCGGAATCGGTGTACTCGACCGCCAATACCGCCTCGTCAAAGCCGGAATCCTCGACGCTGAATCGCGTCGCAAAATCGGACACCGAGGGCTCGGCCGGCACCAGGTACAGGCGATGGCTATCGCCGACCAAGAGTGCCGGCATCAACCACGAGGGTTTCCCTTCCACGCTCAACTCCCCCGAACACACAAACCAACCGGTCTCGTGCCCGAGACACTGCGCCGTCTCCACAAACGCGTCAGCGAAGCGCCGCGCCTCGGGGAGCGCCTCGGCGTCATCGCCTATCGACACCCAATGGCCCGGCGGCTCGTCAACGACTGCCTTGTCATAGATGCGCTCGCTCGGCCCGGAATCGGCCCCCGGCGAGTCCTGCGGCGCTGCCGACTGCGCCCCTGCGGCCGCAGCCTTCGAGGCGGACTCGTCATCCGAGCGCGCCACGAAGAGCGCCCCCAGCACCACGGCCGCCGCCGCGACCAATAACAAAAATCCAGTGCCAACAACTCGACGTTGCATGTCACCACCCTCGCGAGATTCACGGTTTGCTGCCCCGCACGCTAGCAGATGATGCCTGCGCATGCACTGTTGGGACAGCAAATGCGGTCTGGTGCACGCTCATGCACTGCGCAGCACACGCTGCCCTCTTCTTCCGCAGAATTGGCCTTTGGAAAAGCAGTCCGCGAGACGATATGGTCGAACGCGTCACCACCTACTGAACGACGGGAGACCACGTCATGCGCCCCAACACCAGACACGCGCGCCGATGGCTTCGCCTCGCCGCCCTGCTGATTGTGAGTTCGACCCTTTTGTTTGGCTGCGGCTCGGACGGTGAGTCCGGCGAACAAGACAGCGGACCGCCGCTCGATTGCGAGAGCGACGACACGCTGCCGTGCAGCTTCGCCGAAGCCGGCAGCGACACCAACCGACAGATGCTCGACCTGATGGTCGACGCACGCTTCAAGCTCATCGATGGCAGCACGCCCGCCGAGGTCAGCGCCTGGCTGGGCGACCAGCCCGCGGTGGTCGAGGTTGGCGTCAATGACGACGCGATTCACTTCCGCGTCGACGGCGGCCGGCCTGCCGAGCTGTGGCTCCCCGCGCTGACCGGCGACCTTCCGGCGCCCGCGACCGACGACTCGGCCGCGGCTCTGACCCGCACCAACGAGCTCGTCGCCCACACCGAGGGACGCTCGCGAGAGACCAAACGCGCCGCGATCCTGACGCCCTTTCAGTGGGACTTCCACGAGGACTCCTTCGGCAGCACCGAGGCCGACACGGTCCGCAAGACGCTGCAGCGCCACGCCGACTACCAGCACGATGCCGCTTTCGAGGTCGCCATCGACAACGCGGTCACCCTCGATACGCTGCAGAACTGGCACGAGTTCGATGTCATTCACTTTTCGACCCACGGCACCTGCTGGGCGGACGAAGGCGAAGACGAGTGCTACGACGTCGGGTTGCTCTCCGGCCAGCGCGTCGGCAACGTGCTCACGGAAGTCCTCGGCAGCGGTGAGCAGCGCGACCCGGAGGCCATCGCTGCCTCCAAACAGAAGGCGAACGAGCAGATCAGCGAGATGGACGACCCGGGGCTCTACCTGTCGTTGTTGCAGGTCCAGGAGGTCAACTCCGGGGTGAACGAGCTCGTCTTCGTCGTGGGCGTGAAGGCCGATTTCTTCCGTGCCGCCTACGGCCACGGCCTCGACGATAAGTTCGTCTTCGTCAATGGCTGCCTGTCGATGAGCCGGGTGGGACGCTCCATCGGCGAGGCGATCACCTCCGATGACAGCGTCTATCTCGGCTGGGACGACACCGTCGACAACGAAGTCGCCCTCGAAGCGACCAAGGCGCTCTATCCCGAGCTGGCCGAGCACGGGTATACCTCGAAGGTGGCCATCGAAAAGATCACCGACGGCCTCGACCAGGTCCGCGAACGCATCGAACAGGACCTCATCCAGAAAGGCGAGGAGGTGCCCGCCTCGTTAGACGCGCAGCTCTTGAAGCTTCGCGACGGCGAGCGTGACATGCGGGTACGAGAAGTCGTGGCCTTGCTGCCGAGCGGCGGCTCCGTCGACATCGAACCGCCTGCTCCCGCCCCTCAGAATCCCGACGACCCCGAGCCTGCGCCCACGCCACGCTTTCAGCGTCTCGAGGAGGGAGGCAATATCACCGGGTTCGTCGACGGAATGGTCGGCGACGGCGCGGACGACTCGTTGGTGCCGCATGTCCTCGTCGAGGGAATCGACCCCGAAGCCGGGGGCCCCGACGCCGACTACAAGCTCTACTTCGAGCTCGACGGAGAGCAGATCGGCGGCAAATATCCCCTGCGAGACCACGGCCAACAGGTGCCGATGTTTCCATGGGCCTGGGCGGTGACCGACCTGAAGGTGCCCACCGGGCGCGATATGACGCCGGGGACAAGTTACAAACTCGGGGTCTTCCTCGAGCTTCCCGACGGAAAGACCAGCCGACACAGCGCCACCGAGTTGCGTATCAATAGCGCCTGCGACGCGCACTTCGACGCCGGTCCCGTGTCTTGGAGCGCCGGCGCTGCCCAGCCGGACACACCCTTCGGGTCGATCGTCGCGACCGACCTCGGCCAGGAGGGGACCATGCAGCTGTTGCTCAATTCGCCGGACGGCAGCACGTCGATGGTCGCCACCGCAGGGGTGCCCTACGACGGCCCAGGTTCCTATCCGGTCTCGCTGGTGTTCACCTCGAGCGGCTCGACCGCCGAAAGCATCATCGGCCTCGAATCGCCGCGGGACGACAACGGCGACCGCGTCCTCGGCACGCTTACGATCGACAGGATCTTGGGCGATGCGCCCCACTTGCTCGCCGAGGGGATCGTGCAGGGGACGGTGGAGAACCCCGACACCGACACTGCCTATCAGGCCAACGCATCGTTTACGGTGCCGATCTCGGTGGCCGTCCCCGGCGGCGGCGACAACGCCGGAAACTCCTCGGACTGGGATCAGGCGTGTGGACTGGAGCGCCACTGAGTCGCTTCGAGGCGCTCTGTTGTCGCGCCTCCTGCAACCCCCTATGGTCACTCGGTCATGACACCGACACTACGACAACTCGAGTATATCGTCGCCCTGGCCGATACGGGCCAATTCATCGAAGCTGCCAAGCAGTGTGCCGTGAGCCAGCCGGCGCTGAGCAAGCAGGTTCGTGAGGTCGAGGATATGCTGGGGGTCGAGCTCTTCGAGCGGGCGCGGCCGAGGGTGCTGATGACCCCCGCCGGCGAAGAGATCGTCAGGCGGGCGCGGCTGATGCTCGCCGAGGCGCGCGAGTTGGTGAGCGCGGCCAGCGCTTACGCCGGCAAGCCCCACGGGCTGGTGCGTCTCGGCGTCATTCCGACGATCGCCCCGTACGGCCTCCCCGGCCTGCTGGCGACGCTTCGTCGCATCTACCCGGAAGTCTCCTTTGCCATCCACGAGCTGCAGACCGACGTGCTCCTCGACGAGCTTCGAGGCGGCGCGATCGACCTGGGGCTGCTCGCACGTCCGTTCGACAATGCAGGGCTGTCGGGCCCCGACCTGATCGTCGAACCGTTTGTGTTCGTCGCGCCCACCGATCATCCGTTGAGCACGCCCGAGTCGATCGAAACCTGCGACGTCGCCGGGGCGAGCCTCATCCTCATGGAGGACGGCCACTGCCTGCGCGACCAAGCCATCGAGGTATGCGCAGCGGCCGGGCCGCCTCCGGCGACCTCGGTCACCGCCGCGAGTGTGGCGACGCTCGTGCGGATGGTCGAGAGCGGGCTGGGCGCGACGCTCTTGCCGGCGAGCGCGCTCAGCACCGAGCTGCGCTCCGGCCAGGGGCTGGTGGCGAGGAGCTTCGGCGACTCCCCGCCCGGACGCACGCTCACTCTGCAGTGGCGCTCCACCTCGCCCAGCGAGGCGTGGTTCCTCGACATTGCGGACGTGCTTCGGGATCACTACCTCGAGCTCAACGCGACGATCCCAGATGTCGCCGGACCGAAGCCGCAGATGCGCGCCGTCGATTGGGACGAGCCTCAATCGTAGGTCTTGAGTCCTTTGAGGATCTTGTTGTCGGCGACGTCTGCCAGCTGAGCGGTGGCCACGTTTTCCTCTTCGACCATCTTCTGGTGGTCGCGCGCGTCCTCATCGAAGCCGAGCTTGTCGGCGTAGGTGCGGAGCATCTCGAAGCCGCTCCCCTCGAACTGCTTGACGCGACGAAGCAGCGTCATGATGACCAAGTCGCGCACCGCCGGCTCCCCGTCGACGTCGATGGCGTCGCCCACCGACTTGGTCAACGCCTTCATCCCCTTCGAGGAGTGCCCCTCTGGGTCGAGATTTCGGCGCCTGCAGATGCGCTCGATGGTCTCGCGATGCTGCTCGGTACGCCGGCGTTCTTCGACCAGCGCTTCCTTGAGATTGGCCAGTGAGGCGGTCTCGTTCAAATCCGCCAACAGGTCGAGGTACTCGTTTTCGACCGAGTACTGCTCCTGGAGCTGCTGGCTGTACAGGTCGTTGAGGTTGTCGATGTGTTGCTTCTTCTTTCCAAAAACCATGGTCTCCTCCCGATGTGTCGGCGAGTGCATTCACCGGCTCGCTGATACGCGCCAGTTGTACCGCTCCAAAGATCGACACGAACGCCCCCGCGAGCAATCTCCCACGGTCGGAGTCAGCGGCGCATCATCATCACGTTGACCTGCCCTTTGTAGCGTCCCTGACTCAGGGCGATGGTCACGTCCTGGGTGCCGCTCTCGAAGTGAAAAGCGAAGTCGAAGAAGGTCACCCGGCCCAACTCGCCATCGACAAATTGGCGGAATCGCCCTTCGAACTCCTTGACGCGAGTGCAGGGAGCCACGTCCTGAAAGAAGTTCTTTCCGACGACGTGCTCGGGCTTGTAGCCGGCGTAGCGCGACTCGGTCTCGTTGTAGAACAAGACGTTGCCTTCGCGGTCGAGCACGACCAGACCGTACGGCAGGTCGTCGAGTTCGTCGGCGCCGACGCGGTTGACGTAGCCCAAATCGACGGGCGGTGCGCCCCCGCTCGGCCTCGACGGCTCGGGGCTGTCGAATTCGCTCGGCTGCAACGGACGACCGAGCGTAGCGGACCTGAGTTCATCGCGACGCCCATGGTGGTGTTCGACCGCCGACGCCTGGTTGAGGTTCGGGGCGCGCCAGTCGTTGTCCTTCGTGCGAATGCCCGCCTTGGCGGCCGCATCGCGCAGCTCGTGCATCTTGACGCCGGGCAGCGTCGACGGCGAGTCACTGTCGTCCGAGCGCCCACGGCTGCGGGACGCCGAGCCGGCAGCGCCTCCGCCGCGGCTTGCCTGCGCTCGCTGCAGGCGCTTTCGCAGCAATTGATTCTCCTTTTCGAGGAGCTCGTTCTCCTCCTGCAGGTCGGCGACCTGCTGCTCGAGCGAGTCGAGGTATTCTTCGATATTGTCGCGATTGGGGAAGACGCTCATTACTGACCTCCGCTGCTCTGTTGGGCAGGTTGCCTATCGGGCGTATCTGGCTCGCCGGACTCGAACTCGACCCGGGGCAGACGCCAGGCCAACTGACCCAGCCACTTGCGCATGCGCTGCTCGGGATAGTCTTGGTCGGCGGGCGTCTCGAGGTAGAGGAACGCGACCCGACCATCGGAGGTCTCGAGCGGGTGGAAGCCAAAACGCCGGCCGCCCGGGGACGTGAACACCAGGTACTCGGTGTCACCCACGTCGAACGCTTCGGAGCGATGGCCCAGGCGGTCGAGGCGACTGGCGACGCTGCGCAAGTCGTCGGTGAGGGGCGTCGAGCCCGACGCGGCCAGCGAGGCGGTCTTTCCGTCCGGCGTCACCACGCCGATTTGGATGACGTCCATCGCCGAGGTGAACGGCTCGAAGAGCTCCTCCCAACGCGTGCCGTCAGCCCGCACGGTCTGAGACACCTTCGCCGACGAAGTGCCCTCACCGGTCAGTCCGGCGCAGGCGTACCGAATACGCGCCACGGCCGAGCGCGGCACCTCCGCGCTGACCGCCCAGACGCCCAGGAAGAGCCGTCCGTTGTCGCCGAGAGCGTGGAACTCGAAGCGATGCCCGCCCGAGTCGACCCAGTCGATGCGCCGGAACGACTCGTTGCGTACCCTCAAGCTCAGCGCAGTCGCAAAGACCGAGGCGAGCATCCGAACGTCCGGTGTTCGGTCCTGACCGGCGACGACGAGCCCATCGGCGTCGAAGAACGCCGCCGCGCGCACGTGATTGCACGAGACAAGCTCGGCGAGTTGACGCTCGAGAAAGTCGTGGTGCTCGCCGAGCACCTCCGCAGAAAGCATTCGCCGCGGCGTGCCCAGCCCGGTGAGCTTGCGCAGCATGTTGTTCTCGTGCGTCAACTCATCGACGCGCGGGTCTTTCGGGGGTCGTGTGGGGGCGGCAGGCGTCTGCTCGCTCGAGCCGTCGCGGCGCGTCCCGACGACGAAGCCGCCCAGTCCGCAGACCAGCCCGGTCCCTACGAGTGAAGCAATGGTGATGGGATCCATGATGTCGACTCCGTGGATCGAAAAGAGATGGGGCGGCGTTCAGCGAGTGCGGGACAGCCGGTCTGCGCACCAGCCCAGGTCGTGGGTGACCAGGCCCAACGGGGCTTCGGCGGCGGCCAGGCTGAAGAGGAACCGGTCCTCGCCGACCTGGTGAATCGCCATGTGGCCGTCGTCGGTGCGCATCAGGTGGAACTCGACGTCGCCGCGGCCCGATTCGGTCGCCAGACGCGTCGACAACTCGAAGACGCCGACGGCAAACGAGGCGAGTTGGCGCCGCTTGTCGGTGTGTGCACCGGCCACGGCGAGCACCTCGCCCTTGGCTTGAAGCAAGACCATACCCTCGATGTCCGGGGTGCGATGGAGGGCCTCCTCGAGGATGGGAGAGGCCGGCGAACGTGTCGTAGCTCGGGGAGAAGCGCTCATATTTTCTCCGATTAATGCGAAAACCGCCGACACACTCAGCTCACAAAGGGCCGAGAGCGTACGGCATACATTTCTGGACGTTGTGCTTGAGCAGGTCTCTCATCCTGCCACAAGCTAAGATGCAACGAGCGCCGTTCTGTTGCGCGTGGTCGGAAAGAAGAGTGCGAGGTGACCGAACCTCGTAGGGCCTACCGAGTTGTATTTGGGTGATGGATTATCGACGCAGCTTGAGCGCACGTGTCGCGGCGAACCCGTCGAAATACGGATCGGGGAAGTCGCCCGAGCCCCACTTGTCTGCATAATAGCCGACGATGGCGAAACCGGCGTCGATTTGCCCGCCGAGTTGGTCTTCGAGGGTGTGGCTGAACTCGAGTGGGTCGCCGTCGGCGACCGATTTCGCCTCGAATGCGCCGTCGAGGTGGTCGGCTGTGCGGTAGGGCAAGCCGTAGCGAATCTGCGGATCACCCGCCTCGACGGACGCCCATTCGAAGCAGTAGGTAATCGGGTTGGTGAACCCGCTGAGCAACTCGCCGCCGGGGCGGAGCACGCGGTACGCCTCGCGCCACACGGGGCGAATCTCCTCGACGAAGACATTGGAGCAGGGGTGGACGATGAGGTCGAACGAGGCGTCGTCGAAGACGCTCAAGTCGCGCATGTCGCCGCGCACGGTGCGCAGCTCGAGGCCCTCGCGCTCGGCGACCTCGCGGTCACGCTCGAGCTGAGCATCGGAGGCGTCGAAGACGGTCACGTTCGCGCCGGCCGCCGCCAGAATCGGGCCTTGCTGGCCGCCGCCTCCGGCGAGGCACAAGACGTCGGCCCCGTCGAGCTCGCCGAGCCAATCGGCGGGCACGAATTTGGTGGGCGTGAGCAAGATATCGACCTGCCCGTTGCGGGCGCGCTCGACCTCGTCGGCGTCCACCGGCACCGTCCAACGATTGCCCTCGCGCACCTGCCGATTCCACGCCTGGCGGTTGTACTCGTGGACGTCCGACAAATCGGGTACCTCGCCTTCGTTACCCTCCTCTGAAAGTACGTCCCGCTCCCGCACCACCAACTCGTCGTAGCCGGTCAGCTCGTCCGGCGCGCGGTCGAAGACCACCCCGTCGAGCACGCCGACGACGATCTCGGCGGTCGTGTGAACCTCCGAGCCGTCTTTGAGATGGCCGCCGACCATCCGGCCGTCGGTGTCCGACAGCGCCACGTGGAAATGACACCCGTGGCGCGACACGGTGCCCTCCATCGACACAATTTCGAAGGGGCCGTCGAGGAGTTCGGCGTCGGGCGCATCGGCGTAGCGCACCGCAGCTTTACGAAGGCTCCCGACACAAGTGACGACGCAGGCGGCGTCGATATGACGCGCCTCGCACAACGTGCGCAGCTCGCGGCGCAGGTCGGCGCCGGGCTCGAGGCGAATGGCGATGGTTTTCATCGGTTTTTTCCTTGTAGCTTTCCCACAACTTCATCCGACGTCATAGCATAGGCCGGATCCGCCGCATACCCGCATGAAACGGACCTCGTCGGGGAACCCCATTCCCTTTCTTCGCCCGTCTTTTTTTGAGCCTTTTTGCCCCACTTCTTGCAGCCGGAATCGCGCTCGAACTGCATCACTTCTTCACGTCCACATTCATGATGTCGTGCATCTCTTTGCCGTCCTCCAGAGTGACAGTCTTTCGGATCACCTTCTCGGTCGGCTTGCCCCAGTTTCGGTAGATCGTGGCCTGCACCTTGGTGCGGGTCCCGGCGCGGTTTCGGTCGGTCGCGTAGTACTTCGCCCTAACTCGGTAGTCCCCCCTGGGCGCGTCCTCGAGGACAAACATCTCAGGACCGTAGCCCTGGGTGACGTCGCGGGTTAGACGACCGCCGCTGTCGGTCTTCGGGTGTCCATAGTAGCACACCTCACCACTCGGCTCGGTCACGTGCAGGTCGATATCGGTGCGGTCGGTATTCCAAGCGATGACGACGACCATATCGGCCGCGTCGATGCCCAATTCGTCGGCCAACTTGGCTCGTCGCGTCTTGGCGAAGGTACGCGCCGCCTCGTGCAACTCCTCGTCGGATGTCTTGCGCAAAAAGCGCAGGTAATCGAGACGCACAATCTCGTCGAAGCTGCCGAAGCGCCCGTGCCACTTTCCGCTGAGCGCCACCTCGAAATAGACCAACGCCAAGTTCGCACGCTCTGCCTTGGCCAGCGCCAATGCCATCGCGTGATAGGTCTGCGGCTCCCAAGGGCGAGCGTCGGCGACGCGGCGAAACAGGTGATATGCCTGCCCGTGATGCCCCCACTCGGTCGCCGAATAGCCGATGTCACGCGCCAACACGCCATCGGCCGGGTTCGCCTCGACGAGCGAGCTGAGCGCCTTGAGCGCGTCGTCGCTGCCGTACTTTTCGAGGCGGCGCTTGGCGTCTGCGACCACCGTATCGTAGCTCGGCTCCTGCTCGCCGAGTTCCTCGCGAAGCTCTTTCGAGACGGGCTCCCAGGAGCGATTCCGACACGTCAGCGGCTTGGCCACGACATCGAAGGACTCGGCCGGAAGCTCCTCGAGGAGGGACAGGAAGGACTTTGACGGTGCGAGCCCGACGCCTTGCATCTGACTCGCGCGGGAGAGCCAATCGGTGAACGCGGCCTTCGGATCGCCGAGCTTGCTGGCCAGTGCGTCGAGCGCGTTCACCACTTGGTTGCGCACCGTGCTCCCTCGCACCGTGGCGGCGTCGGCCTTCGGCTCGATACCGTAGGCTTTGTAGTCCTCCTCGGATTCGAGCATCAGCAGCGACGACGATTTTCCGGGCACGCGATATTGGCGCGCGTATGCCTCGGCGAAGGGCCGCGTCGAGCCGAGGAACTCCTCCAACTGGCCGACGGCCACCTGCCCGTAGGCTCTGGCGGTCAAGGACGACGACAGCACGTGCTCGACCGGCACGCCGACCGTCTCGACCTCTTCGCCCCTCGCAAGCTCCAGGTCGACTTTAGCCCCGCCAGCGAGCCCGCCGCGCCCGACGACCGTGAGACGTTGACCGGGAAAAATCGTCTTGGGACGCCCGGCGAGCAGCACGTCTTTGGCGCCGTCGACGCTGACGTTGCGAATCGTCCAGGGCTTGGCCGTGTGAGCCGTCGAAGCCGCGGCGACCTCCGACTCGCCAACCACCGAGAAGACCGCCCCGCCTGTCTCCCGCGCGAGGTGCTCCATCATGGAGGTGTCGTCGCCGGTCATGCCCGTACGATAGGCGAAGAGCGAGCTTCCGACCTTCGCCAATCGCCCGGAAAGCGCGTAGGGGTCACTCGTGCCCCACGTGGCCGATGCGTCGCTCATCAAGAAGACGTCGGCCCTCGACATGTCCACCTGCCCCGAGGCGAGGCGGTCGAACGCCTGGCCCAGATCGGTCGCGCCCTCCAACGCCAACGTGTCGGTGAACTCCATCAACGCGTCGACGTTCTCCGAGGTGTTGGCCACAAGCTCGGGCCTCCACCAGAACGACTCGACGTTGAAGAAGACGACGCCGAAGCGCTCGACCTTTCCGCGGTTATTCTCCAGGATTGCGCGCATCAGCTTGCGCCAGACGTTGAACCTGTCCGGGTTGGCCGTCAGCGAGGTGTCGACCAGGAAGACGGCGTCCGGCTTGGCTCCTGCGGCGCCCTCATTTTTCGCGCCGTCGTCCGATGCGTCGGGCAACTGGGGCGTGACCTGGGCGGCGAAATAGTCTCCGACTTGGTCCGAACCGGTCAGTGCGGTGGCGCCGGCGCCTTCGAGACGGATTCGAATCTGGCGCCCGTCGGGATTGGAGAACGAGTAGTAGCTGGCTTCCGACGCTTCGTCGGCGGCAACTTCGGGCTGCACCTTGGTCGTGACCCCATCGATGCTCGCGACGGCGACGTGAACCTCGGTCGACGGCACGCCTTCGGGCAATGGGACGGTGAACTCGTAGTCGTCGCCGATGGCGGTCAGGTTCGCGTCGTAGCCGATGACCACCCGATGGACCTTGTTGGGCGCGATAGGAAAGATGCGCGCGCTGAACATGCCCGGCCCGGCCCACTCCATGAGCGCCGGGTCGACGCGTCGGCGCACCGTCTCGCCGTAGGCGTACGCCGCCTGCTCTTTGGGCACGATGCGCGCTTCCTTCGGTTCGATCCAGCTCGCCTGGCGCGCGGCCATGATGGCGTTGGGCTCGAAGGCGGTCTTGTGAGTTGGCTTCTCATGGTCGGCTGGCTTCGCTTCGTCGGCAGGATTCGCATCGTCGAGCTTCGCCTGTTTGAATTTTTTCGGCGTCACCGCCTCCAACTCGGTCTTGCTCTGGCCGAACGCCAAGAAGTACGGCGATGCCTCGTTCGGCAGGCGCACCTTGAACGTGCCCTCGTACTGACGGTCGTCGGGGTTGTGAAAGTAGTAGTCGATGAGCACCCGCGCGCGGAACCCATCGATCCGAACCTGCGTCTCCATACCCAGAATATCGAGTGTGCGCTCGTCACCGACCTTCAGCCTGGACGTGTGCGGCACGATCTTGGAGCGCTTCCAGGTGGTCGACTCACCACCGGCCGCCGCACCGTCTTGCTCGGCAGCCGGGTAGGCCGACTCGTAGGCCATACTCGTATCTGGGCTCCCACTACTGCATTGCATTGAGAGAAGCGCCAACAGCGCGAGCGGAAGCAAAAGTCGAGAGCGTTGGGTTCGGCAATCCATCGTGGTTCCTGTCGAAGAATCGGCGTGCTGCACCTACCAACGCACGCCCTCCTCGATGGATCTAAAAAATGTGCCTCCATTGCCGCAAACCCGCATGAAGTGGGCCTCGTCGGGGAACCCCCTTCCCTTACGAGCCTCGTTTGGATGCAGCGTTTTTGGCGTTGGTCGAGCCTCTGGTGGTCGGCCTCCTAAGCTACCATCTCGAAGAACGCACGCAGCGCCTGCAAGTAGGCGTGGCGATTGGCGCCGTAGATGCTGTTGTGGTCGCCGCGCTCGAACATCACCAACTCGGCGTCTCCGCCGGCCCACGCCGCGTTGCGCTCGGCGTGGGTTTTGTCGACGAGGTGGTCGTGCTCGGTGTGCAGAACGAGCGTCGGACCGGTGTACTGGCCGAGCTTCTGCTCGTGGTCGAAGAGCCGGCCGAACTCCTCCTGCATCGCCTCGAGGGAGCTGCCGAGTTCGCTGGGAGAAGCTCGCAGCAAGATGCGCTCTAGCACGTCTGCGATGCCGCTTTCGAGCACCAGGCCCGCGATATCGGGATACCGCGCCGCGAATTCGATGGCGTAGATGGAGCCGATGGAGCGTCCGAAGACGACGAGCTTGTCGTCCGGTTTGCCAACGGCGTCGCGAATCGCTGACACGTCTTCGAGCATGGCGCCCAGCCGGGGCACGCCGGTCGAGCCGCCGTAGCCGCGGTACTCGGCGAAGAAGCTGTTGACGCCCAGGTCGGCTAGCGTCTCGGCAAAGCCGGGCACATAGTGGCCGACAATCTCGCCGTTGCCGTGGAAATGCACGAGCGTCAGGTCGTGGCCGGCGTCGTGCGCGTCGCAGGCCAACTTGGCCTCGCCGACGTCCACCATCTTGGCGCCGGGCAACGGATGGCGCTGCGGAAAGAAGTAGCGTTGTGAGATGATGTCGTGGTTGGCGATGCTCATGGGCGAATTCTGTGGGCGAAGAGTTGTTGTATAGACTCGATGCTGGTTTTCGGACTGCCCCGACTTATGCCACGCCTGCTTTGGAGCGAAAAGTGCCCGACGACTCTGACAACAAGCCGGACCACCTGCGCGGGACGAGCCAACTGACCGTCGAGGCGGTCTTGGCGGTCGTCGACATCGTCGAGGCGATGCACCGCACCATCTCGACGTTTGGCGGGCTCTTGGCCGGCGGTCAACTCGACCGCACCACCGGCCTCACCGGCATGGTCTACCGGAATATCCGAGCCGTCACGAACCTCGTGGGCGCAGGTATCGACGTCGCGCTCGAGGAGTTCGCCGAGCGGCTCAACGAATCGGGGCCGACCTCGGCAAACGAGTCCTTGTTGGCTGCGGTCAACGGAGTGTTGGGCGACTACCTCGTCGCCACCGACAACCCCTTGGCCATTCCGATGGAGTTTCGCCAGGACGGCCGCGCCGTATCGGCCGACGACGCCAAACTGCACGCCGCGGTGAGAAAAGCGGGCGGCCGGGTCCTGCTGATGGTCCACGGCTCGAGCAGCAACGACCTGCAATGGCTTCGCAAAGGCCACGACCACGGCCAGGCACTGGCCGAAGAGCTCGGCTACGTGCCGATTTACCTGCGCTACAACTCCGGCCGCCACATCTCCGAGAACGGCGCCGACTTGGCCGCCCTGCTCGACGGGTTCACCGCCGAGCTGCCCGAGCTGACCGAACTGAGCATCCTCGCCCACAGTATGGGCGGCCTAGTCGCCCGAAGCGCGTGCCACTACGCCGAAGAGGCCGGTCACGCGTGGCGCGAGCGCCTGCGCAACCTCGTCTTCTTGGCGACGCCTCACCACGGCGCGCTGCTGGAGCGCTCCGGCAACTGGCTGCACCAGATCCTGCAAATCAGCGCCTACAGCGCCCCCATTTCGCGGCTGGCTAAGATTCGAAGCGCCGGCGTCACCGACCTGCGCTACGGCAACCTCGTCCACGAAGATTGGCGCGACTGCGAGCGCTTCGAGCTCTCGACTGATTGCCGCCAGCCGGTACCGCTCCCCAAGGGCGTCGCATGCTACGCCGTCGCAGCCACGACGGCCGCCACGTCCACCTACGTCACCGACCACGTCGTCGGCGACGGCCTCGTCCAACTCGACAGCGCGCTGGGGCGCCACGAGGACCCCAAATACGACCTCGGCCTGGACGAAGCCCACCAGTTCGTCGCCAGGCGCTGCAGCCACCTCGACGTGTTGTGCAAACCGGAGGTGTACGAGGTGCTCGGAAACTGGCTCACCTCCCGCAAACCCGCATAAAACGTGCGTCGTCGGGGAACCCCATTCCCTTACGAGGGGCCAAAAAAGCACCCCAAACTGTGGCCCTGGCCGTGCCCCGCCTTTCGACTGCAATGAGGTCGCTTCTCCGGCCAATGCCAATCGCGCATACGTGCTCGTCTGGAGCCAAAACCACTCCTCCATCGCCTTACCCGGCGAACAGCGGTTCACGTCTGCAGCGGACCGGCATGTGACATCATGTCTGGCTCCGTGCTAATCATTGGTACACGCGCTTGGACACAATCGGGAGCCTTCGAGATAGACCGTTGCTCGTCGCGTCCCTTCACCACAGCCACGGGTCCTCACGCCCCCTGCTGCTACCCCTATGTCAGACGACGCCTCTCCAACGTCGACCCACCATCAGTCGCTGCTCGAGCGCAGCTCGGCAGTCCTGGCGGTGTGTGTGTTGGCCTCGGCGCTCGCCCACATCGCCTTTCTGCAATTGGCGTTTCACCGGAGCGACTCGGACCCAGATTTGCTCGAGCGGCAGTTCGGTCGGCGCGTCGATTCTGAGGCCCTTTCCGACGTCTATTTTCGCTTCGAGGAAACCTTCTACCCCGAGGGACGGCTTCCCTGGCAAGAGTACCAACCGCCGCCAGAACGCCTCGACGGCCACCTCGCGCCGTCGCCCAGACATCTGTCGTACGTCTTGCTGTCCAAGCCTGGAGTTTCATTGCTCGAAGAGCTTTCTTTTGGGACTGCAGGGTTCGGTTCACTCGGCGCAGAACAACACCCCGTCGAGCGCGGCAAGGGCCGCTGGCTCGCTGAGGTCACGCACGTCGAGGTCGACGGCTTTCTGCCCGAGCATAAGGCCACCGCGATCGCCGAGAGAACGCTCGACCGGCTCATCGAATGCTTCGAGCAGAGGGCGCAGCATGCCGCTGGTCGCCAGGGAACGTATACCTTCACAGGCCGACTCTTCATCGACCCGAACTACGGCATGAAGTCGGCTTCATTGACCCAGACAGCGTTCGAGCAACTCGACGACACCGACCGGCTCGACGAATGCCTCGAGCAGGTACTCCGGGCTGCTAGCACCCCGCGGTTTTCGGGCTCGAGCCAATCCGTCGTCGACCTGTCCATCGAGATGTCCCATACGCCGGACGGTAGCGGAGCCGAGCCATGAAACCGACTCGCTTGGCCGGGCTGGCGAGCTTCCTCGCCGTCCTCATTCTTGGCGCAGAGTTCGCGTCGGCGTGTCTCAACGACTCGCTGATCGACTATGCCGAGCAGCGCTACAGACAGGCGTATTGGCAGTCCGTCGTCGAGGATAGTCACCCCGACGCGGCCTCCGATGACCTATTTACGCAACCCTCGGGAGAGTTTCGCCGCCCCCTCCATCCCGTCACTCTGGAGACTCTGGACGAGCACCTCGCCTACTTCGCCGAGCCGAGCTATCCACCGAGTTTCTGGTTAAAACTCGGCGGCTCGTCTGCGCTCGCCGTCTTGCTGCTGAGCGGGGCGTTCGCGTGGGCGCGTCGAGAGCGACTTCGAGCCCTGCGCGAATACGTCGGCGGCGCCGCCGCGGATTTACCACCGACGCTGCTTTGGCCCAAGACTGTCGGCACCACGGTGGTGCTGGGAATCGCGGTCGGCGTGGGCGTCTTGGTCGTCGACCGCGTCACCGACCTGGACATGACCTTGACGCGCACGCTGGCGCCAAGCCCCACGGTGCAGGTACCGGCGCCGCACCATTTCCCGCTCAGGAAAACCCGGCCTTGGCGCCACCTCGACCGCCCGGCTGATCGCGGTGGCCGATGGAAGCGATTCTGGGTGGAAGGCGCGTTCGACGGTAACGAGAACGACCGTCGTTCAAGCCTTCGCGCCCGGCTGGCCAAGCCGGTCACGCTTCGCTTCGCGATGGTGCACGACATCCTGCACGAGCGCTACGTACGCCCCGGCGAGGCATATTACCGGGCGCGAAACGCACGCGCTCGCCAAAAACTCGCCCGGCTCGACCGCCGGTGGAACCGCGACACCGACGAGCGCCCGCCCGCCGAGTGGTTCGGCCACGTCGATGACCTGGCGGTCGGCCTCGACCGACTCGGAGAGTACGACGAAGCCGAGGCTTTGCTGCGCGACAAGCTGCAACTCCAAAAGGCAGCCGACCTTCCGCGCTACACCACCTATGCCAACCTGGGCACCGTGCTCGCCCATCGCTCGGCGAAGGCCGCGCTTTCCGGCGCCCCGGATGCTCGCCATAGTCTCGAAGAGGCGCTCAGCTTTATCGACAAGGCGATCACCGCCAATCCGAATGCGCATTTCGGCCGTGAAGTGTGGCAGAAGGCTGCCATCGAATATTTGCTTTACGGTGCCGAATACCCGGACTTCCTCCGGCGCTACGATATGGTCGGCAATCGGTTGGACGTCCACCGTAGCTGCGATGACATGCGCTTCGACGGGTCGGGAACGCACTATGTCGGACGTGAACTCGGCGACCTCTCACGCCCTCTCTTCTCCCCGGCACGCTACGATTGGGACACCGTCGAACAGGGCTGGCACCAGGTGGCCGAAGAGATCGGCGGCATCGGCGTTCGCGACCTCATCCGAGATGTGGGCGCCGAGGGCGAGTGGAGCGATATCGATGGATTGTCCCAAAACGTCGCCGTGCCGTTCGACGACCCTGTCCTGGGCATTGTGGGCATGTGGCGGCTGGGCGGCGGTCCAAACCCACACTTCGCGCTGACGCTGGGCGGCATCATGGAGCGAGTGGGACGCCCGCGACTTGCCTGGGCCGCCTACGAGCGCGCCGAGCGGCTCGGGGCCGGCTGGCCCGAGTCGGTGCGCGCCGAGTTGCACAAGTATTGCGGCGATCGCAAGACCGAGCTCCAAGCTCATTTGGGTGAATCGGCGGCCGCCCTTCGCCATGTCTTCGACGCCGAGCTCGAGCGCGGCCGCGACTTCCAACGAAAGTACCTACGATTCGAACGAGAGATGCTCGCCGACGGCCACTCCCCCGATCACCATCTCCAAGAGACCTTCTTCGCCAAACACGGCCGAATTGCCAGCACCCCGGACGACTCCGAGAAGGTGGTCGTCCACGGCTGGATGAAACCCGACTGGCGCACGACGCTCGCCGCCCTCCCCTGGGCATTCGTCCTCGGCGGATTCCTCGGCCTCCTGCGCGCCCTCTTCTACGCACCGGTCATCGACCGCAAAGCTTAGGCCGGCGAGGCAATTGCACCGCCACGTCACGGCCCCCTAAAACTTCGCAAACCCGCACCAAATGCGGCTCGTCGGGGAACCCCGTTCCCTAACGGGGGCGGCCAATTTGGCGGTCATTCGACCTGCGTTGTGAGCGAAGTTTCCCACCCGTCGTACTCGCCGGCTCGTCGGGGAACCCCGTTCCCTAACGGGGGCGGCCAATTTGGGGGTCATTCGACCTGCGTTGTGACCGAAGTCTCCCACCCGTCGTACTCGCCGCCGTGCGCGGCGGCGAGGCGCATCAGGCGGATGGTGACCGGATTGATGACCGGCGGCTCGACGCTCGTCGTGTGTGAGAAGCGCACCGCGTAGGGCATTTGGGAGTCGTCGGCTTTCGACATCTCGTCGACTTCGAATTCGTCGAGGGTCTCGGCGAATGACTCGCGCGCCTCTTCGCTCGGGAAATGGGCCCAGTGCATTACCTTGCGGGGCGTTTGCAGCGTGTCGCCGAGGTCGCGCAGCTTCTGGATGACGCGTTGGTTACTGATGACCTGCCAGTCGACCGGCCGTGGGTACAGCAACGTTTGGTAGGTCTCCCATGCCGGCTCTTGCTCGGCCTCGAACGCTACGTCGATCTCCGGATATTGGTCGCGCACCGCTTTCGGCAGCGCCTTGGTCAGCTCCGAGGGGCCGTACACGTAGAAGTCACGCACCCCGTCGTGGGTCACCCAGCCGGGGATGCTCCACCGATTCTTCTGGGCGAGCGCGTGCAGAAAGTCGCTGATCTCGTTGAGCCAGCCGAGGGCCTTTCGGTCGGGCATGCCGCTCGGGTCGGGGTTGGGGAACGAGACGCGCACTCGAACCAACTGCGGCAGGTAGCCGGCGAGTTTGTCGGCTTCAAGGCCGGCGTCGACGACGACGATCTGGGGCTTCAGCGTCCCGTAACGCGCATACACCTCCCATCGCTCCGACTCGGTGGCGAGCTCGGGCGGCAATGGGCCGGAGGGCTTGGTCGTCGCCAGCTTCTGTTTCTCGGGCGCGGGCGTCTCACGCACCTCGTCTTTGGCGGTGCTGCAGCCCATTGCCGAGAATGAGACAACGGCTAGGGCGGTGGCGATAGCGGTGACGAATTGTCGGGTCATGGGAACTTCCGGGTGAGGTCCTGGCTCTCTCGGAGCCTAACCCATCGAAACGCGTCGCGCCAAGGGACCTCGTGAATCCCCCGCACACCCGCATAAAATGAGCCTCGTCGGGGAACCCCATTCCCTTACGTGGCTGGCTCTCTCGGAGCCTAACCCATCGAAACGCGTCGCGCCAAGGGACCTCGTGAATCCCCCGCACACCCGCATAAAATGAGCCTCGTCGGGGAACCCCATTCCCTTACGTGGCTCTCTCGGAGCCTAACCCATCGAAACGCGTCGCGCCAAGGGACCTCGTGAATCCCCCGCACACCCGCATAAAATGAGCCTCGTCGGGGAACCCCATTCCCTTACGTGGCTCCGCTCACACCCGCATCAAACGGGCCTCGTCGGGGAGCCTCAGGTTCGCTCAACGATTGAGCTGCGGTTCTTTTTCGCAATTCGGCGAGGCAGCCGCCCCACCGGGCTTGTCCCGGTGGACGGAAAGCCTGAAAGCTAGATGCGCGCCCACCCACCTCCATGGCGTGCGCAGCGCGCCGAGTCGACGGCCGGCACCGGTCACGGCTCCGGTGTCCGGTCACGGCTCCGGTCTCCGGTCACGGCTCCGGTCGAGGGATCGACCCACCGATCTAGATTTCGTATCATCTGAGCCAAGAAAGAGTGACGGCGTCCCTGCGGGCTAAGCTGCGGACGCCGTCGATGCCTTTTCCCTCACGAATGAGGTCGATATGGCACAGATGAGAATAAGCAGAAACGCCGCTACACCCAAGGGCTTTTTACGTCGTATTTCGGATGCCCGCTTTGAGAGGGTCGACGATCCGCGAGCCCAGCAGTGGGTTGTCCACCCGCTGCACGCGCTTCTCAAGCTGGGAGCACTCGCCTTTTCGACGCACGCCCGCTCGGTGCGGGCCGTGGAGGTCAGAAGCGAGCAGCTTCGGCCCACAGTGCGCGCCCAAGTCGGGCTTAAAGAGCGGGTGTCGGACAACGCCTTTGGTCTGGTTTTGCCCCGCATCAAATGGCCCCAGCTTCGCCGATGCCTCCATCGGCAGGTCAAAGCCGAGTGGCGCCGAGGCCGTCTTGTACCGGTGCGCCTGCAAAAAAGCACCGCCGCGATCGACGGCAAGCATGTGGCCACCGTCCCCGAAAAGCGCCTGCGCGCGCTCGTCACCCAGCGCACAAGCCTCGATGGCGCCACGTTGGCCCCCGCCGAGCTTCGCCAGGTGCTGTCGACTCAGTTTCCCCACGTCCAGCTCCAGGAGAGCAGCCACGGCAAGCTGTGCGGCCTTATCCGCGTCCATCGCACTACATTGATCTCCTCGAGTGCGGCGGTCGCGCTGGATCAGTGGCCGATCGCCGGTCAGACAAATGAATGGGGCGCCATCGAGCTGACCGTCTCGGCGCTCATGTCGGCCTACGGACGCACCAAACTCATTGAGCGGGTCACGCTCGACGCCGGTAACGCCACCCCCGAGGTCGCCCAGATGCTCCAGGGGCGCGACATTGGTTATTTGATGTCGCTCAAAGTCGGCCAGGGCAGGCTCTGGGAGCATGCCGTCGACACTCTCGGTGACAGAGAAGGTCGTCAGGCTGACCATCGGGACGTGGTCGAAGAGCGTGGAAAGACGATCTGCTATAGCGTCTGGCGCGAAAAGCTCGACGGGGAGTACGGCTTCGAGGGTGCCAGGCAGGTGGTGCGCATCGAGCGGGTGGTCGCCGGCGACGAGGACGCCGAGGTAGGAAACCGCTACTTCGTCAGCTCCGAGTCCCCAGATGAGCTTGGGGCGAAAGAGGCGCTCGCACTCGCCCGAGCCCACTGGCGCTGCGAGAATGAAGGCCACTGGACCGCCGATGCCATCTTCGATGAAGACGCGCGTCGAACGCCGTGGACGATGCATCCCGATGGGGTGCTCGTGGCGGGGCTTTTGCGCTCCATTGCCATCAATATTCTGGCGATGCTGCGTGCGCTGACTCGCAACAAATCCGCAGAGAAGTGGCACAAGCCAACCTGGAAGATGGTTGTCGAGCAGGCGCTTATGACGCTGTGCATTCCCATACTGGACACCACTGAGTTTGACGCCTTCGAGGCTTGAGCCCGCAGCCGACGCCGTCACTCTTTCGAAAGACAACCCGGGGCGAAAACGCCCCGAGACCAGACCTGGAAGGTCTGCCTCTAAAAAAGCGCCCGCATCGCTGGGGAAAGGGGGAGGTATGCCATTGCCGGGGCGTTGAGTCACCCCGGCGGTCTCGAACGGCCTCGTCACCCCTGGACGGGCGATCGCTGATCGAACCTGCGGGGAGCCCCATTCCCGTACGTGGTTGACTTGACACCCGAAAATCCGCCGCTATGGTGCCGGCCAAGGAGAAAGCTATGCGTAAGGACACCTACATATCATCATCGACCCCGCCGGACCGCCCTGCGGTCATGTAGCGTGCCCATACACATGTTGCCGTTTCGAGCCGGTGCCGATGAGGGTTCCGGCTTTTGTCGTTTCTTGGGCCCCATTTTGAATCACGAACGCCATGACAAACTACACAAAATACCCGCGCACTCCGCACCTTCCTTGGTCGCCCGGTGCGAGCGAGGACGACGTCTTTCGGTGGGACGTGTCGAACTTCGAGGGGCGCGAGGTCGTGGTCACCGAGAAACGCGACGGCGAGAACACCACGATGTATCGCGACCATATCCATGCGCGCTCGGTCGACTCGCGTCATCACCCGAGCCGCAACTGGGTCAAGAGACTCCAGGGACGTATCGGCCACCTCATCCCGGAGGCCTGGCGCGTGTGCGGGGAGAACCTCTACGCCGAGCATTCTCTCCGCTACACCGAACTCGCCTCGTACTTCGAGGTTTTCTCGGTGTGGAACGAGGAGAACGTCTGCCTCGACTGGGACGCGGCCTTAGAGTGGTGCGCACTCCTCGGTCTCGAGCATGTGCCCATCCTCTATCGCGGCCCCTGGCACGAAGAGCTGATACGTGGACTCGCCGACGACATCGATACGGAGACGCAAGAGGGCTACGTCGTGCGCACCGCCGAGGGCTTTCACCACGGGGTGTTTCGCGACCACATCGCCAAATGGGTGCGGTCGAATCACGTCACCACCGACGAACACTGGATGCACCGCGAGGTCATTGCAAACGGCCTCGCCGAGGACTGAACCATGGATACCCTGGCACAACAAATCTACGAGGGGGCGACGCCCGACCTCGCCGCCATCGTCGAAGCGTGGGGTGAGCGATTCGCCCTGCTCCACCGGCTCGGCGATACGCCGCAGGACCCCGAGTGGCACGCCGAGGGCGACGTCTACGTGCATACGTCGATGGTGATCGAGGAGACCTACGGCCTGCTCGAGCAGGTCGAATTGTCGGCCGAGCGGCGGCTCGCGCTCGTGTTGAGCGCGGTGTTCCACGACATCGCCAAGCCGCTTCGCACCCAGACGCGTGTCATCGCCGGTAAAGAGCGCATCGTCGCGCCGCGTCATGCCGACGAGGGGCGTTCGTACCTGGCGTACAGGATCCTCGAGCTCGGTTTGCCGGCTTCGGTCACCACGCAGGTGTTGGCGCTCGTCGGCCACCACCACGACCCCAAGCACCTGGTCATCGACGACCGACCGGCCAGGCGCTACCGCAAGCTTGCGCGCCTGGCTGACGTCGAGTTGTTGTATCTGTTGGAGCAGGCCGACATGCGCGGGCGCCGGTGCCCGGACCGAGCCGAACAAATCGAGTATATCGACCTGTTCGGATTATTCGCAGTGGAGCACGGCGTCTTCGGCGCCATGCAGCCGACGCAAAGCTTGTACGAGGGGTGGTGGGAACATATCTGCGCCGAGCTCAACGGCTTCGACGAAACGACGCGCGCGTTCGTCTTTGCCCGGGCGGTAAGGGAAGCCGAGCGAGGCGAGATCTACACGCCCCAAGAGGCGGTCGCCAAGTCGTACGGCTACCGCGACGCATTCGCCGATCTGGTCGTGCTGTGCGGCCCGAGCGGGTCGGGAAAGACCACCTGGGCGCGCCACCATCTGCCAGAGCACCACGTGGTGTCGATGGATGACATCCGCGAAGAGCTGACCGGCGACACCGCCGATCAGTCGCGAAACGGCGAGGTGCGCCAGATCGCCAAAGAGCAGCTCAAAGACCACCTTCGCAATCATCGCAAGGTGGTCTGGGATGCGACCAACCTGCGCCGCGACTTTCGCGGGCTTCCGTTGGGCCTCGGCTTCGACTACGACGCGTTCACCACGCTCGTCTGCTTCCACATGGAGCCCGGTGAGTTTCGGCGCCGCAACCGCGAGCGCGACCGCTCGGTGCCCGACGCCGTGCTCGACAAGCAGCTCGAGTCGGTGCAGTGGCCGCAGGCCGACGAGGCGCATCGGGTGGTCTTCTTGCGAGACGATGAGCAATGAGCAGCCCTGCGGCGCCGCGGCCGCGCCATCCGCTTGACAGCACGTTAAAATCGCACGTAGCCTATTCAACTCAAAGCACCGGAAGATTCAACTCATCCTTCTACTCTATTCGCTCCAGTCCAATCGCCCAGCCCTCGAGCCCCCTCACGGGCTTCCGTCAACGCCGACTATTCTCACGTCAGACCGCTGACTCAGGTCTTACTCCAAGCAGTATTTATGACGAGTAAACGAGCCGTACGATCGCCCTGGATCAATTACTTCAATCTCCTCGACGAGTTGTGGCAGTCCGTCGACGACACCTCCGCAGCCGTCGAGCTCGACGTGGCGCTCACCTACTTGCAACGCTACCCCGAGTTCGACTCGGAGATGGCCGCAGAGCTAGCCGAGGTGCTCGTCTCCCAGGCCCGCGAGTACATCGGGCGAGCCATGTTCAGCACCGCCAAACGGGCGCTAGAATATGCGGCCGCGCAGCCGGCGGTGAACTCGAAGGCCCGCGCGGAGTTCGCCAACCTGCAATTCCGCGGGGGCGATCACCGCGGCGCCGAAAAGACCCTCTTGGAGCTCGCTGCCGATTGGGCCCACCAACCCGAACGCGCCCGCGATTATCTCCACGACTCGCTTGCCATCACCAAGTGCCGCGACAGTGTGTACCGCGTCGCCGAAGATCTCGAGGTCCCTCTGGAGTCGCTCACAGACCCCGCCGAAGCACGCGCTCCGATGGCCAAGATGGCCTTCGAGAGGGAAGCATTCGAGGACGACGACTCTCAAATGCGTCAGGGCCAAGGACTCGGGGCCGAGACGACCGAGCCTGGCACAGCCAAACTCGAGAGCGACACCTGGCAGTTGACGCCCGGCTCGCCGCTGAAGAACTGCTTGTTGCTCTTGCGGCTCGTTAACACCTTCGATGAGCCCGCCGAGGTCGCCATTAACGACGCGGCCGGCGAGCAGGTCGGCGCCTTGATCATCCACAACGGCAAGATCACACAGATCGGCCAAGGGACGAGCAGACAAGAAGCCACCGAGCGCGACCAAGTCGCCCGAACTCTCCTCGAGGTCCTGTCGCACGGCGAAGGCGAGGAGCTCGAGGTGCGCGCGCAACGCGCCCAGCCAGCCAGCGGCAACCGCTCGGCTGTCCGACTGGGCGACGCACTGCTCGCCGCGGCCCGTCATTGGAGCGATTACCCAGCGCAACCCATCCCCTGGGATCTCGACTCACTGCTCGCCGACGACCTCTTCGAGTGGTCGGTACTTCGACAAGTCGCGCCTAGAGATATCTTTGTTCCGATCAAGTCGAGCACGACCGAGTTCGAGCTGGACGACTTTCACAGGCTGCTCACTCACGCACAGCGCCTGGCCGAGTTGCCCGGCCAGTTCCAGGTCGCACTCGACGACGAGCACCCCTGTGCATGCATCGGCGAGATGCAAGACGCCCTGTGGTTGGTGGCGCGCAAAGGAGCCGACGTCCTGCTGATCCGCGCCGAGCCGCGCCGATGGACGCAGCTTCTACGCCTATTGCCCAACCTGACCGACCACCGGACGAATGCTGTCATCGAGTACGACTGAAGACAGCCGAGCACTTGGCTGCACGAGGCTCATCTCGTCAGCCAACTTACCAGCCCCAACAGCACGAGCACCGCGCAGAGCAGCACGCCGTTGACGATGACCATCATCGTCAGCCGCGGGTCGTGCTCGTCGGGCGTGGCCCCGGCGGCGAGGTCTTCGTCGAGATCTGCGAGGTCGTCCACGTCATCGATCACCGCCGCCTCGTAGTCGCCGGAACCAGACCCGGTCACCTCGACCCCCGGGTAATACGACGACTTGGCGGGGAGCTTGCGCTCGGCGAGCAACTCACGCTCGCGTTCGACAAGGGCGTCGAACATCTCGAGGCCGGTCTGGAAACGGTCCTCGGGTGCTTTGGCCATCGCACGGTTGATGATGCGCTGCATCGTCTCGGAGGCGCGCTCGGGCACGAACTCGGCCAGGCGGACGGGCTCTTCAGCGATCTGCTTGGCGATGATCTCGCGCGGCCCCGCCCCGTCGAACGGGGGCACGCCGACCATCAATTCGTACAGGATGCAGCCCAGACTGTAGATATCGGTGCGCCAGTCGACGTCGTCGGCGCGGCCTTGCTCGGGCGACAGGTACATCGGGGTGCCGTAGACGACGCCCTGGCGTGTGAGTCCGGGGTCGGCGTCGTCGGGCTGGCGGATCTTAGCCAGACCGAAGTCGAGGATTTTGACGAAGTCGGGCTCTCCGCGAAACTCGCACAGCAGGATATTCTCGGGGGTGAGGTCGCGGTGGATGATGCCCAACTCGTGGGCCTCGAAGACCGCGCTGCAGATCTGCTTCATGACTTTGATGACCCGCAACTCGTCGAAGTCGCGCTCGGCCATCGCCGTGCGTAGGTCACGCCCATCGACGTACTCCATCGCCAGGCACAGCAGGTCGTCATCGGTGCGCCCGAAGATGAGCACCCGCACGATATTAGGGTGGGTGAGCATGCTGATGGCGCGCGCCTCGCGATGAAAGCGCCCGATGACCTCCTCGGTCGCCGCCTGCTCGCCGGGGAGCACCTTTAACGCGATATACTGCTCGATGGCGCGTTGGCGGGCGAGGTAGACCGCGCCGTTTCCGCCCTCCCCCAGCTTTTCGACCACCCGATACTCGCCGAAAAACGTCCGGCCGATGATCGTGTTGTCGTCGGAGACCGCCTGACTCATCACCGAACTCCCATAGAGATCGATACTGCGAATACCGCCAGTGTAGCCGCCGCGCCCGGCGCGATCCATTTTTTCGTCGATTCGTGATGTCCACCTGCTCTGCTATACAACGCAAAGGGAAACACTTATTCACACTATTGTAACGTTTTTATCACTTCAGCTTCCCATCGACCGGCCATCGTTTGTATACTGCGGGCAACACAAATCCACGGCGGTCACGGCACTGAACTCCAATCACGTTAACCTACGCGACAAACGTCCAGCGCCCCCCACCTTACACGACAAGCTTCGACAGACATGCGAAATACAGCCGAACAACAATACCCCTGGACCAACTACTTCGACCTCATCGGCGACCTCTGGAAGGTTGAAGACGACAGCTCCACCGCTCAAGAACTCGATGCGTTTATCAACCTCTTGCTGCGGTCTCCGGACTTCACCGATCAAACCGCAGTGGCGCTGGCTCACGAGCTGGTGCCCCTCGCCCACGACTTCATCGAGCAGGGCCTTTTCGGAGCGGCGGAAAACGCGCTTCGATTCGCCGCGTCGAAGCCGGAGGCGAACGAGAAGGCGATGGTGGAGCTCGCCCACCTCCAGTTCCGGCGTGGCGATCATCACTCGGCTGTGCAAACCCTCCTCCAACTCGCCATCAACCATCGAGACGAGCCAATTCAAGCTCGCAAGTACCTGCAGGAAGTGCTCCCAATCACGCGAAACCGTGATGAGGTCTTCGACGTCGCCGCCTCGCTCGGAATCGACCTCGAGTCCCTCCCAGAAGAGGAGGAGCGGAGCGAGACAGGGGGCATTGACAACGACCCGACCGAAGTTGGGTTCGATCGTGGGCTCGGATTCGAAGAGACGCAGCCGGGCCTAACCGCATCGAAGCATGGCCACTGGGAGCTGACGCCCCGGCCGAGACTGATCAACTGCATCTTGTTGTTGCGCCTTTGCCACACTTTCGAAGAGCCGATGAAGGTGGTCATCCGTGATGCCACCGCCAAACCGCTTGCGAGCTTCCGAGCTGACAAAGGCACGCTCGTGGCCGAGGGCTTGGAGAAGCCAAATTGCGAGGAGACTGCGCGCGTGCTCCTCGACGTTCTCTCGCACGGAGAAGAAGACCTGCTGCGAGTCGAGGCGGAGGAACACGCGATGGACGGCGCTCCACCCAGTAGGTGTGGGCTCGGGCACCTGGCGATCGCAGCCTCCCGCCTCCAAACCGACTACACCGTTCGCCCAGTCGCATGGAATATCGACAAGCTGTTCGCGGATGACGCCTTCGAGGTGTGGATTCTGCGGCAAATGACGTCGAGCAAGCTCTTCGTGCCGGTCGACTGCAGCGTCGACCTTCCCACGATCCGTAACTACAACCGCCTGCTCACACACGCCCAGCGCATCGCCAACTATCCCGGTAAGCTGCGTGCGGCGTTGGACGACGAGTACTTCCCGGCTTGCTTGGCGACGATGGACGAGGCGTTTTGGCTGGTCGCGCGCCGAGGCCGCAACCTCCTCTTGATTCGAACCGAACCACGGGCGCTGACGCGTCTTCTTCGCCTGTTGCCGGCGGTGACCGAGAACCAGCCGGTCGCCCCGCTCGCATACTGAGTGCAGAGGCAGCGTACCTCTTCTTCGCCTTCGCGTTCTCAGGGTAGCGCCTCTCACGACGGCGTGTGCGTCTCCTTGCGTCGTCCAAACTCCTCTTGTTGACCCATCGGCAGGCCGATATAACCGAGCCTCTCTCACTCTGCTCGTTTGAACTCGACTCGTTTCACCGAACCGAGGCGGTGCCGATGAAAGTCTTTCAATCGCTCGACGATGCACTCGAACACGCCACCGATGCACATGCGCTTCGGCTGAACTGCAAGGGGCTCGACCGCATCCCCGACGACATCGCGCGTCTCGAGGAGTTGCGCTCGTTGAGCCTCGTGGGCATCCACGGTGACTTGGAAGTCTCGAGAGCACTCGGCGAGCTCCCGCACCTCGCCGCCATCTCGGTCGAAGGCCCTAAAGACGCGTCGGTCCCGTTGCCGAGTCGCTTGTTCGAGACCGCGGTCACCGACCTGAAGTTGAAGAATGTCCGGGTCAACCATGCGTTGCCCATGGCCGAGCAACTCACTCACTTACGCCTGGCCAGCCACTTCATCTTCGACGACATCGACCTCGTCTGCGAGCATCTCACCGGGCTCGTGTATCTGGAGGTCTGGGGCCACTTTGCGCGCGATATCGACGGGCAGCGCTCCCACCTGGTGATTCCGCCGGCCGTCGAACACCTCGAACGGCTCGAGGAGATCGAGGTCGTCTCGGCCGGCTTGGCCGAGCTCCCCGTCGAGTTCGCACGACTCGACAACCTCCAGACCGTGCGACTTCGAAATAATGCCTTCGACCACTTTCCATTGACCTTGACCGAGCTTCCAAAGCTCGAGTCACTCGAATTCGCCCAGATGAAGCAGGTGACGGCGTATCCTGCCGAGATGGCGACGATGGAAAAGCTTCGGCGCCTCGACCTCGAGGGCTCTTGGAATCACGGCGACCTTCCGAGTTCCTGGGCGCAGGCGGAGTATGCCGAGCTACCGGAGGTCATCGGAGAGCTTCACAACCTCGAGGCCCTCGACGTCGGCCAATGCGCGCTGCCGAGTCTGGCGCCGTTGTCGCCGCTCACCGAGCTTCGTGAGTTGTCGGTCAGTTGGGGCGCCTTCGAGGATCTGTCGCCGCTAGAGTCCCTCCAGGCGCTCGAGGTGCTCTCCCTCGATGACGGGTGGGTTGAAGACATCTCACCGCTGGCCAAACTCGAGCGATTGCGCGTGTTGGACATCTTACAGACGAACGTCGAGGACCTGACCCCGCTGGCGGGCCTGGACCACCTCGAGTCGCTCGACATCCAGGGAACGCCTGCCGACGACGATCCCGCCGCGTCGCTCGAGCCACTACTCCGTTTGCCAAAACTCGAGAAGGTGCACGCGACCGACTTCTCAGACGAGGCGTGGACGGCGCTGGTCGACGCCCAGCGCGGTTGAAGTTGTGCTTTACTCTTCGCGCATCTCGCGCCGGCGCATCGGCATGCTGTCGATACGCCCGAAGATGTCGTCGACCGCCACGGCCTCATCAGCGCGGTTCTTGACCGTGCCGTCTTTTCCGATGAGTACGTAGGTGAAGCCGTCATCCGACGCGTCGTAACGCTCGGCGAGTTGGCGGGTGGCCACGGGTGAGATTCCGCGGTCGCCCACATGCCCCGCCTCCTCGAAGAAGAGGTGATAGACGACCAGGTCGCGGTCCTCGACGCCGTCTTGGCGCTCCGACAGGGCGTCGCGTATCGCCTGGTAGTCAGCCTGTGTAGCACTGGGGGCGAACAGCAAGATAATGCGATGCTCCCAGGCGTGCCCGTCGAGGTCGATCGATTCGAGCATGTCTGCCTCCTCTGCTTGTTCGCCCTTCTGTGCTTGTTCGGCCGCCGCGTCTCCATCCCCGGCGCGCGCCGAGCCGGACTGACAACCAAATGCCAACGCCGCGGTGAGCGCGAGCCCCGTTCGAACGAATGGTCTCATGCCTGCCTCCGTGTTAGAGGAACTCCACACACTATTGGATACATCCGGGAGCCTGCGAGATACGTTGGCGCTCGCGCCAACGCCCGGGCAATCCGCGCACCGATTGGTACGGAGCTCACATGAATCGTAATCGCATTGGATATGGAATCGTCTTGGCCGGGCTTGCTCTCGGCGTGACCCTCACGGGCTGCGAGAAGCCTCCGCAGGACGACGCCGAGCCGGCCGAGGCTGAGACCGTCGAAGCCGAGGCCTCCGCCGAGTCGAAGGTAGAAGACAACGCTGGAGACGAGGAGAAGAAACCTGAAGCCGAAGCTCCCGACCAAGAGGAACCGGTGCAGCCGACCACGAAGGTCGAGCAGACCAAATTCGCCGACACGTTGCCCGAGGGCGTCTCCGTTGAGGGGAAGGTCGTCGATGGAATCGCTTGGACGGATGCCAAAGGCGCCAATATGGTTATCTTCGGCCGCAAGCTTACCGGTAAGACGGGCACCAAGCTGCAGGCGCGCCATTGGCGCCAATCCGAAGGTGGCGACTGGGAGCAAGTACGCCAATTCGTCGAACTCATCGACGAGTGCGAGTTCGACACGACGCTCGAGCCGCTCACCGGCGATTGGTCGGTGACCGACCTCGACGAGGATAGCGTGGGCGAGGCGACCTTCGCCTGGCGCTCCGCCTGTCGCTCGGACGTCAGCCCGGCGACGCACAAGGTGCTTGTCATCGAAGACGGCGAGAAGTACGTGCTGCGCGGCGACTCCAAGATGCGTCTGTCGCAGACCGAATGGATCGGCGGTGACTACAAAGCCGATCCCGCCTTCGCGACAGCTCCCGAAGGGTTCCTCGCCCACGCAGAAAAGGTCTGGAAGGCGACGGTCAAAGAGTGACCAAAAACTCAGCAAACCCGCACAGAATGGGCCTCGTCGGGGAACCTGGTTCCCTCACGAGCCCCCAATTTTTCACCACCAAATCAGCCCCTACTCCTGCCCCGCCTCCCACTCCATCACCCACTCCATATGCTCGGTATGCAAGTCCTTGCGACGGTCAGCACAGGCGAATCCGTGGCGCCTGTAAAACGAGACAGCCCGGTCGTTCTCTTCGTAGACAGACACGACAAGCCTAGAGTGCAGCGACTTCGCCTTGTCGAGCAGCTTCTTGCCGAAGCCTCGGCCTTGGACTTCCGGGTCGACGAAGAGGGCTGCGAGCATGTTTCCTTCGAGCGAGAAGAACCCTACGACCTCGCCGTCGTGATCCAGGGCCCAGTTTTCGGCCGAAGGCAGATACTCCTCGCGCATATCCTCGGCGCCTGACTCCCAAACCTCTCGGTCGATGAAGCTGTGAGCGTCAATGGAGGCGCGCAGCCAGATTTCGACGGCCCTGTCTATCTCGTCGGGCTGTAGCTTTCGAATCATCCTCGGCTCCGTGCAGAAGGTTGGCTAACAATGTCATCACTGCAGCCATCTGCACAACGCACCCGATGTGCTCGTACTTGCTCCGAACAAGCCCTCAGAAAACGAGACCAAGTGCCCCCGCCCCCGCACAGAATGCGGCTCGTCGGGGAACCCCATTCCCTCACCGTGCCGGAAAATACCATCAGTTTTGACGACGGCGCCTAAGGCCCGGCTCGTCGACGAACCCCATTCCCTCACCGTGTCCTTCCAGGCCGATTACTGCACGTAGTCGTCCTGCTCGAGCGTACTCGGTCACTGCCATTCGAATTGACAGGAGAAGCAACGAGCCGACGCGAATTCATTGTGAAAGCGTCATTGCCCACGCGCATCGCCGGTGATAATCAGGAGAGCCGCAATTTAATCGCTAGTGGCCTTTTGAAGCGCGCTAACCACCGACTATTCGGAGCAAACTCTTGAAGAACATGTCGACTCGATGGATCGTCATCGCCCTCGTGGGCGCCCTCGCCCTGCCCGCCTGCTCGGACGACGATCCGAAGCAAAATACCAATGAGCAGACAGAGTCGGATGCAGGCACCACAGACACTGGTGACCTCGCCGACGCCTCCGACACAGCGCTCGATGTGACCGCCCAAGACGCGGACCCGAGTGACGCCGCCGACAGCGGCCAAACGGACGCTGACATTGACGCCGAAGTCGACGCCGACACGCCACCAACACCCGACAACTGCGGCCCGGCGGGTGGTGCTGCGAACGAGACGTTCGACCACGTCTACGAGGTTGGGCCGGGTCAGGAGTACGCCGACCCATCGGAAGTTCCATGGGAGTCGCTGCAGCCAGGTAGCCTCATCAACATCCACTATCGGCCCGAGCCGTACGCAAGCAAGTGGGTCATCGCCACCGCCGGCACCGCCGAGAAGCCGGTGGTCGTGCGCGGCATCATGGACGGCGACAAACGACCGGTCATCACCGGCGAGAATGCCACGACACGCACCGAACTCGACTTCTGGAATGAGAACCGTGGAGTGGTCAAGATTGGGGGCTCGAGTAACCCGTCGGGTCAGCCATCTCATATTCGTGTCGAGAACCTCGAGATCACCGGAGCGCATCCTTCGAATTCCTTCGTCGATGACGGCGGGTCGAACGGCACCTACCGCAGCAACGCGGCCTCATTCTACATCGAGGACGGCTCCAACCTGACGCTGAAGAACTGTGTCATTCATGGGTCGGGCAACGGCATCTTCATCACCGCCAACGCCCGCGACGTGCTCATCACCGGCAACCACATCTACGGGAACGGCATCCAGGGAAGCTACTACGAGCACAACAACTACTCCTCGGCGGTCGGAATCACCTTCGAGTACAACCGCTTTGGCCCTCTTTGCGACGGATGCGGCGGCAACAACCTGAAGGACCGCTCGGCGGGACTGGTCGTGCGCTACAACTGGCTCGAGGGTGGTAACCGACAGCTCGACCTGGTCGACTCGGGCAAGGATGAGGTCAAAAGCGACCCGTCGTATCGCGACACCTTCGTGTACGGGAACGTCCTGGTCGAACCTGCAGACGACTCGGGCAACCGTCAGATTATCCACTACGGCGGCGACGGAAGCGACCAAGCCAACTACCGCAAAGGGACACTGCACCTGTACCACAACACAGTGGTCTCCCTTCGCAACGATCGCAACACACTGCTGAGATTGTCGACGGACGACGAGACGGCCGTGATGCGCAACAATATCATCTATACGCCGGAGAGTTCGACACTCTCGTTGCTCGATAACACGGGTCAACTCGACATGAGTTACAATTGGCTTCCGGAGGGCTGGATCAACTCATTCAACGGCTCGGCCAGCGGGACGGTCACCGAATCGGACAACCTGACGGGCACGGCGCCCGGCTTTGTCGACTTGGGCTCTCAGGACTTCACGCTGGCGTCGGACTCGCCGGCGCGCGGAGCGGCGGGGTCCTTGGAGAGCGAAGCGATGCCGGTGGAGTGTGCGTACGAGAAGCACCAAGATGGTGCGGCGCGAGAGTCGACCGAGGATCTGGGAGCATTGTAAGGAAGGATGCAGGGGCCGCGAGCACGCGGTCCCTGCAATGCCCCCTCTACCCTTCCAACTCCTGGCGAATGATCCTCTCCAAATAATCCAAATACAGGTCGATGTAGTTTTTGCCGTTCTGCTCGTGCAATAGCCACGGGTTCATCAGCGTGTTGCGGATCAGAAAGACGTGGTCGGCCTGCCCTTCGGCGTCGCTCGGGTTCGGCGTCAGGCTAGCTGGGTCGATGCCAAGCTCACCGAGCAACTCGGCGGCGCGTTCATCACTGACGCGCTCCGCCAACAGCGAGGTGTACGAAGCAACGAATTCGCGCTGTTGGATGGGCTGCTTCGGATCAATCTTCATGTGCTCGAAGAGACGTCGGCCAAAACAGTTCATCCGGGCCAGCGAGTCGTTGGCGCGCGGGTTAATAGCCAAGCATACCAAGTTGCTGTCGGGCTCGAACGGGATGGTCAGATTGACCAAGTCCCCCACGCGCTCCTTGAACTCGGGCATCGCGTCGTAGAAGTACTCGCAGGAGCGAATCGTCTGCTGCAAGATGCGACCGAAGCCGTCGTGGTGCAGCGGTAGGACGCGATGCGTCACGTAGGCCGAGGCGGCCGCCGAGCCGGGCTTGGAGCCCTCCAAAATGTACTGGCCCAGATGACGGAGCTTGTCGGCCAGCGAGCGTTGGTGGCTCTCCTCTTCGATATCGAAGACGTAGGCTGCCTCCTGGGTGAGGAATTCGATCATGCCGCGGTTTCTGGCGACATAGGCGCCGGCGGGATACGGTACGTAGCCGAGCTTGTGAGGGTCGACGGTGATCGAATCGGTGCGCCCCAGCGCGGCGAAGGCTTCGTAGACGGTCTGGCTGGGGAAGTAGTGAAATTTCTTCTTGAGCATGTCGCGCCCTACCAGTCCGCCCCCTTCGGCCCGAAAGACCGAAGCGAGGTAGCCGCCCCACGCCGCGTCGATATGAACCGGGGCGTGCAGGCCGCGCTCGGAGAACTCGTCGCGCACGTTCATCAGTTCGCCGATGGGATCGACGGTGCCGAACTCGGTGTTACCCAGAACGCCCACCAGGGCGAGCACGGGCACCTTCTGGTCCAGACATTGCTCCAAGACGGTGCGAAGCTGGGCGACGTCCATGCGCATGTTGCGGTCGACGCCGACCTCGAGAAGGTGCTGAGCACCAAGGCCCAAGACCTTCATCGCCTTTTCCCACGAGTAGTGCGCCGTCGACGGCACCAGCACCACCGGCGGCTTCAATTCGCTGTGCGTGCGGAAAAAGTCAACCGCGCCGAGCGCCTCGAAGCGCGCCGCTTTGATGGCCTTGCGGAACCGCTCGAAACCGGCAGGGCCGTGCAGCTCTCTGGCTGAGCCGAGCGCCTCGCGGCGCAGCGCGATGATGTCGTCGACACCGAGGTTCACGAGTTCCCAGTCGCTGTACTCGGTCAGCCGCTTGACCAGGGGGCCCATCGGCCCCAACTCGCCGTCGAACTCACGGGAGGCCTGGGCCAGTGCCATCGGGTACATCTCCAGCGCGATCAGGTTGCGCAGGCCCTCGTAGTTGGCGACCGTTCCGCCCGACGTGAGGTGACCGTAGGCGCAGGGTTCGGCACTCTCATCGATGGGATACCCAAACATCTCGGCCAGCTGCATGCCGACCTCGAGTTCCTTTTCGAGGGTGGCCGGCGAGGCGTCTTCGGAGACGTTGTTGGGGTTGTAGAGCGTGGTCATGACCCTTGCGATAAGCCCCGGGAGCAACAGGTCCGACGACATGTGCCCCACGTAGCGCGGGCTGAACCAAGGCACCGAGCGCTTCAGGTCGGCGCTCAACTGGAACAGCTCTTGTTTGAGCTCGGCAACGAACTCGATGTAGTCATCGCGATACTGCGCCGAGGTGGGAACCGGCGGGCGGCACTCCGGATGGAAATTTCGCCGCCAGTAGACATGGTCAGCCAAAAATTCGGTAAGCAGATCTTCGAGGACGTCGTGGTTCTCGGCGTAAGCGCCCAGAAACCAAGGGTGCAGCTCTTCAATAGACATGTGGCACTTCCGATGAAACAGCCGGAGCGAGGGCCGGCGCCAAGTGAATCGCCAGACGCAAACGTTGCGAGCTGGGCCGAGCATTCCAGGGTTTTCTTAGCACAGCTCCCCGGCCCCCGCTCAATGCGCTATGTCATATAGGTGGACTTTGCCACGAAGAATTCGTAGCCGTATGCATCTGGAAACTGTCGGCGCACGTCAATCTCGCGCTGACTCGCCGCGATCATGTCCAACCCTTGCGGGTCGTCGGCATATTTGCGTCGCATCTCGGGCAGTCGCGCCTCGAGCGGCGCGTAGTAGTTGTCCCACCACGCCGAGTCAGGGAGGGTGAAATGCCCGACGACCTCGTAGCCGGCATCTCGGATGAGCTGCAGGTTAGTGGGCACGTCGGTCATCGCCGGGTACTCCTGCCCGAAGAAGGAGGCGGCTTCGGCGGGCGGCTCATCGACGAGCCAGACCATCTCGGTGAAGGCGATGCAGCCGCCATCCCGAAGGAGCGGCCGCCACGCCTGAAGCGCCTCGCCGACGCCCATGACATAGGCGGAACCCTCCGCCCAGATGAGGTCGAAGGAAGCATCCGCAAAGGGCATGGCATCCATCGACGCCTTGACCGGGTGCACCATCGCATCGAGTCCCCGCTCCTGGGCGCGGTCGCGCAACTCGTCGAGAAACACGTCGAAGATATCGACCGCCGTGACCTCTGAACCGAGAGCCTCGGCGAGCGCGAGTGTCTGCATCCCCGGCCCACAACCTACGTCGAGCACGTCGGGGGCTGCGGGTAGCCCGTCGAACATGGCAAGCGCACGACGCGTACACATGTCGTCGCCCGGCCCCTGACGCGGCAAGCCGTGGTGAATGTCGAGCAGAATGTCGAACGTTCGATCGCCCATGAAATTCGCCCCGTGCTTCGAACGGGTGAGCATGACCCCTCCAACGGGCCGCCGACGGGAACCGCCGACGGGAACCAGGTTCCCCGACGAGCCCCGTGGTATGCGGCCCTCCGCTACATTTCAACCGTCGAGAGGTGCCGGCGACGGACAAAGATGCCCATCAGTCAGGAGGATGCTGCCCCCTCCTGCTCGAAAAACAGAGATTGCCCCAAAACCTTCCCCTCGCGACAGGGAATCAGGTTCCCCGACGGAGCCCGTCTCATGCGGGTCAGCGCCTCGTTGTATCCCGATCGCTCGAAAAAAATTCGCCCGAGCACGCAACGATTCGGCCGGTTCTGCCGAAAACCATAGTGAGAGCTAACTGGATTGACTGCTAATCGGGAGGAAGTTGCGATGCCTGCCATTGACAATATTCGAATCCTCGAAGACGACGCCTTCTACTTTGTGACCAATCGCTGCATCGAGGCGAGGTTCTTGATGCGCCCTGACGATGACGGTGAGATGCAACGCATTTGCCTAGCCTGTCTGGCTTGGGCGGCTCAGAAGCACGAGGTCGAGATCTTCGCCTACGTCTTCATGAGCAATCACTTTCACCTGCTCGTACGCGCGCCCAAGATGAACCTGTCCGAGTTCATGCGCGACTTCCAGCGCGAGCTTGCCGCTCGCCTCAACCGCCACAGAAACCGCACCGGCACGGTGTTTCCACGCCCCTTTGATGCGCCCAAGATCATCGGCGATGACATGCTCCTGGAGAAGCTCAACTACATCGTCAACAACCCGTGCCTGTCCGATGCGGTGCGCCACCCCGAGGATTGGCCGGGGGTGTCGTCATGGAAGTCCCACAAGACCGGCGAGGCGCAGGTCGGACGACTCATCGACTACGAAGAGCTGCGCAGACTTCGGCGCAAGGATCCGTCAACTCCGCGCGAAAAGGCCATGCGAAGCGACGAGCTCGTACTCGCAACGCTGCCGATGTGGGAAAACAAAACCGAGGAGGAGGCGCGCCAGCTCGTTGTGACCCACATCGAGGAACAAGCAACCGAACTGCAAAAAGAGCGCGCTCGAAAAAGAAAGAGCGTCGCGGGCCCCGCCAAGGTCAAGCGCATGAAGTGGAGGTATATCCCGCCCGCGCCCAAGCGCTCTCCTCGAGTCAAATGCCTTTGCGCCGACGAGGAGAAGAAGAGTGCGTACTTGGAGGCTCGCATGACCACCGTCGACGCCTATAAACGGGCGATGGGAAGGTGGCGAAAAGGTAAGTCGCAGGTGAGCTTCCCCACGGGGACGTATCCACCGGGGCTGTGCCGGTGCGCGTGACGGCCCGAAGGCGCGTTCGACCGCATGTCGTGCGGCTCGTCGGGGAACGTCGTTCCCTGACGCCCCCTTTAGTTTAGGGGGACAATTCCGGAGCCGGTCACCGCGACTTCAGGCGCCGCGACGCCTCCTCGAACACGTCGGCGTGAGCGGCCACCGAGGCCTCGATGGGCCGCGAGTAGCCGCCGCCCATCGTGATCAGCACCGGGCAGGCCCACGCCTCGGCCAGGTCGAATACGAGGCCGTTGCGCCGCCGCAGGCCGGCGCGCGTCAGCGCGAGCCGCCCCCACCGGTCTTCTTCGAGTGCGTCGACGCCCGCCTGATACAAGACCAGCTGCGGTCGAAAGCCGTACAGAGCGCGCGACAAACTTCGGTCGAGCAACTCCAGATACGCCTCGTCGCCCGAGCCCACCGGCACCGCCACGTCCACGTCGCTCTCCTCTTTGTCGAACGGATAGTTGCCGGCGCAGTGAATCGAGTAGGTGAGCACGCGCGGCTCGTCGGCGAAGATGACGGCCGTGCCGTTTCCCTGGTGAACGTCGCAGTCGACGATTGCCACACGCTCGTAGCCGAACTCCTCGAGGGCGCGTACCGCGCAGATCGCCAGGTCGTTGAACACGCAGAACCCCTCGCCACGGTCAGCGTAGGCGTGGTGGGTACCTCCGGCGAGGTTGCCCGCGAACTGCGCGCCGCCCATGACCGCCTCGAAGGCTTGAAGGGTACCGCCCGCAATACTGAACGTGCGGTCGACGAACTGTTCGGTCCACGGCCGAAAGCCGATCTTGCGCACCATCTTGTCGTCGAGCTCGTTCTCCATAAAGCGGCGCACATACTCGGGTTCGTGGACCAAATGCACCTCATCGAGACGAGCCTGTCGCGCCTCCTCAACTGCTATATCAGTCCCCGTCAGTCCGCGCCGGTCGAGCTCTTCACGCACCTTGCGATAGCGCGACTTCGGAAAGCGCGCCTCCTCGGAGATCGCACCCGTATAAAGGTCGCTGTAGTAGAGCTGGAGCATGTCTCGATACATCGGTGAGGTAACGAAGCCGCCTTGGCGTGCATCTTTAAGATGTGCGCCACGTGCGAACGTATCATTTGACCTTCGACACCATAACCGCAGAGACCCGTCATGCCGAAAGTCGAGTTCAACGGTCATCTTATCGAATGCGAAGCAGGCGAGCGCCTGCGCGACGTACTGCTTCGCGCCGGCGAAACCCCACACAACGACAACGCCCAGTGGCTGAACTGCCGCGGCTTCGGAACTTGCGGCACCTGCGCCGTCGAGATCGTCGAGGGGACCGTCGGCGAGAAGACCGCCCGTGAGCGCTGGCGGCTCGACTTTCCGCCGCACGACCCCTCCTCGGGACTTCGACTCGCTTGCCAGATTCGAGTCGAAGACGACCTGAAGGTCACCAAATACCCGGGCTTCTGGGGACAGCACACGGACGAGGAGCCCATCCGATGAATCATGTCGACTTCGACGCCGCCCGCTCCGTCGAGGAATGGAAAACCGTAGATGACCCCGTCATGGGAGGTCGCTCCCACAGCCACGTCCACTGGGTCGACGCCCCCGTCGACTACGGTGAGGCCGAACGGGGCTTTCTTCGCTTCGAGGGAATCGTATCCCTGGCGAATAACGGAGGATTCTGCTCCGCCCGCCTCGTCGACGACGACCGCGGCGTCACCGACTTCGATGACCTCGACGCCTTTCGACTGCTCGTTCGCGGTGACGGACACCGCTACAAATTCACCGTGCGCACCGACGACACACCACCGAAATCGAGTTGGCGCCACCCATTCGAGCCGCCATCAGGCCCTTGGACCGAACTCGTACTCCCCTTCACTGATTTCGAACTGTGGCGACGCGGCACGCACTTGTCCGCCGGGGCCCGCCTCGACCCGACACGCATCCGATCCGTCGGAGTACTCATCTCCGACAAGCAAGACGGCCCCTTTCGTATCGACCTAGCACGCGTGCGCCTACACCGGTCAGCCTCGATTTAACCAGTCGCCGCTCTCGATGAGTCGGCCACGAGTATGCAAATGGTCGCGCCGGTTCGGATGGTACACGTAGGTGTAGGCGTCCGCGCCGCCCACGTCGACCACGACGCGTTCGTACAGCGAATCGGGAGAGCCCTCGATATACCCTTCGATCTGGTCGGCCTTCGCCAATGCGGCGACGACGAGTGCCGGCTCCAGATGGAGCAGCGTTCCGATGACCTCGCCCTGCCCCGGTTCGATGGCAGGGTACCCCTCGGGTAGCGCATGCATCCGAAAGCCTTCGAGCTTGGCCGGCTCGGCACGAGCCACGAACTCCTCGATGGCCGGCCACCGGCTCTCGGAGGGGCGAAGTGTTCCATAGACGAATAGACGAGTCATTTGCTCAGTCCTCACTGTCATCTTGGCTCTATGCCACCCGAGAGCCGACGTGGACGCTCACCGAACTCAGCGTCTTCTTCGCCCTGCCCAAGTCGCTATCATCGGCGAGGATGAGCACGGCGTGAGCAAAAGCTCCAGCCGATTCGGAGGGGCGACCATCACCATCGAGGTCGAGGGTACACATCAAAATGTGTGCATCATCACCGTCGATGTGAATCAGTGGCCCTCCTGCGCTGCCTGCGGCTGACGCCGCCGCCCCGGCGACACCGAGCACTGCATCGGCCTGCCCGCCCACCTCGACGAGGCGAGCCTGCTCGGCTTCGTCCACGAGCAACGCGAGCGCCTCGCCACTCGGCGAGAAGACGCCGGCGCCGACGAATCCCTCCAAGGACGCCAAGCCTTCGAGAGCCATACGCAACTGCCTCGACGACGCAGTCGACGCAGACGCGTCCACATCTGAGTTGGCAGCCTGCGCCGACAGCACCTCCGGCTCCGAAGCCCCGGAAGCTGCGTCGAGGCCCAGGTCGAACTCGACCTCCGACTCTTCGTCCTCGAGGCCGGCACCACGCTCGTCCAGCAGACGGTACGCCTCCATGAGCAGCGGCCCGAGCTTCGTGTGGATAGTGCGCTTTTGCTTGCGAAGGACTCCGTCGAGCGCGATATCGGGCTTCTGCCAGGTCACGATCTCCGAGGCTGCCTCTTCGCCGTCGGCGCCGCTGATCTCGGCGTTGATCAACTCTCCCTTCAGAAAGTAGAGCAGACCGATGTCGTCACCGGAGCGTACCTGCAGGGTGCAGGTCTTCTTCTCCATCTCGATGAGCTGCAGGAACGTGGGCAGCGCGATGCCCTTGATGCGCCCGCGAGAGCGTGCGTCGAGCTGGTCGAAGATCCGGCTGACCAGGTGGTCGAAGTCGACGGGCTTGTCCAAAAACTGGCTCACACCCAACTCGCTCAACTTGCGAGCAATCTTGCGCGACCCGAAGGCAGTCATGACCAGCACGGGCAGGCTGGGGAATTCGCGGTTGATATGCTCGAGCAACTCGAAGCCGTTGACCTGCGGCATCTTCAGGTCGGTCACGACCAGGTCGATGGGGGTGTCTTCGAGCAGTTCGATAGCCTCGCAGCCATCGAAGGCCGTCCACACGCGCAAGTCCGCCGAGTAGGCTTCCAAGCCATCGATCAAGCTCTTGAGAAACGATTCTTCGTCATCAACAATCAGAACATTCTTCATGCGTGCCACCCGGCGTTTGTTGTGCCGACACGGTGAAATCCGCGCCTCGTGCAAGTTGTCTATCCGCTACACGCCATACCCTGCCAAATTCATGCCACCCGAAGACCGGGTGCTGAAACGCGGCCGAGTTCAGACTGCTGGCAGTTGCAGCGTGAACGTCGTTCCCTGGCCGAGATGGCTCTGCACGCCGACCTCTCCGCCCATGCGCGCCATCATCTTCTGAACGATGACCATGCCCAGACCGGTGCCCTTCTGCTTGGTCGTAAAGAAGGGCTCGAACAGCTTCTGGAGGGTCTCCTCATCCATGCCTTGTCCGTTGTCACTCACTTCGAGGACAACTCGCTCACCGTCGCGGCCCGCGCGAATCTCGATTCGGGGCTCGTCGACGTCTTCGATGGCGTCTGAGGCGTTCGACAACAGGTTGATGAGAATCTGCTGGAGGGCGCGGGGGTCGGCTCGGACCACCCGAGCGTCCGCGTCTACATGGTGGGTAATGGAAGGAAAGTCGCCCGCCGCCAGCGCCAAGAACTGAGCCAGGAAGTCGGCCAAGTCGAGCTGCTCGGGCTCGGGGTCCTCGACCATGTTGAAATTACGCAGGGAGCGCAGCAGGTACTCCACGCGGGCCACGTCCGTCAGCGAACGCTCCACGTACTCGACGATCGCCTCGCGGTCGAAGCGCTCGAGATTGCGCTGGAGCACCGTCAGGGTCATCTTGAGGGCATTGATGGGATTGCCAATTTCGTGGCGAATCCCGGCAAATACCCGGTCGATGTGCTCGGTGGTGTTGACCGACGCAGCCAGCTGCTCCAGGCGGCGTCGGTCGGTCTCATCACGCAGCAACACGACCCGATACGGGCCGCATTCGTTTTGAATGCTGCACGAGAAGACGCGCCCGTCGAGTTCGATCTCACACATGCGCGACGAGTCACCGGCCGTCTCGGCGCCCTCCCGCGGCAGCACCCTCGTGCTCACCGCTTCATAGGTTGCCGCGATGCCTGCGCTGGCCGCCAAATCGCGGGCGGCCACGTTGATGAAGACGAGCTCGCGCGCCTCGTCATCGATCACCATGACGGCCTCATCCATGGTGGACAAAATCTCGAAATACAGACACTGCGAGGCCTCGTCACAGTGGAGTCGTGAAAAATCCGAAGGCAGCGAATCATTTTGCCGGTGCATGTGCTCTCAATCGTAGTGTTAGGCGCAAATTCTGCGGACAGGTGCGACTAGGTGAAATTTTTTCCCGCCAGTTGCGATGTGCGCAGCGGCGAGTCCCAAAGGATTCTGAACATACACCTGAAAGAGAGCAAAAATCATACCGTGCCAGCAGCGTATGTGTGACAATCAGGCATTCACAATCGTCACGAGCCGACTGTGCACCGCAACCAACCGTTGATAGACGTTGATCTGGGCCAGGTGCTCGAGTTGGTCGCGGCCGCGCTCGAAGGTGACCGAGCCGACGATATCGGCCACCGCAGAAGGGTCGCGTGCTTCAGCGGCCATCGACGCCACCTCGCCGGCAAGCTCCACGCCCTGTTTGGACAGATGGTCGAGCGTGCCCAAGATGTCGGCGACGAGCGAGTTGCACGCAATGCAGTCGGAGACGAGTTCGTCGACACGCCTCCAAGTCGCCATCGCATGTCCCTCGCGCGGTTCGACCCCGACCAGGCGCACACGCTCGATGCCTCCGAGCGTCACCGCCGTGCGTTGCGGCGAGAACTCCAAGTAATCGACAATCTCTGCAAGCGTGGCGATGTCACTCTCGAAGGACTCGTCCTTCGGCCGAAGCAGCAACCTGCCCTCCTCGAGCATCGCCTGTCGCACCAGGGCCCGTCGCTGCGGATCAATGAAGTGAAACTGCAGGCGCGTCGACGGAAAGAGGACGCCCTCGGTGACGAGCAACCGGTGCCGCCCCTCTCTTCGAGCGTGTCGTGTTCTCTGACTCATAACATCTCCGGTGAGTTGTGGTCGGCATGATCGGCGCGACTCCTCGCCCCCTTAAGATGCAATCAACCATCCGAGCGATACACGAGCGATTCGCCACTGACTTGCTACAGCTTGCGACCCGCGTCGAAGACGCGCTAGGGTCGCCGCGTGCAGTGGTAAATCCCGACCGACCAGCGAGAGAGATGATGTCTAAATCGATGCAGACGCAGAACCGACGCGCCCTGGTGACCGGCGCCTCCAGCGGCATCGGCCGCGAGTTGTGCCGGCATTTCGCGGCCGATGGAATCGACCTGGTGGTCGTCGCCCGGCGCCAAGAGCGCCTCGAGGAACTCGCCGAAGCCTTGCAGGCCGAGTACGACATCGACGTGCGCGTCGAGCCGTGCGACCTGGCCGATGCCGAGGCGCGCACCGCCCTCTTCGAGCGGCTCGACGCCGACGACGTGAACGTCGACTACCTGGTCAACAACGCCGGCTTCGGCAGCAACGGTCCGTTCCACGAACTCGACCGCGTTCGCGAACTCGACCAGGTCGAGGTGAACGTCGTCGCGCTGACCGACCTGACGCACAGGTTCCTTCCGGGCATGCTCGCGCGCGGCTTCGGCCGCATCCTCAACATCGCGTCGACCGCCGCCTTCCAACCCGGGCCCTACATGTCGGTCTACTATGCGACCAAGGCGTACGTGCTCTCCTTTACCGAGGGCATCGCCCACGAGCTCGAAGGCACCGGCGTGACCGCTACCGCCCATTGCCCCGGGGCGACGAGCACCGAATTTGCCGAGGAGGCATCTAACGACGACACCTTGCTGTTCAAGTCGGGCGTCGCCACCGTCGAGTCGGTCGCCGAGCACGCCTACCTGTCCATGCAGCGAGGCAAGACAGTGGCCATCCCCGGCCTCAAGAACAAGTTTGGCGCGACGATGGTGCGCTTCTCCCCGCGCAAGCTCGTCCGCTCCATCGCCGCGCGTTTGAATCGTTAACCTCCGAGCCTCTTACCCAGGAGATGCACGTGGCCGCCACGTCCAAAGTGTCTAAGAAGCCCAAAAAGCAGATCGTCACCATCTCGGGAACCAGCCGCCCGAACAACTACACCTCGAAGGTGCTGGCGCTGGTGAACGACGAGCTCGACAAGCGCGGCGTCAAGGTCGTGCACTTCGACGCTCGCGAACTCGACCTGAGCTTCCCGGGCCAACCCGAAACCGACGACGCCAAGCGTCTGACCGAAGCGGTCAAGGCCAGCGGAGCAGTCGTCCTCGCCTCTCCCGAGTACCACGGCACATTCACCGCGATGACCAAATTGATCGTCGAGAACCTCGGCTTTCCCTCCGCGCTCAAAGGCAAGCCGGTCGCCCTGCTCGGCGTCGCCTCGGGCCGCATCGGTGCCATCAAGACGCTCGAGCAGATGCGCGGCATGTGCGGCCACGTCGGCGCGCTGGTGCTCCCCAGCCCCATCTCGGTGGCCGGCGTGCGAAACGTCTTCAACGAGGACGGCACCTGCAACGACGAAACCGTCGAGCAGATGGTGCGCGGGCTGGCCGAGACCACGCTGCAGTTCATGCACGAGTACGTCTACCCGCGCTACGAGCTCGAGCAGATGGTGCGCGGCGACGAAAAAGGCTGGTCGACTACCGTATAGACCCATCGTGCTGGGCTCCTCGGCGCTCGAACTCGTGGAATTTGTGCATAGCTTCGCTTGTACTCTGATGATTTACCAAATGAATAAAAAGCGAGGCCGCGATGCAGAACTCTCTACGCACACATTTCCTTGCAGTAGCCATCTTGGCTTTTGGGGCGCTGGTCGCGCCGGCTTGCGACGATGACAACGATGATGAAGACCCGCAGCCCGACGCGGCCGTCGACGTGGGTGATGTCGCAGACGGCGACGACGCTGCAGACGCCCCTGGGGATGCGGACGACGGCCAAGCGATCATGATTGAGGGGCTCTCGGCCCCGGTGACCGTCCAGCTCGACGACGCCGGAGTGGTCCACATCGACTGCCAGACCAACCTCGACTGTTTTGCCGCCCAGGGCTACTTCCACGCCCAACATCGCTTCTTCCAAATGGACCTCATCCGCCGCCAGATCCGCGGCCAACTCGCCGAGGTTATCGGCACCACCGGGCTTTCGAGCGACCGCTCGTTTCGCCAACTGATGGCCACTCGCCAAGGCGAGCCGCTCGAAGAGGCGTATTTGGCCGAGGTCAGCCCCCATACACGCGAGATCTTGGACGCCTACTCGACCGGCGTGAACGCCTGGCTCGACAAGATGCGCGCCGGAGAGAATGACGCGACGCTGACCGAAGAATACGAGTTTCCGCTGGTCAACAGCGACAATATCCGCGACTGGGAACCTGCCGACAGCATCGCGCTATACCTGCAGCTCGCCTTCCAACTCAGTGACTCGTCGGACGCCGACTTGGCCCGGGGCGACGCTTACGCCGCGCTCGATAGCGACCTCGCCCGCGACCTGTTCGGCCTTGAGCCGGCCGTCGACAGCACCATCTTCGGCGCATCGGGCGCCAGCCCGACGACCTCTATCGAATGGCCCGCGCAGCCGACTGACACCGAGGCCATTCGCCAGGCGCATCAGTTCCTGCACCCGGCCCATTCAGTCATCAAAGGAGCGCTCGCGCGCCTCCAGGCCAATCCGTCGATGGCGTTCGGCCCCCGCAGCAAGTGGGACGGCTCGAATAATTGGGTCGTCTCCCCCGGTATCACCGCCGACGGCAACGCCCTGCTGGCCAATGACCCGCACCTGTCGCTCACGAACCCGGCCATCTGGCACTTCGTCGAGCTCGACTCGAAGACCAACGGCCAAGGCGACCTGCATGCGGCGGGCGCCGGCATTCCGGCGGTGCCCGGCGTCATCATCGGCCAGAACGAGAGCCTCGCCTGGGGTGTGACCACCGCGGTGTACGACCTGGCCGACGTCTATATCGAGGAGCTCAACGAGACCGGCGACGCGGTCATCTTCAACGGCCAAGAAGTTCCGCTCGTCCAAAAGGACTTCACCTTCGAGGTCAGCGGCGGCGACTCCGTCACCGAGACCTACGAATGGGTGCCCCATCACGGCCCGGTGATCTCCAAAGACGTCGCCGCCGGCCAAGCCGTCACCATCAAATGGGTCGCCCAGGAGCCGGGTAACGACATCGACTTTTTGTTCGAATTGATGCGCGCGGGCTCGGTCGAAGAGGCCAGAGACACACTGGCGCCGGTGCGCACGATCAACCAGAACTGGGTCTTCATCGACACCGACGGCAATATCGCCTGGGCACCACAAGCAGCCATTCCGCAGCGCCCGTGGGCCTCGCTGGAGCTGGCGCATTGGCTCCCCCTTCCCGGCGACGGCAGCGCCGAATGGCAAGGGTATGTGGCCGACGAGGATGTCCCCAGTCTGCTCAACCCTCCTGCCGGATTCATCGCCACGGCGAACAACGACTTCGACGGCAGCCTCGCCGACGGCAACCCGACCAACGACGGTCACACGCCCTGGCAAAGCGGCGTCGCCCCCGGCTTTCGCCACGGCCGCATCGTCGACCTTCTCGAGGCACAGAGCGGCTCGCACACCGCCCAAACGATGCTCGACATCCAGGCCGACGTCTACTCGCTGCACGGCGCTCGCCTGTTGCCCGAGGTCATCACCACGGCCAACGAGAATAGCGATCAGCTCTCTGCCGAGGCTGCCGCGGTGCTGACGACCCTCGAGAACTGGGGCTACGAGTGCCCCGACGGCTTGCAGGGCGACCAGCCGGCCGACGCCGCCCCGGTCGACGACCAGAGCGTGGTCGGCGAAGCCGCGGGATGCTCGGCGTTCCACGTGCTCTTGCCGAACCTGACCGAAGCGGCCTTCGCCGACGAACTCGCCTCGACCGACGACTATGACGCTCGCCAAAGCTGGCGCACCCTCCAGTCCCCACTGTCGCGCCTCTTCCTCGATCCCGACTCCCTCATCAACGGCACCGCCTATTTCGACGACGTGACCACCGACGCCGCCGTCGAGACACGCGCCGATGTGGTGGTCGCCGCGCTCGAATCCACGGCTACCGAACTCGAAGACCTCTTCGGCAGCACCGCGGCGAGCGACTGGTTGTGGGGGAGGATTCACACGGTGACGCTGTCGAGTCTCTTCTCGTCGGCGGGCATCACGCTATTCGACGAAGGGCCGTATGCGAACGACGGGGGCTACACCACCGTCGACGTGGCCAACCCGCGCGGCCGCGACGGCGATTACAGCCACTCCGCCGGCGCGTCGACCCGGGTTGTCTTCGGGGCCACCGACGAGGGCATGCGCGGCAACTTCCAGCTGCCTGGTGGCCAAGACCTGCACCGCGAGTCACCGTTCTACAACAGCCTGATGGACGAGTGGCTGTCGAACACACCGACCGACCTGCTCTTCGAGCGAGACGAAGTCGAGGCGGCCGCGGTGGAGACCTACGAACTCCAACCCGCCGCGCAATAGCGGCCACTCACTCGCGACTATCGAGTTACTAAGACTATCCAATCACTCAGCCTATCCATTTACTAAGCCTATCCAATTACTAAGCAAGAAACCGGCTGGCGAGCCTCTTGATGGCACCGCGAGGCTCGTCGGGCCGGGCTTGTTCGGCCCGACACGCCTCCACGACACGGTCGAGGTCGGCCGGCTCGATGTAGCCATGCTCACAGGCATGACGAGCCGCATCGAGGGTGTCCTCGACGCGCAACATCTGGACGCCCTCCGACTCCAACTCCTCGGCAATCCGCCCCACCTCGGCGTCACGCTCCTCGTCGACGTTCGGATGCACGTCCCGGATATAGACCGCGGCGACGCGGCCAGGATTCTCGTAGACCAACTCGCGGTACAACTTGGGGTCGTGTTGTCCCGTGTCGCCGATAAAGATGAAGTCGAGGTCCGGGTAGGTATCGAGGACGCGCTGGATGCGGCGCGTCTTGTGGTCGTGCCCACCGGCGATGAACTTGTCGCGGTCGAGACCGAAGTCAGTCAGGAAGATGGTGCCTTTGGGGATATCGTGCGCCCGGAAGAACTCGTCGAACAGGTCGTACATATTCCACGGGGACGACGACACGTAGAACATCGGGTTGGTCGGCTCGCCGTCCACATTTTGAAGCGCTCGGTAAAACGCCCCCACCCCGGCAAAGGGCGTTCGGCTATACGGCCCGTTGAGCAAAACGATGCGCGCCTGCCGAAAGATGGTATCGGCGCCCGTCTTGATGATCGTGTCGTCGATATCACTGATGATACCGATGCGAGGGTTGGAGGGGATTTGGACCTCGCCTCGGAACCGAAATGTCGGCTGGTCGACATGCGGCCGCGGAGAGATGAGTTCGAGGTCGACGTCGTGCCACAACGCCTCCGGTTCGAGGCTCTCGTCGGGTAAGATGTCGACGTCGAAGAAGCCCTCCCACGACGTCTCCACCTGAACCGTGCGCTTGCCAAAGGAGACGCGCACCTGAGCCTCGGGCACCTCGTCGGTGTGGGCACGGCGGAACATATTGGCGAGCTTCTCGAGCTCGTTGTCCCCCTGCTCGGCGTCGACCTTGTCGTCGGCTAGCACCCGGCCTTTGAGCCACACCCCGTCCGAGGCGCCGAAGCCGTTGTAGGGAAGCACGCGGATGGAATCGAAATAGCCAATTTGCTGTCGGATGGCTTGGTTGAGCCGCTCCATTTGGCGGTCGTAAATCCCCAGAGCCTTCCGGATAGGCGGTGGAACTGGCATCTTGACACCTCAGACACCGCGATGGTGTCTCGTTGGAAGTCGCTTAGAATGCGCCGTCGGCCGGCTCAGTCGCGTTTCCACTCGCCGTCTTCCTTGTGATACTCCTGCTTGACCGCGTTCCACGCCACCTTGTGCGACGCCTCCTCGCGCGACGCATCCCCCCGGCGCTTGTCGGGATCGGAGAAGCGGTCGTAGGCATTGTTGAACGCCTCGCGGTAGATGTCCTGGGCGTGCTTGGGAAGGTTATCTTTGACGCTGTCGGGCAGCTCGGCGTTGCTGTGGTAGGGCATCGTCTCCCCCGTGCATCGAGAACCTAGGTTACTATTTCAGTGCACCGCCCTCGTCGGTTCGGGCGGTGCACTCACGTACAAAACGTGGGCGAGCCGGAGGTGATTTCAAGGCGCGGACGCCGACGTCATCAACACCGGCGCCGCACCCGGCACGTGCTTGTTGTGGTCCCACAACTGCCAGAACGTATCGCCCCATGCCCTGAGTTGGCTGAAGAACGGGTCGTCCTGGGCGACGTACGCGATGGCGTTGCCGGCCAACGTCGGGCTCGGCAAGGTCGTCGCATCCCCGTTGATCTCGTCGCGCAGGAACTCGGCGTACTCGCGGCTGATGGTCTGGTAGTACAGCTCGATGTCGACCGCGGCCGCCCCGGCGACGATCGTCAGCGATACGTCGTCCCAGCCGCCGGCGTACTCGGCGCTGGTGAAGTAGCCCGGCGACGACTGACCATGCCACACCGGCTCGACCTGGCGGGCGGCCGCCTCGTTGATACGGAAGCCCTTGGGCGGGATGCGGTTGTCCTTCTCGCGCCCGTCGGCCAACACGAAGTGGAAGGTCTTGGCTTCGCCCGTCAGCGAGCTCGACGGGTGCATCTCGTAGACCAGCTCGTCGACGTACTCCTCCCACGGCTCGAGCGCCGGGCTATTCGGCGAATAGTCGGCCGACAAGCCCTTGAGCGTCGCCGCGGCCGAGTCGTACGGGTTGACCTCCCAGATCACCTGCCCGCCGGAGTTGTACGCCCGGATATTGACGAACATGCGCCGCCCCTCCGGGAAGCCCGAGATGAGCTTGTGGCCGGTGTGGTTGTCGATGCGGAAGTCGAGCTGACCGGTGGCCGCGTCGTAGGCGACGTTCTCGATCGTCGCCGCTCGCTGCAGCGTCTGTTGCGCGCGGCTCGCCGCGTCGAGCAAGGCTGTCGCGTCGAGCTGCAGGCCCTGCGTGAAGTCGAGCGTGAGCACCGACGGCCCCTGCCCGAGCAGGCTGGCGTTGGTGGCGTCGTAATTCGGCGAACCCTGCAGCGTACTCGCCAGAATCGTGGGCACCAACATATTGCCGCCGGTCAGGTCGTGCTGCGGCACGCCCGTCTTGGGGTGCTCGATGCTGTCGTCGGGCCGAAGCGGCGCGCTATTCTTGTCGGCGCCCTTCCCGGTCACGATCGGCATATGGCAGTTCTGACACGTGGCGATCACGTCATTGGGACGCTCGGTGTCGAAGTTGCTCGGCGCGTACGCCCCCGTCCCCGGCGACCCGCCCTGCTGACCGTAGGCCGACAACATGAACTCCGAGAAGGTGCGCTCGACGTGGAAGTAGCTCGCGGCGTTGTCCTTCTCCGACGGCAGCACCGTAGTGCCGTCCCCCGGCGTGGTCCCGGCGTATGAGAGGTTGTGCAGCACCGAGTTCGACACGTCGTGACACGTCCCACACATGTATTTGCTCTTGTGATATCGGCTATACAGCGTGCTGTGCGAGGCGGTGTCGTCGGCCATCGGACCGCGCTTCTCCCCTCCGCTGCTCGCGAAGTATTGTCCGCCGGCGTTCTCCGTATAGTTCGGACTCATCGGCTGGTTGTTCGCGTCGTAAAACGGGCCGCCGTTGAAGTACGCCACAAGGTCGTTGAGCGTGTCGTCGGCAATATAGGTGTCCAGCGCACGTGTGCTCGACGGCGTGCTGCTCAGGTCGGTCTCGTCCCAGTAGCCCACCCAGTCGTTGCCCTCGCGGGTGCCGTTGAAGGTATCCTCGAAGAACGGGTCGTACATCTGGTGACAGAAGTCACAGTGCACCCCGTCGTAGTCGCTGCCCGTCATCTGCGAGGCGTTCGTCGGGTCGCTCCGCCCCTCGATCCAGCCGCTGGGGAAGTGGCAGCGCTCGCACAGGTCGGTCGCGTTGGCGTCGCCCAGCGCCCAGATGGCGTCCTGGGCAGCCACGGTCATCGCCGCCCAGAAGATGGGGTCGCGCGCCGACTGCGCCATCATCGAGCCCTTCCACATATGCCCCGGCGAGGCGACCGGATCGTAGTCGTCGTGACAGTTCAGGCAACGCCCAGGCCCCTCGACGCTGACGCCGTCGGCCGGCTGCGTGCCCGGCATGCGCACGAGCGGGTCATTTTCGACGATGCCCGGCGAGTGCGACCAGACCGACGAGACGACCACGTCGAACGCCAGCGTCCCCCCACCGATGCCCGACGTGTCCGCGAACACGTAATAAGTGCCCGGAGCGAGCGCGTGCATGGCGATGCGCGACCACGACTCGGCGATATTGACGTCTTCGTTGCACGCGCTCTCCAGACCGGTGTCACAGGTCGTCTCGCGCACGTACAGGTACGTGTCGTAGTCGGAGGCCATCGTGTCGATATGCACGTCGGAGTCCCCGGAGAGTGTCAACTCGAAGACGACCTCCGGGCCGCCCGTCGTGCCGCACGAGCCCGCGTAGTCGTCGGTCAACACACTCGTGTCGATCGTGTAGCTCGCCGAGCCCGAGATCGAAATGGCGTTGCTGCACAGGTTCCCCGCACACGCCGCGTGCGCGGAGCATTGCGAATCGGCGCAATCGACGAGGCCGTCCGAGTCGTCATCGATCCCGTTGTCACAGACCTCGGCGACGGTCTGACAATCGGCGTCGTTCGCGTCGACCTGGCCGTTACAGTCGTCATCGACGCCGTTGCTGCAGTCTTCTGTCGCGCCGGGATAAACCGACGCGTTGCTGTCATTGCAGTCGACGTCGCACGTCGCGCCATCGGAGTCGCTGTCGTACACGTCGACGGTGCTCGCGTCGCAGTCGTCGTCGACGCCGTTCGCGCACACTTCGGTCGCTCCGGGATAAACTGAGGCGTCCGAATCATCGCAGTCCACGTCGCACGTCACCCCGTCCGAGTCCGCGTCGAACAGATCCGCCGTGGTCGCGTCACAGTCGTCGTCGACGCCGTTTCCGCACACTTCGGCCGCTCCGGGATAGACCGACGCGTTGCTGTCGTCGCAGTCCACGTCGCACGTCGTCCCGTCCGAGTCCGCGTCGAACAGATCCGCCGTGGTCGCATCGCAATCGTCATCGACGCCATTGCCGCAAACTTCGGTCGCACCGGGATAAACCGACGCGTCCGAATCATCGCAGTCAACCGCACAGTTGGTTCCGTCCGAGTCGGCGTCGAACAAATCCGCGGTGGTCGCATCGCAATCGTCGTCGACGCCGTTGCCACAGACCTCCGTCGCCCCCGGATGCACGGCCGCGTCGGTATCGTCGCAGTCATCGCCCCCACAGGCGGTGGCCTGGAACCCGTCGCCGTCGGCGTCCGGGCAGATCAGGTCGACGTCGCCGCTATCTTCTGCGTCGGTTGCGTCCGTTGCATCGGTTGCGTCCGTCACGTCTGTCGCATCCGTCACGTCAGTCGCATCCGTCACGTCAGTCGCATCCGTCACGTCAGTCGCATCCGTCACGTCTGTCGCATCCGTCGCATCCGTCACGTCTGTCGCATCCGTCGCATCCGTCGCGTCAGTCGCATCCGTCACGTCCGTTGCATCTGCTGCGTCCGTTGCGTCGGTAACGTCCGTCGCGTCCGTCGCATCTGTCACGTCTGTCACATCCGTCACGTCGGGCACTCCGACGTCCTCCACCGGAGCATCCGCCTCATCATCGGCGTCGACCGTCACGCCGGTATCGCGCGCCTCCTTCTCGGGCTCGTCCGACGAGCACGCGGCGAGGGTCGCCACCAACAACAGCCACAAGGCGACGTGGAGGAGACCACGTGCGCGGTGTTCGAGTATCGTATTCAGGTGGCCGGTCATGGCGGCGCTCCTTAGCCCATCGACGGGCATTAAACCGGGATTCTTGTAGACTGACGCCTACGTGTAACAGCAAGGCCCGTGCCACCTGCGCAGACTCGCCCCACTGCGCGCCGCAAGAGGTTCAACTGCTTCTGACGAGGCCAGCTCAGCGCAAATCATGCACCCACAGAGGGCAATTCCGGCAAAAAGTGCGCGACCTGCTCCTCCGTGTTGTGACGCGGGTTGTCGATTGAATAAAACACCGCCTCCTGCTGTTTGGACCATGTTCGAATGGATGCGGCGTTTGTGGCTCGATGAGATGGACACGAGCGCCGTCAATGCGGTACGACCCCACCACTATGACTGACAACACACCCACATTCGGTCGCAAACGCGACGACCGCGACTACACGGTACGCCCCGGCGCCTACGCCCTCATCATCCACGAGGCCAAGGTGCTCATCGTCGAGGAGAACAGCGGCTGGTTCCTGCCCGGCGGCGGCCTCGAGGACGGAGAGTCGCCCGTCGACGCCCTGCACCGCGAGATGCTCGAGGAGACGGGCTACCGCATCGACGCGCCCTCGAAGCTGACGTTGGTCCGCCAACTCACCATCAGCCGGTCTGACGGAACCGCCTACGACAAGCACTGCCACATCTTCACCGCCCTGCTCGCCGAGCGCCCCCAGCACGGCCACTGCGAGCTTCGCTGGGTGAGCGTCGACGAGGCCGTCGACAAGCTGGCCCACGAGTGTTTTCGCTGGGTGGTCGAGCAGTACCGCGACCTGGCCGAAGCCGCCTGAAGTCAGCCTGCCTCAGCCTGCCAAAGATGATGTAACGCCATCATCGTCGTTTGCATCTCACTCCTGTCCACGTTGACGCGACGACAGACAGGAGAGAGCCCCTTGAGCGAACCGACCCACCCGACAGATTCAGACAAACCCCGACCGACGGTCGCCATCCTCGGCGCCGGCATCGCCGGGTTGACCTGCGCGCGTGAGCTCCACGAGGCGGGCCTGCGCGTCGACGTCTTCGACAAGAGCCGGGGCACCGGCGGGCGCGTGTCGACTCGGCGCACCGATACGAACCTGCAATTCGACCACGGCGCGCAGTACTTCACCGTCAAAGGCCGCGCACTGCGCCGCCACGTCGACTTCTGGGTCCAAGACCGCGTCGCCGACGAGTGGACCCCAAAGCTCGCCGTCATCGACGCCAAGGGCGTGCGCAGCAAGCGGTCGACCGAAAAGCGCTATGTCGGCCGGCCGTCGATGAGCGCGCTCACCCGCCACCTGGCGCGCGGGCTCGACGTCCACTACAACGCCCGCGCCTGCGCCCTGCAGCGCCACGAGGAGGGTTGGACGTTGGAGTTCGAGGAGACCTCGAACGACACCCTGTACGACATCGTCGTGTCGACTCTGCCCGCCCCCCAGGCCGCCGAACTCTTCGCCGACGTCGCCTCGTCGATGGCCGCCCGCGCCGCGCGGGTCGACTTCGCGCCGACCTGGGCGCTGATGGTCGACTTCGAAGCCCCCCTGCCGGTCGACTTCGACGCCGCGTTCGTCAACGACGGCCCGTTGAGCTGGATCGCCCGAGAGGGCTCGAAGCCCGGCCGCCCGCGCAGCAACGCCTGGGTGGTGCACGCCGGCGCCGACTGGTCGCGCGAGTTCCTCGAGCTCCCCGCCGAACTGGCCCAGGAGAAACTCTTGGGCGAATTCGAACGCACCCTCGAGCGCAAGGTCGGCGTGCACGCGGATCTGCTGCCACCAGCGAGCTACGCCCGCGCCCACCGCTGGCGCTACGCCCGCGCCACGCCCGCCCTCGACCTGGGGTGTCTGGTCGACGCCAACCGCGGGCTCATCTTTGCAGGTGACTGGCTCAACGGCTCCCGCGTCGAGGGCGCCTTCGAAAGTGGCCTCCAAGCAGCCCAATGGATCTTGTCGCGATGACCCTGCTCGAGCTGACACAGCTGGCCCACGTCGCCGCGACCCTCTACATGGTCGGGCTCATCTGGTTCGTCCAAATCGTGCACTACCCGGGCTTCGCCCTGGTGGGCGGCGACGCCTTCGTCCCCTACACCCGCGAGCACGTGCGCCGCACCGGCTGGGTCGTCGGCCCACCGATGCTGCTGGAGGCCGCCACCGCCGTCCTCCTCGTCGTCCTGCTCCCGACCTCCCCTCTCGCATGGACGGGCCTGGGCCTCCTCGCGCTCATCTGGGCCTCCACCGCCCTCCTCCAAGTCCCCGCCCACTCCCGGCTCAACGAAGCCCACGACGCCCCCATCATCGACCGCCTCGTACGCACCAACTGGCTGCGCACCACCGCCTGGACCACCCGCGGCCTCCTCGCCCTCGCTCTACTCATCTAGTGTGTCACAGACCGGGGTAAGTGATCGTAGCTGGTTCGCCCAAAGTGACCACGGCTGGTTCGGCCAAAGTGATCGGCCCTGGTTCGGCCAAAGTGATCGCAAAATCGGGCGGATGTCGATGACCTGAAACGCTCAGACTGGGAGAATGCAGAGCAGATGGCTTTAGCCCCTGCTCTGGAGGACCCGATGAGCAATGAGAGGATCGACATGCATCGATTACAAGACCTGGTGCGGATGCACCGTGAGGGCGTTGGCTGCCGCGAGATTGCCCGCCTTCTAAAGATGAGTCCCAATACCGAGCGCAAATACCGCCACGCGCTCGATGAGGCTGGATTGCTCAAAGGCGAGCCTTCCGAGATCATCCCACTGGACGAGCTCAAGCAGGCGGTCGCAGAGCTCCTTCCGACGAGCACGCCGCCCCAGGAGACCTCCACGGTCGAGCCGTGGCGCGCACAGATTGAAGAGATGTACGAGCGCACGCGCTCACCCCGAGCCATCTGGGACAGGCTTCGGCTCGAGCACGCCGATTTCGACGGCAGCCTGTCCGCCGTCAAGCGCATGTGCGCCCGCATCAAAGCCGACAGAGGCCCACGTCCGCAAGATGTGGTCATTCGCGTCGAGACCGCGCCAGGAGAGATTGCCCAGGTCGACTTTGGCTATGTCGGCCGACTCTTCGACCCGATGAGCGGCAAAGTCAGAAAGGCTTATGCCTTCGTGATGGTCCTGGGCTTCAGCCGTCTGATGTACGTCGACCTGGTTTTCGACCAAAAGGTCGACACCTGGCTTCGCCTGCACGTCGACGCCTTCGAGTACTTCGGCGGCGTGCCCGAGACGGTGGTGCCGGACAATCTCAAAGCGGCGGTTGTGCGCTGCTATTTCGGGCTCAAGGACAAACCGGAGCTCAACCGAAGCTACCGTGAGCTTGCTCGCCACTACGGCTTTATGATTGACCCGACCCCGCCGTATGCCCCTGAAAAGAAGGGCAAAGTCGAGTCGGCGGTCAAGTACGTCAAATCAAACTTCTTTGCGCCGCGCGCCCTCGAGAAGCTCGACGAGGCCAAGGAGCAATTGAGCCTGTGGCTCGACCAGATTGCCAATCGGCGAGTCCACGGCACCACTCACAGGGTGCCCCGCGAGCACTTCGACGCTGAGGAGGCAGAAGCACTTAAAGCACTGCCGCCGACGCCCTTTGTGCCGGTGGTCTGGAAGAAGGCCAAGGTCCACCGCGACAGCCACGTCGAATTCGAGCGCCGGCTCTACTCGGTGCCGTTTCGGCTCATCGGCCAGACCGTCTGGATCCGAGCTCGAGGCGCAAGCGTCGATATCTTCTATGACGACGAGCTGTGCACCTCGCACAAGCGAAGCGGTCCCAGAAAGAGCACCCATGAGGCACACCTTCCTGAGGGGCGGCGCGATCTGCGCCACCGAAGCCGTCAGTGGTGGCAGGACAAGGCTGACCGGATGAGCCCGATCGTCGGCGAATATGTCGAGGAGGTCTTCGGGGCCGACGATGTCTTCAATCAGCTGCGCGCAGTCCAGGCGATCGTGTCGTACCTCGAGCAGTTCCCCGTCGAGCGTGCCGAGGGCGCCTGCCGAAGGGCTCGCGCTTTCGGAAACTACACCTATCAAGGCATCAAGCGGATTCTGGTGGAGGGCATCGACTTAGAGCCTGCCATCCCGCAGGCCGTCTACGTGCACGGCAAGCTCGCCCACCCGCGTTTTGCCCGAAATTTCGAGGAGCTGGCCCTGGCCGAGGAGGTCTACCATGAGCGCTCGTGATGATCTGGTCCCCATCCTCAAGCGCCTGCGGCTGTCGGGGCTTCTCAATACGCTGGAGCTTCGCGCCGAGCAGGCCGTCGACGACAAGCTTGGCTACGTCGACTTTGTCTATCGACTGCTCCACGACGAGGTGGAGCGCCGCGATGCCAATAAGCTGACGCGCTTGATTCGCCAGGCTGATTTCGAGGCCCACAAAACGCTTCAGGATTTCGATTTCAGCTTCAATCCCAAGATCCCACGCGAGCGGATCATCGAGCTCGGCACCACAAGCTTTGTCGAGCGCCAAGAAAACGTGCTCCTGGTCGGCCCGGCCGGCACGGGCAAGTCGCACATCGCCCAGGCGCTGGGTCACCGGGCCTGTCGAGCCGGCTACAAGACCAGGTATGTCGCCGCACATCAGCTTTTGAGCGAGCTTCGAGCAGCCCGCGCCGACCGCAGCTGGGACAAGCTGATGTACAAGCTGTGCGCGGTCGACCTCCTGATCATCGACGATCTTGGGCTGCGTCCGCTGGCCCAGGACGAGCCGGTCGACCTGTACGAGCTGATACGCCGCCGCTACGAGCAGGGCTCGCTCGTGATCACATCCAACCGCGCCATCGACGAGTGGTACGCCATGTTTGGTGACGCGCTGCTCGCCAGCTCGGCGATGGACCGACTGCTACACCACTGCCACGTCGTCACGCTCGACGGGCACTCGTATCGAAACCCGCCGTCGAAAGCCCGAGCCAAGACGGCCTAAACCCGATCACTTTGGCCGAACCAGCACCTTGAGGAGAACGACGAGAAATCGCCCATGACATCCGCCCGAAAATCGCGATCACTTTGGCCGAACTGAGCGCGATCAGTTTGCCCGTCCGTTGACATCTAGTGGTGCAATCTCGCCCCCCTCGTAAGGGAACCAGGTTCCCCGACGAAGCCCATTCTATGCGGGTGCGCGCCCTTTCGCCCCTTCGCCGGTGCCCTCGCTTCGGTCGGGGCGCGGCGCCTCTGGCCCGCCCTGCGGACTCTGGCCGCAGCTTGCATGTCTCCGGCGGCGCGAGCGCCGCCCAAACACGTTCGGGACCCGAAACGGACCCCGGCGCCGCAGAGCGGGCGCGCGCCCCCGACTTCACGCCCCTCGTAAGGGAACCAGGTTCCCCGACGAGCCGCATTCTATGCGGGTGCGGGGACACCTGCCCCGACAGCGGCATCACGGTAACCTCCGGCCTCGACAACGGTGACGGCGGCGGAACCGCGCGCAACGGCAACCTGGAAACCGGCGAAGTCGACTTCACCAGCCACGTCTGCGACGGCGCCAGCAGCGGCGGCTCTCAGCTCGTCGACGGCAACGGCACGGTGATCGGTACCGTCCTCGGCGCCAGCCTCGAGCAGGTCGCCGTGCGCACGGGCAACGGCTACCTGGTCTCGCTCAAGTGGGACGGCACCCCGACCATCACCTACACGCTGTACTCGAACACCGGTTGCAGCGGCACCCCGTACATCTACCTCGACGACGTCGAGCAGAGCATCCACGCCAAAACCGCAGTCTGGTCGGTGCAGAGCAACGCCTATCTGCTCCCCAACAACCCGCAGAACAAGGCGGCGATCTCGAGCCAGCAGAACGCCTACGCGAGCTACTGGGACATCAGCACGGGCGCCTGCTCCGATAGCGGTAGCACCATCTGGAGTTGGCCGGCGAGCACGGTGAGCAAATCGACGCTGGGTCTTCCCTCGACCATCGTCGCCCCGCTGACCGTCCAGTAAGTCAGCCCCCTCCTTCACCTTCGAGCGGCTCCGGAGCTTCGCCCCGGGGCCGCTTCTTTTTTGGCGAATCGACTTGTGTCCAAATGACACCGCCTCGCAGGGCTGGTATAAGCAGGTCCCCTGTCTACAGCCCGCTCTCGAGTGTGAGATATGAACACCCCCGTCGCGTCGCGCCTCGCCGTCTCCCTGCTCACGTCCATATTGGTGCTCTCCGTGACCGCCTGCAGCGAAGATACGGGCGACTCGAAACGCCAGCGCAGCCAACCCGACGCCGACGCGGGCGCTCCGCAGGACACCTCAGCGGGCGAAGACGCCGCTCGCGCCGATGTCGCCCCCGATACGTCCAGCCCGGATACCGGACAGGACGTCGGCCAAGATACGACCCCTGACACCACGCCCGATACCTCCACGAGCCTCACGCTCGCCGCCGACCTCGACATCACGGGCATCCAGGCGTTCCAGACCATCGAGACGAAGCTCGTCGAAGACGGCGCGCCGGTCGTCTCCGACGTGCCGCTCGTCGCCGCACGCGAGACGCTCTTTCGTGTGGCCGTGACCCCCGCGGCGAGTTGGACGCCGCGTGAGGTCACCGCCGAGTTGGTGCTCGTCGACGACGCCGACGGCCACACCGAGACCATCACCGACACGATGACCGTCAGCGGCGCGTCGAGCCCCGACGTGCGCGACTCGAGCTTCGAGTTCCGCGTGCCCGCCGGCACCCTCACCGCGTCGATGTCCGCCTCGTTCCGCCTGCTCGGCGACGGCGGGCCGAGCGTCGAGGACACGACCGCCTCGCCCGCCCGCTGGCCCCAGGACGGCTCGACCGCCCCGCTCGCAGCGAGCGAGGAGACCGGCGAGTTGCACGTGGTGCTCGTCCCCTTTCGCTACAACGGCGACGGCTCGGGCCGCCTGCCGGACACGAGCCCCCAGCAGCTCGCCCTCTTCGAAGACGCCCTGCGCGCGCTCTACCCCGCCGTCGAGCTCCGCCTCGAGGTGCGCCAGGCCATCGACTGGGACGGCTACGTCGACTGGGGCGACTTCAACCGCGAGCTTCGCACCCTCAAGCAAAACGACGGCGCCGAGCACGCCTACTACTACGGGCTCATCAAGCCCGCCGACACCTTCTCCAACTACTGCGGCGGCCGATGCACCACCGGCCAGAGCTTCACGGTCTCTAGCGCCGACTCGACGAGCTACCGCGTCGGCTCGGGCCTGGGCTTTTCGGGCGAGCGCTGGGCGTGGACGCTCGTCCACGAGCTCGGCCACATGCACGGACGCGGCCACGCGCCCTGCGGAGTCTCTTGGTGGAGCGAAGACCGCTCGTATCCCTACGCCGAAAACTCGGTGGGCGTGCCCGGCTGGGACGCGCGCACCGACACCCTCTACGCCCACGACGACGTAACCGACTTCATGGGCTACTGCGACGACCTGTGGGTCTCCGACTACACCTACCTGGGCATCCTCGACCGCATGCGCGCGGCCAACGCGCTGGTCAACCCGATGTCGCTCGCCCCCAAGACGACCTGGCGCTACATCAACTGGAGCCAGAATGACGCTCCCGAATGGGGCCGCCAGACCCACGAGCGCGACCCGTCGACCGGCGAATGGGCGACGGCCATCTTCACCAACCGCGCAGGCGGCGAGGTCGACCGCCGACAGGTCCCCCTGCTGCGCTACGCGCACCTCGGCGAGCGCTCGGTGCTCGTCCCCGAAGCCCCCGAAGGAGCCACGCACGTCGAAGTCGTCGCCCCCTCGACGCGCTTTTCCCTTGCGCTCCCGTGACCTCACGCCGTAAAGCTAAAAGACCCTCATTTACGATTCTTTGATGCTTGTGCGGTCCAAAACATGAAGAAGACGACGATCCTGCTCGTATTGCTGTTGGCCTCGATGACCGGTTGCTCCGACGACCCGGCGCCGAAGAACACCGACACCCTCGCCGACGCCCAGTCGGGCGACGACGCCGACTCCCCGGACGCCTCGACCGACACCTCCGACCCGTCCGACGCGGCGACCGACAGCGGCGCGGATTCGGGCGCCGACACCGGCTCCGACACAGGCCAGACCGACGCCGGCACAGACGACCCGCTCGCCTGCCCGGCGCTTCCGGCGAGCGACGGCGGCACCGAGGTGCGCATCGGCCCCGACCGCGCAGGCGAGCTGCCGCAGCTCGTGCGCGAGGCCGCCCCGGGCACCACGTTCCTGCTCGAGGACGGCACCTACAAGCCCGGCTCGCACATGCACTTCAAGGCCGACGGCGTGACCTTCCGCTCGGTGTCGAACGACGCAACCAAGGTCATCATCGACGGCGAGTACAACGTCACCGAGCCGTTCTACATCACCGCCTCGGACGTCACGATCGCGCATATCACCGTCAAGCGCGCCATCGACCACCCGGTCCACGTCACGCCCGGCGGCGGCAGCGAGAACGTCACCGGCACCCTGCTCTACGGCCTGCGCATCATCGACGGCGGCGAGCAGTTCGTGAAGGTCAACCCCAACGGCGACGACTCGGCCTTCGTCGACGACGGACGCATCGAGTGCTCCTACTTCGAGATGACCGACCAGGGACGCCCCAACGTCGAGCGCAACCCCGGCGGCTGCTACACCGGCGGCGTCGACGTCCACTCCTCGCAAGGCTGGGTCGTGCGCAACAACGAGTTCCACGGCATCTACTGCGTCGACGAGGGCCTGGCCGAGCACGCCATCCACTTCTGGAGCGCGTCGCGCGACACGGTCGTCGAGAATAACCTGATCGTGAACTGCGCCCGCGGCATCGGCTTCGGCCTGGTCGAAAACGGCCAGGACCGCCAGTACGCCGACAACCCGTACCCGAACGCCGGCTATATCGGCCACTACGACGGCATCATCCGCAACAACGTCATCTACGCGGACAACGCGTCGATGGACACCGGCATCGAACTCGCGCAGGCACGCGGCGCCAAGGTCTACCACAACACGATTCTGGCGACCGACGGGGCCACCAAGTTCTACAGCTCCATCGACTACCGGTTCTCGAATACCGACGTCGACATCCGCAACAACCTGGTCAACCGCATCACGCGGCGAAACGACGCGCAGGGCCAGGTCGAGAACAACTCCGAGGAGATCGCAGCGGGGCTTTTCGTCGACGCGGCGAACTTCGACTTCCACCTGCGTGATGACGCCTCCGTGGCCATCGACAAGGGCGTGACCGTCGAGGAGTCGGGCATCGACATCGACGGCGAGACGCACGACAAGGGCGCGGCGCCCGACCTAGGCGCGGACGAAGCTCGATGAGCATAGCCCGGGGCCGGCGCAATTTCTTCGCGAAACCGGCCCCGGGCGCGCTGCATCCCAAAGCCGTAGACGATTCGCTCGACTCGTGACACGGCGCCCGCCATGCTCCCTGACTACATCATCATCATCGGCCTCATCGTCGCTCACCTCATCCCCCTGACGACGGTGGTCATGTTCTTCAAGATCGACTCCAACCCGAAGACACGCCACCTGTTGCCGACACTCGACTCCTACGAGTTGCCCGACGAGTCGGCCAACAATGAGGCTCCCAAGCTGCTCCCCCACTATCCCGAATGACAGATTTCGAACGTTTTGTAGCGATTGATTGGTCGGGCGCCGGCACCGAAGACACCGCCGCCGACCTCGCCGCCGTACTCGCCACTCGCGGCCCAGACGGATGGGACTTCGAGCTCCTCGAGCCGAGCAAGCCTCGCCGAACCCGCTGGCGCCGCCGCGAGATGCGCGAGCGCCTCGCCGAGCTGCTCGCCCCCGACGAGCCCCGCACGCTCGTCGCGGTCGACTCGGGATTCACCTACCCGTACGGCACCGCCCGAGCGCTCCTGGACGAACCCACCGAGACGCCCTGGCGCGACCTCGTACGCCACCTCGCCCGAGCCTACGCCGAGCACGGTACGGCGCGCGCCGCCGCACGAGCGGTCAACGACGCAGCCGACGGACCGGGCCCGTTCCGGTTCAACGACAGCCGCAACGACTGCCGGTTCTACACCGGCCACCAAGTCGGCTACTTCCGCCAGGTCGAGATGCTCGCCCCGCAGGTCATCAGCACGTTTTATATGGGTTCGGGTGCAGCGGTGGGGTTTCACACGATCACGTTCTTGGCCGCCGTCGACGAACTCATCGACCGGCGCGAACGCGACGAGGTCGACTTCCAGGTGTGGATGCACGAGGCGTTCGACGCCGACGACGCCCATCACCTGCTCGCCGAATGCTACCCGTCACTCTTCGACGGTGTGAGGAAGGAGTTGGAGGACACGCGCCCCGACCTCAACGCTCACGAGCGCGACGCGATGGCCTGCGCCCGCTGGCTCGTCGAGACACAGGAGTCGGGCGAGCTCGCCGACTACTTCGAGCCGCGCGAGTCGCCCGTCGGCCGCCGAAGCGACTGCTCGTGGACCGAGCAGCTCGCGTTCGAGGGTTGGATTCTGGGCGTGCCCTGGCCGACCTAATCGGTGCGGGGGCATCTTGCCCTCGCCCCCCTTCGGTGCGGGGGCATCTTGCCCTCGTCTCCCTTCGGTGCGCGGGCATCTTGCCCTCGCCTCCCTTCGATAGGGGTAGGGACCCCCGGTTCACCGGGCGCCCCTCCCTCCAAACCGTACGTGCGGATTTCCCGCATACGGCTTTCCAGTCAGCGGGTTCCTTTTCGTAAGGACTCGAGTTCCAGCCGTCGGGCTTCGGCCATAAAGAAAAGCCCGTGGTTGGCAAAATAGGCGTTGGGCCATCGCACATTATCGGTGTGATTGGTGTGGCCCGAGATCTTGAGGCGCTTGCGCAGAATGGCGCGCAGTCGCCTACGGATCTTGCCGTCGAGGCTGTCAAACACGTTGAAATAACTGTGCTTGAAATATTCGTACCATCCGCGGACGGTGCGATTGATCGCCTCGATGATGGTAGCCAAGCTGTGGCCACTGGTGCGCGGGGTCAATTGCCGAATCCGGTCAAAGAAACCTCCGTTTGGCCTTCTTGCTCGGGTACTTGTTCCCGCGCTTGAAGGCGTAGCCCAGAAAGTCGAAACTTCCCTCGGACTCGTCGACGAGTTGGGTCTTCTCCGGATGTAGCGTCAGTTCGTTGGCTTGCACCCACTTTCTGACCACGTCGAGCGCCTTGTCGGCCTGCTCTTTGTCCCGGCATAGAATCACAAAATCGTCGGCGTAACGCACCATCTCAAACCCTTGCTCTTCCATCAGGTGGTCGAGCGGATCGAGAAAGATATTTGCCAGGAGCGGGCTAATCACACCGCCCTGTGGCGTGCCTCTGTGGGGCTTTTGGCTTTCCCCTTGGTCGACGACCTCGCAGGTAAGAAAGGCATTGATGAGCTCGAGAATGCGTCCGTCTGAGACCTTCTCCTCCACGCGCGCCATGAGCAAATCATGGTCGATCGTGTCGAAGTACCCCTTCAGGTCGGCATCCACCACCCACCGATAACCTTGCTTGAGAAGCCCGTCGACGCGTCGCAGCGCATCTTTGGCTCCCCGTTGAGGTCGAAAGCCGTAGGAATGACGAGCAAAATCTCGCTCGTAAATCGGCTCCAGTACCATCTTGAGCGCCGTCTGGACGATCCGATCCTCTACGGTCGGAATCCCCAGCGGTCGCTTCTCGGCTCGACCCGGCTTGGGTATCCAGGTTCGCCTGACGGCTCGGGGCACATAGGTCCCCTCTTTGAGCACGCGGCTCAGTCGCTTCAGGTTCGACTCGATGTGTCGCTCGTAGTCGGCGATCGTCATCTCGTCGACGCCTGCTGCTCCGTCGTTGGCTTTGACTGCATCCCATGCGCGGATCAGCGTGGCCTCCCGATAGACTTTGTCAATCAGGCTGAACCACTTGCCTCCTTTGACGCCCCTTTCGAGCGCCTCGAGCATCCGGTCGGTCCAGATCGCTGGTTCCACCCATGTCCATTGGGTCGGGGTGTCTTCGACTTGTTTAGTCCCGCAGGACACTGACGTCGATTGGTCTTCCATCGCTCTTTTCCTTCCTGATTCCACTTTCCTGCATCCCTTCGCTCCACCTGCTTTCCCAGGTTTCCTCGCTACTACGAATGCTCTGACTTCTGCCGGCGTCTTTTGACCCGTCGGCAGATCTCCTGGATTCATCTAGACAGCCACTAAGAACCATTCTGTCTCCAACCACCATGCACTCCCATCGCGTCACCGTGTGTTCCTTGGTGCGCGTGGCTTCCTTCGAGCGTACGCTCCTGTTTCGTTCCCTCGAACCGAGCCGTGTCTGTTCGGGGCCGTGGGCTTTGGGGTACGGGTTTTGCCCTTCTCCCGTATCTGTTTTACCGCTCGTCGGCATCCGGGCTTCGCCGACCGCACATAGGCTCGCCGAGTGCCTTTGGCTGAATCGAGTTCGCTTTCGCTACGGACTGGTTCTTCGTTACCTCGGTTGCTTCCCACCCCGCCTCGCGGCGACGCAGTTACCTTCAACTTCGGGGCGGAACTTGCCCCGGATGGACTCTCACCATCGCGCTGTCTAAACTCTCCAGCGCACGTGCGGGGGCATCTTGCCCTCGCCTCCCTTCGGTGCGGGGGCATCTTGCCCTCGCCTCCGCTCCGATTCACGAGGGCAAGATGCCCACGCACCAATCGCCTTCGGCGTACACAACCTGCCCAGTTTCAAAGCGCCGAACTTCACCTTGCCGTTTTGCTCTGCCCCCGCACGTTTTGTACACTATGGGCGACGCACCTCCCATCCAGGACTCCCCATGCTCTACGAAACCCTCATCATCTTCGCCTACTTCTTCATCCTCATGATTCCCCTGGCGACGGTGGCCGTCTTCTTCCGGCTCGACTCGCAGGGAAAGACCGACCAACTCACGGGCTTCGACTCCTACCCCCTGCCCGACGACGCCTCGCCGGCCGAAGACCCCGCCGATCAAACCAAGCTTCTGCCCCCGGCCGACCGCCACACCATCAGCCGTTGCGACGGCCCCGACCGGATGCCTGTCCACGACCGAACACCGTAACTTCGAGCACGTATCGCCCCCTCATAAGTTCTTACTTTACAAGTTCTCAATCGAAGCGAATCAGCGGCTTGATGATCCCGTCCTCTTTGGTCTTCATCATCCGAAACGCCGTCTCGATCTTGTCGAACCCGAAGGTGTGGGTCGTCATCGGGGTCGGGTCGACCCGGCCGCGCTCGAGCAGGCGCAGCAGTCGCTTCATGCGCACCTTGCCGCCGGGGCACAACGCGGTATTGATCGTCTTGTCGCTCATGCCCACGCCCCAGCCCAGCCGAGGGATCTTCACGTAGTCGCCCTCCCCGTGGTAGCCGACGTTCGAGATGGTTCCCCCGGGCCGGGTCGCCTCGACGCAGGCCTCGAAGGTCGCCTGCGCCCCGAGCGCCTCGATGGCGCTGTCGACGCCCTCCCCGTCGGTCAGCTCGCGAATCGCCTCGACGGCGTCGGTCTCGGTGAAGTCGACCACCTCGTCGGCGCCGAACTCCCGGGCGAGCTCTTTGCGCTGGGGCATGCTCTCGACGGCGATGACCAGCCCTGCGCCCTGCATGCGGCTGCCCAGCGTGGCCATCAGCCCGACCGGGCCCTGGGCGAAGACCGCCACGGTGCCGCCCATGGGGATACGGGCGTTCTCGGCGCCGGCGAACCCGGTCGACATCATGTCGCAGGTGTAGACCGCCTTCTCGTCGGGCACGCCGTCGGGGATGCGCGCCAGGTTCGCCTCGGCGTCATTGACCACGAAATACTCGGCAAACACCCCGTCACGCACGTTGGCGAACTTCCAGCCCCCGAGCATCTCGGTGCACTGCGAGGTGTAGCCGCGCACGCAGTTGTCGCACTTGTAGCAGGGCGTGATCGCGTTGACCGCCACCCGGTCGCCCACGCTCACACTCTCGACCTCCGAGCCGAGCGACTCGACCACGCCCACCGCCTCGTGGCCCAGCGTCAGATTCTCGCGCTCCCCGATCGCCCCGCCCACGGTGTGGGTGTCCGAGGTGCACACCAGCGCGACCTTCGTGCGCACGATCGCCCCGTTGGGCCCCGGATCTGTCGGTACAGGTTTGTCTGCGAATCCCGTCTCGCCAATCGTCTTCATGACGAAAGCACGCATGGTCTCGGCCATGGCATCCTCCTCCGAAGAAAGGTTCGGCCTCGAAAAAAAGGTTCGGCCCGATGTGCACCATCGTGCACACCCGAGACCGAACCTTTCCACGAAAGAGGCGAGTGCAAATGGAGCTTAGAGTTGGTTTCAAAACCGTTTTGAGGCACTGACAAAATGAAATTGTCGAGGCCAAGGCGAAAAGCGCAGGCGATGCCGGAGGCTATCGTCGAGCATTTTCAACGCAGGCATCGGCAATTTCACGAAGTCAGGGGCCAAACAAGGTATTGAAACCAGCTCTTAGCCCAGATGCTCTTCGAGCGCCTCGGGCAGACGCTTGGGCTCGAAGATCTCGATCCAATAGCCGTCCGGATCTTGGATGAACGCGATGTCTTTCATCTTGCCCCCATCCGGACGCTTGACGAAGTCGACACCCAGCTCGTCGAAGCGCTCACAGGCCGCGTCCAAGTCGGGCACCGAAAAGCCGATATGCCCGAAGCCCTTCGGCTCGCTGTTTCCGTTGTGATACTCGACGCTGTCGTCGTCCTCATCACCCCAGTTGTAGGTCAACTCGAGCATAGCCGGGCGCGAGAACGTCTGCACCAGGCGCTCGTCATCCCCCTCGGCCCACTCACCACGCTCGTCCTCCTCGACCACCGCCAAGAAGAACAGGCTGAACTCCATCTCCGGAAAGTCGAGCTTCTTGACCAGCGTCATCCCCATCACCCGCGTGTAGAAATCGAGCGAACGCTCGGGCGACTTGATCCGCATCATCGTCTGGTTGAACACGTACCCCTGGGTGGCGGGATCGCGCTCCTCGTACAGTCCGTCGGCTTCGTCGAAGTGTCGGCTCATCGGTTTCCTCCAATCAATTGTGGTTGGTCGCTTCTTCTATCAGTCGGCGCCAATATGCATACGGACGGGGGCTTTTCCAAGGTGCTTGGCTTTGCAAGAGAGGGTTCACCACGGGGAGCACGGGGACACGGGGGATAAAACAACATGGCCTTTCTCCGTGCCCCCCTGTGTCCCCGTGGTGAGTTCGCCGTTCTGCCCTGCGACGAGAGGGTTCACCACGAGGAGCACGGGGACACGGGGGACCAAACAACAGGGCCTTTCTCCGTGCCCCCTGTGTCCCCGTGGTGAGTACGCCGTTCTGCCCTGCGACGAGAGGGTTCACCACGAGGAGCACGGGGACACGGGGGACCAAACAACCCCAGGTGTCAGGATAGTTGTCGCCTCTTCGATTGTTAGTTTCATGGAACGAAGGGGCAACAAGGAGATCCGAGATGAGTCCATATCCTAAAGAGCTAAAAGAGCGTCTTGTTCGACGGATGCTCGACGAAAAGATCAGCCCGGAGAGCCTGGCCGAGCTGAGCGGCGTGGGCAAGACGACGCTTTGGCGGTGGAGAAAGGCGGCGCTCGATGGTGCCTTGCGTGCTGAGGCAAAGCCAGAGTCGGCACCCGAGAGACGCTCTTCGGCCGAAAAGCTGCGTCTTGTGATGGCCGCCGAGGCGCTCGAGGGCAAGGAGTTTGGCGCTTTCCTGCGCGAGGAAGGAGTGCATACAAGCGACCTTCGACGCTGGAGAGCGCAGATGTACGAGGGGCTTGATGGACGCACCAGGGCCAAGAAGGAGGCCACCCAGAAGCTGCGCCAGGCCCAACGGGACAAGCGCGAACTCGAAAGCGAGCTTCGCCGAAAGGAGGCCGCGCTGGCCGAGACGGCCGCCTTGTTGGTGCTCTCAAAAAAGGCGCGCCGGTTGTGGGGGGACGAGGACGCTCCCATGATCGGCAAGAGCGACAAGTCATCCTCGACATGATCGCAGAGGCGGTCTCCCACGGCGCGCGTCAGGCCCAGGCCTGTCGGACCCTGGGCATCAGCGAGCGCACCATACAGCGGTGGCGAAAAGACCCGCAGGCCGAGGACGCTCGCCAGGGACCCCACAGTCGGTGTGCGCACGCGCTCACCGACGAGGAGCGAGCACAGGTGGTCGCCATCGCCACAGGTCGTGAATTCTGTGATGTGAGCCCCCGGCAGATCGTATGCAGCCTGGCCGACCGGGGCGAGTATGTCGCCAGCGAGTCGACATTTTACCGCGTGTTGCGCGAAGAGAAGATGATGACCCACCGCCAGCCAAGCCGGCCGCCGAAGCCCAGGCCGAAGCCCGAATTAGTGGCCGCCAGCCCCGGCCAGGTCTGGGTGTGGGATATCACATACTTGCCCACCCAGGTACGCGGCCGGTTTGTCTACCTTTACTGGATCATGGACTTGTTCAGCCGCAAGATCGTCGGCTTTAGCGTCGAAGACCAAGAATCGATGGAGCTGTCGAGCCGCCTCATTGAAAAGACGATCCTCGCCGAACAGGTCGAGGCGAGCGGACTTTGCATCCACGCCGACAACGGGGCTGCGATGAAGGGCTCGACGCTTCTGGCGACGCTGGAGCGCCTGGAGGTGGCCGCTTCGTTTAGCCGCCCGGGCGTCTCCAACGACAACCCTCACTGCGAATCGAGCTTTCGCACGCTCAAATACCGGCCTGGCTACCCCAAAAAGCCGCTCGACGGCGTGCATGAATGGTCTGAGTGGGTCGAGGCGTTTGTCCGCTGGTACAACACCGAGCACTATCACAGCGGGATCGGCTGGGTGACCCCCGAGCAGCGCCACGCGGGCGAAGACGTCGAGCTGCTACAAAGACGCCAAAAGCTCTATGAACAGGCGCGCCAAAAGAATCCCGCACGCTGGAGTCGAAGGCCGCGAGGATGGACGCGCCCCGAAGAGGTGCGGCTTGCGCCGCTCAATTTACAAGAGACGTAGATAATTCAGACGCGACAACTATCTTGACACATACCGACAACAGGGCCTTTCTCCGTGCCCCCTGTGTCCCCGTGGTGAGTTCGCCGTTCTGCCCTGCGACGAGAGGGTTCACCACGGGGAGCACGGGGACACGGGGGATAAAACAACATGGCCTTTCCCCGTGCCCCCCTGTGTCCCCGTGGTGAGTTCGCCGTTCCACCGCAAGGCGTACGGACAGGCTGTGGTTAGGTTTCGTCAGTGAAGTTTCGACACGCGGAGACCGACATGCCAAAGACCCACAGACAACACACCACCGTTCTGATCATCGGCGCCGGCGCCGCCGGCTTGCGTACGGCCATCGAGCTCGCCGGGGCGGGCGTCGAGTGCCTGGTGCTCGGCAAGCGCGACCACGGCGATGCGCATACGAGTTGGGCGGCGGGTGGGATCAATGCGTCGCTGGGGAACCTCGACGAGGAGGATCGGTGGGAGGTGCATGCGGCCGATACCATCCGCGAGGGCCACTACGTGTGCGACCCGACCGCCGTGGAGTTGCTCGCCAAGCGGGCGCCCGAGCGGGTCTGCGAGCTCGACGAGTGGGGCGCGGGGTTTGCGCGCACCGACAACGGCAAGATCAACCAGCGCTACTTCGGCGCGCAGACCTACCGGCGCACGTGCTTTGTGGGCGACCGCACCGGCGCGGCCATCCTCGAGACCCTGGTGCGGCGCGCCCGGCAGCTCGACGTGCCGTATCTGGAGAACGTCTGCATCACCCACGTCGCCACCGACGACGGGCGCGCCTGCGGGGCGGTCGGCTTCGACATCGACTCGGGGGAGTACGTGGCCATCGGCGCCCGCGCCGTGGTCATCGCCGCCGGCGGGTGCACCGCGTTGTACGACCGCAGCACCTCGCGCCCCGACGAGAACACCGCCGACGCGGTCGGGCTGGCTTACCGAGCGGGCGCGCACCTTCGCGACATGGAGTTCATCCAGTTTCATCCCACCGGGATGGTCGAGCCCGAGGACCGCCGCGGTGAGCTTGTGACCGAGGCGGTGCGCGGCGAAGGCGGCCACCTGTTCAACGCCGAGGGCGACCGGTTCATGGAGGAGTACGCTCCCGACGAGATGGAGCTCGCCGCCCGCGACGTCGTCGCCCGCGCCAACGCCCGCGAGATCCGCCAGGGCCGCGGCACCGACGCCGGCGGCGTGCTGCTCGACATCTCCCACCGCGACCGCGACTTCTTGCAGGAGCGTCTCCCGTCGGTCTACGAGCGCTTCCAGGACCTCGGCATCGATATCGCCGAAGACCCGATGCAGGTCGCCCCCACCGCCCACTACGCCATGGGCGGCGTCTGCGTCGACTTCACCACCGGCCAGTCGAGCCTCGACGGGCTATACGCCGTCGGCGAGGCGACGTCGGGGCTGCACGGGGCCAACCGCCTGGGCGGCAACTCCCTGTGCGAGACCGTCGTCTTCGGCCAACTCTGCGGCGCCCACCTCGCCGACGCACTCTCCGACGAGGCCTCACCCAATGAGTCACCCAACCCCTCCCTCGACGACGCCGTTATCGCCCGCTACACCGACGAGCTCGACGATCTCGCCGACCGCAGCGGCGAGCATCGCCCGCAGGATCTAGTCGCCGCGCTGAGGCGCTTGTTGTGGGACAAGGCGGGCATCCTGCGCACGCAGGAGGACCTGGAAGACGGGCTCTCGGAGCTGTCGCAGATCATCGAAAAGGCCGGCGACCTCAGCGTCGACGGCGGCCCCGGCTCCGACAGCTTCCAGTGGGCGGTCAACCTGCGCTTCATGCTCGTCGGCGCCGAGGCCATCTTTCGCGGCGCGCTGATGCGCGAGGAATCACGCGGCGCGCAATACCGCGAGGACCACCCCGACGAAGCCGACGACTGGAAGGTCAATATCCCGTACGGACGCAGCGACGACGGCCACATGGAGCTGTGGACCCGCGAGGTGCCCGAGATCCCCGAGGCGGTGCAAGAGGCGCTCGAAGAGGAGCTGAAGCTCGACTATCACCACCTGGAGTAGAGCCCGGCCCCTCGAGTTGCAGCACTCTCGCTGACAGAAGGCCAGCCAAAGGCCTTGGGCTGGCGTTCTCGCAAGCAAAAACGCCAACCCAAACGAGTCGCGTTGCGGTTTTGGCCAGCGAGAACGCCAACCCAACGACCTTGGTTGCAGCACTCGCCCCCAAAGAACGGCAGCCAAGGGGCTTGGGCTGGCGTTCCAGCAAGAAGAATCGCCAACCCAACGGCCTTGGTTGGCGTTCTAGCAAGAAAAAACTCCAACCCATCGGTCTTGGTTGGCGTTCCAGCAAGAAAAAACGCCAACCTAGCAGCATTGGTTGGCGTTCTGGCAAGAAAAAACGCCAACCCCATGGTCGGGGTTGGCGTTCTCGAGGCTCGTGTGGCGAAACTCCGCGCTTACGCCTCCACCGGCTCGACCGGCTCGTCAGGAACAACGGGCTCGTCCGTCGAGGGGGTCGCCGAGTCATAGATCGACGACAGCGGCGGCATCAGCTGCGAGATGCGCTCTTCCGAACCGTCCAGCGACAACGCCGCGTCGACGAGCTTGCGCGCCGCCGAGTAGGCGCGTTTGGCGCTCGTGCGCGCGTCGAACAGCGCCTGCATCGCGGCCACGCGCTCGGCCTCCTCGGAATCGGCGGCTTCGAGCTTGGCCTTCAGGTTGGCATGCGCCTCCCGGGCGCGCTCGAGCGCGGCATGGCCGTCGGGAAATTCACCCGTCATGAATTCGATCGCCGTGGCCATCGCCGCCGAGGTACGGTCGACGCCCAAGTGAGAGAATTCCGACGGATTCAACGGCATCCCACGGCTCATGCGCCGCTCGTACAGGTCGGCGTCCTCGTTCGGGTCGGCCTTGAGCTCGTACAGGCGCGCGTTGCCGGTCGCGTGCAGGTGGGCGAAGGCCTCCTCGGTGTCGACCTCGGCGAGCGCGACTTCCTCGGCCGCACGCGCGGCCTCCTCGCCCTCCTTCTGCACGGCGGCGACCGCCGCATCGTAGGGCGCGAACTCCTGGTCGAGCAGGTTGTACGCCATCCCGATCATCTCGCGGCCGCTGGGCTGGGCCACCTCGATGTTCTGGACTCGGTTCTTACCACGGTTGAACAGCGCTTTGAGACCAATATCGAACTTAGCTTCGTGCATCACGTCTCCATTCGCATTGCTCCGCTCGCATGCCGCCAGCGGGGTCCCCCTCCCGGGGACAGTTCAGTTGTCGGGTACGTGCCGACGAATATGCCATGTTTTGGTTGGGGAGGCCAGCCGGCTCCCGGATACCGGCTCCGTGACCGCGACCGGCCCCGGGCTAGGACGCACAGCTTGTTCGAGGCGCACAGCCACCTCGGGGCGCGGTCGTCTCGACCGCCGGCGGCGCAGAGCACCGCGCCCCGGGGCGCTAAGCCCGCGCCTCACCACTCGGCGGCTCCTCCCCCATCATCGCCTCCATGGTGGCCTGGTCGGGCCCCACGAACGGGGTCACGCCGCGGGCGTCCCGCAGGCAGGCGGCGAGCGTGTCGGACAGGTCTTCGGCGGGGGGCAAGTGCCCGCTGAAGACGTATTTGGGCGCCAGGCGCTCGAGCGCGCGCACCGAGGCCTCGAAGGCCTCTTCATCGATGAACTCGAGCCAGGGGGCGTCGACGCTCGCCCAGGTGATCATGCCGTCGCGAAGCTCGTCGGGGTGGATTTCGGCGGCGGTCTGGGCGGGGGCTTTCATGAGGGTGCCGAAGCAGTCGGCGGCGAAGAGCGCGCGGGTCTTCGGGTCGAAGGCGGCGGTCGTCTCGGGGGCGTCGTAGGTGGGCGGGCGCAGAGCGAAGAGCTTGCGGTCGCCCAGATCGAGTTCTTGGCCCGGGTTGAGCAGGTAGACGCGCTCGGGGGGCAGCGGGCGGTGCAGGCCCATCTTGCCCATGCCGAGGTAGGTGGTGACCACCCGGGCGTTGGGGGCGCGCTCCAAGAGCAGCTCGATGGCGCCGATGTGGTCGGGGTCAGTATGCGTGAGCCAGATCCAGCGCAGCTCGTCCAGGTCGACGAGCTCTTCGAGGCGGGCGAGGAGCGCCTCGCGGGTGGCCGACAGCCCCGCGTCGACGAGGATGGGCTGCTGGGCGCGCACGAGAAACGCGTTGACCGGCAAGACGCCCAGGCCGGGCAACGGGACATACGATGAGAGGGCGAAGGTGTCGGGGGCGACCCGGGTCGGTTCGGCTAAGGTGATTTCTTCCACGGCGTCCTCCCTGGTGGACATGAGGCGGTCGACGGTGACGCGCACAACGTAGGGGCGTTGGGCTTGCGGCCAAGTGGGCGGACGCCGGTGCATACCTGGAAAAGAACCACTTCTGATAAGCCGACCATATAGGCCCCCGCTGCTTCGCGCCCAACGATTGTTCACAAGTCCGAATGCCGGATGAGGTCGACTCGAACCCGTGAACATGAACCTGCACGTGCACGTGAACGGTCTTTTCGACTGCTATCGAGCTCGAAACAGCAACTGCGCTCGAATCAAGCGCATGCGGTCACTCGCATTTTCGAGCAGATCTCTGTCTCACTGCTGGTTTAACTGCCGTTCACGTTCAGGTGCACGTGCACGTTCACGGGCTCGAATTGCCCTTCCAGCCCACAAGAGCACTTATGTATGATTGTGAGGCGCGGAGCACCGCACCCCGACCCCGTTGGGGCGCTCAGCCTGGCCGAGGCGCACAGCCTGATCGGGGCCCGGTCGTCTCGAGGCTGCCGCGAAAGCCTTTGGAGGCCGGGCATCTTGCCCTGGTAGCAAGGCTGCACGCTCCTGCAACCAGCGCTGGAAGCACTGCCTCCAAACGACGCCGCCCTTTTGCGACAGCCTCGTCTCGACCGTCGGCGGCGCTTTATGCGGGTTGACCGTGCTCCGGCCCGCCGCACGTGGACGACTTCCGGGAGGTTTCGATCTGTAGGCAATGACCATTCACCATCACTTTGGATTGTTGAGCGCCCCTGATGGGTTCCTGTAGTCGTGAGCCCCGAAACTCGTTGTATCTACCCGAGCACCTCCGATGTCGAACGTCACAACCACCACGACCTACCAAGTCAAAGGCCTGTGCTGCTCGAGCGAGGTCAAACTCGTCGAGGACACCCTCGGGCCGCTGCCGGGCGTCGAGGGTGTGCAGGTGAGCCTGGCCGCCGGCAGTGTGCGGGTGAGTCATGCGCCCGAATTCGATCCCGACCAAGTCGGCGCCGCGTTGGAGCCGGTGGGGCTTTCGGCCACGCCGCGAAAGCGCCCCGGGGCCGGGAGCATGCCCACGCGGCCACCCTGGTGGCGCGATGCGGATCTGCTTCCGGTGTTGGTCGCCGGGCTTCTCATCGTCGTGGGCGTGTTGTGCATGCACGTGTTCGCGCTGCCCACGGTGGCGGTGGCCAGCCTCGTGGTGGCGACCGCGGTGGGCGGGTTTCCCGTCTTCAAGACCGCGATTCGCTCGGCCAAGCGGCTCGACATGGACATCAACGTGTTGATGACCGTGGCGGTCATCGGGGCGCTGATTCTAGGCGAGTGGCTCGAGGCGGCGATGGTCGTCGCGCTGTTCGCGTTTGCCGAGTGGCTCGAAGGGGCGAGCATGTCGCGGGCGCGCAGCGCCATCGGGAAGCTCATGGAACTCGCGCCCGACGAGGCGCGGGTGGTGCGCGACGGCCAGGAAGAGGTGGTGCCCGTCGAGATGGTCGGCATCGGCGAGCAGGTCATCGTGCGTCCGGGCGAGAAGATCCCGGTCGACGGGGTCGTCGAGGCCGGCGAGAGCGAGGTCGACCAGGCGCCGATCACCGGCGAGTCGAAGCCGGCCCACAAGCGGGCGGGGGATGAGGTCTTCGCCGGCACGCTCAACGGGCAGGGAAGCCTCGACATCCGCGTCGACCACGCCCCCGACGACACCACGCTGGCCAAGGTCATCGAGGCGATCGAGACCGCCCAGCAGAACCGCTCGGAGTCGGAGCGCTTCGTCGAGCGTTTCGCGCGCCGCTACACCCCGTCGGTCATCGCCCTGGCCGTGCTCGCCGCGACCGTGCCGCCGATCTTCTTCGGCGGGGACTGGGAGACCTGGTTCTACCGCTCGCTTGTTTTGTTGGTCATCGCGTGTCCGTGCGCCCTGGTGTTGGCGACGCCGATCACGACCGCCTCGGCGCTCGCCCGCGCCGCCCGCGACGGGATTCTCATCAAGGGTGGACGTTTCCTCGAAGAGCTCGGGCGCATCCGCGCGGTCGCCTTCGACAAGACGGGGACGCTCACGCAAGGCCGGCCGCAGGTGACCGAGGTCGTGCCGGTATCCGGCGTCGACGACGACGCGTTGTTGCGGCTCGCCGCGACCGCCGAGAGCCGAAGTGAGCACTACCTGGCCCGCGCGATCACGCAGGCCGCCGACGCCCGGGGGCTCGACTACAACGGCGGGCGGCTGGTGTCGTTTCAGGCGCAGGTGGGCCGCGGCGTGGAGGCGTGGGTTGCCGAGGCCGACTTGGCCCAATCCAAACAAGCCCAACAAGCCAAACAAGCCCAACAAGCCGAGCAGGTCGAGATGGTCGCCGAGGCCGGCGAGTCGTGCTGCTCGGGGGGGTGCTCGTCGAGCGCGACGGCCGACGCGCCGGCGCCTTCTCGGTCGGGCGAGGCGGGCCAGAAGATCCTCGTCGGCAGCCGCACGCTGCTCGAAGAGCACGGCGTCGACTTCGACGCGGCTTCCGAGGCCAATTCGGCGAGGTGGACCGCGCTCGAGGAGCACGGCCAGACGGTCGTAGGCGTGGCCCGCGGGGACGAGTTCCTCGGGCTCATCGCCATCGAGGACACGCCGCGCCCGGAGGCGAAGGCCACCGTCGAGCGACTGCGCGGCGGGCAGGTCGGCGACGTCTACATGCTCACCGGCGACAACGCCGTGTGCGCGTCCGCCGTGGCCGAGGAGCTCGGCCTCGACGACGACGCGGTGCTCGCCAACCTGCTGCCCGAGGACAAGGTCAGCGCCATCGAGAAGCTGTCGAAGCGTCACCGGCACGTGGCCATGGTCGGCGACGGCATCAACGATGCCCCGGCGCTCGCGGCGGCCCCGGTGGGCATCGCCATGGGGGCGGCGGGCACCGATATCGCGCTCGACACAGCGCACGTGGCGCTGATGGCCGACGACCTCGAGAAGCTGCCGCAGGCCATTGACCTGGGCGCGCGCACCGGCCGCATCATCCGCCAGAACATCGTGTTGGCGCTGGGCATCAAAGTGGCCGTCTTCGCTCTGGCCGCGGTGGGAATGGCGACGCTATGGATGGCCGTGTTGGCCGACATGGGCACGAGCCTGTTGGTGATTTTCAATGGCATGCGAATGCTTCGCAGTGAATGAGTAGGCGGCGGCTGCTCCAGACCTGGAAGGTCTGCCTCCAAGTACGAGAAACCGGCATGCGAGAACAGTGGCGAGAGGCCTTCGGCGAGATGGCCCGTGAGTATTGGACCGACGAGCGCACCCGCGAGTTGACCGGCGGCAAGGACTTGTTGGTGCTGCCCGGCGAGGCGCCGGCGCTGTTGCGGGCGTTGGGGCTGTTGCATCGCGACGCGACCATGCCTCCGCCGCAGGTGAGCAAATACCTGCAGCTCAACCATATGCTGTGGCTGATGGGCCCGCCGCTTCGCGAGCTGATGGAGCGCTTCGGGGTGCTCAACTTCATCGACGCAGGCTGCGGGCGCTCGTACCTGACGACGGCGCTGGCGTGGTGTTTTCGGAACGTCTGGGAGCAGCCCGCGCGTATCCTCGGCGTCGACATCAACGCCAAGCTCGTCGACGAGTGCCGCCGACGCACCGAGATCACCGGCCTGCAGGATATCCTGCGCTACGAGGCGGCCGACCTCGACGTGTTCGACTCGGCGTCGGCCTGGAAGAGCGCGTTCGGAGACGGGGTCGACAAGACCCACGCGGTCATCTCGCTGCACGCCTGCGACACCGCCACCGACGACGCCATCGCGCTGGGCATCGCCGAAGAGGCCGAGCTCATCGCGGTGGCGCCCTGCTGCCAGGCGGAGCTCGCGCGCGGCTGGAAGGAGCTCGACGAGGCCGACGTCGACGGGGCCTTTCGGCCCATCTGGCAGACCCCGCAGCTTCGACGCACGAGCGGCGCGCAGATCACGGACACGTTTCGCATGCTCCTGCTCCGCGCGGCGGGCTACGAGACCCGCGTCGTCGAGTTCGTCCCCTCCGAGCACACCCCGAAGAACACGCTCATCCGCGCGATGCGCCGCAGCGACGGCGACCCCGAGGCGCTCGAGGAGTACCGCGAGCTTCGTCGGGCCACCGGCGGCGTGGGCATCAAGCTCGAGCGACTGCTCGAGGTTTGACCATCAATTCTGTTGTGTCCACCGCTCCAGGACGTCGTAGAGGCTCGAGGCCTTGACCGGCTTGGCGACGTAGTCGTCCATGCCGGCTTGCAGGCATCGCTCGCGGTCTCCTTTCATTGCATGGGCGGTCATCGCCACGATCGGCGTGTGCGTGCCCGAGCTCTGCTCGTTCGCGCGGATTTGGCGGGTCGCCTCGAAGCCGTCGAGCTCGGGCATCCTGACGTCCATCAGCACGATATCGAAGGCGCCGGGCTCGAAGGTCTCGACGGCCTCGCGTCCATTCTCGGCGAAGGTGATCTGGTGGCCCTTCTTCTCGAGCACACTCTCGACGAGGCGGCGGTTGACCCGGTCGTCCTCGGCGACCAGCACGCGCAGCGATGAAGATTGAGCGATCGGATACGTGCGGTCTGTCGCGTCGGGCTCGGGTGGGGCTTCCGGTTCCAACCCAAACTGACTGGTGAAGTGAAAGGTGCTGCCCTGGCCGACTTCGCTCTCCACCCAGATCTCGCCGCCCATCGCGTCAACCAGACGCGAGGCGATGGTCAAGCCCAGACCGCTACCGCGCCGTGCATCCCGCGCGGGTGCGGCTTGTTGGAAGGCGTCGAAGATCAACTGCTGCTTCTCCTCGGAGATGCCCACGCCGGTATCGCGCACGGCGAAGTGCAGGCAGGTCTGGTCGTTGCGCTCCCACTCGATGTCGACGTTGACCGCGACGCGGCCCTGCTCGGTGAACTTGATGGCGTTGCTCACCAGGTTCTCGACCACCTGACGCACGCGCAGGCGGTCGCCGACGAGGAAGCTCGAGGAGAGGCGAGGCGGGATATCACAACTGAGCTGCACGTCCTTTCGGCGGGCGCGAATCTCTTGGGTGTCCAAGACCTCGTCGAGCACGTCGCCGAGGCGGAACCGCGCATGCTCGAGGGTCAGCTCACCGGCTTCGAGCTTCGACAGGTCGAGGATATCGTTGAGCAGGCGAAGCAGCGAGTTGGCCGAGCGGTCGATGAGAGCGACGTATTCACGCGAGCGAGGGTCGAGGTCGGCGTCGAGCAGCAGCTCGGAGAAGCCGACGATGGCGTTCATTGGCGTTCGGATATCGTGACTCATATTCGCCAAGAACTCGCTCTTGGCCTGGCTGGCCGCCTCGGCGCGGTCTTTGGCGCGGCGAAGCTGCTCGCGCGACTGCGCCAGCTCGAAGTTCGACGCCTCCATCTCGATGGTGCGCTCCTTGAGGGCCTCATGGGCATCGCGAAGCTCGGTCGTGCGCCGGTCGACCTCCTCGCGGACCCGCAGCGTACGACCGGCCATCGAGGCGACGAGGGCGCTGAGCAGAAGAGTGGCGAGCAGGCCACCGCCCAGAGCGACGGCCGGGGCGAGGTTTTGGCGCGCCTCGACGTAGGCCACGCTGGGCTCGAAGATCAGCGCCCAGCGCTGCCCGGGCACATTGATCGGGATGCGCTCGCGCATGTGATACACGTCGTCGGTGTGCACCAGCCGGTCGATGAACCCCGGCTCTTCCTCGGCGACCTCGGAGCGGTGTTCGTAGAGCTTGGCCTTCCCCTGTGAGTCGCCCGGCGATGGGTCGAACAGCGCGAACTCGAGCTCGGCCACGCTGGGCAACCTCTGGAGCGTGCCGCGGATGATCTCGTCGATGTGGTAGATCACCCCGACAAACCCGAGCAGGTGCTCTCGCCGGTGGGCGACGGTCTCGGCCGGCGTGCCCGTCTGGTAGATGGGGTGGAAGCCGAGCACGTACGGTTGGTCCGCGCGCAAGCCCGGCAAGGTGGCGGGGTTCGACACCACGGCGCTTCCGGTGTCGCGCGCCTTCGCCAAGGCCTTCGCCAACACGGGAGACGAGCTCAGGTCGAGCCCCTCCAGCTGCGCCTCGATTTCGGGACCGATCAACGCGTAGTGAATGGGAAAATAGGGAGGCTCGACCGTCGTCTTAGAACCGTCGACCGCGCGCAACGAGTAGTTCGGGTCGAAGACTTCGCGGGTTTGCGACACGTGGGTGGACCGCTCTTGGCGGCTGACGCGATTGATCCACAGCATTCCTTCGACGCCGGGGCGGTATTCGACGAAAGGAGAGGCGTACTCCATAAAGTCGGCGCGCGGGACCTCGTCGAAGGCGACATATAGCGCGCTGAGCCCGCGCAGCGCGGCAAGCTCGGTGGCGAGCTCGAATTGAATGCCGGCGGCGATCTGGGCGCTGTCGGTCTGGAAGTCGGCGTTGATATAGGCGGCCTCGCGCTCGCTGAGCCACGACCAGATCCAGACGGTGGCGGCGAGGCCGATGAGGAAGACCAGTTTGGCCAGCCCCCAACGACGGATGAGCCGGCGCAATGACTCGTGGTTGGCCGACACCTCGTAGGTGCGACCGCCACCCTGCATTGTCTCTTCGGCGCTCATCCAACCTCCCGACTATTCTCAGGTGCAATCAGCTCATTCCAAGAAGACGCCTGCGTACAACAACCCCATCGTGGCGCCGTAAACCAGGTGGGCGAGCCCCACCCACACCGGTGTCATCCTGCCCAAGTTGGTCCCCGCCGGCCCCGGGTCTTCTTGGCGATGCTCGCGCATCTTGGGGTGGATGACGCCCATCGACGAGACCAGCAGCAAGGCGAGCGCGCCGACAAAGGCGCCCCAGAGCATGCCGCTGAACCAGTTGGTCGACCAGTTGAACAAGGCCATGGTGTAGGCCCAGCCCACGGCCAAGAGCGCGCCGAAGGCCAGGTGGATGAACATCCCCAGCGCGCGCGCCCCGGTGGTACGCGGCTCGGCCATCAGGGTGCCGAGCATCTCGTCGAAGCGAAGCCCCGTCAGCCCGAGGGCACGCCCCAGCCCATTGAAGGCGCTCATCGCCACGGCCGCGACGGTGCCGCTGATCAGCGCGCCTGGCCACGAAATGCCTCCCCAGCCTTCGATGATGACGCCAATGATTCCCAGCGCGACCGGAATGCCCTTGGCCAAAAAGACATTGAACAACCCCAAGCCCTCGGAATGCTGGGTGCGAGTATCAGGTGTGCCCGTCAGAAGGGACATCGGGACCTCCAGGTCTGATTTCGCCGCCTCCGAATTCACACACCAATGTTAGACTCACAGCGGCCGCCGACCAGAGTCGACGGGCGAATCACCGCCACCGAGTCCAGGCGAAACGCGGGCCCCTCTTCTTTTCCGCGCCCGTTCCCAGTAAGCTGTGCGACATGAAGAAATTAGTGATGACAGTGTTAGGCGGCCTAACCGCCGCGTTCGTCGTGCTCGCCGCTATCCTGCTGGTCCGCGCAGCCGGGGTCGAGTCCGTCCAGCCCGAGGTCTCTGCGCCGCAAGACTTACCCGAAGTCGATGAGGGTGCCGTCGAGCGCCTGGCCGGCGCCGTCCGGATACCGACCCTCTCGCCGGCGCAGTACACCGACAAGCAGCTCGCGCCCTTCGAGACGTTGACCGACTACCTCGAAACCTCGTTTCCGCGGGTGCACGCCGAGCTCGACCGCGAGAAGGTCGGCCCGTGCAGCCTGATGTATACGTGGGAGGGCCGAGACCCGGAGGCCAAGCCGGCGGTGCTCATGTCGCACCTCGACGTGGTGCCGGTCGAAGAGGGAGAGGAGAAGGACTGGACGAAGCCGCCCTTCTCGGGCGCGGTCGCCGACGGCTACGTGTGGGGGCGCGGCACGCTCGACATCAAGGCCGGGGTGCTCGGCATCCTGGAGGCGACCGAGACGCTGCTCCGAGCGGGCGCGCAGCCGAGGCACACCTTCATCTTTGCGTTCGGCTGTGACGAGGAAATCGGGGGCCGACGCGGCGCCAAAGAGATGGCGGCGCTGCTCGAGAAACGCGGCATCGAGCCGGCGTACGTGCTCGATGAAGGGCTGGTGATCACTGAAGGGATGATGCCCGGCGTCGACAAGCCGGTCGCGCTCGTGGGGTTGGCCGAGAAGGGGTTCATGACGCTGCACCTGACGGCGAAGGCCGAGGGCGGCCACTCGTCGATGCCGCCCAACGAGACGGCCATCGGCGTCTTGGCGCGGGCGGTCAAGCGGCTCGAAGACAACCAGTTCGACGCCGAGTTGAACGCTCCGGCCCGCCAGATGTTCGAGGCCGTCGGCCCGGAGATGCCCATGGCCATGCGCGTGGTCTTCGCCAATCTGTGGCTCCTCGAGCCGGTGCTCATCGGCCAACTCGAGAAGAAAAAGCAGACCAACGCCACCGTGCGCACCACCACCGCGGTGACCATCTTCAACGCCGGCGTGCAGGACAACGTGCTGCCGAAGACGGCGCGGGCGACCGTCAACTTCCGTATCGCCCCCGGCCAGACGCGCGACGACGTGATGCGACACGTCGAAGAGGTCATCGACGACGAGCGCGTCGAGATTCAGGCCGCCGAAGGCAGCTTCAACTCGAACCCCTCGCCGGTGTCGAGCAGTCAGACACCTGCGTTCGAGCACGTGCGCCGCACCACCCGCGAGATCTTCGGCGAAGAGACGGTCGTCATCCCCGGCCTGATGGTGGGCGGCACCGACTCGCGCTGGTTCACGGACGTGGCCGACGACGTCTATCGATTCATCCCCATGCGGCTGACCGCCGACGACACCAAGCGCATCCACGGAGTCGACGAGCGCATCGGCGTCGAGAACTACAAAAATATCGTGCGCTACTACATGCAGTTGATGCGCGCGAAGAAGTAACCCTCAGCGGGCCGTGTAGCTGCGAAGGAGGTCGACGGTGCTCTCGTGGCGCCGGTAGACGCCGAAGCGATCGTAGTCGGGGTAATCGTCGTGGTAGAGCGCCCAGAAGAGCGCGCCGGCCGCGGCGGGGTGCTCCGTGTCGGTAGCTGCGCTGGTGGTCGCATCGAGCCACTTCCGAAAGCAACGCTCGCGCAGCGCACGCGGACCTCGCTTGCCGAACTCGCCCATCACCGCCGGCTTACCGAGCTCGGCGGCCGCATCGAGGTGCTCTCGAATCCAGCGCATCGTCGCCTTCTCGTCCATGTGCCAGTGGTCGGGATAGACGTGAAAGCTCATCAGGTCGATCGTGTCGGGCTGGTGATTCCACAGGAAGTCGCTTCCCTGCCCGCCGAGCCAGCGCGGCGGGTTGTAGCGCCCTTCGCGCCACTTGCCCCAAAAGCCTTCCAAACCGGTACCGACCAGGTGGTTCGGGTCGAGCTCCTTGAGATGCGCCGACATCTCCTCCAGCCAGTACTGCAGGGTCAACCCGCTCGGGTCGCGCGCGCAGCGCGGCTCGTTGCCGAGCTCCCAGGCCAAGATGGTGGGGTCGTCGCGGTAGACGCGGCCGGTATAGGAGTTGGTGCGCTCGACGAGCGTGCGGGCGTGGTGGCGATAACAGCGCCGACACGCGGCGTCGCGGTAGAAGTCGTCGGCGCGCTTGGCCGTCGAGCTCCACGCGGCGTATCGGCGCCGTCCCCCATAGTCGTCCCAGTGATTGACCAGCGCTAAGATGAGCCGAAGCCCTCGCCGACCGGCCTGCCAGACCACATAGTCAAGGGCCTCGAGGACTCGCTCGTCGTGCTCGCCGGGGCGAGGCTGCAACGCGTTCCACTGGTCCTCGCCGTCGTTGAACGCCCAGGTGCGCACCGTGTTGAGGCCGAATTGAACCGCCGTATCGAGCACCTCGTCGACGTGGCGGCGCAGGTTCGGATCCGCCGCCCACGCCATCAGGTAATACGTATTGCAGCCGAAGACGCGATAAGGCCGGTCGCCGACGCGAAGGCCCGCGCCGTCGCGTGTCACGAAATGCTCGGGAGGTGCGGGCACGAGCGAATGGGCGACTGTCGGCTCTCCTCTCACATCAGACCTCTCTTGGCTCGGCTGCCTCGATCATTCGTCATCTTGGGTGGAAGCGGACGAGTTTGAAACCTTGAGGGCGATTAAATAGTCCTCAAATTTGGGTAGTCTGGCCCGCGTGGCCGGAGCGTTCGGCGCGTGGGAATGTTCCTCATTCACAGGGAGGAGTATATGACCGTCGAACACCGAGAACACATCCGCCACGACCGTGGCTTCGATCTGTACGAGCCGTTTCGCATCGACATGAAGGCGGCGACCATCGCCGGTTTGGTCGCCGGCGTTGTCTTCTTGCTCTTCGAGATGGCGCTCACTCCAGCCATCGGAGGCTGGTTTTGGGGGCCACCGCACATGATGTCGATGTTCGCCTACGGCGCGGACCCGATGCCGTTCACCCCGGGTAATTTCGAGCTGGGGGTCTTTTTGGTCGGCGTGACGACTCACCTGATTCTGTCGGTGGTGTTCACCGTCGCTCTGGCCGTCTTGGTGCGCCGCCAGAGCACGGCCCTCGCAGCGGCCATCGGCGCCGGGTACGGCTTTCTTCTCTATATCGTCAACTTCTACTTCTTTACCGCCGTCTTCGAGTGGTTCATCGCGGCCCGAAGCGTGGTCAACTGGGCAGCGCACGTGCTCTTCGGCCTCATCGCCGGGCCTTTGTATGTGGTGCTGGCGCACCGATTCCGCGAGCGTCGCCACGAACGCGTCGGCACGCGGCGGGTTGAAACGGAGCGACACGTGGAGTATCCCGGAGGAGCTGAACCCGTCACATAACGGCCAGTTACTCCAGGAAGGAACATGAGCGACCGCCAGGACCGCGAATTCGACATCGTTTTGTGGGGCGCCACCGGCTTTGCCGGGCGCCTCGTGGCCGAGTACTTCGCCGCCCATTATGGCGAGGACGAGCTTCGCTGGGCCCTCGGCGGGCGCAACCGGGCTAAGCTCGAGGTAGTGCGAGACGAGCTGATGCACGAGTTTGGCCAGGCGGCGAAGGTGCCTTTGGTGATCGCGGACGCCACCGACCGCCCGAGCCTCGACGAGATGGCCGAGCGTACTCGCGTGGTCTGCACCACCGTCGGTCCCTACGACAAGTACGGCAGCAAGCTCGTCGCCGCGTGCGTCGACAAGCAGACCGACTACTGCGACCTGACCGGCGAGGTGCACTGGATCCGTGAGATGATCGACGCGCACCACGACCAGGCGCGCGAGAACAAGACGCGCATCGTCAACTGCTGCGGGTTCGACTCCATCCCCAGCGACCTGGGCACCTTGATGGTCCAAGACTTCGCCAAGCGCGAGTTCGGCGCTCCCTGCCGCGAAAACAAGATGTTTTTGATGGGCGCCAAGGGAGGCTTCAGTGGCGGCACGCTCGACAGCATGTCGAACCTGATGGAGCGGCTGGGCAAGGAGCCCGAGCTGCGACGCGTGGTGGGTCATCCCTACTCGCTGAACCCCGAAGGTGAGCAAACTGGCCCCGATGGAAGCACTCAGACGTCGGTGAGCCACGACAAAAAGGCCGACCTGTGGACTGCGCCGTTTATCATGGCGCGCATCAACGAAAAGATCGTGCGTCGCAGCAACGCGGTGCTCGGCTATCCGTATGGGCGAGATTTCAGCTACGAAGAGACCACCAGCACCGGCAAGGGCGTGACCGGCGCGCTGCGCGCCGCCGGATTGACCGCCGGCCTCGGCGCGTTCGCCGGCCTGATGGCGCTGACGCCGACGCGCAATCTCCTTCGAAAATACGTCCTCCCGAGCCCCGGCGAAGGTCCGAGCCGCGAGGCGATCGAGAGCGGTTTCTTCCGCGTGAAGCACCTCGGGCGCGGCATCTCCGAGACCGGAGAGTCCTTCGAGGTCGAGGCGACCATCGCCGCCGACTCCGACCCGGGCTACGGCGCCACCGCCCTGATGCTCGCCGAGTCGGCGCTGTGCCTGGCGTTCGACGAATGTGACGACTGCACCGAGGGAGGCATCCTGACGCCCGCGTCGGCCATGGGCATGGCGCTGGTCGACCGACTGAGCGATGCAGGGATGACCATGGAGGTCGGCCGGCGCTAAGCGGCCCCTTTGCCAGCGCCAGTGCCAGAGACCGTCACGCCCACGGGCGCTGCTACGATTCGATGATCTATAGCGACGATATCCGCCCCGAGTTGGGCGAGCCCTGCGATGAGTGTCAGGTTCCCGCGGAGTTCGACGAAGACGCGCTCGAACGAGCGTACGACAACCTGCAACCGTGATGAGTCGTCAGGAGACGCGGCATTGCTCGACGAGCTTTTTGAGCTCGCGGGCGACCTTTCCGATATTCTCGGAAGCCCCCGTCTCGAGGGTTTCGCCGGCGTCGAGCATGTCGAGAAAGCCCTGCCAGATTCGCCCGGTCCGCTCGAAGCGCAGCCGGCAGCCTTGGTGTTCGCACCAGTAGGCTTCGGCCGGCGCGCCTTCAGTGCGCACATGCCCCGCCGGGCGTTTCCATTCCGCGTCGACGACCGTGGCTAGAAGGTCGACCTTGGAGACCTCCACGCCCATCGGCAGGGTGTCGTCTTCGGCCACGGTCATTCCAGAAGGATTCGTCTCGTCGCTCATCGTCCCGCTCACCTCGATACTACCGTTTAACGATGCAGGCACTTTACTGCACCGAGTAGGTCTTGAGAAGGCGGAACGATGAGCCGGCGCGGGTCACGCCGCGCGGAAATCGTCGATCATTGTGCAAATGCGCCCCAGGTGCACCAGGGGATGGCGAGTGACGACCACGACCTCTTCGTCGGCCAACGCCATCCAGAAGTGGTCGCCGTGGACGCTGACGACTGGCTTAATCTTGCCGTCATCCTTACCAACGCCGGTGGCCGCCGCCAGTGTGGTATCGGCAATGCTCGAGACTTCGCGGATTCGGTCGATACTCTCGGGAAGCGACTCGGTCGAGCAGACGAAAGCGCCGCTTCGATCTCCGTCACGCGTGAAGATCCACCCTTCGTCGGGCTCGACGTTCATCGAGCGAAGTCGCTCCTCGAGGTCGTCGACCGGGCACAACTGCCGCCCGATGGCGGTGAGCAGCTCGACGGGCTGGAACGACAGAAACGAGTGGTTTTCGAACAAGCGCGAGTCGAGACGCCAACGCTTCCCCTTTCCGTTGGCCCCGGGAGCGAGCGTACGCGCCAAGTGATTCAAAAAGGCGCTCTTTCGTTGTGCGTCGACCTCGAACTTGTCGAGATCGACGAGCAGCTCGAGCATCGCGACGCGGTTGGCATCGGCGCGACGCTCTTTCACATACTCCCGGTAGTCCGCGCTGAGCTCCTCGTGCCGTTCGTCGAACGTAGAGTCGAGCCACGAGCCACACTGCCGCGCGATGCCGTAGAAGACTCGCCCCTCCCCGACCACGAGATGAATCGGGGTCGACTCGTCCGCCTGGGTCCATTCCACCAACCAGTACCCTTCGTAGTCCTCGAGCATGTGCAGCCAAGAGGCAGCCTGGGGCGGCACAATCAGCGACTGCTCGGCGCAGCCATGGGTAATCTCGACCGGGCGGTGAGGACACTCGTTACAGTCCTTGGCACCTCGACAAGCTGCAAACGCACCGAAGGTATCGGTCTGCTCGTCTCCCAAGCCGCCCTCGCCCTGGGGCACCTGAGGAAGGCCGCCGTCGGACGATGTGTCTTTCAAGGTGGGGAATTGACGGGTTCGGCTGGACGCAAAGGCACGGCCATCAGCATCTGTGGTTCGGTGTTTCGGGGCGACCGAGTCGGATGACTCGGGGCTCAGCAGGCGCGGGAAGCGAAACGTCATAATGGACTTGCACGGGTCGGGAGATGTCAATCGCGATTGATCTACCACAAATACCAGCAAGTACTATGCCAACCTCTAAAAAAGGAAATGAGCCTGCCGTCGACACATGATGTCGAACGAGAGGCTCACTTTGTTGCAACACGTGTTGCGCAAAAGTTGCACAGCCGCTGCCCGTGCGAAAATCTTGCGCTCCACTACTCAGGTGATTCGTTTGTCGTCGCTCCCCGAGTCATCCCCCAACAAGCGGGCCATATACCCTTTGTCGGCGATTTTCTTGAACGTCTCTTCGGGCTCGGGACGCCACTCAGGATCTTTGAGATTGATTTCGACCTCGAAGATTTCATCCTCACGAGCTACCTGGGCGGTCATCTTCCGGCTGTCGAGCTTCTGGGCGGCCGCATACTCCTTGAAGCACTTGACCCTGCAGCCGTTGACGCGCAGCAAAACGTCACCGTACTGAATCCCGGCCTTCTGAGCAGGGCTTCCGGGAATGCAGCCCCAAACGGGCATTCCATCGAGCACCTCGGCTATCTTCTCCACTTCTTCACGTGAGAGCATCTTACCTCCGCAGTTCGACTATTCGAGTACCGGATTCACTGTAGAACGTGAGCTAAAGATGGTGCTCGGAAGCCAAAAGTCACGGATTCGGCCCCTCACATGCAGCCGAGACAGCTAGAACTTCGGCAGCCGTAGCCGCCGTTTGATCTCGTCGGAGAGTTGCTCTTCGACCTCGTCGGGAATCGCTTCGCGGATCTCTTCGGGGGTGAGGCTGTCGAGGTTCTCAGGCAACGCGTCGCGCAGAACGGCGGGCATCTGCTTGCCGCTCATCAGCGCATCGAGCCCTGCGTTGCCGAGGCGCTCGGCGATGGCGGCGAGCGTGCCGTCGAGCGGATAGGTTCCGTCGAGGCGAATCGGCTGGCCCGGCCCGACGAGTACGAGCGACTCGATGACGACGGCCTCGTCGGTGATCCTGATCTGGGCGGTCTCGCGAAGCTTCCACAGAAGACCGCGCCCGCCCACCTGAAACCGCGACAACTCGAACGAGTCGAATGCCTCCGAGTGCACGCCCACAGCGTCGAGTCGGAGAGGAAAGTCGGGCGCCGCCTCGGGCACCGCGCGCACGTCGAGCCGGAACTTCCCGCCCGGCTCCAGATCGAGCTCGACGCGACCCGAACCGTAGACGCGCTCGTCGACCACCAGCCGGTCGAGGTCGGCTCGGATATCTCCCGTGTCACGCGATGGCGTGTGTACGAAGTCGACCCGGGAATCGAGTTGGCGTGCTCGCGTTCCGTCGGCCTCGAATCCACGCAGCGATAGTGTCCCCTTGGCCGTGAGTCTTTGGAGGCCTTCGTCCGCACCAGGCGCACCGCGCACCCACTTGCCCGTGAGATCGAAGTCGGCGCGTTCGGCCGTGCGCCCTTCGACCCGCACGCCCCTGGCCGACCCCGTCAGTGTGTAGTCGACGGGCCGCTGCTCTGTCAGACCGACGTGGAGGTCCCCTTCGAACACGCCCACCGCGATGTCCTCCGCGTCCATGTCGACCCAGGCGGCGGGGGCGAGTGAGTCGGCTCGAACTTCGAGGTCGAGCGTAGAGGCGGGGCGCTCGAACGCGCCTCGCAAGTCGATCTCGCCGCCTCCCGCGACTTTCGCTTGGGCATAGACCCCCAAGTTATCCGCCGGTCCTTCGAAGGTCAGCGTCGCCTCGACCGGCGAAGTCAGGGCGGTGTCTCCCGAGAGCGCAAGCGCGAGCGTTGGGGCAATCTTCATGCGCTCGACCTCTCCGGCCAGGTGGGAGGAGCCGTTCTGGTCTGCGTCCTCGCCGCTGGGCTTGCGGGAGAAACGAATATCGTCGAAACGAGAGTCTTCGGCGACGACGACCTCGTCGGAGGCGAAGCGAACCTCCCCTGCGCGGACGTCCACGCTCGCCGTGTCGACGACGACGGACACGGACCTCTCGAGCGGCCCGGCCGAGGTGTTAAACCCGAGTGAGTCGATCGAGCTTCGCACGGCGCCATGAGTCGACACGAATAAGTTGGCGCGCGCATCGACGTCCTCGAAGGTCTCGTCTTCGTAGTGCAAGGTGCCGTCCGACACCACCAGCCGATAGATTTGCAGCTTGTCGCGCTCGGGTCCACGCTCGGGGGGCGGCTCATCCGGACCCTTCGGCTCGGCCAACGTCGACAGGTTGAGGGTCCCGTCGTCGTAGCGGCGAACGACAAACTCGGGGCGCTCGAGTTCGACTCGTCCGAAGACGAGGTCCCCGCGAAGCAGCGTGACCAGCGCGTAGGTGGTGTCAACCTCGTCCACCCGAAGCACCGAGTTGCCGCGCCCATCGCGCAGCTCGAAGTCGTGCAGCGTCGCCCCCCAAAGAAGTGAGCCGGTCACCCGCTCGACGGCGACCTCGCCTGCGAGCTTGCGGTTGAGCAACTCGGTCAACTCGTCGAGCGCGTACTTGCGGGCTGCCTCGGTCTGCAGCGCGCCCCACGCCGCCGCGACCAAGGCGATCAAGCCGAGCAGCCCCCACAGGAACACCCGACGCGTCATTTTCGATCGTGTCCCCATCAAATCCCCTGCAGACAACGCGAAGCCTCCCCCCTGAAGACAACGCGAAAGGTAGGGTGGCATCGCGTCGCGTCCAGCGCGGGGACAACGGCTCACATTGTCATGGCACGCAGCGTTCGTAGGTTCGGGCGCGTCGAACACAAAGATTGAGCAGATGGAGCAGGCCCATGACCTTCGAAGAACCCGAAAACCAGGCGTTGACCGAGCCCCTTCGCCGACAGGTCAACCTGCTCGGCCACATGCTGGGCGACTCCATCAAGCAGCACCTCGGCGAGGAGATCTTCGAGGCGGTCGAGTCTCTGCGAGAGTGCGCGAAGGCCGACAGCGACGCCGCGCGACTGCTCGAGCGCGTCGCAGACCTTTCGCTCGACGAGCTCGAGGGGGTGCTGCGAAGCTACGCGGCCTATTTTCGGCTGGTCAACAACACCGAGCAGCTCGAGATTGCGCGCATCAACCGCGAGCGCGAGCGCCGAGCGACACGCGAAGAGCCGCGCGAAGAGTCGGTCGCCCAGGCCATCGAGCACCTCGACGAGCTAGGCTGGGAGAAAGACAAGGTCGCCGACCTGCTCGACAACCTCCTCATCGAGCCGACGCTCACGGCGCACCCCACCGAAGCGCGGCGCCGCACGCTGCTCGACATACAGGGGCGCATCGCCGCGCGGTTGACCGAACTCGGCCGCGAAGCGCTCACGCCGGTCGAGCGCGACCGCGCCGCCGAGGAGGTGCGCTCGGAGATCGAGCTGATGCTGACCAGCGACGAGGTACGCGTCGAACGCCGCCGGGTCGAAGACGAGCTCGACTTCGGGTTGTACTTTCTGGCGACGACCATCTGGGACAGCATTGCCGCCATCCATCGCGACCTTCGCCGAGCCCTCGCCGAGCGCTTCGATGACCCGCCGGCGGTGCCTAATGTGCTGCGGTACGTGTCGTGGATTGGCGGGGATCGCGACGGCAATCCCAACGTCACCCCCGAGGTGACCCGCCACGCCTTCGACAAGCAGCGCCGCGTCGCGCTGGCCAAGCACAAGAGCGCCGTGGAGGCGCTTCGCGACAAGTTGAGCGTCTCTCGGCGCCAAGCGCCAGTGCCCGACGCGCTCTTCGAATCCATCGAGGCCGACGCCGAGCACGTCGAGCTCGACGACGCCGAGCGGCGCCTGGTCGAGCGCAACTACCGTTACGAGCCGTTTCGCCAGAAGCTCACCTATGTGCTCGCCAAGCTGCGCGAGGCATCCAAGGCCGGCGCGTTCGACGAATATCCCGACACGCCCCGCTACGACTCGACAGCCTTTGGGCAGGACCTCACCGTGGTGGGCGCAGCGCTCCGTCAGATGGGTCTCGACCGCCTCGCCGACGGCGAGCTGGCCGACCTGCTCGTGCAGGTCGAGGCTTTCGGTTTCCACCTGGCCGCGCTCGACTTTCGCCAGCATAGCTCGGTCCACGAGAGCGCCGTCGCCGAGCTTTTGAGCATCGCCGGGGTGACCGACGACTACGAAGACCTCGACGAAGCCGCCCGCCTCGAGATTCTCGAGGCCGAGTTGTCTACGCCCCGGCCTCTCCAACCACGGGTGGGCGCCGAGCTGAGCGACAAGACTCGCGAACTGCTCGAGGTCTTCGACATCGCCCGCCGGGCGCACCAGAGCGAGCCGGCGTCGGTGCGCGCCTGGATCGTGAGCATGACCCACGAAGTCAGCGACCTGCTCGAGGTCCTCGTGCTCGCCAAAGAGGTGGGCCTGTGGGAGCGCGGAAGCGGCGAACACGGCGCGCATGGCCGCGGATATGTGCCCATCGACGTCGTCCCGCTCTTGGAGACGATCGACGACCTCGCCGGCGCCGCCGAATTCATGGGCGAGCTCTTCTCGAGCGAGGCGTATGCGGCGCAACTCGACGGGCGCGGCCGCGCCCAAGAGGTGATGCTCGGCTACTCGGACAGCTCGAAGGACGGCGGATTTTGGATGGCGAATTGGTCGCTACACAAGGGGCAACGGGCCCTGGCGCAGGCGTGTCGCGAGCACGGCGTGCGCCTGAGCCTCTTCCACGGCCGCGGCGGCACCGTCGGCCGCGGCGGCGGCCAGACCAAGCGCGCCCTCCTCGGCCTTCCGCCAGAAGCCTATTCGGGGCGCATCCGGCTGACCGAACAGGGAGAGGTCATCTCGTTTCGCTACGCGCTCGACGCCATCGCCCATCGCCACCTCGAGCAGTTGGTCCACTCGATGGTCGAGGCCGGCATCCGAGCGTCGAGCGCCGAAGACACCTCTCGCGACGCGTTCATGGAGGTGGTCGCCGAGCGCTCGATGCGCACGTATCGCGAACTCATCGACGACCCCGAGTTTTGGCCGTGGTACCAGCGTATCACCCCAATCGAGCATATCAGCCGACTGCCGATTGCTTCGCGCCCGGTGTCGCGCTCGGGCGGCAACGATGCCGGCTTCGAGAAACTTCGGGCCATCCCGTGGAACTTCGCCTGGACCCAGACGCGCTATAATCTGCCCGGTTGGTATGGTGTGGGGACGGGCCTGAAGCACGCGTTGGACGAGGACGAGTGCACCGTCGACGGACTTCGCGCTTGGTACGCCGAGTGGCCGTTTTTCCGAAGCGTCATCGACAACGCCCAGCTCGAGATGGCGCGCGCTCGCCTCGAGATTGCCCGCCACTACGCCCAGCTCGACGACGACGGCTTTCACGACAAACTCGCCGCCGAGTTCGAACGCACCCGCGATGTCTTGCTCACGATTACCCAGGCCGATGTGTTGCTGTCGCACAACGCGACCATCCGAAACCTCATCGCCGTGCGCAATCCGTACACCGACGTGCTCAACGCCATCCAGATCGAGCTGATGAAACGCTGGCAAACCGCTGACGACACCGAATGCCCGGCGCTGGGTCACGCGCTCTTGCTCAGCCTCAACGGCATCGCCGCGGCTATGCAAAATACGGGCTAGCGCGGCCCCACACCGACCAGCCCGGCGAGGCTTACTTGCTTGCGGTGTATCTGCTAGCTTCGCCGATTCGCACGGCTGCTTTCCTGAACACTCGCGCACGTCGTCCGTCGTCCCACAGATTCGAAGGCCACCATGGACATGCAGTTGATTTTGGTGCTCGTCATCTTGGCGACCACCGTCTTTCTGATCGTCACCGAGCGATGGCGCATCGATCTGGTGGCCCTCATGGCGATGCTGTCGCTTGTCTGGGTGGGTGCCATCAGCCCCGAAGAGGCTCGCTCCGGCTTCTCGAGCAACGCTGTGCTGGCGATTATCGGCGTCATGGTCATGGGCCGCGGGCTGTTCAAGTCCGGGGTGACCGACAAGCTCGCCCACTTCATCTTGCGCGTGGCCGGCGCCAGTCGGCGACGCATCATCTCGACCACCTCGCTGACCGTGGGGCTGATGTCGGGGGTGATGCAGAATATCGGCGCGGCGGCGCTCTTCTTGCCGGTGATGATGGGCATCTCCAAGCGTCAGAAGATCCCCGTCTCCAGCTTGTTGATGCCGATGGGCTTCGCCGCGCTCGTCGGCGGCACCTTGACGATGGTCGGCACAAGCTCCCTCATCGTGCTCAACGACCTTCTAGCGCATCGAGGGCTCGAGACCTTCCATCTGTTCAGCGTCACCCCCATCGGGGTGGTGCTCCTGGTGACCGCGGTGGCCTACTTCGCCCTCTTCGGCCCGCTCGTCTTCCCGTCCAAGCTCGAGAAGATGGAAGACGTCTCGCCGAGCAAAAAGCGCATCAACGTGTGGGGCCTCTCCGACGCGATCTATACGTTCAGGGTGCTCCCCGACAGCCCGCTCGCGGGCAAGACGGTCGAAGAATCGCAGATGGGCAAAGAGTTCGACATCAACCTGCTCCGGGCCTACAGCGCCCGCTCGACCGACCGTATCGTCGACAAAAACCTGCGCTTCGAAGCCGGCCAAGCCCTGGTCATCCAGGGACGCGAAGAAGACGTGTTGCGTTTTGCGGAGGGGCGCGGCCTCCAGATGGTCGAGCAGGACGAAAAGACCCCCGCCGGCTCCAAACGTGGCTACCTCGAGGTCGTGATCCCGGCGCGGTCGAATATCGTGGGCAAGACCTTACGCGAAGCCGCTCTGCGCGAGACCTACAACGTGCAGGTGGTCCTCTTCTTCAGCGACAGTGAGATCATCGAGGAGGGGATCGCCGACCGCGTCATCAAGGCCGGCGACACCCTCGTGCTCCACGGCCGCAAAGAGAACCTGCAGTTCTTCAACGAGAGCGAAGACTTCATCAGCGTCACGCCGTTCGAGTACGAACCAACCAGCCCCGAGCAGGCCCTCAAGGCACTGGCGAGCTTCGTCGGGGCCCTGGCCGTCGTCTTTGTGTCCGACTTGCCCATCTCCATCGGCTTTCTGAGCGGCGCAGTGGCCATGATCTTAGCCGGCGTGCTCAGCATCGAGGAAGCCTATCGAGCCATCGAATGGCAGGTCGTCTTTTTGATCGCAGGGCTCATCCCCATCGGGCTCGCCATGGAGAACTCCGGGGTCGCGGCGTTGATCGCCGACAGCCTCGTTGGCGCCCTCGAAGGCGCGCATCCGCTGGTGATCTTGGCGAGCGTGGGGGTGTTGACCACAGGGCTGTCGCTGTTGATGTCCAACGTGGCCGCCACGGTCTTGCTCGTCCCCCTGGTCCTGGGCATCGCCGGGCTGGGCGGGCTCTCCCCGCAGGCCCTCGTGCTACAGGTCGGCGTATGCGCGGCGAACTCGTTCGTCTTGCCCACCCACCACGTCAACGCGCTGCTCATGACCCCCGGCGGCTACCGCGTAGCAGACTATCTGAAGGCGGGCAGCATTTTGTCGGTGGTATTCGTGACGGTGAGTACGCTGCTCATCTACGTGCTATTCGCCTGACGTTTGCGGGGAGGCGACTGCCTGAAAGCGCTACGAAAGCCCATCAGCAAGCGCGTCGAACACCACCCGCACGCGACGGCTCATGCGCACCTCACGGTGGCTCACCAGCCACATCGGCACGGGAAACGGCGGCAAGTCGGGCAGCGCCTTTTGGACGCGCGGCTCGGCGTCGCCCACCTCCTCCATCATCACGCAAATCCCCGCCCCCTGCTTGCACAGCTCCCATTGGACGAGCTGGCTCTCGGTGATGATGGGGAAGCTGCGTCCGGTCAGGTCGAGGCCCAGCGCGTTGAGCCCTTCCATGAGCGCATCGGTGCGGTCGAAGCCGATAAACTCACCGTTCGACAAGTCCTCTGGTGAGGTCGGGTGCCCCAACTCCTCCAGGTAGGCGGGGCTGGCGTACAACCAGGCGCGGCTCTCCTTGACCTTGCGGGCGACCAACTCCGGGTCCTGTGGCTGGAAGTTTCGCACGGCGATATCCGCCTCGCGCCGGCGAAGGTCGCTAGCGAGGTTCGAAGCCACGATATCGATCTCGATGCCGGGATAGTCGACGCGGATCGCTCGGATGATGGGCGGCAACAGGTGCGTCGAGATGACCTCGCTCGCGCTGATCGAGACCGTGCCCTCGAGCGACACGGACTGACCGGCGGCCACCAGTGAAACGCGCGCGGCCGCCTCGCTCATGGCGCGAAAATGCTCGACGACCTCGAGCCCGGTCGGGGTGAGCTCGATGCCGTGGGCCACCCGCTCGAGCAACGTCACGCCCAGCTCTTCTTCGAGCGCCGTGACCTGCCGGCCGACTGTCGGCTGCGTCACCCCGAGCGCTCGCGCCGCCGCCGAAAACGATCCCTCCTCGGCGGCCACCAAGAACGCCTTGGCTCGATTCCAGTCAAAATTCACGGTCTGCCATTCCATGCATTTACGCATACCAGACCTGCTGCTTCGGTCAATACTCGAAACACAATCGCATGGATACAGTTGAGTAACTGCACGGAGATCGTGCGAGAAAGCTCGGCGAGCTAACGGCGACGCAGTGATTTGGCGTCGTTAGCCGTCGAGACGACCGAGACCAACCGTTCCCCTCATTGAAGGAGCAAACCCATGAAAGCAGCGACCTACGATACCTACGGAGCCCCCGATGTCCTCACCATCGAGGAAGTCGACACCCCCACCGTCGGCGCTCACGAGGTGCTGGTGCAGGTTCTTGCGAGTCCGGTCACGCAAGGCGACCGCCGGGTGCGCGCAGCGGACTACCCGGGCATCTTGAAAGTGCCCGGATGTATGATGACGGGACTCTTCCGGCCGAGCCAACGCGTCCCCGGCACGAACTTCGCCGGCAAAGTCGTCGCTGTGGGAGCCGAGATCACCCGCTTTGGAGTGGGCGACGACGTCTACGGGGCGTGCGACTTCGGCGCCTACGCCGAGTATCTGTGCGTCGCCGAGGACAGCGCGGTCGCGCCGATGCCGAAGAACATAAGCTACGAAAGGGCGTCCACCCTGCCCTACGGCGCAGTCACCGCGTTGACCTTCCTGCGCGACCTCGCCGACGTCCGACCCGGCGAACGCGTGTTGATTGTCGGCGCGGCCGGCGGCGTGGGACGCATGGCCGTCTCCCTCGCCAAGCAGTTCGGCGCCGAGGTGACCGGCGTGTGCCGCGGCGCGGACTTCGAGATGGTGCGCAGCCTCGGCGCCGACCATCTGATTGACTACACGTTCGAGGACTTTCGGCAAAAGGATGGACGCTGGGACGTCATCTTCGACACGTCCGGCACGGCGAGCTTTTCGAGTTGCCGCGCCTCGCTCACCCCAAACGGCCGGTTTATGTCGCTGTATCTGCAATTCACGTTGCTCATGCACATGCTCCTAACCGCCGTCATCGGCGGGCCTCGAGCCCTCTTCGCCATCGCCCTGCCGAGCGCAGAGAAGCTCGACGAGGTGCGCGACATCGTCGAGGAGCACGACGTGCGTCCGGAGCTCGACCGCTGCTTTCCGCTCGAGCAGATCCGCGACGCTCACGCCCGGGTCGAAGACGACCGTCCACGCGGAGACGTGGTCGTGAGCGGCGCGGCGACGCACTGCTGCTGAGCCTGCCCCGAATCGAAGCTCACCCCAAAGCCAGGGAAGGCAGACGAGCCCAAGAATGTTAAGACTGCGAACGGTATCGATGACGGATGGGAAGTATCATGTCAAAGACGGTCGACCACGACACCCTCGAACGCGAACTCTTGGAGCATCGCGACAAGTTGCTGGGCTTTATTCGCACGAAGGTCGCGGACCCGCAGGCAGCCGAAGACATCTTGCACGACAGCCTCCTCAAGGCCGCGCGCTCGCTCCAGCAGCTCGACGATCCGGACAAGTTGGTGGCCTGGTTCTACCAGATCGTTCGCCACGCCATCATCGATCGAAGACGCCGGCAACAGACCGAGGCGAAGTACCTCGAGAAATACGCCCGCGACGAACAAGTCGCCGTCACGCCCGACGAGCAAGCCAGCCTCTGCACCTGCCTTCACGATCTCATCCCGACGCTCAAAGACGAGTATCAGGAGATGATCGAAGTGATGGAGTTGGGCGACGGCGAGTCCGAGCAAGTCGCACAGCGGCTCGGTATCAGCCGAAACAATCTCAAGGTCCGTCGCTACCGAGCACGCAACAAGCTCAAGGAGCGCCTCGAGGAGTGCTGCGGTGATTGCGCCGAGCGCGGCTGCCTCGACTGTACTTGCCACGAATAACAGCCCGAAATCTCACGCAGCCAGCTTCCAAGCTCGAAACCCGCGGCCGCCCTCGGCAGCCGCGGGTTTGTCTTTTTCAACAAAATTCAATTGGAGGTGTAACCGCATCCATCGGCGCACGTCTGCAGTGGTGAAGCGCCCCAAAGGCGCAACATTCACTGTGAACCGAGAGGATACGGACATGACTCAACTGACGGACACCACGCGAACTGAAACCATGCGAATTGAGGGGATGAACTGCGCGTCGTGCGTGAGCCACGTCGAAGAGGCGCTCGGCGAGGTCCAAGGAGTTTCGAAGGCATCGGTCAACCTCGCCACCGAACGCGCGACCGTCGACTACCTGCCGGACAAAATCAGCCTCGCCGATCTCGAGGCTGCCGTCCGCAAAGCCGGGTACAAAGCCTTGGCTATCACCGACGGAGCGGCCGGTGCACGCGGCGAGCAGGACGCCCGTCGACGCGAGCTAATCGAGATGCGCCGCCGACTGACCGTGGCTGCGACACTGACGGTACCGCTCTTGCTCTTGGAGATGGTGCCGATGCTCTTGCCGCCGGTACGCGAGTGGCTCACGGGCGTCATCGCCACCCAAACGCTGTGGTATCTCTTCTTCGCGCTCGCCACCGCCGTTCAATTCGGGCCGGGATGGCGCTTTTACCGCGCAGGATGGGCCGCACTTCGGCGGGGCAGTCCCGACATGAACACGCTCGTGATGATCGGAACGAGCGCTGCCTACGGCTACTCGGTGGTGGCGACCTTCATGCCGAGCCTCCTGCCTGCCGGCGCAGTTCACGTCTATTACGAGGCGGCCGCGGTCATCGTCACCCTGATCTTGGTCGGCAAATACATGGAGGCGGTCGCCAAGGGGCGCACCAGCCAGGCGATACGCAAGTTGTTCAGCCTGCAGGCGAAGACGGCTAACGTGATCCGGAACGGCCGAGAGACCGAGGTGCCGATCGACGAGGTGCGCTCCGGGGACGTCATTCGCGTGCGCCCCGGCGAGAAGGTTCCGGTCGATGGACGCGTCGTCGAGGGCACCTCCTACGTCGACGAGTCGATGATCACCGGCGAGCCGGTGCCGGTCGAGAAAGCCGCGGGGGCGGAAGTCGTCGGCGGGACCATCAACACCACCGGCAGCTTCGCCTTCGAAGCCACTCGCGTCGGCGCCGAGACGGTGCTCGCCCAGATCATTCGCACCGTCGAGCAGGCTCAGGCGTCCAAGCCCCAGATTCAGGCGCTCGCCGACAAAGTCGTGGCCGTCTTCGTGCCCGTGGTGCTCGTGCTCGCCGCGATCACCTTCGGCGTATGGTACTTCGTCGGCCCCGAGCCGGCGCTCACCTCGGCGCTCGTCGCCGCCGTGTCCGTCCTCATCATCGCCTGCCCGTGCGCGATGGGATTGGCTACGCCCACCTCGATCATGGTGGGAACCGGCAAGGCGGCCGAAATGGGCGTCTTGTTCCGCAAGGGTGACGCACTGCAAACCCTCCAGGAGGTCGAAGTCGTCGCCCTCGACAAGACCGGGACGCTGACTGAAGGCCGCCCGCGATTGACCGATCTGAGTGTCGGGGAGGCGTTCGACGAATTCGATGTATTGAAGCTGGCGGCGGCCGTCGAGGACCACTCCGAGCACCCCATCGCCCGCGCCATCGTCGACGCCGCCCAATCCCGACAGCTGCACCTCCCGCCCGTGCGCGATTTCGAGGCCGTGGCCGGCTACGGAGTACGCGCAGCGGCCGACGGGCGCGAGGTAGCCGTGGGCGCCGACCGCTTCATGGAGCGGTTGGGCATCGATCTGCGCGCCCATGCCGTCGAAGCGGCCAAGCTCGCTCGCGAGGGCAAAACGCCCTTCTACGTCGCCGTCGACGACACCGTCGCCGCGGTCATGGCCGTCTCCGATCCGATCAAGCCCTCGAGCGTGGCGACTGTGAGGGCGCTGCACGACCTCGGGTTGCGAGTCGCCATGATCACAGGGGACAACCGCAAGACCGCCGAGGCCATCGCGCGCGAATTGGGCATCGAGCAGGTGCTGGCCGAGGTTCTGCCCCACGAGAAGGCCGAGGCTGTCGCCCGGCTCCAACAGGACGGCCACAAGGTCGCCTTCGTCGGTGATGGCATCAATGACGCCCCTGCTCTGGCGCAGTCGGACGTCGGCCTGGCCATTGGCTCGGGCACCGACATCGCCATCGAGGCTGCCGATGTGGTGCTGATGAGCGGCGACTTGAACGGCATCACGAACGCCATCGCGCTCTCCAAGGCCACCCTCGACAATATCAAGCAGAACCTGTTCTGGGCCTTCGTCTACAACGCCGCTTTGATTCCGGTCGCCGCCGGTGTGCTCTACCCGGTCTTCGAGCTCCAGCTCTCGCCCATGCTCGCTGCGGGAGCGATGTCTCTGAGCAGCATCTTCGTGTTGGCAAACGGGCTGAGGCTGCGCGGATTCGCAGCCTCAGCCCTACAAAAGTCCCACCTCAACACGGCCTCGCTCGGCACGCCCGACCTCAGAACGCCTCGGCGCTCTGCATGACGTCGAGCATCTTCTTGCGCGAGCTCTTCTTGAGTCGCTTGCCCGACTTCGAGCTGCTCGAGCGCGAGCGCTTCATCTCCTTCTTCTGCTCTTCGAGTTCGGCGACCTTCTCGCTGACCTTGTCGGCGTCGAACTCATAGGAGTTCTGGGCATCTTTGAGGCGCTTTTGCTGGTCGGCCAGAATCTTCTCGGCCTCCTTGCGGTCGCCCTTTTCGTAGGCGTCGGTCGCCTTGGCGACGCTCTTGGCGTAGTTAATCTGCTCGACGCGGCGCATGACCGACTTGTCGACCTGGGCGAGTTGCTTTTGGTCGTCGCTGCCGACCGCCGCGAGCGTCGCTTTCGAGTGGACACGCTTATTCGACTTGGTCACGTCGGCGAACTCGAGGCGCGCGGTGACGACGTCACGTCGAACCTCGCCGCGCGGGCTGACCGACAGGTCGAGCATGATGTCTTTGTGCTGGCGGGCGTAGAAGTCGCCCAGCTTGACGGTCACCTTGCCGCGCTTGTTCGTGTAGGGGAAGCCGTGCAGGTCGAGCAGCTCGACGCCGGCGCCGATGTCGAGCACGAGCTTGGCGTCGCGGGCGACCACCTGCGAGAGCGTCTCGAACTCCTGCGCGAAGATCTTGGCGAGCTTCTTTTCGTCCTCGACGAAGTAGTAGTTGCCCGCGCCCTGCTTGGCCATCTCGGCCATGAGCTTCTCGTTGTAGTCGAGCCCGATGCCCATCGTGCTCACCGACACGCCCTTCTCGAGATATTTCGACGCGAGCTTGCCCAGCGCGTGCGGGGTCTTGGCGCCGATATTCGCGTGGCCGTCCGACAGCAGTACCACGCGGTTGATGGAGTCGTCGGTCGGGTGCTCGCCCACGATGCTCGCCCCCTTCTCGAAGCCGCCGGCCAAGTTGGTCGACCCGCGCAGGCGAATCGAGCTGATGGCCGCGTGCAGCTTCTCCTTATTCGCCTCGGTCACGAACACCGAGTTCATGTTGGTGGTCACGTGGTTGCCGTAGCTGACCACCGCCAGTCGGTCGCTCTCCCCGAGCCGGTCGACCAGCGTATGCGCCGCCTGCTTGGCCTGGTCGAGGCGTCCGCCGGCCATCGAGCCGGAGTGGTCGATGACCACCGCCAGGTTCATCGGCGCGCGCTCCTTGGCCTTGGCGTCGTCGGCGCGCACCTGAATCCGCGCGTGAATCGTCTTGTCGGCCTTCGCCGGCACATAGCCGTGCGAGAGCGCGGCCTCCAAGTCGAGCGTGCCACCCGCCGACGCCTTCGGCGCGGGCTTTGCCGCCTGCTTGGCGCTCGCCGAGGTCGCCAAGCCCAAAATCGCCACCAACATCAATGCCATCATCACCGTGCGCTTCATCGTCTGCCTCCACATGAACAGGGGTTTGTTTCCGTGTCATGGGTGCAAACGAGCGCGGTCGGCGATGGATCTAAAATTGTTGCTCATCAGCAAGACGACCGCCTCGCGCAAACGCGTCGGCGATAGCCACCTTGACCACCCCACAAGGGCGCGGATCTTTTGCTCGCCAGCCCGGGTCTCTCGTCGTCGGTGCACCATGGAAGCAGCGGCCGGACAATTTCTCGTGGGCTTGGCGCTCTTGGTCGTCGCGGCGGCAGTGATGGCGTTTGTCGGCCGCCTGGCGCGCATGCCCTCGATCGTCTCGTACCTCCTTGCGGGCCTGGCCATCGGCCCGCTCTTCGGATGGGTGGCCCCAGCGGTCGACGAGCAGACGGCGCTGCAGACCATCTCGAAGATGGGGATCGTGCTGCTGCTGTTCCTGGTGGGCGTCGAGCTCAGCCTCGACCGCATCCGGCAGGTCGGCCGGGTCGCGCTGGCCGCAGGACTCGGGCAGGTCGTCTTCACCGCCGCCGGCGGCTTCTTACTCGCCTGGGCGCTCGGCTTCGAGCCGATGCCCGCGCTGTTCATCGCCGTCGCGCTGACCTTCAGCAGCACCGTCGTGGTGGTGAAGCTCCTCGACCAGAAAGGCGACCTCTCCTCGCTGTACGGACGCATCGCCGTCGGCATCTTCCTCGTTCAAGACCTCGTCGTGGTCGTCATATTGACGCTGCTCGCCGGGCTGGGAAGCCCCGAGGCGATGACGCCCATGGGCTTGGCGACCAGCCTCGGCAAGGCGTTTAGCGGCGTCGCCTGCTTGATTGTCGTCGCCCTCCTCTCGGCGCGCTACCTGCTCCCACGCGCGCTGGGCTGGGCCGCCCGCTCACCGCGCGTGCTCTTCATGTGGAGCCTCGCGTGGTGCTTCGGCTTCGTGCTCGCCGCGCAGTTGCTCGACCTGTCGCTCGAAATCGGCGCCTTCGTCGCCGGGCTAGCCATCGCCCAGCTCGAGGTCGCCGAGGACTTGCGCCGGCGCATCCACCCGCTGATGAGCTTCTTCATCGCCGTCTTCTTCGTGTCGCTGGGCGCTCAGACCGAGTTCGGCGCCGCGGCCGACTATTGGGTCGAGGCCGTGGTGCTCTCGCTGTTCGTGCTCGTGGGCAATCCGTTCATCTTCATGTGGATTATTGCCCGGTACGGCTACTCCGAGCGCACCTCATTCTTCACGAGCGTGACCGTCGCCCAGATCAGCGAGTTCTCGTTCATCTTCGCCGCGCTCGGGCTCAGCCTCGGCGTGATCGACGCGGGCGTGCTCTCGCTCATCACCCTGGTGGGCATCGTCACCATCAGCTTGTCGGCGTATATGATCCTCTACAACCGCCCGCTCTACGACTTGCTCCGCTCCACCGGCATACTCCGCGTCTTCGGCGCCTCCCACAATGTCGACGAGGAGCCCGACGAAGACGGCGTTCGCGGCCACATCGTCGTGGTGGGCATGAACGACCTCGGCAGACGCCTGTGCCGGCAGCTCCACGAGATGGGCGAGCAGGTCGTCGCCGTCGACACCGACGCGGGCAAACTCGAAGGCTTGCCCTGCGAAGCCGTCATCGGAGACGTCGACTTCCCCTCGACCCTCGAAAGCGCACGCATGGGCGCTGCCAAGCTGGCCGTCAGCGCGCTTCGCATCGAGACGGTCAACAAGCTCTTCGCTTACCGCATGCACCAGATGGGCATCCCGTGCGTGATCTACGGGATGGACCACTGGACGCTCGCTCACCTGTGCGAAGCGGGCGCCGCGCAGGTACTAGACGGAAAAGAGCTGGCGGCCCGAGGCCTCGTCGCCGCGCTCGAACAAACGGCGGAGGTGCGCCCATGACCACCATCGCACTCGCCATCGCCGTCGCCGCCGTGGCCGTGGGCCTGGCACGTCGCACGGGCCTTCCGCCGGCGGTCATGGCCATTCTGGCAGGCGTCGCTCTCAGCGCAGCACCGGTCGCCCTCGACGGCGACCTGGTCCGCCAGGGCCTTTTGCTGGCGGCGACGTTTCTGATCTTCGCCGCCGGCACCGAGACCGAGCGCGAGACGGTCATCCATTGCCGTCCCACGGCCATCGCCATCACGGCGGCGAACCTGATCGTGACCGCCGCCATCGCGCTCGTGTTGTGGAGCGTGCTGCGCCTCGACCCGCTGACGCTGACCTACCTCGTGCTGGCGCTCGCCTCGAGTTCGACGCTCTTGGCCGTCGCGCTGTTTCGCAAAAGCGAGCGCTTCTTCGACCCGGTCGGCCGAATCGTGCGTGCGACGAGCTTCACCCAGGACGCCGCGGTCATCGCCCTGTTGACGCTGCTCTTCGTCGTCCTCCCAGACGACGCCCCAACTCCGCGCTCGCTCGCGGTCGTCGCCGCCCTCGCCGCGCTCACCTGGATCACCAAGACGTGGGTCGCCCCGCGGGTATTGCTGCGCTCGAAGCTCGGCGAAGAAGAGCGCCTGCTCTTCGTGCTCGGCCTCATCTTCTCCTTTGTGGGGGCGTGCTGGTGGGCCGATCTCCCGTTCATCCTGGGAGTCTTTTTGGCGGCGTTTTCGCTATCGGCCTTCCCGGTGGGCGGCACCGTACGAAGCTACGTCGCCTCGTTCTCGGACTTCTTTACGGTCCTCTTCTTCGTCCTCCTGGGCGTCCTCGTCACCGTGCCCAACCCGACGCAATTCGTCGCCGAGAGCATCCTCGTCGTCGGCGTCTTCCTGGTCCGACCGCTGGTCCTCTGGCTCATCTTGCGCCGACGCGGCATGACGCGGCGAAGCGCGCTGGAGATGGTCGCCGCGCTGGCTAACGTGGGCGAATTGTCGCTGGTCGTCGTCTTGATCGGCCTCAAGATGGGTCACGTCGGTGAGGCTCTGTTGGCGGTCGTCGCAGCCCTGGCCGTGGTGACCATGGCCGCCGCCCCGCTGGTCACCTCCGACAAGTTCATCCGCAAATTGCTGCGATTCTTCCCGACGCCAAACCGCCCTCCCCTGTCGCACGGGCTGAGCGGCCACGTGGTGTTGATCGGCTGCGGAGAGACCGGCCAGCTAGTGCTCGACGAACTGCAGCGCCGCCAGATCTCGGTCGTCGTCATCGACGAGGACCCCGGCGTCGTCGAGCGCCTCGTTCGCCAGGAGGTCCCCGCGATTCGCGGCGACGGAAGCGACCCGCGCATCTTGCAGCACGCCCGCGCCAAAGCCGCGCGCTGCATCATCTCGACGATGTCGCGGGCCTCGGACAACCTCCAATTGCTCTCCGACTGGGACGCACGCCCCGTGTTGGTGCGCGTCTACTCGGAGGCCGCCGGCGAGGCGATTCGCCGCCTCGGAGGCACGCCCATCGCCGAGACCAGACTCGCCGAGGCGGCCTTCTTCGAGTGGTACGCGCAACAGGCGAATCCATCGACTGAAACACCCACCGCGACGGACCCGGGAGCTTTACCCGCTCGGTGATGCGAGCAAATTCGGTGCGGTGACCTCATCTCGTCTCTCTGCACCCTCGATCGTGCCATGCACTCGAAAAAAGTACTCCTCGTTATCGTCGACGCACTCACCGCCGAGGTCTACGACGACCTGCTCTCGAGCGGAAAGCTGCCCCACCTGAGCCGGCTGCACGAACATGGGACCTATCGGGGGGCGTCCTTATCCATCTTCCCGTCGATCACCCCGGCGGCGACCTCGACCCTGATCACAGGGCGCTACCCGCGCGAGCACGGGATTCAGGGCGCCTATTGGCTCGACGAGGGCACCGACGAGGTCGTCTATTTCGGCTCGGACTTCTGGGTTGTCTTGCAGCATGGGGGCGGCGAGTTTCTGCGCGACTTCCTGTACCACCTCAACCAAGACCGCCTGCAGGCCGAGACCCTGTTTCAAACCGTCGAGCGCGCCGGCAGGGAAGCCTGCAGCCTCAACTACCTTATCCACCGCGGGGACACGCCCCACGAGATCGATCTCCCCTGGTTGGTCGACGTGATGCCGGGGCTGCCTTCGAGCACCGAGATCTGCGGCCCCAGCCGGATGTTTCTGGGAGACTTTCTGGACACGCTGCCCATCGACGACGTCCAAACGGACAGTATCGTCGAGGAGATCTCCGACATGTACGGGATGGACGACACCCACACCGGCGAGGCGCTGGCGCGGCTGGCTCGTCAGGGCGCGATGCCCGACATGACGTTGGCGTATTTCCCCGAAAACGATTTTGCGAGCCACGAAAAAGGGCCGTTCCCGGCGAGTCCCACCGTCGAGGGCGTCGACGCCCATATTGGGCGCTTCATCGAGGCCTACGGAGGTCTCGACGCGGTGCTCGAGGACTTCTGCATCGTGCTGACCGGCGACCACTCCCAGTGCGACATCGTCGACAACAAAGACACCGCCGGCATCATGCTCGACGACCTGCTCGCCGACTTTCACGTGGCCGATTACGGCACGCCCCTCGAAGCCCCCGAAGAGTTGGCAATTTGCCCGAACCTGCGCGCCTCGCAGATCTACCTGGCCAGCCACGAACCCGCGTTCGTCGAGCGCGTCGAAGACACCCTGCTGGCCGACGAGCGCATCGACCAGGTCATCCGCCGCCAGAGCTTCGAGGAGGGCGCGCCGGAAGCCTACCTGGTGCGCACCGCCGAGCGCGGCGAGCTGCAGTTTCGCCCCGGCGACGCCGGCCCCAAGACCGCCCGCGACGCCTACGGTTTCCAATGGAGCTGGCAGGGCTCGCTGTCGGCGGTCGACGGACGCGTCGAGACCGGCGAGCTGGTCTTCGACAAGTACCCCAACGCCTTCGAGCGCATCGCAGGCGGGCCGGGCTCGACCAAGAGCGCCGACCTGTGGGTGACCGCCCAGCCGGGCTTCGAGTTCGGCAGCAGAGACGCCGCCGCCCACGTCGGCGGCGGCTCCCACGGCTCACTGCACCTGTACGACTCGATCAGCCCGCTGCTGGTCGTCGGCGCCCCCGACCACGTCGACGTGCCCAAGCTGCCTCGCGCAGTCGACATCCACCCGATCTGCAGCGCCGCGCTGGGCATCGACGCGCCGACCTCGCCGGGCGACAGTCACGCCGCGCGGTGGTTTTCGCGCGGGTGAGTTAAGGCGAGGGCATCCTCTCCACCCGCCACCCACACACGTTCGGCGGGCCGGAGCACGGTCAACCCGCATAAAGCGCCGCCGGCGGTCGCGACGACCGCGCCCCGACCTAGCTGCACGCCACAACCAGGCCGGGGCGCGGTGCTCTGCGCCGCCGCGACCCGACCTATTGTCGCTGTCGTTTGGAGGCAGCGCTTCCAGCGCTGGTTGCAGGAGCGTGCGGCCTTGCTCCCAGGGCAAGATGCCCTGCCTCCAAAGGCTTTTGCGACAGCCTCGCGACGACCGCGCCCCGACCTATTGTCGCCCTTCAGCCCAGTCGGGGCGCCCTTGACAACCCTCCTTCCGCCGACGACCCTAACGCAATCGCAGTAATTTAAGTAACTGCACGGGGATTGTGCGGGAAAGCCTCGGCGAGGGCTGAGTGTCAAGGACAAGGCGCGACGCCGAGGCGATGCAGCGCATCGTCGAGAAGGAGCAACGCAGTCATTGGCGCTCAGAACCGCCGAGATGACCGACAGAATCTCCGTGTAGTTACTCAGTGGGGCCCGAAGGCGGGCCACGTCGTGCCGCGCCCGAATGGGGGGCGAGCACATTTCAATGCACTCTTGGCAACGACGAGGAATCTGATGGCTTTACGCGATTTGAATTCACAGGAGATGGTGACGGTGTCGGCCCCGTGGGTCGACCCGCAGCGCGACCTGCCCACCCTGGAGGCCCAGGAGCTTTTGGTGGGGCCGGCGCGCGTGATCACCGTGGCGCACCGCAAGCTGCTGACGATGCAACGACAGGAGAGCGTGAGCTCCGAGCGTGTCGCGGAGTTGACCGCCGAGCTGACCCGGCTCGACGCCCAGCACGACCGGATGGCCCGCGGCGTGTACAACGTGCTCGACGCCGGCGTCGACCTGGCCGACGACGCCCAGCAGGCCGCCCGATTCGAGGGCACGCGCGACACCTTGTTCCCCGAGGGCCTGCAGATCACCCAGGCGACCTACCGCGCGCAGGCGGGCGCCGCCCAGCAGGTCAAAGAGCGGCTCACCGAGCAGGACCGCGACTTTCTGGCCTCGCAGGTCTTCGCCGGCCGACCGCTGGTCGAGGTGGTCGACGCCTGGCTCGACACCGCGCTGCTGATGGGCCGCCGCGTCGACGAGCGGGCTCGTCTGGCGGATGATGAGAGCGACGACCCCAACGCGGTCGGCAGTGACGACCTGCGCGACGCGCGCCTGGAGTGGATTCGGGCGACCAAGTCGCTGTTGACGATGCTCGAGTTCACCGACCTCGACGAAGAGCAGCGCCACGACCTGCTCGCCAGCCTGCGCGAGGCTGAAGAGACCGCGCGGCGGCGCGCCGAGGACGACGCGTCCACTGACGAGCCCCAACCCGAGGAGCCCGTGGACGCCGACGTCACCGAACCAGTCTGATCCCGGAGCGCTCCGCTCCGAAAGTCCACCAGAGCATCGCCAGGCCGGAGATCTCCGGCCTGGCGATGCTTTTTTTCATGTTCGAGACGGACGCTTCCGCCAAAAAAGTGCACAAAAGCATTGCGACGGCGGAGGCGTCCGCCGTTTTTCTTCGTCGACAGCCTCGAAAGCCGGACGCTTCCGCCAAAAAAATGCTCTAACCGCCTCGACGGGCGGACGGTTCCGCCCCTTCGATGCTCCAGAGCACGCCAAAGCCGGACATCTCCGCCAAAAACGTGCTCCAGTTGCCTCGACGGGCGGACGGCTCCGCCAAAAAACTGCTCCAGTTGCCTCGACGGGCAGATGGCTCCGCCCGAAAAATGCTTCGACGGTCGCTAACGGCGGGCGCCTCCGTCGCGAGTTTGCTGCACGCCACAACTAGGCCGGGGCGCGGTGCTCTGCGCCGCCGCGACCGCCTCCGGCGTCGCCTTGCGTGGTCGACGTGCGACCTTCAAACACGGTGTCAGACACCATGTTGTGCGCGGTATCTGTTCGGTGCGGGGGCATCTTGCCCTCGCCTGCGAGAGCTGGAAGCACTCGCACCGAAAGCGCGCGATTTGTTCGGTGCGGGGGCATCTTGCCCTCATAAAAGGGATTCAGGGAGATGCCTTTAGGCGCATCATGACGGGGCTCCCCCTGCATGCCGGACTAATCACGAGACCCATTTGTGTTAAGCTCGGTGCAGCCCCTATTTGCTCGTCGTCCGCCCCCAGCTGACATGCTCGATCTCCTCTTTCTCGGTATCGCCCTGCCCTCGTTCGCCTACCTCGCGTATCGCGCCGGCGACGTTGCGCTTCGACAACTGCGTAGCTATCAGGCGATTCCGTTCGCGTCCGGCGCGTTCGCAGCCGAGACTGGCGATACCTATGACGACCATGCGTTCGCCGCGCTCGTGGGTGTGGCGCTTGGCGATGCCCTCGGCATGCCCCGCGAGAGCCTCCCGGTGTGGCTGACACAGTTGCGCTTCGGCGCGAAGCCCACACTGAGGCGTGGGATACTGCGGGTGCTGCGACGCCGGGGCACGATTAGCGACGACACGCAGCTCACCATCGCTGTGGCGAAGGCAATCCGAGACGACGGAAGCTTCGACGCCGAGACATTCGAGCGCGAACTCGCCGACTGGTGGCGCATCCGCATCGGCCCGGGGCGGGCGACGTGCGCTTCAGTCGAGCGCCTTATGAACGGGGATTCTGCTCCGGGAGACCGGAACAGCCAGGGAAATGGAGCCGCCATGCGAGTTGTGCCGCTTGCGATTGCATACGTCGACGACCTCGAAGCGATGCTCGACGCTGTTCGGAACAGCAGCCGTCCAACGCACGCGGATGCCGAGGCGATCGCCGGCGCCGAAGTCGCCGGCCGAGCGACGCGACTGCTTTTGCGAGGCGAACCACTAGAGGTCGTCAGCCTTCTTCCGCGGGCGTCCAGCGAAAACATCGAGCGTTGGGAGAAGCTCCTTTCGGCGGCGAAGGAGCTTGCCGAATCGGGCGATGACGGGCTCGACGAATTAGGCACCACCGGCTGGGTCTTTCACACGATCCCGAGCGTCCTCTATCTCTTTTGGCGCTGGCCGAATGACTTCGAACAGGGGCTTTCGGCGCTGTTTCGAGCAGGCGGCGACGTCGATACCGTCGCTGCATTGTATGGGGCGCTTGTAGGTGCCAGTGGTGGGATGGATGCCTTTGGCGATTTGCCGTGGCAAGAGGTTCAAGGCGCCGGTGTGCTTCAGCGTGAGGCGGGTCGATTGGCTGCGCTTACTTGAGAGATGCTCTCGGCGGGCCAGAGGCGCCGCCGGCGGTCGCGACGACCGCGCCCCGACCCAGCTGCACGCCACAACCAGGCCGGGGCGCGGTGCTCTGCGCCGCCGCGACCGCCTCCGGCGTCGCCTTGCGTGGTCGCCCCTCAACCGCCCACACACTTCACATATCCTCTCGAACGGTGGAAATGCCCCCCTAGACGAATTAACTACGGACCGAAGCCCGCCTGCGGGTGTAGAGGAACTGGAACATCACCGGGGAAGCTCGCAACCACCCCAGAATCCTCCTTCACATAGGAAGCGCCAGACAGCCATCCGCCGCGTTGGTCGGATGGGGGTGTATCGTTGCGGCTCCTTCCCCTTCATTGCCTCACTTTTGCACCACCAGAGGAACGAAGAAATGTCGAAGTACCGATTGATTGCCTGTGTGTCGTTTTGTGCAGTAGCCCTCCTCGCCGCCGGATGTTCCGACGACGATAATTCCAAAAAGAAGACCCCGCTCGACGCCGGCTCCGACGTGAGCGCGACCGACACGTCCGCCGACGACGCCGGCTCCGAGGACGACGCGACCACGCAGGCCGACGCCGACACCAACGCAGACACAGGTGCCGACACAGGAGCCGACACCGGCAGCGACCAGGACGCCCAGGCCGACGCCTCGGGCTCCGACTGTGGCAAGAACGGACTGAGCTCGCCGACCGTCGAGGCCCACTTGGATGACAATGGCGTGCTGACCGCCACCGCGGTCGCCGCAGCCGACTACGGCCAGACCGACGTGCTGGTGATCACCTGGAATTTCCCCGCCGGGGCGAGCATCGACACTGCCGACTACGACCCGTATGTCTTGCAACCCACCGCCGACCCCAGCAGCGCGAAGGTGGCCGTCGAGGCCTACGCGGGATGCACGGGCGAGCCGAGCACGACAAGTTGCATGAGCTACTATATCGCCACCGCGGGCGACCTGACGGTCACCGCGCTCGGCCAGGCCGGCGGCGATCAGCTCACCGGCAGTCTGGACAGCGCGACGATGCTCCAGATGATGTCGAACGGGGGCGGCGCCGAAAACTGGTGCATCGAGGCGCTCAGCTTCGACGCCACCATCACCTCCGACGGCCCCGGCGAAGGGCTCTGCCGCACCGACGCCGACTGCTCGAGCCAGTGCATGACGCCCCCCGAGTTCATGGAGTTCAACATGTGCCCGCCGCAGTCGTGCGAGATGCAGGCGCCCAACGCCTGCTTCAACGACGCCGATTGCGGCGGCAGCGGGGCTGTGTGTCGTCAGGCGCCGATGGAGGCGTGCCTGTGCAACCCCGAGGTGCGCACCTGCCAGCCGCCCTGCGCCCTCGACGCCGACTGTCGCGAAGGCGAGGCGTGCGACACCACCACCGGCCACTGCGGACCCATCGGGTGCACGACCGACGCCGACTGCCCCGCTCACTACGCGTGCGGCGGCAACAACACCTGCGAGCGACGCACCTGCTCGACCGACGCCGACTGCACGGACGGCAAATGCGTCAAAGGGGCTTGCTTCGATGATTTCGGGGCGTGCTTGACGTTCTGAGCAGGCGCTATCGAAACGAGGGCATCTCGTCCTCGCTTCGAACAAACTGCTACTGCGCGTTGAGCACCGTCAGCACCGTCAAATTGACGATCGAGGCCACGCTCGAGCCGCGCTGCAGCACGTTGACCGGCTGCTTCATGCCCAGCAAGACCGGGCCGATGACCTCGGCGCCGCCGAGCTTGTCGAGCAGTTTGTAGCTGATGTTGCCGGCGTCGAGGTTCGGGAAGACGAGCACGTTGGCCTCGCCGTCGAGCTCGGCGAAGTCGAAGGCCTCGCAGCGAAGCTCGGGGTCGAGGGCGGCGTCGGCCTGCATCTCGCCGTCGACGATGAGCTCGGGGTGGCGCTCGCGCAAGATGCGCGTGGCCTGGGCGACCTTGGAGGCGTTGGGGTGTCGGCTGGTGCCGAAGGCCGAGTAGCTGAGCATGGCGATCTTGGGCTCGACGTCGAGGGTGCGGGCGAGCTCGGAGATCTTGATGGCCGTCTGGGCGAGGGTCTCGGGGTCGGGGTCGATGTTGACGGTGGTGTCCGAGAAGAACTTCACGCCGTTGTCGCGCGAGACCACGATATGCGCGCCGGCCGCGCCGGTGACGCCCTCGGCGACGCCCACGATCTGCAGCGCCGGGCGAAGCGACTCGACATACGCCTTCGTCAGCCCGCTGACCACGCCGTCGACGCGCTCCTTTCGGAGCATCATCATCGCGTAGACCTCCGGCTGGGCCATATGCGCCTCGGCCTCGGTCATCGTCACGCCCTTTCGCTGGCGCAGGTCGTAGTAGGCGCAGACCATCTCGTCGCGGCGCTCGTCATCGCGCGGGTCGAAGATCTCGATATCGTCCAGGTCGATGTCGTGCTGAGCAGCGCGGGTTTCGATGCACTCGCGGTCACCCATGAGCACCGGCTTGGCGATGCCCTCGTCGACCAGGATATTGGCCGCGCGCAAGATCTGGTGGTGCTCGCCTTCCGGAAAGATGATGCGCTTGGGCGCGCGCTTGGCCTTGTTGATGAGCCCGCGGATCAGCGCCTTGGCCGCGCTCTGAATCTGCTCGAGGCTCTCGCGGTAGGCGTCGATATCCTCGACGGGCTTGCGGGCCACGCCCGACTCGGTGGCCGCCTGCGCGACGGCCGGCGACACGCGCAGCAGCGCGCGCGGGTCGAAGGGCTTGGGGATGATATACTCGGGGCCGAAGCGAAAGTGGTCCTCTTCGTAGGCGTCGGTGACCGTCTCGGGGACGTCCTCGCGGGCCAGGTCGGCCAGCGCGTGGACCGCGGCGAGCTTCATCTTCTCGTTGATGGAGCTCGCGGCCACGTCGAGGGCGCCGCGGAAGATATACGGAAAGCCGAGCACGTTGTTGACCTGGTTGGGGTAATCGCTGCGCCCCGTGGCCATGATCAGGTCGTCGCGCACCTCCATGGCGTCGGGGTACGCGATCTCGGGGTCGGGGTTGGCCAGGGCGAAGATGATCGGCCGGTCGGCCATCGAGGCAACCATCTCCTTTTTGACGATGCCGGCGACCGACACGCCCACGAAGACGTCGGCGCCTTCCATGGCGTCGGCCAGCGTGCGCCGGTCGGTCTCGAGGGCGAACGCTTGTTTTTGCTCGTTCAGGTTGTCGCGCCCGGTGTGCACCACGCCTTTGGAGTCGACGAACATGATGTGCTCGTGGGGCACGCCCAGCGATTCGAAGAGCTTGGCGCAGGCCACGCCCGCGGCGCCGGCGCCCGAGAAGACGCAGCGCACGTCCTCGATATTCTTGCCCTGCAGCTCCAGGGCGTTGAGCAGCGCCGCGCTGGTGATGATCGCGGTGCCGTGCTGGTCGTCGTGGAAGACCGGGATATTCATCTCGGCGCTCAGACGCTCCTCGATCTCGAAGCACGCCGGCGCGGCGATATCCTCGAGGTTGATGCCCCCGAAGGTCGGCTCCATGGTGCGCACGCACTGGATGAACGCCTCGACGTCGTCGGTGTCGAGCTCGATGTCGAACGCGTCGACCCCGGCCAGGTGCTTGAAGAGCACGGCCTTGCCCTCCATGACCGGCTTGCTCGCCAGCGCTCCGATATCGCCCAGCCCCAGCGTGGCGCTGCCGTTGGTGACCACGCCCACCAGGTTCGCCCGGTTCGTGTACCGGTAACTGTCGAGCGGCTCCTCGTCGATACGCCGACATGGCTCGGCCACGCCCGGCGTGTAGGCCAGCGACAAGTCGCGCTGGCTGGAGAGGGATTTGGTCGCCTGGATCTCGAGTTTTCCGGGGCGCGGCGACTCGTGGTAGCGCAGGGCTTCGTGGCGGCGGTTCTTCCTGGTTTCTTGCTGGTTTTCGTGGTCGTTGGACATCGTTGGCTCTTTTTGTTGTAGGTTGTTCGTTGCTCTGTGCGGATAACGCAGATTTAGGTGTTATGTAAGGTCGATTTGGCGGAGGCATTGCCTACTCCTTCGCCTCCTCGTGCAGATCTTCAAACCGGCACCAAATGGAAGCCCTATCCTGATGACCAATGAACCGATGAGCGAACACGACGTCGACGCCAAAGAGCACCCCGAATCAGCCCTCTTTCAGCGCTTGAGCGCCGAGCAGTACAAAACGCGGCTGCTCCGCTACACCTATATCCTGATGCGCGTGCTCTTCGCGGTGATCATCGGCTACGCCATCCTCTGGCTGGCCGAGGCGCTCGGCACCCTGCTCTTCCCGTTGCTGGCGAGCCTGGTGCTCGCGTACTTGCTGCACCCGTGGATCGACACGATCGAGGCGCGCGGACTGAGCCGCAGGCTGAGCATCGTCGTCGTGCTTGCCGCCGCCTTCTTGACCCTCGGGATCGTGGCCGTCTTTCTTCTGCCCCCGCTCATCCGACAACTCGGCGACGTCATCGCCGATATCCCGAAGTTGATCACCACGATCCAAGAAGAGTGGATTCCTTGGCTCGAGCGGCGTCTTCGCACCGAGTTGCCCACAACGGTACGCGAGGGGCTCGAGTCGGCCGGCCAACGCGCGGGCACCTCGCTGCCCGAGGTCGCCCAGCGGGCGGGCAGTTGGACGGTGGGCGCGGTCTTCAAGACCGGCCAGGTGCTCTTCGCCGCGTTCAACCTGCTGCTAATCCCACTCTTCTCGTACTACTTCTTGCGCAAATTCGACCAAGCCAGCCACGCCATCGCCGGCTGGCTGCCGGTGCGGCGTCGCGAGTACACGCTGGGGCTTCTGTCGCGCATGGACTCGGCGGTGGGCAGTTGGTTTCGCGGCCAGGTCCAGGTCGCCTCGCTCATGGGCGTGCTGTACGGGGTGGGGCTGGTCGTCGCGTTCGCCATCGCCGACATCGACCCCAAGTTGGGGATCGCCATCGGGATCATCGTGGCGGTGCTCAATATCATCCCCTATTTCGGCATGATCGTCGCCTCGCTCATCACCACCTTGGTCGTCCTGCTCAACTGGCCCGGCTGGGGAGGCGTGCTCGCCGTGGTCATCGTCTTTCTGATCAACCAGTTTTTGGAGGGCTACGTCGTCGGCCCCAAAATCTTGGGCGACAGCGTCGACCTCAATCCCATCGCCGTCATCATCTTGCTGTTGGCGGGCGCCGAGCTCGCCGGCATCTGGGGCATGCTGCTCATCGTGCCCCTGGCCGGGGCGATTCGGATTGTGTGGCCCGACCTGATGGCGATTTATCGCGAGACCGCGTTTTATCGCGGCGATCTCGACGAGGCGGAGGGTTGAGTTGCTTCGGTGGGGGCCATGCAGGAGAGCTGCGCCCGCTATTTTGGGCGCCCTGAACTGCGGGCGTGAATGATTTCGGGGTCGCTTTGGCTGACGTCGCTCGGGAGTGCAACCACCATGGCGCCGCAACTCGCAGCCCTCACGTCCTTATCGCACGCAGTCTTGCCCGCCTCAGTCGTCGTCTTCGTGTTCTTCGTGTTCCTCGTACTCTTCGTGTTCGCCGTGCTCCTCCCCCTCGCCGACCTGAATCGTCTGGCCGATGAGCGGCAGGGTCACCTGGCTCGTGGCCGCGTCGTAGCCGCTGACCAGGCCGCCGGACCACAGGCCGGTGAGCACCAGGAACACCACGGCTGCGACCGGGCGCGGCGAGCGAATATCGTCGCCGTCGCCGGCCTGTTTGCGGCCGTGGAACATGCTGGCGGCGATATTTTCGCGGTGGCGAATGGTGTGGAAGATGATGCCGGCCACGTGCACGCCGACGACGGCCAGCGTGCCGAAGGCGAGCACCTCGTGGATCTCTTCGACGGCCTCGCCGCCGCCATTTCCCATCAACACCCCGGTCGCCACCAGCCCGAGCACCATCACGAAAATAGCGATCGAGGTCCAACTGGTGCCCGGGTTGTGGCCGGCGTAGCGCTGTGCGCCGCCGCTGACCGTGCCCTTGAGGTAGGCGAGCACCTTGGCGGGCGACAGGGTGAACGAGGAGAATCGCGCATAACGCGAACCGACGAAGCCCCAGATGATGCGCAACAGCACCATGAACCCGGCGGTCGCCCCCAACAGCATGTGCACGCTGAACAGTGAACCTTCGTCCTCGGCGACGTTGCCGATGATGAAGGCGCCCAAGAAGGCGCCGGCCAGCAACCAGTGAAATAAGCGAGTGGGGATATCCCAGGCCAATATGCGTTTCATCGTGGACCTCCTGCGTGTCCGAACTCGAGCAGCCCGAAACGGCTGCCTCCAATCTACGAGTCGAATTTAGCAGCAGGTTCTCAAGGGAGTCTGCGAGGCACATTAGAATTCGATTAGAATCGGCGGCGCCCCACGTCGATCACGCCAGGTCGCTCACGCTACGCTCACCGTCAGTCGCGCCCGAAGACCGCCAAGCGGCGAGTCGTGCAGCGTGCATTCACCGCCGTGGCGCCGGGCGACCTCGCGGGCGATGGGCAAGCCGAGGCCCAGGCCCGAGCGGTCGCGGCGTCGCGACTCTCCGGCGCGCGCAAAGCGGTCGAAGAGCGCCTCGCGCTCTTGCTCGGCAACGCCGGGGCCGGCGTCGTCGATCTCGAAGACGGCCGTGTTGCCGTCGCGGCGAACACGCACGACGACCTCGGCGCCGGGTGCGTGGCGGGCGGCGTTGCGAAGCAGGTTGCCCAGCGAAATCTCCAGAAGGGAGCGATGCACCTGCAGCTCGGGGTCGTCGTCGACCTCGAGGCGCACCGTGTTTTTGGCCTGCGACAGGGTGTCAGACTCCGTGCGCATCGCCGCGTTGGCGACCTCGGCAGCGCGGACGAGCTCGCGGCCGCGGTCGACTTGGCCGGCGTCGATGCGCGCCATCGCCGTGAGCCCCTCGACGAGCCTGCGCAGGCGATCGACCTCCTCGCGCACCGACGTCAACAGCTCGCGATACTCCTCCTCGGAGCGCTCGCCGCGCAACGCGACGTCGAGCTCACCGAGCATGGCGGTCACGGGCGTGCGCAGCTCGTGGGCGGCTTCGGCCGTGAACCGACTCTGGGCCTGATAGGCCGCGTCGAGGCGGTCGAGCAGCTCGTTGATGGCGTGCAGCAGCGGCTGGACCTCGTCGGGGGCGTCCTCGCTCAAGCGCGTCCCCTCGCCGAGCCCGACGACGTGGTCGGCCTCGTGGCGGGCGCGCTCCAAGGGGGCGAAGGCGCGGCGCACCACCCGAAGCTGCACGAAGGTCGCCAGGACCGCGGCCACTGCGGCCAGAATGCCGTACACGAGCGCGAACGGGCCGACCGTGCGCGCCAAGGTGAGCGTGGGCGCCGAGGCCGCGGCGAGCTGGTACTCGTGCTCGTCGTCGCCCTCGACTTCAAAGGGGAGCAACACCATGCGCCGGTCGGCGGTGTCGAAGAAGACGGGCCGCTCCGTGTCGAGGGCGCGCTCGGCGTAGTCCTGGGGCAACGCGTGTTCGTCGAGATCGACCAGCCAGGCGTCGACAGGCGAGCGGCTGTGCTCGACCTCGACCTCGTCGCCGATATCGGGATGGGCGCGGCCGTGGGCGGCGGCGAGCAAGGCGCCGTCCTGCGCCTCGACGCGCTGGGTGTGCAGCACGCCGGCTGTGGCCACGCCCACGACCACGAGCGTGGTCACGAGGATGCCCGTGCCCCCGGCGGCGACTCTCTTGGCGATCGAGTCTGTCATCTGAGTTGACCTATCGGGGACGGTCCTCGAGCACATACCCCACTCCACGCACGGTGTGGATGAGCGGGTAGTCGAAGTCTTTGTCGATTTTGGCGCGAAGGTAGCTGATATAGACGTCGACGACGTTGGTGCGCGGGTCGTGGGTCATATCCCACACGGCGTCGAGGATGCGGGTGCGCGACAAGACCTGGCCGCGATGCTCGGCGAGGTAGCGAAGGAGGTCGAATTCTTGGGCGGTGAGCTGGACCTCTTGGCCGGCGCGGTAGACCCGGCGTGCAGGCACGTCGATGGCCAACTCGCCGACCTCGATGCGCTCGCCCATCGGCGTGCGCCGGGTGACCGCGGCGATGCGAGCGAGCAATTCGTCGAACTCGAAGGGCTTGACCAGGTAATCGTCGGCGCCGCCGTACAAACCCTCGACCTTCTCGTCGACCCGGTCGCGCGCGGTCAGACAGATGGCGGGAGTGTGGTCGTCGCGCCGGCGCATCTCACGCACCACGGTCAGCCCGTCCCCGTCGGGGAGCATGCGGTCGACGAGCAACAGGTCGTACTCGTCGACCTTGGCCGCCAAGCGCGCCTGCGCCAGGTCCTCGACCACATCGACGCGGTGACCTTCTTCGGTCAGGCCGCGCTCCAAAAAGCCGGCAATCTTGGGTTCGTCTTCGATGACGAGAATGCGCACGTCGTACCTCCTGCACTCGCCTAGAGCGGCAATCAGTTTGCGTTCGAGGCAGCCACGGCGCGTGGAGGCCTCCAGTCACGGACAGGTTCCGCTAGCATCGTTGCCGTCGATATACACAGTCCCAACGATATTCTGGGTGCCGATGCTGTCGCGCAACCACTCGGCCTCACAGGTCGGCAGCGTGACGTTGTCGCGAATACGAAAGTAACGCCCCACCGCGTTTATCGAGCTCAGCCCGTGGAGGTCGGTCAACGCCCCGTTGTTACGGATCTCGAGCGTTCCGGCAATATTGGTCAGCGCGCCGAACGAGTCGAGGTTCATCAACGCGTCATTAAATGCGACCTCGAAGTCGCCTCCGACATCGTTCAACGCGCCGAAGCCGGCGATCGTCGCAAGGGAATGATTGTGCCTGAGCTTCAGCCCGAGTGAGCCCCCAGTCTGGTATTGGGGCAGCCCGTCCACCGTGTGCAACGCGTCAAATCCGGCAAGTGAGGTGAGTGAAGGGTGACTAGAAATCATCACCGCGCCCCCAACAGTGGCCAACGAAGGGAAGCCATCACACGAGGTGAGCGTGGCGTTGTCGAACATGCGCACCGAGCCGCCGACACTGGTGAGGGCTGTGAACCCGTCGAGCGACGCCAGTGCCTCGTTGTAGAAGAGTCGAAGGTCTCCTCCGATAGAGGTCACGGCATTGAGGCCGTCGACGTCGGTCATCGCCGAGTTGTTTCTGATCCGCAGTTCACCTCCGACGCTGTTCAATAAGGCTAGCCCATCGAGATCTGGGATCATCGGGTTATTTCTGATGACCAAGCCGCCCCCGACGCTGGTCAGTGAGCTCAACCCGTCGACGCTTCCCAGCACGGCATTGTCGGCGATGCGGAGTTCACCTCCGACTGTAGCAAGTGAGCTCAGCCCGTCGATATCCAGGAGGTCGGCGTTGTTGGCAATGATCAAATCGCCTCCCACCGTGGTCAGCGTGCTGAACGTGTCGAGGCTCGTCAGGGCTGTCGCATCGATCGTCAGGTCGCCCTGAACCTCGGTGCACCCACTGGCGGCGAAGAGCAGAGCCTCGAGGTGATCGTCGATCGCCAGCGGCCCCTCCAGCGATGTGCAGTTCGTGGTCCCCACCGTTACGGAGGTGCCGTCATCGCACGAGATAGTCGCGGTGCCGTCGCCATTATCGGCTACAGTGCACGAGGAGCCATCTGCGCCGTCGGCTCCATCGGCGCCGTTTGTTCCGTCGGCTCCGTCCGCGCCATCTGAGATGGTCACCGAAGATCCGTCGTCACAAGAGAGCGTCTTTGTTCCATTCCCGTCGTCGCTCACCGTGCAGGACGCGCCACCGCCCTGACCGTCGGCGATCGTCGCCGAGCTTCCGTCGTCGCAAGAGATGGTCTTGGTGCCGTCGCCGTTGTCGCTCACCGTACACGAGGAGCCATCTGCTCCGTCGGCTCCGTCGGCTCCATCGGCTCCATCGGCGACGGTCACCGAGGTGCCGTCATCGCACGAGATGGTCTTAGTCCCATCTCCGTTATCGTCCACCGTGCACGCGCTGCCATCGGCTCCGTCTTCGACGACGGCGCTCGTTCCATCGGGACACGAAATGACCGCTGCACCGGAATCGGTCTCCGCGACCGTGCACGGCTCCGAAGAGCCGGCGTCGCCGCAAGAGACGGACATAAGAGCAACAAGCGCAACGAACAATCCCCAGTATCTGCCTCGCATCTAGACTTCTCGTGTCGGATTTCAGTTATCCAATCAATTCCAATCAATATGCTTTCGCGTCGGCGCGCCCAGGCTTATTGAGGCGCGTCCGGGCTCATCTCGAAGCGCAACGTCGCGCCCATAAGCTGCTCGTGGGTGATCGTCGCCCCCTCGACCGCCTCGCCGTCGAGGCTCACGCCGGTGACGTAGGGCGTGTCGACGTCGGCGCCCTCGGCTTCGATGACGAGCGTCTGGCCGTCGGCGACGTCGACCTCGGCGTACGTGAAGAGCGGCGAGCCGAGCATATACCAGTCACCGCCGGCGACCGGCGAGAAGCCGAGCGCGCTGAAGAGGTACCAGGCCGACAAGGTGCCGCCGTCGTCGTTTCCGGCGAGGCCGTCGGGCTCGGTCGTATAGGCGGTCGTCTGGATGACGCGGCTCCAGCGGCCGACTTGGTCGGGGCGGCCGGCGTAGTGGAACAGGTAGACGGCGCCGAGGTCGTGCTCGTTTCCGTGCCAATACATCTGGTCGGGGAGCACTGTCTGGAAGCGGTCGCTCTCGAGCTTGGAGTCCTCGAAGAAGGTCGACAGGGGATCGTAGAGCGCCTCTTCGCCGCCGAAGGTCGCGGCGAGCTCCTCGGGGTGCCAGATGGGATAGAAGCGATAGTGCCAGGCGTTACCCTCGGTGTAGGGGCCTTCGCGGCCGAAGGTCGAGCCGCCAATCTCTTCGAAGGTGCCGTCGGCGTTCTTGGGGGCGAAGAAGCCGTTGTCGGGGTTGTAGAGGTGCTTCCAGTTCTCGCCGCGAGCGCGCAGCTCGGCGGCTTCCGAGCGGCCCAGGTGGTCGGCGAGGTTGGCGAGCGCCCAGTCGCTCCAGGCGAACTCGAGGGTGCGCGAGACCGACTCGTCGTATTCGTCGGCGGGCAGGTAGCCAAGCTCGACGTAGCGCTCGACGCCGGTGCGCCCCCTGAACATCGCCCCGTCGGCGGGCTTTTGCGTCGCCGTCTCGTACAGCGCGTCGAAGGCGGCCTCGTAGTCGACGCCGTCGATGCCTTTGAGCGCGCTCTCGGCGAAGACGAGGTCGGCGGGGGTGCCGATCATGCTGCCCGTGAAGGTCTGCATCGCCGGCCAGCGCGGGATATAGCCGGAGGCGTCCTTCATCGCCAACAGTGACTTCAGCGAGTCGCGCTGCAGTTCGGGGTCGACGAGGGCGAGCCACGGGTGCAGCGTGCGGAAGGTGTCCCACAGCGACAGGTCGGAGTAGTAGGCGAAGCCGTCGGCCTGATGGACCTCGTCGTCGACGCCGCGGTAGCGCCCGTCGATGCCGTCGAGGCGGGTGGGCATGCGCCAGATATTGTAGAGCGCGGTGTAGAAGATGGTCTGATTTTCCACCGAGCCGCCTTTGAGGCGCACCCGGCCGAGCTTGTCGAGCCAGGCGTCCTTGGCGGCTTGGCGCACCTCGGCGAAGGTCTTTTCGTCGAGCTCCTCGGTGCGGTGGAGCCTCGCCTGGTCGAGGTCGACCAGCGACAAGCCCACTCGAAGCTCGACCTCAGTGGCGCCGTCGAATTCGAGCACTGCCCCGCCCTGTGTGCCCTGCGCGGAGGTCTGGTCATCCTGCACGCCGTCATCGTTCCACGCCGACACGCTCGTCGGAGCAGGGTCCATCGTCGCCGAGAAGTGCAAGGTGAACGGGCCGCTGCGCGTGGCGAAGTCGCCCGAGTAGATCACGTTTCCTTCGATGGTCGTCCCGTCGACGGTCATGTCGACCGTGGTGTTCGGCGTCGTCTTGACCGCGCCGGCCGGGTTGAACAGGAGCGTCACGCCGCCGTCCGTAGAGCTGTATTTGTGGAGGCCGCCGCGGAGCGAGGCGGTCAGCTCGGCGGTGACGCCGGCGTCGGGGAGGTCGACGGTGTAGTAGCCTGGCTGGGCGGCCTCGGACGCTTTGTCCATCGCGGTGTACTGCTCCCACGGCTTGGCGGCGTCGACCTGCGCGACCGGCAGCACGCGCAGGTTTCCGAGGCCGGCCGCGCCGGTGCCGACGAGGTGCAGGTGGCTGAACCCGCGCGTGTCCGGGTCGTCGTAGTGGTAGCCGCTGAAGTGATTGAGCTCGCCGTGCGAGCCCTGCTTGGTGGTGTCGGGGCCGAGCTTGACGAGTCCGTTGGGCATCTGCGCGGCCGGGGTGAGCGCGGCGTAGCCGAAGCCGAGCCCGCCGGTGCCGATAAAGGGGTCGACCAGCTCGAAGGCTCGTTGGGCGTCGACGATCTGCGGTTCCTCACCGGCGTCATTCGTCTCGCCGGCGTCGCTCGTGTCTCCGGTATCGGAGAGGACGTCGGCCTGCGCGTCGGGCGTCGAAGCGTCGAGTGGTTGTTCGGTGTTACCGTCGCCGTCGGAGCAGGCGGACAAAACGAGCAGAGACAGCAGGACGAGGGGAGCGGCGTGGCGTCGATAGAGCATGGCGGCCGATTCGGAGCGTTGTTGGTTTGGCGTAACGCCCTTGTTTTACACCAATTGCCGCCCGAAATGCCAATCAACCCTTTTTGTGCTCGCTCTTGTCCGGTTTGGCTTGTTGATGCTCGGCGTGTTGGTGCTCGAACTCCTCGGCGAGCTTTTCGAACTCCAACTCGACCTCGTCGCGGTCGTCGAGCAGCGAGCGGGAGCTGTGCTTGTCGCGGCCTCCGTCGACAAAGGCGGGAAAGACGTAGACGGAGCTGCCGGAATCGGCGACCTGCAATTCGGCCACGTCCTTTTGGAGGAACTCGTCGAGCAAGGCCCGGGAGGCATCGACGTCGAGGGAGGTCTCCAAGGCGAGTTCGGCGACGGTGAGCCGGCCGTCGTGGTCGCGCGCCAGGCGCAGCACTTCGCGCTCGCGTCGTTCACGCTGCTGTTCGGGGGTAAGCTCGGGCTCTTGCTTCCTTCTCGGCGCGTCATCTTTTGGCGCGTGCTCGTCGTCGCGCTTGTACTTTTTGTCTTTGTACTTCCGGCGCTTGTAGTCCTTTTTGTCCTTGTACTTCTTATCCTTGTACTTCTTGCGCTTTTTGCGCCCCTTGTAGTCGTCGTCGATATACTTGGTGACCTTGCGCGCCTTCTTCCGGAACTTCTTTGTGTATTTGTAGAGGTACTTGTCGAGCAGATAGCAAGGCGTCAGCGCGTCCCACAGGATCATGCCCCCCGCGAAGCCGAACCCGAGGGCGAACATGGACACCAGCAGCCCGTACAGCAGGTGACCTTTGGCGATGGCAAAAATGGTAAAGAGGATCGCCCCCAGAAGGCAGAACATCAGCACGCTCAGCCCAAAGAGCCCCTGAGCGACCCGAAAGACCGGACGCATCAGCGAGCCCTTGTCGACCTTTTTCCACGAGAGGTGCACGGATCAGTCCTTGTTCTGCTTTTGCTGCGCCGCAAGCTTTTCGAACTCGAGCTCGATCTCGGCGTCGTCGTCGAGCATCGAGCGGGCGCTGAACTTCCCACGGCCGCCGTCGACAAACGCCGGAAACACGTAGACCCTGCTGCCGGAGTCGGTCAGCTGGAGGTCGGCGACGCCATCGTCGACGAGTTCGTCGAGCAGCGTGCGCGCCGCGTCGATATCGAGCGAGGTATCCAGCGCGAGCTCGGCCACGGTCAGGTGCCCATTCATGTCACGCGCCATGCGAAGGGCTTCGCGTTGCTCCCTCTCGGAGGATTGACGCGAAGGATCGACCTGAATCTGGGGTGAGCGCTGCTCAGTCTGGGACTGCTCGGCTTTCGAACCGTGGCTGCCGTCGAGCCCTTTGCGCATCAATCGATAGCCACCATAGCCGGTAATCACGACGCCAAAGAGCAACGTGATGTTGGCGGCCAGGCTCCCTTCACCGTCGGCAATCACCAGGACGCCGCCCAACCCCAACAACAAACACAAAAGGATGGCGGCCGCGCCGACGATGGCGATTACCACTCGCCCGATGGCTTTGAGAGTCGTCTCTTTGTCGAGGTCTTTGAAAAGTGCCACGGGCTATCCCCTCCGGTTAGTGAAGTTGAGAGCATCTACCTATTTGAAGTTGAGAGCATCTACCTAGCATATGGTTGCAATTCAGCCTACTTCGGCTGCCAGCTCGCGGCACGCCTCGAGGTACTCCGCTTCGAGCCGGTCGACGAGTTCGGCGACCGAGGGCACCTCGTCGATGGCGCTCACCCCGTGGCCGGCCGACCAGACGGTCTTCCACGCCTTGGCCTCGTCGCTGACGGTGAGTTTTTCGCCAAAGTCGACCTGACCCGGGTCGAGCAGCTTCTCCATGTCGAAGTCGTTCTGCTCGAGGCTCTGGCGCATGAAGTTCGCCGGCACACCCGATACCGCCGGGGTGTGGATGATGTCTTCGGGACGCGCCTCGCAGATCATCTCTTTGTAGGCGTCCTGGCCGCGGCTCTCCGCGGTAGCGATAAAGCGGGTGCCCATGTAGGCGAGGTCGGCGCCCATCGCCTTTGCGGCGGCGATATCGCGGCCGGTCGAAAGCGCGCCGGCCAGGATGATCGTGCCGTCGAAGACCGGGCGGATATCGCTCAGCAGCGCGAACGGGTTGGTCGTGCCTGCGTGGCCCCCGGCGCCGCCGGCGACGAGCACGATGCCGTCGACGCCGGCCTCGGCGGCCTTCTGAGCGTGGCGACGGTTGGTCACGTCGTGGAAGACGACGCCGCCGTAGCTGTGCACCGCGTCGACGACCTCGGTCACCGCACCGAGCGAGGTGATCACGAGCGGCACCTCTTGCTCGACGCACACCTCGAGGTCGGCACGCATGCGAGGGTTGGAGCGGTGCACGATCAGGTTGACGCCGAACGGGCCGACGGGAGCGTCGGGGTTTTCCTCGGCAAATTTCGCGAGTTCGTCTTTGATGTCGACGACCCACTCACGAAACCCCTCGGTGGTGCGCTGGTTGAGCGCCGGGAAGGTGCCGGTGATGCCCGCCTTGCAGGAGGCGAGGACCAACTCCGGCCCGGAGACGAGGAACATCGGCGCGGCGACGACGGGGAGTCGGGTGTTCTGAAAAATCTCGGGAACTGACATAACACGTCCGGTGCGAGGAACTCTCTGTAATGACAAATGCAGATGACGGGTCGAATCTTCGGCGGATTCGTCCCTCATTGCAACCGGCGGGCTTGGGGCCTGCATAAAAATCAATTTGGTCGCGAATGACGGCTGAGTTTTGGTCCATTTTTGCCCGTAAAGCCTCGACTTAGCGCGGCTAAGCCTACGTTTTACGAACAAAAATGGCCTCAAAATCAGCTCGCCCTCGCTCGGGCATTTATTTCCATCCAGGCCCTAGCGCCATTCATCCCAGAAGTCACAATACTCGGCGCGAAAGTTGCTTTTCAGCCCCAGATACTCGCCGCTGAGGTCGACGCCCGAGTCGGCGCTGGCCTCGTAGATCGGCCATTGGAGCTCGTCGACGGTGCCCGGGCTCCCATCGATGGCGAAGCTCGTCCACCACGACTGCATCACGCGCGAAAGGCGAACGTCGTCGTCTTTGCCGTTCGGCCCGGACAACTCGCCGAAGACGTACGGAAGCTCGGCGGTGTGGTAGGCGCCGAGGCTGTACTGGCTGCCCACCGAGTCGACGTGGGTGAAGTAGTACGTGAACACATCGTTACCCGCCGCGCGGTGCTGCCGGGCGAGGCGCCGGCTCGGGCAGACGATGATGGCGTCCCCCCACACGTCGGCCAGCGCGCGCCAAGGCTCGAGGTAGTCATTGGACGGGTACTCGCGAATGATGACATGGTCGAGGGTCGGGAAGAGCTCGGCGAGGCGCGTCTCGTACTCTTCGTCGGTCATGTTGCGGTCTTGAAAGCCGTAGAACGAGCCCTCGTCTGAGTTCACGCCGATGACCAGCGGAATCGAATGTGCCCCGCCCTGCTCGACGACCTGACGGGGACTCTGTTGGATCAGATGCCCGTCGAGAATCGGCGAGAACCCCTCGGGCCGCTCGGTCGAGTCTTCGGGAAGGACGAAGGCTTGGACGAGGTCTTCGGCAGGCTTCGAGCGCAGACACTGGGCGACGTCGGCCGAGTCGGCGCAGCCGACGGCTTGGGCGAGACGCGCGCCCTGCTCGGTGGCCGCCTCCTGGCGCACCTGGCGCTCGTCGAGCTTGCGCAGCCAGCCCGGACAATACCCACTCTGCATGATCGCCCGGTCGAAGAGCCCCTCGGCCTGAGGCAGCGTCATCAGCGTGCAGATGCTCGCTGCGCCTGCCGACTGTCCGAAGAGCGTGATGTTGTCGGGGTCGCCGCCGAACTGAGCGATGTTGGCTTGCAGCCACTCGAGCGCCCGAATCTGGTCGAGCAGCCCGTAATTGCCGGCCGCGGGGTATGTTGGGTCGTCGCCGATAAAGGATTCGTGGGCGAGGAAGCCGAGCGCCCCGAGACGGTAGTCGAGGGTCACGACGACTACACCGTTTCGAGCGAGGTCCTCGCCGTCGAAGAGCGGACGCCCGCTGTTGCCGGTCTGCCGGGAGCTTCCTCCCACAAAACCGCCGCCGTGCAGCCAGACCATGACGGGCTTGGGCTCCGCATCGCCGAGGCCGGGCGCCCAGACGTTGAGCTTGAGGCAGTCCTCGCTCTGCTCTTGCAAGTTGGCGTTGTCGCGGGGTTGCGGACAGGCGGGCCCGAAGCTGTCGGCCTGGAGGGTCTCGGAGCGCGGCTCGGGCGGCCGAGGCGCCTTCCATCGAAGCTCGCCCACCGGGGGCTTGGCGTAGGGAACGCCAAAGAAGCTGGTCACCCCGGCAAACTCGTCGCCCTGGACCGGCCCCTCTTCGGTCATGACGACGCCTTCGGGCAATCCGGCGTCGCCAGTCGCGTCCGAGCCCGCGTCGCCGGCGTCGTCTGCACTGTCGGTATCACCTGCGCCGCCGACATCACCGGAACCACGCGCATCGTCGCCCGCGTCGGCACGCGACTCGGGGTTGATCCAGCGGTCGGCGTCGGACGAGTCGCCGGCGGGGTCGTTGCCGCAAGCGGTTACCGCGGTCATCAGACACAAGACGAGGACGAAGCGTTGCATGGCTTTGCTCCAGTGCAAGTCAGCTGCCGCCGACACGATACCCGACGGCCGATGCTTTTGTTCTGCCCTCCATTCAAGCAGCTAATCGCGAGAAGTAAAGCAGCGCATACGAAGGCAAACAGAAATTCCGCCCCCGAACTCGCCCCTCCCCCCAACGGTGTCAGACACCGTGTCGACCAGCTCTCATGCGCCTGCCAGCGCGATCTTGCGGCCGCCACCCCGTCCCGTCCGCACAACAAATTTTGCCAAATCACGCAACGAATCGGCCTCTTCTGCCGAAAACCGTATTGAGGGCTACCGATGAACCTTTATCTCACGGAGGAGACGAGCCAATGGGACACCCGCTGCGAAATCAGGAAAAGGACGCCATCTACGAATTGGGCAATCGCACCTTGCACCAGATATACGCCCTACTGCCCGAGGAGGAGGTCAACCGCATTATTCTGGGACTCCTGGCCAAGTACGCCTGGCGCTACGGCGTCGAGATCTTTGCGTTTTGCTTCATGAGCAACCACTTCCACCTCCTGGCGCGCTGCCGCTCGCTGCAGATGCACCTGTTCATGCGCGACTTTCAGAGCCAGCTCGCGAAGAAGATCAACAAACTACGTAATCGCACTGGCACTTTCTGGGAGCGCCGATACACAGCCATCAAGGTGCTGGACGACGACGCGATGGTCGACCGCTTGCGCTACATCGTCTGCAACCCGTGCGAATCCGACCTTGTGCGCCATCCGAAGAAGTGGCCAGGACTATGCTCATGGGACATTCACGCGAGCAGAAAGCCGCTGGTGGCGGAGGTGGTCAACCGAAAGAAGTACTGGGCGGAGAAGCGCAAAAAGAAGAACGAAGGCAAGACTGAAGCAGAGCTCATCGAACTGGCCACCGAGCGCTACACGCTCGAGATGGCCAAGCTTCCGCAGTGGAAGGACCTCGATGACGAGGCGTATCACCAGAAGATTGTCGAGACATGCCACGAGCACGCAGGCGAGTTAGCTAAGCGGCGCAAAAAACCGTGTATTGGACCCCAAAAAGTGCTCGCCACAAGCTGGACCGACCGCCCGAAAGAGCCCAAGAAAGCCCCGCGCCCCCTGTGTCACGGCGGCGACCTAGAGCAGCGCATTGCATACCGCGACAGCTGCCACCTACTCGTCGACCGCTATCGAGATGCCGTAGACAAGTGGCGCAAAGGGAAGTCAGAGGTGAGCTTTCCCGACGGCACGATTCCACCCGGCCACCAATTCTGCGTAGGCGGCAGTCATGACATACGTCGTGAGCCGCCACCATCCATCCGGTAGGCGCTCAAGCCATCCAGTAGGCGCTCGAGTCAGCCCGAAAGCCATCGTACCAAGTCGATTCGCTGGGCCAGGTCCGCAAGACCGCCTCAGTGCGTCTCGCCGGTCTCCTTCGAGCCCCAGTGGAAGCTCCACCGCACAAGAAAAGACAACGAAACAGGTGGTCAGCAGGGAGAGTGGCCGCCATCAGCGATGAAGCGACCGAAAGTCGCCGCCGATGACTCACACGGCGGACCACAGATCGCCCTCACAACCGCATGTAGCCTAACTCGAACGGTGTCTGACACCTGTTCGTTGCTCAGACACCTGTTCGTTGCTCAGAATTTTGGGGTTGAAATAATCACCCTTCCAGCCGCTCGACCAGCGCGATGTACTCGCGCATGGCTTTTTCGCTCTCCATTCCTTTTTTACCCTTCCATGCATCGTATTTCGCGCGGCCCTTGAAGTTGGTCAGGCCGGGGCGTTTTCCACTGACGTCGCCCTCGGTCGCCTGCTTGTACAGGGCATACAGCTCGAGCAAATCGTCATTCGAGGGGCGCTCGGAAAGGTTCTGGACACGCTCGGCGGCGTCGTCAAATTCCTGTCTTAGTTCAGACATTTTGGTTGCTCCTGTTGATTTCGTTGTTACTCTCTCGCGGTACCGGGAGGGTATCGTACACGAGGTAGAGCGTCCATCGGGACGTAAGCAGTGGGAAAATAGCGTGACCGAGACGAAAACAAAGCACGTCGAAATGCTCGCCAAGCAGATTGTCGAGCTCCAAGAGCGACTGCGCGAGGCCGAAGAGAAAGCCGAAGAGATGACTCGGCTCAAGTCGTCGTTGTTGACGAATATGAGCCACGAGATCCGCACGCCGTTAACCAGCATGTTGGCTCACGCCGCCATTCTGGAGAGCCGGCTCGACGATGAGAACCTCGAGGCGGTGCGTGCCATCAAACGCGCCGGGGCACGCCTGACCGAGACGCTCAATTCGGTGCTCACGCTCGCCCAGCTCGACGGCCAATTCTTGCAGCCCAGCCCCGAAGATCTCGACCTTGTCGAGCTGGTTACCGAGACGGTCGACTCGCTGCGCCCACAGGCCGACGACAAAGAGCTCGCCCTGTATGTCAGCGCCCAACAAGACGAGTTGCCCACCCACTGCGACCCGCGTTGCATGCGCCGCATCTTGGTCAACCTGATCGAAAACGCCGTCAAGTTCACCGACCACGGCGAGATCGAGGTGGCGGTGTCGACTGACGATGACGACATCATCATCGAGGTGCGCGACACCGGCGCCGGTATCTCCGAGGACTTCATCCACGACATGTTCGAGGAGTTTACCCAGGAGTCGACCGGCCTCACGCGCACCCACGAGGGAAGCGGCCTCGGGCTGGCCATCACCAAACGGTTGGTCGAAGCGATGGACGGCGCTATCGACGTCGACTCCGAAAAGGACCGGGGAACCACCTTCAAGGTGCGCCTGCCCTGGATCGACGCTTGCGCGCCGCAGGATTCCAACGACGAGACTTGCGACCTGGCCGCGATGCTCGCCAAATCGGCGCGCTGTGGCTCGTCTCAGACGCTACCCTCGATGTCGGTGCTGCTCGTCGAGGACAACCGCGATATCCGTCGCGTGCTCTCCCAACTCCTCGAAGCCCTCGGCGACGTGGTCACCTGCAGTGACGCCGAGACCGCGCTGAGAGCTGCCGGCGAGCGTGAATTCGACGTCGTCATCATGGATATCAGCCTGCCGCGTATGGACGGTGTACAGGCGCTCCAGAAGTTGCGTACAATGAACGGGTACCAAGACATCCCGGTAATCGCCATGACCGGGCACGCACTGCCCGGCGACCGTGAGCGCTTCTTGGAGGCTGGCTTCACCGACTATATCGGCAAGCCATTCCCTCCCTCGGCGCTGCTCAAGAAGCTGCGCAAGCGGCTTTGCAGCTAGCCGACGCCGCTGCAGTCACGTCGTTACGCGAGTCATGCGCGATTCGGAGGGGAATTTTCTGAACAACTGACATTCTGGTGTAGTAGCGAAGGAGGACGCATGACTCGCTTTGACGAGACGTTGAAAGTCTATCCGCTGCGCGACAACGGCCAAGAGCTGCCGCTCGTCGTCGAGGCCCGCTCCAACAGAAAGGTCGACGACCTGGTCGGCTGGATCGAGCAAAATCGCGACCGACTCACCGAGCAGTTAACTGACCATGGTGCCCTGCTCTTTCGTGGCTTCGACGTCCGCGGGCCCCAAGACTTCGAGAACGTCGCCCGCACCCTCGAGCCGGGGCTGCAAAACGAGTATCTAGGCACATCCCCACGCGAAAACCTGACCGACTACGTCTTCTCGGCCAGCGAACTTCCCGGCTACTATCCCATCCCGCAACACTGCGAGATGACCTTCGTCAAGAACCCACCGCAACGCCTCTTCTTTTGCTGCCTCGAAGAGCCCAACGCCGGCATGGGTCAAACCCCGCTGGTCGACTTTCGTGAGGTCTACCGCCAGATGGACGACGCGGTGCTCTCGCGCTTCATCGACCGCGGCGTCCGCATCATCCGAAACTACAGCGGGCCCAACAGCCCCGACGGCCCCGACCTCTGGAAGCTGAAGCGCTGGGACGACATGTTCGGCACCACCGACCGGTCGGTCGTCGAGCAAAAATGCGCCGAACAGGGCTTCGAGGTTACCTGGCGTGACAAAGACCAGCTTCGCCTCGTCCACGAACAAGACGCCGTGCGAGAGCACCCGCAGACAGGCGTTCCCGCCTGGTTCAACCACACCCAGGTCTTCCACCTGTCGTCCGCCCCGAGCGAATTTGCCCGGATTTTCGAGCACGCCCAGCGCACCCCGCGCATCTGGCTACTGTGGCAAGCCACCCGGCTGATGGTCTGGGCGAAACGCACGTTCACCCCTGCCGAGAACCAATCCCTACACTGCACCCACGCCGACGGCGGCGAAATCGCCGACGACGACATGGAGCACGTGCGCGACGTCATCTGGAACAATATGGTCGCCTACGACTGGAAATACGGCGACATGGTTGCCATCGACAACAACTCTGTCAGCCACGGCCGCCTGCCCTACACCGGCCCTCGTGAGGTCGTGGTCGCCTGGGCATAAAGCGGCTCGCGTTCACCACGGGGACACGGCGCGCACGGGGAAAAGATGCCGTGTCCCCGTGATGAACGAGCGCAGTACTAGCCGTTTGCCGTTTGCTGCTGAGGTTGCTGCGCCTCGACAGGCTCGATGCGCGCCCAGTAGCCGCCCAAGATGAGACCGGCGACCAAGTGCCACACACCCCACCAGGCTGCGATGACCGCCATGCCGCCCAAGCCGGCGAAGAAGTTGAAGATGAGCACGAGCCCCAGCCCCGAGTTCTGGATACCGACCTCGATGGTGATGGCGCGCCGGTCACGCTCTTCGAGCCCCGAGATGCTGGCCAAAACATAGCCCAGCACCAGCGCTATACCGTTGTGAAGGAGCACCAAGAAGAAGACCTTGTCGATATGCTCCAAAAACGGATCGAAGTTCTTGCCCAGCGCGATCACGACGAAGGCAGCGAAGGCGACCAGGGAGAAGGACTTGAAACGTTTGGCCCAGCGTTTGGCGCCCTCGGGCCACTTCTGCCGCACACTCATCCCCAGCGCAATCGGCAGCGCCAGCAACATCGCGATGATGGTGACCATCTTGATAGGATCGACGTGGACCTCCGTCAGGAGCGCCGCGGTCGACGGAATCTTCGAGCCCCAGAAGGCGACGTTGAAGGGCGTGGCGATCACGGCGGTGAGCGTGACCACCGAGGTCATCGAGATGGAGAGCCCGGAGTTTCCGCGGCTCAGATGAGTGAAGAAATTCGACATGTTGCCGCCCGGACAAGCGGCGACCAAGATCATGCCCAGTGCGATCGACGGATGTGGCTCGAGAGCCAAGATCAGCAAGAATGTCATCGCCGGCAGCAACAGAAGCTGGCCGACCAACCCCACGATGACCGCACGCGGCTCAGCGATGACGCGCTTGAAGTCGTCGATGGTGAGCTCGAGCGCGATGCCAAACATCACCAGCCCCAGCACCACGTTCAGAAGAAAGAGGCTCGAGGGGTCGAAGTCTAGTTGTACCTGATCGATCATGTTGCTGGCCCGGGATTTAATTCCACAGTTGCAACACCATACGTTCGTCGGGCACAGCCAGGCAAGCCGCTTTCGCGTCAGATTTCAGTCATTTCTCGCTCAAACCTCCAGGGGAAACTCGACGTACATCGTGGTTCCGTTGCCCTCTTCGGTCTCGAAGCCGATGCTGCCCCCCATCTTTTCGGTCAAGCCTCGAGCAATACTCAACCCCAGCCCAGTGCCGGGAGTCCGACGCACCGGCTTGGTGCCGGCCTGCGCGAATCTCTCGAAGATGCGGCCTTGGAACTCACCGGGAATGCCCGGGCCATGATCGCACACCTCGATGCGAACCCGATTGCCCCAAACACGTTGCACAACGACCTCGACGACCTCGCCGGACGGCGAAAATTTGATCGCGTTGGAGAGCAAGTTGGTCAGCACCTGCTCGAAACGACCCGCGTCCAAACACACCTCTGCCGCACGCGCTGAACAAGATAGCCGCAGCTCGACATCGTGCTGCTCGGCAAAGCTCTGGTTGCCGAGCACGACATCGTCGACCAAGTCACAGACGTCGAAGAAATCGAGTTCCATGGTCAGTTGACCGCTATCGATCTTCTCGACGTCGAGGATATCGTTAATGAGCGCCCCGAGACGCCTGCCGTTTCGAAGCGCCATCGCCACGAGCCGGTCCACGCCCCCGGGAAGCTCGGCGCCCCGCCTCCCGAGAAGGTCGAGCGTACCCAGCAGCGCGGTCAGCGGGGTGCGAAGCTCGTGGCTGACCATCGCCACAAACTCACTCCTCGCCTCATTGAGCCGACGCCGCTCGGCCTCGAACTCGATTTGCTCGGTCAGATCACGCTGCACCCCTATGAATCCGATGAGACTGCCATCATTATCACGCAATTGGACGCCGGTGGTCTCGGCGAAGAACGTCGTGCCGTCTTTACGGCGGTACTCGGTCACATACGCGTCCGGTTGCAGCGGCGCATCGACGTTGTAGCGCTGCTCTCCCGTGCGCCCATATTCTTCCGGGTGGGCATACAGGAACTTGGTGGTGCGCCCCAAGCACTCCTGTTCAGTGTAGCCAAACAGTTCCGTGAACTTCTGATTGACCCTGATCAACCGGCGCTGAGGATCGGCGCAGGCCATCGAGTTCGGACTATGCTCGAAGATTGCCTCGAACTGAATCTGCGCTTCCGCTCCATCGGTCACGAGGTCAGCCACCTCGGCCTCCTGTCCTCTTCGCCCCTGCAACGGTGGCTCGCCGCACACCGAAATGGATGGACGTTCTCGATAGTGCATCTACTCCTCTTTCATACTGACGGAAAGAATCATGGCGTCGAGCGGACCAAACGACGCCGGACGTTACCCAAAACAAACAAACCCCGTCAGCATTTCAATCTCTCTGTCACAGTTCAGTGACACGGTAGTGAGAACACACGCGACTCGAGGCCGCTCATCTCGAAGACATCGTCGCCAAAGCCAACTTGAATGGGCGGCGCGCAGCTCTCGTCGGTGGTCACCCGCAACTCGTCGTGCTGCAGCGTGACGGCCAACGAGTGCCCCCGATAGCGCAGGTTGACGTGCAGCCACTCGATTTCGTCGGGCAGATTTGGCTTGAACCGAAGCACGTCCTCGCGAATCTCCAAACCGACGAAGCTGCGCTCGACGATATCGACGGTGCCGGCCATCGCCCCCAGGTGGATGCCTTCGGGAGTGGTTCCCCCTTGGGTGTCGGCCACGTCGTTGAGCAGCGCCTCGGTAAAGAGCCCCCAACCCCGCGCCGGGTTGCGGTCGGCCTCCACCCACGAGTGTACGATTCGGCTCAGGCTCGACCCGTGGGCGGTGCGCTCGAGGTAGTAGTCGACGTTTCGGCCCACCATCTCCTCGTCGAACTCGACATCGATACGCGCGAATAGCTCCTGCAGCTCTTTGTCCGAGAAGAGGTAGAAGAGCATGAGCACGTCGGCCTGCTTCGAGATCTTGTACTCGTTGATGTCCCTCCCCTCTTCTTCGAGCACGGCTGCGATATGTTGCAGGCCTCCATACTCTTGGCGGTAGCGATCGCGGTCGAGCTCCTCGAGGGTTTCGTAGCCCTCGAACTGACTGATGAGCCCGTCGTCGAGCACAATCACGCGCATCTTCCGGCTCACGTCGTGCCACTTGTCGACCTCCCGGTGCGTCACGTGCAGCCGCTCGCACAGCTCGATGGCTCGCCGCCGGGGCAACAACTCGAGGACCTCGAGCGCGCGGGTGAGCACCCAGACGGCCATCAAGTTGGTGTAAGCGTTGTTGTGAACACCTAGCTCTTCGGCCCCCGGATATCGGTCGTGGTATTCATCGGGGCCGACCACATGCCGAATCTCGTAGCGGTCGATCTTGTTGTTGTAGGTGGCCAGATTGGCATAGAAACGCGCCACCTCCAGGATGATCTCGCTGCCGTAGCGGTCCAAAAACTCCAGGTCGCCGGTGACCTGGTAGTACTGCCAGACGTTGTAGGCGACCGCCGCGCTGATGTGGCGTTGCAGCCAGGTGTTCTCGGGCTTCCAGCTCTTCGAATCGGGCTGGTAGTGGGCCATGGGGGTCTCTTCTTCGCCGTCGCTGCCGCTTTGCCAGGGGTAGAGCGCGCCTTTGCAGCCGATATCACACGCGCGGTGGCGCGCCTCGTCGAGGCGACGATGGCGGTACAGGAGCAGCGCGCGAGTAATCTCGGGCATGCGCAGGTTGAGCAGCGGGAAGATGAACAACTCATCCCAAAAGACGTGCCCCCGGTACGCCTCGCCATGCCAGCCGCGCGCAGGAATGCCTGTGTCGATATCGCGAGTGTTCGGCGAGGCGGTCTGGACGAGGTGGAAGACGTGCAGGCGCAAGATCATCACCGGCATGGCGTCCATGCGACACTCTCCGCGGCACACCATGCCGATGTCGAAGCGACGCCAGATATGATTCCACGCGCGCTGGTGGCTCACCACGGCCTCGTCGAAGCGCGGCGCGCGCCGGATATGCTTTTGGGCGTTGTAGCCGCACTCCGAGACGGCCACGTCACGCGAATTGAACATCGCGACCAGTTTCTCGACCACCAGCTTGTCGTCGCGCTCGACGTCGACCACGTAGTGGTGGCCCACCTCACCGGCCACGTCGTGCACAAACGAAGCGTGGGCATCGGCCACTTCCCCGTTGCGATAGACCTGGGTGCGCGCGGCCTGGGCGACCTCGCGGCGCGACTGCACGGTGCGCACGCGAAGAAACACCGTGTGCGAGTCGACCTCCTCGAGGTCGAGCACCTCCAGGTGACGCTTCCGAAGCTCGGCGTGACTTCGCACGTTGTCGTTGACGACCTGTCCGTCGAGCACCGATCGAATCTCGAGGACACCGCTCCAGTCCACCGGCTTCACCGTGGTCTTGAGCCCACCCAGATGCGGATCGTCCATGTGCACGAAGCGGGTCTGGTCGACCTTCGTGGTGCGCCCCAGGCGGTCGCGAAAGCGCACGTGGCGGTGCAAGAGTCCGTGCTTGATGTCCAGGGTCTGCTCGTACGACTCGATGTCGACCTCGTCGAGATCGAACCACTCCTCCCCATCGATGCGAAACTTCAGTGACAGCCAGTTCGGCAGGTTGACCAGGTCCTCGTTCTCGACCTTTCGCCCCGCGCGGTCGGTGCTCAGGCGATTGTAGAAGGCAGCGATATAGGTGCCCGGGTAGTGGATATCGTCGGCGTCGGCCTCGGGCGCAGCGCCCCGGGTGGCGAAATAGCCGTTCCCCAGCGTGCAAAGCGACTCGCGGGTGCCCTCTTTGTCGGGGTCGTACTTGTCGTAGCGCAGCATCCACCCCTCGCGGCTCAACACCCGGTCGAGGTGTTCGGTCAGATGCACGAGAAAGTCGAGTACTGCATCGGTATCGGGCAGCCAAAAATCGGCCGACGCCCCCTTCTCACCGGGCTCCCCAACCACAATGGAGATGCCGCGCTCGCCCAGGAAGCGAAATGGGTCGAAGGGATGACTCGACGGGCCGACGTAGACCGGCGTGACCCCCGGCGTATCCCGCTCGATCGCCTCGAGCGCCCACTCCATCGCCGCGCCTTCGTGCCAGCCGACCGCCGGCATGATCTCGACGGCGTCCGTCGATCGCACCGCCGTCAGTTCGGGGCGATTGGCCAGCACTTCGTCGACTACCTCCTCGAGCCTGGCCGCCTCGTCGGCCTCGAGTCCATCGAGGGTCAGCTTGTGCAAAAACCGGTGGCGGATCAGCCGGTCCGCCTGCTCGCCGAGGAGCCGGGAGAGCTCGTGGCCGACTTCGGCCAGGTCGGGCAGATAGTCGTCTCCCGGCTTGGGGTCGATGCGCTTTCCGTGCGCGGCGACCACCTCGAAGCCGTGATTTCCCACGTACACCACCGAATCGAGCCCCACACACTCGCGCAGCTCGGATACGTCGCGCTCGCTGACGACGCCGAACAGGCACAGCTTGGAGAGCCTCTCGATCTGCGTGCGGATCGCGTCGTCGAGCTTCGCGCCGTCTCCCGGGGGCACCAGGGCCCCCTCGTATCCGAAATAGATCGCTAACTCGCTGGCGCCGATATGGTCGACGAAGAGTCCGGCGTCGGGCAATTCCACGGTCTGCTTGCGCGTCTCGGGCATCGTGTCCCTCCAGGAGTTTGTGGCACATTTGCTGGCGCGCGTCGCTCACGGCGAAATATAAGCCCGAAAGACCGAAAGGTGACGAGTTATCTCGCCGGCCCCTCCAGAAAGTCACACAATCAACTTTCATCTCCCCTGCCCACCCGATAGACTGCTCCTGCGCACAACACCCTTGGGGGGCAAATGCAACCGTTCAGCGGCCACTCGATGGCCTTTTCGAACTTCCCCTCAGAGAGCTGACAAGATGTATAGAGAACCAGGCATCTCCTCGCGCCTCCAACCGAGCCGCCCTGCCTTTGCAGCGCTGCTCGGCGTCATCCTCACCCTCTTGCTCCCCGCCCTGGGCTTCGCTCAAGATATCGGGATCTATCACGCCGATCCGAGTTATGTGCCCGACGTCCAGACGAAGCTGCAGGGCTCGGGCGCGTTTACGAGCATCACGCTCCACAACGCGAATCAGGCCACCCCGTCGTTGACCGAATTGCAGCAATACGACGCGGTGCTCGTCTACTCGAATAGCAGTTTCGCCAGCCCGGTCGCCCTCGGCGATGTCTTGGCGGATTACGTCGACGCCGGCGGCCACGTCGTGCTGGCCACCTTCGGCATGCAGGGCTCCTCGAGTTCCCTCGGCCTGCAGGGCCGCTTCATCTCGGCCGGCTACGCCCCCATCACCGGCAGCGGCCAAGACCAAAACACGCGCCTGACGTTGGTCAAAGAGCTCCCCAACCACGAGCTTCTGGCAGGCGTGAACACCTTCGACGGCGGCTCGTCGAGCTACCACAACGCCAGCGCGACGCTGACCTCGGGCGCCGAGCTCGTCGCCAGCTGGTCCAACGGCCTGCCCCTGGTGGCGGCGTTGACCCCGTCGAACGGTCGCACCGTCAGCCTGAACTTCTTTCCGCCCTCCTCGGACATCCGCTCGGACTTCTGGGAGTCGAATACCGACGGCACCCAGCTGATGGTCAACGCGCTCACCTGGGGCGGCGGCGTGCCTCCCGTGGCCAACGCGGACAGCTACACCACCGACGAAGACGCGCTGCTCGACGTCTCGGCGCCCGGCGTACTCGGCAACGACACCGACCCCGACAATGACCCGCTCAGCGTCACCGGCGTGCTCACCGACGTCGCCCATGGCACGCTGACCCTCAACGCCGACGGCTCGTTCACCTACACGCCCGACGCCGACTTCAACGGCTCGGACAGCTTCACCTACGAAATCTCCGACGGCTCGCGCACCGCCTCGGCGAGCGTCACGCTCACCATCACCCCGGTCAACGACGCCCCGGATGCCGTCGACGACACCGCAAGCGGCACCGAGGACACCCCGGTGACGCTGTCCCCGCTCGACAACGACTCGGACCCCGAGGGCGATACGCTCAGCGTCACCGCCACGAACACGCCGGCTCACGGCGCCGTGACGATCAACGCCGACAACACGATCACTTACACGCCCAACGCCGACTTCGCCGGCACCGACTCGTTCACCTACACGGTCTCGGACGGTAACGGCGGCACCGACACCGCCCAGGTCGACGTGACCCTCACGGGTGTGAACGACGCGCCCGACGCCGTCGCCGACACCGCCACGACCGACGAAGAGATGCAGGTCACGATCGACCTGTTGGCGAACGACGTCGACGTCGACGGCGACACGCTCACGGTGACCACGGTCAACACGCCTGCCAACGGCACCGCGACCGACAACGGCGACGGCACGGTCACCTACACCCCGAACGCCAACTTCAACGGCACCGATTCGTTCTCCTACGCCATCGCCGACGGCAACGGCAGCGTCGACACGGCCGTGGTCACCATCACGGTCAACCCGATCAACGACGCCCCCGTGCTCACTGCGCCGACCCCGCAGGGCCCGCTGACGGTGACCGAAGGCACCGCCCTCACCTTTGTTGTGGCCGCCGATGATCCCGACGGCGACACGCTCACCTACGACGTCCAGCCGCTGCCGACCGGCGCGACCATCGACGCCGGCACCGGCGACTTCAACTGGACGCCGGGCTACGCCGACGCCGGCGACCACACGCTGACCCTCTCGGCGAGTGACGGAACGGCGAGTGACTCGCGCGACGTCACCGTGACGGTGAGCTACCTCGACGCCGACGCTGACGGCCTTCCGGACACCTGGGAGACCGACAACGGCCTCAACCCGGCCTCGCAGGACTCCGACGGCGACGGCATCTCCGACACCGACGAGGTAGGCGACTTCAACGACCCCGCCGACACCGACGCGGACGGCACCATCGACGCCCTCGACGACGACTCCGACGGCGACGGCCTGCTCGACGCTGACGAAGCCGGCGACGACGATCCGTCCACGCCCGCAGTCGACACCGACGCGGACGGCACGCCCGACTACCGCGACACCGACAGCGACGACGACACCGTCGCCGACGACGCCGACAACTGCCCGACCGCGGCGAACACCGACCAGGAAGACCTCGACGGTGACTCCATCGGTGACGCCTGCGACGAGGACACCGACGGCGACGGCGTCTCGGACGTCGACGAGACCGCCGCGGGCATGGACCCGACGCTCACCGATAGCGACAGCGACTCGATTGGCGACGGCGAAGAGTACGCCGACGGCTCGGGCAACGCCCCCGCCGACACCGACGCGGACGGCATCATCGACGCCCTCGACGACGACTCCGACGGCGACGGCCTGCTCGACGCCGACGAGGCCGGCGACGACGATCCGTCCACGCCCGCAGTCGACACCGACGCAGACGGCACGCCCGACTACCGCGACACCGACAGCGACGACGACACCGTCGCCGACGACGCGGATAATTGCCGCCTTGTCGCCAACGCCGACCAGGCCGACACCGACGGTAATGGCACCGGCGACGCCTGCGACGGCGACCTCGACGGCGACGGCATCGACAACGACGCCGACAATTGCCCGGCCGTCGCCAACGCCGACCAGGCCGACCTCGACGCCGATGGCGCGGGCGACGAATGCGACGGCGACCTCGACGGCGACGGCGTCGACAACGACGCCGACAACTGTCCGCTGACCGACAACGCCGAGCAGACGAACACCGACTCCGACGAGTTCGGCGACGCCTGCGACAACGATGACGACGAGGACACCGTGCTCGACGACGCCGACAACTGCCCGCTGACGGCCAACGCCGACCAGGCCGACGCCGACGAAGACGGCATCGGCGACGTGTGCGACGACACCCCGGGCACCGACACCGAACCGGACACCGACACGAACACCAACGCCAACGCCGCCGAAGACGACGGCTGTGGCTGCAGCAGCACCAACGGCCCGTCCAACGGCCTGGCCGCCATGCTCGCCCTGCTCTTCGTGCTCGCCCCGCGCCTGCGTCGCCGGCGTGAGTGAGGCGTGAGTCAACCTTTTGTCTGACCGAACCATGGTCTGACCACACACAAAAGCGCCCCGGAGCGGTGTCCGCTCCGGGGCGCTTTTGTTCACGCTTCGTAAGACTACTCCTCGACCGGCCCACCGCCGACCGGCGGCTCACGGGCGCGCGCTTCCTCCATCGTCTTCAGCGTGTCGACCAACGGGTCCTGAGACACATCGAAGAGCCGCTGGGTCGGCGAATCGAGGTCGACGATGAGCAGCAAGATAGCTGCAAAGGACACGATCAACGCCACCGTCGCCGCCAAGCTGCGCGTGCCGCTCAGGCCAAAGTGCAGCCCCATCGTGCCCATCGCCAACACCGAGACCAGGTACAGCGTCCACAACAGACTGGGCGGGACTCGGTAGCGAAAGGCCACCGTCACCCGCTCCTCGTGCAGGTCGATCACCTCGTTGAGCGAGTCGATGAACAAGCCGACAGGAACCGACCGCGGGTTTTGCTCGGCGACGACGTCGGCCACCTGCCACAACTCGTCGTGGACCTGGGCGGCGCCTTCGAGCGCGGCGTCCAGGTCGGTGAAATCCCCCTGCCGAACGTATTGAATGCGCGAGGCGGTGTAGCCTCGCAACAACTGGCGCACGGTGGTTCGGTGCGGCTCGTCGAGAAAGTCCGTGCGCAAAAACGTCGTGCCGATGGCGTTGGCTTCCTGGAGCACCAACGCTTTGCGCTCTCCGAACCGGTCGGCGGCTACCCCGAAACTGATGGCCAACAAAAAGCCCAACAGCGCCAACAGCGCGGCGAGCACGGTGCCCGTTTGAGACTTCTGCTCGGCCGGATCGGCCTGCCGCTTGCGGCGCCAGCGGCCAAACCGGTAGCCGACTTCGACCATCGCCAAAAAGACGACGAAGGTGAGCACGAAAAACACCCACCAGTTCGACTCGAGCGCCAAGAAGTCCCGCAGCATGTTCTCCCCCGTGCTCATGCAGGCGTCGGCTCACCCGGGGGCGTTTGACGCCGATCGACCGGGGTCTTGTGTTTGAGCGAACGCCGCATGGCGAACGCCAGCGCGAGCAGCGTCAGGCCAGCCAAGATGGCGTAGACTCCGACCAACACCACCACCGTAAGCAACCCTGCCACCGGCCACAGCATCAATGCTGCGCCGAACGCGATAGACAACAGCCCGCTCGCCAGCAGCAGCCAGGAATGGTCCAGGTTTTTGCGCAACGAGAAATAGGCGATGACCTCGAGAATTCCGGTGGCCACGGCCCAAGCTGCGATGATCCACAACAACACGAACGCGGTCACCCCGGGCCACACAAACGCGGCGACGGCCGCGCCGATGCCCGCAAGGCCCATCAGCACAAGCGGCCACGTCCTACCCGACGGCGTCTTGCCCCCGCTCGCGGCAAACGCCAGCGAGGCAATCCCATCGATCAGCGCATAGGCGCCGAACAGAATGACCAGGGCGAACAGGCTGATACCGGGCCAGATCAGCGCAATGACGCCAAAAAGGAGGGCAAAGATGCCGCGTGCGGCCACCCACCCCCATCGCTCCCGGTACGGTGTCTTTATGAGTTCCTTCGATCGAGCCGCCATGAGTCCCTCCTTGTGAGTACACGGCCTCCGCAGCATAGACCTGTTGTCGAGCCACGAGACCACTCCAACTCATCTTAACCCAAAATTACGAACGATTCCGGTGACATCCACCGTTCAAGCCTCCGCCTGCTGAATCGCCCAGGCCGCGTTGACCAATCCGATATGGCTGAAGGCCTGCGGAAAATTACCGAGCAATTCGCCCGTCTCGGAGTCGACCTCTTCGGCCAGAAGACCCAGATCGTTGGCGTACGAGGCGGCGCGCTCGAAGATGGCGCGGGCGTGCTCGGTTTGACCGGCCAGGGCCCGCGCGTGAGCCAGCCAAAAGGTGCACAGCAAAAAGCTCCCCTCCTCGCCGCGCAGCCCGTCGTCTCGCAGGTAACGATAGACCAGGCCGTGTTCGTCGGTCAGGTGCTCCTCGATGGCGTCGACGGTGGCCAGCACTCGCTCGTCGTCGGCGGGCAGGAAGTCCACCAGCGGGATCACGAGGCTCGAAGCGTCGAGCGCGTCGTCGCCGAACGACTGGGTGAACGCCCCGACCTGCTCGTTCCACCCCTCGTCGAGGATCGCGCGGCGAATCTCCTCGCGCGCTTTGTCCCACGCGTCGACTCTGTGCGACGCCTCCAACCAATCCGACAACGCGATGGCGCGGTCCATCGCCACCCAGCACATCAGCTTCGAGTACAGGTAGTGGCGCGGCTCGCCGCGCACCTCCCAGATGCCCTGGTCGGCCTGTTTCCAGCAACGGGACGCAGCGTCGGCGACCTGGACCAAAAAGCGCTTGGTGAGCTCGTCGACCTCGCCCAAGTGCTCACGCAGCCGATGAACCGCGGCGAGCAGCTCACCGTAGACGTCGATCTGGCGCTGGTTCCACGCCCCGTTGCCCACGCGCACAGGCCGGCTGCCTCGCCACCCCGCCAGATGACCCAGCTCGCGCTCGCTCAGGTCGTGCTCCCCGGCAATCCCGTACATGATTTGCATATCGTGGCCGCGCTCGATCTTGGTGAACGCGGCGTTGGCCAGAAAGTCGATAAACTTCTCGGCCTCGTCGGGACACGCGGCCACCCACAGCGCGTCGAGCGTAAAGCTGGCGTCGCGCACCCAGGTGTATCGGTAATCCCAGTTGCGCTCCCCGCCGACCGTCTCGGGCAATGACGTCGTCGCCGCCGCGATGATCGCCCCGGTCGGGTAGTAGCTCAGCGCCTGCAGAATCCGGCCGCTATGCCACACCAGGTCACGCCACGGCCCCTCGTAAGACTGGTGCATCTCTTGCCAGTGCCGCCACGCCTCGCAGGTCGTCTCGAATTGCTCGCCGATGCGCGCCGGCGGCCACGCCTCGGGACGCGCGTCCAAAATGCTGGCGTACTGCAGCGCAAACCGTCGGCAATCCCCCTCGCGCATGCACAACTCGGAGCGCACGACCGACTGCTCGACATCCTCGTCGACGTCGCACGACAACATCCACGCGCTCGCGCCACCCCGCGCCAACACACCGCCGTCGACCTGCCGCGTCAGCGACGCGATGAGCCCGTACTCCGGGCGCGGCTGGAACTCGATCTCGACGTCGACCTCCCCGCGCGTACACCGCACCTGACGAATCAGGCAATGCGGCGCGTCGGCCCCCAGGTCGTGGCCGTGCGCTTCCTCGTTGGGCGCCAACGCCAACGCGTCGAGCAGCACGAGCTCGCCGTCGGGCGTCGTAAACGTCGTCTCGAGCACCAACGTGCCGTCCAGGTAACGCCGCTCGACCTCGAACTCCCCGACCGGCCGAATCGACCAATGCCCGCCCTCCTCGTCGAGCAGCCGGCAAAACACCGCCGGCGAGTCGAACCGAGGCATGCAGAGCCAATCGATGGACCCGGCGCGGTGGACCAACGCGGAGCCGTGGCAATCGGACAACAGGGCGTATTCGGCGATGGGGTGATGGGACATAGTAGACCTCTTTGTCTTTACTTATCCCCCTGCGAAGGGAGCGCTCAGCGCGACCGGAGGTGGGGGGAATTGGCGGCGCGCATCTAAAAGGTCCGCCCTCCAATCCAACCAACCTGTGCCTAAACTTAGCCACTCGGGCAGTTTCCGGCACTCAACGCACTCCACCACTCAACCAGGAGGGACACGTGAGCACCCAACAGCGAATCAGCACCGGAGAGACCAGCTATCGCCCCCAACAGAGCGACTCGCGGCGCAAGACGTCCATCGGCCACCAGGCCTCGCGCCTGCCGTCGGACTTCTTCGTGTGGGCGGCGCTCGCCTCGGTCGCCGGCTCGGCCTACCTGCGCGCGGTGGGCGAGGGCGAAAAGAGCCTCTTTGTGGGCCAGTGGGCGCCAACCTTCTTGGCGTTCGGGGTCTACAACAAGATCATCCGACGCCTCGACCTGGGGCGTTGACCGATACACCTAAGACCTACCCGCCCCCAGCTCCGGCTCCGCCTACGCAGGGGGCTATCAAATCGGGTAACGCTCTTCGAGCTTGCAGCATGTCGGCTGAGCTCGAGCCACCACCTTTCGTTCTCGGAGCGAGTTGCCAGGGAGTTCGTGTGGCGTGGGCCACGCATCACTCACATACCTACGCCACCTGGAGCTCGGAGAGCGAAATCCTCGTTTTGATAGCCCCCTGCGAAGGGAGCGTTGATAGCCCCCTGCGAAGGGAGCGCGCAGCGCGACCGGAGCTGGGGGAGCAGGCAAGGGGCCATCACGCCCCCGGAAACGGCCCCAACCGACTACTCTTGCGGTGATGCTCCACCCCTTCATCCGCCCCGAACGGATGCTCGCCGAACCCGTGGCGCATCAGGGCCACCGCCCGCGCCCATGTCTGGTCGCTGTCCCGCGACGCCAACAACTGCATGACCGACTGGGCGATGACCGGCACGGGCACCTCCATGTGCATCGCGTCGTCGACCAACCAATTTACCTCGCCGGTGTCCTCGACAAACGGCGGGATGTCGCCGGTGCCGCCCTGGGCGCGGTACTGCTCCTCCATGAGCTCGACGAGCCACGAGCGAATGACCGAGCCGTTGGTCCACGTGCGCAACACTTCGGCGATAGGCAACTCGTCGCGGTAGCGCTCCAGCAGCTGCATCCCCTCGCCGATGGCCTGCAACATGCCGAACTCGATGCCGTTGTGGACGAGCTTGACGAAGTGGCCGGCCGCCGGGCCGCCGCAGTGGACGTAGCCTCCGTCGACCGACAGCGCCTTCAGGACGGGCTCGATCACCTCGAAGGCCTGCCGGGTGCCCCCGGCCATAAAGCAGGCGCCCTGCTCGGCCCCGCGCACGCCACCGCTTGTGCCGCAGTCGACGAACTCCACGCCGTGCTCCTCTTTGAGGCGCTCGTAGCGGCGAAGCGAGTCGCCCCAATACGAATTGCCCCCGTCGACGATGACGTCGCCGTCGTCGAGCACCGGGGCGAGCTCCTCGCACACCTCGTCGACGACCGCCCCGGCGGGCACGTACAAAAAGACGACCCGCGGCCGGTCCAAGCGCTCGGCGAATAGCGAGACGTCGTCGATATACTCGAGGCCGGCGTCGACCAGCTCGTCCGGCGGCTCGCTCGTGTCGTGGCCGACCACCGCGATGCCCTTGCCCAGGGCCTGGCGGGCCAACCCGCCGCCGATACGACCCAGGCCGACGACACCGAAACTCGAAGGAAGTTGCTCTTTCATGGGGTGCTCCCGATTGGAGGGACGATTCGCACGCACAATGCGATTATGTACGCCGCTCGGCACGAATCGAACGCCCTGCAGGACCCACACGCCCGCTATTGACGTGGAACTACCATTGACGGGCGGACGGCCAGACACGTTTGCGCGAGGCGGTCGTCCTGCAGATAAGCCACGTGGCTTTTGGCCAATCGCACCGCCTCGCGCAAACGCCGCGTATCGTCCGCCCTTCAATAATAATTCCTTCAATAGCCGGCGTTGCTTGTCTGCAGGGCGTGCGAATCGAACGCCCTGCAGGACCCACACGCCCGCTATTGACGTGGAACTACCATTGACGGGCGGACGGCCAGACACGTTTGCGCGTGGGGATCGCTTTGCAGACAAGCCACGTGGCTACGTCCAGATCTCGCACTCATCGACAATCTTGCCGGTGCTGTGGCGCTTCTTTTGCTTCGCGACGTAGTCTTTCACCCAATCGACGTGCTTGGGACTTACCGAGAATGCGGAGTACCCGTCTTGCAGTTGCAGAAGTGGAACGTCCAACTCCCGCTTCTGACGCAGCGTCTTCCACTTCTCGACGGCGGCGTCCTTGAACTGCTCGACAGCGTCGTCGACTGAAACGGACGGATTCCAGCTCACCAATGAATGCGTGTGGTTCCACGCCGAGTTCACGCAGACCGGCACCATCGACAATTCGCGCATTTTGTCCCGAATCGCACTGTGCATGGGACGTTCGAGTTGCCCCTTGATGATGTGACTGCGGCCTTTCGTGGCCCAGACGATATGAACGTAGATTTGCCAAAAGCGTCTCATGTGTTCGCTCCCGTAGTGAGAAATGTTTGCCTGTACGACTCCTCACTACGGTTTTCGGCAATTTCTGCGATTCGTTGCGTCACGCCACGCGAAAACTCTGCGTGACGGCGTGCTAGGGGCGATATTTCTCTGCTGGCGCTGTTTTACGGTTGGGCGAGTTGAACGCCTTGCAGGGCTCCCACGCCTGCTATTCCTATGTGTGTGATCAAGTCCCCTGATTGGCAAAATCGGTCGAATTGATCTCCTTGCAGCTTGCGGATTCGCAATCGATTTGGTGGCGGCTCGCGGTTAGCGAGGACATGCTCTCTTTCCTATACGTGGTCGTCGCAATGGACGCCTAGCACCCTGTGTCTTTTACGGTATGTGGGACGCCGCCATTTGAGGGCGTGAGTCCTGTGGCTGCACGAATAGCAGGCCGCGGTCGTCCCTCGCGAGCATGGCCAATGCCCGCTACCTCAAAGCTGCCATTTCTGTCGTTTGGTTCATCTACAAGTGCTTGTTCAAACGGTTGATCTACTCAGCAGATGGTGATTCTCTTTAGGCTGTTATCGGGTTGTACTCGTACTTTTTTGGTCTCGAAGCATTGCACGTATCGCCAGCGCGAGCCTTCGCGCCACCGCCACGATCGCCACACCGGCGCCACTCTTGGCTTTGATGCGCTCATAGACTGCCCGCATCCCGGCGTCTTTGCCGATCAGCGTCCAGCTCGACTCGACCAGGGCTGAGCGCGCTCGTTTATTGCCCGCTCGCGTGATTGAGCCCTTGTTTTGCCCATCTCCACTGGACCACTCGCCTGGCACAAGCCCAAGCCAGCTCGAAAACTCCTCGCAGCGATCGAAACGACTCACGTCACCGAGCTCGAGCAAAAGGAGCATCGTGGTCAGCGCGCCAATCCCCGGCACGCTGCGCAACAACTCGGCTTCATCGGCCCATTTTTGGCTCTCTTCCATCTGGCGAAGTCGCCCCTCGAGCCGTTTAATCTGCTTGTCGAAGCTGTAGATGACGCCCACCAGCGCCTCAATCGCTAGGTCGAGATTCTCGTCACCGGTCGGCCCCTCCTCGAGCCAGCGCATGAATCGCTTCGACCAGTTGGCCTTCAAATCGTCCGGCGCCGAGACGCCGTGAAACAGCAGCAGCGACTTGATCTGAGCCTTGAGCTGGCTGCGGTGTTCGACCAGCTGGCCCCGGGTACGCACTACCTGCCGCTCGCAGTACGTATCCTCGTCGAGCGCGTGAACGGCCGGAAGCATGCCAGCACGAGCCTGCTCGGCCAAATCGTAGCTGTCGCGCTCGTCGGTCTTGATCTTCTTTCCGCCCTTCTTCTGGCGCACATGTGTCGGCGGAACCATAAACGCATCACAGCCGAGCTCTTCGAGCCATTTCAAGAGCTTGTAGCCAGTGGGTCCTGCTTCATACACAGCAACGAAATCGGCGTCTTCGAGACGACGAACCAGCCCGACCACATGCTCCTTGGCGTGGGGCAGCGACTCCGAGAGCACCATCTCACCGTCATCGTCGATGACTGTCACATGCAGCGTGCGCTTGTGGGCGTCGATTCCCATCCACAGTTTGCGCGTCGTTGCAATCACATCGTTGTCGATCTTATAGTTTCGCATGGGTCATCCTCCTGGAGTGAAATCTGGTGGCCGCCTCGTGCGGACCACGTTCCAACTTCAATTTCAGGGGATGACCCACTTTCATTTCAAGTCGCGCTCGCTGCTGTCGTCTCTCGTCAGTGCACAGCATGACATTTGAGGTGGAACTACCATTGATGGGCGGACGGCCAGACACGTTTGCGCGTGGCGGTCGTCCTGCAGATAAGCCACGTGGCTTTTGGCCAATCGCACCGCCTCGCGCAAACGCCGCAATTCGTCCGCCCTTCAATAATAATTCCTTCAATAGCCGGCGTTGCTGCCCTGCAGGGCGCACTGCGTAGACTTGCCGCTGACGACTCGCCCCTAGCTTTGGCCTGACGGACGCGCGAACGCGCACATTGGGGACGCCTTCGCAGGAGAGCAACCATGTTGTGGACCGCCATCAACACCGTCGTCATACTCGTCACCCTCGTGGTGCTATGCCTGGTGATGTACTCCAAGAAGGTGCAGCGCTCGGAGAAGTACCAGGCCACGGTGGTCCCCCTGGCTAACATCATGGACGTGGGCTTCTTGGCGATGACCCCGATCATCGTGCTGTTGCTCGGGGTCGACTCACCCATCTTCATGTTGCTGCTGGTGCTCACCGGCGCGCTGGTGGGCGTGGTGATGTCGTACAACATGAAGTACTTCGAGCCCCTCCTGGGCACCGACGACCCGCTCGGGCGCATCTCGAGCTTCTCACGCTGGGCGCTTCTGGCCGCCTCCGTGGCGAATATCGCGTACTATATCAAGCTCATGAGCGCGCTGGTCTTCTTGCCGTTCGGAGTGCAGAGCCAACAGCTCTTTTCGCTCGCTGCCGCCGCCGTGTTGGTCGCCCTGGGCGTCATCGGCTACCTGTTCGGCCTCGGCAAGCTCAACGCCCTGGGCGAGAAGACGACCGCCTTCAATATCGCCGCGGTGTTGGCCATCTTGGCGGGATTCATCGTGTTCAACGTCCAGATGTTCGTCACCGGCGAGTGGGTCATCCCCGAATACAATCCGCCCAACGACCCCGACCGACTGCGCAAGCTCTTCGGCTTCTTCGCGATCGTGCAGGGGTTCGAGGCGTCGCGCTACATGCGCAACCGCTTTCCGGACGCTAGTTTTCGCATCTCGACGATGCGAACTGCTCAACTCGTGTCCGGGGTGGTCTTCGTGCTGCTTATCGCATCGACGCTGATCGCCTTTGCAGTCGTGCGCCCCGAGTTGAGGCCGGTGGCCATCATTCAGATCGGCGAGGTCGTCACCCCGATGCTGCCCTTCTTGATTCTGGTCGCCGCCATCACCAGCCAGTTGTCGGCCGGCGTCAATGCGCTCTCGTCGCGCAGTGACCTGCTGGTCGAGGCGACCGACAAGAAGCTGAATCGTAAGTACACCTACCCGATCATCGTGGCGCCCTGCGTGGCGCTGGTCATGCTCGCCGACGTCACCCAGGCGATCGCGGTCGCGTCGCGCATCTTCGCCGGCTACTTCTTGCTGCAAGCGCTCATCGCCATGTCGTTGGCGTTCCGCAAGCGGCATTGGGGCGAGCTGCTCTTATTCGGCGTCGCCGGCTTCGCCATGGCGCTGGTGATGATCTTTGGATTGTCGGTGTAGCGTGGGAGTTGAACGCCCTGCCGGGTTCACACGCCTGCAGGGCGTACAAATCGGACTCAAAACGACCCCGCCCCCAGCTCGATCACCCACCCCAGGTCGTCGATGCCGCTGAAGCCCCGAGCCGTCACGCCCAGGCGGATGCCCCAGAAGTCGGTCAGGTTGTTGATGAAGCCCAGCGGCAACTGGTCGGTGTTGACCCGAAACTTCAACCCGCCCTCCACGAGCACGTCGGTCTCCTTGGTCTTTTCGCCGGCGGCGTCCAGCTCGGCGTCGACCTCCAGGCCCACGATGGTATAGCCATCGACCCATCGGGAAGCCGACGGCGTGTAGAGCACGCCCCAGCCGAAGTCGCGCAGCTTCTCGTCCTTGAGGTAGACCCGGTGCATGATCCAGCCGCCGCCTACCGGGTCGGTCAGGTGGGCGACAATGAAAAAGGGAAAGACGCCCGAGACGCCCCAGTCTCCGTCGTAGCGACCTGCGATTGACAACGAGCGGGTGAACGTCTCCGCCTCGAGCTGCTCGGTGAGCTCGGGCAGCTCCGGCGCATCCTCGACCTCGGGCCAATCGTCGTAGCCCTTGTCGACGAACCAGACGATGCTGTCGTCGTCGTGCTTCTTGGCCGCCGCCAGGCGCGGGTACGGTCGCAACACGTAGAAGGTCGGGTCGGACTCCTCCTCGAGGTACTCGTCGAGTTCGTCGCGCACCGCGCTGTCGTCGGGCAACGGAGGGAACACACGGTCGCCCGCTTTGCGAGGCTTGAAGAACCACGATTGGTACGCGCCCGTGAACAGCATGCCCCCGCGCAAGGTGTCGCGGATGCCCCAGGCATCGTTGACCCGACGGTTGACGTCGAAGCCGGGGGTGTAGAGCCCATCGGCGTTCTGGTCGGGGCAGCTTGCGTGCTTGCCCTCCTCGACGAAGGCGTGCATCGGAAAGCGGCTAAAGTTGTCGGTCTCCAGCGTATTGTCGAACCACTTGATGCCGTGGGCCTTGGCGTTGACCAACACCGCCGCCAGACTGTAGCGACACTTCTGGCAGTCGGGATGGCGCACGACGACAAGATTGACCTCCACCGACTCGACGTCGTGGGTGTGCCCGCCCAAGCCGGCCTCGTACGGGTAATAGTGGAAGTAGTCGATCTGGACGGAGGTGACCTTGGAGAGCTCGATTTGAGCCTTGCTGCGGTCCTCGCCGGCGGGGAAATACGCCTTCTCATCCTCGGCCCGGATAATCTCGCGAACGCGGTAGTAGACCACCGGCTTTTCGGAGGGTTCCTCGAAGGGAAACGCCATCGGGATATTGATGGGCTCGGGCCCTTCGATCTCTTCGAGCAGCGGCTCGTCAGGCGAGTACCACAACACCGGCGCGGCGTAGGCCGCCAGTTGCTCGAGACTCATACGGGTCTGGTCGCCGGTCCACAGCACCCGCCCGTCGGTCGGCTTACAGCAGCGGCCCTTGCCTGCCACCTCGACTTGAGCGGACACCTGTACCGCCGCCAGCAAGATGCCGATCACGATTGCAATCCCTCCCCATACCTTCATCGCTCCCCCGCGTTTTCTCACCATCTTTCCAAGCGTGGCAGGACCACGGTAATGCGCACCCGGACCGTCCACGGCGACGCGTTCTCGGGCCGCTCGACGCGGTAGTAGCCCTCCACGCGGACATTCGACGGAAAGAGGTCTTCGAGCACCAATCGTCCTACCCCGAAACCGACCGGTACCAGCCACCGCTCGCCTTTCAAGTCGACCTGATAGGCGAAGCGGTCATCGGGACCTTGGCCGAAGAAGTACTGCGCTTCAACGGGAATCCGTACGATCTTGCTAAGCGGGTTCTCGACCTGCCGGAGGGCGACGCGCTTCTGTTGGGCAGTGGCTTTCTTCGATGCCTCTTCGTCTTGGCCACTGACCGTAGCTGCCCAAAGATTGACGAGCACAAGGGCGGCCAGAAGCATCGTCGACTTTCGAAAGATACGTCGTCCCATATCCCCCCTTCCCTGTGATGTGCGATTCGAACGCCCTGCAGGGATCACACACCTCCTATTGAGGTAGAACTACCATTGAGGGGCGGACGATCAGACACGTTTGCGCGTGACGGTCGTTTTGCCAATCAGCCACGTGGCTATTGGCGCATCGCACCGCCTCGCGCAAACGCCGCGTATCGTCCGCCTTTCAATATTAACTCCTTCAATAGCAGGCGTCGCTCGTCTGCAGGGCTTACGACTCGCCGATAACCACATCAAAAATGCACTGACACGCCTCCAATTGGCCCGCTATTGGAGAGATCCCAGACGAAGTCGTCGTCCTCGTTTTCGTAGTCCGTGTACAGGTGCCTGTACCCCACCAGGATATCGACGTAGCGAAAGCCGAGCCCGGCGGCCGCGAACCCCTGCCAGGTAAAATCCGCCCCCAGGCCGGCGCCGCCGATGTCGATATAGCCCTGCAGAAAGAAGCGCCACGGAAGCAGCAAGCGGCCGCGCGCACCGATGATCGGGGACGCCCAGCTTTGCTCGATGGAGGCGACCGACAGGCCCCGCTCGTCGCCAAAGCGCAGGTCGAGCGCGACCTCGAGGTCGGTGTAGCGCACGCCGGCCAAGGCATCGATGCGTCCCCAGTCGTCCCGTAAGAGCCGACGGGTCAGTGAGCCGCCGAAAATAAGGGCGTCGAACTCGAACTCCGCGCCCACCTGGGGCAGACGTGGGTCGACCTCGGTGGTGGTCACGCCCAGATACATGAAGTCGACCATCACGCTCCACGGCCCCTTGCCGACCTCGGCAACTGCCAACATGGCGAAGTCGAGGTCGCTGCCCGCATCGGTCACCTCGCCGACGTCGTCGCCCTCTTCGTCGTCATCGTCGGAGACGAGATTGGAGAGCGCGTCGAAGGCCTCACCGACCGAGTATTCGACGTCGACGGTCTGCCGGTCGATGGTGACCTCTCCGTTGGCGCCGGGCACCCACAGGTATGGGGCGATGCGAAAGCGCCAGCCGTCCTCGTCGTCCGCCGCCCAAGCGTCGCAGGCAGGCAGACACACGGCGGCGACGACCAACGCCGTCAAGCTGGCGCGAATGATCGGTACGATTGTCTTCATGACTCCCCCTCCATTCGTATGGATACAGCGCCTCGGTGCTGCCGTCTCTACCGCCCTCTAGGCAGCAGGAACGAAAACTGGAAGCGCACCGTTCCCTCGGGCGCGCCGGGAGGCCGCTCGACGTTGTAGTAGGCTTGCAACGACAGGTTCACAGGCAAGGGGCCGAACTTGACGACCTTGCCTGCCCCGCCGCCCAGCGGGATGGTCCACTTGTCGTCGTCGGCCTCGAAGTTCAGCGTGTTCGTCGGACTGGTGGTCAAGTACCAACCGCTGGGAAGGTTGTAGTTGATGAAGTATTGCAAGGCCCCCAGGCGCACGTCGTCACGCGCGTCGTCGCCCGCGAAGGAGTACATGTAGGTGAGTAGCGCCCCGTAGACCCAGGGCCCGTTGAGCTGCAGGGCGACCGCCGCCGGGCCCACCGACCATTTGTCGGTGCCCAAGATATCGTCGGTCGCCGTCGGGAATTGAAATTGCGGGCCGACGCCCCAGACAAACGGCTCGGTCGACTCCGGCGAGAAGAACGCCTGGTAGGTAATGTCGCCCAGGCCGAACGCATCGTCGATGCCCGGGGCCGGCTCCGGGAAGTAGCTCACCGGTGCGAGCACGCGGTGGACCAGGTTCCACTCCTCGCTGAGCTTCATCGGGTAGACCGGCTTGATCACCAGCAGGTAGCTGAACTCGTCCTCGAAGCCTGCGCCCCACTGGAAGTTGTTCTCGAAGGGCACGCTGATGAGGTCGCTGACCGGGTTCTGGGTCTTCTTGGCCAGATCGGTCGCGCCGGCGGCCTGTTGGCCAGCCGCCCCTTCGGCCGTTGATGCCTCCTCCTGCGCGTAGGCCGTCGAGACCAGCGTAGCCGCCAGCAACACGACGACGGCGCTCGAAAAGGCATAACGAATCTTCTCGGACTGCGTCTGGTGACACATGGCTCCCCCCGGAGCATACAATCACTGTTCGCGATACGTCCTATCCTGAAGCTCAACACGCCATGGAGCGAGGCACGCCTCGCAGGACTCCCACGCCTGCTATTGCGGTGCAACTATCATTGAGGGGCGGACGATTCGACACGTTTGCGCGAGACGGTCGTGTGGCTGGTCAGGGATGTCGTCCTAAATCCTGCTCCAACGCATCGCGCACGTCGATGAGCGCCTGCTGGCTCACCTCGAAGGTGAGTTGCACCGGCCGGTTCAGGTCGTTGATCAATACGAGCACGACCGCGATGCAGAGGACCGCCGAGACAGTGAGCACGGCGTCTCCCGTCCCGCCCAACCCGGCGTTGTAGCCCATCACCAATAGGGTGAGAAAGGCGACGACGTATAGCGTCACCAAGACCACCAACGGCAGGCGAAAATCGAGGGCGGTGGTCACCCTCGTCTGGTGCAGGTCGATCATCTCGTTGAGCGAAGCGACAAATAGCCCTGCGAACTCCGAGTTGGGGTTCTGGTCTTCCAACGACGACGCAACCTTCCACAGCTCGCCCTGCAAGGCTTCCGACCGGGTTCGTGCCTTGGCGAGTTCTTCGGGCGACGTCTCGACGATGCGCAGATTGACGTACGCGAGCATCAGACGCGCGACCTTCTTGGACTGCGGCTCGGGCAGATACTTCGAGCGCAGGTAAGTCGTGCCGATGGCGTTGGCCTCGTCGAGCACGACCTGCCGACGCTGCTGGAAGTAGTCGGCGGCGAGGCCGAAGCTGAAGGCCAGCAGAAACGAGACCAAGACGAGCAACCCGCTGAGGACGTTGGCAGCGTGGAGCTGGCGTGCCGTTTTCACCGCCTTGCGCCGACGCGCCAGGTGACGTCCGATCTCGAAGGCCACCAAAAGCGCGACGATGATCACCAGGAAGGACCAACCGCTAATGGCGTCCACGCGTTGGAATTGGTCGAACATGCTCGCCTCCTATTCGCCTTCGACTCGATCACCTCGCCAAGCCCTCCTCGAGCGACTCACGCACGTCAGCCTCCCGTGAGTTCAGAGCCTTTGAGCGCCCTCTTCTGCCGACGCTTCCCCTGCACCATCTTGGTGATCGTCAGCACGGCATTGGGCGGAATGATCAGCATGGTGTAGGCGAGCACGACAAGGTCGACGCCTGCTCGCGGGAAGATCACCATAGCCACCAGCAGCACCAGACCGGCGTTGCGGATACTGGTGACGGTCGCCAAGAACTGCCGGCGCACCGGGTCTCGTCCCCCCATCGCCCAACCGATGAGCAACGTGCCTGCGACGAAGAGGACGAGCACCAACAACACCGTCGGTGTGAGCACCTGGGCGGCTTCCTTTTTGACGGAGGCGCTCACGATGATCGCGGCGACAAAGGCAATGGTGGAGACCAAGTTGATCGGCCGCGCTACTTTCCGGGCAGTCTCCGGCCACCGGTGGCGAACCGCCGCGCCGAGGGCCATCGGAGCGACCACCGCAGCCAAGACCGCCACTACCGTGCCCAGCACAGTGACCTCACCGGGCTCGCGCGGCAGGGGCACGAATACGATGACCAGCGGCACGATCAGCAGCGCGATGACCGTCATCACCAGCAGCGCGGCGGCCGCGTGCGCCAACCTTCCCTCGATCTTCGTGGTGAACTGCAACATATTCATTCCGCCAGGCGCCAGTCCCAGCAGCAACAACGCCACCTGGGCGTCAACCGGCAGGTCAAACACCAAGATGAGCAACACGGCGAGCAGCGGAGTGAGCACCATATTGGCGATAAACCCACGCGTGAACTGCTTTCGCTGACGCAGCAGCTCGACGACCTGCTGCCAACTGACCGACAGGCCGATAAAGGCCATCGCCCCGATCACGAAGATGGTCTGTAGGACAAGAGCCCAATCGAATGCGTCCATGGTGTCCTCCTACTACGAGGGCAAGATGCCCTCGCACCGAACGAGAGCAAGATGCCCTCGCACCGAACGAGAGCAAGATGCCCTCGCACCGAACGAGAGCAAGATGCCCTCGCACCGAACGAGGGCAGGATGCCCTCGCACCGAACGAGAGCAAGATGCCCTCGCACCGAACGAGGGCAAGATGCCCTCGCACCGAACGAGGGCAGGATGCCCTCGCACCGAACGAGAGCAAGATGCCCTCGCACCGAACGAGGGCAGGATGACCTCGCACCGAGTCATTCCCTCGACATCATCGCCTTGGCCTCCTGCTCCAGGTCGCGGATGCGCTCGCCGCGCAAGTCGATGTTGACCTGTTTGATGGTCCCGCCGGTGAACTCGAACGGGCTCTTGTAGTCGCTCGATACAGGCTGGCCGCCGTCGCGGCCGACCGCCAAGCCTTCGCCACCGAGCGCGAAGTGCGCCGGCTGGGTCTTGATGTCGAGGGTGCCGACGCACTCCTCGTCGATATACAACTCGACAGTTCCCGTGGGGCTGGGGCCATCGGTGCCGGTCAGGTCGAAACGCGCCCCGAAGGTGTGGCGCCCGGTCGGAATACACTTGTTGGAGGTGACCTTCTGCTCATTCTCCCCCAGCCAGTTGTAGACGTAGTGCAGTCGACGCTCGTGGACGTACAACGAGTGGCCGCCGAAGCGTCCGCCGTGGGCGAACAGCACTCCTTCGGCGCGCTCCTCGTCGACAGTCAGCTCACAGGCAATGTCGTACGAGCGGCCGTGGGTGTTGGCGGCGACCATCTCGGGCACGTCGGCGCAGTTTGGATAATAGACGTAGACGTTGCGCTCGGGAGCCGGCTGGGGCCTGGGCGTCATCAGCACCTCCGGCGCGGTGCGGTCGTCGATGGGCAGCGCGTTGTACTTGCCGGCGAGCATAAACCACAGCTGCTTGAGCTTCTCGAGCTTGTCGGGATGCTCGTCGGCCAAGTCATGGGCCTGGGTGCGGTCCTCGTCGAGGTGGAACAACTCCCAACGATCTTCGGCAAAGTGACTCCAGCCGCTGATCGCCGGGTGCACCGCGGCGGCGTGCCATCCCTCGGCCCAAATGCCGCGCGTGCCGAGCATGCCGTAGATCTGCATGCGCTTGTGGGTCGGCGCCGAGGCGTCTTCGAAGGTATGCTTGAAGCTCACGCCCTCGAGCTCGGACTGGGTATAGCCCTTGACCTCGGCGGGCGGCTCGAAGTCCAGGCAGTCGTAGATGGTGGGAACGATGTCGGTGGCGTGAATGTATTGGTCGCGAATCTCGCCCTTGGCCTGGATCCCTCTGGGCCAACTGACGATGCACGGATCGGCGGTGCCCCCCTCGTGGCCCGAGTAGCGCTTGTACATCTTGAACGGCGCGCAAAACGCCTGCGCCCAGCCGTTGGGGTAGTGGTTGTAGGTCTCGGTGGAACCGAGCACATCGAGGTACTTCATGTTCTCCTCGAGGCTGTCGGGAATGCCGTTGAAGAACTTGTTCTCGTTGACTGACCCATTGGGCCCCCCTTCCCCGCTGGCGCCGTTGTCGCTGACGACGACCACAATGGTGTTATCGAGCTGCCCCGACTCCTCGAGATAGTCGAGCACGCGACCGATATGATGGTCGCAGTGGCTCACGAAGCCGGCGTAGACCTCGGCCATGCGACAAAACAGGGTCTTCTCGTCCTCATCCAGCGAGTCCCAATCGCGAATCACGTCGCCTTCGGGCCATTCCTTGCCCTCGGCACTCGTTTCGTCGACGTAGGCGTTGATGGGGGGCAGTTCGGTCCCCTCGGGCAGGATCCCCATCTCGATTTGCTTCTGGAGGGTCTGCTCGCGGTAGGCGTCCCAGCCCATGTCGAATTTGCCCTTGTACTTGTCCGCCCATTCCTGCGGTACCTGGTGCGGCGCGTGTCCTGCACCGGGGCAGAAGTACATCAACCACGGCTTCTGCGGGGCAATCACCTTGGCGTCGCGGATATACTGAATCGCCGTGTCGGCGAGGTCGACCGACAGGTGATAGCCCTCCTCGGGCCTTGCGGGCTGCTCGATAGGCTGGTTGTCCTGCACGAGATCCGGGTACCACTGATCGGTCTCGCCGCCCAAGAACCCGTAAAAACGCTCGAACCCCCGACCCAACGGCCACTGCCGCTTGTTGGCCGCCATATGGGTCTCTTCGCCCGGTGTCAGGTGCCACTTGCCGACCGCGTAGGTGTTGTACCCCTCGTCGACCAGCGTCTCGGAGATATAGCCGTTCTCGAAGGGCACGTGCCCGTTGGAGCCGGGAAACCCCGACGACGCCTCGGAGATACAACCCATGCCGTTCGAGGTCGCGTTGCGACCCGTCAACAAGCACGAGCGCGTCGGCGAGCACAAGGCGGTGGTGTGGAAGTTGGTGTAGCGCAAGCCTTGGTTAGCCAGACGCGTCATATTGGGCGTCTCAATCATCCCACCGAAACACTCGAAGGCGCCAAACCCGACGTCGTCCCACACGATGTAGAACACGTTGGGGGCGTCGCGCTTCGCCTTGGGCGGCTCGTAGGGCGACCAGTCTGGCTGGGCGTCGCGGATATCGAGGGCGATACGTCCGTTGAATTTCTTCTTTGGCATGGTGTGTCTCTCGGTTTTGCTGAGGTTGTCCAATAGGCCGACGTCTTCCTCCCCCGCGAAGCGAGGGGAGGAAGACTCGGCTCTGAGGCTCGCTTTCAGTCACGCCGCCGCGCGATCTCCGCCTCCTTCTCTGGATCGCGATGTGGCTCGCCGTGCACCCCGATGGTGACCTTCTCGACCACCCCGCCCTTGAACTCGTCGGGCGACTCGTACTCGTCGCTCGCCGGCTTGCCGGTGTCGCGGCCGATAGTGATGACGCCTTCGAGCCCGAAGAAAACCGGCGTCGTCTTAATGTCGTCGGAGCCGACCTCCTCGTCGTCGATGAACAGCCTCGCGGGCCCCACCGGGCTGTTGTACTCGTCGCGGTCTCTGATCTCGAAGCTCACCCCGAGCCGGTGCTTTCCCGGCTCCAGAGACTTGGACGAGCTGATCTTTTGCTGCAGCTCACCCAGCCAGTTGTAGACGTAGTGCAAGCGACCATCCTTGACGTACAGAGTGTGGCCGCCGATGTGGCTCCCCTGTGCAAAGATGACCCCGTCGGGTTGGCCGCCGTCTTCGACGGTGACGTCGGCGACGATGTCGTAGGAGCGCTGCGCGGTCGAGACGCCGACCGCCTGAGGCACGGGCTCGGTGTGGGGGTAGTAGACGTATTGATCGCGCGCCTTGCCAGGCTCGGGGCGCTCGATCGAGAGCACCTCGGCCGATTTACGGTCGTCGAGGGGCAGCGCGTTGTACTTGCCGGCGAGCATCGCCCACAGGTTCTTTAGCTGCTCGAGCTTGGCGGGATACTCGTCGGCCAAGTCTTTGGTCTGGGTACGGTCGTCGTCGTGGTTGTAGAGCACCCAACGGTCCTGGTCGAACCCTCCCCAGCCGCCCATCGACGGATGCACCGTGGCGGCGTGCCACCCCTCGTACCAGACAGCGCGGGTGCCCAGCATGCTGTAGAACTGCGCGTGCTTTTTGGTGGGCGCGTCCGCGTTGTCGAAGGTGTGGTAGAGGCTGTCTCCCTCCAACTCCGACTGGGTGTAACCGTGAACCTCCTCGGGCGGCTCCATCCCGAGGCAATCGTACAGCGTAGGCACGATGTCGACTGCATGGCAGTACTGGTGGCGAATCTCACCGTGCGCTTTGATCCCCTCGGGCCAAGCGATCATCAGCGGATCGGCGGTGCCCCCCTCGAAGTTCGCATAGCGTTTGTACATCTTGAACGGCGTGCAAAACGCCTGCGCCCAGCCGGTGCAGTAGTGGTTGTAGGTGTTCGGCAGGCCCAGGTCGTCGAGGTACTTCATATTCTCCTCGATCGAGTCTGGTACGCCGTTGAAGAACTTCATCTCGTTGACCGATCCGTTCGGCCCCCCCTCGCCGCTGGCGCCGTTGTCGCTGACCACCACGATGATCGTGTTGTCGAGCTTGCCGGTCTCCTCGAGATAGTCGAGCAACCGTCCGATTTCATGGTCACAGTGGTCGACGAAGCCGGCGTAGACCTCCGCCATGCGGCAGAACAGCCTCTGCTCGTCCTCTTCGAGCGAGTCCCACGGACGCACGGTGTCGATCTGTGGCCACGGCTCGCCATTGGGGCCGGTCTCGTCGACGAACTCGTTGATCGGCGGCAACTCGGTCCCCTCGGGAACCAGCCCCATCTCGATCTGACGGGCGAGCGTCTGCTCGCGATACGCCTCGTAGCCCATGTCGAATTTGCCCCCGTACTTGTCCGACCACTCTTTGGAGACGTGGTGCGGCGCGTGGGCCGCGCCGGGGGCAAAGTACATCAGCCACGGCTTGTCGGGGGCGACCGCGTCGGCATCGCGGATATATTGCAGGGCTTTGTCGGCGATGTCGGTGCTAAAGTGGTAGCCGTCTTCGGGCATATACGGCTGGTCGACCGACTGGTTGTCTTGGATAAGCAGCGGGTACCATTGGTTGGTCTCGCCGCCCAAGAACCCATAGAACCGGTCGAAGCCTCGCCCCAGCGGCCACTGCCGGCGCGAGCCGGCGGCGTGGTTGTCGTAGTCAGGGGTCAGGTGCCACTTGCCCAGGCAATAGGTGCTATAGCCCTCATCGACGAGCACCTCCGAAATCATTGCGTTCTCGAAGGGAATCCGCCCGTTCGAGCCCGGATAGCCGGTGGCGAACTCCGAGATGCACGCCATGCCGTTACTCGTGGCGTTACGCCCCGTCAGTAAGCACGCACGCGTCGGCGAGCACAGCGCGGTGGTGTGGAAATTGGTGTAGCGTAGCCCCATATTGGCGATGCGCGTCATATTGGGCGTCTCGATCAACCCGCCGTAGCACTCGAAGGCGCCAAACCCGACGTCGTCCCATACGATATAGAGGATATTGGGCGCGCCGTCGGGCGCCTCCGGCGGCGCAAAGGCCGACCAGTCCGGCTCGGCGTCACGAGCGTCCAGGGCGATACGTCCTTTGAACTGTTTGTGTTTTTTAGCCATGTGGTTTCTCTTCGAGTCTCACGGGTCCTTGTTGCCTGTTTCGCTCACTTCCGTTCGCTCACATCAACTCGCTCACGAGCACGCCAGTCAGAACGAGCCCCACGCCCAACACGAAAAACGCCGAGAAGAGCGCCGTACCCGCCCCCACCTTCTCGCCCGCCGACCGTCGTAGGCGGCGCAGGTATGCGCCGTACTCGACCAGACTCAAGAGGGGCGACGCCGGCGGCGCTTGCGCCGCGGTCGGGAGGCGTCTTCTCGCGCCAGAATCTGCATCACCTCGGCCGGGTCTCGACCCCGGCGCAGCAATCCACCCAGCATCTGCATCGGCTTGTCGATATGGGTGAAGAACGCCTTGTAGCCCGCGCACAGGTAGTTCAGCCCGGGCTCGCCGTCGGGCGTCTCCAAAAAGCGATTGCGCGGGCACTCTCCGTTGCACGCAAAGCGCACCTCGCAATCGCGGCAATATTGCGGGAGCGTCTCCTCCTTGGCGCGGCCGAAGGCGCGCTGCTCTTCGGAGGCGAGCATCTCGAGCATGTGCGTGTCTCGGATATTACCCAGAAGGTAGTCGGGCTCGACGTAGTGGTCGCAGGAATACAGGTCGCCGTTATGCTCGAGCGCCACGGCGTTGCCGCAGGTCTTGGCGAAGATGCACATCGACTGCGGCAGGCGCATCCAGCTTGCCAGCGCGGCCTCGAATTGTGGCAAGAAGACCTCGCCGACGTCGTTTCGCACCCACTCGTCGAACACCGCGATCAAGAACTGGCCCCACTGCTCGGGCTCGACGGAGCGCTCGGTGACCATGCGACCCCGCTGGGTGTAGAGCGGACGATTGTCACGCCCCTCGCCCCAGCCCTCGTTGGCCTGAGCGCGGGTTTCCTGGGTGACCCGCTCGACGATGGGAATGAACTGGATAAACGTGGCCCCGAGTCGGTCGCGAAAGAACCGGTAGACCTCAAGCGGGTGGCTGGCATTCTCGGCGTGGACGGTGCACAGGATATTGAAGTCGACGCCGTGCTCGCCCAGCAAGAGCGCCGCGCGGGCGACCTTGTCGAAGGTGCCCCGGCCGCCCTTGTCGACCCGGTAGGCGTCGTGCATCCGGCGAGGCCCGTCGATCGACAAGCCCACCAGGAAGTCGTGCTCGCGCAAGAACGCGCACCACTCCTCGTCCAAGCGGGTGCCGTTGGTCTGGATGGTGTGCTCGATGGTCATCTGGGGGCGCCGGTACTTCTCGACCAGCTCCATCGCCCGCTCGAAGAACGCCAGTCCCATCAGGGTCGGCTCACCGCCCTGCCAGGCGATGGTCACGTGCGGGGAGCGCTGCGCCTCGATGACCTGGCTGATATACAGCTCGAGCACGTCGTCGCTCATGCGAAACGGGCTCCCCGGATACAGCGCCTCCTTGGACAAAAAGAAGCAGTACTTGCAGTCCAAGTTGCACACCGCGCCGGTCGGCTTGGCCATGACGTGGAAATTCGGCGGCGCGTCTTTGGGCCAAGTAGTCGGCCGCTGCGGACGAGAGGTCACGCCGGCGCAGCTCGAGCCGGAGGCGCACCCTCCAGCACGGTTCGACGGTTCATCGGACGACGGTTGCTGTTCACTGAACGCCATAGACCTGCGCTCCTGCGAGTAGATACCGCGCGAATACCCCTGCGAATTGTATGTAATTCAAACCGGCGAAAGATGGGCTCGGCAACGCCCCGAGACTGCAAAGACACACAGTTTGTTCAGCGTGCCGAGAAAACGAACGGCCGATAGACAGAGTCTATACACACTTCGAGTCACCGCCAGCTGTTGGGGTCCAGGCTTGCCACACAATCAGCGCTTGAACACGACTCCCAAGCTCAGCCCGTGAGGGGTCGCGTCGTCGGTCTGCAGGTCGACGTAACGCCGTCGTCGCGACCGGCCTCACCACCAAGGCCGTCCAGGCGGCCGCGATCACAAAGCGCAGACATCACCCAAAGTCTCGTTGCTACATGGCTCCTCCTCGATCCCACCCCGGAGCGCGCCTCGAAGCAGGCGTCGACCTGAACGCGACGCGCACCATGTGTTTCCGGCCCGACTCGGCCGACAAGCTCGTGGTCATCGCGCCGCCGACGGCTCCTCGCCCACCGGCACCATCGGGATCTCCTCGGCCTCGGCCGCCGGATCGAAGGTGAACATCGCCTCGTCCAGCTCGGGATCGATCTTCACCTCGATCCCCTCGGCGACCAGCCTCGGGTTCCCCTCCATGCCGGGCACCATGGCGACCATCTTGACCGGCAGCTTCTGCTCGGCGTCGACCCACAACTCCCAGGTCAGGTAGTCCTCCTCGAAGCGCAAGTGCTCGACGGTCTTGCCGTCGACTTGCTCTTGGCCCACGTACTTGCCGGCCTCGACGTTGCGCGTCAGGTGCGCGTAGGGGTCGGCCACCAGAATATCGGCGACCGGCGGATTGAACCCGTACTCCTCGCCGAGCCGCCGCACCAGCACGTCGATATTGCCGGGCACCTCGGCCGTCGAGTAAAGCCCCTGCTCGATGTCGACAAGGGAGAAATCCTCGCCGTTGTAGTACATCTTGCGGTGGTCATCCTCGCCGCGCGCCTCGGCATAGAGCATGTCCGGGCGGCGGATGGAGACGGTGATATCGGTGACTTCGGGCCCCTGAGCCCCCGGGAGCAGTTCCGGGTCGACGCTCCGGCGCCCCTCGATGGTCAGGGCGTCGGCGGCCGCAAGCTTGGTGGACATCTGGCGCAGGAGTTCCTCGGCGCGCTCGTCCATGCGGTCTTGCTGGGCCTGCTCGTAGGGTGCCGATTGCGCCTTGGCCACCTTGGTCTGGTGGATGGCGAGGCCCACCACCCCGAGAATGATGGCGGCGACGACGACCGGCCACGGCAGGTGCGGCATCGCGCGAAGCGGCGAATATCCGCTCGTCTGGCTGGAGTTGTGTTCCATGTTGTCCCCCTCTTAGTCGATATCGTCGGCGACCACATAGGCGACCTGGCCGTCGACGTGCACGGGCCGGTAGTAGGTGCCTCCGGCGACGTAGTAGGTGGTGCCGGCGCGCACGACGGTGTCGTAGCCGGCCGGCAGCGAATACAGATAGTTCTGGCGGGCGGTGGTCCGGCGTGAAGTGCGCCGCGCCGTGCGACGCGACACACGGCGCGCTTCGCCGTACTGCGCCTCGACGGTATCGGTCTCCTGGGTGACCACCTCGACCACGTCCGGCATGAAGCCGACCATGCCGAAGGTCAACGCGGCCGCCGCCAAATGGCGCAGCCACTTGCGTGGCTTTTGCGGATGCCTGGGTACACTGCTCATCTCTTCACCTCCCTTGTTGTCGTTGTCGAGCGCGCGCTCGCGCTCAGCCAAGTTGTAGGGAGGCGACGCAGCCGGTCAACCGTACAAGCTGCTGGTTCACAAACGGAATCCCACGCCGAGCACCGGCCCCTGGTGGACCGCGTCGTAGTCGAAATCCTCGTCGTCGTAGCGCAGGTAGAGATAGCGGTACCCGAGGCGAAGCTCGGCCGGGCCCAGCGTGTAGCCCAACTCGGCGGTGCCCACCGACGAGAGGTCGGCGCCCACGGAAAACCCGCCTGCGTCGAGTCGGTAGGCCAGAAAGAGCGGCTCGGCGAGCCACACCCGCCCGCGAAGGCCGATCACCGGATCGAGCCAGTTGGCGTCGCGCGAGGGAGCGAAGCTGCGCCCGCTTCGCTCGATGGCGAGGTCGACGCTCACGTCGGTGTAACGCGCGCCCGCCATCGCCTCGAAGAAGCCCCACGAACTCCCAAATAGCCGCCAGCCGACCACGCCGCTGACCAGCCAGTCCTGCAGGTCGACCTGCGCGAACTCCCCGTCGGGCCGCGGCGAGGCCTCGTCGGTGGACACGTCGACGTACAACCCCTCGACGACCACGCTCCACGCGCCCCGGCCTACCTCCACGGCGAGGCTGCCGGCGAAGTCGAGGTCGGCAAAGATCTGGTCGAAGTTCTTGTTCACCTCCACCTCGTGCTTGTCGACCGACAGCCGGCCGTTGGCCCCGCCGGCCCAGAAAAAGGGCGCGATACCCACGCGCCACCCATCCTCCGGCTCGGCGGCGACCGCGCTCCGGGCCACGAGATTCGCCAGGAGGGCGACCGCCAAGAACAGCGAGACGCGCAGGATTCTTCGGATCGTCGGTGGTGCTCGCATCACTCCCCCTTGTGCGTGGCCGTCAATCTTCGAACGCGTTCGGAATCACCGCCTGGATTTGGAGTCGAAAGACCCACCGCGGGCCGAGCCGATCGGGACGAAAGACCGAGTACTGCGCCTCGGCGCGAAGCTTCAGCGGCAGGTAGCCCAGCCGGGTCATCCGCGTCAGCCCCAACCCCACCGGGATGGTGGCGCGGTTGTCGCTCCCCTCGCCCCACTCCCAGCTCGCCTCCGGGGCCATGCCCACCGACCATTTCTCGGTGAGGCGACGCGCGATGACGTAGTCAACGTCGGTGCGCAGCACGTCCTCGCGGCCCACCCCGCCCTGGTACGACACCCAGTGCTCGACGAGCGCGCCGACGACCCACGTGTCGCCCAGATAGAACACTTGGCCGGCCGGCCCCACCAGGTATTTGCCCCCGCCGAGCTCGTCAGTGGGCGCGGTCGGAAAGCGCGAGGTGATGCCCACCCCGTACACCAGGCCCCGGCGTTTGTTGGGGCCGATGAGCCGCAAGAACTCCACGTCGCCCACCCCGGTGATATGCTCCTGGTCGTCGCCCACCACCCCATTGTCGAGGTCGGGGCTGGTGACGATGGGCAGGGTGACGCGAAGCGAGAGCACGACCCCGTCGTGGCGGCCGAAGACGAGCGGCAACAAGGGCTGCAGGCGCAACTCGTTGCCCAGCGCCGTGCCGCGGATAAGGTCGCCGTCGAGCACCTGCAGGTTATTCTGGAACTCGAGCGTCCAGAACTCGTGCATCGGATTGGTCAGCCGGGCGTTGAGCTCCCAGCCGTCTGATTCGGTAGGTTCGGCGGGGCCGGCGGGATTGGCCTCCTGCGCGGCGGCCGGGACCGCAAGCGACGCGGCCACCAAGGCCGCCAGCCCCACCACACCCCATATCGTCCACCGTCGAATCTGCCTCATCGTCTCCCCCCCCACCTGGCCGTCCGGACGCGCATGTTGCAAATGAACCACACCCCTCTTGGCAATTCGCACCGTTTCGCGCAAACGCTGCACATCGTCCGCCCCTCAATGCTAATCACTTCAATAGCGGGCGCTGCTTGTCTGCAGGGCGTTCATCTTCAATATGATCACCCTGCAGCCCTCCGTAAGGGAACCAGGTTCCCCGACGAGGCTCATTTCATGCGGGTTTGCGGCGCACACATCGAAATCCGAGGTGGCTCATCCCTGTGTCGACCATCTGCGGCTGACGTGCAGCCGGACGGTAGCGAAAACAGTAATTCGGCGCACACAGGTGCGAGCCGCCCTTGAGCACTTTGCGCGGGATGGGCACGTGGGGCTGACCGGGGTCGTAGCTCTGTTCTTTGGCCCCGCCGCGCGGGTTCTGCGGCGTGCAGCACGCCTTTTGCGGGTCATCGGGGTGGCGCGCCCGATACCAGTCATCGGTCCACTCCCAGACGTTGCCTGCCATATCGAACAGCCCAAAGCCGTTGGGCGGAAACGCGCCCACAGGTGAAGTGCGCTCGTAGCCGTCGAGCTCGAGGTTCTCCCAGGGGAACCGACCCTGCCAGGTATTCGCCATCGGCTTTCCCTCGGGCATATGCTTGTCGCCCCATACGAACCGGGCCCCATCCAAGCCGCCGCGGGCGGCATACTCCCACTCAGCCTCCGTCGGAAGCTCCTTGCCGGCCCAGTCGCAATAGGCCCTGGCGTCCTCGTAGCACACGTGTACGACCGGGTGGCGCCCAAGGCCGCGCACCGACGACCCCGGACCCAGCGGGCGCTTCCAACACGCCCCCGGCACCCAGCGCCACCAATGGGCCACGTTGCGCAGGTCGACCGGACCCGCCGTGGGAAAGAAGACCATCGACCCGGGAACGAGCATCTCGGGCGGCGCCCCGGGATACAGCTTCGGGTCGGGCTTGCGCTCGGCCATCGTCTTGTAGCCGGTGTCGGCGACGAATTTGGCGTACTCGGCGTTGGTCACCGGGTGGCGGTCGATGAAAAAGCCGTCGACCTCGACCCGGTGGACCGGGCGCTCTTCCGGGTAAAACTGCTCAGAGCCCATCCGAAAGGTGCCCCCTTCGATCCAGACCATCGCATCGGTGTCGGGCTGCTGGTCGGGCGTAGTTGCAGGTGTGGTCATTTGCTCCCCTCGTCATGTGTTTCAAACATGCAATCCCCTCCCCGGGCCGTTGTCCGGCCTTATCTATTAACTATTAATCACATTTCCAGATCCGAGGTCGCGCGGCTGCGTGAACGTGCACGTGAACCTGAACGGCTGTTTCCCTGCACATGTGGTCATCGCGAAATGGCCTTCAAAGTGAACGTATGCGCTCAATCGGAGCTTCATCGTTGTTTGGGCTCACTGCCGTTGGAACGGCCGTTCACGTTCAGGTGCACGTTCACGGGTCAAATCGCACGTCTTCGGGGTAAATGTGATCAATAGTCAGCTCTCCAAGCCGCAGGAAGGTGGCGGCGAAGCCGACGGAGGGGCCCGGTTGCCAAGCAAGGGCGCCCCGCCGAAATCAACTCGCAGGGCCAACCTCAATCGGCCCGGTAGCCCTCCTTGAGCTTCTCGAGCACCCGGTCGAGGTTGAACGAGGCCGGCTCTTGGCGCGGCGGGAACTCCCGGAACGATTGCAGCTTCTGTGACACCAGCGCCTGGGCGGGCACCAGCACGAAGGCGTGGTCGAGCAGCCAGTCGTAGTAGGTATTCGAGTTCTCGTCGGCGCGCTCGAATGGGTCGCGGCGCAGGTTGAAGATCTTGGGCACCCGCAATGGCACGAACGGCTCGGCCCACAGCGCCAGCGTCTTGGCGCGCTGCTCCAAGAACACGATCTTCCAATCCCCGTAGCGCAGCGCGACCAACTGGCCGTCGTCGTTGACGTAGAAGAACTCGTTGCGCGGACTCTCCTCGACCTCGCCGGTCAGATAGTCGAGCACGTTGACACCGTCGAGGTGGACCTTGAACTTCTTCTTGCCCGCCTTGTAGCCCTTGGCGAGTTTTGTCTGGATGTCGGGCACGCCCGCCGCCGCCAGAAACGTCGGCGTCCAATCCTGGTGGGCGACCATCCCGTTGAGCACTTCGCCGGCTGGGATCTTGCCCGGCCAGCGCACAAACGCCGGCACCCTGAACGCTCCCTCCCAGTTGGAGTTCTTCTCGCTGCGAAATGGCGTGATCGCCGCGTCGGGCCAGGTGTTGTAGTGCGGGCCATTGTCGGTCGAGTAGACCACGATGGTGTCCTCGGCGATGCCCAACTCGTCGAGCTTGTCGAGGATCTGGCCGACGTGGCCGTCGTGGGTGACCATCGCGTCGTTGTACGGGCCCTGGCCGCTGACGCCCTCCATCTCTTCGCTGATATGGGTGCGAAAGTGCATGTGCGTGGAGTTCCACCACACGAAAAACGGCTTGTCGTCCTTGTGGGCCTTTTCGATGAACTCGCAGGTGCGATCGGTGACGTCGTCGTCGATCGTCTTCATGCGCTCGCGGGTCAGCGGCCCGGTGTCCTCGATGCGCCCGTCGGCGAAGCTGTGAATGACCCCGCGCGGGCCGAACTTCTCGCGGAATTTCGGGTCTTTCGGATAGTCGGGGTGCTCGGGCTCCTCTTCGGCGTTGAGGTGGTACAGGTTGCCGTAGAACTCGTCGAAGCCGTGGTTGGTCGGCAGAAACTCGTCCTTGTCACCCAGGTGGTTTTTGCCGAATTGGCCGGTCACATAGCCCTGCGGCTTGAGCAACTCGGCGATGGTCGGGTCTTCGGCCTGCAGACCGATGTCGGCGCCCGGCATGCCCACCTTGGTCAGGCCGGTGCGGATGGGGTTCTGACCGGTGATGAACGCCGCCCGCCCGGCCGTGCAACTCTGCTGGCCGTAGTAGTCGGTAAACCCCACGCCCTCCTCGCCGATGCGGTCGATATTGGGCGTGCGATAGCCCATCATCCCCCGGTTGTGATAGCTGATATTCCACGTCCCGATGTCGTCTCCCCACAACACCAGAATATTGGGCTTGCGTTTTTTCGCTGGGCTCATCGCGCCCTCCCCTTGCTAAAAGTTGTACGGCTGCGAGTTGTCGATGTCGTCGCGGTCCTCGCAGACGGCGCGAGCCCCGCCGTTGCTCGAAAGCGTCAGAAAATGCCCAATTTGAAGATCCAGTTGATGATGACCAGCAGCGCCAACAACAAAAAGATGACTGCCGAGACCAGCGCGCCCGAGACGGGCATCTCATTGCCGGTCCTGTAGCTGAGATTGCGCACGTAGCGCACGTGTTCCCAAAGCGAGATGAACAGCAACAGCGTGCCCCCGAGGACCAACGCCCACCCGAGTCGCTGCGGCCCGGCGGCCGACCACTCCTCGGCCTGGGCCAAAAAGGTCGACCCCTCGAAGATGGCAAAGCCGAAGCTGATCATCGACAGCGCCGTGCGCAGGCTGGCCATCAAGGTGCGGTCGGAGGCCGCCACGCTGCGCTCGAAAGCCAGGCTGGTGCGCCGGCTCAGCTTCTTCTTCGACTTGCCCTGGCGACGCTCGCCTTCGGGTTGGTGAGATGTACTATGCTGGACGGTGTCCACGTTCGAACCCCCGGCTGCTCGTTGGTCTCGGTGGGCGGCGCATCCGCGACGCGGTCGAACTCCCGTGGCCGCCGCGGACGATCAGCGCCGAGCACAGCACCGCGCCGAGCACTTCGATGCCCAGACGCACCCACGCAAAAACCTCGGCGAGCACCTCTTCGAATGCTTCCATGGGACGCCTCCTCCCGGCTCGTCCGCACCAGCAAGCCGACGGCAACGCCGTCTGGCTCGACACCACCGACCTTAGACACGCCCCCCCAGACACAAAGCCCAAAAACCCATGATTCCCAGCCCCTTGCCCCTTTACCACCCCGTCCCCCAAAAAACTCGCATCTGCAACCTGACTACGCCACAATGACCCCCATGAGATCCTGGCTGACATCGATGCGCGTCTACCTCGACCCGCGCATGCTCGCCCTCTTCTTGCTCGGCTTCTCGAGCGGGCTTCCGCGACTGCTGGTCTACAGCACGCTGACGTTCTGGCTGCTCGAAGAGGGGCTCGACATCAAAAGTGTGGGGCTCTTTGCGGCGACGGCTCTCCCGTACAACTTCAAGTTTTTGTGGGCGCCCCTGCTCGACCGGCTCCAGGTGCCCGTCTTCGGCAAACTGCTGGGGCTTCGGCGAGGCTGGATCTTCGTCCTCCAACTCGCCCTCATGGGCGCGATTGGGGCGCTGGCGATGTGCGATCCCGGCCAAGACGCCTTCTGGTGCGCGATGGCCGCGCTCGGGGTGGCCGCTATCTCGGCGAGTCAGGACGTCGTCATCGACGCCTATCGCGTCGAGAGACTCGACGACGACGAACAAGGCGCCGGGGCGGCGGCCGCGGTCTTCGGCTACCGTGTGGGCATGCTCGCCGCGAGCGCCGGCGCGCTATACATCGCCGAGTGGAGCGGCGACTGGCAACTCACCTACCTGGTGATGGCAGGCCTGGTCACGGTAGGACTCGCGACCACCCTAATGAGCGCCGAGCCCGACAAAGACGAGCCGCAGGAGTGTCCAGCAAGCACCCTCGCCCACCTCAAAGAAGGAGTGGTCGGCCCGCTGCGCGACTTCGCCAGCCGCAAGGGCTGGGCGGCGATTGCTGCCTTTATCCTGCTCTACAAGCTCGGCGACGCCCTCGCCGGCACGATGACCAATCCCCTGTTGGTCGACCTGGAGTTCTCGAAGGTCGAGATTGCCAATATCGCCAAGACCTACGGGCTGGCAGCGAGCATCGCGGGCGTCTTTTTGGGCGGATTGGTGGTGCGTCGACTCGGCATCGTCGGCGCCTTGTGGGTCGGCGGAGTCCTACAGATGGCCTCTAACCTGATGTTTAGCCTGCAGGCCGACGCCGGCCACGACATGCAACTCCTGACCGCCACCATCGGCGTCGAGAACCTGTCGGGCGGCCTGGGCACCGCCGCGTTCGTCGCCTACCTGAGCGCGCTTTGCAAAAGAGAGTACACGGCCACCCAATACGCGCTGTTGACCGCCCTGTCGTCGGGGCTGCGCACCCTCACATCGTCGGGCGCCGGATACGCTGTCGCCTGGATGGGGTGGACGACCTATTTCGTGGCGACGACCGCAGCAGCCCTGCCCGGGCTGGCGCTCCTCTACTGGCTGAGCCGCAAGAAGATGACCGGGCTTCGCCCCGGGCGCTGAATACACCGCCGATCGGGGGGTGATCGCTACCGATCGGTCAAAACTCCCCACCTGATCGCCCACTTCGCTGACAAGAAGATCCTGCCCTCTGACTGGCCAATCATGCGCTCAAACGGCCTTCTTCTTGTCTGGGTGTATCTTTCCACGCCGCCAAATGATCGAAATAGACCAAAATACGTGGGGGTGGGATTTGTAATTTTGGGGGCGAAAAATAATTTGACACCCCATCTTCACAGGTAGGCGGGGGCGCACTTAGGCTTTCAAATGTGAGGAGGGAGAGCGTCGGCGCCGAAAGGCGAGGGGTATCCGACAAGCCCGACCTTACTGCTGACGCCACGAAGCGTCCAGCAACTAAGAAGTGGTGTACTGGTTGGTACGCGCACTTCGAGAACGTAATCGTGATTAATTTTTATTCTCGAGGCTTTAGAGGGGACAAGCAATGCCGAAGGGATCAGTCAAGTGGTTCAACAACGCTAAAGGTTATGGCTTTATCAACATTGATGGCGAGGATGAGGACATCTTCGTGCATTACAGCCAGATTCTGCAGGATGGCTTCAAGACGCTGAAAGCCGACGAAGTCGTCGAATTCGAGCTCAACCGCGGCCCCAAAGGGCTGCACGCGACCAACGTCCAATCGGTCACCCAAGCGGACTGAGTTTGTCGCAGTCGTAGTGTCGTACCGAAGCAATCGTCAGTAGTGACTTCACGGAGCGAAGTCACTCAGCTCAGGTCGAAGGCGGTGACCCAGCACCCATACACCCTTCGATCAAGTAGCTCATGGAAGCGAGCGGGGGCTCGCAATTGAGATCATACGGGGAAAGGAATCGATGCAATATCTTATCGCGAACCTTTGGAAGTTGCCCGAACTCACCCGCCACACTGAAGGATGCAACGAGGCACCTACGTCTGAGGGAGATCACCTCATGGCCGCGGCTTGCCGCGATTGCGGACAGTACAACTTCCCGCCCAAGGCGCAATGTCGCTACTGCGGGAGCCCGCGCATCCGTACCGTTCAGTTGTCGGGAGACGTCAAACCCAATCCAGGCACGTGGGTCTTTGGAGCCACGGCCGACGACCCGACCGAAAAACCGAATTAGTGGTCTGACCCAGAGCACTACCCGTGGTCTGACCCGGAGCACTACGGTGGGGATTTGACGCAGGTCTCTGTGGATACGTCTCGCTTCCAGACGACACTCGAGCGACGACCGCCAAGCAGCACCCAGCGGTTGTGACTTCGCTTTACGAGAAGCGTCCGGTGCAGGTAAAGAAATGCGCCTGCACCGGGCGCTGTTTCTCGCCTGGTGGTCGTCCGTGATGTATCTCCAGGAGCTCGTGCGATGGACCGTCTGGCTCAACTCTCCAGCCGTCTTCGAAAGCAAGTCACCCAAGCCTCCGGCGATTTCGGCCTTCTCGAGCCCGACGACCATGTGTTGGTCTGCCTGTCGGGTGGCAAAGATTCGTACACTATGCTCGCCTTGCTGCGTGACATCCGCGCACGCGCCCCCTTCAACTTCCAACTCACCGCGTTCCACCTCGACCAGGAACAACCTGGCTACCCGCACGGGATCATCGACGAGTATCTGGAGTCCCTCGACATCCCCTACCTGGTTCGCGAGCGCGACACCTACTCCATCGTCGTCGACACCTTGCCCGAGGGCGCCACGCCCTGCTCGCTTTGCAGCCGCATGCGCCGCGGGATTATCTACACCACCGCCGAAGAGTTGGGCTGCAACAAAATCGCGCTGGGCCACCACCGTGACGACAGCCTCGAGACGCTGCTGCTCAATCTGACCCATGCGGGGCGCATGCAGGCAATGCCCGCCAAGTACACCACCGACGACGGCCGCTTCGAGGTCATCCGCCCGCTCATCTACCTGGCCGAAGATGAGATTGCCGAGTACGCCGAGTTGATGGAGTTTCCCATCATCCCCTGCAACCTGTGCGGCAGCGTGCAGACCCGTCGCAAATGGGCCAAGCGATTGCTCGACCAGATCGAGCAGACCGTGCCCGAGGCGCGCAATAACATGTTGGCTGCCCTGGGCAACGTCCACCCCTCCCATTTGCTCGACCCTGCCGTGCATCGCTCTGGCGACGATTGAGCCCGCTCGGCCGACGCACATTTGCATTCCGCCATTGACGCCTCGCACACCTGCCTACATTTAGTCACATAGACAGTACATTTGTATGGAGGGGGGAACTCCAAGGTACTGGAGCGTCGTGCGCGGATCGCACCCGATCCGCAAATTGCAGCGGTGTAGCTCTGGAGCACCCCGCTTTCTCAGGTGCCCCCAGCGGCCGGCGTCCCCTCCACGCCGGTCTCGAAGGCCGCGGCCGAAAGTTGGCCGCGGCCTCTTTTTTATGTCCAACTTTTATACCAACGCCCTCGCAATTCTGCGCGAAATCTCGCACAATTGTTCGCGATGACTGATGAGCAACCAACCGTGGAGGCCGGCGCTGTCCCGAGCGAACTGGCCGCACCGTCCGACACGTTGACCGGCGAGCTTTTATCGGGGCGCTACCTTGTTCAGGACTGCCTGGGCGAGGGAGCTATGGGTGCGGTGTATCGTGCCGAACACACCCTGATGAAGAAGACCGTGGCGGTCAAAGTGCTCCGCCCCCAAATCACCCAACGCCAAGAACTCGTCGAGCGCTTCCAGCGCGAAGCTCAAGCCGCGGCCAACATCGACCACCCCAATATCTGCTCGGCCAGCGACTTTGGTCGCATGGATGACGGCACGTTCTTTCTGGTCATCGAGTATCTCGAAGGACGCACCCTCGAAGACGAACTCGCCGAACACGGCCGGCTCGCCCCCGATCGCGCCACCCACATCGCCGCTCAAATCGCCTCGGCGCTCGCGCGCGCTCACAAGCTCGACGTGGTCCACCGGGACCTCAAGCCCGAGAATATCATGCTCGTCGAGCGCGAGGGCGACGCCGACTTCGTCAAGATCCTCGACTTTGGCGTGGCCAAGGTCCGACTCACTGAGGAGCACGAAGAGGCGCAACTGACCAAGGCCGGCACGGTGTGGGGCACGCCCCGGTACATGTCCCCCGAGCAGGCCGCCGGCGGCGAAGTCGACGGACGCTCCGACCTCTACAGCCTCGGCGTCATCCTGTACGAGATGCTCGCCGGCCGGCCGCCGTTCGACGACGACAGCCCCGCGCGCGTCATGGCGATGCACCTGACCGAGCAGCCCGAGCCGCTCGCCAAAGTCGCCGGCGACGCCGATATTCCTGTTCATCTGGCCAACCTCGTCGAGCGCCTGCTCTCCAAGTCTCCTCCCAAGCGCCCGCCGAGCGCCCAGGCGCTGCACGACGAGCTTCTCGAAGAGCCACCGGCACCGAATCTGGTCCCGTCCACGACCGCGGCGGCGTCCCGCTCACTCGACAGCATCACCAAAGCGGTGCCACGTGCCGGCGAACTCGCCTACCCGCACATCGAGCGTGCCTGGAGATGGCTTCGCCAACAGAGCGCGGCCACCCAGGGCATCACATTGGCGTTGACCGCTGCGGTGCTCCTGGCGCTCTTTGCCCTGCCGATTGTCGTGATCGCGACCGGGCTGAGCGGACCTCAGACCGAAGAGGAGCGCGAAGCTGTCGAACGTGATTTGACCAGCGAACGTAGCGACTTCTTGAAGAGCGCCGGGCTGGTCCCGGTGCTCGAGGATATCAAAGAGGGACGAACCACCGCCGCGCTCGAAGCGCTCGAGAAAGTCGACAAAGAGTTCGCCCAAAGCCCCCACGTCGACTATTTGCGCGGCCGGGTCAACGGCGAACGCGGCCGATGGCAAGCCAGCGTCGACCACTACGCCAAAGCGCTCGACAAAGAGCCCCTGTATGCCAACGACGCCGTCCTCGTCGAACATGTCCTCGAGCGATTCTCCGACCGCAGCGACCACCGCGCCGAGCACGCACGCAAGCTGGTCGAAGACCACCTCGACACCGCCCACGTCACCCGCAAGTTGGCCGAACTGGCCACCTATGCAGGCCGCTCGGCGGTGCGCGACCGCGCCCGTGACGTGCTCGAGAACACCGGACGGCTCGACGACCTCGACGAATGGCGCCAACTCGGCATCGAGCTTCGCCACAACAACGAGTGCAAGCAGCGTAAAGAAGCCATCGCAGCCATTGTCGACGAGGGCGATCCGGCCGCCGTGGAAGTCTTGGAGCACTTCGCCGACAAAGGCCGCACCGGCTGCGGCCTGCTCAACCTCGAGGATTGTTACGGCTGCATTCGTGACGACCTGAAGAAGGGCATCGAGGCGCTCGACGCCCAAAAGTAGTCTCGGCGACTAAGTAGTCTCGGCGACCTCCTTACGCCTCAACGCAGGTGACTGCACGCCAAATCCTCCCACTCGTCGATCGCCTCGGCAATCGCGTCTGGGGAGTCTTCCTGGATGAAGTGATTGGCATCTTCGAGCAAGACGAGCTCGTGGCCAGGAAAGACCTCTTCGAAGCGCGCGCGCTCGGAGGCGCGGAACGCGACGTCTCGTTGGCCCCAGACCAGCAGCGCCGGATGCTCGCGCAGCTTCCCCAGATTCTTCTGGACCTCGTAGAGAAAACCGTGGCTTGCGAGAAGCTCGTGAGCGAAGACGTGAATGGGCCGGCGCGACTCGGCCGAGGGGAACGGCTTGCGGTAGCAACGCATCACCTCGTGAGGAAGATGCTTTGTCGTGGCCAACGGCATCGCCAGGTTGACGAAGGTGTTGAACTGCCGCTCGACGCTCGCCCCCCAACGCCCTCCAACCGCCCGCGCCATCGCTCGAAAACGCCACTTCTCGTCGAGCGGCCACGCGAACGTATTCCCCACGATGAACCCCACGAAGCGCTCGGGTCGCTGGACTGCCACCGAAAGACCGATCGGACCACTCCAGTCGTGCAACATCACGAGCATCTCGTCGAGTTCGAGCATATCGAGAAACTCACCGAGCACGTGCGCGTGGTCCTGCGGACGAAAGCCATAGCCATCGCGCGCGGTCGACAGGCCAAACCCGGGGAAGTCGAGTGCGACACAGCGAAACTGGTCGCTCAGTCGCGCGATGATATGCCGGTACAAGAACGACCACGTTGGGTTGCCGTGCAAGAACAGGATCACCTGCCCGCTGCCCTCATCGACATAGTGGATGTGATGGCCGTCCACCCCCACGAAGCGGCTGTCGAACGGGAACAGATGCTCGGGAAGCCAATCGGGTCGCTCGGCGCTCGTAATGGCGGTAGCCATAGACTAGTCCCGTCCACGAAAGGAGTCGTTGTCTACACCACTCCGATCCTCGATTCGGCGCGCCGTTCGTCAATCCAACAGCTCCAATTACACCTTGCAGAACAACGGGATAAGGGTAACTCTGTGGCGCACTAACACCCCCGCCCTTCGCAGTAAGTCATGGACGACACCATCAAAATCCGAATCCTCGCCAGCGGCTCCAAAGGCAACTCGGCATTCGTGCGCGTGGGAGACACGCGCCTTCTGATCGACGCGGGCATCTCGTGCCGGCGCATCGTCCATGGGCTTCGCGATATCGACGAGTCGCCCGAGGACCTCGATGCAGTGCTCCTCACCCACGAGCACAGCGACCACGTCAAGGGAATGCGCGTCTTCTTGAACAACTATCCCGAGACGCACGTCTTCTCGACGCGCGGCACGCTGGTCGGGTGCGAGGAGCGGTTTCCGATGCCCCAAAACTGGACCCCCATCGCCGCCGACGGACCATTTCGCGTTGGAGAAGTCACCGTCGACCCGTTCGAGCTTCTGCACGACGCCAGCGAGCCGACCGGCTTTCGTCTCGACGCCAGTGGCTTCTCGATGGGCTTTGTAACGGACCTGGGCTACTGGACCGACGAAATCGCCGAGCACCTCCTCGGCTGCCGCGTACTGGTGGTCGAGGCGAATCACGACCCGCATATGCTTCGAACAGGCCCCTACCCCGCCTTCTTGAAGCGACGTATCGCCTCGAGCCGCGGCCACCTGTCGAACGAGCAGGCCCGCGCGCTCGTCTCGCGCATCGCACATCCCGAACTCGAATGGCTCGTCTTGGCGCACCTGAGCGAGAAGAACAACGCCCCCGAGCTAGCCATCGACGAAATCAGCCCGGCCCTGCCCACCGGCGACACGAACATCATCGCGGCGAGCAAAGAGCCGGGCCAACCTATCGAACTGGCACCATCGGAACTCCCCCCTTCGACACGCCCCGTCAAGCAAGGCGTGCTCTTCTAGCCTGCCCCCAAACCCCTAAACCCCTAGCCCCTAAGCCATCTCCTGCGTAGCCACGTCCTCCAGTCCAAGTTCCTTGATCGACTCCTCGCGCATCTTGAACTTCTGGATCTTCCCGGTGACCGTCATCGGGAACTCGTCGACGAACTTCCAGAACGCCGGAATCTTGTAGGTCGCGATTTCGCCTTTGCAAAACTCGCGCATCTGCGCGTCATCGAGCTCTCGCGCCGGCTTGGGCTTGATCCAGGCCATCACCTCCTCGCCGTATTTCTCCGAGGGCACGCCGATGACCTGCACCTCGGCGACGTCGGGATGGGTGTAGAGAAACTCCTCGATCTCTCGCGGGTAGATATTCTCGCCGCCGCGAATGATCATGTCCTTGATACGCCCGACGATGTTGACGTAGCCCTCGGCGTCCATCGTGGCCAGGTCGCCGGTGTGCATCCAGCCGGCCTCGTCGAGCGCCTCGCGGGTGCCCTCCTCGTTGTTCCAGTAGCCGAGCATGACGCTGTAGCCGCGGGTGCACAGCTCGCCCGATTTGCCGCGGGGGACGACCGCGCCGGTCTCCGGGTTGACGATCTTGACCTCCACGTGCGGGTGGATCTGACCGACGGTGGACACACGCTTGTCGAGCGGGTCGTCGCGCTTGGTCTGCGTCGACACCGGTGAGGTCTCCGTCATGCCGTAGCAGATGGTCACCTCGGGCATGTGCATCTTCGACTGAACCTGTTTCATCACCTCGACCGGGCACGAAGAGCCCGCCATGATGCCGGTGCGCAACGAAGACAAGTCGAACTCCTCGAAGCGCGGGTCGTCGAGCTCGGCGATGAACATCGTCGGCACTCCGTACAGCGACGTGCACTTTTCGGCTTCGATCGTCTCGAGCACGCTCGTGGGGTCGAACGCCGGGCCGGGCACGACCATGCACGAGCCGTGTGACACCGCCGCGAGATTGCCCATCACCATGCCGAAACAGTGGTAGAACGGCACCGGGATGCAAATGCGGTCCTCTTCGGTGTAACCGAGCTCCTCACCGACGAAGTAGCCGTTGTTCAGGATATTGTGGTGCGACAACGTCGCACCTTTGGGAAAGCCGGTCGTCCCCGACGTGTACTGGATGTTGATGGGCTCGTCGAATTGGAGCGACTCCTCGCGGTCCTGCAGCGCGTTGTCGCCGATGTCGGCCGCCGCACGCAGCATCGCGCCCCAGTCATCCTCGAGCACGAGCACCTCCTCGAGGGTCTCGCACTTGTCGCGCACCCGCGAGATGATTTCGCGATAGTCGGTGGTCCGAAAGCCTTCGCTCATCAGCAGCAGGCTGACCTCTGACTGATTGAGCGCGTACTTGAGCTCGGCGGCCTTATAGGCCGGGTTGATGTTGACCAAGATCGCGCCGATTCGCGCGGTCGCAAATTGGGTAATGACCCACTCGTAGCGGTTGGGCGACCAGATCCCGACGCGCTCGCCGGCCTCCACGCCCATCGCCATCAGCCCCTTGGCGGCGCGTTCGACCTCTTCCCACAACTCGTCGTAAGTCACTCGATAGTCTTGGGAGCGAACCACGAGCGCCTCACGGTCGCCCCAGCGCTCCACGGCGCGTCGCAAGTTCTCCGAGATCGTCTGGCCCAACAACGGCGTATCGCTCGTGCCGTGTACGTACGAAAGCTTCTCCATAATCGTATCCTCGCCTCTGTTCGAATTGTGGTGCGCGTGCGCGGTGCGTATAAGTTTTGCACAGCGAGCCACATCTTCAACCGCCTGTGCCTCACGCCTCACACGCGATTGTGCCAAACCGGGCAGTGATTGGGTTCGGTGGTGCTCGACGAAGTTTGTAAGCGCCCATTCAACATGCGCTCCCCGGAAGTGAGGTTTCCCATGGAGTTACAACCTTGCCCGCTGCCGAGAAATCCTCGCAGAGCACCGAGCACCGAGAACCGAAAGCATCGCGGCAAGGACTGATCCTTACCGGTCGGCAGAAAGCCCCGCTGCAGCCCTGCAGCGGGGCTTTTTTTATTGCTCCAGCCCCCTTCCACATAAACCCTACTTGACAGGTAGGATTTACCTGCTTTAATTACAAAACATGCTGTGGACCTTCTGCTGAGGGACGCGAATCGCAGGCGTCTAGGTTCGATAGCTCGACAACTCGAACCTGTTTGACCAGATGACTGTCACCCAATCTTTGGTGTGCACGACAAGGAGAATGACGATGCGACCGACCCTATTGAATCGATCTTGGTTGATGCTGCTTTTGCTGGCCTTCGTGACTGCGGCGAGCGCGTGTGGAGGTACCGCCGTCGAGCAAGACGACACACGTCCCGAGAGCGAGCGAAACGCCGAGCCCGCCCCGCTGAACAGCAAGGTCTACGTGACCGCCCAGGAGTTGCAGCAATTTGCCAACGAGGGTGCGACCATCATCGACGCACGCGCTCTCGAAGACTACGAGGCCGGCCACTTCCCGGGCGCCGTGCACACCGATGGCGGCAAGGCGTGGAAGGATGACAATGGCTTTCTGATCACGGATGTGGTCGAGGCGCAGCAGAAGGTGCGTGACCTCGGCATCGACCGTGACCGCAAGGTCGTCATCTACGCCGACGCGCGCGACTCGGGCGCCGGCCGTCTCTTCTGGACGCTCGAGTACTTCGGCCACGGCGAAGTCTACCTGTACCCCAATGACTACAGCGCGCTGAAAGGCGAGCTTGCCTTCGAAGAGCAGACCGACGCGCCCTCCATCGAAGAAGGTGACTTCGTGGTCGCCTACCGCGACAGCGTGTTGGCCACCCGCGACGAGGTCGAGCAGGCAGTCAACGGAGACCTCGAAGCCATCCTCATCGACACGCGTCGCGAGGGCGAGTTCAACGGCACCGAAGACCGCGGCGATCCCCGCCAGGGCTATATCCCCGGCGCCGTCTGGTACTACTACGAGAACGTCTGGGACGAGAATAACGAGCTTCGCTCCAAAGAAGCGTTGCGCACCGAGTTCGACGAAGTCGGCCTGCTCCAAGAAAACGCCGTGCTCCTGCCCTACTGCCAGACCGGCACCCGCTCGGCCACCATCTACGCGGTGCTGCGCTGGCTCGGCGTCGACAACGCCCAGAACTACGACGGCTCCTGGGTGGAGTGGTCGGACTCCGAGTTGCCCATCGAGCAACCCCAAAATCAGTAAGCATCTGCAAGTTACACTCCGCTTCGGCGGGGTGTGCAGCGGGAGGGAGGCGAACCTCAGCACGCCTCCCTCCCCTCTCCCCAACCTGCTGAGGAACCGGCCAATCTCATGCGACACGCGCTCACACATCCCTGCGTCAAGCTCGCGCTCACCGTCGTCGTAGCTGCCCTTCTCGCTGCGCCCAGCTCGGCAATCGCCGGCCCGTGGGTCAAGGAGCCGGGAAGCTCCTACGTCAAGCTCGCCGGAGGGCTCTTTTCGAGCGACAAGGCCTTCGACCGCCAGGGTAACTTGGTCGATCCCGAGTATGCCTACTCCCACCAAGCCGTAAGCGCCTACGCCGAAGTCGGCGTCTTTCCCTCCGTCGCGCTCCAATTCAGCGTGCCCTTTTTGTCGAGCACCAACGAGCTCAACGAGCGCACCCGTTACAAGCGCTGGGGCGCGGGCGACCTGGATATTGGCCTGCAAATCGGACTCATGAACGAGGGCTGCGCCGCCTCGATCACCCCCGGCGCGCGCATCCCGTTGTACGAAGGGACTGTGGGCGCCGACGCCACGGCGAGCACCATCGGCAGTGGGACGACCGGCGTCGAGCGCTACACCCCGGCGCTCGGTGACGGCAGCGTCGACTTGGCCGCCACGGCCGCCTTCGGCTGCTCGCTCTACCCCGTCCCGGCGTGGGTCACCGCGCAGGCCGGCCCGCGCATCCGCCTCAACGGCTTCGGCGACGGCGTCGACTACGCCGTCGACGGCGGCATCTTCGTGTGGCCGGAGCGACTCGCCCTGACCGCGCGCGTCGGCGGCGTCCAGCGATTCAGCGACGGGAATGAACGCCCCACCAAAAGCTATTTGACCGTAGGAGCCGGCGCACTCCTCAACGTCTGGAACGGCTTTGCGCTCGAAGGCAACGCCAGCTACATTCCTACTGGAGCCTTTGTCGCACGCGGCTGGAGCGCCAGCGTCGGTCTCAGCTTCACCGGGGAGGTCTTCTCTAACCCCTACGATTGATCCTCTTCTCGGAGGCAGCGCTTCCAGTTCTCGGAGGCAGCGCTTCTGGCGCTGGTCCAAACTTGGAAGGTCTGCCTCCTAAGGCAACACGATGCGCAGTAGCTTTTCAGTCTTGCTCTTGATCGCCGCCCTCACCACAGCCGGCTGCGACAAGCAGAAACCTGCGCCCGAATCCGCCGAACGTGCACCCGAACTCACCGACGCACAGAAAGTCGACAAGTCGTGGGCCTTCTACGAAAGCCGCCCCTACTTCCAGCAGCCGATGCCCCCTACCGAGGTACCCAAAGGGTTGCCGGACATGCGCGCCGAGACCTGCGGCGGTTGCCACCAAGAGATCTACAACGAGTGGAAAATCTCCACACACCGCCGCGCCTGGACGGACGACGCCCAATTCATGGCCGAGCTGGCCAAGTCGCGCGGCGAGCACGATCCGAATAGTCAGGATGATGTTGGCTGGATGTGCGTCAACTGCCACACGCCCCTCTTCAACCAACTCCCCGAGGTGGTCACGGGCATCGAAGACGGCAATATCGGCAAGCCGACCTACGTCGACAATCCGCTCTACGACGCCACGCTCCAAGAGGACGCCATTACCTGCGCGACCTGCCACGTGCGCGACGGCATTATCTACGGCCCGTTCGGCGACACCGACGCGCCCCACCCCACCGCCAAAGACCCGAACCTGCTCACCGAGCAGACCTGCACGCAGTGCCACCAGGCGCAAGCCGAGTGGCCCGAGCGCAACTTGGGTTGCTACTTCACCACCGGCGAAGAGTGGGCGGCGAGCACGCACGGGCAGACCGGCGAGACCTGCCAGAGCTGTCATATGCCCGTCGTCGAGCGCAAACTCGCCGAGGCCTTCGACCGGCCGGAGCGAAAGACACGCCGACACTGGTTCGGCGGATCGCTCATCCCCAAACACCCCAAATTTGCCGACGAGTTGGAGCCTCTTCGCAAGGTCTACGGCACCGGCGTCGAGATCGCGCTGCACGACGCGCCCGACGACGCAAAGCCGTCACCGGAGCGCGACCCCGAGTTCAGCAAAGGCGCCACTGAATGCGCGCCTGACGGCCCCTGCACCAAATTGTGGGTGCGCCTGACGAACGAAAACGCCGGCCACAACTTCCCCACCGGCGACCCCGAACGCCACGCCGACATCGAAGTCATCGCCAAGGACGCCGAGGGCAACGTCCTCGCCCGTTCGAAGGACCGCATCGCCTCGCGCTACCAGTGGTGGCCCGAGCTCAAAAAGCTCACCGACAACCGTATCGGCGCGGGCGAGCACCACGACATCTTGCTCGAGGTGCCCGCCGACGCCGACGCGTTCTCCGTGAAAGTCATCGGCCACAAATATCGCATGTACGAGGAAGCCTTCGAGCACCACGACCTCGAGGGCCGCTACGTGCGCGGGCGCAAATTCCACGAGTCGACCTGGCAGGTCGGCGACGATGGCACACCGTCCCTCGTCGAGATTTCGGACGACTGGGGCACGCGCAACACACTCGAGCCACCGCAGGACTCGCCCGACACGGCGTCTTCACGAAAATAGCCGGCGCGCAAACTTCTCGACCCCGCTCAGCTCCTCTTCCTGCTCCTCTCGATCCCGCTCGCTCGCCTGGCGAATGACGTCGAGCTCCGACTCGTCGAGCAATCCAATTCGCCGCGCATGCCGCGCCGCCTCGAAGGTATCGTCGACCAGCAGCATATCGACCCCATTGGCCTGCACGTTGTGCGCGATCTCGTTGACCTCGACGTCGCGCACCCGACTCTCGTTGGGCGAAACGTCTCGCACATAAATCGCGCGGATACGCCCCGGATTGTCCTCCACGACCGCCCGATAGATCTCGGGATCCTTCTGGCCGGAGTCCCCAACCAAGACGAACTGCAGTTCGGGGTAGGTATCGAGCACGTACTGGATGCGCTTCTGCTTGTACTCTTCGTGCCCCGTCTTGATAAACCGGTCCTCGTCGAAGCCGTGCTCTTTGAGCAAGAGGCTTCCGCGCGGGATGTCATGCAAGTCGAGAAATTCGGCGAACAGGTCGTAGAAGTTCCAGGGCGACGAGGAGATGTAGAAGATTGGGTTGGCCGGCCGGCCGCGCTCGTACTGCAACGCATGATAGAACGCCGCGACGCCGGGAAACGGCACCCGGGTCGACGGACCGTTCAGCAGCACGATTCGCGCCTGGCGAAACAGGTCCGTCGCCCCCGTCTCGAGGACCGTGTCGTCGAGGTCGCTGATGATTCCGAACTCGGCCTGCGTGGGAATCTGCACCGCCCCCGTAAAGCGAAACGTCGACTGGTTGATGCGCGGCTTCGGCGCCAGAAGCTCCATCTCGACCTCGTGCCACAACGAGTCGAGGTCGACCGAGTCGTCCGGCACCAGATCGACGTCGAAAAAGCCCTCCCAACCCGTCTGCACGTCCACCTTCTGGCCCCCGAAGGTCACCCGCACGTGCGCCTCGGGCACTTCGTCGGTGTGGTAGCGCCGGAACATATTGGCGAGATGCTCGAGCTCGTGGTCGTCCGGGTCGGAGTCGACCTTGTCGTCGGCGAGCACTCGGCCTTTGATGTGTGCGCACTCCGCCGTGCCAAAGCCGTTGTAACCGACCACCCGAATCGGGTCGAAGTAGCCGACGCGCTTTCGCAGCGCGTGGCCGATGCGCTCCTTTCTTCGCTCGTAGGAACCGATGGCGCGTTGAATGGGCGTTGGGATATCCATAAATCCTCCACGAAAGTCGACGGACCTCCCCTTGAATGTCGTACGTCTGACTCGAATGCCAAATCGCGTCGGCTCCAGAAACACGCCCCATTGCGCGTTAATGGATTATTTACCCAAAGCGCCTTGTTAGGAGCTTGCAGTGATAGTAACTCCAATTTGTAGAGCTGCATTCGCCTGGAAGCCCACGTTTCTAGAGCCGCGACTGAGAATGCAGCGAAGTTGTCACGCCACGTCTCGCCCATGCCGACCAACAACGAAACCAACCGCCGGGAGTTCGAGCGCAAGGTCGCACTGCTGGTCAGCGAATATGCGGTCAGCCTCTCCCCCGAGGAGATGTCGGAAGCGCTCGAGAGCATCGTGCATCAGCTGACGCATCCGGGCCAGTCGCATCCGGGCCAGTCGCATCCGGGCCAATCACATCCGAACAAGCCGCAGCCGGCAGCGCCGGCGCGTTCACTCGAAGACGCGCCGTCCACCGATGAGGACCCATCCACACTCGAGTACCTACACTCGGTCGACCTTCGCGCCGGACGCGGCGTGGTCGACTGGACCTTTCATCTGGACGAGACGACCCTCGACGAGGTGCTCGTCACCCTGGCGAGTCGCGACGGCTGGGGCATCGTGGAACTGGGAGGCGACGACGTCCAGATACAGCTGCTCATCGGTCGCGGCAAACTCTACGACGTCGAGTTTCACCCGCCCCGCGAGTCCAAGTCGCTGCACGCGTATCTTCGAAGCAAAGAACTCATCAGCGAAGCCGACGCCAACCTGTTGGTGCGCGACGCGCACGCCCGCTCGGTGACCGAAGCGCAGGTGCTCTTGAGCCACCCGCATATCCTCGACCGACGCCAAGCCGCTTCGGCTGTGCTCTCGCACGTCGCGTCGGTCGCCGGAAGGCTGGACGGACAGAGCTTCGACGGTGGACGCTACTTCGAGCTCAGCTCGCCGTACCGCGGCCAAACACTCGCCGGCGTCGACCTGCACCGACTTGTGTTCATGCGCGCCAAGTACCGCGCCAAGCGCAACCCCGAGCAGACCAAACAGGCGCTGGTCATCGGCGAGCTTCGCCGCACCGACTTCGCCTCTTTTTCGCCGGACACCCTCGGCCTCAGCCTGAGCGAGCGCCAACTCCTCGACGGGCTTCTCGACACGCCGCGCCGCCTCGACCATATCCTCAAAGCCTGTCCGCTGCCGCCCGCAAGGGCGATGGCAACCCTGGCGGGCTTCGACGCCGTGGGTCTGCTCGACCGAAGCTCGTCGAAGGTCAAGGACACCGCCGGCTGGGCGCGTCGCACGCACCTGACCGAGTCGCGAATCGACGCGCTGTACGACAAAACGCACACCACCGACGACCCCTTTGCTGTGCTCGGCCTGCACTGGTCGTGCTACGACGCCGAAGTCGAGAGGCGCTATCGCTACCTGCGCGACCTGCTCAGCAGGACGAACCTGCCGACACGGCTCCCTCCCGACAAAATCAAACGGGTCCGCCAGATACGCTCGCGCATCGACGCGGCGCACAAGCATCTGCGCGAACCGAAGACGCGTAAGCCATGCCGCGAGAAATTCGCCCCGGCCTCGAAGCGAAAAGACGTGCGCGACGCCCTCGAAAAACTCGCCGGCGACGCGATGCGCCAGCAAAAATTCGTCAGCGCCCTCGACTTCTACCAGCGGCTGCTCGAGCTCGACCCCACCCACGAGCACGCCGGCAAGATGCTCCCCACCCTGATCACCCGCGTCAACCAGGGCTGACCCGCGTCCGCCAACGCCCCCGAACAATCTGCCTTGCGGTCGCCCCAAAGTTGTCTAGATCCTTCCTGAAGGGAGGCGGCGTCTCGACGCCGAGGAGGGGCAATAATGACACCACGAATCTTGGCCATTCTGGCCGCACTGCTGCTGTGCGCCACACCCGGCTGCCGCAGCGCACAGGTTCAAAGCGACCAATCACGAGCGTACTACGAGTACGACCGCCAGCTCCCGACCCGCTGGGCCATCCCGCCCGGCACGCTGGTCACGGTCCGCCTCGATAACACCCTCAGCACCCGCCACAACCGCCGCGGCGACCACTTCAACGCCTGGCTCGTCCACCCACTCGTCGGCCCCGGCGGCGACGTCGTCGTCCCTGCAGGCGCGGTGGTGACCGGCCTGGTCACTGGCGTCAAACGCTCTCGCGGGCCCGCCGACGACGCGTTGATCCGCCTCGACTTCCGCCAACTCGCCTTCGACGGACGCTCGTACCCGATGCGCGTCGAGGTCGTCCGCGCTCGCCTGTACCGCGATCGCGAGCGCGGCCCGGTCAGAACAGGCGCAACCATCGGCGCCGTGAGCGGGGCACTGCTCGGCGGCATCGTCGGCGGCGACTTCGGCGACGCCATCGTCGGCGGCCTCCTGGGCGCCGGCGCAGGCAGCGTGCTCGGCCTGGGCGCAAGCACCGTCGACGCGGTCATCCCACGCGGCAGCGACCTCACCCTGCGCACCATGAGCACGGTCGACCTGCGCTAACTCGGAATTCAGACACGTCCAACGGCCCCATAGACCCCGGCGGGCTTGTCCTCATCCTTCCCCACATTTTTCTCGTCCACGTTTAGCTCTTCTGGATGCACGGGCTATGGAAGGCCTCCGACTTGATGTCTTCTGATGAGCGGAGCCGGAGGCGGAGCGACACCCGGCGTTGTTTGCCGGGTCTTTGTAGCCGGGTGTGACCGAAGGGAACGCCCGGAGCGCCGTGAGGGCCCTCGACACGTGGTCGCTTCTCGACGTTTTCAACTCACGACCTCCTTAGCCATGCGTCAATTCGCGAAGCGTGGGTGTGTCGAGCATCGCCCCTTCCCCCACGTTCCCTTCGGTCACATGGGGCTAAAGACACCCCTCTCCGCTACGCTACGAGGGGTGGCGCTTCGGCTTGCGCCTCCGCTTATCAAAACGACTTGAGATTTGTGGGGAAGGATGAGGGCTTGTCCCGCCGGTGAATCAGCCTGTGCGGCTAACCCGGCCACCCCCGTCAGGACGGCACACCGGTGCGTCTACCGGCGAAATTCGCCGGCATGGGTGCTGCGTACTTTCTTGTGATGTCGACAGGTCAACGGGCTAGGCCCGCCCCGTTTTGAAGCCACCTCGGCCAGGTCACACGCTGGGCGCATGCCTGACCCGACGCCACGACTTACTGGCTACGACGACGTCGCTGCGGCAATCCTCATGGCACAGGTCCATCTTCACGCCACCGCCAACTTCGACGCATCAACAAACCCGCACCGGGCAAATCCGACCGTTTCGCCACGAGGACGAAACTGCCGGCTCGGCCTCCGCCGAGCGCGCCAAAGAGGTACTGGCCGACATCTCCCCGAAGATACGCTCGCCACGAAGGCTCTGTTTTGCGGATCGGGAAACCGTTCCGCCGCAGCCAGGTTCTGCTCGACAACTCCGGACCGAGCCGAGGCGAGGGGATTCGCTGCAGATTCGGACGCCGTCTGACGCAGGCGATGCAGCGCATCGTCGAGGACAGACGGCGCCGAAGATGCACGAATCAACCGCCTTCGGCGACGGGAGTGAGTTGTCGAACAGAACCCTCAGAGCCCACCGGCTCAGCCACCAGCGTGTGAGCCAAGGCCAACTTCGACTCACCCGCCCGTTTCAACTTTGTGGGGAAATTCGTGCGCACGATACCACCACCCCTCATTACAGTTTTCGGCAAAAATCAGAAATCGTTGCGTACTTTTTCAAAAAACGGGCCGCGGCGGGGGTTACGGAGGGCTTTCCCTAATACCGACTAGTGGACCGACAACAGAGTTTTTCGGATGATTCGGCCAGGACTGAGCGACGAAGTCGAAGGCGTTGCAGCGAGGCGATGCCGCGCATTATCGAGTAAAAACGCCGAAGAGGTCGTCGCTCAGAACCGGCGAAGAGCCGAGCAACTTAGTTGTTGGACCACTAGCCGGCCCCCCCCCACTCGTCCTCGTCGACATCCTAAACCTCACCCGAGAATGCCGCGCAATCGCTGCTCGATTTCCTTCGTCTCCGTCCAACCCAATGCGATGCCCGCTGTGTGAAAGAACGCAAAGACCACCGTCATCCCCCCCATGCCGACGAGCCCACGAAACGCTTCGCCGGCATCGCCGATCACGACTTCCCTTGCAAACAAGGCCATTGTCGCGACGAGGAGAAAGCCAAGGCTCCCGATGATCAGGGCCGAAACCCACCGCAAAAGCGTATAGCGCCCCGATAGCCGAACCCCCTGCTCGGTTTGCTCGAGCGTGCCGCGAAAGATCGGAGCCCAGCCGTTGTCGAACAAACCGCTGCGATAGCGCACCGTCACCTTCGACGGCGTGATGCGTCCTGCAAGGCCACGCTTGGGAAGCAGCACCTGCGCGCCCGTTGAAACCTCTCGCTCCAAGAGTTCGACGGCCTCGGGGATGGTCGCGTCCACCTCAAGTTTGAAGGTCCGCGAACCCAGTAACTTCGCGCTAAAATCGTCGAGCAATGTCAGCAAAGCCCCTCCTCTCGCAACGCCTCCAACGCCCGATCGACCACTTCACCGACCTCGCCCTCGGCCGACACGACCCGCCTCGCCCACTCGGTCACCGCCGACGATGGCGCCTCCCACGCCTCGACCATCTTCGTGTAGACGTCCCAATCGGCGTCCGACACGTCGCCGGTGCGCCCGGCGAGCCGCTCGCAGGCCGTCTCGGAGGACGTCTGACACTCCAAAAACAAGCTGCGAACACCCAACGCGTGCGCCCTCTCCAAGAACATCTGTCGGCGCGCCTCGCCCGAGAACGTCGCGTCGACGATGACGCGCTTGCCCTCGAACAACAGCGCCTCGGCCCGCCGCAAGCACTCACCGTAGGTCTTCTTCGACCACTCCTGTGTGTAGATCCCCTCGCCATACGCCGCCTTGCCGTCATCGTCCGGCGCGAGCCCGGCGAGCTCCTTTCGCACCACGTCCGTGTCGACGACCTCGAAGCCCGCGCGCTCGGCCAACGCCCGGGCGAGCGTCGACTTGCCCGTGCCGGGGAGCCCGCCTACGAGGACCATTGCCGGGCGTCGCTCGGGCGCCTCGAGCCGCCCCAACGCCAGCAGCCAATGCGACATCGCCTTCTCGCACGCTTCGGCGCGGTCGGCCTCGTCGACCTCCGGCTCGGTCGCCTTGATGCCCTCGACCTTGGCGCGCACGATCGCCCGATAAGCCACGTAGAACGACAACAACTCCGCGCCCTCGCGGTCGCCCGCTGCCTCGAAATACGCCCCCGCAAACGCCCGCGCCAAGTCGCGCCGGTCCGCACACTCGAGGTCCATCACCAAGAACGCCATGTCGGCGACCGGGTCGGCGTAGCGAAACCGGTCGTTGAACTCGATGCAGTCGACGATGACGTACTCCTCATCCTCCTCGCCGAGCACGTACACGTGGTCGAGGCGAAGATCGCCGTGGGTGTCCGACGGGACGCCCGCTGCCGCCCGACGCTCGATGAGGTCGTGCAGCCGGTCGAGCTCGGCTTCCTGCAACGCCTCGAGTCGCGCGTAGACGTCGCGATGCACCGTCTGGCCGACGTGCTCGACGGTCTGCTCGAAGTTCTCGCGCGCGTTGCCCGCCACCGTCTCGAAGCGCCCGTACCGCGCCGTCTCCTCGTCGCTCCTCGCCTCCGCGTGAAACGCCGCGACCCGCCTGGCCACCGACTCCATCTGCCCCGCGGTGACCTCGCCGCGCGCGAGCCGCGCCTCGAGCGTCGCCTCGTCGGGGAGCCGGCGCATCTTGACCGCCCACTCGACAACCTCGCCATCGCCGCCCACGCACAACTGGCCGTCCGACACGGTCACTGACACCACGTCGAGGTACACGTCCGGGGCCAACCGACGATTGAGCTCGACCTCGCGCTCACAAAAGTGCTCGCGCTTCTCGAGCGTGCTGTAGTCCAAAAACCCCAGGTCGACTGGCTTTTTGAGCTTGTAGGCGTAGTCGCCCGCCAAAAACACCACGGAGATATGCGTCTGGTGACACACGACCTCCCCGTCGACCGGATGCGGGTAGGCCGCCGGGTCGGTCAATTTGTCGATGATTGTCTCGAGTTCCATCGGGGAACGCCTCGGTTTCAGCAACGCCTTCAATTACGGAGTCTACTCTTCGACCGCCTCACTCATCGGCCCCAACCCGCCATAATCGTCGCGCTGCGCCTCGGTCAACTTGCGCGCCCCGGCGACCTCGCCGAACACCGTCGCCCCCTCGGTCGGGGTGCGCTCCATCGTGTCGAGGTCGACCGAGTAGAGCCCGAACTTCGGGTGATATCCCTCGGCCCACTCGAAGTTGTCCATCAGGCTCCAGTGGTAGTAGCCGCGAAGGTCGACCCCGTCGTCGATGGCGCGCTGCATCTGCTCGAGGGTGCGCACGACATTCTCGGCGCGGCGCGTGCCGTTTTTGGCCGCGATGCCTGCCTCGGTCACCACCAGCGGGACGTCCGGGTAGCGCTCGGACAGGTCGGTCAGCACGTTGTAGATGCCCGGCTCATAATACTCGTAGCCCATCGACGGCACCCAGTGCGACGCGTCGCGGCTGGGCAGGCACGAGCCGAAGTCGAAGGTATCGAAGCAGATCGTCGCGTCGACCAGCGGGATGAGCTCGACCTTGGCGGTGACCCCCGCCCGAAAGTAGTACTGCGCCCCCAACCAGTCGAGCTTTCCGGCCCAGTCGGGGTGCTGCTCGTCGGGCGAGCCGTCGAAGTCGGCGTCGAAGGTGCCGTTGATGACCGAGTCGGGGAACAGGTGGTGGTAGACGTACCAGATGCGCTCGGTCGCCGCGATGTCCTCGGTGTTGGTGCTCGGCGCGTTGTCGCGCGCCGGCTGCCAGTCGACGATCGACAGCGAAAAGCCCACGTCGGCCGCCACGCCGTCGCCGTCGGCGTCGACGGTGTCGTTCTGCTTGATGGCGTCGTACACCGCCACGTGCGCTTTGATGTAGTTGCGAAGCACCACCGGCACGCGCTGCGCGTCGCTGAGCAACAAGTCCTCACCGGGCGGGAAGAACCCGACCCCGTAGCTCGCCAGCAGGTAGTTGATAGGCTCGTTGAGGGTGCACCACTCGTCGACCCGGTCGCCATACTCTCGGGCGAGCAACGCCGCGTGCTCGGCGAGTTCGTCGATGATCTGGTCGGCCCCGCCGGGGTGCGCCCAACCGCACAGATTCGCGTCGGTCGGCTCCTGGGCGTCGGTGCACGGATCTTCGCGGAAATCGTGCACCCAGATCGGGTTGGAGAAGTGATGCACGGTGATCATCGGCCGAATGCCGGCGTCGACCAACCCGTCGATAAACGCGTCGTAGTGGTCGACGCCGGCTTGGTCGACCTCGTCGCGCCTGGGCTCGATGCGCGACCAGTCGACGCTGAACCGGTACGCGTCGAGGTTCATCGCCTCCATGAGCCCGATATCCTCGAGCGCCTTCGACGCCCCCGACACCGCGTCGCCCACCGGCTCGCTCTCGCCCATGCCGCCCTGGTCTTCGGGAAGCGTCCAGAAATACCAGTCGTTGCGGGTCAGCCCATCCTCGATCTGGGCGGCCGCGGTGGCCGCGCCGAACCGAAAGCCCCCCTCGCCCGACGCCTGCGACAGCGACCCCAGCTCACCAAAGCTGACCTCGCCGGGCGCCAGCGCATAGGCGTCGAAATCCTCGGCGTCCGCCCCCGCATCCGCATCTTCGGACGCATCCGACACGGTATCAGACACCGTGTCCGCGCCCGCATCGGCGGTATCGGAATCGCCATCCGCACGAGCATCGCCGCCCGCGTCGGCGACGAGCCCGCCGTCGTCGATCTTATCGTCGCCGCAGGCGGCCAAGAGAGCAGCTACACAGCAAAACAGCAACAACTTGCGCATCCTTCGACCTCGGAAAACAGCGTATTGGCTACGCGGCCGAGCTTAGCACAGGTGGTGGTTTTGCAGGAATCCCTGCGCCCCCATCAATGTCCCCGTACGGGAACCGGGTTCCCCGACGAGCCGCATTTCATGCGGGTCTGCCGGAAACCGGATGCCGACCCCGTGACCGTGACCGTCTGATCATCCCACACATCTCATTTGCCGATGCGGAGCCGGGGCTTGCCCACTTGTTTTGCTAAGCAGGGGTTGGTCGGCGTTGAGGAATCGCACGCCCGACCCCAAGGCGAGCCTTGGGGCTGCACCGGCGAGGGCTCCGCGGGCAGCAAGCAGCCGCTCCGCGTGCCGCAACACGGCGCCTGACACCGCGTCGACGGCTCCGTGATCGTCGTCGTGATCGGCGGTTGTTGTTCGCGGCGAGACAAACGGCCGATCACGATCACGACGACGATCACGGCCGCACAACGCGGTGCCTGACACCTCGTCGTCGCGCGGCCCAGCTGGGGCGGGGACGCCCCAGGGCGGGCGAGGACGCCGCGCGCCCCGGGCAGGTTGTGCGCTTTCGCCATTTGTGTTGGGTGGTGAGCCGTGACCGTCCCCGTGACCGCCCATTGCGCCTTTGCCCTTCCCTGTGCAACCCTCCCCGCGGAAGGCTCGACCCACCTCGTTTGTTCTCGGCACGCATGAACGTCCTAAACGTCCAAAATCTCTCGATGTCCTTCGGGACCGACGTCATCTTCGACGACGTCGACTTCGCAGTCGACGACGGCGAGCGCGTGGCCCTGATGGGGCCGAACGGCATCGGCAAGACGACGCTGTTTCGCATTCTGATCGGCCGCTACGAGGCCGACGCGGGCAAGATCGCGCTCAGAAACGGCGCGCGTCTGTCGCACCTGTCACAGGAGACGCATCTCGACCCGGGGGCCACCCCGCGCGAGATCGTCGGCGAGGCGGTGCGTCCCTTGCGCGAGGCCATCGCGGCCTACGAGAAGTTGTCGGCCGAGATCGAGCACGCCGACGATCTCGACGCGGCCATCCGCCGCCAGGACGAGATGCGCCAGCGCATCGAGAGCCTGGGCGGCTGGGACTGGGAGCGCCGCGTCGACGAGGTCTTGGCGCGTCTGGGGCTCGCCGAGCACCTCGACGCCAAGATCCGCTACCTGTCGGGCGGCCAGCGCCGCCGCGTGGCTCTGGCAGGCGTGCTCATCGAGTCTCCCGACCTGCTCCTGATGGACGAGCCCACCAACCACCTCGACCCGGACACCGTCGAGTGGCTCGAGGGGTGGCTGCGCCAGTTTTCCGGCGCGCTCTTGCTCATCACCCACGACCGCTACTTCCTCGAGCAGGTCGCCGAGCGCATCATCGAGGTCGCCCCCGACGGGCTGCACAGCCACCCGGGCACCTACGAGGAGTTCGTCGACCGCAAGGAGCACCGCGCCGAGGTGCGCCGCAAGACGAAGCAGCGCAAGCAAAAGCTGCTCGACGACGAGCTCGACTGGCTCGACCGCGGCGTCAAAGCCCGCGGGCGCGCCTCGAAAGACCGCCACAAAGAGATCGAACTCGCCAAAAAGCAGCAGCGCCTGCTCGACGAGCGCCAGGTCGACATCCCCATCTCCAACGGCCCGTCGATGGGCGCGCACGTGCTGTCGGCGCGCGGCATCTACAAGTCCTACGGCGACCGCCAGGTCCTCGAGGACGTGAGCATCTCGATCGTCCCCGGCGACAAGCTCGGCATCCTGGGGCCCAACGGCTGCGGCAAATCGACCCTGCTCGACATCCTCATGGGCCGCGAGCGCCTCAACGCCGGCGTGGTCGAGAAGAGCGAGGAGACCAAGATTGGCTACCTGAGCCAATCGGACATGACCATGGACCCCGACAAGTCGGTCTTCGACGCCTTCAGCGAGAGCGACTACGTCTGGATCGGCGATACCCGCTACCACAAGCGCAAGTACCTCGAGCGCTTTCTCTTTGGCAAAAAGCTCCTCAAGACGCCCGTCAAGATGCTCTCCGGCGGCCAGCTCCGCCGGCTTCGCCTGGCCCGCGTCATCGCCCAAAACGCCAACCTGCTCATCCTCGACGAGCCCACCAACGACCTCGACATCGAGTCGCTGCGCGCCCTCGAAGAGGCTCTCGTCGACTACAAGGGCTGCATCGTCGTGGTCAGCCACGACCGGTACTTCCTGAACCGGGTGTGCAACAGCATCTGCGCCTTCGAAGACGGCGACCTCGTGCGCTACTACGGCGACTACGACGACTACCGCGAGCAACGCGACCAGAAACTCGAAGCCCGCCGCGCCTCGCCGACGGCTCTGCCGACCGACGAGAAAGAGGCCGAGGACGACGAGCTCGACGAAGAGCCCGAGAATGAGCAAAACAAGAAGTTGAGCTGGAAGGAAAAGCGTCGCCTCGAGGAGCTCGAACACGAGATCATGGAGGCCGAGGCCCAAAAAGACGCTCTCGAAGCCGAACTCGCCGACCCCGACCTGTACGCCAACCGCTCCGATGAGATTGCCGAGCTCAATACGAAGCTGCGTGATGTGACGGCGCGGTTGGAGGGGTTGTACGGGGAGTGGGAGGGGTTGGAGATGCGTCGGGGGTAGGTAAAAAGGCTTCCTCCTCCTCGGTCCTCCTCCACTTCGCTTCGCTCGCAGAGGAGGCGTCCCCTCCTCGGTCCTCCCCTACGCTACGCTTTGCTTCGCGCAGGGGAGGAAGATGTTGCTGCATCGCACCCCGTACAGAGATCGATGTAGCTTCAACGCACCCCGTACAGAGATCGATGTAGCTTCAACGCACCCCGTACAGAGATCGGTGTAGCTTCAACGCACCTTGTACAGCGATCGACAATGCAACATCTTCCTCTCCGCCCGTAGCAAAGCGAAGGGATGGAGAGGACCGAGGAGAGGCCCCCCTTTCCGCCCGTAGCGAAGCGAAGGGATGGAGAGGGATCGAGGGAGAGGCCCCTCCCCTCCCCCTCCAACTTCTGCTATCCTCCCCCAACATCTCCACAACGCCGTATCGCTTCCGGCAGGCATTCTCGACCCTGCGAGCAGCCTCGTAAGAGCCTCTGGCAGGCAATTTCGACCTTGCGAGCAGCCTCGAAAACCTGTGGCACGGGTGGACGAGGGCTCGACGGAAGCATTGAGGTCCGTCGGGGAATGTACTTGCCGCGCGCCGACGACCACGACTACGACCACGACTACGGCCACGACTACGACTACGACCACAGCCACGACCACGACCACGGCCACGGCCAAGACGACGTCCACGACTACGCCATCCGCCCCATCCCCTAATCTTCAGGCGGCCCCGGCAGTCGCATCGGTGGGTCGTTGACGAAGGCGCGAGTCAATTCGAGTTGCTCTGCACAAATGAACGAGGCCTTCAGTTCCGGCGGCAGCCCTCCAAAGAACATGTCGAACGGTACGTACAGACACTCCAATTCGCCCCCACTCTCCAAGTCGACCCGCACGCGAAGTGCATCTTGGGTCTCCTCACCGACCTCGAGCGACTCCTCGCCGAGCCAATCGAACGCATCGTAGTCGTCCGGCACCGACAAGTGTTTGCCGAGAAACTGCACGACGAGCACCGCCGCGCCGCGGAAGACGTAGCCCGACACATCGACATAGGCAGGTGAATCTCCGGAGTCGATCATGCTCCGACATCTGGGCTGCCGCTCGGCCGAGTCGAGCTCGGCGAGTGCCGCCAACGCGCCGGTCGGCAGGTTGCGAAAGAACCCGTGGACGACCCGCTCGGCGCACTGCGCGGGCACGCGCCGCTTCGGGCCGTCGATGTCGTAGCGCCTGTCGACGATGGCCTCTGGGTTGCACCGCGCCTCGAAGTTGAAGCTCACCGGACAACTGACGCGATAGGGATACAAGCGAGGGTCATAGTCGTAGTATGCATCCCTCGCCATGTTGGCGCCTCGCTGGTTCAGATGCCGCCCGTGAATCAAGAACCAGACGCTCCATCCGAGCAGCACCAAGGCTGCACACACGGCCGCAATGTTGACGATTCGCTTCATGCTATCTCCTGTCGGGGCCAGCGAGCTGCCAGCACACCAGAAATAGCGCCCCAACTACGTCGTGTCGAACGCTGTGAGGGCTGAGCCCGGCGGTCGGGGACGACCGCGCCCCGACGGGAGTGAAGCGGTGCGCGCCGGCGTGCGCTTGCTCGAAGACCAGGTCCGCGAGCGCGAGGCGAAGCTGCAACTGTTGCGCAAGGCCGTCGAGCAGGGTGTTGTCGAACTCGACCACGGCGAGGGCATCCCGGGCGACAAAGTCTTCGGTCAACTCCTCGCCGGCCTTCACGAAGGAGAGGACAGCCCGTGAGAAGCGGGGTTGGAGATGCGTCGGGGGTAGGTAAAAAGGCTTCCTCCTCCTCGGTCCTCCTCCACTTCGCTTCGCTCGCAGAGGAGGCGTCCCCTCCTCGGTCCTCCCCTACGCTACGCTTTGCTTCGCGCAGGGGAGGAAGATGTTGCTGCATCGTACTCTGTACCGAGATCGATAAAGCAACATCGCACTCTGTACAGAGATCGACAAAGCAACGTCTTCCTCTCCGCCCTTAGCGAAGCGAAGGGATGGAGAGGACCGAGGAGAGGCCCCCTTTCCGCCCGTAGCGAAGCGAAGGGATGGAGAGGGATCGAGGGAGAGGCCCCCCATCCCCACCATCAACCCATCCCCACCATCCGGGCACAAACACAACGCTTTGTCCGTTGCAAACACGCCGCGGCACAACTAACGTGCCGCCATAAGCTGATCCTGCGAATCAACCCTAAGAAAACCGAGGCATACGACGATGGCAAAAGAATTCATCTACTCGATGAAGGACCTCAAGAAGACCGCTCCCGACGGAAAGAAGATCCTCGACGGCATCTGGCTGTCGTTCTTTCCCGGCGCCAAGATCGGCGTGGTCGGCCCGAACGGCTCGGGTAAGTCGACCTTGCTGCGCATCATGGCGGGCATCGACACCGACATTAACGGGGAGACCTGGGTCGACCCGGACGCCACCGTGGGCTACCTGCCCCAGGAGCCCGAGCTCGACCCGAAGCTGACCGTGCGTGAGAACGTCGAGAAGGGCCTGGGCGGGGTGCGTGCGCTGCTCGACCGCTACGAGGAGGTCTCGGCCAAATTCGCCGAGGTCGGCCCCGACGAGATGGACGCGCTCATCGCCGAGCAGGCCGAGCTGCAGGACAAGATCGAGGCGGTCGACGGGTGGGATATCGACCGCACCCTCGACGTGGCGATGGACGCGCTGCGCGTGCCCGCCGGCGACGGCAGCGTCGAGCACCTGTCGGGTGGTGAGCGCCGCCGGGTGGCGCTGTGCGCGCTGTTGCTCCAGAAGCCCGACCTGCTGCTGTTGGACGAGCCGACGAACCACCTCGACGCCGAGACGGTCGCCTGGCTCGAGCGCACGCTGCAGGACTACGAGGGCACCGTCATCGTGGTCACCCACGACCGCTACTTTCTGGACAATATCACCGAGTGGATCTTGGAGCTCGAGGGCGGCAAGGGGATTCCGTTCGAGGGCAACTACACGAGCTGGCTGCAGCAGAAGCTCAAGAGCCTCGAGGAGAGCGGGCGCGAAGGCAGCGCGCGCTACGAGACGCTCGCGCGCGAATACGAGTGGTCGAAGCTGTCGAACGAGGAGCGCACGGAGCGCTCCCAGCAGCGCCTTCGCAACTTCGACGAGCTGCAGGGCAAGGCCAGCCGCCACAAGCACGCCATCGACATCCCGCCCGCCCCGCGGCTGGGCAACGTGGTCGTGCGCGGCGAGCATATCTCGAAGGGTTATGGCGACCGCCTGCTCATCGAGGACCTGACCTTCAACCTGCCCCCGGGCGGCATCGTGGGTATCATCGGCCCCAACGGCGCCGGCAAGACCACCCTCTTCCGTATGATGGCCGGCGACGAGGAGCCCGATTCAGGCGAGATCACCATCGGTGATACGGTCGAGCTGGCCAACGTCGACCAGATGCGGGGCACGCTCGACGACGACAAGACCGTCTACGAGACGATCTCGGGCGGCAGCGACACGCTGCGCATCGGCGGGCGCGACATCAACGCGCGCACCTACGTGGCGGCGTTCGGCTTCTCGGGGCGCACCCAGCAGCAGAAGGTGGGCACCCTGTCGGGCGGTGAGCGCAACCGCGTGCACCTGGCGCAGACGCTGCTCAAAGGGGGCAACCTGCTCTTGCTCGACGAGCCGTCCAACGACCTCGACGTCGAGACGCTCCGCTCGCTGGAGTACGCGCTCGAGGACTTCGCCGGCTGCGCCGTGGTCATCAGCCACGATCGCTGGTTCCTCGACCGCATCGCCACCCACATCATGGCCTTCGAGGGCAACTCGCAGGTCGTCTGGGTCGAGGGCAACTACCAAGACTACGAGCGCGACCGCAAAAAGCGCCTGGGCGAAGACGCCAAGCGACCCAGCCGCATCAAGTACAAGCCGCTGACGCGCTGAGCCGGCGCGTGGCGTCTGCACCGCAGGCGCCACGCCCGTCTTTCTTTGCGGCGCAAATTTGTGGTAAATACCGCGCAGATAACATCTGCTCCACTCCACACGGTTTTGCCATGAAACGCAGTATCCTGATCCTCGCCATCGTCTCCCTCCTCTCGCTGCTCGTCGGTTGCTCGGACGCGAGCGAAGACGACACCACCAACAACGACCTGATCGACGCCGGCGCCGAGGTCTCCGGGCCGGCCGAGGTCGAGTTGAGCTACAACTTCAACGACGGCAAGCAGGGCTGGGAGGCCGACGTGACCGACTACCCGGCCGGCGCGCGCGAGGGCATCGGCTTCGTCGAGCAGGTTCGCCCGCTTCCGGCCGAGGTCTCCGAGACCGACAAGGCCTACTATTTCGAGGGGCAGAACAGCGTCAGTGACATCTTCATGTTCATGCGCCGTCAGGTGGGTCCGGACGCCGGGCTCGAGCCGGAGACGGCGTATCGGGTCAAGTACACGCTGACCTTCGCGTCGAATTACCCGGAGGACTGCGCCGAGGAGAAGGGGCAGTTGATGTTTCTGAAGATGGGCGCGTCGACCTACAAGCCGGCCAACGTCGAGAGCGACGACAAGTCCAGCTTCAAGTTCAACATGCAGAAGGGTGACGGCGAGATGGGCGGCGAAGACGCCAGCGCCGCCGGCGACCTGACGCACAACGAAGAGTGCGCGATCATCTACGACCGCTACACCACGCTGACGCGCGAGCACACCCACAGCGCCTCGGTCGAGACCGACGCCAACGGCAACCTGTGGCTCATCGTGGGCGTCGACGCCGACTACCAGGGCGAGGTGTCGTACTACTTCAACCAGGTTGATGTGACACTGACCCCGCAGGTGGACTGACGTCCTCGTCTTGTTGCTGCTCTTCGTCCTCGTCGTGCTTTCGCAGCGGCGAGGTGCCGCTGCCGACCAGCAGGGTCAGGCCTTTGATGGTCTCGTAGAGCAGCAGCACAATCGAGATGAGCAAGCCGCCCAAGACCGCCGACGAGCCGATGATGGCGTAGTACGCCGCGCTGTACCACCAGGCGGGCACCGTCTCGGTCTTCTCCATGGGCACGTTGAGCAGCAAGAGCAGTACGAGCACCGAGCCGATGAGGGCCACCGAGTCGACCAGCGCCAGGCGGCGCATGCGCTCGTAGGTCTTGGCCTTGAGCTTGACGTCGATGCCCTGGGCAAACCCCAGGCTGGTCAACAACAACGCCAGAATCGTGGCCGCCGCGGTCATGATCGCCGAGCACAAAAAGCGCGTCGACGGCAAGATGGCCTCGACGAGCACCATCGCCTCGACGTTCGACACGCTGCCCAAGATGATGGTGCCGGCGCCGGCGACAAGCGCCCCGGCGATTCCCCCAACGACCGGTGTGATTTTCACGTGGCCCCCTTTTAGACGTCAGGTCCTGCGAACACGCGTGACCAAATGTGCTCGCAGGACCCGAACGCACAAGCCCCCCAGGCCTCACGACTCTTCCGTCCGGTAGCCTGCTTTTTTCCATCCGTCGAAGCCCGCCGGCATATTCGCCACGTGCTCGTAGCCCTCGGCGCGAAGCTGGCTGATGGCCAGGTTGGCGCGGATGCCGCTGGCGCAGTGGACCACGAGCTTCTGGTCGCGCGGGATCTCGTCGAGGTTGTCGCGAATCTTGCCGTAGTGGACGTGGATGGCGCCCGGGATGTGGCCCTCCTCCCACTCGGATTGGGCGCGCACGTCCAAAACCGTGGCGTCGTCGCTCTCCCACATCTTGTGGGCGTGCTCGACGTCGACGATGGGATAGCAGCCCAGTTCGCTGTCATCGACCGCGCCCTCGATGTGGGTGACGTAGCCCACGATATTGTCCATGCCGATGCGCACCAGCCGGCGAGTCGCCTCTTCCATCTGGTCGGCGCGCCCGATGAGCACCAGCGGGCGGTCGTCGTACGGGAGCACCCAGCCGGCGTGGGTGGACAGCTCCTCGAGCTTCGAGAAGTTCAGCGCCCCGGGCACATGCTTGGCGGCAAACGCCTCCTTGTCGCGCAGGTCGAGCAGGTGGGCGTCCTCGCGGCGCAGCGCGCGGAACTTGTCAGGCAAAAGCTTCGCCGGCGTGGGCAGCCCGCCCAAAAAGGTCATCCCGTCGCGGTTGAGCTCCTTCATCTTGCGAAAGTAGCTGGGCGTCTCGGGCTGGTCGGCCAAGAGCTCTTCGACGAAACCGCTCTGGTCGTTATCGTCGATATACTTCTTCCACCAGTTGTGCTTGGTCTCGTAGCCCACCGAGCTTGCCGGGATGGAGCCCAGGGCCTTGCCGCAGGCCGAACCGGCGCCGTGGCCGGGCCACACGAGCACCTCGTGGCTCAAGCCGACGAACTTGTCGCGCAGCGCCCCAAAGAGCTGCTTGCCGCCCTTTTTGGCCGTGCCGCTCTGGCCGGCGGCCGTCTCCAGAAGGTCGGGCCGGCCCAGGTCGCCCACGAAGACGAAGTCGCCGGTGAGCACCATCATCGGCTCGTCGGCCTGGGCGCCGTCGGTGACCAGGTAGGACAGGTGCTCGGGGGTATGGCCGGGCGTGTGCACGGCCTCGAAGCGCACGTTTCCGAGCGCGAAGCCGTCGCCATCCTTCAGGTGGACCGTGTCGAAATCATCCAACCCCTTGTACTTCCAGCCCGAGACCGTCTCGCCGGAGACGTACAGCTTACCGCCGACGGACTTGGCCAGCTCGCGCGCGCCGGACAAGAAGTCGGCGTGAATATGCGTCTCGAGCGCGCCCACAATCTCGAAGCCCTGCTCGCGGGCCTCGTCCAGATAGATGTCGATATCCCGCGTGGGGTCGACGACCACCGCCTCTCCTGTCGAGGCACAGGCGATTAGGTAAGAAGCTTGGGCGAGACCTTCGTCGTAGATGCGTTTGAAGAACATGGAGAACCTCCCTTCATGAGTCGTAGAGCGTTCGAAATCGTCTTCAAGCTAATTACGTCAGCGGCAACGTCGAGACCTGGGCGCGCTGCTCGCCGCTCGCACAAAGGACGAGCCTGCGCTAGACTGGCGGCGTCTTCGAGCACAAAACAGCGATTACCCTAGCTATCAGTGAGGCGCCTTCGATGAGCATTATCACCGCATTGAGCAACCTGTTTTCGGGCCGCAGCTTCTCCAAGATCAGCGCCGAGCAAGAGAAGGCGATGATCGACGCGCTGACCTACGCTATGGCCGTCGACCGCGAGATTGCCGGCGACGAGCAAAAGGAGCTGACGAGCTCGCTGCGCCACGTCAAATGGGAAGAAGAGATCCCGTTGGAGTCCTACGTGAGCGAGTCGGTCGCGCGCGCCAAGCGCATCAGCGCCCAGCCGGGCGACGCCCCCGACTACCTGCACCAGATCAGCGAGCGCCTTGGCGAGGACTGGTTGCGCGAAGAGACTTATTATCTGGCCGCGCGCATCGCCGCCTCCGACCGCGACATCGTCAGCGCCGAGCAGCTGCTGTTGAGCAACATGGTCCAGGCGTTCGAGCTCGACAACGACACCCAGGCCAGGATCGCCGACCAACTCATGCGCGAGACCGATTTCTAGGCCCACGGGTCGATTGAGAATACCCGGTCGGGGATTAGATTCCGCGCTGTCGACTACCCAAAACGAGGGAGTGCGCGATGAGGTACCGTGTGATCATGTTGTCCGCGCTGCTCATCATGGCAGCAGGATGCGAGACCGAGACCCCCGACCGGCCCGAAGACCCCACCGTCGAAGCCACCACCGAACAAGGCATGGCGGAGAGTCCCGAGGCCGCCGACGAACAAGCCCAACAAGACGACCAGGCGGACGACGAAGGCGGGGGCATGGAGTTCGGCCTGTCGACGACGGCCTTCGAAGACGGCGGGATGCTTCCGACCAAGTTCACCTGCGATGCCGAGGGCATGTCGCCGCCGCTGACCTGGTCGCAGCCGCCCGATGGCACCGAGAGCTACGCCATCATCATGACCGATCCGGACGCGCCCCAAGGCACCTTCCACCACTGGGGCATGTGGGGCATCCCGGGCGAAGAGCACGCGCTCGGCGAGAATGTGCCGCACGTGGAGCGAATCGTCGTGACCACGCCGGGCGCCCCGGAGACCGACGTCGACGCCTTCCAGGCGATCAACGACTTCGACAAGCTGGGCTACGGCGCGCCCTGCCCGCCCAAGGGTGACAAGCCGCACCGCTACGTGTTTCGCATCTACGCCATCGACCACCCGGGGGCCAAATTCGACGAGGTGCCCACCGTCGAGCAACTCGTGAAAGTGGTGACCGAAGACGCCATCGGCCAAGCCGAGATCACGGCGACCTACGAGCGCAAGGCCGAGTAGCCTCGGGCGCAAACCGACCGACTTGACCCAAACAGAGAAAGCCGCAGCCCAAAACGGACTGCGGCTTTCTCTGTATCTATGCGTCGAGCTCGGGCTCGCTCAGAACAAGTCGCGTTCGATGAGCACGTGCTCGGCCTTGTTGCCCACGCGAAAGAGACGCTGCTCGTCGCACAGGGCGGTGAACGCATCGCGTAGGTCGGTTTTGGTGAATTCATCGGACAGCGTGTCGAGCACGACGTCGCGGGTGACGTATTCGCGCTGCACTGCGACCTGGATAATCGCCTTTTCGGCGGTGTTCAGATCGGCGTAGTTGCGGCGCTCATCCGAGGAGAGATGGATATAGGGTCGGGCTGCTACCGTGATAATGCACCTCCTTGCTTCTACAGGTGAAAAGCGCCCTCGTGAGGCGCCCCCTCTAGCCAATCGGCCCCCAGCGTAGCACACTGGAGGCCGATTTGGCAAAAAGTCCTAATTATAGGTTGAGGAGCTCACCGTTTAGCGACACCAGTTGGAATCGACGCAGCGCTGGCCGACCTGCGGAACGTCGCAGCAGGTCTCGCCCTGACGGCATTCGGAGTCCTGGTTGCAAATGCCGCCGGTCCAGCAACTGTCGCGGGTGGTGCATGAGGTGGTCTGGCCGTCCGAGCAACAGATTTCGTTGCCCGAGCAGTCGGTGTTGGTCGTGCACGGGTCGCCGCTTCCGGTGCCGCCACCTCCACCACCGCCGCCACCGCAGCGCGTGGAGCAGATCTGGTTGCCCCAGACGTCACAACACCCTTCGTTCGGAGCGCATTCGTTGTCGCTCGAGCAGAAGCCGCCGCCGGTGCGACACTGGTCGCTCGTGACGCACTCGGTGGTACCTTGCCAGTCGACGGCGCAGCAGAGTGTGCCGCCGGTGCAATCGGCGTTGGTCGAGCAGGTGGTCGGGCCGGTGTCGACGGGCGAGGCGTCCGGAGTGACGTCTGGAGCCGTGTCCAACGCGGCGTCTTGCGGAGTAGGGGACGTGTCTTCGGGCACGCTGGTGTCCTCGGGCGTACCGATATCCGCGGGGTCGGGTGTGGTGTCCTGGGGCACGCTGGTGTCCGAGGCCGCGACATCGCCGCCACCGCTTGTGTCGGTGGGATCGGGCGAGGTGTCGTCAGCGGCCGTGTCGCTCTGGGCGTCGCCCAGGTTCCAACCGCCGTTGTTGTCGTCGCCGTTGTTGCTCGTCGCCGCTGCGTTCGGCTCGGTGCACCCCACCGAGACCATCAGCGCCATCCCCAACATCGAAGCCAGCCATCGCATCTTCAATCGCATCTGCAGTCTCCGGGCCAATTTGTGAGTTCTGCTCGGAGACGACTTTCTCAAATGTCGAATGGGAATTCAACCACCACCAACACCCTGATTCGACGCACTTTTCGGCGTCGACTTGCGCGTTATCGAGTGTGTTCTTAAGGTTCTGATTGACGAGGGAGGTTGCATCTGACGCTCAAGTCACTAGTGTGACCGCTCAATCTGACGCCGGGCACGGTAGCCCGCGCGCGTAGTCCAACGGACGGATTGTTCATCCTCATTCGAAGGAAGTAACTGATGAGCAACGACGCTATCGAGTTGACGACCGACAATTTCGAAGCAGAAGTTCTCGAATCGGACCTGCCTGTGGTCGTCGACTTTTGGGCCGAGTGGTGTGGCCCGTGTAAGGCACTGTCGCCCCTGGTCGACGAGTTGGCCGCCGAATACGACGGCCAAGTCAAAGTCGGCAAGGTCGATATCGACTCCAACACCCACCTCGCCAACGAGCACCGCATCCAAGCGGTCCCGACGCTGATTTTCTTCCACAAGGGGCATGTGCTTCGCCGGTTGACCGGCAACGTGTCGCGCAGCCAGCTCGAAGAGATGTTCGAGCAGCTGGTGGAAGTGGCCGAAGAAGACGAAGCGTGACGAGCTAGATCAACGCCGGCGCATGCTCTGCGCCGGCGTCTTGCTTCTGCCTTACTTGCTTCTGTCTTAGAAGAGATACCCGACAAGTAGATAGGCCACGTTGTTGTAGTTCTCCGGCGTACGAATGTAGTGCGGCGTGGCTCTGTCGTCGTACACCTCTGTCAGCCCGCGCTCGAAGCGCGCATCGACGGTCATCATCCCGCTGCCGAAGCCAAAGTCGGCCCCCAGCCCTCCCGCCACGGCGAAGCCCCAACGATTGAGCCGGTCGGTCATGATTTGGTCACCGGTGCGCGCGCTCAACACCAGCGTAGCCGCCGGGCCGGCCGTCAGACGCGGCTCGATCCAGCCGAAATTGAGCCTGCCCTCCATGAAGACCGGCAGGGTCAGGTGATGAGACAGGTGTCGGTCGTCGACGCTGTCGATCCCGGTGCCTTTCCAGGCGTAGATAAGCTCGGGCGCCACGGCCAGATACTCGTTGAACTCGAAGCGTGAGGCTACGCCCGCGGTGACGCCGGGCGCGAGGCTGGCGGTGACGACATCGTCTCCGCTGACGGTGGCCACGTTGGCGCCGGCTTTGACGCCCCAGCGCGCCTCCTGGGCGTGGACCTTGGCGCTCCACAGCGTGAGCACGGCCAGCAGGCAGGCGCAAATGGTGACTGCGCGCGGGACCTCTCGGCGGCGAAGCGCCCAGACGAGCAGCACCAGGCAAATGACGAGCAGCGCGCCCTGCGACCAAGGCACCGCCGCGTCCACTTGGCTGACCGTGCACACCGGAGTATCGGCGGGCCGCAGCTCGGTCCCCTCTTCGAGGATGGCGTTCTGGTCGAGCACGTCTTCGCGCGGGGCGATGCGCAAGATCTGACCTGCGGGCGTATCGCCGACCAGCACGTAGAGCGCGCCGTCGGTCCCGACCTTCACGTCGACCAAGCCGGCCTGAGGCTCCGAGCCCGGCAAGACGAAAAAGGGCACGGCCAACTCGAGACGGCGGCCATCGGCGGTGGAGACCAGTCGGTGCAACTCCCCGTAGCGGCGCCCGGTGACAAAGACGCTGCCGCGCAACGCGGGCATCAGCCCCTCGCGATAACCGGCCACGCCGGTCACCCTCGTCTGCCAACGAAATTCGTAGTGAGGGTCGAGCAACGAGGTCTCGTCGCACACCTCGGTCAGCGGGTAATTGTCGCAGTGGCCAATGACAACCGGCCAACCGTAGTTGCCGCCGGCGACCACGCGGCTGATTTCATCGTGTTCGGTCTCGCCGCTGTCGACCACCCACAGCGTGCCGTCCCCGACGGTCTCGAAGCCCTGCGGGTTGCGAAACCCATAGGCATACACCGCCGTCCCAAAGGGGTTGTCGGCGGGAACCGTGCCGTCGAGGTTGTAGCGAAGAATGCTGCCCGGAAGCCGGCGTGTGCTCTGGGCCTCGTTGTGCCGCCCCAGGTCGCCCAGGCCGACATAGATGTGGCCGTCGGCCACCTCGACACGCCCGGCATAGTTGCGATCTGAGTCGGGGTTGTTGGGCAAGACCTTCCAAGGATCCTCGAGCACCTCCCCGCCCTCGGGGGTCATTCGCGCCCGTGACAACCAGATGCGTGTCGGATCGGAGGCAGGAGTGTAGGCGACGATAAACCGACCGCTTTCGGCAAAGTCGTCGAAGACGTCGATGCCCAGCAGACCGGCCTGGCCCTTGACCGTGGGCGAAAAGCGCACCACCGGTCCCGCCACGAGGTTGCCGTCGCGCACCAGACGCACTTCCCCGCCCTTTTCGGTGACCAAGATGTCCCCGCTGGGAGCGATGGTCATCGCCGTGGGGTTCGCTAGCCCCTCGACGTAGCGCTCGGCGACGATCCCTCGGGGCAGCGCACCTGCCGCCGCCACCCAGCACAACAAGATCAGCGCCACCGCGGCCCCCGCCGCGATCAAACGCCCCGCGTTTTTCGATACAGCGCCACCAACAGAGTGATGCCCCTGCACGCCCATGTTCTGCCCCCTGATGTCGTTGATATCCCTTAAACTCGAATATCGACAGCAGAACGGGCGCGTCTACCCCCTTCCCGGCTAAGAGGCATCTCGAGGGGCCAAGTGCCGCCTCACTGCGTGCCTCGACAGGTGGTCGGCGAGGTGAGCTGACAAGCGGCCGCGTCGTCGAATTGCACCCGATCGATGCGCGCGTCGACAAAGTCGAGAATTTCGGGCATGGCGAAAAACGTCGTCTCGCCGTGGCCGGCGCCGGCGCACTCCAGAAACTCCATCTGCATGCCTTGATCACACAGCTCGACGAACGCGTCGCGCTCGATGGGCGTGTGCACCAGCTCGTCGTTCTCGCCGACCACGAACATCACGCCGTACGAGTCGCTCGTCGGCTCCAAGCGCGGCACCGACGTGGTCGTCAGCCCGTTCTCGGCGGTGATGCACCCCCATGGCTCGACCGAGCCGAGGGTATCGTCGACCGCGGCGTCGACCAGGGCCTGCTGGAAGATGTCCGTGGTGTCGGAGACGTCCGGGGCGATGTCGCCAAAGTCACACGTCGAGCCGAGCGCGTCGGGGATATCGGTCTCGTAGGGAGACACGAAGACCTCGTCGAGGCGATCCTCGACCCCGTACCAGCTGGCGGTGGTCCCCAAGAAGGCCACGGTGTTGCCCGTGGCGTTGACGAACTGCTCGAGCGCGCGGTCCATCTGGCCGAGCATGTCCGCCGGGGGCACGGTGGCCACCGAGCCGAGCAGCTCCAACTCACGGGCATAATACGGCGCGAGGCGATCGACCCACAGCGCCGCGTGGCCGCCCTGCGAGCCGCCAAAGGCGACGACCTCGGGCTTCAGACACCAGTCGCCACGCTTATCCGACGGCAAGTTGGCAGCGGCGCGCACGGCGTCGAGCGACGAAATCGCCGTCGACTGCCCCACCAAGTACGGGTGCAGAAATCCGGTCGGATCCGCAAAGCCTTTCAGGCCGATATAGTCGGGGGCGACGACCATATAACCAAAGGAGGCGAGCAGCGCGGCCAGCCCCTGCGATGCCAGGTCGGACGACGGCGCACATGCGTCGGTGAAGCCGGTGGTGCCGTGAAGCAACAACAGAACTTCTCGGGGCTCGGCGCCGGGCTGACGATCGGTCGGGAACGCCACCATCGCGCTCGCCTCGACCAATTGGCCGCGATCTTGAGTCATGTAGGCGTACTGAACCACCCGCGCATCGTGGGCGATCTCGCGCGGCGCGTTGATATTCTCACTGGAGAGGATGCCCTCGATGAACGCGGCGGGAAAATCCTTCTCGACGCCGATCTGGGTCACCTCGCCAAGGCGGGGGTCTTCGATCCACGTGTGTGACGGCTGGCCGCAACGCGCCGGGGCGTTGGCCAACGTGTCGGTCTCGGTCGTGCCGGCAATCTCAGGGGCCGGGAACGCCTCACAGCTCGGCGCATCCGCGTCGCTGTCTTCGCCGACGTCGCCATCGTGGCCGCCGTCACCGAGCGCGTCTTCGGAGACATCGCCGGCATCTGCGCTGATGTCGGTATCTTGGAGTGCGTTGGACTGACCGTTCCCCGAATCGTCACCGCAACCGACCAAAGCTGCGCTGCATCCAAGAATCAAGACAAGCAATAATCTGGCATTCAACATTCTTCGAGACTCCTATAACACTTGAAACCGTCGCGACGCGCGATGTTACCGATTACCGACACCTCGCGTCCAGCCTGCCCATAAAACGCAACGAACTATCATGACACAAGCCCATCCCAGCATTTTCCTGTTCGACATCGACGGCACGCTCATCTCGACGGCGGGCGCCGGGCGTCGCGCTTTCGAGCGCGCCTTCGCCGATCTGGCCGGCCCGGGTGATCACCTCGAGTTTTCCTTTGCGGGGATGACCGATCGCAGCATCGCCCGCCAAGGACTCGTCGCCGCCCAACTGGAGGCGACCGACGAGGCGATCGAGGCCGCCATCGAGGCTTACCTGGGGTTTCTGCCCGAGTTTGTCGATGCCGCCGACGGCTACACCATCTTTTCGGGTGTGGTCGAGCTGCTCGACGCGCTCGGCGAGCGCACGAACGCGGCCATCGGGCTGGGCACTGGCAACATCGAGCGCGGCGCGCGTATCAAGCTCGCACGTGGCGGGCTCAACCCTCACTTCGACTTCGGCGGGTTTGGCTGTGACGCCGAGGATCGCGCCGAGCTCATCGCCGCAGGCGCCCGGCGCGGCGCCGAGCGCCTCGGGATGGCGCTGGAGAGATGTCGGGTGATTGTCATCGGGGATACCGACCGCGACATCGCCGCCGCGCGGGCGATCGGCGCCGAATGCCTGGGGGTGGCCACCGGCGGCGCCACCGTCGACGAGTTGCTCTCGTACGGGGCGCACCACGGCGTCGAGGCGCTCACCGACCCGAGCGCACGCGAGTTTCTGTGGGGCTGACGACGTCCACGTGGGCGACTTCAGGGACCGGACAACTGCTGCAGAGTCTCTTCCGACTCGACGCGCGTAGGCCACTCCTCGGCCTCGATGGCCTGCGTGATCTTGGAGGTGAGCTTGAAGCGCAGCAACAGGTTCATCGTATCGAGCCCTTCCGCCCACTTGTCACGGTATGAGCGGTTGACGAAGAACTTGCGAGCCACGGCCAAATCGAGCGCCCAACGCGCCAGTGTGCCGTCGGCGGCGTTTTGCTCCATGTTGGTCACGTAGACGGACAGGTAGCCGGCGCCCTCGTAGACCAGCTCGATGATGCGTGACTGCATCGGGAAGTCGACCGTCGACGAGCACATGATCTCCCAGTAGCCCTGCTCGGGGTCGTGCGAGCCGCTGGGGCGCACCAGCTTCTTGGCGTTGTGATGGCCGTGGCCGGCCACGTGCAACACGACGTTGTCATACGAAGCCAACAGCGACTTGAACTCACCGCCGCTGACCACGCTCACCGGCCCGAAGTCCGAGGCCCGGTGGTGACTACCGACGATGACGAGCTCGCCGTTTCGCTGGGCGCTCTTCAGCTCGTCTTCCACCCACTCGAACTGGGTGCGGCTGATGCCGCCCAGCGCCGTGGGAAGATTACGCAGCAGGGTGTTGATGACGATAAAACGAACCGGCTTTCCCGGAATGGGATGAAAGCTGTAGTAGCCGAGTTCTTCGAAGACGTTGTTGTCGTCGATGCCGTGGCCAACGGGCTCGCCGCCGCCCGCTTGCAGGGCCGACAAGACTTGGCCCAGATCGAGGATGCGTCGTTTGGGGTCGGGCGGCGTCGTACCGCCCGTCACCACGTCGCCGTGGGGAGTCGAGCCGTCGCGAAATCCATTCGAGGCGGTGTCGATATTGCGCAGAAGGGGCAGATCGTCGGTAAAGTCGATGACTTGGTCACCCACCGCGGCCTCCTGGACCGCGTCGGTCGCCGGGAAGGTCCCCATGTAGAGGGTTTCGTGGTTGCCGACGGCCGGGTACCAAGGCACCCCGATGCCCGGTGAGCGAAACGGGTCGCCGAAGTCGTTGCCGGGTCCCGGCACCGGGTCGTCGTCGACGCCCGAGTCGGGGTCGATGACGCCGCCGGCCAAGATGTCGATGGTCCAGGCAAGCTCGTTTTCTTGGCCGCCGTCCGTCATGTCGCCGGCGATGAACGCGAAGTCGAACGGCCTGCCACTCGCCTCGCTGATACGCCGCGCGCTTCGCACCTGCGACTCGAAGACCTGCGCGATGAGGTGGCTCTGCGGCCGATACGTGCTCCCCATCGGCGCGATAGTGGTCCCCGCGAAGCGAATCGGCGACTCCTCGTCGATCATCTGGGGGTCGGCCGCCTCCCAGAAGTAGAGCAGACTGCTGCGCTCACCGCCGCTGCCTTGGCGAAATCCCGGCGCAAGCTCCCCGTGAATCACCCACGGCTTTCCAGCCTCGAATTGTACGCCGATATCGTAGTCGGCAAACCGCGCGATGTCGGTCACGCCGATTTCGCCGCCCATGGCGCTCTTGGCTGCGTCTGAGAGGGCGCGCGGTGCCCACAGTCCCTGCAGGGTCGTGTAGGGGGCCGCCGACAGCGCGTACTCGGGGACACCGTCGTCGGTCGCATCCTGCTCGGCGTCGCTTGCCTGGCTGCCGTCGGCGGCGTCGCGGGAGGACGTGTCGAAAGCGGTATCGTCGCTTCCGTCGAGCCCGGCGGTATCCGACGGGTCGACTTGGCGGTGCGGCTCGTCCTTCTGGTCGGTGCCGGACTCACACCCGGCGCTGGAACACGCAATCACACACGACAGCAGAAGCGCACCGGATGCGCGGCGTACGGCAAGTCGGGTCGTCATCGTCTCGGAACCCTCAATCGGTAGATATCTCGAACTTCGCAGAAGTATGACAAAATCGTTGCCGCAATGCTACGCACTCCCTCGCCCGCCTGACCCGCCGTCTCACAGCTCGACGCCGATCTCCATCGCCATCGCCGTCAAAAGACTGCCGAACAGGTCCTCTTCGAGGGCGAAGGCGGCTTCGATATCGACCCCCCTTGCTTCGAGGTGAGCGATGGCGCGCTCCTCGATTTCGACCCGGTGGTCCTGCTCTTCGACGATGATCGCCTGCAACTCGTCGCGCACGATGTCGTGGGAGGTCGCCGCGCGGTATAGCGGGTAGACCATCATCGCGCGACGCTCGATGAGCGTGGTCACCAGCAGGTAGTTCTGACGAGGGTCGTCCTCACCGGTCGCCTCGGTCACCCACTTGCTCGCGCTCTCATCGAGCTTCTGGAAAAAGCTGATGGCCGAGTCGTGGGCCAAGTATTCGTCGCACTCTCCGCCGTTGAGCTCTTCGCACAGGCGCTTGAACGCATAGGCGTGGCGAGTCTCGTCGGCCCAGTGGTCGAGCACGACCGCCGATGGGTGGCTCTGGCACATCGTCTTACCGATTTTGCGGGCACCGATATATTCGAGAAGCGACAGCGTATTGAGCCAGACGACCTCGGTCTGCACATCGTCGGTGATCGCCTCGAGCAACGTCTTGAGTCGTTCGCGCATTTTACTTCCTCAACTTGGTCAAAGTTAGTATCCACTCAGTATGGCGGGATGCTACAGAAAACGGCGGGTATTTCAACCACGTCTCGCACACGCGCGCATCCGGAGGTTCAAAAATCCGTTAAAACGCTAGCATTTGACTCTTACTCCAAGTAACATGTATCCGGGAATCATCTTAAAGCTAGTATGACGCATTTTCGGGGCTCTGATGAGCGACCAAACAACGATCCGTATCCACGACATTCAGATTAAGAGCGGTACGGTTATCCAGGGCCGCTACGAGATCACGCGCCATCTGGGGGCCGGCGGTTTCGCTCAGGTTTTCGAGGCGTTCGATACCAATATCGAGCGTCCGGTCGCGATCAAGTTCCTGAACCTGCACGCTTCGACCACCGATCCGAACGCCCAGCAGAATATCCTGGCGCGCTTCAAGCGCGAGGCGAAGCTGGCGGCCAAGATCCAGCACTCGAACGTGGTCAACATCTTCGACTTCGGGCTCATCGGCGAGCGGCGCGATATCCCGTTCATCGTGATGGAACTGCTGTCGGGTCACGACCTCGAAGAGCAGATCTTTGATAAAGGCTCGATGGATCCGAAGCGTGCCCTTCCCCTCTTTGTGGACTGTCTCGAGGCCCTCGGCGAGGCGCACAAGCTCGGGATCGTGCACAAGGACCTCAAGCCGTCGAACCTCTTTCTGGCCAACCCCGGCGAGCGCACCGAGTCGCTGCGCATCGTCGACTTCGGCATCGCCCACATCCGCGACGCCCGTGAAGGCCGCTTGACCGCCACCGGCGAGATTCTGGGAACGCCCCAGTACCTCTCTCCGGAGTATATCGAGGCGCAGATTGTCTCGCCGGCCTTCGACGTCTACCAGATGGGCTTGATCTTGGTAGAGGCGCTCACCGGCAAAGCCGTTGTCGACGAGATGCACCCGCTTCGCTGCGTCAAAGCGCACTCGATGGGCGAACTCGACCTGCCCAACGCGCTGCTCGACAGCCCCCTGGGGCCGGTCATCGCCCGAGCGCTGCATATCGACCACAACCAACGCTTCGCCAACGCCGAGGAGTTTGCCGATGCGCTGGCCGAGGTGGACCCGGCGTCGGTTCCGGTCCTCAGCGCCGACATGCCCACATCGCGGTTGGCCGAAGCCGGCACGTTGGATAGCAACTCGCGCATCATGAACAGCCGTACCGGGCAGATGAATCAGCCGACCACGGGTCAGCTGTACGGCAACACCCAACAGGGGTACGCGCAAATGCAACAGGGAGGCGTGCCCGCCGACCAGAGCGCCGACCTGTCAGGAACTCACCCATCGATGCGCGCCCGCTCCCCCCAGGGCCCCACCAACCAGATGGCCCGCTCGACCGAAGTGGCGATCCAAGAGGCGGGGATCGGCAACCGGGGCGTCAAAGCGCTGGTCATCCTGGGATTGGCCGTGCTGTTGCTCGGAGGAGTCGCCGCATGGCTGCTCACGACCAAGCTATCCGAGGATCAGAACGACGACGCGGCGGTCGCGTCGGCTGAGGCCGGTGAGTTGGATGGTGAGTTGGATAAAGGGGCCGAAGCAGCCGGACCGGCCGAACCCGGAGCGTTGGCTGCCGCGGCAACCGACGAGAAAGACGAGGCCGCCGATCCGGCAGCAGACGAAGAGGCGGACGAGGCCGCTAACGCCGAAGGTGACGAGGCTCCCGCTGCTGCGACCAAGCCCGAGCCGGTCAAGATCACCATCAACTCGTCGCCCGAGGGAGCGGCCGTGTATCGCGGCTCCGAGAAACTCGGCACCGCTCCAGTCGCGCTGACCTTCGAACCCGGTGACGAGGACCCGGTCGACGTCGAACTACGCCGACGCGGTTACCAGAGCAAGGAGATCACCGTCAGCCCGGACAGCGACTCCGAGCTCACCGTCGATCTCGACCGAAAGAAGACCGTGCGCCGAACCTCCAAGCGTCCCCCGCGCCGCAAAGAGCGCACCGAAAAACGCGAGGAGAAGTCGTCACCGTCGACGACCGAAAAGACCACGACAAAAAAGGCAGAGAAAAAGGAAGACAACAGTCCGCGCATGCTCATTGCGCCCTGAGTCTCCCCCCTTCTTCGACGCTCTCGAGCGTCTTTCATAGCCCGCGGCGTCACATCCGGCGCCGCGTTGCGCTTGCTCCACTTCTGGACACTTTTTCATCCAATACCGACTGACCAGTCAGTCAGACCCATCCTGCCCGCGCTTCTGCAAGCGTTGGAACGCCCTTTGCTTCGTCATTGCCTGACGCAAAGACCAACTCGTAGTTTAGTCATTACGACGGAGCAGCAGATGAGACAATCAAAGCTCCTGGCATCGGTGGGTTTTGCCGTAGCCTGCGCAGTGAGCGCCACGGCCATCGCCGCAGAGCCAGACCAGACGCCCCGGGAGGGGATCATTCTGAAGGTGAGCGACGGTGAAATTATCGTCGATCTGGGCGGCTCGGACGGCCTGCCCGACGACGCCACGGTGCGTGTGTATCGTCGGGTGGAGGTGACGCACCCGGTCACCGAGAAGACCATCGTCGACCGCTTTCCCATCGGTGATCTGCCGCTGCGTCAGGTCGGCGACCAACTCTCCATCGCAAACAAAGCCGAATCGCTCGAGCGGCTGCCCGCAGTGGGCGATTATGTCGTCTGGTTTCCGCCCAAGCAGTCTCCGGCACAGGCGCAGAAAGCAAAACCGCCAGCCGCCTCGCCCAAAGAGACGACCGACCCTTCAGATTCGAAGACGGTCGATCTGACCAGCGACGTCCCATCCAAGAGCAGCGAACCGTGCCCTCCCACGCAAAGCCCAGAGGTCGCGGCAGTCGACAAAGCCTTTCAGAAGTCCCTCGGACGCCCTCTTTCGGAACGCGTCGACATCTGGACGGCGTTTTTGGAAGAGCATCCCGACAGCCCGTTTGCCGAACAGGTGGCGGCCGAGCTCAAGTGGCTGCGTGGGCGCTTGCTCGAGCAGCGTGCGCTCATCATGCAGCGCGAAGACGACAAGCGAAACCCGCTCGAGGCGAAGGTCACCTACGCACCGACCCTTTACCCTGGCGACCCGGTCGAGTTGGTCGCCACCTTCGAAGAGCCCGAGCGAGTCGAGAAGGTACGCGTGCTCTACCGCCACCCGGACGAGCCGAGCTTCCAAGAGCGCGACCTCGAGCGTGACGGCGACCGCAACTGGCGTACTCGCCTAGACGAGCACGCCGAGGCGCCCGGGGAGTTCGAGTTCTTCGTCGAAGCCGTGCGCGACGACGGCGAACTCCAACTGATCGCCGGGAGCGCCTCGGAGCCCAACGACCTCCACGTCGAGGTCCCGCCCAACGATCCCATCCGCCGCGCCGACCGCTCCAAGGCCACCGGGGTGGTCGAATACGTCAACTTCAAGAGCGGCCCAGGTGATGACGAATACCTGCGCTTCGAGTCCGATTACCGTTACCACGTCGGCTTTGGAATGCTCGAAGCGCTGAAGGTGGGTGCAGGTATCTTCGAGGGGCGCGGTGGACCGGTCGACGAGATCGAAGCCGGCGCCGATGCGAGCGACATCAGCGTCAGCTACGGCTTTGCCGAGCTGCAGTTCACGCTCTCCGAGTTCGTCGGACTGTCGGGCCGCCTGCTCGTCGGAGACCGCCAATCGAGCTCCTCGTCGAGCCTCGACGACACCTTCGGGCTTCGCACGGAGCTGCGCATCGGCCGCCGAGACGCCACCCGCCTCGAGCTGGGGCTCGCGAACACCGACGGCATCGGCAACGAGGTCTGGATCAAGTTGGCCGTCGAAGAGCTCGAGAATATCCCGATGAGTGGCGAGGTGGTGGTGACCAACCTCCCCGTCGGCGAAGACCTGGGCGTCATGCTCAACTACGGCACCGGCTATCAGTTCAACGACTGGTTCACGCTGATGGCGCGGGTGGGATGGAACGCACGCACGATTCAGTATCAGGGGCCCACCGCCGGCCTCGGCACCGTGTTCACCTGGTAAAGAGCGAAGGAGCAGAATCATGAATTCGACGCAACTGTATGTACGTGTGGTGCTCTCGACCCTCGCTTTGCTGGGTGCACCTCAGGCCGTGAGCGCCCAATCGGACGAGCCCGCTGCCGAGCCGTCCGTCGAGCCGGCCATCATCCACCGGCCGAGCGCGACATTACGCTCGAATGAGCAAGTGCTCATCGAGACCCGAATCGTGGGTGACTGGAAGCTCGAGCAGGCCTGGGTGGACGCGCGGCCGCTCGGTTCCCAAGGCGAGTATCGACGCTTCGCGCTGAAGCGTACCGGTGATGACGAGTTTGCAGCGATCTTGCCCAAAGAGATGTCCGTGCCGCCGGGCATCGAATACTACATCGCCTCTCGTGCCCAAGATGACACCGAACGGGTGCACTTTGCGTCGCGAGAGGAGCCGTACCGACTGATGGTGCGTCCGACCGCGGCCGAGGTAACCGAGCGCCACCGTCTCGAGCGCTACGACAACGACCGCTCGCAGTTTCGACTGCGCGCCGAGTATACCGCCTACGGCCGGCGCAACGTCGGCCCGGGTGAAGTCTCGATCGACGCCTCCGGCGAGGACCTCGTCACCGATGCCAACTCCGACGCCTACTGGGTCGCCGAGCTCGAGTATACCTACAGGGTGCTCACGTGGCTTCACGACTTCCGCTTCGGTATCGGTCGGCTGCGCGGCTCACAACCCACGGTCACCGTCGACGGAGAGAGTCGTGGGCTCAACGACGGATACGGCAGCGACACCCCTCTTGGGGAGCCTGGCTACGACTACGGTTATGGCGAAGCCAATCTGGCATTTCTCGACAACTTGTCTGTGGGTACACGCCTCATCCTCGGCGCCAGCGACCAGGGGTTTGCCGCCGGAGCGGGAGCCACCGTGCGCATCGGACGCATCAGCGGAACGCATTTCGCGGTGGGCGGGGAGATTCAAGACGAAGTCGGCAACCGTGGCTGGATGGCCTTTCGCTGGGACACGGTGCCCGACGTCCCCATGGCCCTGACCATCGAGTTGACCAAGCGTCCCGACGAAGGCGGACCGACGGGCACGCGACTCCTCTACGATGTGGGTGTGGAGGCGAGCGAGGGTCTGACTCTGGATGCGCGCGCCGGCTATGCCTCGCGGTCAGCAGGTATCGAAGGCGGCTTCGTGGGCGGACTGGGCGCGACCTACGAGTTCTAGTCCCAGCACTTGCTAGTCCCAGCACTCGTAGGTGTAGTCGGTCTGGCGGACGAAGGTATTGGGATGCGAGACCCGCACGGTACGCATCGAGATCAAGTCGCCTCCGCCATCGTACTCGTAGCTGGTGTCGGTGAGCGTGCGAGTCACCTCACCGTGCACCACCCGCCGGACCAACTCTCCGCCGTTGGCGTGGGTCTTTGCCTCGTACTGCACCCAAAAGGGCTCTTGGCGGCGCACTCGCAGCTCCGTGTGCAGCCCACCGACTCCAGTTTCGCCCTCGCTCGCCAACTGGGCCTCATCAGCCGGTTGGCTCCCCTTGGAGAGTTCGGTGATCGCGCCGTAGGATGTCCACGCGTCATAGTTCGTAAACGGCATCAGCATCTTACCGAGCAGCGTACATTCGTAGACGATATCGACGTCCCCATCGTCGCCGTGGTCCGTCTCGACGCGCACTAGGCTGCCATGGTTGTCGAAGCTGTAGTCCGCGGACACAGGGGCCGGAATCGCGCCGTCGCTGCCGACGAGCGCCAGCCAATCAACGGGCTCGGCATAATAGGACAGCCGTGTGCACGGCATCCGTCGACCCGGCGCGCTCTCCAGGCTCTTCTGCAGCGCCGAGCAGATCTCGTCGCCCTCGAGGTAGAGCTTGTACGCCATGCGGCCCATCAAGCCGACCATGACCACGCCGAGCACAAGCGCCAACCACTCCTGACGGCTCCACCCATCCTTGGCTGTCGTGTTGTCTCGGCTCATCGCGCTCGGCGAGTTTTCTCGCGCGTGGTGTTGTCAGCGTCGTCGAACAGCGTAGAATGGTAGCATACTTGGTTCCTTCTGCGCATGGCATTCGCAATGTCGACCCACCGAGAGACCGGGGAAATCGAGGGCCCCTTTCCCACCGATGATCCTGTGTTTCGGCTGATCGAGTTTTACTTGGCCAATGGCTATCGAATCGTCGAGCGTCAAAAGGAACCGAGTGACGCACAATCCTCCGAAGACGATACCGCGCCGCTGACCGGCGCGACTGTCGAACGTGGGCGCGCCGGCGCTGGTTGGTGGACCTCGAATATGACCGAGTTGCACACCTCGGTGGTCATCGAGCGCCACGACGAACTCATGCGCGTGAGTTATACCGTCGACACCAGCGGTCAACTGCTCAACGAGGCCGAGCAGGCCTTCTGGAGCCGCGAGATCAGATCGGCACAGCGCTTTGCACGCGGTGACGCGGACGAGCCGCGTGATTTGCGCAAGGAGGAAGAGCGTCGCGCAGAAAACCAAAAGGACGAACTCATGTCGATCGGCCTATGGGGGGCCATCGGAGTCTTTACCCTGATCGTCGTTCTGGCGTTTCTCGGGATTATCTAGTCCCGACAGCCTGCAGATCGGTCAGCCCCCTTGGTGAGTTGTATGTCGTACGCCGTCTTTGGCTCGACTCGACGTTATCCGTATCAACTCCGGGGAGCGCTCATGCCCGTAAGACTGACGATTCGCCCGCCCAGAACCTCTAAACCCCAGGTCGTCGAGTTCGACGAAGACCGCGTGACCATCGGACGCAGCTCTCGTTGCGACGTTCGAATCCCCCTTCGCGTCGTCTCCGGCCATCACCTGACCCTCCTTCGCACCGACGCCGGCCTGGTCGTGCGTGATGAGAAGAGCACCAACGGCACCCTGCTCGACGGCAAACCGCTGCCTGCAGACACCGACCAGGCGCTAAGCGGCGGCGGCAGACTCGAAATCCTCGACCTGCGCATCGATGTCGAGTTCGTGCCCGCGCTCGGCGACGCTTTCTCGCTGCAGCATACAGGCACAATGGCGCGCCAGTTGCTCGGCGACGCCCTCTTCGCCACCCAAGACACGGGCACCGACGAGTCGGCTTACTTCGAGGTGATGCGAGGACCATGCGCCGGCGAAAAGCTCGTCGTGCCCGATACCCTCGATCACGGGCGGCTCGCCGATGCCGCCGATGCAGACTTGCATGTCGAAGGGCTGGGCTGCGCCCTGAAGCTCTTTCGCGACGGCGACGGGTTCGGCGTCGAGCCCACCGAGACCAGCGCCAACGTATCGCCCAGCGTCGCCGGCGTGCCCCTCGACGGTCCACGTCGCCTCGCGTCCGGAGAGACCATCGTCGCCGGCGATGTGGAGTTACGCTTTGTCGACCCTCTCGAAGCCTACCTCGAGGAGCTCGACGGCGCTGGCGGGCCCGCCCACGACGAGGAGGCTCCGTCCAAGCACAAGGCACGTCCAGGCTACGACACGTTGACCGAAGACAACGAGGCGTCGCCCACCTCCGAACTCGATGAGGACGAAGAACGACAAAACCCCGACTCCACTGCGCGGGGCCTCGGCCCTGTGGAAGTCGGGGTGATCACCCTCAGCGTGATTTCGCTTGCGGGCGTCGTCTATCTGCTCTTGTCGATCTTCGGAGTCGTCTGAGGCTCAGACCTCCAGAATCTCGTTCGTTTTGTCCTCGACAATCTGGTCGATTTTCGAGGTAAACTGGTCAGTCATCGCGTCGATCTTCGAGAAAGCACGATGCATCTGGTCTTCGGTGATCTCGGACTCCTTCTCGAGTTCCTTGATCTGGTCGTTCGCCTCGCGCCGACGATTGCGCAGCGCGATCTTGTGATCCTCACCCTCACGCTTGACCACCTTGGTCAGCTCTTGGCGACGCTCACCGGTCAGGGCCGGAATCGGCACGCGAATGATGTTGCCGTCATTCGACGGGTTCAACCCGAGATCCGACGACGAAATCGACCGCTCGATCTCGGGGATCAAGTCGCTCTCCCATGGCTGAATGGTGATCAGGCGCGGGTCGGCGACCTTCATCGTGGCCACCTGATTGAGCGGGCTCATCTGGCCGTAGTACTCGACCTTGATGCCGTCGAGCATCCCCAGGTTGGCCCGACCGGTGCGGATCTTGGCCAGCGAGCGCTTCAGATCCTTGACGGTGGTCTGATAATCTTCTTTGAGTTCATCCAATACCAACTGTTCCATGGCTCCTCCTCGAGCAGATTCGGCAGCGATACTTGTCCCTAAATGGCAAAGTCCGCTAGTCGCGAGTCAATACGCTGTCGTTGTCCACGATGAGCGTTCCAATTTGCTCACCGAAGATCACCGCCTTCATGTTGCCGCGCTTGCGCAGGTTGAAGACGATAATCGGAAGACTGTTGTCCATGCAAAGGCTGATTGCCGTCGAGTCCATCACTCGAAGGTTTCTGGACAACACATCCAGATACGTCAGCCGGTCGTACATCTTGGCGTCCGGATTGTCGACCGGGTCGGCGTCATAAACGCCGTCGACCTTGGTCGCCTTGAGAATCACCGAGGCGCGAATCTCCATCGCTCGCAGCGCCGCCGCAGTGTCGGTGGTGAAGTACGGGTTGCCCGTACCCGCTGCGAAGATGACCACGCGCCCCTTCTCCAGGTGGCGCATCGCACGCCTACGAATATACGGTTCAGCAACTTCTTTAATTTCGAGCGCCGTCTGAACTCGGGTAGGAACGCCGAGTTTTTCGACCGCGTCTTGCAGCGCCAACGCATTGATCACCGTGGCGAGCATTCCCATGTAATCGGCCGAGGCGCGGTCCATGCCGGCGGTGCTGCCGGCGACGCCGCGAAAGATGTTGCCTCCGCCGATGACGATGCCGACCTCGACGCCGAGCTGGCTCAGCTCGACAATCTCCTCGGCGATGAGCCCGAGTGTATCCGGAGAGATTCCATAACCCTGTCCGTCTTGGAGGGCTTCTCCCGACAACTTGATGAGGACTCGTTGAAACTTGGGCTTCGACATGTACCGGTCCGGGTGGTGCTAGGGGTCCGTAAGTGGGACGCCGTTGATTCCAAAAAAAAGCGCCCCGAAGGGCGCTTTGTCAATGGCCGATGATCAGCCTTTTAGCTGCTCGGCGACTTCTTTGCGGAAGTCTTCGTCCTTCTTTTCGATGCCTTCGCCGACTTCGAAACGCACGAAGTCCTCGATGCTCACACCGCCGAAGGTGTCCTGGTATTCGGAGACCGTCTTGTCGGTGTCCTTGACGAACGGCTGCTCGAGAAGGCTGACTTCGGACTCCCACTTCTTGATCTTGCCGGTCACGATCTTCGGGATGATGTGCTCGGGCTTGCCCTCTTCGGCCATCTGCGCCGAGAAGACCTCTTCTTGCGAGGAGCGCTCGGCGTCCGGGATCTGCGAGGGCGACAGGTACGGCGGGTTCATCGCCGCGATGTGCATGGCCACGTCACGCGAGAAGTCTTCGACTTCGCCGCGGTCGGCGTCGCCATCGATGGCGACCTTGACGAGCACGCCAATCTGGTCACCGGCGTGGATGTAGGTGCCCACCAGACCGTTGTCGGCTTGGAAGCGGGCGAAGCGGCGCACCGAAATGTTCTCGCCCAGGGTGGCGATCGTCTCGGTCGTGTGCTCGGTGACGGTCTTGCCGTCGACCTCGACTTTCTCGAGATCGTCGACCGACAGGATGTCCGACTGACCGATGGCAGCGGTCACCTCATCGGCGAACTCCTGGAACTTGTCGTTGCGAGCAACGAAGTCGGTCTCGGAGTTGACTTCGACGAGGACGGCCTCGGTGGCGTCGTCGTTGGTCCAGGCGCGCACCAAGCCCTCGGCGGCGACGCGGCCCGACTTCTTCTTGGCAGCCGCGATACCTTTCTTCTCGAGGTATTCGATGGCGGCGTCCATATCGCCGTCATTTTCCTGGAGGGCCTTCTTGCAGTCCATCATGCCGGCGCCCGTGCGGTCACGAAGCGCTTTTACTTCCTTCGCACTGATTCCCATGGTGTGATGCTCCTTTTGGCGACGCGGCCCCTGAATGTCGGGGCCGCGTCGTCGGTTCAAAATTTATACGGTCGGTTCGTTCTCTAAACCTTGGAAAGGCTCGTCTTAGCCTTCGGCCTGCTGCGAAGCGCCGCCTTCACCAAGCTTCTGGACCTCGGGGCCCTTCTTGCCTTCGGCGACGTGGAAGTCGGACGCGGCGCGAGCGGCCTCACGGGCGCTCTCCTCGCGACGCGAGCTGGCGACTTTGCCGCCCTCGAGGCAAGCATCGGCAATGGCGTTGGCGAACAGGCGGATGGCGCGAATGGCGTCGTCGTTGCCCGGGATGACATAGTCGATGCCATCGGGGTCACAGTTGGTATCGCACACGGCCACGACCGGAATACCCAGCTTGTTGGCCTCTTTGATGGCGATCTCTTCTTTGTGCGGGTCGATGACGAACAGCGCACCGGGCACACCTTCCATGCCGCGGATACCGCCGACGTTGTTCTCCAGACGCTCGCGCTCACGCTCGAACATCAAGACTTCTTTCTTGGTGTACTTGGCGTACGAGCCGTCGCGCGACATCTTGTCGAGCTCTTCGAGCTTCTCGATCGACTTGCGGATGGTGCGCCAGTTGGTCAGCGTGCCACCGAGCCAACGGTTGACCACGTAGAACTGGTTGGCGCGCTCGGCCTGGGCGCGAATGGCGTCCTGCGCCTGCTTTTTGGTGCCCACGAACATGATGCTCTCGCCGGCGGCGGTCATGCGACCGACGAACTCCTGGGCTTTGGCGAACAGACGCACGGTCTGGCTGAGGTCGACAATGTGAACCCCGTTGCGGGCGCCAAAGATATATTGGCCCATCTTGGGGTTCCAGCGATTGGTCTGGTGACCGAAGTGTACGCCGGCCTCCAGCAGGTCTTTCATGGAAACTTCTGCCATCGTTTTTCTCCTGAGTTGATTTGTTAGTCCTCCGTCTCCTTCATCCCGCCCTCCCCACCTGGTCGGTGCCAAGCACACGGGGCTGCGGTCCAGAGACGTGTGTAATTGTGGTGCGTCGTCGTCGATGCACCTGCGAATTTTTTGGCGCGCCGTGTCTAACACACCAATGTGGTGTGCGCAAGCCGGCGCCCCATCCAAACGTGTACCCGCCCCAGCGACTTCCAAGAACCAACGAAAAAGGGCCGCGCACGGCGCGGTGCGCGGCCCTCTTCTATGTGCGATCGAGATGCCGGCGGCGCTGGGAATCGAATGCTGGTCCCAGTTCAGGGCTCGCACGGTTGCCCTGAGGGCGAGCCATGGGGCACAGCGACCGAAGCCCCCACCTTCCAGCCCGTCAGTCGCATGGACGCAACTCGAGAGGGCGCACGACGAAGTGCACGGGTTTGTCCGATCGCGGTACGACGGCGAGCGCCAAGGGCTCAGTGCCCGCCATCGTCACATTACAGGCCTCATCCGGCCCCACCTGGACGACCTCTACCCAGCGTGCGTCCTCGGTCTCCACCACCCGGGCAATGCGAATGGAAAATCCCCCCCTTTCGCCGTGGGCCCATCGAGGCCATGAGCACTTGCTGAGCCGCCGGCTCCACAGGCTCGTCGAGATAGCGATTGAAGGGCTCGATGTCTTCCGGTTGGCAAATCACGCGAAACTCCGGACCCCCTCCACCATGAGGCATGGAGCGGGCCTGGCGAATCGCAACATTGTCGGCATCCGGGAGTACCAACTCGGCGGAGCGGATGACTTCGGTTTGCGCGGGCGGCTGTTTCGACGGGGCCTTCAGTGATTTCGATGGAGCGCATCCAACTGTCCAAACCAAGGCGCATACGACGGCGAGCAGTTTCAAGGTCGGGACCATTTGGATTTCCAGCGTATCGAGAGCGGAGAACTTGCGGGGCCTTGTCCATCTGCGCCGCCGCTCTTGGAAGACGGGCCCGGCGTTGAGAAATTCACCGCGGCGACTTGTCGCCACTGCTTCGCGCTCCCTCGAGCAAGGGACGGCCGCACCTCGAAACACAGAAAAGGCCCCACACCGTCCGGAGGGGCCTTTTCGGGCACATTCGAGATTCGGAAAGGCCTAGCCGGCCTTGCGGTTGAGGCGCTCGGCGACGACCACCGAATCGACGATCGACCAGATGTGGACGACCCAGCCGAGCAGGACGAACCACAGCAGGAAGCACAGGACCATCATCATGATGCCCTTGGAGACTTCACCGTTGTAGATCTGGCCGGTGCCGCAAAGGATCAGGCTCAACAGAAGCGCCATGCCGGGCTGATGCTCGGGGCGCTCGAGACCGTCATCGCGCATGGCGAGCTCGCCGCCGGCGGTCGGCGCGAGCATGGTCGACTGGGATTGAGCGCGCTCGAAGAGTTGACCGTTGGACGACTCGAAAGCGCCCGAGGTCCAGTTGTGCTTGCGTGCGCTGGGCTCCACGCAGCTCGCCACCACGGGCTTGCGGCTCGGAAGCGGCTTGGGATCGCAGCGCACTGAGTCGGACACGATCACCGGACTCGCCCCGCAGCGGTCCAAGCTGGCGTCGGGGCGGGCTTGACGATGGGTGAGGCCCGAGAAGAGCTCGCCGCTGTTGCGTGTGCGGGTCTGAACGCGCGGCTTGCGTGGCTCGTTCCACCCGTCGGGGCCGCCACGGCGACCGCCCCCTTGCTCGGGGTGGCCGCGTTCGACGCGGATAGGCTTGGAGCCGCCGCCCGAGGGTTTCCAGCCGTTCACATCGGCCCTGCCGCCGGCTTGGCCGTCGTGGTCCCCGGGGCGCTCGAAGCCCTCCCGACGGCCCGCCAGACGCGCGAAGTCGCCCGCACCACTTTCATCGGGCAACTGGCGGCGACCGTACTGTCGCGGAGAGACGGGCTCGGTGTCGTCCTGCTCGGAGGCGGACACGAGCGCCACCGACGGCGGCAGCCGCTTGGGGCGGCTCTGCTGTTGCGCCTGAGCCGACTCCGGCCGTGCCGCATGCTGCGGCCCCTTCGCGCTGGCGTCGACCTCGCTTTGCTGCTCCAGGCGCAGCCTGGGGAGCAAGCCGTCGTTGCCGTCCGGTTGGTTGGGCACGCGGTAGTAAAGGTTGCCGTCCTGGTCGCTGTCTAGCTCGAGGACCCCCTCCTCGAGCAGCGCGTTCAGAAGCTCGTTGGCTTTTTTACTGGGGATCCCCAGATAATAGGCGACCGACGCGGTCGTGATCCGCGCATCGGTCTCGAAAGCCAACTTCAGAATCGCCTGTTCGAATTCCTGAACATCCATGTGACGTCACCCTCTCGTTCGCGAGCTCTCCCTTGTTCGACTCGCCCTGCCGGCCGCGTTACCGCAATACGTTATTATAACCACGACGGCGCGAAATTTTGTTCCCAGCCCCCATCGCCCCCGTATTAGCTAGATGCGCGTATCGTGCTCGAAGATTCACGCTTTGTGCTGAGAACTTGCGTCTGCCGCTCATTGGCCTCGATGGTTTGCCGCTCACTGCTTGCCTCTCTCGCCCATCAGCACTCAGGCCTGAGTAAGACGACGCTATCTTTGAAAGTAATCATACGGGATTTCAGTTCAACGCACGAGCCTTGCTCGGCGCCGCGTCCACCCACCTGGGCCTCGAAGTCGGCCCGCCCCCGAAGCGGCAAACCGCACCGGTCGGTCTTGTAGTGCAACGGAATGACCACGCTGGGGGCCAGGCGACGGTGCCACTCTCGGGCCTGGGCGGCGCCGATGGTGTAAAACCCGCCCACGGGGACAAACAGCACGTCGGGGCGAGCCAGCGCGTCGACGAGCGCGTCGGTGGGGCTGTGGCCGACGTCGCTCAAGTGGACGAGCGTCATCCCGTCGGCTTCGATGGCGAGCACGTCGACCGCACCGCCTCGGCGCCGGCCGCCGTACTCGTCGTGAAACGCACGATAGCGACGCACCGAAAACGGCCCGAACTCGCCATTGCCCTCGATGTGGTGGGGTTGGTTTGGAAGGTACGACAGACCGCAGTGGTCGAGATGCTCGTGCGAGCAGACGACTGCGTCGGCCCGATAGGGAATGGGACCATAGCCCATCTTCTGGCCGAATCCCCCGGGGTTATACGGGTCGACAAGCAGCGCGGTACCGTCTTGTGAAGTTAACAGTACCGCCGCATGCCCGAGGAATCGTGCTTCCATACGGATAGTATAGCGGAAGCGCCGACGCGATCCCAGCGCTCAATGCTGAGTTCGAAGCTTATGCCTGGCGCGGATCGAAGTTCGAAGCCTCGGCGAGCGCTTCGAACAGCTCGCGCTCCCGGTCGCTGAGCTCGTCGGGCACCCGAACGAGCAGACGCGCGTACAGGTTGCCCTTCTTCTTGCCTGCCTTCTTCGGCAGCCCTTTGCCGCGAAGCCTCAGCTTCGAGCCACTCTGCGATCCGGCGGGGATCGTCAAGGTGACTTCCCCGTCGAGGGTTTTGACCGGCACCTTCGCTCCCAACGCGGCCTCCCACGGGGTGACGTACAAGTCGGTGTAGAGGTCGTGGCCGTCGACCTCGAAGTCTGGATGAGGCGCAATCTTGACCTCGAGTCGCAAGTCGCCGGCCGGCCCGCCGCCGACTCCCGGTTCCCCCTGCCCCTGCAGGCGGATGACGGTGCCGTCGGTGGTGCCCGGCGGAATCTTGACGTTGAGGCGCTTGGTCTTCTGGACCACGTGGCCCTGCGGCGTGCGCTCGTGCACCGGCACGGTGATCTTGCGCTCGGCGCCGCCAGCGACGTCTTCGAGCGACACGGTCACTTGGGCTTCGCGCGAGCGTCCTTTGCGCTGCTGCGCACGCGTGCTGCCTCGGGCACCGCCAGGGGCGCCTTGGGCAAACCCACCCATATTCTGGAAATCGAAGCCGCCGGCCTGCGCGCCGGCACGGCCGCCGCCAAAGAAGATGTTGAAGAAATCGCTAAACCCACCGCCGCCGCCACGTGCAGCCCCGCCGAACAGGTCCTCGAACGAGGCGCCGCCCATGTTGGCGCGCATATTCTCCCAGCCGGGAGGCGGGCGGAATCCACCGTCGGCCCCCTGGAAATTCTTCCAGTTTTTGCCGAGCTGGTCGTATTTCTGGCGGGTTTCGGGGTCCTTGAGGACCTCGTAGGCCTCATTGACCTTCTTGAACTGCTCTTCAGCGTCCGCCTCTTTGCTCACATCGGGGTGATATTTCTTGGCGAGCTTTCGAAACGCCTTTTGGATCTCTTGTTGGGACGCATTTCGATCGACACCGAGAACTTTGTAGTAATCCTCGAATTCTACAGACACAGCGTTTGCCTCTCTGGAGCCTAGCTACAACTTTTCCCAGCGCAAAACTTAAGCACGGCGACGCCTAGCGCCAAGGCTACGGCCGCCCCCGCTCCATCCACGCCCCCACACTCATCCGTTCGAGCACCGACAAGCCGTCGAGTTTCAGCGCGAGGATTTCGGGGCGCGCCAGCGCGTTGGCGCGGGCTTTCAGCACCGTCTCCTCGCCCTGCTTGACCTTCCAATCCACGCCGTCGCGAGTCGCCTCGAACGGCTCGCCTTCGTAGTCGGGACGCAGCACCCACTCCTCGTCGGAGCCACGCTCGAAGATGCCGACTAAGGCGGCGTCTTTGTCGAAGACGGCCCAGCCACGGTCGGTGCGCTCGATGCGCACCCGTCCTTCGATCTCGAAGGAGTCCTCGGAGACCGGCTCGACGCTCTTGCGCGTCTTTCCGTCTAACGATCGCATGGTAACACGCGCGCCGCTGTCGCCTTCGGCTTTCTGCCACTCCACGAAGCCGACCGGAGCCAGCGACTCGTCGTAGACTTTGAACTTGGTGTTTCGCTTTCGAAGCTTGGCGACGGTGTCGCCATTGGCGTCGGTGACCAGCACGCGCTTTCCGCTGGCGTCGAGCGTGCGCTGGTACTTCATCGCCGACGACTCGCCGGCGCTGGGATCCTCGCGGCAGGCGCCCAAGGCGAGCACCATCACAAGGAGCAGCCCCAGCTTGAGGGTCACTCGGACGAGATTTGAATGCCGTGGTCCTTGCATATTTGGTCCAGCAGCCCGTTGACAAAGCCGGGAGTATTCTGCTCGCCGTACTCCTTGGCAAGCTCGACACACGCGTTGATGACGACAATGGCGGGCGTCTGTCGGTTGAACAGCTCCCAGGCGCCCAGGCGCAGGATATTGCGGTCGATGACAGCCATGCGCTCGAGACGCCAGCGCGGGCTGACCCGCTGGACCTCGTCGTCGATGCGCGGCAACTCCTCGACCACCCCGTGCACGCGCGCCTCGACGTCGTGCCACACCTCGGTGAGCTCGTCGTCCAGGTCACTGGAGATCGGGTAGAATCCTTCGGCCGCCTTCGGCACCAATTGGCCGGTGACGTCCATGCCGTAAAGCGCCCACAGGGCGGCTTCACGCGCTTTCTTTTGTTGAACGCTCATGCAGAAGCTTCCATTTCGGCGAAGAGATTGGCCATCTCGATGGCAGCCAGCGCCGCTTCGGCGCCTTTGTTGCCCGCTTTCGAGCCGCTGCGCTCGATCGCTTGTTCCAGGGTGTCGCAGGTGATGACCCCGTAGGCCACCGGCAGCGCGTAGTCCTGGCCGACCGACCCGATGCCCTTGGTCGCCTCGGCGGCGATATAGTCGAAGTGCGGGGTCGCGCCGCGGATCAGCACGCCCAGACAGATGATCCCGTCGAAGTCGCCCGACTCGGCCACACGCGCGGCCACCTGCGGCAGCTCGAAGCTCCCCGGGCAGCGAAACACGGTGATATCGTTGTCGTCGACCCCGTGGCGCACCAGCGTATCGCAGGCGCCGCCGACGAGCTTCTCCGAGAAGATGTCATTCCAGCGCGCCGCCACGATGGCGAATTTCTTGCCCTCGGCGGTCAGTTTGCCTTCCACGTAATTCGGCATGTCGTACTCCATTCAAAAATTTGTAACGCCAAAGGGGCTTATTCGGCCGCGTCGGGGTGAATCGGCACCTGGTCGACCACCTCGAGGCCGTAGCCGTCGAGCCCGATAATCTTTTTGGGACGATTCGTCAAAACCCGCATCTGCCCGACGCCGACCGCCGCCAGAATCTGGGCGCCGATGCCGACCTCTTTCAACAGTTGCTCGGGCTGGTTGACGTCGTCCTCGTCCTGTTCGGCGTGCGGGTCGTGGCTGAGCAGACCGTGGCGACGCATCAGGTCGAGCGCGCTGTGGCCCTCTTTGTCCAAGTAGACGATGACGCCCTTGCCCTCTTCGGCGATGCGCTTCATCGAGCCCGACAACTTGTCGAGGCAGGCGCTGCGCTCCTCGAGGAAGATGTCGAGGGTGTCGCAGCGGTGCTGCACGCGCACCAGCGTCGGCTCCTCGGGAGTCGGCTCACCGCACACGAACGCGAAGTGCTCGGACCGGTCGAGCAGGCTGCGCATCACCTTGACCCGCCACTCGCCCGGGTAGTCCGTGGGAAGCTCGGCCTCGGCGACCACCTCGACCAGGCTCTCGCGGCGCAGTCGGTAGTCGATGATGTCGGCGACCGTGACGATGGGCACCTTGTGCTCTTCGGCGAATTTCTCCAGATCGGGCATGCGCGCCATGGTCCCGTCCGGGTTCATGATCTCGCAGATCACGCCCGCCGGCTTGAGCCCGGCGAGTCGGGCCAGGTCGACGCTGCCTTCGGTCTGGCCGGTGCGCACGAGCACCCCGCCCTCGCGAGCGCGCAGCGGGAAGACGTGGCCGGGGGTGACCAGGTCGGTCGGCTTGGCGTCGTCGGCCACGGCCACCTGCACGGTGCGCGCGCGGTCGGCCGCCGAGATGCCCGTCGAGATGCCCTCGCGGGCCTCGATGCTCACGGTGAACGCGGTGCCGAACTGGCTGTCGTTCGAGCGCCCTTCGACCATCATCGGGATCTCGAGCTCGTCGAGCCGTTTGCCGGTCATCGTCAGGCAGATAAGGCCGCGCCCGTGGGTGGCCATGAAGTTGATCGCCTCGGGCGTCACCTTCTCGGCGGCCATGCACAGATCGCCTTCGTTTTCCCGGTCTTCGTCATCGACCAAGATGACCAATTCGCCGGCGCGGAAGGCCTCGACGGCCCGTTCGACTCGCTGGAGTGCTTCTTGTTTCATGGCTCATGCCCTCGAATACTAAAACCCAAAGTCCTCGAGCATCTTACGACTGATGCCTTCGCCTTTCGGGCTGACAAACTTCTCGACATATTTTCCGATGACGTCGGACTCCAGGTTGACCCGTCGCCCGACCGCGTAATCGGTCAGATTCGTGTGCTCGGAGGTGTGCGGGATGATCGCCACACCGAAGCGATTGGCATCGACCGTGTTGACCGTCAGGCTCACGCCGTCGATGGCCACCGATCCCTTCTCGATGAGGTAGCGTGCGACCTGCTCGGGCGCGTCGAAATCGAGCAGCCAGGCGTTCTTCTCGCGGCGCTTAGCCACGAGCTTGCCGACGCCGTCGACGTGGCCGAGCACCATATGCCCGCCGAGTCTGTCGCCCATGCGCAGCGCGCGCTCCAAGTGCACCTTGTCGCCCACCTTGCGGTCGCCCAACGTCGTTCGCCGCAGCGTCTCCGGGCTCGCCTCCACACTAAACGTGTCGTCGCCCATCTGCGTGACCGTAAGGCACGCGCCGTTGACGGCGATGCTCTCGCCCATCTCGACGCTGGCCATATCGAACGCGGTGCGCACGGTCAGCGTCCAGTTCTCGCCGGTCTGGCGAATCGCCTTGATGGTGCCGAGGTCCGCTACGAGTCCAGTAAACATCGTCTTATGCCTCCTCGGCGGTCACCGGGCGGCTTGCCGCCGGGGTCGTCTCGATATCAGCGCGAAAGCTCGCCGGCACGTCGCCGGTGATGAACACGTCGCGCCCGTCGACCACCTCGATGGAGAGGCGCTCGAGTTCCAACGCATCTTTCATCGCCTCGACGCCCTCGCCTGCGACCGCCGACGGCGCGTTTTGACCACCGACGACTTTGGGGCTGACAAACGCGTAGACGCGGTCGACGAGCTTTTGGTCGAACAGGCTGCCGAGCAGTTGGCTGCCGCCCTCGACGAAGACGCTGGGCAACTCGCGGTCGGCGAGGCCTCGCAGCACCTGGCGAAGGTCGAGCTTGCCGGCGGCGTCGACGGCCACCTCCAAAAAGGTCACGCCGCGCTCGGCGAGCGCGCGTCGGCGCTCGTCGGGGGCGTGTGGGCCGACGACGGCGATGGTGCGCGCGTCCGAGAGCGCCGGGTCGAAGACGTTGGCGTCGAGCGGGGCCGACAGCGTCGCGTCGAGGACTACTCGCACCGGGTCGCGCCCGCCGTCGATGCGACAGGTCAACCGCGGGTTGTCGTGCAACAACGTGCCGGTGCCGACCATGATCGCATCGTGGACGTTGCGAAGCTCGTGCACGCGTCGTCGCGACGCCTCACTCGAAATCCAGGCCGAGTCGCCCGTGCTGCTGGCGATCTTGCCGTCGAGGGTCATCGCGTATTTGACGGCGACCCACGGAAGTCCGGTGGTGATGCGCTTGAAATAGGGCTGATTGAGCCGTCGGCTCTCGTCTTCGAGCACGCCGGAGACGACCTCGACCCCGGCGCGGCGAAGCGCCTCGATACCCTTGCCGCTGACCTCGGGAAACGGGTCGAGCGTGCCGACATAGACGCGGCGGATGCCCGCGTTGATCAGCGCTTCGGTGCAGGGAGGCGTGCGCCCGTGGTGGCAGCACGGCTCGAGGTTGACGTAGGCCTCGCAGCCTTCGGCGGAGCCGTCGAGCGCGCGCAGCGCGGCGACTTCGCCGTGGGCTTCGCCGGCGCGGGCGTGGTAGCCGCGCGCGACGACCTCGCCGTCTCGCACGATCACACAACCCACAAGCGGATTGGGCCGGGTACGACCCTCGGCCTTCTTCGCCTCGGCAATCGCCTCGGCCATGAGGCGCTCGTGGCGGTTGGCGTGCGACTCGGAGCTCATCGTTATCCTCTAGTCGGCCGCGGGTTCGGCGGACTCATTGGCGACGGTGCTACCACTGTCGGGGCGGGGTTGTCGACCGTGAGTCGGCGTCGATTCGCCACCGGGGTTTTCGTCGAGGCCGCGAAGCTCCTCGAGAAACGCCTGGATGTCGCTAAAGGCGCGGTAGACGCTGGCAAATCGGATGTAGGCGATGGGGTCGAGATCTCGAAGCTCGGCGGTGACCGTCGAGCCGATCCAGTCGCTGGAGACCTCGCGGCTCGACTGGTCGAGCATGCGCTTTTCGACCGCGTCGACGACCTGGTCGATCTGTTCGATGGAGATGGGGCGCTTGATGCAGGCGATCTGAATACCGTGGCGCAACTTGGCGCGGTCGTACTCTTCGCGAGCCCCGTCGCTCTTGACGATCTGGGGGAACGCCTCTTCGACCCGTTCGTAGGTCGTGTAGCGACGCTCACACGCCTGGCACTCGCGGCGGCGCCGAATCTTCTCGCCCTCCTTGGAGACGCGAGAGTCGACAACCTTATCCTCGAGGTGGCCGCAGAACGGGCAACGCATGGTGCTTCTCGGGACTGGAAAGAAAAATCGAGCGCCGGCTGACGGCGCTCGACATGCTACTTGCAGGACTGACGGGCAATCTCTGCGATGCGACCGACGCGACGTTGATGCCGGCCGTCATCGCCGGGATCGAAATCCGTCGTCAGAAACGCGTCGACGCAGGCTTTGGCCAACTCCTCGCCGATGATGCGCGCGCCGAGGCACAGCACATTGGCGTTGTTGTGCTGCCGGGACAGCGACGCCATCAGCGGGTCGGTGACCAGGGCGGCGCGCACGTCGGGCACTTTGTTGGCCGCGATGGACATGCCAATGCCCGAGCCGCAGATGAGGATGCCCTTGTCGGCGTGGCCGCCGGCGACCTTGTTGGCGAGCAGCTCGGCAAAATCGGGATAGTCGACCGACTGGGCCTCGGCGGGCCCCAGGTCGACGACCGTCTTGCCCTGCTCGCGCAACCAATCGGCCAGCATCGCCTTGAACTCGACGCCGGCGTGGTCGGAAGCGATCACCAGATCGGCGACCTCCGAAGCCTCAAAGGCCTCGTCGGAGCGGGTCTTGGCGACCAGCCCGACCAGATCCCCGACCGTCTCGATCTCCTCGAGCACGGACTCCGGCGTCTCGGGGAGCGAAAACGCTTCCTCGATACGCCAGATCAAGTTCACGATATCGAGACTGTTCGCCCCGAGATCCTCGATGAAGCGGTCGCTCGTGCTGACCTCGTCTTGCGACAATTCCAGCGTTTGAGCGACCACCTGGATGACTTTGGACTCGGTGGACATGGCTTAAAGCTCAGTACTCCCAGACCTCGATGATCTGCTCGCCGTTGTAGTAGCCACACTCGCCGCAGACGCGGTGGGTGCGCTTGGGGGCGAAGCACTCGGGGCAGCGCTGGTAGCGCGGCGCCTTCATCTTCATGTTGGCCGAACGGCGCGAACGCGTTTTGGCCTGCGACTTGCGTTTTTTCGGGACTGCCATCTCTTTCTCCTTGAAACAGCTAGCTTTTGTTGAATCAACGTGTATGGGCCCGTCCGAGGACGAGCCGCCTCAATCTTTATTCTTCTTGTCGTCGACCTGCTTGACCTTGCCACTGTCGGTGACTTTCAGGTTCTTGAGCGGGCCCCACCGAAGATCGACCTTCTGCTCTTCGAGCTCTTCGACGGTCTCTTCGCCGATGCGCTCTTCATAGAGGGTATCGCACTCTTCGCGCAAGGTGTCCGGACAATTCGGAAACGGCGGAAGCTCGAGCAACACCGCTTCGCGAATCAACTGGCCGAGGTCGAGCGTCTCGCCCTCGTAGTAGCTGACGTCCAATTCGTCTTCGCGCAGCGCGATTTCCTCTTCGCCAGCGTAGGCGTTAGACCACTCGCTCTCAGACATCAAGACGAAATCGACGTCGGTGTCGACCTGGAACTGACGCTCGCTGAGGCAACGCCCACAATCGTAGACGAAGCCGCCTTCGACGTGGCCGGAGACGTGGACCGTCGAGTCGGCCATCTGTGCGCGCACATCGGCCGCGAACCCTTCGGCGTCGAGGATACGAAAATCGTCCTCCACTCCGGCAAAGAGCTCCTCGAGTTGTTCGCGGCTCGGTCGGAACGCCTTTTCGACGGCGCCGTTCTCGAGCTCGTGCAATTCAATCTGAAATGCAGACATAAGTCCTACGTCTCTCTCTTCGATGCTCGCGCAGCCCAAAAATTTTTGAGCGGCGCAATGAGCACGTAAACCTACAGATGGCCCCCGGCTCTGTCAACCATAGTGCGCAGAGCGGCCAGGTGGGCGAACCAGCCAATGAATCGGGCAACTGAATCAAACGCCCCGCGCGGACGTCCGTACTAGTCGAACAGTCGCGGACATTGTAAATTCCGCGGGGCGAACCCCGCGAAATCCCAGACCAAACGATTGCCGGAGAAGTCGATGAACACTCTCAGCCGCCCTGCCCTGCTCGGGGCCTGCACGCTCCTGCTCACCGCGCTGGTCGCCCTGTCGAGCTGCGCCTATCCGAGCGTGAGCGTTCGCTCGGCTCGCCTCGACAGCGTCAAGCTCAGCGGGCTGACCGTCGACGTCTACTTCGACGTCAACAACCCCAACCCCTTCGTCCTGCCCCTCGAGCAGGTCGACTGGAACCTGCGCCTGTTTAATACGCGCGTGGGCGCCGGCACCACCCGCATGGACAAGACCCTGCCCGCCCAGCGCACCACCCGCGTCAAGATGCCCATCCGCGTGCGCTTCGAGGACGTCGGCTCGATCGCCGGCCGCGTGGTCAACGCGCGCTCGATCGACTGGGACCTCGACGGCACCGCGCAGTTCCAGTCGCCGGCGGGGCCGCTCGCGCTCGATTTTGCCGAGACCGGTCGCTGGGACAATCCCATTCGCTGAGCGCGCGCCTCGGCGTCTGCGAGCCGGTTGCATAAATGTCACGCACCACCGTTCGATTCCAACCTTGCACATGCTACAGTGACCTCCAGCGGATACATGTAATTTTTTGGAGGTTGTACTCATGGCTACGTGGAAGAGCGTATTAGCGATATTTCTTTTGGTCGTCCCAATGGCGGCCGCGTGCACGTCGGACAACTCGGAGGAGGGTTGCGTCAAGGACTCGGACTGCAAGCTCGACCGCATCTGCGTCGAAGGCTCCTGTGAGTTCCTCGAGGCGCCCAACAACGACAATCCGGACGCCGGTGGCGAAGACACCGATCAGACGGATTCGGGCGGCCAACAAGATGCAGGGCAGCAAGAAGATACGGGCCAGCAGGACACTGGGCAGCAAGATACCGGCCAGCAAGACGCCGGCTCGGACACCTCCGATGACCCGCAGTGTGACCCCGCCGCCGACTCCGACGGCGACCGCATCAACGATTGCGACGAAGTGGCCCGCGGGACCGACCCCAATGCGGCCGACACCGATGGCGATGGCCTCGACGACCACACCGAGATCTTTCGAGAGGGCACCGACCCGCTCGATCCCGACTCGGACGGCGACGGCCTCTCCGACGGCGACGAGTTGAACGTCCACGACACCGACCCGTTCGAAGCCGACACCGATCAAGATGGTGTCAGCGACGGTGACGAGGTCGACACCTACGGCTCCGACCCGCTGCAGACCGACACCGACGGCGACGGCCTCGACGACGGCGCCGAGGTCAACGACCACGGCTCCGACCCCACCATGACCGACACCGACGGCGACGGCCTCGACGATCGCAGCGAGATCAACTCGCACGCCAGCGATCCCACCATGACCGACACCGACGGTGATGGCCTCGACGACGCGGCCGAGGTCAACACTCACGGCACCAACCCGGCGGCCGTCGACACCGATGGGGACACCCTCGAAGATGGCGCCGAGGTCAACACTCACGGCACCGACCCGCTCTCCGAAGACACCGACAACGACTTCGCCACCGACGCCGACGAAATCGCCGCGGGCACCGACCCGCTGGTCGCCGACGGCGATGGCGACGGCCTGCTCGACGGCGAGGAGGCCCAGGCCGGCACCGACCCGAGCGTGGCCGACTCCGATGGCGACGGGCTCAACGATTATGACGAGGTCGTGGTCCACTCCTCCGACCCGCTGCTGGCCGACACCGACGGCGACGGCCTCGACGACGCCGAGGAGGTCGCCTACGGCCTCGACCCGACCCAGGCGTCGACCTACAACGACGGCGTCCAAGACGCCAACCGCTGGTTCGTCACCCAGTGCACGAACAACAGCGGCACCATCACCGGCGCCTACCAGACCCAATCGAGCAGCGCGGGCAACTGGGCGCTCGCCCTCGACGTCGACTACACCCAATTCGTCGAATTGAACGACACCTCCGGCAGCTCGCTGGGCGCTGCGGCCTTCGGCGACGCCAACTCCGAGGTGCTCGGCTTCGTGGTCGCCGACACCGCAGCTCTCGGCGCCGACGCCAACGAAATGTTGCAGCTGCGTCGCCAGCGCCTCACCAACCACGGCACGCTCGCCCAAGACTGGTCGCTCGGAGAGTTCACCACCCACGACGGGTTCTTGGCCGCGCGCGGCCACTACATGCTCCAGACCGCCAGCGCCATGACGACCGGTCAACTGCGAGACACGCTGCTCGCCGAAATGGGCCCCTTCGTGGCCACCGACGTCGCCAACCTGCCGACGCCCAACGGACCCAGCGGCACCGAGTTCCGCGTCGATCTGACCGTCGTCCAGCGCACCCAGGGCGCGATCGTCTTGGCCACCGTCACCGAGGCGACCACCCTGGGCGCCAACCCCGGGCTGCGCGCCCTCGCCAAAAACGCGGTCGACACCACGGCGCTCACCGCCGCGTCGGCCACCCCGACCAACCACTGCGAGACGTTCGGCACCTTCACCGGCCGCGCCCCGGTCGAGTTCTACTGGGTGCTCGACCAGTCGGGCTCGATGTCCGACGACTACTCGCGCCTCCAAAACGTCTACGCCGGCTTCTTCTCGCGGCTGCCCACGATGGGCTTCGACTGGCGCATGGGCGTGACCGCCATGGACGACGCCCAGAACGGCCAGCTGCTCAACTCCAGCGGCTGGCACCGCTCGCAGACCAACTTCGAGGCCGAAGTGCAACAGGTGGTCAACTGGACGGGCAACCGCTACGAAGAATTCGGGTTGAAGGTGACCAAAGAGGGGCTGACCGACATGCTGGGAAGCCAGTCGGCGACGCCCATCCGAACCGGCGCCGAGGTCATCTCGATCTACTTGAGCGACGAGGAGGCTCAGACCTTCCAGAACGACCCGCTCACCAGCCCGACCGGCAGCCAGCTCATGAGCGACTTCGTCTCCTACTTCGGCGGCAAGACCATCCCGGTCTCGCTGGTCGGTGACGGTCAGAGCTGCGGCAACTACGACGCCGCCTCCTACCGTCAGTTGGCCGCCTCCATCCAAGGCGCCTACGGCTCGCTGTGCCAGAGCCTCGAGCCGATCTTGGACCACATGCTCGACCTGGCCGCGGCGCGGGCGACGAACTACACGCTGCCGAGCTCGCCCATCGCCTCCTCGCTTCGAGTGTACGTGGGTGGACAGGCCGTCAGCCGAAGCCGCACCGACGGCTGGGACTACTTCCCCGAGACCAACAGCGTCGCCTTCTTCGGCCCGGCTCGCCCGCAGCTCGAAGACCCGGCAAACGGGGTCGCCGGCGAGCGCGTCGTGATCATCTACGATACGCTCAGCCCGTAAGTAGTAACGCCTAGCCCGGCTTCCCACCTAATAAGACGCCCCCGCAGGATTGTGACTCAATCCTGCGGGGGCGTCTTTTTTCGCAGACTCACCGATGAGGCCATCGGGTCGGGTCGGCCTACAGCCAATCCTTCGGGTTTTTCAACACATCAACGAGGCGCGCCTCCTCCGACCCCTCCTCGAGCTCGGGCGCATACTCCCAGCGCGCGGTCAGCGGCAGGCTCATCAGAATAGACTCGATGCGCCCTTTGGTGCGCAGGCCGAACTTCGTGCCCCGGTCGTAGACCAGGTTGAACTCGACGTAGCGGCCGCGGCGCATCTGCTGCCACTCTCTGTGCCCCTCGTCGAAGTCCATGTCGTGGCGGCGCTCGATAATCGGCATATAGGCGGGCAAGAAGGCGTGGGCGCAGTCGCTCACGAACCCGAACAGGTCTTCGGTGGCCGTCTCCTCGTCGCCCAGGGGCTCGTGCAGGTTGTCGAAGAAGATGCCGCCCACGCCGCGCGCCTCCTCGCGGTGCTCGATGTAGAAATACTCGTCACACCATTTCTTGTAGCGCGGGTAGAAGTCGGGGTGGTGCTTGTCGCAGGCCTCTTTGTGCACGCGGTGGAAATGCTCGGCGTCCTCTTCGAACAGGTACGCCGGGGTCAGGTCGGAGCCGCCGCCGAACCACCAGGAGCCGGGCTCGGAGCCGTCGCCGCGCTCGAAGTAGCGGTAGTTGGCGTGCACGGTGGGCGCCATCGGGTTGTGCGGGTGGATGACGAGGCTGACGCCTGTGGCCCAGAACGACAGGTCCTCGATGTGGCCGCCGCCGCCCATCTGGCGGGCGGCCTGCTCGCTCAGCTCGCCCTCGACGACCGAGACGCCGACGCCGGCCTTTTCGAAGATATTGCCCTCCTGGAGCACGCGGCTTCGGCCGCCTCCGCCGCCGGGGCGCTCCCACTCGTCCTCGCGAAACTCCATGCCGTCGAGTTCGGCCAGCGCGGTGGTGATATCGTCTTGGACCCCGAAGACGAGGTCGGTCATCTTTTTGCGGACGTCGAAGCTCACAGTTGGCCTTCCTTTTTTAGTTTTCGTAGCTCTTCTTGGACGCGATAGGCCTGCCGCTCGATGCGCTCGACGTACTTGCCGTACTGGGGCGCGCGGCCGGCGAAGAATGCGTGGTGATTCAAATACAATAGGTAGCCCGCCATCGCCTTGTCGCCGTCGCGGGCGTGCTCGTGGATGCGCTCGACGGTGTCGTCGACGTTGCGCTTGGCGCGGTGGGCGAGCTGGTTGGCCAGCCGGCGCGCCTCGAAGACGAGCACTTCGGCGCAGTCGGCGAACGGCTCGCGGCGCCACGGCTTCTGGGACAACAGGTCGTCGATCCGGTCGGCCTCGCCCCGCCAGCGCTTGGTGGTGTCGTAGAGCATCTCGTAGAAGTCGGGACGCTCACCGGCGAGGTCGGCGTAGAAGTCGTAGAACTTGGCGAATTGCTCGTCGAGGCGCGACTTGGCGGCGCGCAGCGAGCGAAACTCCCACCATTTTTTGAGTTCGTCGGTCAAGCGCCCGTCGAAGATATTCTTGACCGTCGCCAGCCAATCTTGCTTGGAGGCCTCGTCGACGTCGACGCCGCGCCCGATGGGCATCTGCTCGTCGGCGCTCACGGTCATCAGAAGCGGCTCGAGGTCCTCGCGCGACACGCGCCGGTCGTCGACCGAGCCGTGCACCACGAGCCCCAGCTCGCGCTCGGCCTGCTCGCGCTCCTCGTCGTCGAGCACCTCGCCCACCACCGCGGGCATCTCCTCGCCCTTGCGCACAAGTGCAGTCGAGTCGCCCTTGGGCCCGGCGCCCTTCTGGCGGCGCCCGCCGGGCAAGAGCTTTCGGTCGCGCACGGTCAGCGTGGGGATCTTTCGGCGGTGGCCGGTCTGGCGGTGGTCGCGGTAGAACTCCTGGATGGCCGCCAGGTTGTCCTCCAGAAAATCGGTGTAAGTGCCGTGGGCCTCGATGAGGTCGTCCAGGACGCTGTGGGCCTTCTCGAAGTCCTGCGGGGCCCGCGGCAAGATGCCGTGGTGGTCCATCAGGGCGAGGGCGTAGTCGCTCACGCCCAGGTCCCAGAAGACGTCGAACAGCGAGAGCGGCCGGCCGGCGTGGTCGACCTTCTCGAGCACCGCCTCGCGCAGGGCGAGCTGGCGCTTGCGGCGCTGGATCATCACCGCCGCGCTTCCGGCGCCGCCGCCGCTCAGCGCGATCAGCGTGATGATGAGGACGATGATGGGATCCACAGTTGACTCAGTCGGTCGGAGGGAGCAAGATCCACAAACCTAGAACACGCCCACGCAACGCCGTTCGATGCGTACACATTCCGCCGACAACATCGCCCCGAAGACGCCGCTGCCGGCCCTCTATGCGCTCGCCCTCTGCGTGCTCGCCGCCGTGGTGGCGGCCTCGGGCTGCACGGGCTTCGGCTCCACGCCGGTGTGCATGGCCGGCGCCAAGCTCGGGCCGCGCGGCAAATGTCAGACTCAGCGGGCGCCGCTGCACCATATCCCATTTAGAGAGGGTTTCAAGACGAAGGTCATGCAGGGCTTCCACGGCTACCTGAGCCACAAAGAAGACCTGGCCTTCTCCATCGACTACCGCTGCAAGGAGGGCACCCCTATCACCGCCTCGAAGAGCGGGCGGGTGTGGGCGATCCGCGAGGACAGCGACAAGGGCTGCCCCGATCCGTCGTGCGTCGAGGACGCCAACTACGTCATCCTGGACCACGGCGACGGCACCTACTCCGAGTACTACCACCTGCGCGAGCTGGGCGCGCTCGTCGAGCCCGGCGAGCAGGTCTGCGCCGGCCAGGTCATCGGCCTGTGCGGCAACACCGGCTTTTCGAGCGGCCCGCACCTGCACTTCGCGCTGACCGACTCCACCCGCCACACCGTGCCCGTGCGCATCTGGGAGGCGCGCGAGCGCGGCTACGGCTTCGTGGTCCCCGAGACCGAGTACACCTCCGAGAACAAAATCCGCGCCCAATGCCGCGACCGGGGCTTCTCGCAGATCCCCAAAGAGGCCTTCGCCCACCACGGAGTCATCCTCGACGGCGAGCTCCCCGCGGTCATCGACGACCCCGACCAGTCGCACCTCGTCCAGGGCACCTACCACGGCGACCACCCCAACATCGCCATCCACCGCAAGCTCATCGACGGCGGCAGCTGGATCGACGAATGCGTCCCCGTCGACGAAGACGGCGAGTTCTCCGCGCGCATCAAATGGCCCACCAAACGCTTCGAGGCGGGCACCTACTGGTTCATGATCACCGGCGCCGACAAGGATTGCTTGGCGCCCGGGTGGGCGTGGAGCTACAAGGTGCAGGTCTGGGAGTGATCGCGCCTGCGGCGCGGTCTTGGGTCTTGGTGGGTGGCTCGCAGGGGGTCGTAGCAAGCTCGCAGGGGGTCGCAGCAAACTCGCAGGGGGTCCCCGCGAAGTCTGCGTCCTTGTAGCGCGCTCGCCGTCCTTCCCGCGACGTCTATCGTCCTTGCGGCGCGCTCGCCGTCCTTCCCGCGACGTCTATCGTCTTTGCAGCACACTCGCCGTTCTTGCGGCGCGCTCGCCGCCCTTCCCTCGACGTCTATCGTCCCCGTAGCACGCTCGCCGTCCTTGCGGCGACGTCCATCGTCTTTGCAGCACACTCGCCGCGCTTGCGGCGCGCTCGCCGTCCTTCCCTCGACGTCCATCGTCCCCGTAGCGTGCTCGCCGTCCTTGCGGCGCGCGCGACGTCCTCGTAGCGCGCGCGGCGTCTTCCCCGCGACGGCGCGGGGTTTATCATGGGGCGACGGGCGCTCGAGATTCTTGGGGCGCTCTTTCCCCGGACTCCCTCCGCTTCGCTGCGGTCGCCCCGGGGCTACCGAGGCCTCGCAAACGGCGCTCGGCGCGGCGCCCCAACGGCGGGCGCCTTGGTGGTCTCACCGACACGTGTCCACGGGACCTACCAAGGCGCCGTAGTTTGGCGCCGCGCCGGAGTGAAGCGAAGCGAAACGAAGGCCTCGGTAGCCCGGGGCGACCGGAGGGAGTCCCGGGAGAACGCGCGCCTAGACTTGAAGCCCGGGGCACCTTGTTCTAAGTACGTCAACGTACGTTTTGTGGCTCATGTAAAGCCCTCGCCGTTCGAAACTTGGCGCTGATTCGCCACGGTTCTTGGTTTTTGGTTTTTGGTTCCATCCCGTCGATGCTCATCGCGAGTTGGAGAGTCGATGGCGCCCAAGAACCACTGCCGATGGCTTGTTCGACACGCTGCGGATAGCCCACACCAAGAACCAAGAACCAAGAACCAACCACCTATACAGAAGAGACCATGTCGAACTACAAGCCCGAAGAGATCGAGCCGAAGTGGCAGAAATTCTGGGAGGAGAACAAGACCTTCCAAGTCGAGGCCGACGAGAGCAAGCCCAAGTATTACGTCCTCGACATGTTTCCGTACCCGTCCGGCTCGGGCCTACACGTGGGCCACGTCGAGGGGTACACGGCCACCGACATCGTGGCGCGCTACAAGCGGGCGCGCGGGTTTAACGTACTCCACCCGATGGGGTGGGATGCGTTCGGGCTTCCCGCCGAGCAATACGCCATCAAGACGGGCACCCACCCGGCGGTCAAGACCGCCGAGAACGTGGCGACCTTCAAGCGCCAGCTCAAGGCGCTGGGCTTTAGCTACGACTGGGACCGCGAGATCAACACGACCGACCCGGGCTACTACAAGTGGACCCAGTGGATCTTCTTGCAGCTGTACCACCAGGGTCTGGCGTATGTGGCCGAGGTGCCTGTGAACTGGTGCCCCGCCCTGGGCACGGTGTTGGCGAACGAAGAGGTCATCGACGGCAAGAGCGAGCGCGGCGGCCACCCGGTCATCCGCAAGCCGATGCGCCAGTGGATGCTGGCGATCACCGAGTACGCCGACCGCCTGCTCGAGGATCTCGACGACATCGACTGGCCCGAGCACCTCAAGGACATGCAGCGCAACTGGATCGGCAAGTCGAAGGGCGCCGAGGTCGACTTCGCGGTCGACCCGGAGTCGGCCGACGGGCTCGAGGCCAATATCCGCGTGTTCACCACACGTCCCGACACCCTGTTCGGCGCCACCTACATGGTCCTGTCGCCCGAGCACCCGCTGGTCGACGAGCTGACCGACGAGGAGCACAAGCTCGAAGTCGAGGCGTACAAGAAAGAAGCCGCCATGAAGAGCGAGCTGCAGCGCACCGAGCTCCAAAAGGAGAAGTCGGGCGTGTTCACCGGCGCGTACGCCATCAACCCGGTCAACGACGAGAAGATCCCCATCTGGGTCGCCGACTACGTGCTCATGAGCTACGGCACCGGCGCCATCATGGCCGTGCCCGCCCACGACGAACGCGACTGGGAGTTCGCCAAAAAGTACGACATCGAGATCCGCGAGGTCGTCTCGGGCGGCGACGTCCAGGAGGAGGCCTACACGGGCGACGGCGAGTTGGTGAACTCCGGCTTGATCGACGGCCTGTCGGTCCCCGACGCCAAAAAGAAGATCACCGCGTGGCTCGAGGACGAGGGCAAGGGCAAGGGCACCATCAACTACAAGCTGCGCGACTGGCTGTTCAGCCGCCAGCGCTACTGGGGCGAGCCCTTCCCCATCATCCACCGCGACGACGGCGAGACGGTGCCGCTGCCCGAAGAGCAGCTGCCGCTGGAGCTCCCCGAGGTCGAGAAATACGAGCCGAGCGGCACCGGCGAGTCGCCCTTGGCGACCATCGACGAGTGGGTCGAGACGGTCGACCCCGAGTCGGGCATGACCGCGCGCCGCGAGACGAACACCATGCCGCAGTGGGCCGGCTCGTGCTGGTATTACCTGCGCTACCTCGACCCGCACAACGACGAGGAGCCCTGGGCCGAGAAGAAAGAAAAATACTGGATGCCCGTCGACCTATACGTCGGCGGCGCCGAGCACGCCGTGCTGCACCTTCTGTACGCGCGTTTCTGGCACAAGGTCCTGTACGACGTGGGCGTCGTCAGCACCAAAGAGCCGTTCCAGCGGGTGGTCAACCAGGGCATGATCCTGGGACGCACCTACCGGTACGCGGTCGACGAGAACGGCGAGCCGTTCAGCATGGTCGGCTACGACGGCGAGGTCGAAGCGCAAAGGGAGCGCGTCATCGCCCCCACCGACGTGCGCTGGGATAACGACACCCCGATGCACCCCGAGCACGACATCGAGCTCGACGTGCTCACCGAGAAGATGTCGAAGTCGCGCGGCAACGTCATCAACCCCGACGACGTCATCAAAGACTACGGCGCCGACTCGCTCAGGCTCTACGAGATGTTCATGGGCCCGCTCGAGCAGACCAAGCCGTGGGACCCGCGCGGGGTCAACGGCGTGCACCGCTTCCTGTCGCGCATCTGGCGCCTGACGGTGGGCGAGGACGGCGAGCTTAGCGACAACGTGCTCGACTACGAGCCGTCGGGCGACGAGCAGCGCGAGCTGCACAAGACCATCAAGAAGGTCACCGAGGACACCGGCAACCTGGACTTCAACACCGCCATCGCGGCGATGATGGAGTTCGTCAACTTCCTGTACAAACAGGACGACGTCAGCAAGCAGACCCTCGAGGCGCTGACCGTCATGGTCGCCCCGTACGCCCCGCACACGGCCGAAGAGCTGTGGGAGAAGCTGGGCAACGAGCCGTCGGTCGCCAACGCGGCCTGGCCGGAGTACGAAGAGGAGCTGACCAAAGAGGACACCGTCGAGGTGGCCGTGCAGGTCATGGGCAAGGTGCGCGGTGTGATCGAAGTGCCCGTCGACGCCGACGAGGAGACCGCCGTGGCGGCCGCCCGCGCCGAAGACAACGTCGAGCGCCACCTGGAGGGCAAGACGATTCGCAAGGTGATCTGGGTGCCGGGTCGGATCTTGAACTTCGTGGCGAACTGACTCTTCGAGTTTGCAGTCCCTTGCTTTTTGGCGGGGCCCCTCCGTCGGCTTGGCTACGCCGCGCCGACACCTCCCCGAGGCCTGAACGACGGCCCGGGGAGGTTTTTGCGCGTCTGGACCTGTTTCCTTTCCTGCAATCCCCTTTCGGTGCGAGTGCTTTCAGCTCTCGCTGGCGAGGGCAAGATGCCCACGCACCGAACCTTCTTTCGGGGCGAGTGCTTTCAGCTCTCGCTGGCGAGGGCAAGATGCCCACGCACCGAACCTTCTTTCGGGGCGAGTGCTTCCAGCTCTCGCTTACGAGGGCAAGATGCCCACGCACCGAACACATCGCGCTGTCGTCTTTCGGTGCGAGTGCTTCCAGCGCTCGCTTAAGAGGGCAAGATGCCCACGCACCGAACCTTCTTTCGCTGCGAGTGCCCCTCAGCGTCCGAAGTTTGACATGTGGCAGCTTGGCGAGGGGCTCCTTCCCGTGCGCAACGCCACGGGGTGTTTTTTGCGCGTCTGAATCACATTCCTTTCCTGCAATCCCCCTCCCCCGCGCGTCGTTCGCGCGAGGGAGGTGCCGAGCGTCTTCTGCGAGGCGGAGGGGACGCGTCGACAAGCAAGGAACGCCGATAACGCAGCGCGTCATACAAGAAGCACGCCAACACCCTATTTCCCTCCCTTGTCCCGCGCGTAACGCCTGTGCTAACACTTCCTTCCGGAAGACAAATTTCTCGATTTCAGGCGTGTGTCGAGAATCCGTAAGGGCGTCAGATTCCTGCGAAACTGGGCCCTCACAGCGGTACGGAGCATCCTCGCGCGCCGCACAATCATAAGGCGGGAAGAGGCAAAAAATGGCGACGAATATCGAGGGAAGTTCGGCAGACGAAATCCAGGCGAAGGCGAATGACGGCGCCGGCGGCGAGGCGAAGGCCCCTGCGGGCGACGGTGCATCGACCGACAAGTACGGCGGGCTGAGCCCCGACGAGTTGGTCCAGCTCTTTCGCGACATGTATACCTCGCGAAAGCTCGACGACGCTGAGATCAACCTGAAGCGCCAGCAAAAGATCTATTTCCAGATCTCGGGCGCCGGCCACGAAGCCGCGCTTGTGGGCGCAGCCAAGGCGATGAAGGCGGGCTACGATTGGTTCTACCCGTACTACCGCGACCGCGCCCTGTGCGTGGCGTTGGGTATGACCCCGCTGGAAGTCTTGGCCGAAGCCGTCGGCTCGAGCGAAGACCCCAACTCCGGTGGCCGCCAGATGCCGGCGCACTGGGGCCACAAAGACCTCAACATCGTCAGCCAGTCCTCGTGCACCGGCACCCAGGAATTGCAGGCCGCCGGCGCCGCCGAAGTCGGCCGCATCATGAGCCAGGTCGACGAGCTCAAGGACAAGACCGACCTCTACAAAGACGACGAGGTGGTCTACGTCTCCATCGGTGACGGCGCGTCGAGCGAAGGTGAGTTCTGGGAGGCGATCGGCACCGCGTCGACCTACAAGCTTCCGGTCATCTTCATGGTCGAGGACAACGGCTACGCCATCAGCGTGCCGAGCACCGAGCAGGTCCACGGCGGCTCGATTTCGAAGGCCTGCGCCGGCTTCGAGAACCTCTACATCACCGAGTACGACGGCTGCGACCCCATCGAGAGCTACGTCGAGGCCAAAAAGGCCGTCGAGTACGCCCGTTCGGGCAAGGGCCCGGCGCTTCTGCACGCCCACGTCATCCGCCCCTACAGCCACTCGATGTCGGACGACGAGAAGATGTACAAGCCCGACGCCGAGCGTGAGGCCGAGGCGGCCAAGGACCCGATCAAGACCTTCCCCGAGTTCCTCGTCGCCGAGGGCATCCTGACCGAAGAAGGCGTCGAAGAGGTCAAAGCCGAGGTCGAGCAGGCCGTGCGCGACGCGGTCGACGAGGCGCTCGAGCTGCCCACCCCGCATCCCGACACGGTGCTCGACTACGTGTGGAGCCCCGACGTCGACCCCACGAGCGACGAGTTCGACGTCGAGCCCCAGTGGGACGAGGAAGGCGGCGAGAAGACGATGGTCGACCTTCTGAACAACACGATGCGCACCGAGATGCGCCGCGACCCGCGCATCGTCATCTTCGGCGAGGACGTCGCCGACGTGACCAAGCAGGAGCTCGAGGGCGAGGTCAAGGGCAAGGGCGGCGTCTTCAAGGTCACCCACGGCCTGCAGTCCGAGTTTGGCTACCGCCGCGTGTTCAACAGCCCGCTGGCCGAGGCCAACATCATCGGCCGCGCCATCGGTATGGCCACCCGCGGCTTGAAGCCGGTCGTCGAGATCCAGTTCTTCGACTATATCTGGCCCGCCTACATGCAGCTCAAAAACGAGCTGTCCAACATGCGCTGGCGCTCGAACAACGCGTTCAGCGCGCCGGTGGTGGTGCGCGTGCCCATCGGCGGCTACCTCAAGGGCGGCGCCCCGTATCACAGCCAGTCGGGCGCGGTGCTCTTCACCCACATCCCGGGCCTGCGCGTGGTGATGCCGTCGACCGCGGCCGACGCCGCCGGCTTGTTGCGAACGGCCATTCGCTGCGAGGACCCGGTCATGTTCCTCGAGCCCAAGCACCTGTACCGTCAGACCTACAACAAGTCGTTCAACCCCGGCGAGGACTACACCATCCCGTTCGGCAAGGCGAAGACGGTGCGCGAGGGCAACGACCTGACGATCATCACCTACGGCTCGACCGTCGAGCGCAGCCGCCGCGCGGTCAAGAAGACCGGCATCGACGCCGAGATCATCGACCTGCGCAGCCTGCAGCCGTACGATTGGGACGCCATCGCCAACTCGGTCAAGAAGACCAACAAGGCGCTGGTGGTCTACGAAGACGGCAAGAGCTGGGGCTACGGCACCGAGATTGCCACCCGCATCGGCGACGAGTTGTTCGAGTACTTGGACGGCCCGGTCAAGCGCGTGGCCGCCATGGACAGCTTCGTGGCGTATCACCCGGACCTGGAGGACCGGATCCTTCCGCAGATCGACGATATTGCGGAGGCGGTGGAGTGGTTGGATAAGTATTGAGGTCCCTTGCTTGCTGGGAGGTCCCCTCCGGGGGCTCAGCTACGCTTCGCCCCCACCTCCCCTCTCGCTGGAAAACGCGCTGGGGAGGGGATTGCAGCTCTGGAAAGCTCATCTTTCCTGCAATCCCCTTCCCCTGCGCGTTTTTTTGCGCCTGGGGAAGTGCCTCGCGCAGTCTGCGAGGCGAAGGGGACGCTGCGAGAAGCAAGGGATTGCGAAACCGCAGAACCCTCACACCTCGAGATCGATCTTCGCCGCCAGATCGAAATCCTTGTGCGTCAGCCCACCCGAGTCATGCGTCGTCAGCGATAACTCGACGGTGTTGTAGACGTTGAAGATCTCCGGGTGGTGGTCGGCTTCTTCGGCGTGGTTGGCGATACGGTTGATGAAGTCGATGGCGTCCATGAAGCTCTCGAATTCGATGCTCCGCTCGATGGAGTCGTCGACCCACTCCCAGTCCTCGATTTCTTCGAGGCGCTCTTCGATCTCTTCTTCAGACAGTAGTTCTGGGGCCATGCTGTTTACCTTAAACAGTTAGCAGTGGTGATTCGGATTCAATTGTCGTGGGGATAAGCCGGTGCGGCTCAAGTTCTAAGCGCCTCTAACTCTGCATCAAGCTCCTGGGCGCGTCGCTCCAGCGCGTCGGCGCGATTCGGGTCGCCGAGGCGGCTGTGGAACGCGGCCACAGTTCGCAGCAGGCGCACGGCTTGGCGGCCGCGTTCCTGCTCGAGCGCATGGTGCGCCATATTCTCGATGAGGGAAAGCCAGATATCGCGATGCAGGGTGTGAAAGAGCTTGGCGTCGCCGATTTCGTCGATGAGGTTCTCGAAATTCTGCGACGCTTCGGTCAGCCGCGAATAGAAGGCGGCGTTGGCCTGGCAGAAGGTGGTCACGCGCTTGATGCCCAGATCTTCGGCGTCGGCACGCGCCCGGCCCAGTTCGAGGGCGGCGAGCTGCAGGCGGCTTTGGAAGCAGCGCAACAGGCCGATCAGGCTGCGCGCGACGGTGCGGTCTTCGTCGGTGCCGCGCTCGTCGACATCTTGGAGGGTCTCGTTGAGGATCTGCTCGGCGTTTTCGAACTCGCCGAGCCACATCGCCGCGATGGCCAGGTGGTTGCGAAGGTCGAAGAGCGCCCAGCTGCTGCCGAAGGATTCCTTGATGCGACGCGACTCCCGCAGCAGGCTCTGCGCGCGGGTGACGTCGCCGCGGTTGATGGCCAGGATGCCCTTGTTGAGCATCGTGTGCGAGATGGCGATCTGGTCGCCGACGCGCTTGAACAGCTCGATGGCCTGGTCCCAGTGGTGCTCGGCGGCGTCGAACTCGCCGTTGAGCAAGTAGGCGACGCCGAGGCCGTTGTGGGAGGCGCCGATATTGAACGGAGCGCCCAGCGCCTCGTGGACGTTGAGGCTCTGCTGCAGCAAGCTCTCGGCGGCCAGGAAATCGGCGTGCTCCATCTCGAGCTGGCCCAGGTAGCGGAACGTCTCGGCCACGCCGTGGCGGTCGCCGATGGAGCGCTTGATCTCGAGCGCCTCGCGCAGCACGTCGCCGGCCTTCTGGAGTCGGTCGGGCGCGTTCATCGCCGGGTCCATCAACGAGCTTCCCAGCGCGATGAGCACGTCGCTCAAGCCCTGGCGGTCCTGTGAGTCCTCGAGCTCTTTGCGGGCACGCACCAGGTAGTCGTAGCGCCCGCTCAGGTCGCCCTGGCGCTGGGAGACTTCGGCCAGGTGCAGCAACACGCGCCCGGCGATTTCGCCCTGCGGGAGGTGCGGGAGCATCTCTTCGAGGCGATCGCGTACCTTGGCGCCCTCTTTGGCGTCGCCGCGCATCAGGTAGACCCGCGACAGCCCCACGAGCGCCTTGGCGACACCAGCGACATCCTTCTTCTTCTGGCTCGCCTGCAGCGCGCGCTTGTAGAAGTCGAGGGCCTCTTGCATGCGCCGCTGCACGAAGAGCAGGTGGGCGAAGCCGCGCAGCGCCTCGGCGCCCTCGGGGCGCTCTTTGACGCCCGCGGCGATGATGCGCCGGTAGTGGTCCTCGGCGAGCCCGAACTCACCGAAACGTCGCGCGAGTTCGGCCAGCGCGAGGTGGGTGTGGACCCACTTGTCGCTGCGATCGCCCTGCTCTTCGAGCACGCCCAGAAGTTCGCGGAAGCGCTCGCGGGCGCCGCGGGTGTCGAAGCGCTCCTTGGAGCGGCGCGCGGCCTCGTAGAGGGTGTCCTGGTAGCGCTCCATCTCGCCGGCTTGTCGCCAGTGGTCGGCGATCTCGACGAGCGGGAGCTCGAGATTCTTGTCTCGGTAGAAGTCGGCCTTGTGGCGCGCGGCCTGCTGGTGCAGCCGGCGGTTCGACCAGCGATCGGAGAGATCGCCCAGGAGCGCCTCGCGCAACAAGCTGCTGTCGAACTCGACGCACATCAGGTTGCGGTGCAGCGTCTGGTGGATGATGCCTTCGTCGGCGAGCGCGCCGAGCGCGTCGTCGAGGTGCTCGACGTCGACGTCGCCGGTGGCGGCGAGCACGCCCACGAGGAGATCGACCGGGGTGCGCATGCCCAACACGGCCATCCACTCGAGTAGCGCGCGCAGATCGGACGACCCGCCGTGCGCCGAAATCGCCTGCTGCAACCGAAGGTGCATCAGGTCCATCAGGTCGGGCGGCAGGTTGATATCACGCGGCGAGCCCTCTTTGAGGCCCCAGCGCTGCCCCTGGCGCACGAGTTTCCCCTCGTTGCGCAGGTAGCGAATAATCTGGATGGCGTGCAGCGGCACGCCCTGGCTGAGCCAGCCGATGCGCTCTTTGATGCGCGCCTGAAGCGGCAAGATGGCGTCGAGGAGACGGGCCAGATGGCGTCCGCGCAAGCGTTTGATGGGCACGCGCGAGAAGCCCACGCCGATATTGGCGTTCATGGTGCGCAGGCTCTGCTCGACGTCGCCGTTGAAGCCGCGCTCCTCGGGGCGCAGCGTCATCATGACGACGATGGGCGCCGCCTGGGTGCGCAGCGTGACGGCCAGGTACTCCAGAAAGCTGAGCGTGGCGCTGTCGGCGTACTGGATATCCTCGAGCATGAGCACGAAGGGCTTTTGCTCCGAGATCTTGAGCAGCAGACGCTCGAGGCGCGCGAACAGCGCTCCGGCCTCCTCGGTGGAGGTGGGCATCTGGGAGGCGTCGAGCGCCGGGGGGCGCACGAAGTCGACCACGAACGCGATTTCCTCGTCGGAGAAGCCTCCGATGGAGTTCAGGTCGTTGCGGATGACGCGGTCGACCTCCTTGCGCTCGCTGTGGGCCACGCCCCAGGAGACCGCCAGGGCTTCGCGCAGCGCCTCCATGGGGAGTGAGCGGCGACGAAAGTGGCCGATGGAGACGGCCACGCCCTGCTGGGTGAGCTGCTTTTCGAGGGTGCGCACCACCCGCGATTTGCCGATGCCCGACTCGCCTTCGACGAGGACAATTTGGCCGCTCTTGGCGGCTGCGCTGTCCTCGACGATGCCGGTGAGTTGGGCGAGGACGTCCTCTCGGCCCAACAGCGGCAACTGGTAGCGCGGGCTTCCGGGCTGCGAGCGGCTGCGCTGGCGGCGCATGCCGCGGCCGCCGACTTGCGAGTTCGTACGCGAGCCTGCCTGTGAGCTTCGCCGACGCAATCGGCCGCGCGCCGGCGGGCGAGCGGACTTCTTGGGGCTTGCTTGCGTTGAATTATTGGCTGGCTTCGCCTGACTGGGCGGCACCGGCGGCGGCGTCGCCTTGGGCTTGGCCGGACGCGCTTTTTCGTTGACCGACCGCGCCGGATGAGTCGTCAGCTCGCTGGGCGGCGTCATCTGATGCGTCGAATCGTCGCCGGGCGCATCCTCGGGCACCAAGCTGGTCACCGAGATCTCCGGCGAGGTGCCGCCTTTGGGCGCCGGGAAGATTTTCATCTGTCGCAACGCGCTCACGAACGCCTCGAGCAACTCGGCGGCGTTCTGATAGCGCCGGTCGACGCCCTTCATGCACGCGGTGCGGATCACCTGGCCGACGGGCGTCTTCTCGAAGTCGTCGCTCAGCTCCGGGACCGGATCACGGATCTGCTTGTGGATCACGTCCATGCGGTTGCGCCCGGTCACCGGCGGCTTGCCCGTCCAAATTTCGTAGAGCAGAAGGCCCAGCGCGTAGACGTCGGTCGCCGGAGTGATCGGCTCGGCACACGCCTGCTCGGGCGCCATGTACATGGGCGTACCGAAGATGCGCCCCGCTTTGGTGAGCGTCTCCTCGCCGTCGTCGTCATCGGCGTCCATCAGGGTCATCTTGGCCACGCCGAAGTCGAGCACCTTGACGTAGTCGTGCTCGCCGAACATCTCGCACAAAAAGATATTTTCGGGTTTCAGATCCCGGTGGACCAGCCCGCGTCGGTGGGCCTCGGAGAGGCTCTTGAGGACCTGGATAAAGACGTGCGCGGCGCGCGGCGGCTCGAGCGCCCCGTGATTCTGGATGATGTCGGAGAGCGCCTCCCCGTCGAGGATCTCCATGACCATGTAGACCAAACCAGCTTCGGTCTGGCCATAGTCATAAAGGGTGATAGTGTGCGGGTGGCGCAGTTGGCTGACGTGATAAGCTTCGCGGCGGAAGCGCTCGACGTTGATCGGATCTTCGGCCACGCCCGGCGTCAGGAATTTGAGCGCGACTTCGCGCCCGACATTCTCCTGCAGGGCTTTGTAAACGGTGCCAAAACCACCGGTGCCCAGATGCTCGAGGATCCGAAATCGGCCCCCGATCAGGTCACCCGGTTGTGGCAGCGAAGGTGTCTCCGAACTCATGATCGATGCTCGACGAATACGCCGCGACCGCTCTCCCGCGTGGATTGAAACCGGCGGCGTTTGCAATGATTCACATACACTGTCAATAAGTACCATGGCCGGTTGCGCATGCGCAACCAGTTGCGTTCAATCAAGATAAACGGATTTGCCTGATGTGGGGCCCCCACATCAACCCAAAGAGACCAAGACTATGACCGATAGCCCCCTCCAATTCGAGCTCCACACCACCGACGGCCGCGCCCGACGCGGCAAGGTCACCGTGCCCCACGGGTCGTTCAACACGCCTGCGTTCATGCCGGTCGGCACGCGCGCGACGGTCAAGGGATTGATGCCGCGCGATCTGCGCGAGACAGGCAGCGAGATCTGCCTCTCGAATACATACCACCTCAACATTTCGCCCGGCCCCAAGATCGTCAAAAAGATGGGCGGGCTGCACCATTTCATGGGGTGGGACGCGCCGATCCTGACCGACTCGGGAGGCTACCAGGTCTTCAGCCTGCCCAAGGCGAAGCTCGATGAGGAGGGCGTGACCTTCAAGTTCGAGCAGAAAGGGGGCAAGAAGATCACCCTCACGCCCGAAAAGAGCATGCAGATCCAAGAGGATCTGGGCGCCGACATTATCATGGCGTTCGACGTGTGCGTGCCGCATCCGTGCGAATACCAGGATGCGCGTGAGGCGGTCTACCGCACGATCCGATGGCTCGAGCGCTGCAAAGAGGCGCACTCGCGCAAAGACCAGGCGCTCTTTGGCATTATCCAGGGCTCGACCTACGCCGACCTGCGCGCGCTGTCGACGCAACTGACCCGCGAAATCGACCTGCCAGGATACGCCATCGGCGGCTTGAGCGTGGGCGAAGGCCACGAGTTGATGATGAGCTCGATCGACCAGACCGAGCCGGGCATGATCAAAGAAAAGCCGCGCTACCTGATGGGCGTGGGCTACCCCGAGGATATCGTCGAGGCGGTCGCCCGCGGCATCGACATGTTCGACTGCGTCATCCCCAGCCGCTATGCGCGCTCGGGTGTGGCGTTCACCCGTCGCGGACGCTTCCGGGTGACCAACGCGCGCTACCGATCCGACAAGTTTCCGTTGGACACCAACTGCAATTGCTATTGCTGCCGCAACTTCAGCCGCGCCTATCTCAACCACCTCATCAACACCAACGAGATCTTGGGCTCGGCGCTGATGACGCTGCACAACGTGACTTTCTATCAGGACATGATGCGCGCCATCCGAATGGCCATCGAAGAGGGAAGCTTCGAGAAGTTCCGCCAGGCGTTCCTCGACGAGTACTTGAGCGACGACAAAAAGGAAGAGCTCGGCTTCGACGACCTCGACGGCCGCTACGACCAGGAAGATTTCGGATGGGACGTCAAGCACTCGGTGGTCCCGCCGACCGACATCGCCGAGAACCTCGAGAAGACCGAGCCGGTCGACGAGGTCGCCGGGCCGCGCAGGCGTATCGAGAAGATCAAGAATCTTGGGGATGATTGAATCTTTTTGTTGCGCGAGTTTTTGATTTGCGCACGCCCATGAATTGCGAGGCGCGCGAATGTGGTTTTCGCACGCCCTCCCCAAGCTCCGCGGCAAAAGGCGCCGCTACGCATGGGGCTATCAAAGCGGGTTACGCTCTTCGAGCTTGCAATTTGTGGGCCCTGCACGTCTCAAGACGATTGCTTTTTGAGATGAATCGCCCAGATGTTCAGGTGACGAAGGCGTTGGGTAGGCCGAGGCGCTCGCCACCTGGAGTCCGAAGGGCGGAATCCACTCTTTGATAGCCCCCTGCGTAGCGTAGCGGAGCTGGGGGGATTGAGGTCCAACAACCCAAGCCATTGCGAATCGTATGGAAAGCAAGAACGTCACGTACCATCCCGAGTCCCTCGAGCAAAAGCTCGAGCGCTATCGCCCCGACCCGGCCATTCGGGTCGTGATGCTCCCCAAAGACACCAACGCCCTGGGCTCCATTTTCGGGGGCGTCATCTTGAGCCAGCTCGACCTCGCCGCCAGTGAGGAGGCGCGCATTGCGGCCGGACGCAACGTTGTCACGAAGGTGATCAATGAGGTCGATTTCGTGGCCCCCGTCGAGGTGGGCGATTGGGTGAGCTTTTATACGCGCACCGAGCGTGTCGGACGCACCAGCGTAACAGTGCATGTGCTGGTGGTGGCGCATCGCGGGCATCGAAGGGACGAGTTGTTTCAGGTGACCGATGCGGAGGTGGTGTTCGTGGCGGTGGATGAGGAGGGGAAGCCGGCTGAGGTGTTGCGGGAGGAGTAGGCCCAGCTTGCTGGGGCCCCCCTTCCGACCCGCGCTGGACTACGCGCGGGCCACCTTCCCCGAGGGGAAGGGATGCCCTTGCGCGGCTTGAGCGCGTAGCTTTTCGCAAGGACAGCCCTTCCCCTGGGGGGAAGGTGCCGAGCGCGCGGTTTAGCGCGAGGCGGATGGGGGGCGACGAAAACCCAGACTTTCCGAAATGAATCCCCCCAGTTACCATACCCACGCCCGTTCCCCCTCACCGCCAAAGATCCGTGCTAAGATTCACCACCATCGCCCTCTTCCTCCTGACGGCCACCACCGCCCACGCCCAACTCCTCCCCGAGAGCCAAGCGGACACCTACAAGACCGCCAGCAAGCTGGTCGACGAGGACCCGGCGCACGCCTACAGACTCGCGAAAACGCTCGAAAAGCTCCCCCACGCCGACGACCGGCGCCTCGCGCTGCTCGCCGACGCGGCGGCCAACGCGGGCGAGGTCGACGAGGCGATCGCAGCCTTGAGCGCGCTCGGGAAGACTGCGCCGCGGGCGCTCGACCGGCTGTACGCCCACGTCGAGCGCGGGGAGCTCTTGTTGCTGCAGGGAAAGCTCGATGCCTGTGCCGACGCCATCGAGAAGGCCGACGAGGCGGCCAGCGCCCTTGGCGGGCGGTCGGCCGAGGAGCGCTTCTTCGTGGCGCGTCGTTGGCGGCTCGAACACGACTTGGCGCTCGCCCGCGGCGAGGACAAGGACTTGCGTCGCGCCGCCAAGGCGGCTCACAAGCTTCTGACCGACTATCCAGCCGAGCCGGCCACTCGACGCGAAGGGCTGGCGCTGTCCGTGGCCGAGCTCGACGCCGAGCAACGCTTCGAGCACGCCCGCGCGCTGTACGACAGTTGGGCGTACCACGACGCCCGCGAAGAGTTCACGGCGCTGCTCGACGACGAGAAGTACGAAGAGAGCGCGCGCTGGTACCTGGCCCACCTGGCGCTCAACAAACTGCGCGACAAGCCCAAAGAGGCCGAGAGGCTCTTCAAAGAGCTCGCCAAAGACGGTCGTTATCGCGAGGCGTCGCTCTACCAGGTCGCCCGCGCCCAGATGCGCCAGGAGCGATACGACGACGCGCTCGAGACGCTGACGACCTACCGCAAGCGCTACCCGCGTGGCCGACATACCGAGTCGGTCTACTACTACCGGGGCTGGTTGCCGTACGACCACCGCGAGAACAAAAAGGCCATCGAGGGCTTCAAGAACTACATCAAGCGGTACGGCAAAAGCGCGCGCTCGTCGTATATTCACGGCTTTTTGGCGTGGACCTACATGCGGCTCGGCGAGTGGCAAAACGCCATCGACACGTACGAGGAGATGCGCGCGTTCGGCAATATGCTGGTGTGGGGAAAGGCGCTGTACTGGCAGGCGCACGCGTTCAACGAGTTGGGCCAGACCAAAAAGGCACTCGCCAAGCTCGACGAGCTGCGCGAGACCTACGCGGTGACCTACTACGCGGTGCTCGGCGAGCAGCTACGCGCTCGTATCGAGGGCAAGGATCCGCGCGCCTCGAAGGTGTGGTGGCCCGACGACGGCGGCAAGCTCGACGACGCGCCCAAGAAGTCGGTCTCCGACTTCGAGCTTCGTGGACTGTCGACGTCCGAGAAGCGCACCTGGAAGCGCGTTCAGGCGCTCGTCGCGCTCGGTGAGCACCACATGGCGCGCGGGGCGATCGACGAGATTTACGACGACCTCGTGCGCGCGGTGCCCGACGAGCAGCGGCGCGCCTGGATTCACGCCCTGGGTCATTTCGTCGAGAATTACCACCACATGTGGGAGGTCTCCACCGGAGGCAGCATTGCCGCGATGCCCGCTCCGCCCGAGCCGGATTCACCCGAGGCGGCGATGGCTTATCCGCGCACGTATCCCAAGGTGGTCGCCGAGGTCGCCGAAGAGTTCGACCTTCCGCCCGATCTGATGTGGTCGTTGATGCGTCAGGAGAGCCGGTATCGCCCGGCCCAGATTTCGTACACCGACGCCGTCGGCGCGCTGCAGATGATCCCGAAGACCGCCCGCAAGGTCGCCAAGGCGCTGGGCGTGACCTACAACCCTCGCACCTTCCCCATCCCGGAGGTCGGCTTCCGCTACAGCGGGTTCTATCTGAGGAAGCTGCTCGACACGTTCGACGGGCTCATCGTGCCGACGGCGGCGGCCTACAACTCCGGGCCGCAGATCGTCGCCTATTGGTTTCGGCAAAACCCGGACGCCTCGTTCCCGTGGCTCATCGAAGAGTTTGCTTACAACGAGGGCCGAAATTACTGCCGCAAGGTCGCCGAGCACATGGTGCGTTATCTGTACCTGTACGAAGACGACGCCGAGCGGCGCGGCGAGATTCTGGACAAGCTGTTTCCGGTATCTCGGGATATCGAGATACCGGAGGAGGTGGGGTATTGACTACAACGCCCATTCCTCTACGAGCTTCTTGCGATCACCGTCGAACTCACGCCAGTCGGCGAGGAGCTTGTCTGCGAGCGTGACGCCCGTCTCGGCGATCTCCTCGGCCGGGGCCAAGAAGCCGCGCTCCGAGTCGTGCCCGCACTCCTCGGCGATGGCGTCGAGTCCGTCGCCAGCCACCTTCACCAACTCCTGCGCGAGCTCCTGCAAGCGCCCACGCGGCGCCTCGGCGTCGAGGCCATCCTTGTAGGCATCCATGAAGAGTCGAGCGTGGCGCTCGGGGGTCACCTCGCCGATGATATCGCGCGCTTTGGCGCGTGAGGCGTGGTCGTACAAAATGCCCTTCCAGAGCGCCGAGACGGCGAGCATGTGGTCGCGGGGGCCGGCGTCGGCGCCGCGCACCTCGATGAATCGCTTGAGGCGAATCTCGGGGAAGGCGGTCGACAGGTGCAACTCGAAGTCGCCCATCGTCGCGTCGTAACCGTCGTGGCCCTGCTCGATGAACTCGCGGAACGAGTCGCCCGATTTATCGATATACTTGCCCTCGCGGCGGATGAAGAACATCGGGACGTCGAGGATATAATCGAGGTAGTCGGCGTAGCCCCAGTCGTCGCGGTACATGAACTCGGGCCAGCCGGTGCGATCGGGGTCGGTGCGCGTCCACAGGTAACCGCGGTAGGTCTGCTGGCCGCTCTCTTCACCCGCCTTGATGGGGCTGTTGGCGAAGATCGCCGAGACGATCGGCGAGATGAGCAGCGCGGTGCGCATCATCTCGGCGGCGTCCTCTTCAGACTCGTAGTCGAAGTTGGCCTGCACGGTGCAGGTGAGCTTCATCATCCAGTGGGCCAAGTCGCCGCGCGTGGGCAGGTAATCGCGCATGACCGCGTAGCGCGACTTGGGCATCCAGGGGATGTCGGGCGGCTCGAAGAACGGATTGAGGCCCCAACAGACCATCGCCAGGCGGTCGCCGACGAGTCCACGGATGAGGTCGAGGTGGGCGTCGAGCTCGTCGGCCGTCTCGAAGATTGTCTTTCGGACCGCCCCCGACAGCTCGAGCTGGCCGCCCGGCTCGAGGGTGATGGCGCCGCTGTCCTTCTCGAGCGCGACGATATTGCCGCGATCGAGAGAGGGCGCCCAGCCGTGCTCGTCCGCCAGGGTCGCCAGCATTTCGCCGATGCCGCCGGGCTCCTCGTAGGAGACCATCTCGTAATCGCTGCGCCGGTACAGGAACTTTTCGTGCTCGGTACCTACGCCCCACTGGGCGCAAGGCTTTTCGCCGCCGCGAAAATACTCCACGAGTTGTTCGCGGCTTTCGATCGGCGCCAGGTTCTCATCCATATCACGAGACATCGGGACCCACTTGTTTCGTAAAGCTTGTTGGTCAATCAGATCGCTTCGAGCAGTTGTTGCGCGAGTTCTGCGAGGGAAAACAGTGCACTCCAAGGATGCGCGAACCTAGTCGAGCGTTTCAGAATTCACAACTGCCAACGCAACAAGGGGGAGGACACTTTCGCCTGCGCCATCTCGTGTTTACACTCATCGCGCGAGCTTCTTCCTCCGTCCCGATTCACGGAGCCTCAATGACGCACCGCTCAACGCTGTCGATTTTCTTTGTATTGTTGCTCACCGCCCTGGTCTCGAGCGCTTGTAGCACCGGAGGCAATCAGCGCGCCGACGTCTGGCCCGCCGAAACCGCCCTGCCCGAGAGCCCACCGAAGGATCTGAACCAAGAAGCGCCCTCGGCGGTGCTGCGCACGGCAAGCGACGGGTTTGTCTACGTGGTCGGCATGAGCGACGACGTCCAACCGGGCACGCCCTTTTTGGGGCGCTATAGCGGCGAGTGGCCGCTTCGCGACCTCGCCCGCCCTGCCCTCGTCACAGGACGGCTGGTCAAGACTTACGACGGCGGCGTGGGGCTGGTTCACCTGTCGTACGAACTCCCCGACGCCGACCCGAACGGTCTCGAAGTCAATTGGGAGACGAAGCCCATCGACGATAACCTGGGCAAGGGGCGGGCGCGCATCTCGAAGGTGGAGAAAAAGCCCTCTCGCTCCGTGGAACTGTCCATCGGCACGCGCCATGGCGTACGTGACGGCGACTTCTACGCGATCTTGGGCGACGCCCCCAAAGGCAAAGTCGACCCAGCCAAGTTGCAGTTGAGCCGCCGGCTGACCGGGGTCTGCATGGTCCAGAAGGCCGGCGAGGATACGTCCAAGTGTACGCTGTGGCCCGGCAGCAAGCTGCACCCGCGCTTCGACGCGCCTCAAAAGGGCCAGCAGGCGATCTTCTTGGAGCACACCTTCGGCGCGGCGCCGCGTCAGGGCGTCATTCAGGTGGCGTCGGTCAACGGCGGTGACTCGGCGATGCAGGAAAAGATCGCCGCCGCCATGCGCGACTACCTGCAGAGCATCACCGAGGCGAAGACGGGCGTGGCGACCGTCGAGCAGACCCTCGACGCGACGATGGCCGACTTTTACGCCGAGTCCGAGAAGCTCGAGCACCTCGAAAAGCCCCAACTCGTCATCGGCACCACCGTCAAGGAGATCGACGGCAAGATGCACCTGATTGCCAACTACACCGGCGTCGGCCCGGCGAGCGGCCCTGGCATGGTGGCTGCGCCGCCCGAAGGCGGGGTGGATCTGGGTCCGGTGGACGACATCTCCCAAGCCCGTCTGCAGAATTTCGCAGCGACGGTGTGGGCGGCGATGCTCGTCTATCGTGGCCAGACGAGCGAGGCGCTCATCCAGCTGCACCAGATGCTCCGCGATCCGTCGCTCGAGGGCCCACTTCGCTGGCACGCCCGCGACCAGTACGCCATGCGCTGGGGCGCATTGGACAACTACCGCGAGGCACTGTGGCTGGTACTGCAAGACGAGACCATCGCTGCAGCCAAAAACGATCGCGAGGCGTGGCTCAACGCCTTGGGCACCCGCGTGCGCCTGTACGATTTTCTGGAACTGCCGGCGAGCGCCGTCTCCAGCGCCAAGCGCTATTTAGACGCGCGTGAGCAGGACAAGCCCGGCCCCTCGTGGCGTGCGGCGGTGGCGATGTACGGCGAGATGCTCATGGCTGACGGCCGCGTCGAAGACGCGCTCGCGGTGGTCGACCAGCTCGAGAAGGCCTGCCCCGAAGGTTGCGACGGTGATCTGAACTCGCATGTGGCCGGCATCTTCTGGGCCACCCCGCAGGGCAACGAGGAGGTCCAAGACGAACTCCTCGAATTCTTGGTCGACCACGTCGACCTCGACGACGCCAGCCAAGTCGCGGCCACTCGGCTCTACCAAGGCCTCATGGCGATGCGAAACGAGGACTACACGCAGGGCCTGGTCGCCTTTTTGGAGGCCGAGCGCCTCTACAAGAAGGCCAATAACCTCAGCGGCCAAGCGCGCTCGAAGTACTTTGCGTTCCTCGCCGACATGAGCATGGGCAACCCGCAAGACGCCTTCGACCGGGCACGAGAGGCGCAACAGCTCGAGATGAAGCTCAACGACTTCGCGTCGACTGCCCAGATCTTCGAGCGCATGACCTCGCTCTATACCAACCCCGACTTCCTCAAAAAGCCGGGACCCTACCTCGGGTCGGCCCGCCAGGTTTTGAGCGGCGCGGTGGAGTCGAATATCGCCATGGGCGATTTCGGCGGCGCCTCCGAGAACCTTCTGGCGCTCGGAAGCTTTATGCTCAAGATCGGCCAGGGCGAGCGCGCCAAGGACGTCTTGACCGAAGCGGTCGGCTACGCCGTCTCCTTCAAACGCTTCGACGTGGCCGCCATGGCACATTTGTACCTCGGCGTCATTGCGCGACAGGAGGGTCAGATGGCAGAATTCCGTGACGAGATTCAGAAAGCGAAGCTGATGGCCGAGCTTTCCGACGACCCGGCGATCAAACAAGCCGTCGAGGACGTGCTGAATCCCAAAGAGGATAAAGAAGTCCCTACACAACTGCTGTAATGACCGAGCCGTATATTGTGAAGATGCGCCCCTACCTTCGAAAGAAGGTGTGGGGCGGTCGTAAGTTGGCCGATGTATTTGGCAAAGAGCTCCCCGACGCCTCGCCGTACGGCGAGGCGTGGGAGGTCTCCGACCTACCCGAGGGCCAATCGTTCGCGACCAACGGTGCGCTGGCCGGCAAGTCGCTGCCCGAGCTCATCGAGCTCTGGGGCGACGCGCTGACCGCCGGCGTCGGTGACGCCTTTCCCCTTCTGGTCAAGGTGCTCGACGCCCAGGACGACCTGAGCGTGCAGGTCCACCCCGGCGAAGACGATATCGAGCGGCTCGGGCTCGACGCCGACTCCAAAGACGAATGCTGGATCATCCTCGACGTCGACGACGGCGGCTGCATCCTGCACGGCTTCGACAAGCCGACGACCGCCAGCGACTTTCGGATGGCGGTCGAGGAGAACCGGGCCGCCGACGTGCTTCGTAGCGTCGAGGTCGCCCCCGGCGACGTCATTCGCGTCTCACCGGGCACCATCCACGCCATCTGCAAGGGCGTCGCCCTGCTCGAAATCCAGCAACCCTCCGACACCACCTACCGAGTGTACGACTACAACCGACCCGGGATGGACGGAGAGCCTCGTGAGTTGCATCTCGAGGAGGCGATGCGGGTCTCGAAGTTCGACGCCCACCCGCCCGCCAAGCTCGACGGTCACACGAGCGAGAGCAACGAGGACGTCACGGTGCTCGTCGACGTGCCCGCTTATCGCATCGAACGTGTGAGCGGCGTACGCGAGCTTTCGTGGAAGGTCGACGGACGAACACCGCAGGTGGTCTTTGCCGCCGGCGGCACGGTTGTGCTCGAGGGCCCGGGCGCATCGGTCGAGCTTTCGTTCGGCGAGACGGCGGTGATTCCGGCGGGCGTCGGCGAGGTGAGCCTCCAGGGGACTCGAGGCGCCGACATCATCGTCGCCGGCCTCGGCGGAGCAGCTTTGCTATAGACTTAGCTTCGTAGTTTTTCGATAGCTCACACAGAAAAGCCCCGGCTCGGTCGACCGAGCCGGGGCTTTTCTCATTCACCATGCCTGTTGCTTACAGCGCGATGCACACGCCGATGAGGCAAACCTGGCCACTCGGGCAAACCTGTTCCCACGGCATCGCATCCTGCGGGCAGGTGCACATCATGCCGAAGATGCAGGCGTCAGGGCCACTGGGGCACTGCGGGTCGCATGTCATGCCGCTACCGTCGCCGATGAGGCTCTGGCAGGTCTGAGTGCTCGGGTCGCAGAACTGGCCTTGCTGGCAGTCGGCGTCCGAGGAGCACGACGTTCCGCTCTGCGGCATCTCGCACTGGCCGGTGGACTGGTTGCAGACCATGCCGCCGGTGCAGGCCGACGGATCGACCGAGCAGTCGGGCGGCGCGCCGCACGAGCCGTCGACGCAGACTTCGCCCTGCGGGCAGTCGCTGTTGCCGACACACTCGATGCAGCAGTTCGACACGCAGTAGAAGCCGGGGTCGCTACAGGCGTTGCCACCCTGCGACGGGTCGCAGCTCTCGTTGCAGACGATGCACTCACCGTTGGGGTTGCACGTCTCGCCGGCGCCGGTGTCGCAGTCGCTGTCGCTCAGGCACTGGGCGCAGAAGCAGCCATCGGCGTCGAACTTGTTGTAGACCGGGTCGGCCGCGCAATCGCTCGGCTCCGGGGTGCCCGGAGGGCAGTTATTATCGATGCAGGTGCCGGAGGTCGTGTCACAGATCTGGCCGTCGGTGCAGGCCGGGTCGCAGTTCTGCTCGGGCTCGCACTGGTCCGTCTGGGTGTTGCAGACCTGACCGGACGGGCAGCTTCCGCCGCACGGCTCGGTGCCGGTGACTTCACACTGGCTCGTCTGGGTGTTGCAGGTTTGGCCTTGCGGGCAGCCGCCACAGGGGTCGGTGCCGTCGGGGACGCAGGTGTTGTTGGTGTCGCAGGTCTCGCTGTCGGCGCAGTCGGTCGAGTCGTAGCAGTCGCCCACAGCGCAGCTTCCGGCGTCTTGGTCGCAGTACTCGCCATCGCCGCAGTCGTCGCTGGTGGTGCAGCCGGTCGAGTCGTCGGGGACGCACTCGTTGGCGAGGTTGCACTTTTCGCCGTCAGCGCAGTCAGCGTCGCTCTGGCAGTCGCCGACCGTGCTACCGTCGGTGCACAGGCCTTCCTGGCAGGATTCGCCTTCGGCGCAATCGCCGTCGCTCGAGCACTCGGGGACCGAGCAAACACCCTCGGGGTGCTCGTCGGTGACCAGGCAGACGAGGCTCGGCTCGTTTTCGCAGTTCGAGCACGCAGCCTCGATGCATTTACCCTCGTAGTTGCACGAGGTGCCGACCGGGCAGTCGCTATGGAAGGAGCACGACTCGACCGCGGAGGTGTCGTCCTCGCCACAACCGGCCAAGCCGATCATCAAAACAAACAAGGCTGCCAGTCCGACCCACAGACGTGGCATCTTTGGCGCAACCTTCCTACATCGTCCCACATCCATAGGCGACCTCTTGGTATTTTTGGGTGATTGGTTCATCTGTATTTGCCTAAAAACTCACGAAAGTTTTGGTATATCGCGAGCCACTATAATGAATTGGCATCCGGAGTTCAAACAATTGTTGCTTTGGGGGGATAGGGTCGCATTCAGAACTTCCGCGCCACTTCCCGCACCAACGCCTCATAATGCTCCGCCCCACGGCTATCTGGCGCGAACTCATAAATAGCCTGCCCCTCCAACTGGGCCTTGGCCAGTGCGGTGTTGATGCCGATGCGGGTGTCGAGCAGAAGGTCCTTCCAAGCCTCTTCGATCTGGCCGAGGATCTGATCGTTGATCGACTGGGTGCGTCCGTCGACCCGGGTGAGCACCACGCCGAGGACGCCCAAGTTGTGGCCGAGACGCTCGTTGACGGTGACGACCGTGCCGATGAGCTCGTCGGCGCCCTGCACCGACAGCGCCGACAGGTCGGTGGGGATGAGCACCTTGTCGGCAGCCACCAGGGCGTTGAGCGTCAGGTTGCCCTTGTTGGGGGGCGAATCGATGACGATGTAGTCGTAGTGGGTGCGCGTGATCTTGAGCGCGTCGCGCAGCAACGACTCCTTGCCGATCTTTTGAGCGATGCGCCCTTCCGCCTCGGCCAAGCCGGGATCGGCCGGGGTGAGGTCGAGGTTGTCGATGCCCGCCGAGGTGCGCGCGTCGAGCAGCTCGAGAGGATCATCGCTCAACAGAATCTCACTGACCGACTTTTTGCGCACGGACGTCGACAGACGCGCCGAAAGGCTCGTGGTGCAGTGGCCCTGGGCGTCCAAGTCGATGAGCAGCACCTTAGCCCCCTCGAACTTGGCGAGCCCCGCCGCCAGGTTGACCGCCGTGGTCGTCTTGCCGACGCCACCTTTGACGGTGGCCACTGCCAGAATCTTGGCGTGGCGATCGCCGCGCGGGTACTTCTCCTCAGTCTTGACGAGTCTCTTGAGGCCGTTGGTGATCAGGTTTCGCATTCCGTCGCTCCTGCACTGCGTGAATTCTCGGGAGGTACGTGCAAATTAGCGTGTTTGGCGTGATGACGCAACGCGTCACCCGCACGGCGCATCCAAGCCTTTGGAAGAGCTCGACTCCTTCAACGGTTGCCAAGTCGGCGCGAACTCCATATAGAGGTGTCGCGCGCGACAAGCGCGTTACCCACATAGCCGCCAGCCACTTCGTTGTACCCCCATCGATGAATGCCCCTTTTGAGGGCCCGAGGGTGACTGTGAACAAAGCAAGCCAAGGTAAGCTGGAGCCCGTCAACGGAACCGCTGCGTTTGTCGAGAACGCGGCCACCTCTCCCAGCGAGCACGTCTCGCGCGGCATCAAATTCGAAGAGCCGCTCATCTTCGAGCGCAGCCAACCTGGGCGGCGCGGCTTTAGCCTCCACGCCGACGACTGGGACGTACCTCGACTCGATCCCGCCGACATCTGGGACGACGCGCTGGTACGCTCGGAGAAGGCCGAGCTCCCCGAGGTCAGCGAGCCGGAGGTCGTTCGCCACTACACCCGCATGAGCCAGTGGAACTACTCCATCGACACCGGGTTCTACCCGTTGGGCTCGTGCACGATGAAGTACAACCCCAAGATCAACGAGGGCGTAGCGCGGCTGCCCGGCTTTGCCGGCCTGCACCCGTATATGCCCGACACCTGGTGCCAGGGCGCGCTCGAGTTGCTCTACAACCTGCAGGGCATCCTCACCGAGGTCAGCGGCCTGCCCCACTGCTCGCTGCAGCCGGCCGCCGGCGCCCAGGGCGAGCTCGCCGGACTGATGTGCATCCGCGCCTTCCACGAGTCGCGCGGAGACACCGCGCGCAAAAAGATCATCGTCCCCGAGTCGGCCCACGGCACCAACCCGGCTTCGGCGGCGTTCAACGGCTTCGATGTCATCGAGGTCAAGTGCGCTGAGGACGGACGCCTCCTTCCCGAGGCGGTCGCCGAGGTGATGGACGAGACGGTCGCCGGCCTGATGATCACCAACCCGAGCACCATGGGGCTCTTCGAGACCCACATCGGCGACATCTGCCAGATCGTCCACGAAGGCGGCGGCAAAGTCTACATGGACGGCGCGAATATGAACGCCATCCTAGGCAAGACCCGCCCGGGTGACTTCGGCGTCGACGTGATGCACTACAACGTGCACAAGACCTTCTCGACGCCGCACGGCGGCGGCGGTCCGGGCGCCGGCCCCATCTGCGTGAGCGACGACCTCGAGCCGTTTTTGCCCGTGCCGCGCGTGGCGAAGAACGACGATCCCGACGCCGCCGAGAACGAGCGATTCTACCTGAGCTGGGAGCACCCGCAGTCGGTCGGCAAGCTCAAGGCCTACTGGGGCAACTTCCTGGTGTACGTGCGCGGCTACACCTACCTGTCCGAGTACGGCCACAAGCTCGAGGAGGTCACCGAGCGCGCCGTGCTCAACGCAAACTACCTGCGCGTCAAACTCAACGACGTGCTCGATGTGGGCTTCGAGGGCACCTGCATGCACGAGGTCGTCTTCAACGACAACACCCTGCAGGAGCGCGGCGTCGAGACCCTCGACGTGGCCAAGCGCCTCATCGACTACGGCTTCCACCCGCCCACGGTCTATTTCCCGCTGAATATCCACGGCGCGCTGATGGTCGAGCCCACCGAGACCGAGTCTCGAGCCACGCTCGACGCGTTCGCCACGACCGTGCGCACCATCCTCGACGAGGCCGCCGAGAACCCCGAACTGCTCAAGCACGCCCCGCACAACGCCTTCCGCACGCGCCTCGACGAGACGCGCGCGGCGCGCCAGCCTGTGCTGACTTATAAACAGTTGGTGGCGGCGAGGGAGCAGAACGATTCAGAAGCAGGTGCGTAAGAGCAACTGCATCCTCTCCGCCCGAGGCGTAGCCGAGGGATGGAGAGGACCGAGGAGAGGCAGCCCTCTCCGCCCGTAGCGAAGCGAAGGGAGGGAGAGGGACCGAGGGAGAGGCCTTTTTGCTTTTCGCAAGCCTTTTTTCCTCCTCCTCGATCCTCCCCACTTTTTAACTGCAAAGCGGGGAGGAAGATGTCGGCTTGGCGATCGTCCGACCACTTCGTCCTACTCACACGTCTCGGGCTGTGCGTCCTGCACAGCCCGAAACTCCGGCGCACCATCCGCGCCCACCGTCTTCACAAAGCACGCATATTGCGCCTTCGCGTCGTCACGCTGGTAGGCCACGTTGTGCCCGTCCATCACGCTCGGCTCGTACATGCCGACCACGCCCGTCATCGTGCCGTCGATGTTGGCGCTGACCGGTGTGGCCAAGGGTTGGGCGTGGTCGGGCGCGATGAGGGTCATCAAGTCGAGCGCTTCGGTCTCGGCGACCGGCTCGGCGAAGTCGATGCCCAGCGCGCCCGACAAGGCGGTGCGGCTCTCGACGCTGAAGTAGCCGTCGTCGATGCCCGAGTGCTGCAGGATATGCTTGGCCGGGGTATTCGGATGCGGCTCGTGAATGGCGTGGCGAGCGTGGACCACCGGGTCGACGAAGTCCCACGTCTGCTGCACCGCGCTCAGCGCGATGTCGTAGCGGTCGAGGACCTCGTCGTTGCGGTAGCCGAGCGCGCGCTTGAGGATGGGCTTGAGCCGGAACGGCTTGATCGACTCGAGCGCCGTCTCGATGAGCGTGCCGCCCGAGCCCGACAGGATGCCGGCGTCGATCTCTTCGCTGACGGTCAGCGCCGGCAGGCCGATGGTCGAGCCCATCGACTGACCCATGGCGGTGAACGAGTCGGCGTTGAAGCGGATCTTGCCGTCGGCGGCGTCGCCCGTGTCGACCAGGTCGTTGGCGACCGACGGGTCGATCTCGACGTTGGCCAGAAGGCGCGCATGCAGGGTGACCTCGTTGGCCGACACAATGAAGTTGTCGACGGTCGCGCGCGGGTTGTTCAACAGGTCGTAAAGCTTCAGGCCGGTGGTGTCCGGCGGACTGAAGCGCGTGCCGTGGAACGGGAACTCGGCCGCAAAGCCGGCGATGCCGTACGGGGCGACCACGCCTCCGGGACCCGTGCCGTGCGGCGCCGGCGTGTCGAGGTCGGGTCTGGCGCCGCGGTCGATGAGCTCCTGCATCTCACCACCCGAGCCGTGCATATACATGAGCACCGGAAAGCCGCCCTCGGGCATCGGAGTCTTGGGGATGGTCACCAGAAACGGCACGCTGTCCTTGGCCTGCTCGACGGGCACGCCCGAGTCATCGAACACGATCTTGCCGTCGGGCGGCGACGAATACGGGCGCTCGCCGGCCTGGATGATGGGCACTTCGTAGGTGCCGCGAAGCACCACGTAGTCGTCGAGCTCCTCGACGAAGGTGAGCGTGCTCGGGTCGAACTGCGGGTCGGGCAGGTTGCGGTAGTACTCGTTGATGCGCACCAGTCGAGAGGCCGGGTCGCCGGTGGTGAAGAGCGTGATCGAGGCGATCGCACCGTCGCTCAAGCCGGCATCGGTCAGAAGCTCCTTAGCGTCGATGTACGGCTGAGCCGCCACGGTGCCGTTGACACCTTCGACGTCCTCACCAGCCAACAGCTCGGCCATCGCCGCATCGGGAACGAGCGGCTCGCCGTCGGTGTCGGTCACCTGGGTGGTCACCACGAACGCGTAGCGCGTATTGGGCCGGCGCACCACGCCGAACGGCGAGATGCAGCCGAGCAGGTTGGCGTCGTGGATGGTCCCCTCGCCTTCGGTGAATTTGCAGTCGATGGGCAGCATCTCGCCCTGCTGGGGAGAATCGGGGTCGACGTCCATCAAGAAGACGCTCGGAAAGCCCTCGTCGGTGCTCGTCGACGCCTCGATCGTCTGCGGCAACGTCGACGGGTCGATGGGCTCGCTGAAGTGCACAAACACCCCGCTCACCAGGCCCCAGCCGTCCATCAGGTCGTCAGCGGCGTCGAACCACAGCTTCAACAACCCGTTGTCATACGCTCCATCCCAATCGCTGAACCCGAACGAGCCGTCTTCTTTGCGGCGCGTGTCGCTCGGAAACGGCACCGAGAAGAAGTCGTCGGACGTCGGGTCGAAGCGCACTCGCGTGCCCAAGTCGACGGCCGCATCGGCGTCGTCCGATGTATCTGCGGCGTCCGTCTGCGAGTCAGGCCCGACGTCGCCGAGCGTCTGGTTGTTGGTCTGAGAGTCGTCGTCCGAGCAGGCGACAGCGAAGGTTGCGACAAGCGCGGCAACAAGTGCGGCGAGGGGGAGGCGTCGTGCGTACAAATTGGCACCTTTGGGACATCATGAAGACAAACGTTGCGATGCCCTAGGTTCTAGCAGCTTTTCCTTGGTGCTGCCAATATGTGGCGCCTTGCAGGAATGTGGCGCCATCCCCCAGCTACGCGAAAAGCGCTTTGCAGGGGGCTATCAAATCGGGTTACGCTCTACGAGCTTGCCTTCCGTTGGCCTCGCATGATCAACCACGCCTCGTTTTCGGTGCAAACTGCCAAGAAGTGCAGATGGCGCAGGCCTTGCTCGAAGCAAAAGCCTGCGCCAAACCAACCCGAAACCCCTAAACCCCTAAACTCCTATACCCCTATCGCGCCTAATACTACTTGGTCAATTTCGTGGCCCGCACCTGAGCGAGACCAGGGCCACGAGCGCGAGAAGGCATTCTGACAGCGATGCCGGTGCGCATCATGGAAGAATGACGCCGAAGCGATCGTGGTTCTGGGCCGCTCCAGGGCGGGTTCACCGAAAGTGACCAAGTCGTACTAAAGCCCGATAGCCTTCGTAATGATCTCCTTCATGATCTCGGAGGTGCCGCCGCCGATGCTGATCAGGCGGGTGTCGCGCCAGGCGCGGGCGACCGGGCCCTCTTCGACGTAGCCCATACCGCCGTGCATCTGCAGGCACTTGTCGATGACGTCCATCGCCACGTCGCCGCCCTTGAGCTTGGCCATCGAGATCTCGCGCTGACAGGGAATCCCGCGCTCGAACAGGTCGGCGGCGTGGTAGGTGAGTTGACGGGTGGCCTCGAGCTCGGTCTCACAGTCGACCACGCGGTGGCGAAGCACCTGGAAGCCCATCAAGCTCTTGCCGAAGGCGTTGCGCTCCTTGAGGTACTCCTTGGTCTTGTCGAGCATGAGTTGCGCGCCGGCGACCGCAGTCAGGGCGCCCACGAGGCGCTCGCCCTGGAAGTTCTGCATGATGTAGTAGAAGCCATGGCCCTCGTTGCCCAATAGGTAGCGGCTGGGGATGCGACACTCGTCGAAGAAGAGCTCGGCGGTGTCCGAGGTGCGGTTGCCGATCTTTTTGAGCTTCTTGCCGACCTCGAAGCCGGGGGTGTCGGTGGGGAACAAGAAGAGGCTGATGCCGCCGTAGCGGTTGTCGCGGTCGGTGCGCGCGGCCAGGGTGATGAAGTCGGCCTGGGTGCCGTTGGTGATCCAGGTCTTTTGGCCGCTGATGACGTAGTCGTCGCCGTCCTTCTTGGCCACCGTGGTCATGCCGGCGACGTCGCTGCCCGCGCCCGGCTCCGAGACGCCGAGCGCGGCGATCTTTTCGCCCTTGATGGCCGGGGTCAAAAACTCCTCTTTTTGCTCGTCGGTGCCGATCTCGTTGATGATCGGAGTGGCCATATTGCTCTGGACGAGCATCGCCAGGGTCAGGCCGGCCATCTCGCAGCGCGGCATCTCCTCGCAGAAGACCGCCGTGTGCCAGATATCGCCGCCGACGCCGCCGACTTCGACGGGATACCGGGCGCCCAAGAAGCCCAAGTCGCCCATCGTCTTGAAGAGCTCGCGCGGAAACGAGCGCTGCTCTTCCCACTCGTCGGCATGCGGGGCGAGTTCCTTCTCGGCGAAGTTTCGCACCTGCTTGCGAAACATTTCGTGCTCTTCGGTGAACTGCGGATATCTCTTCTGGTCACTCATGGCGGCGTCCTCTGAGGATGAACGATTAAGTAAGTATTCACTAACCACCCGGGATTCTAAACAAGATGAGGTGCCTTGGCAACCGCCACAGCGTCTCGGCCGACGCCGCCGCGATTGAATTCGGCAACCCGTTGGGATATACGCACAATCACCTTCGCCCACTCCAAGTAGTTTGTTTGGGCCCGTCCCATGTCTGATGTTCTCGAAAACCTGCGCGACCTTGGGGCTCGCGAATACGACAAGACCGGGTTTCCGCGCTTGCTGCGCGCCGGCGGGCTGCTGATCGGCATCTTTGTGGTGGGCACGCTCGGCTACTGGTCGGCCGCCCCGCCCGAGTACACCCTGCTCGACTGCGCCTACATGACCACCATCACGCTGACGACGGTGGGCTACGGCGAGGTGATCCCCGTCGAGGGCAATTCGTCCCTCGAGGCGTTTACCATCGGGCTGATCATCGCCGGCATGGGCATCATGTTGTACTTCGTCTCCTCGCTCACCGCCTTCATCATCGAGGGCGAGCTGCGCGACCTGATTCGGATGAGGAGAATGGACCGCGAAATCGACAAGCTCGAAAATCACCTGATCATCTGCGGCATCGGCAAGACCGGCGTACACGTGTTGCGCGAGGTGCTGCAGAGCAACCAGCCGTGCGTGGTCATCGAGAGGAGCCGCGGGCGCATCGACGAAGAGCTCGAGGAGCTCGGCGAGGAGTTTTTGTATATCGTCGGCGACGCCACCCACGACAACGTGCTCCAGCACGCCGGCATCGAGCGCGCCACCGGCCTCATCGCCTCGTTGGGCAACGACCGCGACAACCTCTTCGTGACCATCACCGCCCGCAGCCTCAACGAGAAGGTGCGCATCGTCTCCCGCGGCGAACACCCCGAGGCCGAGCAGAAGTTCAAGATGGCCGGGGCCACCAGCGTCATCTACACCAACGTGCTCGGCGGACTTCGCATGGCCGCCGAGGCGATCCGCCCCGAGGTCACCACCTTCCTCGACCTGATGATGCAGGACCACGAGCACTACCGGCGCGTCGAAGAGCTGCCCGTGCCCAACAACAGCCCGCTCATCGGCCTGACCATCCGCGACACCCGCATCCGCCAGCACACCGACGCGCTGGTCATCGCCGTGTACCGCGAGCAAGACGGCGAGTACATCTTCAACCCCGGCCCCGACTACGAAATCACCACCGGCACCAAGCTCATCGTGCTCACGCTGGTCGACGATATCGAGACGCTGGAGGCGTTGATTCGGGGTGAACTCTAAAAACCTGACACGCCTCGCGAAACGTGTTAACACTCCCGCCTGTACGCTTTCGCCCTTTTCATCGAACTACAAACCACGGAAGGAGTAAGAATTGGGCGCGATTTCAGGCACATTGACCTACAAGCTATTTTACGTTCAAGGCGAGCTTCCCTCGGATTGGAAAGACCGCTTTGTCCAGAACGTCCAGCACCACGCTTTCGAGCCGCTCAAGCCCGAAGACGAGGATGAGGAGTCGATGGGCTGGGTCATCATCGACCGGCCGCTGCACACCAACTTCGACCTGTACAGCATGCTCTTCAACCATTTCATCAACTTGAGCCTGCGCCAGGACCGCTACGTGGTCCCCGGGGCGATGCTCAACGCGCACCTCGCCGAAGCCACGCGCGAGTACATGCGCGAGAATGAAAAGAAGAAGCTGTCCAAATTCGAGAAGAACGACCTCAAGGAGATGGTCAAACGCCGTCTCAAGGAACAGCAACTCCCGCGCATGCGCATCGTCGACATGAGCTGGGACATCAACGCCGGTCGGGTGCGCTTTTGGAGCCACTCGAACAAGATGTGCGAACTGTTCCAGGGCTTCTTCGAAGACACCTTCGGCCTCAAGCTCTTGCCGGCCAACCCGTACATCAACGCCGTCGAGCTGGGCCTCGAGCCCGAAGAAGTCGAAGTCCTGCAGGCCGTCGAGCCGTCGAATTTCGTCGGCCGCAAGCCTCAGTAACTAAGGAAAACGACGGAATCACCACAGGACACACGGGGGCCACGGGGAACAGCCTCTCGAACGCCTTTCTCCGTGCCCCCTGTGCTCCCCGTGGTGAACTCCCCGACTCGAGACCCAAGTGGATACAGCATGGACCTGATCGATCTGATTAATAGCCGGACGTTTCTCGGCAGCGAATTTTTGATGTGGCTTTGGTTCAAAGCCGAGTGCCTCGACGGGCTGTTCGACATCCCGAACCACGACCGCGTCGAGGTCTCCTTCGACGACCAGCTCACGCTGGAGGCCTACCTGGCCGAGACCGAGCGCAACATGTTCCGCGGCGGCGCGCCGGCGTATTCGCCGGAGGCGAAGACCGCGCTGCAGGAAGGAAAGCGCGTGCAGGCTGCGAAGCTGCGCGTCGTCAAGGAGGGCCGCGAGTGGACCTTCAAGATCAAGGCGGAGACCCTGGGGCTGACCAGCGTCAAGATCCCGTCGCTTCTGAGCAAGGAAGAAGAGGAGCAGTTCTACGAGCGCATGTACCTCGTCGAAGAGCTCGAAGAGATCCTCGACGAGCTCTACAAAGAGTTCCTCGGGATTCGCCTGTCGCAGGCATGGAATAGTGTGATGCTTCCTGCGATTCAGAAATGGGTGCACACCGAGGAGCTGCTCAACCCGGATCACTATCCGAGCGAGCAGGAGCTCGACCAGCCGCTGGACATCCCCGGTGCGCCAGTCAAACGTGAAGCCGAGACGGCCCCGGCCGAGTAGGCATCACCTGTCGGAGGGCGCCGCGTGCGCCCTCCTCCACCGCCTTCGCCACCGTTGTAAAGCACCCCATGTCCATCCTCGAAGCACTCCTGCTGGGCCTCATCCAGGGCATCACCGAGTTTTTGCCCATCAGCTCCTCGGGCCACCTGGTTATCAGCCAGCACCTGCTTGGGGTCAAAGAGCCCGAGCTGCTCTTCGACATCATCTTGCACGTCGGCACCCTGGTCGCCGTCGTCGCCTACTACTGGTCGGACATCCGCGAGGTCGTCTCGGGCTTGTTTACGGGCCTGCGAGACTTCTTCAAGACGCGTTCGGTCGAGCGGCTCGCCGAGCCGCAGGGCGTGCGCCTGGCGTGGCTGACGATCTTGGCGACCATCCCCACCGGCATCATCGGGCTGGGTATTGAAAAGCTGATCGACCCGCCCGAGGGCACCGAGCCCTTTATCACCGCCAAGGTGGTCGCAGGCCTGCTCATCATCAACGGCTTCATCCTGTTCGCGAACCGCTTCTTGGGAAAGACCAAGCCCGAGGAGCGCGAGTCGACCTGGAGCCTGTGGAATATCACCCCGATGGTCGCCATCGGCATCGGGATCGCCCAGGGCATCGCAGTTACGCCAGGCTTCTCGCGCGCCGGGCTGACGATCACCATCGCCCTGGCGCTCGGGATCATGCGCGTGCAGGCAGCACGCTTCTCGTTTCTCATCTCCATCCCGGCAATTTTGGGCGCGCTCGTTCTCAAGTTCGACCTGACGATGTTCACCGAGGCGACGACGACCGAGCTCATCGCCTTCGGCGCAGGGGCGTTGACTGCGGCGGCGGTGGGGTATGCGAGTATTTTGCTCTTGGTTGAAATGCTCAAGAAGGCCAGATTCCACCACTTTTCGTGGTATTGCTGGGTGGTGGGTATTTTGGGCGTTGCGCTGTTGTAGGCGTTGCTTTTTGGCGCCCCCTTTTAGCGACGCTACGCTTTTCGACGCCCCCCATCCGAGCCGCGCTGTACTGCGCGCGTCCCACCTTCCCCGAGGGGAAGGGATGCCTTAGCTCCTCTGAATCACGACGCTTCTCGCAACAGCAGCCCTTCCCCTGGGGGAAGGTGCCGAGCGCGCAGTACAGCGCGGCTCGGATGGGGGGCCGCATAAAGCTACGCTCACGCACACTCGACATCCCCCACCTCGTGCGCATTCTCCCAACAACCTCAACACGCGGAGAATGACCATGCGCAACTTGCTGCTCTTCTGCATCGCCCTCGCCACCCTCGCCGCCTGCTCCCCCTCCGAGCCCAAGCCGGACCCGCAGCCCGCCGAGCAGGAGCCGGTGAAGGCCGACACGGCCAACGAGCAGGCCAACGAACAGGCCAACGAACAGGCCAACGAGACCATCACCGACCGCATGGCCAAGGAGCACGCCGGTGACGAGCCTACGGCGAGTGACGGGGCCAAGCAGGCGCCCGCCACCGAGGTCGTCGGCAAAGAGGTCGAGTACTTCTCGCGCGCCGGCGAGCCCATCACGGGCTACCTGGCCGAGCCCAAAGACGCCGCAGAAGACCTGCCCGCGATCATCGTCATCCACGAGTGGTGGGGACTCAACGACAATATCCGCGCGATGACCCGCCGGCTGGCCGGCGAGGGCTACCGGGCGCTGGCCGTCGACCTGTATAACGGCGAGACCGCCGACACGCCCGAGAAGGCGCGCCGGCTGATGAACAAGACGATGAACAACGACAAGGCCGCGCTCGTGAACCTGTCGGCGGCCAGACGCTGGATGGAAGACGAGTACAGCCCCAGCGCGATGGGCATCATCGGGTGGTGTTTCGGTGGAGGGTGGTCGCTGCGCGGCGCGCTCAACATGAAGGAGAACGTCGACGCGGTGGTCATGTACTACGGGGAGGTCAACACCGACGAGTCGCAGCTCGCCGACCTGAAGGCCCCGCTCCTGGGCATCTTCGGCGCCGAAGACCAGGGCATTCCGGTCGAGAACGTGCGCGAGTTCGACAAGACCCTCGAGAAGCTCGACAAGAATGCGACCATCCAGATCTTCGAGGACGCCGGCCACGCCTTCGCCAACCCGTCGGGCAAAAACTACGACAAAGAGGCCGCCCAGAAGGCCTGGGAGCTGACGACGGCGTTTTTCGACAAGCACCTCGAGTAACAGTGGAGGGGGGTTCGACCCCCGTCAGTTTTGCTCGGGGGGCAGACGCCCCCCCCTCCCTACCCCCCCTATTTCTGCTCGGGGACCAGAACTTTGGGGACCCCTACCCCCCTCATTTCTGCTCGGGGACCAGAACTCTGGGGACCCCTACCCCCCTCATTTCTGCTCGGGGACCGAAAATTTTTGAGGTCGACTCAAAAAAATTTTGCCCCCGGACCAGAAATTTTTGGGGTCGAACCCCAAAAATCGCGGTCTGGGGGCAGAAGTCACATGGCCCCATCCCCCCCTTGTTCTGCCCCAGTATCAGACATCGGCCCGGTCGACTCGCGTAGGGCGTGACCGGAAACCAGGTGCAATCACGGAGGACTTTCGTCTTTCGGTGCGAGTGCTTCCAGCTCTCGCTTACGAGGGCAAGATGCCCACGCACCGAACCTCTTTTCGGTGCGAGTGCTTCCAGCTCTCGCTGGCGAGGGCAAGATGCCCTCGCACCGAGCCTCTTTTCGGTGCGAGTGCTTCCAGCTCTCGCTTACGAGGGCAAGATGCCCACGCACCGAACCTCTTTTCGGTGCGAGTGCTTCCAGCTCTCGCTGGCGAGGGCAAGATGCCCTCGCACCGAACAAATAGGGCAAGATGCCCTCGCCCCCGTTACGCCCCCACGCGGCGTTTCATCTCGGCGATCGTATCGGCGTACGACTCGCTCTTGAAGATGCCGCTGCCCGACACCAATACGTTGGCGCCGGCCTCGTAAATCTCGGCGATATTGTCGACCTTGACCCCGCCGTCGACCTGAACGCGCATGTCGGTGCGCCCGTGGCGCTCCAAGAGCTCCTGCAGGTCGCGCAGCTTTCGCAAGGACTGCGGGATGAACGACTGGCCGCCGAAGCCCGGGTTGACGCTCATGATGAGCACCATGTCGAGGTCCTCGACGACGTACTCGACCACGTCGAGCGGCGTGCCCGGGTTGATGGCCAGCGAGGCCTTGCCGCCGGCTTCGTGGATCTGCTGGATCACACCGTGGGTGTGGGCGGTCGCCTCGGGGTGGAACGACAGGTAGTCGGCGCCCGCCTCGACGAATTTGGCGGCGTAGAAGTCGGGGTCCGAGATCATGACGTGGACGTCGAGCACCGCGTCGGGAAACTCGCCGCGCAGCGCTTTCACCACCGGCAGACCGATGGTGATATTGGGCACGAAGTGGCCGTCCATCACGTCGACGTGCAGCCAGTCGGCGCCGGCGTCGAGCACCGCCTGGCACTCTTCGGCGAGGCGGGTGAAGTTGGACGAGAGAATCGACGGGGCGATGAGTGGCTTCATGAGGGACTCGCTGGGTTGAACTTGGGTTTCACCACGGAGCACACGGGGACACGGAGACACGCTTTTTATTATTGCTTTTCCCCCGTGCCCCCGTGTGCTCCGTGGTGATTACATCTCTAGCAGCTCTTAGCTCTTCCGACGAAGACGCGCCGCAAAGAACGCGTCCGTGTCGTGCTCGAGCGGATCTAGCGTCAATTGGGCGTCTCCATCAACGTATTTTTTCCAGTCGACCTCGGCGCCGGGGCCGCTTTCGGGGGCGCCGGTGCGCTCGAAGTCGCCGTGGCGCTCGAGGAAACGCTCGACCTGCTTGGGGCCTTCTTCGGTGGTGAAGGTGCACACGCTGTAGGTGAGCGTGCCGCCCGGACGTACCAAGGTGGCGGCGACGTCGAGCAGCTCTGCTTGCAGCTTGGTGAGCGCGAAGATGTCCGACTCGCTTCGCCTCCAGCGGGTCTCGGGGTGGCGTCGGATGACGCCCAGGCCGCTGCACGGGGCGTCGATGAGCACCAGGTCGAAGGTCTCGTCGGTCTCCTGGGCGAAGTCTTGGAGGCTTGCGACCTGCGTGGTGAGCCGCTCGCGCATGCCGGCGCTGTCGGCGGCCGTGCACAACATGTCGATCTTGGTGTCGGCCGGGTCGACGGCCACGACCCCGCCGGTGGGGCCGACGAGTCGCGCCAGGTGCAGGGTCTTTCCGCCAAGGCCCGCGCAGCCGTCGAGGACCGCAAGGTCGGGCTCGGCGCCTGCGTACAGCCCGATGAGCTGGCTGCCCAGGTCTTGGACGCCCCACTTGCCGTCGGCGATGCCGGCGCGTACCGCGTCGCTCATCGAGGCCGCCCGCAGCGCGCCGGGCACGCCCTCGACGGGCTCGACGCCCTCGGGCAGCTCGACGTCGTCGGCGAGCAGGCGAAGGTATAGCGGCGGGCGGGTGTCGAAGGCCTCGGCGAGCTTTTCGGCGCGCTCCAGGCCCCAGTACTGCAGCATGCGGTTGGTCATCCAATTGGGCAGCGAGTAGCGCTCGCCCAGGTAGCGCGCGGGCTTGCGCTCGCGGCCCTTGTCGCTCCACCAACGCACTTGTTTCGACTGATTCGCCTGCTTCGCCTGGCCCCTTTTGCGCACGATGCTCCGCAGCACGCCGTTGACCAGGCCGGCGGCCGCCCTGCTCGGCCCGGCCTTGGTGATCTCGACCGCCTCGTCGACCGCGGCGTGCGCGGGGATGCGGTTCAAGAAGAGCAGCTGGTAGACCGCCACCCGAAGCGCCACGAGCACGGGCAGGTCGAGCCCGTCGATGCCCCGGCGCACGAAGTCGCCCAACACCTTGTCGAGGGAGCGCTGCCAGGTGAGCGTGCCGTAGACCAGCTCGGTGGCCAGCCCGCGGTCACGCGCGTCGAGGCCGCTTCGCTCCAGGGCGGCGTCGAGCGCGATGTGGCTGTAGGCGTCCTCACGCTCGATCGTCTCGAGCACTTCCTGGGCGAGTTGTCGGGGATTGAGTTCAGACAAAGCAATCGCCTTCGCTGATTTCGTAGCCACACAAAAAGTCGCGCACGCCCATCGCCTTGCGGCAGGGGGCCTGCACCTCCAGGCACTCGATGGCGCCTTCGCCGCAGGCGACGACCAGGCGCTCGTTCGAGACGTCGACGTCGAGCACCTCGCCCGGCTCGCCAGCCTTTTCGCCGAGCAGGTCCTCGACCGGGCGGGCGAGGTGGAATTTGATGCGGGTCTGCTCGCCGTCGTGCTCGTGGAAGGCGAACGCGCCCGGCCACGGGTTGAACCCGCGGATGTGGTTGGCGACCGCCGCGCTCGACTTCGTCCAGTCGATATGGCCGTCTTCCTTCGACAGCATGCACGCGTAGCTCGACTCGTCGTCATTCTGCGGGGTCGGCTCGAGCTCGCCCTGGGCGAGCTTGTCGAGGGCGCCCACGATGACCTCGCGGCCGAGCTCGGCCAGGCGGTCGTGCAGCTCCTGGGCGGTCATGTCGGCGGGAATATCGACCTCGTGCTTCTCGAGCATCGGGCCGGTGTCGAGCCCAACGTCCATCTGCATGATGGTCACGCCGGTCTTCTCTTCGCCGTGGACGATCGCCCAGTTGATGGGCGCCGCGCCGCGGTATTTGGGCAACAGCGAGGCGTGGATGTTGATGCAGCCGAGCCGGGGCACCTCGAGGATGCGCTCGGGCAAGATCTGGCCGTAGGCGGCCACGACGACCACGTCGGGGTTCCAGTCGACCAGCGTTTGATAGGCCTCGTCGTTCTTCTTGACGCGCTTGGGCTGGTAGACCGGAACGCCGGCCTCCTCGGCGACGACTTTGACCGGCGGGCGGCGCACCTTCTTGCCGCGTCCGCTCTTGCGGTCGGGCTGAGTGAACACGCCCACGACCTCGTGGTGGCTGTCGATGAGCGCCTCGAGGGCGGGCACGGCGAAGTCGGGCGTGCCCATGTAGACGACGCGAAGGGCTTGTTTCTGAGAATCGGCAGTCATTTGTCCTATCCGTGGGTCAAGAACGCACAAAGCGGGCGCTTTGTAACGCCCGCTTCGTCGCTCGTGCAAGTCTCGGATTCGCCGACGCTTATTGCGCCGCCTCGTCCTCGCCCTCTTTCTCGGCCTCTTCGGCGAGGCGAGCGCGAATCTTTTTGTACTCTTTGAGAGCCATGCGCCGCTTGAGGCGGCTCATGCGCTCGATGAACAGCACGCCGTCGAGGTGGTCGATCTCGTGCTGCAGGGCGACGGCCAGCAGGCCCTCACCTTCGATTTCGTACTCCTCGCCCTCGCGATCGAGCGCACGCACCTTGACCTTGGCAGCGCGGTCGACGTCGCCGTACAGTCCCGGAAAGCTCAGGCAGCCCTCTTCCCAGGTCAGCTTGCCCTCGCGCTCGACGATCTCGGGGTTGATGAGCACGAAGACCTCGCGCTCGTCGCTCTCGCGGTCGCTCACGTCGATGACGGTCACGCGCTTGGTCACGCCGACCTGCGGGGCGGCGAGGCCAACGCCGTTGGCGTGGTACATCGTCTCGATGAGGTCGTCGACGAACTGCTTCGTCTCCTCGTCGACCTCTTCGACGGGGGTACACTTGGTGGTGAGCACGTCTCGCGCTTCCGGGTAGAGAACGATCTCTCGGATAGCCATTGGTTTCCTCTTTAGGCATTTCAGGTCGTTACAGACCCACGGTTTATCCGTTTTACTTCAGGCTTTCAACAGTCGACCCTACTCCAAACTTCCGAGACGACCTCTGTGGTGCAGGAGGGTTCACCACGGAGAACACGGGGGCCACGAGGCCGGCTCATCGCCACGATGCCTGCGTCGAAAGAACTTGATGTAGCGCTGCTACCACTGCGTTCTTTCTCCTTGGCCTCCCGGCGATGCGCTCGACCTCAGTCGCACACAGCTTCCGTCTTTACACTTAGAAAGAAGCAGTCGCCGTGCCCTCTGTGCCCCCCCGTGGTGAATCCCCCTTACCGGCGCGTGGTGTGCTCGAGGTAGGCCTGGCGAAGCGTCGGGTCGCCCAGCACCGCCCAGGCGTCCTCGAGGGCGTCGCGGATCTCGCCGATCTCGTCTTCCATCCGGTGGGCGACCTCGAAGTCCATCTCGCGCGGGTCGAACCGGCGGTACAGGCGGTGGAACGCCTCGCGCACCACCGTGCCCTCGGCGCCGCGGCGGATCTCCAGAATGGCGTAGTAGTCCTCGTGGCGCACCGCCTTGAGCTTGCGCTCGACGGCCTCTTGGTCGACACGGGCCTGCTCGGACGGGCGTTCCTGACCGCGACGGGAGGGCGACGAGAAGATCGAGCTTCGGTCGAGGCGCCGGGGCTGGTCGAAGGGCTCGTCGTCGATCTCTTCGATGAAGTACTGCGGCATCTCGTTGGTCGACTTGAGGGGCTCGGGCGCCTGCTTGGCCGGCGTTTTGTCGCCCCAAAAGGACTTCGGGGCGTCGCGGGCCGGTGTCTTCTCGCGCCAAGGGCCGCCATTCGAGTCAGACGAGTCGCGCGGGGAGTCGGCTTGGCCGAACTCGACGCCGAGGCACTCTTCGAGGGCATCGACCAGGCGCTCGACGGGCGCGTTGGGCGACAACCAAGCGTCCACCTCGGCGTGCTCGGCCTCGCCTGGAGGCGGCGCGATGGCGATGACCGGAATCAACTGGCCCAACGGTCGCTCACGCACCGCCGCGATGAGCGTGGCGGCGCGCTTCGTCGACGCCGAGTCGATGACGACGAGCGCGTCGGGCGGGGTCGCCTCGAACTGGCGCAGCCCGGCGGCCGGCAGCCTGGCTGTGTCGAACTCGAAGTCGTCGCCCGCGCGACGCTCGAGCCGCTCACTCCAGGCGGCGGCCTGTCGACCGATGAGTAGGATTCGAATCATGGGTACTGCGGGTGATCGAGAAATCGAGGGTTCGAGAGATCGAGGAACGGCTCGCTCACGCGCGCTTCGAGCATACACTACGCGAGGAGACGACGAAATCATTTAGCCAGTCGTAGTCTCGCGGGCTCTCGGGGAGCTTCGCGACGTCGGGGTCGATCTGGGCCAACAGGCCGTCGACATGCTCCCTCAGCGCGTCGACCGCTGCCGGCTCGACGCCCGTCTGGAGTTCGCGCAACAACTCCTCGAGCCCACCCTCACCGTAGTCGCCGACCAACTCCCACACGTCGAATGCGGCGCGCCCGTCGACGAGCGCTCGGCCCGTCAGCGCGTTTCGGACCACGTCGAGCGCGTCGGCGGGCTCGGCGCCCTGCCCTCGCGTCTCGACGAGACGCGCCATCCAACCGGAGGCGACGTCGCGATAATGGTGCAGGATATTGCGCGTGATCGCCGCGTCGACGATGCGTCGCGCCGGAAAGGCGTCGTCGTGCAACACGGCGGGGCTGGCCAGAATTTCGAAGGCGAGCCCGCTCTGGTGGAGCATCATGCGCACGATCTTTTCGACCTCGAAGAGCGCGTAGGGCACCGGCGAAGCGATGCCATCGAGCTCGATGACGCCCTCGAAGGCGTCGTCCCAGGCGCGAATGCCCAAGACCACCTCGGCCGGCTGGACGATCACGCCACCCAAGCGCACGTGGCTGTCGAATCCGAAGAGCCGCGGCCCCGAATAGGTGCTCAAGAACTGCGCAGGCGGCCGTTGTTCGGCCGCCCACGTTGCCCAATCACCGCCGCGTTCGGGCGGTTTGGGAAGCGGCCTTTCGGCCGCCGCTGTCTCGTAAGAGAGCCCCATCTCAGGTACGCCGCTTGTAGACGTAGCCCTGTTTGTGCACCGAATACTCGTCGGGCAGCATGTGCTCGACGTCTTCGTGCTGGTCCTCGGGGATCTTCCAGTCGCTGTGATCGGCGAACGCCTCGGCCAGCTTCTGGACGATACGAATCGATTCTTCCTCCTGCAGACGCTCTCGCAGCGGCTCCTGGATGATCTCGTCGAAGCCGTGCTTGAGCAGCGCTTCGACGGTCAAAAACCGAATCGTCTCGTTGGGGTCGTCGAGAAAGCGCAGAAGCTCTTCGGAGAGCTCTTCGGACTTGAGATCGGCGGCGCGCAGCACCAACTCCTGCTTCTTCTCGGGGTTGCGCTTGTACTCGTTGCCGCAGGTGCCCAGAAGCTCTCGGACCAGCGCGACCATCTCTTTGTAGTCGAGCAGGTCGGTCAGGACCTTCATGGGCCAGTTGATCTTCTCGTCGCGCTCGTGCAGGTACTTGACGACGGTATTCTTGACGTCCAAGTCGGGGTCGGCCGACATGCTCACCAGCGTCTCGTAGACGTAGCGCTTCTCGTCGGCGTCCACGGTGGTGTTCGGCGCGTTGTCCTCGAAGCGCGCCAGGAGCGCCTCGACGGCGTCCACCGTGCCGACGTCACGCAGCGCCTGGATGGCGTATTTGCGCTCGGGCGGCTGCACGTACATGTTGGTCAGCGTCTTGCGCAGTTTTTTGATCTTGCGCTCTTCTGCTTTCTCTTTGTCGAATAGAAAGTCGAGAAATCCCATCTTTACTCCTCTGCCGGATCGTGGCGTAACGCGGACAACATAAGTAAGGCAGGTCGACTGGGCAAGTATCGACTTCGAGTGACATTCGCGACCATTCGCATTAGGCTGTCAACAGAAATGCCACCATAGCCTCAAAAAGCCGCACTAGATGTCCGAGAAGTACATCATACCGACCCCCGGCGACACCATCGCCGGAAAATACCACATCGAGGAAGAACTCGGTCGTGGTGCCTATGGCGTGGTGTTTCGGGCCCATCAAACCGGCATTTCGCGGCATGTGGCCCTCAAAACGCTGCTCCCCAAGGCGTTCTTGGAGACCGATATCGTCGAGCGTTTCGAGCGCGAGGCGCAATTCGTCGGCCGGCTCAACCACCCCAATATCGTGGGAGTCCACGACTACGGCCGCCACGAAAACCTCCTGTACATGGCGGTCGAGTACGTCGAAGGAGACACTCTCGACGAGATCATCGCCCGTGAGGGGGCCCTGGAGCCCGATCGGGTGCGCAAGCTCGTCTACCAGATGGTCGACGCGCTCGAGCACGCCCACGAACGCGGCATCGTCCACCGCGATCTCAAGCCCGCCAACATCGTCATCCTGCCCAAGCGCGACGCCGAGACCGGAGAGATGCGCGAGATCGTCAAGGTCTTGGACTTTGGCATCGCCAAATTGATCCAGACGGAGACCGAAGAGGAGAACTACGAGACGCTCACCCAGGCGGGCACGGTGCTGGGCACCCCGCACTACATGAGCCCGGAGACGATCGTGGGCGACGCGATCGACCATCGCGCCGACATCTACTCGCTGGGCGTGATCATGTACGAGATGCTCACCGGCGGGCGCCCCTTTGGCGCCAAGAACTCGCCGGGCGTCATGGTCAAGCACCTGCGCGACAAGCCGCCGGAGCTACCCGCCCACCTCGAGCGCAGTTGTTGGGGCGAGGCGGTGCGCGGCTGCATGGAAAAGAAGCCCGAAAAGCGCATCCAGTCCGCCCTGCGGGTGCGCGAGATCTTGGAGCGCCGCGACGAGTCGAAGCGCGCGGCGGTTCCCGAGGGCGCCACGGCCAAGGCCCAGGCGCAGCCGCGTCCGAGCACAGGGCGAAAGGGGCTGATCGCGGCGATCGTCATCGGCGTCCTCGCCGCCGTCGGCATCGCCGTCATGTTCCAACTGATCCCTGGCACGGGTGAACAGAGCGCCGACAAGGCGCGCGCGGCGGCCGACGAGACGCCCGAGACCGCCGACGAGCGAGCCGGGGGCCCCGACGAGGAGGCCCAGGCAGCCGCAGCTGCGTCCGAAGCCGACGCCGGCGAGACGATGGAATTCGAGGCCGACGCGGTCGCCGAGGCGATTGACGCAGACGATGACGACACGGTTCGGGACGAGCCCCCGAAGATCGCCGATCGCTCCGGATCTATCGGCACTGCCCGAAGGCCCGACCCGTCGGCGAAAGAGCGCGGCCAGCAAGAGAAACCCGACCCGAAAGGCGTCGAATCGCAGGGCGCGCGGGCGACGGCAGACAACGGCGAGCGCAAGGACCAGAAGGCTGACAAGGTGAGCTTGAAGATCGAGTCCACCCCGCCGGGAGCGCGCGTCCTCGTCGACGGCCGCCCCGCCGGCACGACTCCGGTCGACTACAAAGCAGACGAGAGCGACCAAACGCTCAACCTCGAGCTCAACCTCATTGGCTACCGCACCAAGTTCCAGAAGGTCGTGCCCGACAAAGACCAGACGGTCCGCGTCGAACTCGAGAAGGGACGCCTCAAGCTCATCCCCTAGCCCCACGACCCACGACCCACCACCGCGCCGCAGGCGCCAAGACCGCGCCTCAGGCGCCACGCCCCACCAATAACTTGCCCTTTGCCCATCTTCCGCGTATCAAGAAGGGCATGAAAAGCGCCGGTTTACATCTTGTCCGCCTGCTGCTCGTGTTCATCATTGGCAGTACAGGACTCCTCATGACACGAACGGCTTCCGCTCAAGATGGCGGGGCCACGGCGTCTGATTCAGACGCCATCGAAGCCGACCGGCACTACGGCGAAGCGGTGCGCCTTTTTGGGGAAGGTCGCTACCGAGAGGCCATCGAGGAGTTCAATCGGGCCATCGAATTGGCCGAAGAGCCGGTCTTTTTCTGCAATCGGGGGATTGCTCTCATCAAACTGAACGAGTGGAACGCAGCGCTGTCCGATCTGAAGACCTGCCGTACGACCTTCGAAGGGTCGCCGGCCGAGGTCGCCCAGATCGACGCGCAGTACAAGGGCTTGCGTGCCTTTGTGCGCGGGGTTCGCCCCCGCGCCATCGAGGTCGCACGCGATATTGCCGCGGGGGATATCTCGCCCAAAGTGGTCGAGGTCCCCACCCCTCAGAGTCCGTGGAATGTCGAACTCGCAGGGCATTTGAGCATGGGCACCGGAGCGGTGCTCTTGACGACAGCGGTCACTCTGGACTATTTGAGCGGGGATTTACGCGACGACTTCGTCGCCGAAAGCAAAGGCGGTACAGGCACTTCGCCCGAACGTTACCGCCAACTTCGCGATGAACTAGAGACGCGACAGAACGTCTTCACCGCCCTGACCATCTCGGGCGCAGCCCTTGCGGTCACCGGTGCATCGGTTTTGGCGTACACCTGGTTCTTTGATGACAGTCCTGCCGAGAGCAGTAGTACGGCCGGGTCGGTGTCTGTAGCGCCGACGGAATCAGGGGCCGCTTTACAACTGCATCTAGAATTTTGATAATTCTAGAAATTAACTCACGAACTTAATTGTACTTACACTATCTACGCGGTTCGCTATGCTTGCTAGAATAGTGCGAGAATATACGGGGGTTGTGGCACGTGCGGTCAGCTTGGTCGCCATCGTCCTGATGTGGACGGTGTTCGGCACGGGCGCCGAGGTGTCACAAGTCGAGGCACAACAAGGGCCCAGCGGCTCCATCGCCGGTTCGCTGCGCTTGGCGGCCTCCGGCTTCGGGCCGGTGCCGACCAACACGATCTTGCCGCCCGACACCCTCGAGCGTATCGCCAAGCGCATCCGCCAGGAGCGCTGGAGCCTGCCACCCGACGCCAAAGAGTGGCCGTTCGAGGCGGGCACGCCCGTCGTCAAGACCACCCGCGTCGACGAGCTTTGGCACACCGTCGAGCCCGGCCAGACGCTTCGCCGGCTGCGGCTGATGTACAAGGTCAGCAACTACCAGTTGCGCAAGCTCAACCCCGACATCAACCTGCGCGATCTCGATGCGGGCCAGCGCATCCTCGTGTGGAAGCGCAACCCCGAAAAGATCGCCAAGAGCTACGGCGCGGCCCACTGGGGTCGGCTCTACAACGCCGAGCCGCTTCCGGACGACGAAAAGTACGTCATCCTTTACCCACACCGCACCTTCGGAACGTACTACACCGTCAGCGAAGTCAAGCGGGTGCTCGACAACTACTACGAAAAGTATCCCGACGCCCACAAACTGATGGTCGGTGATATCAGCTTCCGGCGCGGCCGGAGCATGCACCCGCACAAGTCGCACCGTTCGGGGCGTGACATCGACATCAGCTACCCGCGCCACGAGCCGCCGCCCAACTACCGGCGCTTCCACTACGTGCGCCGCAGCAATTTGGACGTCAAAAAGACGCTGTCGCTGATGAAAGATCTACTCGATGGCGGCTACGTCGAGTACGTCTTCATGGACCGCTGGTTCCAGAAGCTGCTTCGCGAGGAAGCCCTCGCCCAGGGCGCCACGCAAGAATGGGTCGAAAAGGTCTTCCAGTACCCCGACTACAGCGGCGGCACCGCCATCATCCGCCACTCCCCGGGCCACCGAAACCACTTCCACGTGCGCTTTACGTGCCAGCCGACCGACCGTCGGTGTGAGTAGGACGTGAGTCGGCAGCTCATAGCAACGGGCTGAACAACCTCGCCGTGCTCTCCACCAACCGGTGCTTGAGCGGCCTCTTCTCGAAATCTTGCAGACGCATCTCGGTGCTACGCTCGAGGTGCGTCTCGAAGAGCTCGGCCAATGTCGAGTTGAGCTCGCGGTCACGCAGCACGGCGTTGGCCTCGAAGTTCAATAGAAAGCTTCGAATATCCATGTTGGCGCTTCCGATGATCGACCAGACGTCGTCGACGACTACCGACTTGGCGTGGAGCACGCGCTCTTCGTGGTACTCGTAGATACGCACCCCGGCGGCGAGCAATTCGGCGTAGTAGGAACGGCCGGCGGCTTGGGCGATGGGGATATCCGAGGTGCCCGGCGTCAAAAGCCGCACGTCGACGCCTCGCATCGCCGCGGTCTTGATGGCCATGAGCATCGCCTGGTCGGGCACGAAATACGGCGTGGTGATGTATATACGCCGAGACGCGCCGGTGATGGCCATAAAGAAGACGTTCTGGATGGCGCTCTCGGGGTTGTCCGGGCCGCTGGCGATGATCCTGGCGGTCACGGACTCGGCCACCCTCCCCTGCTCGATGTCGTCGGCGTCGTCCTCGCGCTCCGACGTCTCTTCCAAGGCCTTTTGGACCGCCTCGGTGCCCACGAAGTAGCGCGTGCTGGCCAGGTCTTCGCCGGTGGCGAAATACCAATCCTCGGCGAAGACCTCCTGGAGTTGCAGCACGACCGGCCCGTCGAGACGGAATGCCAGATCGAGCCAGTCGCAATACTCATCACCGATATTGACGCCGCCGGTGAACCCGGTCTTGCCGTCGACGACGATGATCTTTCGGTGGTTGCGAAAGTTGACCCGCAATTGGCGCTCGAAGAGGACCACGGGCAAGAAGGACTCGACCTTGGCTCCCGCCTCGATGAGCGGGTCCATGAAGCCGCGTTTGACCGGGGCGCCCCCCACCGCGTCGTAGAGCACCCGCACCTCGACGCCCTCTTTGGCCTTCTCGGTGAGCAGGTCGCGGAAGCGCCGCCCCATATCGTCACGCTGCCAGATGTAGAACTGGAAATGAACGTGGTCGGTCGCCTCGCGGATGGCTCGCTCGAAGGCGTTGAAGGCGTCTTGACCCGACGAGAAGATCTCGACACGGTTGCCTTCGGTCGGCGGGAAAACGCCCTCCTCTTGGCGCAGGTAAAGCGCGTCGTCGGAGGCAAAGTGGGACCCTCCGTCGTTAATGCGGGTGTGGGCCGAATCGTCGGGAAGCTCGATCGCCTGGCGCACGTCAGCCAGACTGTCGGTCACCACCTTTTTGGAGCGCGCCCATCGCCGCTTTCGGCGCTCGAGACGTGTTCGCCCGATCATCCACCACAAGATGACGCCGAGCACCGGCAGCGCGATGAGGCACAAGACCCATGCCAGCGCGGCCATCGGGCGCGTCTCGCGACGAAGCAACACCGACGGGATGTGGAACAGGGCGACGAGCATGCCGCCCCACCAGACCACCGTCCACCAGTTAATCTCCCAGGTCAGGTCCAGCAGATATGAGATCAACGAGAGGCTCATAGAGACTGTCGGCTCGGGCGTGTGCGTCAGAAGTAGCCACTAAACTACGTACCGGCACCGAAAAACCAACTCCGCCGGGCGAAGCTCAACACCGCCGGCGAGTTGGCACCAGCCGGCGCCGAAGCATCACGCCCAACAGCGCCAGTGCAGCGAGGACCCACGCCCACGTCGACGTCGCCGCGGCGGTGTCGACCGAACGGCACCCGCAACCCTCGGCGGCGGCACCACTCCCATTATTGCTCTGGCCCACGCTGTCGGTGTCTGCGCCCGCTCCCGCATCGGCGTCGGCCGCGCCGGGCTCGGTGACCTCGAGTCCGTCTTCGAGGACTGCCGTGGCACCACCCGGGTTGGTCACGATGACGTCATGCATGCCCAACGCGAAGCCCTCGGGCACCGTCGCCTTGATGATACCCGACTGCGTCTCGGTGACGCCTACGGCCTCGGCGCCGATGAGCACCTGGGCGCCGGCTACAAAGCCGCCTCCGACGATGGCGATATTGGTCGACTGGTCGTTTGTGATGGTCGAGGGCGATACCGAAGTGATGCTCAGTTCGGCGCCGGTATCTTGCTGGCCGCTGGAGGTGTCTTGCTGGGCGACATCCTCGCCGCCCGATACATCGGCCGGCTTGGCGTCGAGGCCGATATCACTGCTGCCCGTGTCCGCTCCGGCGTCGATGCCCACGTCCATGCCGACGTCCGGCCCCGCGTCCGCTCCGGCGTCGCCCCCCGCGTCGCCACCGCCGGGTCCGGGTCTGTCGAAAATCAACCGCATGATGAAGTCACCGGGGGTCGCCTGAAAGTACTGGGCGAAATCGGTCCAGTAATAAAACTCGGGCGGCGGCACCGTCCCCGAGATGCTTCCGCACAGGTCAGCCTCGCCGTACAAGAAGTTGTCCGCCGAGGTGCCGTCGTCGTCGGTAACCAGCACCGGAAACGCATTGGCGTTGCTGACGTTGAAGCACTGGTTGTCGATCGCCTTGATCGCCACGCGCACCCGCCGCGTATTGAGCATGACCGGATTAATGGTCACGCCGAGCTGGGCGTTGTTGTTGATGGCAGAAAACCGCATGTCCTGCCAATTGTTGTTATTGCCCACCAACTCGAAGCCGATCGGGTTGCTCTGGAATTGGTTGGACATGCTGTAGACGACCGGCCCGGGGTCTTTGACGCGGGTATACGGACAGGTCCCCGGGTTGGTCGGCGCACCGGCCGCCTCCTCCCACACCTCGATGGTGAACCGACCGCAGTAACTCTTCGAGGGCTCGCTGCCGTCGACCATGAGCACACGCACGCCCTGCAGCTCCACAGGCAACTGCCAGCTCGACGGCAACTCGAAGGTCGCCGCGTACATCTCTCCGCTGATGAGTTCGGCGGTCGCCGTGGTCCCCTCGAAATTTTCTCCCATGCCGTCGTTCTTTAGAAAATAGTCGACGGCGAAAGCCTGCCCTTGCAGGGACAGCAAGAAGACCCCGACAATGAATGATATCGAGTAGCGTGGCAGCGACTGCATGCGAGCCTCATCGAGTTGTGGGAAACAAGGTTGCTCTTAGTATACCGGGCTCGAGTTGCAATGCCACCTTTGATTCCAAATTCTCGAATGGAGCAGTACCGATGAAGTGTATGGGAACCCGACGCGGCTCGCTGATGTTGGTCGCGCTGATGATGGTGTCCGTCGGAGTATCCGCCGGCTGCTCGAGCCAGTGTCGACAGGTGCGCGGCGATTATCGCCAGGCCATCTCGCAGGAAACCGAACTCTCCCAGGACCTCGCCCCGCAGGGTTTGGACGAGGGGAACGCGCCGGCGCAGTTCGGCCTGGCGCTCCAGACCGACATGCTCGAAGAGGTCGCCAACACCGCGCTGCAGGCGACCATCAAGAGCGGGCTGCAGGCGCTCTCGAAGATCGACGTGGGCGGCGGCCAACAAATCGACGTGCGCACCCGCGGCAATATCGTCAACCTGAGCATCGAGGCCTCCGACGCCTGTCGCCACTGCTTCAAAGTTGGCGGCGACCTCGACGGCGCAGTCGGCCTCGACGTGCCGTTGGTCGGCCGCCAGAGCGCCAACCTGGACGGCTCGCTCAGTATCGTCGCTCCCCTGCTTGTCGAGCGGGGAAAAAATGGCGGCGCCGTCCTCAAGCTCGACCTCCCCGAGGCTGCGCGCATCGGCAAATCGACGCTCAATGCACGGCTGACGAACTTGCGAAGCTCCTGGGCGCGCGTGCTCCAGTCGAAGCTCTCCGACGTCCTGCTCCAGCGGCTGATGAAAGACGTCGACCCGGTCGACCTGCTGACCTTCGACACCCCCGACTTCGGCATCCCGGGCCTCGAGGTCTTCCCGATCGAGCTTGTCACCGACGCCAAAACGGGCGTCATCTTCGCGGGCTTTGCGACCAATATCGAGGGGCTCCAGGCCGACGTGGGCATCGAGCCGGTGACCAACCTGGAAGGCGACCAGAATATCGCGTTCGCCTTCAACCCCAACCTGGTCGTCCACGGCGTCTCGCTGATGATGAAAAAGGACGTAGTCCCGCGCACCTACTCCACCGACGGCGAGCCGATGCGCGGCGGGCCGGCCCACGCGGTCGTCAACGCGGTGCGCTTTACCAAAGGCCGCGTGGGCGAATTGCCGATGACTATCGACTTCAGCGTCTTCAATATGCCCGAGAGTGGGTTTTGCTTCTGGTTCGACGGAAGCGCCAGCGGCCGCATCGCGCTGAGTGGCCAAAACCTGGCCGTGTCGCTGACCGACGTGGCGATCACGCGGTCGTCGGTCCCCGGGCTGGTGCAGGCCACCGACTGGATGGGCGCCGAGTTTTTGGAGGGCGGCAAGCGCATCGTCAAACAATCGCTCGACGACCAAAACGTGGCTGTCCCCGGCGGCGAACTCGCCTTCAAAGGGCTGGCGCTGGAGTTGAACAAGGGGACGGTGGTCCTCAAGGGCGTGTCGGCTGTGACGAAGAAGGATGCTCCGCAAGAGCGCCGGCGTCGCTCGCGAGCCGGTCTATGAGCGCGTACAGCTCGTCGGCGTTGGCGGGTTTGGCCAGGTAATCGTCCATCCCCGCGGCGAGCGCACGCTCGCGGTCTTCGGGCCGCGCGTGCGCCGTCATCGCCACGATGGGCGTGTGTGGCCCGTTCTGTTGGGCTTCGCGCCGTCGGATCGCTTCGGTCGCCTCCAGCCCGTTCATCTCCGGCATCTGCACGTCCATCAGGACTAGGTCGAAGTGGTCGGCCGCGACCATGTCGACCGCCGCCTTTCCGTGCGGGGCGATCTCGACGCTGTGCCCTCGGCGCTCGAGCAGGCGTGTGACCAGCACCTGATTGACGCGGTTGTCTTCGGCCACCAAGACGCGCTTGGGAGCCGCGCTCGCGCCGGCTCCGACCACCGACTCGGCCACCGACGCTTCCATCTCCTCACCCTCCAGTTTCGGCGCGCACCACGTCTCGCTCCGTCCCGCACAGGTCCCCTCCGGGTGGGTGAGTTCGACGCAAACACGAAAGGCGCTCCCCCGACCGAGCTCGCTTTCGACCCGAATCTCCCCGCCCATCAGCTCGACCAATCCCAAGACGATGGCCAGGCCGAGCCCGCTCCCCTGCCACGGCTCGGTGTACGAGCTTCGCAACTGCTTGAACGACTCGAAGATCACGTCGATCTGCTCGTCTGGGATCCCCGGTCCGGTGTCGCACACCGCGAACTCCAAGACCACCGCGTCGTCCTTTTCCTCTGCGAGCGCCACCGAGATATCGACCTCCCCGGTGTCCGTAAACTTGATGGCGTTGCTCACCAGGTTGGCGAGGACCTGACGCAGACGATTGGCGTCCCCTACGACCCTTCGCGGCAGGCCCTCTTCGAGCTCCAATCGCAATTCGAGGCCCTTTTGGTCGGCAAGCACCCCGTGAACCTGCACGAGATCGTTGAGCAGCCCACACAAGTCGAAAGACTCCTCGTGCAGCTCGATCTCACGGGCTTCGATCTTGGCAAAATCGAGCACATCGTTGACCAAGTGCATGAGCGTCTCGGTCGACACGTATAAAAGCCCCAGATACTCGCGCTGGGTGGGCGTGAGCCGCGTCTCCTCGAGAAGTTGCAAGGTCCCCACGATCCCGTACATCGGCGTGCGGATATCGTGACTCATGCTCGCCAAAAAGTCGCTCTTGGCGGCGTTGGCCGCCTCGGCCGCTTCTTTGGCCCGCTGCAGCTCTTCGCGCGAGCGCTCCAGCGTCAGGTTTTTCTGGCGAAGCTGTGCAGTGCGCTGTCGCACGCGCTCCTCGAGTTTCTCATTGGCCGCGGTCACCTCGTCTCGCGACGCACCCAGCGCCGTCACCATTTCGTGGAACTTTCGGTGGAGTTGGCCGATCTCGTCTTTGCGTCGCGGCCCCTTGGCGTCGAAGGCCTCCGAGTCCCACCGAAGCGAGTCCCAGCTGAGTTCGGCGACCCTGTCGGTAAGCCTGGTGAGGGGGCGGATGACCATCATGTGCAACGCGGCGGTGACCGCCCCACCGATGAGCACGACGATGCCCAAGAAGATGAGAAATTGCTCGCGGACCCGCTCGCCTTTGTCACGCACCGTCGTCTGAATCGCCCGTGCGCCGGCCAAGGCGTGCTCCAAGGGACTGACCACTGCCAACGACCACCCGGCGTTTTCGATAGGAGCGATGGAGACGATCACGCGCTCACCGCCCAGCTCGAGCTCCCACGTCCCCTTCTTGCCCGCCGCCATCGCCTCGGCGAGTTCGCGCACATTGCGCTCCGGATGCTCGTCGAGTGTATTGGAGCGCATCGCGTCGATTTCCGCGTCGGTCCATGTACGCGTCTTGGAGGAATTCAACGTGCGCCGAAACGCCCGACGGTGCGCGTCGGTCCACGTCAACACATCTACGGCGTCCTCGGAGGCCGCCAACAGATGCCCACCTCCCGTCGTCAAGAAGACGTACTCCCCAGCCTCCTTGTCGACCTTGGTGACGTGCCGAATTACCGTCGAGAGGAGCACGTCCACGCCCACAGACCCCACAAAGCCGCCAGCCTCATAGAGCGGGGCCACACAGCTCGTCATCCAGATGCCTTTGAGGGGGTCGAAATACGGGTCGAGCCAGGTAACTTGCTGCTTCGGGTTGAACTCCGGGCCGACCCGGCGCACGTAGTCGAACTCCGCCTCGACGATATTGGCCAGACTGGGGTCGGCGGCGATGAGAGCGGCGTAATCGTAGCGCGGTTGGGCGTTGGTCGGCCCGTCGGCCATCACGATCCAGGCGAGGTCGAGGATATTTTGGTGTCGACTTATCGTGTCGGAGAGCAACGAAGTGAGCTGCACTGCGCGGTTGAGTTGGCCTTCGAGGTGCTCGCGCCACTGCGGATCATTGCGAGCGCGCTCGACGGCAAACCGGGGAAGCCAGGGCGAGGCGTTGCTGCGCAGTTGGAAATCGGCATAAGCGCCAATCTCCGGGTCGACGTAGCCGTAGCCGGGGAAGTCCAACAGGCCCGGCTCCTCGTACTCGACCAGCCGCATCACCCGGCGCTGGGGCCGAGTCATGCCCGACCAGGCCGACTGCAGCGAGGCGACGTCGCCCTCGAGCTGGGCGAGTTCGACCTCGAGGCTGTGGGAGCGCTCGTCGGCCGAGTGCGCCAGTCGGCGGTACTCCGCAGCGCGCAACGCGCTGGCCGCCTCCGAGGTCGCGTGGTCCTCGATCTCGCTCATGCTGTTGCTCGCCGCCCAAGCCACCAGCACCAACAGTGGCACAAACGCCACGACGAGCACCCCCAAAATCTTGTGAATCATGCGCACTACCCACCTCCAACCCGGTTGGCGCGCCTAAAAGCCGTGTAAAAGATAGGGGCTCAAAGACGCGGGGCAACTGGCTAAAGGCACTCTGACGGCCGCTACAGCGCCCACTCACCGCCGATCGTGGCGCCGAAATCGAGCACCACCGTTTCATCGAGCGCGTCCCGCAAGCTGTCGGGCAATAACACCACCGCGCCGGCGTGAGTGCGCAGTGTTAGCCCCACACCCAGCGCCACCGGCACGGCGAGCTCGGCGCCGACGTAATCGAGCGCGCCCACGGCCAGCCCGGCGTTCATCTCGTTGAACGCCGCGTTGGCCCACCCGGTGCGCAACGACCCCTCGACGCCCCAGACGCCACGCTCCCATGCGCCCCCGACACCCACCCAGCCGGCGTAGGCCCCGGGAGTGACTCGCAGGTCGACCGCGTGGCCCGTAAAGACGTTCAGCCAGTCGAATTGCGCCGTGATCACCCCCTCCCCTTCCAGGGTCGTCGGCGCGTCCTCGCCGGGAAAAAAGTAGACCCACCCGCCGAGCGACACGCTCCAAACGCCCACGTCGACGCCACAAAACGCCCCCAGGTCGACCTCGTCGAGATCTGTCTCCTGTTGTGCATTGGGAAGAGGCATATTCGCCCAACCGATCGCCTCGCAGCTCCACAGCGACGCCCACGCAGCCGGCTGGAGCACAGGCCCGTCGCCAAAGGGCAACCCACGCCACACGTAGCGACTTCGAAGGGACAGCTCGGCGCCAAGGCCGAAGCTCGAAGCCTCGTCGGCCTCGACAGGCGATTCAGGTTTTGGAGGGGAAGCCGGCTCGACAGGCTCGTCGGCCAGCGCAACGGACGCGCTGCCCACCCACACGAGGGCGAGCAGCGCGCCGAAAAGTCTCCGGGCGAGGCGTCTCAAAATTGGCTCCGGGCTCAGCAACACTCCAATCAGCGTGCATCCCACTCCCACAGGGCCAACAATAATCACGCCCGCGCCGTCAGGCGCTCAGAGCAACTCGTCGGGCGCAAAGCCACGACGCATCGTGTTCTCGGTCACCGCCCGCGGCTCCATGAACTGGAGCAGGTAATCGGGCCCGCCCGCCTTCGAGCCCACGCCCGACATCTTGAAGCCGCCGAACGGCTGGCGATAGACCAGCGCGCCGGTGCACTTCTGGTTGATGTAGAGGTTGCCCACTTTGAACTGCGCGCGGGCCTTCTCGATATTCATCGGGCTTCGGCTGTAGACGCCGCCGGTGAGCGCGTAGCGCGTGCCGTTGGCGATCTCGAGGGCTTCGTCGAAGTCCTCGGCCTTCATCAGGGCGAGCACCGGACCGAAGATCTCCTCATGGGCGAGGCGATGCTCGGGGGTGATGCCCTCGACGACCGTCGGACCCACGAAGCAACCCCCCTCGGGCACCTCGCGGCTGATGAGCAGGTCGCCTTCCTGGCGCCCGATCTCGATATACGAGTTGATCTTGTTGCAGGCATCCCCGTCGACGACCGGGCCGATGCGGTTGGCCGGATCGTCGGACGGGCCGATGACCAGGCTTCGCGTCGCCTCGACCACGCGCTCTTTGAACTCGTCGTAGCACGAGGCGAGCACGATAGCGCGGCTGCACGCCGAGCACTTCTGGCCCTGGAAGCCGAACGCCGACTGGATGACGCCCTGGACGGCCTCGTCGAGGTCGGCGTCGGCGTCGACGATGATGGCGTTTTTGCCGCCCATCTCGCAGACGACCTTCTTGACGCGCTGCTGCTTCGTCGGGTCGGTATCGCCCGCCTTGCGGATGATATCGAGGCCCACCTGCATGCTCCCCGTAAAGGCGATGATGTGGGTGTACGGGCTCTGCACGAGGTGCTCGCCGACCTCTTCGCCGATGCCGGGCAGGTAGTTGATGACGCCGGGCGGAAAGCCCACCGAGCGGCAAAGCTCCATGAGCTTGGCGGCGATGACCGAGGACTGCTCCGCCGGCTTCATGATGACGGTGTTGCCCGTGACCGCCGCGGCGACGGTCATGCCGGTGAGGATCGCCAGCGGGAAGTTCCACGGCGCGATGATCGCGGCCACGCCGCGCGGCTGGTACCACATCAGGTTGAGCTCGCCGGGGATATGCCCCAGGCGCTGCGGCTCTGCCAGACGCTTCATCTCGCGGCCGTAGTACTCGCAGAAGTCGATCGCCTCGCAGACGTCGGCGTCCGCCTCGCGCCAATTCTTGCCCACCTCGAAGACCATCCAGCCGGCCAACTCGTCACGCCACTCGCGCATCTTGTCGGCGAGCTTGAACAGGTACTCGGCGCGCTCGGAGGGGTCGGTGTCCGCCCAGGCATCCTTGGCCGCCCAGGCGGCGCGAATCGCCTGGTCGGCGTGCTCGATATCGGCCACGGCCACGGTGCCCACGAGCTGGTCGGTGCGGCTCGGGTTGACGCTCTTCATCGAGCGACTCGTCGCCACGTCCTCGTTGTTGATGACCAGCGGGTACTCCATGCCCAACCGGCCGCGCACCGTCTCGAGCGCGCCCTGGAAGCGCTCGCGGTCGGAGGCGTGGGCGAAGTCGCGCATCGGCTCGTTGCGGAAGCCGTGCTCGGTGATGGGCTGCTTGTGCGGCGGCGCGCCGCCATCGGCCGCGACTTGTCCCTCTGGCGGCTCGGGAGCCGACAAGAGCTCGTCGATGCTCTTGCCGTCGGCAAACGACATCTTGAGCCACGACTCGTTGGAGGTGTTCTCCAGAAGCCTGCGCACCAGATACGCCATCCCCGGGATGATCTCGCCGATGGGCACGTAGTCGCGAAGGCGGTAGCCCATGGAGCTGACGGCCGCCTTCATCGGCTCGGCCATGCCGTAGAGCATCTGGAACTCGATGGCCGACTTGTCCAGGCGCTTGGCGTCGGCGTAGGCCATCGCGTGGGCGATGCTTCGCACGTTGTGCGAGCCGATCGCGGTGCGAATATACTTGTGGTAGTCGAGCAGTATCTCGGTGCAATTCTCGTAGGACTGGTCGGTCTGCCACTTTTTGGAGAAGACCGGGTTCTCCCAGCCCTCCTGCTGGCTGTGGATCGTCTCGTAATCCCAGTACGCGCCCTTGACCAGACGCACCGTGATGGGGGTCTTGCGCTTTTTGGCCCACTTGCACAGCGCTTTGACGTCGTCTTCGGCGTCTTTGAGATACGCCTGCATGACGATGCCGGCGTGCTCGAAATCGGCGAACTCGGGCTCCTCGAGCAGGCTCTTGAAGATGGCGATCGTCAAGTCTTTGTGCTTGTACGACTCCATGTCGATGTTGATGAACGCGCCGTGCTCTTTGGCCTTGCGGAACAGGGGGCGCAGCCGCTCTTTGGTCGCCTCGATGCTGCCGTCGAAGTCGATGGCGTCGAGCTGGCTATACAGGCTCGAGATCTTGACCGACACGTTGACCCGCGGGATGCGCCCCCAGGCGGACTTTTCGAGCGCCGGCTGCTCTGGCCAACCCGCCGTCTCGGCGATGAGCGTGTCGAGGATCTCGTTGTAGCGCTCGAGGTAGTCGTGGGCCTCCTTTTCGCTGACGGTCGCCTCGCCCAGAAGGTCGAGGGTGAAGCACAGCCCCGAGTCCCACATCTCGCGCAGCCCCCCGATCGCCTCGGAGGCGTCGGTGCCGGCGATGAACTTCGAGGCCATCCCGTGGATCTGCTTCTCGATCTGGCCGGCAGCCTTTTTGGCCACCCAGCTATCGGGCTTGACCTTCGACAGGCCCCACTGGAACGACGAGGGAAAATCTTGGCCGGGCCGGCAGAAGTACTCCTGCAGATGCTCGGCGACCTGCACGTGATCTTTGAGGGTGGGGAAGACGTCGACAAAGCGGAACATCTCGACCTTGAAGGCCTCGTCCTTCATCGACCAGTCCATCATCTTGCCGCTCCACCAGTCCTTTTTGAAGACTGAGGGCTTCTCGCCCTTCATGCGGCTGAAGATCTCTTCACCTAGCTTTTTTATCTGTTTTTCGGAGGCGCGCGCCATGGATCACTCCGTCGGGGAAAATGGATCATCCGTGGTCACCCAGAAAACGATCCAACGGCCTTGATCGTTCCGTGACCGACCGATGCTTAGCAGATCGCATTTGGGCGCGTAAACCCCTGAAAATATTGACGCACCGTGTCATCCACCGGAGTCGTGTGGGTAGGTGTGCGACGCCGGGCAACATGAACCCGCGCCCGCCCTCCCCACTCGTCCAGATCGGGAACCAGGTTCCCCGACGAGGCCCGTTTCATGCGGGTCAGCTCGACAATGGTACCGTCTCCCCCGTCTTCGGAATCAGCACCTCACCGGCATACCCGCTCTTCTCGATCGCCCTCTTCAGCGAAAAGAGCTGCGACTTGTGCCCGTGCACGAGAATGACCTTCGATGGATTCACCGCGTTGACCGCACCGACGAGTTGGCCGCGTGGGGCGTGGTTGCCCAGCAGGAAACGCTCGCTGGGCGCGGCCGCCTTGCGGCGAGGCTTACGGTTGAGCACCGCAACGGCGCCTGCCGCGTCGGCCAGCCTTCCTGCGGGCGTCGACCTTTGTAGCCCTTCGCCGGGGGCGACGACGACCTTGCCCAGACCGAGGGCGCGCCGGGCATGGGTCTCGTCGCCGAACTCGACGGATTGCTTGTCGACGAGCTTGCCCACCACCGGCTCGAGCATCCGATGCACCACCGGGCGCTCGCCCGCCTCGACCAGGCCGGAGACCACCTGCGCAGCCTCGCCGAGGGTCGACACGGCCACCAACGCTCCGCCCGTGCGGTTGGCTGTCCACTGCTGAAAGCGCGCCCACTCGTCGGCATACGACACCTCGTCGTACTCCTTGCGCGTGGCGAGCACGCCCTCCATGACCATCACGTCGATGGGGAAGGCCTGGCCGGTGCGCGGGAAGAGCGCGCCGGGCACGCCGGGTTGGTCGTGGCCGCAGAAGTCGGAGGTGTAGAGGATTCGAAAGGGACGTTCCTGGCCGACATCGACCTCGACGAGCAGCATCCCGGCGCCGGGGATGTGGCCGGCTTCGAAGACCATCGCGCGGAACTTCTGGGCGGCGGGGTTGTCTGCATAGGTGGAGAGCTCGAAATATTGGCGCTCTGGAACCGATTGTAGCTGCGAGGCCAACGCGGAGGCTCGATCGCCGTCCAACCCGCCCAGCGCGAGCGCGTGGCGGGCGAGCCGGCGCGTTTGAGAGGTCGCCAGGCAGGTGAGCCGGGGCCAGCGTGCCTTGAGCGGGCCGAGCGCGCCCAGGTGATCCCAATGGGCGTGGCTCAGCCAGCAGGCGTCGGGCGCCTCCAGGGCATCGAGCCAGGCGGGCGCGCGGTTTTGGCGCGCGCCGGCGTCGAGCAACAATCGAACCCCGTGGGCCTGCACGAGGTAGGCGTTGGCGGTCAATTCGGCCGCGCCGCAGGCGGCTTCAAAGGAGATTTCACTCATGACGATTCGACGTTTGGTCGCAAGCCTGGGTTTGGGTACAATGCCCTTAACAGGGAGTGTGGGCATGGCAAGCAGCAAAAAAGGCGGACTGAAAATCGAGTGGCGACGCGGACTTATCCCGCTGAGCCTCTTGGCGATGTTTATCCTGCGGTTCGGCTTCGGCGCCCCCATCTGGGTGCTGGCCGTGTTCACCCTGTGGATCCCGCTTTACTACATCCTGTACCCCAAGTATTTGCGCAAGCGCTGGACGCAGTTCGAGAAGGAATTCGCCTACCGCTTTCAGAAAGGCGACCACAAGGGGCTGCTCGAGTATTACCGCGACCAGTGGTTTTTGCGAAAGTTCGGCCCGCAGGCCGAGATGCTGGGCAAGCTCGGGCTGGTTTACTCGGCCATGGGCAAGTACCGCGAGGCCGAGCACGCCCTCGAGCGGGCCATCGACCGCGCCCCGGCCGCCCAAAAGGACAAGCTTTTCTTCAACCTGGCCAACATCAAGTACGAGCTGGGTAAATACGAAGACGCCGAGCAGATTTACAAGGCGCTGCGCGCCAACTCCCCCTACCGCCACTCGGCCAAGACTCAACTGGCGCTGATCAACCTGCGCCAGGGCAAGCAGGTCGACCAGGCGCGCGGCTTTCTCGAGCAGGAACGCGAGCGCGCCCGCGGCTCCCAAAAACAACGTATCGAGCGCGCGCTCGCCGAGTGTTGAATTTAAGACGTCTCTGCGTATATTTGGGGGCGCTTTGACATCTGCAAATTCGCACGCACGTTATCCGTCATAGACAATTGGAGAAGTACCATGGCCATCGACAAAGAACGCTTGTTCGACGTACGCACCGTCGAGCGCAACATCGAAAAAGGTCTGATCACCCGCGAAGAGTACCACGAGTACCTCGAGAGCCTCGACGATTCGGCTGACAACGCCGAGTCGATGGAAGCCGAATTCGAAGAAGGCGTGCTCGAGGAAGACGAAGAGGAAGAGGACGAAGGCGAAGAATAAGCGACTCACTTCGAGTTTGCCGCACCGTCGTCCTCGACCCCGCGTCCAACCCAACCAGTCACCTTAGACAGGCACGGAGTATTGCATTATGAGCGACGACGCATCGGAAACGAAATCCAACGGCCACTCGAATGGAGAACCCGAGGGGACGGTCCTCGGCGGCAACGCCGGGGTCTATATCCCCTCGCGGGACCAAGATACTGACGATCCTCCCGCCATCGGCGACGAGCACCTGGAAGTCCCCGCCGACTTCGGCAGCTTCATCGTCAGCTTGGGCACCAACTGCATGATCAACCTGGGGCGCGTCGAGCACCCCGAGACGGGCGGCCTCACCAAAGATTTGACCGCCGCGCGGCACACCATCGACATCCTCGAGATGCTCCAGGAGAAGACCGCCGGCAACCTCGACAACGAGGAACAAAAGCTGCTCGAGAGCCTGTTGTACGATTTGCGAAGTGCTTTTGTGGCCGAAAAGAAGGCCAAGAACTGAAAGAACTGAGAAGCTGATCGGAGTGATGTGATGCCGCTGGGGAACTTGCTGTCGAGAGCTCCTCTCGTCGTTGTGTTCGCGTTGCTGCTCACCGCAGGCTGTGAGGCGCCTCCCGAGGCGCACTCCGAGCCCAACCGTGAGGCGCCCGAGGCGACAAAGGCGGCAGGCGAGGCCAGCAAGGCCGACACAGCGAGCAAGAAGCCCCAGCCGACCCCGCCTGCCCCGGCGGCATCCCCCACCCGACCCGCCAGCTTTGCCGACATCGTCGCCAAGGTCCGCCCGGCGGTCGTCAACATCTACACTCGCAAGCAAGTCGTCACCCGCAGCCGCATCTCCCCCTTCACCCGCCGCGGCATCGTCCCCCAGCGTCGCGTCGCCGAGAGCCTCGGCTCGGGCTTTATCATCGACAAAGAGGGCCACGTTCTGACCAACTTCCACGTGGTCGACAACGCCACCGAAATCGGGGTGCGTCTGCTCGACGAGCGTTTCTTCGAGGCCGAACTCATCGGCGCCGACCCCAAGACCGACGTGGCCCTGTTGCGCATCAAAAAAGGCAAGGATTTGCCGGTCATCGAATTGGGCGACGCGCACAAGCTTCGGGTAGGCGACTGGGTCGTCGCCATCGGCAACCCCTTGGGGCTGGCCAGCACGGTCACCGCGGGCATCGCCAGCGCCATCGGCCGCAAGGGCATCCCCATCAGCGAGGAGATGCGCTACCAAGACTTCATCCAGACCGACGCCTCCATCAACCCCGGAAACTCCGGAGGCCCGCTCATCAACACCGACGGAGAAGTCGTGGGCATCAACACCGCCATCAGCGCCGAGGGCCAGGGGATCGGGTTCGCCATTCCCATCAACATGGCCCAGGACATCTTGCCCCAACTCAAAAAGAAGGGCCGCGTCGAGCGCAGTTGGCTGGGCATCTACATCGGCGAGATTCCCGGTGCGGTGCGTAGAGAACTGGGGCTGAGCAAAGGGGACGGCGGCGCGCTCGTCACCCGCGTGGTCCCGGGCGGCCCGGCCGAAAAGGCCAAGCTGCAGCGTGGCGACATCATCATGGCCGTCGACGGCAAGGCGATCGACGACGCCGGCCACCTGACCTGGTTGGCTAGCAACCTGGGCATCGGCCGCACCGTGGTCGTCGACCTGCAGCGCGGCGACAAGCGCATGAAGACCGAGCTCACCCTGGGCGCCCTGCCCGACTGAGTTGAATCTCGGTTCGATCTGGCAAGAACTGTTGCCTTGCAGGTGCGCGGCGCCTTCTAATTGGGCAATTAAGGATTTTGGGGTTGCGAATTGCGACCAGTGGACGATACGCAGCCCCGAAATCTTTAAATGTACAAATAGCAGGCGCCACGACTCTGCAAGGCCACCACCCACGCCCAACGTCACGATTTTCACGCCCCCCCGAAGCCCTCCTCAGCGCGGTGTTAGAATCCTATCGAAAACCTGCGGAATGGATCTTGCTTCCTCCTGTGGTACTGTTATCAGGCGAACACCGCACCACGACGCCTGACACACTAAGAGGTTTTACTCATTGCAAGATTGCGTGAGCTGGAGGAGATAATGCGAGAACTTTTGCCAAAGGTCCGGCAGTCGGCGATGCGAATCGTCTGGCTGTCGCTAATTGCCACCGTGTTGAGCGTGGGACTCTTCGTGTCGAGCGCGTCGGCCACCGTGATGAAATACGCCGACGTCGACCGACTCATCGAGATCTCCGATATCATCATCCATGCGGAGGTCGTCGAGCAGAAGACCTATTTCGACACCGAACAAGACCGCGTCGTCACCGACACCACCTTCGGCGTCAACCGCGCCTTCTGGGGCAAAGTCGGCGAGAAGGTGACCATCCAGCAATGGGGCGGCACCTACCAGGGCACTACCCATTACATCCCTGGTGACGCGCGCTTCGAAGTTGGCGAAGAGGTCGTCGTCTTCTTGCACAAAGGCAAGGATGTGGTGGCGTTGTCGGCGCTGGGCCAGGCGAAGTTCTCGGTGGAGAAGACCAACGAGGGCAAGCTGGTGTCGCGCGACTTGAGCGACATCACCTTCATGTTGGAGCAGAACGGCCAGCAGAAGCTGGGCCACCTGCCCGGCGAGACGCGTTCGTTCGTCTCCTTTGTCGCCGAGCTCGAGGCTTTGGTCCAGGGCATCAAAGGAGGCACCAATGAATAAGACAGGCATCAAGCTTTTCGCCCTGCTCATTGTCGCCTTCGGCATGCTCCTGTCGAGCAACGCCTTTGGCTACCAGTTCATCAACTCCTCGCAGTGCCCCAACGGCGCACGCTGGAGCTCGGCCAACCAGCCGCTCGACTACTGGATTAACCAGAACGGCTCGGCCGATGTGCCGATGAGCTCCTTGCAGACGATCATCGAAGACTCCTGGGCCGAATGGGGCGAGCCGTGTTGCTCGTCGTTCTCGGCCAATTACCGCGGGACCACCAGCGAGACCGCGCTGAGCCGCGGCGGCAACGTCGTGCTCTCCTGGGAAGAGAGCAGCTGGCCCACCCAGATGGGCAACGTCAACCAGACCATCGCGGTCACGCTCAGCTCGGTCTACAGCAACTGCGAGATCGCCAACGCCCCGATTCTGTTCAACGGCGTGGGCTTCCAGTTCTGCACCAGCGGCAACCGCTGCACCGACCTGCAAGCCATCGCCACCCACGAGATCGGCCACAACTTGGGCTTGGGCCACAGCCAGTACCAAGACGCGACGATGTATGCCGCCTACACCGGCGGCACCGGCGCCCGCTCGCTCTCCCAGGACGACACGGCCGGCGTCTGCTCGCTGTATCCGGGCTCGTGCTCCTGCTCACAGGACTCCGATTGCGGCCCGAACCAGGTCTGTAACGGCGGCACCTGCGAAGAGGCTCCCTGCACGAGTAACAGCGACTGCCCGGCGGGCAAAGAGTGCAACACCTCGACGGGTGACTGCCAGATTCCGACCTGCTCGAGCGACGCCGACTGCGACGACGGGTATATCTGTGACGCCAACGGCCAGTGCGTCTCGTCTTGCCCGGTGTGCCGCTCGTGCACCTCGCAAGCCGACTGCGGCGCCAACGGCTTCTGCGCCGACCTGGGCAGCGGCTCGAAGTGCATCACCAACTGCGGCGAAGGCGGCGCCTGCCCCGGCGACTCGCAGTGCTTCCAGGTCCCCGCGCCGGCCACCAGCGGCTCGTGCTCCTCGAGCACCGACTGCACCTCGGGCGACCAGTGCTACCAGACCCAAAGCGGCGGCGTTTGCGCCAGCCCGTGCAGCTCCGACAGTGACTGCGGCTCGAACCAGATGTGCCAGTCGTACGGAAACGGCGTGTCCATCTGCGCCGACGTCCACAACCTGTGCCTGAACCCCGACGCAGCCAATGGCTCGGTCTGCCCGTCCAACTACACCTGTCAAGGCGGCGACGGCTCGACCGGCGGCGGCGGTGGCGGCGCGACCGGCGCGTGTGGCGGCCTGGGCAACAGTTGCGACCCCAACACCCAGGACTTCTCGCAGTGCACCGCCGACAACGACGTGTGCCTGACGATGTCCGACGGCGGCAGCATCTGCTCGTGCATGTGCAGCACCGACGCCGACTGCGGCGACGGTGGTCTGTGCGTGAGCGTGTCGGGCGGCCAGAAGGCGTGCGTGCCGGGGAGCAGCACCGGTGACCCGTGTGACGGCGTCACCTGCGGCTCCGGCCAGGTCTGCCAGAACGGCCAGTGCGTCGACGACGGCACCTCCTCCGGTGGCGACACCGGCGGCGGTGGTGGCGGCGCTGACGCCGGCTTCGACGACGCCGGTACCGGCGGCGGTGGAGGCACCGGTGGTGGCGGAAGCGGTAGTGGCTCCGACGGCGGCATCGTCGTCGAGCGCAACGACAGCGCGCAAAACGCCGAAGAGTCGACCTGCTCGACGATCGCACCGGGCAGCGGCGCTCCCGGAAGCCTGATGCTCCTGGCGGCCTTCGGCCTCGGCGCCCTGTGGCGTCGTCGTCGAAGGGGAACTAAGGGGAACTAAGGGGAACTAAAAGCAACTAAGGGTAACTAAGGCAGCCGCCACCAAACGCGCTGCCTTAGTTACCCTTCGTAACCCTTAGTCACCCTTAGTCACCCCCAGTAACCCTTAGTCACCCCTAGTCCCCCTTCCCAAATCAATTCGGCGCCCCCTTGCTGAACGCCAACTCCTCGCCGTTCTCGGCGACCTCGACGACCACATGGTCGCCCTCGCCAAAGCGTCCCTCGAGAATCTCGACCGACAGCGGGTCTTGAATGTAGGTGCCGATCGCGCGCTTGAGCGGACGGGCGCCGTACTCGGGCTCGTAGCCAACCTCGGCCAAAAAGTCGCGCGTGGCGTCGGTCAGCTCGATGGAAATCTTCTGGTGCGCCAGAAGCTTGCGCAGGCTGCGCTCCTGGATGTCGACGATGAGGCGAATCGCCTCGCGGCTGAGCGCCTGGAAGACAATCGGCGCGTCGAGGCGGTTGAGGAACTCGGGCTTGAAGTAGTCTTTGAGGATATTCTCGACCTCGTCGGTCATCTCCTCCTGGTCGACCTCGCCGGACAGGTCCATGATGCGACGGCTTCCGACGTTCGACGTCAGGATGACCAGCGTGTTCGAGAAGTCGATCGTGCGGCCCTGGCTGTCGGTCAGACGGCCCTCGTCCATGACCTGCAATAGGATGTTGAAGACGTCGGGGTGGGCCTTCTCGGCCTCGTCGAACAGCACGACGCTGTACGGCTTGAGGCGCACAGCCTCGGTCAGCACACCGCCCTCTTGGCTGCCCACATAGCCGCGCGCCGAGCCGATGAGGGTGTTGACCTTCGATTGCTCCATATACTCGCTCATGTCGATGCGAATGAGCGACTCCTCGCTGTCGAATAGGAACTCGCTCAGGGCCTTGGCCAGCTCGGTCTTACCGACGCCGGTGGGCCCAACGAACATGAAGTTGCCGATGGGACGCCCCGGCTCCTTGAGCCCGGCGCGCGAGCGCCAGATGGCCTTGGCGATCGCCTCGATGGCGTGGTCCTGGCCGACCACGCGCTGGCGCAGGCGGTCGGGCATCTTCAAGAGCTTCTCGCGCTCCGACTCGAGCATCTTGGTCGTCGGGATACCCGTCCAGCTGGCGATGACGTGGGCGATATCCTGCTCGTCGACATAATCTTTGAGCAGACGCTCGTCTTCGTGGATCTCGTCGAGCTTTTGCTCGGCCTTGGAGATCTCCTTTTCGATGCGAGGCACCGCGCTGTACTTGAGCTCGGCAGCGCGGCCCAGGTCTCCCTCGCGCTCGGCCTCGGCGATCGCTTTCTCGGTCGCCTCGAGCTCCTCTTTGGTGTGCGTGAGCTCGTCGAGGGCCTCTTTTTCGAGCTCCCAGCGCACGCGCAGCCGAGAGGCCTCCTCTTCGAGGCTCTCGATCTGGTTTTCCAAGCCTTCGCGCGCCTCGACGGTCTCCGAGTCGGTGGCGTCGGCCAACGACTGGCGCTCCATCTGCAGCTTCTGAATCTTGCGCTCCACCGAGTCGAGCTCGGTCGGCTTGGAGTCGATTTCGAGGCGAAGTCGGCTGCACGCCTCGTCGATGGCGTCGATCGCCTTGTCGGGAAGCGCCCGGTCGGTCACGTAGCGGTCGGTCGCCTCGGCTGCGGCCACCAGCGCCTGGTCGCGAATCTGCACGCCGTGGTGAATCTCGTACTGCTGCTTGATGCCGCGCAGGATGGAGACGCAACCCTCGACGGAGACCTCTTCGACCAGAATCGACTGGAAGCGGCGCTCGAGCGCGGCGTCTTCCTCGATATACTCGCGGTACTCGTCGAGGGTGGTCGTGCCGATGATGCTCAGCTCGCCGCGCGCCATGGCCGGCTTGAGCAGGTTGGCGGCGTTGGTCGCGCCCTCACCGCCGGCGCAGACGATCTGCTGGAGCTCGTCGATGAACAGAATGATCTTGCCGCGGCTCTGCACGACCTCGTTGATGACCGCCTTCATGCGCTCTTCGAACTGGCCGCGCAGGCTGGTGCCGGCGACCAGCGAGCCCACGTCGAGGCTCATGATGCGCTTGCCTTTGAGCCCCGTGGGCACGTCGCCTGCGACCATGCGCTGGGCGAGCGCCTCGACGATGGCCGTCTTGCCGACGCCCGGCTCGCCGATAAGCACCGGGTTGTTCTTGGTGCGCCGGGTCAACACCTGCATGACGCGGCGAATCTCGGCGTCGCGACCGATGACCGGGTCGAGCTGGTTGTCTTTGGCCAGCGCGGTGAGGTCTTCGGCGAACTTGCTCAAGATTTCGGAGACCTGCCCGGTCGGCTCCTCGACCTTCTTGCCGCCGTGGCCCTCCTCGAGGGTCTCACGAATCTTCTGCGGCGTCGCGCCCATGTCGCGAAGTTGGCGGCCGGCATAGCTCTTCTTCTCCTTGGCAAAGGAGAGCAGAAGATGCTCGGTGTTGACGAATTTGTCGCCAGCCTGCTTGGACTCATCGCCCGCGTCCTCGAGTGCGCTCAAGAGCGACTTACCCACAAATACCTGCTTTTGGCCGCGCTTGTAATTCTTGGGCAGAAGCTCGAGCTCCTCGATGAGCTTTCGGCCCAGCGCCTTGGTATCGACGCCGATCTTTTGGAGCACGGTATCGACGCTGCTGTCGTCCTGCTCGAGCATGGCGATGAGCGTGTGCTCGATCTCGACGTGACGGTGCTCCAGGTCGGCGGCGAGCTCTTGGGCGCGCGCCATCGCCTTTCTGGCTTTGCTGGTGAATTTGGACAGGTCGAACTTGGTAGGCATGAGGTCTCGGGAGCTTAAAGTCGTGTCGTGGGGTCTCGGAGTCTCGGGGTCGTGGTTCAGATGACGCCCATTGAAATCAATACAGCTACAGTCACTAGTGCCATGATCACCGCACCGATAAGCCAAGAGCGCGGCATACCGTCGTCGTCCATCGCGGCTTCACCGTGCGACCGACTCACGGGCGCCTCGTCCTCGACGCTGATCAGCGGGCCCGACGAAAGCTTGCTCTTGAGAGCCCGATTCTTCTCGGGATCTTCGACCCCCGAAAATGGCGCGGGCAGGAGCATCATGCCGAAGCCTTTCGTCTTGGTGGTCGGCAGGCCCTCCATCGTCAAAAACGGCTGCAGGCGCTCCAAGCGTCCGAAACGCTTTTTAGCCAGCGGCTGGATGAGCCGAGCGACCAGCAGCGCGAGGCCGGGCGGCTCGAGGTTGCTCAACCGGTCGTAAGACTCCCAGTTGAGCGGGTTTTCGACCACCTTGCGCGGCTCTTCGCCGGTGAGCATGAAGCTCATGAGCGCGCCCAGCGCGTAGGCGTCGGCTGCCGGGCGCAGCATCTTGCCCGAGCGCTCAGCGCGCGCCTCGGGCGCTACGTAGGGCGCGTCGGCATACTCCATCTTGGCCACGTTCGGGCGCTCGCCTTTCTCGGCGACGTTGCCAAAACCGACCACCCCGCAAAGCGTCCCCTCGTCATCGACGATGAGGTGTCGCGGGTCGAGATCGCGATAAATGTAGCCTGCGGCGTGCACGGAGATTAGAAACTGCACGAGATCGCGCAAAATTCCAAGCGCAGCCTCCGGCGCGAGCCCCTCGTCGTGCTCCGCTTCGACCCATTCAAAGAGCGTCTTGCCCTCGATATACTCGTAGACGAGCACCGGCTCGTCCTCGAAGTCGGCCTCGGCATTCGAGGCGCGGAAAAACGCCACCGGCTCGGGAAGCAAGTCGCTGTCGAGGTGTTGTAGAAACTGCCACTCGCTTTCCAAAGCTTCGTGACGCCCGGCGACATAGTCGCGGTCGTCGAGGCGGTCGGCGTCGTATAAATCGGCCTTCGCGCAGACCAGCCGCCCGTTCGAGGCGGTGTCTTCGGCGAGGACGATCTGGTAGCTTCGCCCTGTCGCGAGCATGCGGCGCAGCCGAAATCGCTGCTCACCGCTTTGTGCGTCGACAAGATAGTTGTCGTCTGCCATCGGCTTATACTGCAAAAGATCGTGAGTACGTTCGGCAGGCAAACTAGTCTCAAACAAGACATGAGTAAACCCCGTGGTCCAATTGAGAACGATCATCGTCGCCGCCGCATTTCTGGCGGTCTTCGTTCAGGGCGAGCGCGCCCACGCTCAGACTTGCGTGGGTTTCGGCCAGACGAAACACACGGGCAATGTCGAGCACGACGCGATCGATGAAGCCTCGGGGCTGGCGGCGAGTTGGCGCCACGAGGGCCTCTACTGGCTCCACAACGACTCGGGCGACAAACCTCGCCTCTTTCTGATGGCCGAAGACGGCGCCCATGTCGCCACGGTCACCCTGGCCGGCGTCGACGCGCGGGATTGGGAAGACGTCGCGGTCGGCCCCTGCGACAAGGGGTCCGAGGAGTCGTGTGTGTATGTCGCTGATATCGGCGACAATCGCGCCAAACGCAAAAAGGTCGCCATCTACCGCTTCGCCGAGCCTGCGCTGGGCGACGAGCGTCCCGCCGACATCACCGTCGAGGATGTCACGGCGAACTGGTTCACCTACCCGGGAGGCGCGCGCGACGCCGAGACGGTGATGGTCCATCCCAAGTCGGCCAAAATCTATGTGGTCGAAAAGACCGCCGAGCGTGACGCCGGTGTCTATCGCATCGCCAACAAGGCCCACCCACCAAAAAAGCCGGTGCTCGCCGTGGAAGTGGGCCAGTTGCGCTTCGGCGCGCAGAGCGGATTCGGCAAGATGATCACCGCCGGCGACATCGCTCCCGATGGCTCCGAGTTCACCGTGCGCACTTACCTGGCAGCGTATACGTTCTGCGTGGGAGAGGACGCGGCCGACTTCGAAAGCGCCGTCAAGACAAAGCCTGTCGTGAGCAACCCGCCGTTTATGATCCAGAGCGAAACGCTCGGCTACGGCCGCGGCGGCAATACCATCTGGATCACTACCGAGCGACGTCCCGCCCCAGTGTATCGTATGCAGCGCAACGGTGCAGACGCGAAGAAGAGCGATGACTCGTCGTCCGACAACTAACTAGGCGGGGACGACCAACCGGTTTGGACGGTCGCGATCGCTTCCTCGAGCTTGTGAAAGCTGACCGGCTTGGTCAACAAGGTGTCGAACCCAGCTGCGTCGGCGCGCTGACGGTCCTCCTCGCTGCTGTAGCCGGTCAACGCCACGAGTAGTCCCTCGTAGCCATCTGCACGCATGGTCTGCGCGACCTCAAAGCCGTCGAGGTCGGGAAGCCCGATATCGAGGAGCACCACGTCATAGGAGTGCTCGTGTGCCGCGTCGATCCCCGCCTGCCCGGTGGCGGCCTCGTCCGCCTCGTAGCCACGCAGGCGCAACATCTCACAAAATGGCTCGCGCACATCATCGACATCTTCGACGACCAACAGGCGCAGGCCCTCGGCTCTCTCGTCTTTCGAGGGAGCTTGGTCGTCGGGACGTTCCGGCTCATGCGCCTCGGAGCCGCCTTCTGGTCCCTGCGAGGCGGTCGTCTCCTCGGCAGGCAGTCGCACCTCGAACACACTCCCCTCGCCCTTGCCGTCGCTCCTGGCGACGATGTCTCCGCCGTGGCTCTCGACGATGCTGTGCGCCAGGCTCAATCCAAGGCCGAGCCCCCCTTCGCGACGACTGAAGTCGACATGCGCTTGCGAGAAGAGTTCGAAGATGTTCTGGAGCATTTCTTCGGGGATGCCGATGCCGTTGTCGGTCACTCTGACGACCACCTCGTCAGCCTCTCGGCTCACCGAGACGTCGACGCGGCCATGTTCCGGGGTGTAGCGTACCGCGTTTTTGAGAAGGTTTCCGAACATCTGCTCGAGCCGCACGGCGTCGCCGTAGACCCAATGCGGTGCGTCGTCTTCCACTTCGAGGGTCATCTCGACGCCCTCGTCGGCAGCGATGTTTTCGAAGGCGCTGACCGTCTCGCGCGTCAGCTGGGCCAAGTCGACCCGCTCCTTGTCGAACGACAGCGCGCCACGGCTGATGCGGCTGACGTCGAGCAGATCATCGACGATGCGCTCCAGGTTGGCGCTCTGGCGACGAATGATCTCGCGGGCCGAACCATCGGCGTCGGTTTCGAGTTGGTCGACGCCGAAAATGATGGCGGCCAGCGGATTGCGCAGTTCGTGACCGAGCATGGCCAAGAAGCGGTCGCGATTGGCCAGCGAGCGGCGAATCGCGTACTGGCGTTGGCGGTCGCGCAACGCCGCCCGAACGATCGACACCAGTGGTTTGAAATGGATGGGGCGTTCGATGAAGCTGACGTTTCCCGCCTCGGCAAGGCGCTGCGAGACCGGATAGGGCTTGCCGCTGCGTGTGATCACCAACAGCGGCAGGTCGGACCACGCCGGCTGCGCCTCGAGTCGTTCGACGAGTCGGTCGAGTTCCTCGTCGAGCAACTGCTCCTCGGTCGCCAAGATCACCCCGGCGCCCTGGTCGAGTTTGCAGAGTACCTCCGTCAGCGAAGAGCAAGGCGCCAAGTCGATGTCGGCGTCTCCAAAGATTTTCTCGGCGGTGGTCACATCGTGGGGATTCTCGGGAAGAAAGAGGACCCTGAGGGACTCCTCCTGCTCGTCAGTCATCATCGTGGACGGCATATCCATGCCGGGTCCTCCGGTTCAAAGCGTTGGAAGAACCTTCGAAGACGGGTGTCTGCTCGAGAACCCCGGAAAATTCTTCGATCGGCTCGCCGATATGGACGCCGCCCTCTCCGAGAGTCAACTCCCGAATCAGCTTCTCGTGATTGCCTGTCCCGTGCTTGGCCGCCGTGATCGCCCTGCGCACCGCGCCGCGTTGCTCGAAGTAGCGTAGCAGCAAGACGGTGTCCGCCAGATAGCTCAGGTGCATCGCCTCCTTTTCGGTGCCGCGAAACAGGCCGCCCAGCGTCATCACCAGCATCATTACGACGCCCCGATTGCCCAGAAAAGTGAGTAAATCGTGCAGGTGAGGCACCAGCGACTCGGTGCTGGGCATGGCGTGCATGTAGCCGTTGATGCTGTCGATGGCGATAAATTGCGCGCCCCCCTCGTCGACGGCCTCACGCACCAGGTGGGCAAATTGGCCGGGAGACATTTCGGCCGCGTCCACGCTCTGGACACGAACCAGACCTGCGTCGAGGTGCTCGGAGAGCGGAACTTCCATGTTTTCGGCACGGCGTGTGATCGTCGCCGGGTCCTCGTCGAACGTATAGATCACCGTCTTCTCACCGCGCTTGGCCGCGGCCACGGCATATTGGATGACCACCGACGACTTTCCTGCTCCGCTGGGGCCGACGATAAGGCTGGTCGAGCCGCGGTCGAACCCGCCGCCGAGCAGACGATCGAGCGCCTCGATGCCACTCTTGGCTCGCTCGCCCGCACCGATTCGTCGCCCCTGTCCGCTGGGTCGAATCCGCGGGTACACCTCCAATCCACCGCGCAAGATCTTGTAGTCGTGAAAGCCCGTCTCGATCTCGCGGCCGCGCAGCTTCGAGACCTGCAGACGTCGGCGTTGAGGACCGTAGTGGGGCGTCTCACGTTCCAGCTCGATGATCCCGTGGACGATGCTCTCGGCGTCCGTCTTGACCGCCGGCCCCTGCTCGCCCACGAAGATGGTCGTCACGCCCGCCTTCTCCAGGCGAATCTTGAGTTGGAAGAGAGCCCGTCGGAAATGACGCTCCGACTCGGCCATATTGTAGAGTTCGGTGAGGGAGTCGACCGCCACGCGCGTCGGCTCGTAGCGCTCCACGCACTCGGTGATGGTATTGAGCGACTGCGGCAGGTCGACGTCGGAGGCGTGAAAGATGCTCGATCCCGCAGTGGCCCGCTCCGAGATGCTGCTGGCCAGTTCGACGGTCCGGATCGAGTCGATATCCCAGCCGTGCGACTCGGCCACCACCTCCAACTCGCGTCGGCTCTCCGAGAAGCTGACATACAGCGCCGACTCGCCGCGGCGCGCGCCTTCGAGCAGAAACTGCATCGCCAACGAGGTCTTGCCGGTGCCCGGCCGCCCTTTAACGAGGTAGGCATTGTTGGGGGGAAATCCGCCACGCAGGATCGAGTCGAGTCCCTCGATCCCGGACGAAAGCAACTCTTGGTCCAAGTTCGATATCATTCAAAACTCCCTGACCGGATTCTCGCTGCGTCCGGTCCGTCCCGCCAGAAGAATGAAAAGGCGGAAAGACAAACACCATCCAATCTCGGGATGGTGACCTTGTAAATCATCCCTTCTGGGATAACGCACATCTTCCAATTCGACGACATGGTAAGCAGCCGTCGGGGAAAGGCAAGAACCGGGAATTGGGTACCTCCTGCAGAGAAAGCTGCCAACCCACCACACACCAACGAAAATAAAACCACAAAAAACCTTTTTTCTATATTGCCCCGCCAACTGTGCCGATGTACTTTGCACGGACAAAGTTTCTTTTGAGAAAATTTTTAGACGGAGGGTGACGTTGAAGTACAACGATGTCTTGAAAGTCAATCGCAAGTGGTTGAGCGCGAGCGCCGTCGCGGCCGGCTTGGTGCTGACCCCCGTGGTCGCCAGTGCAGCCACGATCACGGTGGATACGACCACCGACGAGTTGAACGCCGACGGAGATTGTTCGCTGCGCGAGGCGATCGAGGCGGCGAATACCGACGCAGCCGTCGACGCCTGTGCGGCTGGCTCGGGGGCCGATACCATCCAATTGACGGGAGGAGAGACCTATCAATTGGCTCTCTCTGGCACTGGTGAAGACGCCAACGCTACCGGCGACCTCGACCTCGACAGCGAAATTACAATCCAGAGCACCTCGACGGATGCGGCGACAATCGACGCCGCCCAAATCGATCGTGCCCTCCACCTCACCACGAATGCGACTGTCACCCTCGACACGATCACCGTCACCGGCGGCCGGGTCTACGCGGCCAACGGCGGCGGCATCCTCAATGAGGGAACGCTCACGCTGACCAACGCGACCGTCAGCGGCAACAACGCCGAGGGCGACGACGGCCAACGCCGCGGCGGTGGCCAGGGCGGCGGCATCTACAACAGCGGTCAACTCACTCTGACCGACGCGATGCTCAGCGCCAACCAGGCCTTGGGCGGCAACGGCGCGGCGGGCTCCGGCCGAGGTAGCGGCGGTGGCGGCGGCGCCGGACTCGGAGGCGCGATCTTCAACACGTGGCCGGGCTCTGTGACGGCGTCGAACACCGCCATCAACGGCAACACCAGCGCAGGTGGCACCGGTGGAGCAGCCGGCGACTGCGCGACCTATGGTAGCTGGTACGGAGGCAACGGCGGTGGCGCAGGCGGTGCCGGCGGCAACGGTGGCGCAGGTGGCGCCGGCAGCTACAGCGGTGGCGGCGGTGGTGGCGACACCTACGCGGCCGGCGGCACGGGCGGCTTCGGCGGCGGCGGTGGCGGCGCGGGCGCCAACTCTGGCGGCGGCAGCAACGGAAACTACGGCGCTGGCGGCTTCGGCGGCGGCCGGGGCGGCACTGCACTTTACTCCTGTGCGGCAGGTGGCGGAGGTGGAGCGGGCCTGGGCGGCGCGATCTTCGACAACGGAGGCGCAGTCAGCTTGACCGACGTGGTTATCCAAGGAAACGCCGCCCCGCGCGGCGCCGGTGGTCGCCCCTACTACTCGGGAAGCAACGGCCAACCGGGCAAGGGCTGGGGAGGCGGCTTGTTCACCAACGGCGGCTCCATCGCGGTGTTCGGAACGAGCATCATCTCGGACAACAATGACGAAGGCGTCGACGCCACGCAGGCCGACTGCGGCACCACGGGCGGTGGCACCATCACAGCCGATACGACCGTCTACTTCCCCGCCGCGACCGGCTGTCCGACCACCACGGCCACCGTCGAGATGCCCTATCGCACGCAGGTAACGTCGCTTCCGGTGGGCGATGCCAACTGCGCTGACGGCGGCGTCCAGATCGATACGGGCTTTGACGACGGCACCAGCACCGGCATTCGCGCCAACGGCATTCTCGAGGCCGACGAAATCGACAGCACCGAGTACGTGTGCAACGGCGCCCCCGGCGCCGACGGTACCGACGGTGCAACCGCACTCGTCAACCTCACCACGCTCAACGTCGGTGACGCCAACTGCGCCAACGGCGGCGTCCAGCTCGACGTCGGCCTCGATAACGGTGACGGAGGCGAGACCGCCGGTGACGGCACCCTCGGCGCCGGCGAGGTCGACTCGACCAATTACGCTTGCAACGGCACCAATGGCCAAGACGGCGCCGATGGCGCTGACGGCACCAACGGCCACAACTCGCTGAGCCGATACACCGCCCTGCCCATCGGCGACGCCAACTGCGCCAATGGTGGCCAAATGCTCGAGGCGGGCCTCGACAACGCTGATGGTGGAGGCACGGCCGACGACGGCGTCCTCGACGCCGGCGAAGTCGACTCGACCAGCTATATCTGCAACGGCGCCGACGGTGCGGATGGTGCCAATGGTGCCGATGGTGCCGATGGTACCAACGGCTACTCGTCGCTGGTCACGACCACCGGACTCGCGGTCGGCGACGCCAACTGTGCCAACGGCGGCGTGCAGTTCGACGCCGGCCTCGACAACGGCGACGGCGGTGAGGCCGCAGCCGACGGTGTCCTCGACGCCGGCGAGGTCGACTCGACCAGCTACATCTGCAACGGCGCCGACGGTGCCGACGGCTCCGACTCGCTGACCCTGACCACCCCGCTGGCCACCGGTGACGCCAACTGCGCCGACGGCGGCACCCAGATCGACTTCGGCCTGGACAACGGCGACGGCGGCGAGACCGCCGGCGACGGCGTCCTCGACGCCGGTGAGGTCGACTCGACGACCTACGTGTGTAACGGCGCGGCCGGCCAAGACGGCTCCAGCCAATTGAGCGCAACGAGCGATCTGGCCGTGGGCGACGCCAACTGCCCGGACGGCGGCACTCAGATCGATTTCGGCCTGGATAACGGTGACGGCGGCGAGACCGCCGGCGACGGCGTCCTCGACGCCGGTGAGGTCGACTCGACGGCTTATCTTTGCAACGGCGCCGACGGCGAAGATGGCACCGAGACCCTCGTCGAGGTGACCGAAGAGCCGGCCGGCGACAACTGCGAAGCTGGTGGCCAGCGCATCGACGCCGGCTCTGACCTCGACGCCGACGGCACGTTGGGAGACGACGAGATCACGACGACGACCTACGTGTGCAACGGGATCGACGGCCAAGACGGTGCCGACGGAACTGACGGTGCAGATGGTGAGAACGGCGCCGATGGTGCCGACGCAGCCAGCCTGCTCACCCGCGTGCGTCCGCTCACCGGCGACGAAGACGAGTGCTCCGCCACCGGCTTCATGCTCGAAGTCGGCCGCGACGTCGACGGCGACGGCGAGCTGTCCGAAGAAGAGGTCGAGTCCAGCTCGGCGGTTTGCCACGGCACGCGCGGCCCGGCCGGCCCCGAGGGCGGTTGCTCCTCGACCGGCAACGGCCACGCCCCCGGCTCCTTCGCCGCGGTGTTGCTGCTTGCCCTGGGCGCCCTGGTGCGCCGCCGCCGAAGCTAATCCGGCGGTTTAGCTAAACGCAAAGAGGCGCGGGTTTCGACCCGCGCCTCTTTGCGTTTGACGGTGATTACCGCCCATCAACTACCCGTCGACACCAAATCCTCGCCCTCTTCGTAGAGGTCTTCGAGCTTGGCCGTCTCGTGGGGAATGACCTTCCAGAAGTGGCCGCGCTCCTCGTCCCAATCGGCCAAGATGTCGCGCGCCACCGGGCTGTCGGTCACCTCGGCGTGACGCTCGACGAGCGCGCGAACGTGCTTGGCGTCCTCGTCACCCATGCGGGCGACGTCGACGAACTCGGAGTTGAACTTGCCGACAAAGGTCGCCTTCGGGTCGAACACGTAGGCCAAGCCGCCGGTCATGCCCGCGCCGAAGTTCTTTCCGGTCTGGCCGAGCACGACGATCGCCCCCTGGGTCATATACTCGCAGCAGTGGTCGCCCACGCCCTCGACAACGGCTTCACCGCCGCTATTTCGCACCGCAAAGCGCTCGCCGGCCGAGCCGCGGATAAACGCCCTTCCGCCGGTCGCGCCGTACAGGCACGTGTTTCCGGCGACGACGTCGGTGGGATGTCCGGGCGCATCGTCGGGCGGACGCACGATCACTTCGCCGCCACCCAGTCCTTTTCCGACGTAGTCGTTCGCCTCGCCGACGAGACGCAAGCGCACCCCGGCGATGTTGAACGCGCCGAAGCTCTGGCCGGCCGCGCCGTTGAAGGTCAGGTCGACCGTCCCCTCGGGCAGGCCGGTATTGCCGTGGGATTCGGCAATATGGCCGGCCAGACGGGCGCCGACGGTGCGGGAGACATTGGTGATGCGATAGGTCTTCTCGACCTTCTCTCCATTCTTGGCCGCCTCGCCCACGTCCTCGAGAATTTGGTCATTCAGTGAGGGCGCCGGGCGCACGTTGCGCTCCCAGGTGCGCCGGCGCGCGGCGTCGGGCGCCGGGTCGCGCAGCAGTCGTGAAAGGTCGACCAGGTTCGCCTTCGGGTGGCCTTCGACCGTCGTCTGGCGCAGCAAGTCGGTGCGTCCGACGAGCTCGTCGAGCGTGCGGAAGCCGAGCGCGGCGAGCACGTGGCGTACGTCCTCGGCGACCCCGTTGAAGTAGTCGATGACCTGTTCGGGGCTCCCTTTGAAGCGCTCTCTGAGCTCTTCGCGCTGGGTGGCGATGCCCACCGGACAGGTGTCCAGGTGACATTGGCGCACGTACTTGCAGCCAATCGCGATGAGCGCGGCGGTGCCAAAGTTGAACTCCTCGGCGCCGAGCATCGCCGCTTTGACGATGTCCTTGCCGGTCTTCAAGCCACCGTCGGTGCGCAGTTTGACGCGCTCACGCAGTCCGTTGAGGCGCAGAACCTGCTGGGTCTCGGCGAGCCCGAGCTCCCAGGGACCGCCCGCGTTCTTGATGGACGACAGGGGCGATGCGCCCGTGCCGCCGTCGTGGCCCGAGATCTGAATGACGTCGGCGTAGGCCTTGGCCACGCCGGCCGCGATCGTGCCCACGCCGGCTTCGGCCACGAGTTTGACGACGACCTCGGCCTCCGGGTTGATCTGCTTGAGGTCGTAGATGAGCTGCGCCAGGTCCTCGATCGAGTAGATATCGTGGTGCGGCGGCGGCGAAATCAGGCTCACCCCCGGCGTCGAGTGGCGCAGCGTGGCGATATACTTGGTGACCTTGTGGCCCGGGAGTTGGCCGCCTTCGCCGGGCTTGGAGCCCTGGGCCATCTTGATCTCGAGCTCGCGCGCACGCCTCAGGTACTCGGGGGTGACGCCGAAGCGTCCCGAGGCGACCTGCTTGATGTAGGCGTCGGCCGAATCACCGTCTTCGCTCGGCTCGTAGCGCTTCGGATCTTCGCCGCCCTCGCCGGTGTTGCTCTTGCCGCCGATGCGGTTCATCGCGATGGCGATCGCCTCGTGGACCTCCGGCGACAGCGAGCCGAGCGACATCGCCGCGGTGGTAAACCGCGTGCGGATCGATTCTTTGGACTCGACTTCATCCAGGGGAACCGGCTTGCGGTCGCTGGAGAACTCCATCAAGTCGCGCAGCGCGATCGGGGGCCGATTGTCCGACTCCTCGGCGAATTTTTTGTAGTTGTCCCAGGTTGCCTGGCGCTGGAAGCCCGCCATGGCGCGCAGCATCTTGGGCGACCAGCCGTGCTCCTCGCCGCTTCGGCGAAACCGGAAGTACCCCAGGTCTTGGACGCTGGCCTCGCCCTCGTCGGGATAGGCTTCGCCGTGGCGCACCAGCGCCTCCTTGGCGATCTCCTCGAAGCCGATGCCGCCAATCTGGGAAGGCGTGTTCGGGAAGCAGTAGTCGATGACACGCCCGTTGATGCCGATGGCCTCGAAGATCTGGGCGCCGCGGTAGCTTCCGAGCACCGAGATGCCCATCTTGCTCATGATCTTGAGCAGCCCTTTGTGGATCGCCTCGCGGTAGTTCTCGAGCATACCCGCCAGGTGCTCCTCGGTGGCGTCCTCATCGGCGATCTCGTGCACGATCGTCTCGAAGGCCAGGTACGGGTGCACCGCGCTGGCGCCGTAGCCGATGAGCGTGGCGAAGTGGTGGACCTCACGCGGCTCGCCCGACTCGGCGATGAGGCTGGTGTGCAGGCGCTTTCCCTGCCGCAGCAGGTGGCTGTTGACCGCGCCGACCGCCAGAAGCATCGGGATGGGCGCCCTGCCCGGCCCGACGCTTCGGTCAGACAGGATCAGCATCGTCGCGCCCGCGTCGACCGCGGCCTCGGCTTTGCGACATACCTCGTTGAGCGCCGGCAGCAGTGCTTCGGAGCCCTTGTCGACGTCGAAGAGCGCGTCGATGACATGCGCCTCGGCCTTCTCGCGCATCGCATCGAGGTCCACCTGGGTGACGACCGGCCCGGCGAGCACGATTTGGTCGGCGTGCTCGGGCATCTCGGCCAGCCAGTTGCGCCGCTTGCCCAGGTTGACTCCCAGCGACATGACCAGCTTCTCGCGAATCGGGTCGATGGGCGGGTTGGTCACCTGCGCAAAGCGCTGCTTGAAATAGGTGCTCAAGAGCCTGGGCAGCCGCGACAACACCGCCAGCGGCGTGTCGTCGCCCATCGAGTGGACCGGATCTTTGGCCTCGCCGGTCATCGGCTCGAACAAAAACTTGGCCTCTTCGGCGCTGTATCCAAAGCAGAGCTGGCGCTCGACGAGGTCCTCGGGCTTCGACTCGCGGATGATGTGTGCGGCGTCGAACGGGGCGTAGTCGACGCGCTCGAGGTGCTCGTCGACCCATTCGCCGTAGGGCGCCTGGCTCGACAGCATCTGCTCGATGTCCTGATTCTCGAGCACGGTCTGCCGGCCCAGATCGACCGCGATCATGTCGCCCGGGCCCAGGCGGCCCTGCTGGGCGAGCTCGGAGCCGGGGATGTCGAGCACGCCGACCTCAGAGCTTACGATCATGCGCCCGTCTTTGGTGACCTTGTAGCGCGCCGGGCGCAACCCATTGCGGTCGAGCTTGGCGCCCACGATGTCGCCGTCGCTAAAGACCACCGCCGCCGGGCCGTCCCAAGGCTCGTTGATGCACGCGTGGTACTCGTAGAACGCCTTCAGGTCGGGGTCGACGTCGGGCATCGCCTCCCAGGCCGCTGGGATGAGCATCTCGACGGCGTGCAGAATGGAGCGGCCCGACAGGGTCAGTAGCTCGAGCACGTTGTCGAGCTGGGCCGAGTCGCTCTGGTTCTGGTCGAGAATGGGCGTCAGGTACTCGATTTCGTTGCCCCAGATCGGGCTCGACAGGTCCCCTTCGCGCAGTCGGGTGCCGTTTCCGTTGCCCAGAATGGTGTTAATCTCGCCGTTATGCCCGAGCATGTCGAAGGGCTGGGCGAGCGACCAGGTCGGAAACGTGTTGGTGCTGTAGCGCTGGTGGAAGATGCAGTAGGCCGACACGAACGCTTCGTTGCGAAGGTCGGGATAGAACTCGGCGAGCGCGTCGGCGACCGTCAGGCCCTTGTAGACCAGGCGGCGGCACGAAAACGACACGAAGTAGGTCGCGTCGATGTCGGCGACGCTCGCGCGCTGCTCGACCTCTTTGCGCATGACGTACAGGCGCCGGTCGAAGTCGAGCGGCTCGTCGGTGTGCTCACCGCCGCGCACGATGACCTGGACGATCTGGGGCATCGTCGCCAAGGCCTTTTCGCCCAAGACCTCGCGCTCGATGGGCACCTCACGCCAGGCAAAGGCGTAGCCGCGGCGCCGGAGCACGTGCTCGACGATGCGTCGCGCCTGGGCGGTGTTCTCGCGGGGCAAAAAGACGTTGCCCACGCCGATGAGTTCACCCTCGTCGACCTCGTCTCCGGTCAGACGCTCGTATTCGCTGCGGAAGAACTCGTGGGGCACCTGAAACTGCACCCCGGTGCCGTCGCCAGTCTTCTGGTCGGCGTCGATCGCGCCGCGGTGTTTGAGTCTGGCCAAGGCTCTGAGCGCATCTGCAATCGTCTTGTGGTCGGCGCTGCCGTCGATATTTGCGATGAATCCGACACCACAAGCATCATGCTCGAACCTCGACTCGTACAGTGACTGCGGACGACTCGAACCTGCCATATTCGTCTCCCTAAGCGACTCATTATTCCGTTGTGACGCGGTGCGTCATGGTAGTATTTCTTTGCCCACAGAACAAGGACTGACTGTGGACGTTCCACCTCGAAAGCAAGAGTCGCTCCCGGAAGCAGGTACAACTTCACACAACGGCACTCTTGCTTTGTAAAGCGCAACGAATTGAAATTGCGAGGGATTCCATGCGAGCCGAAAAAGATTCAGCTCAGGCTTGGCGGTCGCTCAGGTGAGCGCACAACACGTCGCCCATCTGGGCGCCGACGGCGTCGGCTCTCACGGGATCGAGCTGGGGAACGTGCACGAAGAGCGCGTCGGCGGGCAGGCCTTCGCGACGCACACGCTCGACCGCGCGCAACGAGCAGTAGTAGATGGCGTTGCACACATATTCGCCCGCGTCGCGGCTGACGCGGGCGCGAAGGTCGAGCGCCTCGTGGAGCCGCGCGTCGATCTCGGCGGCCAGGGAACGAAGCGGCAAGAGGGTCTGGAGCGCCAACGGGCCGCCGGGCTCGACGTGGTCGGGCCAGCCGTCGCGGCCGGTTTCGTCGCGGGTCTCGCCGCGGCAATTATGCGCGAAGCGCTCCAGCGCGACGTGGTCGCGCCGGCCGCTCAGCCCGAAGTGCACCACCAAGAGGTGCCCCTCTTCGTAGCCCACCCGCTCCACAAAGTGCTGTGCCTCGGCGTAGGTCACTGCGAGACGCTCGCAGTCGGTGGAAAAATGGGGCGCGACGGCCTGTGAGAAGGCCTGCGCCACCTCCCAGGACGGGTTTCGTTGGTGATCGAGAAAAGGACCGAAGCCCGTGGCCACGATGCGAAGTTTGGAGGGGTCGAAAATGGACGTGGCCATCGGGTCGCGTCAGTCCTTGTCCAGGTTGCGGTAGAACTCTTGGCGCTTGATCTCTTTGAACATCTCGCGCGACTTATGGTTGACGGGGCGCTCGCGCCTGTCGCACCAGGCGACGTACTCCTCGACGTCGAGATACACACGCGTGGGCTCGAAGCCCAAACGCTTGTACTTGAGGAACGCCTGACGCGCATCGGCCAGCCATTCCTTGTAGTTGTCTTTGAGGCCCTCTTGTTCCTGGCTGACGTCGAGCAGGCGCTCGTAGTCTTCCTCACGATACCAGGTAAACGCCAGGGTGCGCTCGTTTTCTTTCGCCATAGGCTACCTCACGGGCAAAAACCAACTCCACAGCCCGAACATACCCACCTGACTCGCATTCGACCAGCCGCGCGTCGCGCCCATCAAACGACGCCGACCGAATGCAACAACACCAGGATGACGGCCACCGGCGCCACAAAGCGCGTGATCAAAAACCAGCCGGCAAAGCCCGCCTTGCCGAGCGCGTCGTCTTTGAGCTCGTCCCACAAGTCGTCCCTGCTCACGCCCCAGCCGGCGTACAGAGCCACGCCCAGGCCGCCCAAGGTCAGCGCCCAGTTGCTGATGAGGTAGTCGAGGGTGTCGAAGACCGTCAGATCTTTCAGCTCGTCGCCCTGCCCGACCGTCATCAGGTGGACGTCGCTCAAGACGCTGAACGACAACACACTCAGAAGCCCAAGCGCGAAGATAATCCCGCCGAAGGTCAACGTGGCCACCTTTCGGGACTTGCCGCGCTCGTCGACGAAATAGGCCACGGCGACCTCGAGGATGGACATGCCCGAGGTGAGCGCGGCGAAGCCGAGCAGCAAGAAGAAGATCGCCGCCCACAGGCTTCCTGCCGGAAGCTGGGCGAAGAGCGACGGCAGAGTGATGAACACCAGCCCGGCGCCGCTGCCCGGCTCTTTGCCGGCGCTGAAGACGATGCCAAAGATCGTCACGCCCGCGGCCAGCGCGATGAGTGTGTCGGCTATGGAGACCGCCAGGCCCGACTTGAAGACGCTGTCCTGCTTCGACAGGTAGCTGCCGTAGACGATCATCACGCCCATGCCGAGGCTGAGCGTGAAGAACGAGTGGCCCAAAGCCTCGAGCACCGCCGCCGGGGTGAGCTTGCTGAAGTCCGGGTAGAACATGAACCGCAGCGCCTCGCCGGCGCCGTCGAGCGTGAGCGAATACCCCAGGAGCACCAGCAAGAGCACCGCGAAGACGGGCATCAGCACCCGCGCGGCGCGCTCGATGCCCCGCGAGACGCCACCGAGGACCACGCCGATGCACGCGGCCATGAAGATGGCGTGGTAGATCGTCGATTGGACCGGGTCGCTCACGAAGGTGTCGAAGATCTCACCGGAAGACGCCGCCGCCTCGGGGGTGAAGGTGCCGCTGACGGCTTTGATGAAGTAGCCGATGGTCCAGCCGCCTACGACGCTGTAGAAGCTGAGCAGCAAGAAGGCCGTCACGACCGCCAGCCAGCCGAAGATGCCCCACAACTTGCCGCCGCGGCCGGCGTGGGCCAGCGACGAGAAGGCGCCCACCGGCTCTTTTTGGCTGCGCCGGCCGATCGACATCTCCGCGATCAGCAGCGGCAGGCCGACCACGGCGATGCACCCCAAGTAGACGAGCACGAACGCGCCACCGCCGTTGATGCCGGTGATGTAGGGGAATTTCCACACGTTGCCCAAACCGACCGCCGACCCTACGGCCGCCAGAACAAAGCCAACGGGCCCACTCCAATGCTCGCGCGTCTCGTTCCCAGCGCTCATGGCAAAACCTCTTTGAAGGCATCGAATTATCGAGAGACCCGAACTTCTACGTATCTCGCACCGCAGCGTCAAGATGAGCCCGAGTGGACTCCGAGCAACGATCTTCACAACCGGGCGCTGACGACCTATGGTATGCAGCGTTGTCTTCTTCCTGTCTGAACGGGGGTTCAGAGCCTTTACCGCGGCAGCGCAGTACCGACGTCGAGACCTGATGGCCATTACCTTCAAAGCCCCTCAGCCGAGCTTGGTCTCCGAGCGCTTCGACATCGAGTCGAGGCTTGGCTCGGGAGGCTTTGGCGTGGTGTACCGGGCGTTCGACCGCGAGCTGGGCGCCCGGGTCGCCCTCAAGACCCTCCACGAGACCAACCCGCGCTCGCTGTACCGTTTCAAGCGCGAGTTTCGCTCGCTGGCCGACATCGCCCACCCGAATCTGGTCACCCTCTACGAGCTCATCTCGGAGGGCGAGCTGTGGTACTTCACCATGGAGCTCATCGACGGCCTCGATTTTCTGGGCTGGCTGCAGCTCGGCGATCCGACCTCGGCGCCGGATGCCTCCCGCAGCATTCAGGACACCGCCGTCGTCGAGGCGGCGACCGTCGAGATCGACGCCACCCTCGCCCGCGAGACCTCCGAGCTCGCAAGCCCCACCGCGGCGACCACAGGCGAGCTCGAGAGCCTCGACGGCCGAAAGGGGCGCTGCCCGGTCGACATCGACCGGGTTCGCCACGCCCTCGAGCAGCTCACCCGCGGGGTCATGGCCCTGCACGGCTTCGGAAAACTGCACCGCGACATCAAACCGTCGAACGTCATGATCGACGGCGCCGGCCGCGTCGTCTTGCTCGACTTCGGCATGGTGACCGAGGTGGGGCCACGCAAGAATCTGCTGCAAAAACTCGAGCGCGAGAGCAACCCCAACCAGGTCAAATTCGCCGGCACGCCGCGCTACATGTCTCCCGAGCAGGCCATGGGCGAGAGCCTCGACGAGGCGACCGACTGGTACGCCGTGGGCGCGATGCTCTACGAGGCGCTCACCGGAGAGCCCCCGGTCACCGGCGACACGCCGCTGCAGCTTCTGCTTCGCAAGCAGACCGTCGAGCCGACGCCTATCTCGGAACTCGTCGAGGGCGTGCCCGCCGACCTCGAAGAGCTATGCATGGGGCTGCTTCGCCTCGCTCCCGAGGAGCGTCCCGGTGGTAAAGAGATCTTGGAGAGCCTGGGCGCGGTAGCCGACCCACGCTCGTTGACGAGCTCGTTGCGCTCGAGCTCGAGCATGCGCCGCCCCAGCTTCGTGGGCCGCGCCGACCAGCTCGAATCACTTCGACGCACCATGATGCGCTGTGTGCACGGCGGCAGCCTCGCCGTGGCCAACGTCCACGGGGCGTCGGGCATGGGAAAGACCGCGCTCGTCCAACGCTTTCTGGACGCGTTGGGCAAAGAGCCCTTCCAGCCGGTGGTCCTCGAGGGGCGCTGCTACGAGAACGAGTCGGTCCCCTACAAAGCCCTCGACAGCCTCATCGACGAGCTGAGCACTCAGCTGCACCGCTTCTCCCAGGAGGAGGTCGCCGAGTGGCTCGAGGGAGATATCGACGCGCTGACTCGTCTATTTCCGGTCCTCGAGCGGGCTCCGGCGGTGCGCGACGCCCTCGAGGACGCCGAGCCGGCCAAACTCGACTCGCACACCCTGCGCGCGCGGGCCTTCACCGCGCTGCGCAACCTGTTGGAGGGCCTCGCCCGAAAGCACGTGGTGGTCGTCTACATCGACGACGTTCAGTGGGGCGACGAAGATAGCGCCATGTTGCTCAAAGAGCTGCTCGCGCCGCCGAACCCGCCGCCGCTCTTCTTGGTGACCACCTGGCGTAGTGAAGACGCCGAAACGAGCCCGTTTTTGAGCACCTTTCTGCCCGCGCTCGACAAATTCGGCGATCACCTGACGCGACTCGACGTCCAACTGGGCGAACTCGACGACGACGAGGCCCTGGAGCTTGCCGCCAGCCTGCTGTCCGAGGAGGCACGCCGCGTGCCCCAGCGGGTCGAGGCGATCGCGCGCGAGGCCAAGGGCAACCCGTTTTTCATCGACGAACTCGCCCGCCACACCCAAGCGCACGACACCGGCCCGGACTCCGATCTCACCTCGCTGGGCGACGTCATCTACCGGCGCGTCGAGCAACTCGCCGAGCCGGCGCGCCGGCTGCTCGAGGTATTGGCGGTCGCCGCCCAGCCGCTCGATCGCCGCATCGCTCGCCAGGTCGCCAACCTCGACAACGAAGAGCAATCGGTGCTGGCGACGCTGCGCGGCGAGCACCTGCTTCGGGTCAAGAGCGCGCGAGACTACGAGTGGCTCGAGCCGTATCACGCGCGCATCGGCGAGACGCTCGTCGATCGCCTCGGCGAGACGACCCTGGTCGGCTACCACCGAAGCCTCGCCCACGCCCTCGAGGCCCAGGGCCATTTCGACCCCGAGACGGTCGCCCATCACTTCTTGGCCGCCGACAACCGCGCCAAAGCGGGCCACTACTCGCTGGTCGCGGCCAACCGCGCCTCCGAGGCGCTCGCCTTCGAGCGCGCCGCGCGCCTCTACGAACAGGCCCTCGAGCTGCGAGACTGGCCAGACAAGCGCGTCTCGCTGCTCGAAAAGCTGGGCACGACCTACGGCTATCTGGGCCGCGGGCCACGCGCCGCCGCAGCTTTTTTGGAGGCTGCCGAGCTGGCCGACGCCCAGCAAGCGCTCGACTTTCGCATCCGCGCTGCCGAGCAACTGCTCCGGGGCGGCCAATTCGACCGCGGCATGGAAGTCATCGAGGAGGTGCTACGCCACAGCGGCTTCGAGCCGCCGAGCTCCAAGCTTCGCATGATCAGCTCGATTGCCTGGAAGCGCTTCCGGCTGCATCGCCGCGGCTTTGCCGTCGAGTCCCGTCCGCGTGATACCATCCCCGACGAGACGCTCTCTCGGCTCGAGGCATTGTGGACCGCCGCCAAGATGCTCGGAATCATCGACCCGATCGCGAGCGCCTACTACCACTATCACTGCATCTGGGAGGCGCTCGAGTCGGGCTCGCCGGCGCACCTGGCGCTGACGTTGTGTCAGCAGGCGGCGCAGGAGTCGTCGACGACCGACAACGACGAACTGGCCAACCGGCTGCTCGACCAGGCCGAGTCCCTCGTGGGCATCTGCGAAGACCCCGAGTACGTGCAGGGCTACGTCGATTTCCTGCGCGGGTTCAACGCCTATACGGGCGGGTCGTTCGAGCGCGGCCGCCAGTTGATCCGCCAGGCGCGCCAGCGGTTGACCGAAAACTGCACGGGCGTCGTCTGGGAGGTGACCACGTTTCATTTCTTGGAGTTCTTCCCCACCTACTGGCTCGGCGAGTTCGACGCGTTCGCCCAACAGATGCCCAAGATGCTCGAGCACGCCAAAGAGCGGAACGACCGGTTCCACATGGTGGCGCTGCGAAGTTGGATGTACCCGGCGCACCTGCGCGCCGACCGCCCCCAGAAAGCTCGCACCGACCTGGAGCAGGCGCTCGGTGACTGGTCGCGCCAGGGCTACCACATGCAGCACTTCTGGTATCTGCAGGGCAGCATCGAGACGGCGCTGTACGAAGGGAACGGGCTCAACGCCTGGAGTTTGTTTCAGGAGCATCGCGGCCCGCTGAAGCGCTCGCTGCTGCTGCAGAGCAAGATCATCAACCAGATTGCGCTCAACCTCGAAGCGCGCAGCGCCGTCGCCGCGCTGCGGCGAACGTCCGGCTTTTTCGCGCGCTGGAAGATCCAACGTGCGGCGCGCCGAGCATTGGCCAAGTTGCGCGCCGAAGACGCCGCGTGGGTGGACGGCTTGGCCGATCTCGTCGAGGCTGAACTCTCCGTCGAAGCCGGAAAAGTTGACCGTGCGTGCGCACTCCTCGAGTCTGCGGAACACGCCATGGAAGACCACGACCTCGCCCTCCACGCCCGAGCCGCCAGACGCCGGCGAGGCGAACTGTTGGGCGGCGACGAGGGCGCCGAGCTGATTCGCTCGGCGGAAGTTTGGATGGAAGAGAACGGCATCGAGAACCCCGCGGCGATGACGGCCATGATCACGGCCGCTCCTCGGCACAGACGCCCACAATTGCCATCGGGCTGAACCATCATGCGGACCGGCCGTTTGCTGCCCGCGGAGCACTGCGCCGGTGCAGCCCTGCGGCTTGCCGCGGGGTTTTGAGGACAAATCCACAGACGTTGCAAACGGAGTAGAGAAGATGACCAAGAAGGTAGCTATTTTGGGGGGAGGCATCGCCGGATTGAGCGCGGCCCACGAGCTCGTCGAGCGCGGGTTCGAGGTCGACGTGTACGAGCGCCGCGCCATCTTTGGCGGCAAGGCGCGCAGCATGCCCGTCGAGGGCACGGCTACCGGCGATCGCTCGCCCCTTCCTGGAGAGCACGGCTTTCGGTTCTTTCCCAGCTTCTATCGTCACCTCAAGGACACGATGAAGCGCATCCCCTACGCCGGAAACGAAGACGGGGTCTTCGACAACCTGATCGCGACCACCCAGGTCCTCATCGCCCGCGCCGACGCCACCGAGGTGACCCTGCCGTCGGAGCTGCCCGACTCCCTCGACGAGTGGACGGCGATTCTGGGAGCCTGGTTTGGCAACGACCTCGATATCCCGCCCGACGAGATGAACTTCTTCGTCGACAAGATGCTCACCATCCTGACGAGCTGCCAAGAGCGGCGCGACCTCGAGTACGACCACATCTCGTGGTGGGATTTCATCGAGGCGGACGGCAAGTCGGATGCCTACAAGGACTTCCTGGGACGCGGCATTACTCGTTCTTTGGTGGCCATGCAGGCAGAAGTGAGCAGCGCGCGCACCATCGGCAACGTCTATCTGCAGATGATGCTCGGCCTCGCCGCCCCCTGGCTCGACGTCGACAGCGTGCTCGACGGGCCGACCAATGACGTATGGATCGACCCGTGGGTAGAATACCTGAGCCAGCATGGCGCCGCGTTCCATCCCGAGACGACCATCGACGCCATCGAATGTGACGGCGAACGCATCACCGAGTGCTTGGCCACCGGCCCCAACGGTGGCTTCAGCATCGACGCCGACTACTACATCGCGTGCCTCCCCGTCGAAGTGATGCTCGAGCTGATGACGCCGGCCATCGAAGAGGGCGCCCCGTCGCTACGCAACCTCGACCGGCTGCAGACCAACTGGATGAACGGCATCCAGTTTTATCTGGACCGCGACGTCGAGCTTTGCCACGGCCACGCCATCTTCGTGCACTCCGAGTGGGCGCTGACGAGCGTCTCGCAGCACCAGTTCTGGAGTGAGTTCGACATGTCGCGCTACGGCGACGGCACCATCGACGGCATCTTCTCGGTGTGCATCTCGGACTGGAACACGCCGGGCATCCTGCACCGGAAGCCCGCCCGCGAATGCACGCCCGAGGAAATCAAAGAGGAGGTCTGGGCCCAGCTCGCCGCCCACGTCAACGACGGCGCGCGTCGCCAGCTCGACGAGGCGAATATCGTCGCCTGGCACCTCGACCCGGCCATCGACTATCCCGACCCGAACAACCCGAGTACTGCGGTCAACGCCGAGCCCCTGCTCATCAACACGGTCGGCTCGCTGCAACACCGCCCCGAGGCGAACACCGCCATCTCCAACTTCTTCGTCGCCTCGGACTACGTGCGCACGAACACCGACTTGGCCACGATGGAGGCCGCCAACGAAGCGGCGCGCCGCGCGGTCAACGGCATCCTCGAGCAGACCGTGGGCGACCACGATCCTTGTCTCGTCTGGGAGCTCGAAGAGCCGGTGGTCTTCGAGCCGATGAAGCTCTACGACCGCATGCGCTTCAAGATGGGACTGCCCCACTCCGGCGCCTGATTGCTCCCTCGAACACATCACCCAAACACACGAAAGCCCGCAGCCAACACCCCCGGCCGCGGGCTTTCACTCTCCTACTCTTTTACTTTTTTACTTCTTCACTCTTTCACCTTTTCACTCTCTTACTTTTTCACTCTCTTACTTCTTCACTCTTTTACTTTTTCACTCTCTTACTTTTTTCGCTCCTCCACTCCCCTCACACATCGACCTTCTGATCGCCGACCAAACCGAGCAGCCGGTGCCCTTCCTCGTGCCACTTCTGGCCACGCGCGACCCAATCCTCGATCTTGGCGACCTCGTCATCCGAGATCCCCATCACCTCGGCGACGTCACGCACCGCCGCCTTCTCTTCGGCAAAGTACTCGTGGTCGGCCAGCGCCAAATCGACCAATTCGACGATGGCGACGCGCTTGGCCGAGTCGCGCTGGAAGGCATCACACAGCGACTCGAGGTTCTGGCCGTCGAGATCGTCGAAGGCGCCCTCCGACGAGACGTTGAGGTCGTGGGCCAGGTCAAGCACGAACTTGCGCTCTTCGGGGGAGACGTCTTGGTCGCTCTGGGCCAAGAAGCCCACCAACTTGAGCAGGGCTTCTTTCTCTTCATAACTCAGATGATACGTAAACATTGGGAAGCTCTCCTTTGTAGGCACTCAATGGTCGTTCGCCGACCGGACGCACGCAAAATTGCACACACGCCCGTCAGGTTCAACGCCAGCAACTCAAGGTCGCTTCTGTTTCTCTCGAGCGACCTCGGCGTCGACCACCTGGCTGAGCTTGGCGAGTTCCCCGCTGAGCTCGCGCAAAATATCGTCGTAGGTCACGATACCCACCAGGTTGTCGTCGGTGTCGATGACCGGCACGCGGCGCACCCCGTTGGCCTGCATGTTGTTGAGAATCTCGACCAGATCATCGTCCTCGCGCGCCATGATGAGTACGTCGCTCATCGCTCGGGCGACGGTCGTCTCGGCAAAGTCATCTTCGCCCACCGCTACCATGGCGGTGACGATATCGCGGTCGGTCAGAATCCCCACCGGACGGCGTTGGCCGTTCTTCTGGCGCACCACCACCACGTCGCCGACGTGATTCTCGCGCATCTGGTATGCGGCCTTGAAGAGCGATTCGTCCTCGGTGGCGGTGACGACATTCTTGCTGCAAAGGTCAACGACTCTCATTGTTTAACCTCTCCGTTATTTGTGTCGATGTGATTTCAGCCAGTTCCACCGAGGCAAGGTAACCACATCGTCCGATTTTCAACGCACAGCATCATCCCGCCCACTTCCGAGGCCGATCGTGGGTTTATGTTGCTTGTCTACGCATCAAAATAATAATAATACAATGGCTTACGTGCTCGACTGCGTCACACGCATCGCTTGCTTTCCCACGAGATTCCGTACACATGTCCGAACAACTCGATAGTGATCAATACGTGCTCGTCGTCGACGATGAGGAGCGGGTGCGTCGCAGCCTGCGCCGCATTCTACAGAGCGCAGGTTACCGTTGCAGGGAAGCCGGCGACGTCGACGCGGCCGTCGAAATCCTCGAGCGTGACTCCATCGCGCTGGTGTTGAGCGACATCCGCATGCCCGGCCGCAGCGGACTCGAGCTGGTCGACCACGTCAAAAAGCTCGATCCCCACACGGTTTGCATCACGGTAACCGCCGTGGACAACACCTCGGTGGCCGTCGACGCGCTGGCTCGTGGGGCGTACGCCTACGTCATCAAGCCGTTCGACATGAACGAGATTCTCATCCAGGTCGAGTCGGCCCTTCGCCGCCGGCGCCTCGAGCTGGCCCAGAAAAAGCTGCAGAGTGAGCTCGAGCGCCAGGTTCGCGAGCAGACCAAGATGATCCGCCACTCGCGCGAAGAGATCGCGCTGCGCCTCATCTCGGCGTCGCAATACCGCGACACCGAAACGGGCGCCCATATCCGCCGCCTCGGGCTCTACACCGCCAAGATGGCCGAGTTGATGGGGATGGACCAAGACACCATCGACACCCTGCGCGTGGCCGCGCCGATGCACGATGTCGGCAAAATCGGCATCCCCGACTCGATCTTGCTCAAGCCGGGCCGGCTCACCAAAGAAGAGTTCGAGGAGATGAAGCGCCACACCATTATCGGCGCGTCGATCTTGCGCGGCTCGTCGACGCCGCTGCTCCAGGTCGCCGAACGCATCGCCCTCGAGCACCACGAGTGGTGGGACGGCTCGGGCTACCCCTACGGATTGAAAGGCGAGGATATCTCTCTGGAAGCGCGCATGGTCGCCGTGGCCGACGTCTTCGATGCGCTAACCCACGACCGCGTCTACAAAGAGGCGTGGCCGGTCGACAAAGCCCTGAGCCTCATCGAAGAGGAGAGCGGCACCCACTTCGACCCCGATGTCGCCACCCTCTTCCTAGACCACGCCGACACGATGCAAGAAATCAGACTGGCCAACCCAGAGTCAGATTCGCTCTGGGAAGGCCAGTGGCAGCGTTCGGGGACCAGCCCGTCGCTCAAGTACGCGCCGAAACCGGAATGAGCGCGCCGTTGATGGGCTCGCCGACCGACTGCGTCAGCGAGTAGATGAGCTCGGCGAGTTGCTCGCGCTTGACCCACTTGTCGTGGTCGGCGTCGGGCATCTCTTCGCGATTGGCAGGCGTGTCGATGATGGAGGGCAATACCGCGTTGATGGTCACGTCGAGCTCGGCGACTTCGGCGGCCACCGACTTCGTCAACGCGTTGAGCGCAGCCTTGGTCGCCGCATAGGGACCTTCGCCCGTGCCCGGGTTGAGCGTCGACTTCGAGCTGATGAGCACCACCCGCCCATAATCCCGCTCTTTCATGCCGGGAACGACCTCACGCACCAGCAACAGCGCCGAGCGCAGGTTCGCGTCGATCAAAAAGTCGATATCCTCGTCTTTGGCGTCGCCGATGAGCGTCCACCGGAAGCCGCCGGCGCAGTTGACCACCGCGTCGATGGGGCCGACCTCGTCGGCAATCGCCGCCACGCCGTCGCGCACGGCCTGCGCCTCGCTCAAGTTGATTTCGATCCAGTGAAGATTGTCGCGCTCGGTGTCGGCAAAGGGCTTGCCGTCGTTTCCCAGCCCGAGGTCGACGCCCACGACGGTACAACCCGCCTGCAGAAAACGCTCGGCCACCGTGCTGCCCAGGGCGCCCTTAGCGCCGGTGACGACCACCGTTTGAAGCTTCTCAGTCATCTTAGACTCCTTATGTTGGCAACCGTTTATCAAGGTTCGGGCTGCAAATGTTGCACAAGGAGTCGGCGATGACCAGTCACGGCCGGGTCACCGCGTTCGGCGCGCTCAAGTAGTTACTCGTCGAGCTGTTGCCGAGCTGGCCGTAATCGTTGTCGCCCCAGCAATAGGCGTCCGCCTGCCCCGATGCGACCCCGCAGGAGTGCTGGCGGCCCAAGTCCATCGCCGTCCAATCATAACCTCCGGTAACCAAACGCGGGTTGGGCTCCGACGAAGCCACACTTCCGCTACCCAGGTTGCCCTGGCCATTGAAGCCCCAGCAGTAGGCGTCCGCGTTGGTGTCGATGCCACACGTCGCGCCCGCGCCGGCGGCGAGGTCGGTGTAGGTATGTGCGTCATCGGCGAGCACCGGGCTATTCTTGGGCGTCGTCGTGCCGTCGCCCAACTCGCCGTACTGGTTCGAGCCCCAGCAATACACGTGCGAGTTCGAGGTCACCCCGCAGGTGTGGTTCCAGCCGGCCACAATCACCGTAAATTGTTGCGTCGAGTCGAGTTGGACGGGCGCCCTTTGGTCGGTGCCATTGCCGTCGCCGACCTGGCCTGCCCCTCCGGCGCCCCAACAATAGGCGTCGCCGGCTTGTGAGATGCCACATGAGTGTGCCGCGCCGGTCGTGATCGACGAGAACTGCAGGTTCGGCACACGCTGGGGCACCAGCGAGTACTGCGCCGAGTTCGCTCCCAGTCCGAGCTGGCCGTTCTGGTTCGAGCCCCAGCAGTACACGTCGCCGCCGGTTTCCAGCGCGCAAGCGTGGTTGGCGCCCAACGAAATGTCGACGAAGGTGTAGGTGCCGTTGACCGCCACCGGAGTGGCCGACGGCGAAGTCGTCCCGTTGCCCAGGTGCCCCGCACCATTCGACCCCCAGCAATACGCCTTGCCCGCCGTGGTCAATCCGCACGTGTGATAGAACCCGGTCGCGATCATGTCGAACTCGAGGCCGCCCAGCACCAGGGTCGGTTCGGAGCGGTCGTTGTCGTGATTCAGCGCCGAATCGGTGCCCGAGTCGGTCGTCCCGTCGCCCATCTTGCCGTCAGCCGAGTTCTGCCCCCAACAGTAGCCATTGCCGTTCGACAACACGCCACAACTATAGCCGTCGCCGGTTGACACCTGCGTCCACTCGACGACATCCAGGTCGACGGTGGCGCTCACGCCTTCGCTCTCGGCGGTAATCGTGGTCGTGCCGACTGCCACGGCGGTGATCAGCCCAGACGCGTCGACCGTGGCCACATTGGTGTCCTGGCTCGTCCAAGTCACCGTGCGCCCACTCAGCGTATTGCCGTTGGCGTCCTCGAGGGTCACGTTGATCTGGGCCTGTTCGCCCGGAAAGAGGAACACCGAGGTCGGGTCGACGCTCACCGTGCTCACCGACGCACTCACCTGCACGGTGGCCGTGCCGCTGACCATCGTGCCCGTACCGTCGTCGACCTCGGCGGTGATCGTCGCGCTGCCGTTTTGCTGTCCGGTGACAAGTCCGCTCGCGTCGACCGTGGCGACCGAAGTGTCGCTGCTCGACCAATTGAGCGTGTAGCCCGACAGAGCGTTTCCGCCCGCGTCGCGCGGCGTCGCGCTCAGCTGCACCGTGCCGGCCACGTCGATACTCGCTGTCGCCGGCGTCACCTCGACGCTTCGCGGCGGGTTCTCGACGGTCACGGCATACGAATCGGTCACCCCTTCACTCTCGGCGACAATCGTCGCCTGCCCGCCCGCGACCGCGGTCACGAGCCCGTTCCCGTCGACCGTGGCCACGTTGGTGTTATTGCTCGACCAGTTGACCGTGCGTCCCGTCAGCACGTTGCCGCCGGCATCCTGCAGCTCGACCGACAACTGCAGCGTGTCGGTCACCTCGACCGTCGACGACGCCCCGCTGATGCTCACCGTGGCCACCGACGCCTGCACGGTGACGCTCGCGGTGCCGGTGACGTTGTCGACCTGCGCGGTGATCGTCGCCGTGCCCTCTTCGAGTCCTTCAATATTGCCGTTCGCGTCGACCGTCACCACAGTGGGGTCCGACGACGTCCACGTCGCCGTCTGCCCGCTGATGACCGAGCCGCGCGCGTTCTTGGCGATAGCAGTCAACTGAAGCGTCTCACCGACGTCGATGGTCGGCGCTGACGGGCTGACCTCGACCGTCGCCACGGCATTCTCCACGGTCACCTCCGCGCTGCCGCTGACCCCTTCGGCCGTCGCCGTGATATTGACCACGCCGGCGTCTTTCGCGGTGACCACACCGCTGGCATCGACCGTGGCAACGCTGGTGTCGTCGGAGCGCCACGTGACCGAGCGCCCCGTCAACTCGTTGCCGGCGGCGTCCTTGAGGGTGGCGCTCATCTGGTGCGTCTCGGGTACGAGCAGGGTCAACGGGTCGGGCGAAACCTCGACCGTCGCCACGGGGTTCTCGACGCTCACCTGCACAGTGTCTGTGACCCCTTCGCTCGTCGCCGTAACCGTGACCTGACCGCCCTTCAACCCCGAGACGAGTCCGTCTGTGTCGACCGTCGCGACGGTCGCGTCGGAGCTCTCCCAGGTGATGTCGCGCCCCGAAAGCTCGTTGCCGCCCGCGTCGGTCAGCGTGGCGGTCAACTGCAGCGTCTGGCCGACCCCCACGCTCGCCGGGCTGGGCGAAAGCTCCACCTCGGCAACCGGGTCCTCGACGGTAATCGTCGCCTCGGCGCGCTTGCCGCCCGCCTCCGCACGAATCGTCGTCTGACCTCCCTTGAGTCCTTCGACCAGTCCTGTGTCGTCGACCGAGGCGACCTCGGGCTGCGTGCTCGTCCAGGTCACCGGACGGTCCTGCGGATTGTCGTTGGCGTCGAAGACCAGCGCCGACAACTGCAGTGTGTCGGTCACCTCGATGGTCGCTTCGGTTTGGTCGAGCTTGACCCGCCCCACGGGCTCGCGAACCGTGACCTGCACGGTCCCCGTCACCCCGGTGGTGCGCGCTCGAATGGTCGCCTGACCCTCGGCCACACCGGTCACCTGCCCCTCGGCATCAACCGTGGCGACCGCTTCGTCGGAACTCGTCCACTCGAGCTGGCGCCCGCTCAAAATCTCGTCGTTATCGCCGTAGACCGTGGCGCTCAGCTGCAGCTTCTCGCCGATGTCCAGGTCCGCCGGGTCCGGCTCGATTTCGATGCGCTTGACCGGCGTGAACACCACCACCGTGGTCGTCGCTTTGACCTCGCCGACCTGCGCGGTAATCGTGGTGTCCCCGATGGCTTTACCTTCGACGATCCCGTCGGCGTCGACGGTCACCACCGAGGTATTCGCACTCGACCAGGTCACCTCGAGTCCATCGACCTCCTCGCCGGCTCGGTCGAGCAAGGTCGCCGACAGTTGCGTCGACTGACCAAGCTCGAGTCGCACCGGGTCCGGGCTGATCTCGAGGTCGTTGACGGCCAGCGCCGGGTCCAGCGGTTCGGGCTCCTCGTACAATGCGCACGATGTGGAGCCAAACGCGAACAACAGCAGGATGGGGGCTGCGAAGGCGAGAAGCGTCGACTGGTTCAGCAAGCGACTCATCGGCAATCCTGTACGGACTTCCAGGAGAAAAAATCGGTCTTCAAAACGTCCAGCTCTCTAAAACGACCAGCGCAACTGCACGCTCGCGCCATCGGAGTCGACCGCGCCGAACACGGAGGCAGACTCGGCGTTCCCCGCGGTCTCGGTCCCGCCCAACAGGTCGTAGGCCAACAGCGCCCCGCCCACCGCCGCGAGTCCCGCGCCCGAGTAGAGCATCACGCGTCCCAGCGATTGGCGGTCTTGAATATCTTGATGCAGGCCCCTCGCCCGCCCGTAATCGCCGTCGGCCTGGGCGGTGTCGTACTCTTCGAGGTTGCCGGCGACGATGAAATTCGTCACTCCGGCGCCCACAAGCGCAGCCACTCCCAGCCCGGCTGTGCCCGCGCCGGTCCAGCCGAGCACGCTCAAACCTTCGTCGGTCTGCGGCTGCTTGTCGGGCACCTTGTTCGGGTCGATTTCGGCCTTGGCCGGCGGGTTGATCGCCTCGGTGACCTCACGCGCGGCAATCGCGCGCCGGTAGCCGACGATGCGAAACTGGTTCTTCAGCGCCGTATCTTCGGGAAGGTTGCCCATCTTCTGGGCTTCGAGCGCTGCGGTGAGCGCCTCTTTGGGGTTGCCCATTTTGGAGTGGGCCAGCGAGATGTTGTAGAGAACGACCGGGTCGGGGTCGAGGGTGTTGGCCCGCTGGAAGTAGGTGATCGCCAGCGAGTATTTTTTCTTGAAGAACGCGTCGACGCCCTTGTTGTAATAGGCCTCGGCTTTCTTCTCGTCCGACGCCTCCTGGCCGGCCGAACCTTGCTCGCCACCCGACTCTTGCGCGGACGCCGGAGCCGCGAAGCTGCCCAGGACGACCATGCCGGCGACCATACCGGCAACAAGCGCGGCGAGGAGGTGACCATTCCACTCGGCGACATTCTTCGTCTGCATCGGACTCGTCCTACGCTGTTTGGCTGCGAAAGCCCGGCTCACTCGAGCGGCAGATACTTTCGCGTGTCGACGTCTTCTTCCTCTTTCTCGTCGGGCTCGGGCTTCTCTTTGACCGTAGCGGTCTGCCCGCCCTTCTTCTCGGAGGTCTTTTCGTTCTTCGTAGTCTTTGTACGGGTTCTCTCTTTGGCGCCGCCTCGCCCTTTGCTCGCCCCGCCCTTGTCGTCCGATCGACTCTTTGTCGCCTTCGATCCCGAAGCGACCTTCTCGGCCTCGTCGCCTTCCCCTTGCGGGTCGTCCTTCTCGGCGAGCTCTTCGGGCTCGGGCAACTCCAGCCAGATCTCGCCGCCAGGCTGCTCGAGCGTCTGCTCGACGTTCTTCTCGCCCATCTTGGCGATGACCTTCAGCGGAAACTCGTAATCGGTCGACTCGAATTGCACCGGAGCCATCCCGACGAGCTTGTCGCCCAGCCAGACGCTCGCCCCTTTGGGTCGCGTGCGAATCAGGGTGACGACGCTCTCCTCTTCGCCCTTCTCTACCCGGGCCTTCTCCGGCTCCGCCTCTTCGGTGTTGGCCTCGTCTGGCGTCTCGGCAATCTCGATCGGCTCGGCCTTCTCGTCGGTCCCCGAGGCACCCGTCAATTGCCAGGCTGCAATTCCGACTCCGCTCAAGAGCAACACAATCACCGCGCCGATAATCAACGGGCGCGAATTCGAGGAAGAGGAGTCGCCCTCGAACTCGATATCGGCCTCGTCGAGGACCAACTCTCCGTCATCGCCAAATTCACCGCCGTCGTCCGAAGGCGTCGGCGGCGGCCCACCGACGCGCAAATCGCCGTCGATGCGCTCGATCTCGGCCAGATCGGCGAGCACCGCTTTGGTCTCCTGGTAGCGCGTCTCGAGGTTCTTCGAGAGCATCTTGTTGATGAGCCGACGCAGCCGCGGGTGGATCGCGTGGTGGCGCGGAATCTCGAACGACTCCGAGGAGAGGTGACGCCCCAAGATCTCGATGCTGTCGGAGTTGGTGATCGCCTTCTCGCCCATCAACAGCTCGTAGGCGACCAAGCCCAGGCTGTAGATATCGCTGGCCGGCCCGATGTCTTGGCCGCGAATCTGCTCGGGCGACATATACCGCGGGGTGCCGATGAGCGAGTCGGAGGCGGTCAGGTCTTGCTGGTCGTCGTTGGCCGCCTGCCCCACCGCCTTGGCGATGCCGAAGTCGAGCAATTTGACCTGGTCTTTCTCGCCCAGGTGCTCATACACCATGATGTTGGCGGGCTTCAGATCGCGGTGCAAAAGCCCGTTGGCGTGCGCCTCGTGCAGGCTCTGCAGCATCTGCTTGAGGATCTTGATCACCCGCCTGGGCTCGATGGGCACCTCGAGCTCGTCGAGGCCGACGCCGTCGACGTACTCCATGACCATGTACAGCAGCCCGGACTCGGTCCGGCCGTAATCGTACATGGTGATCGTCTGGGCGCTCTTGAGCTGCGAGACGACGCGTGCCTCGCGCTCGAAGCGAAGCGCCACCGACTCGATCTTCGGATCGGTCTCCTCGGCGTTGACCGCGCGGGCAACCTTGGGGCTGAGCACCTTGATGGCCACGTGGCGCCCCAAATCGGTCTGTTCGGCGAGGTATACCCGAGCAAAACCACCGCTGCCGAGAAGTTTCTCGACGTGGTACTTTTCCTCGAAGATCTTTCCTGGTTCCGGGAAACGACCGCTCATGGGGCGTCAGCCTGCTGCTCGACGGGCAAAGAAGATGCGGAGGCGATGATGCTCATGTTGTTCTCATTTATCGTTCCATGCAAAAGTATCACGCTCGTCACACACTCGCAATTGTGACACGACGTAAACGAAGTTAGGCCAAACCCGGCAAAGCAAGACCAACCGCGCCCCTCAGCCAGTCCCTCATGAAGTCAACTGCGCCCATTATCAAAGACCTCGTGCTCGTCGGCGGCGGACACAGCCACGTGGCGGTCCTCAAGATGCTCGGCATGCGCCCGGTCGAAGGCCTACGCGTCACCCTGGTCACCCGCGACGTCCACACACCCTACTCGGGCATGCTCCCGGGCCTCATCGCCGGCCAGTACAGCCTCGACGAGGCCCATATCGACCTGCGGCCGCTGTGCGAGTTCGCCGGAGCACGCCTCTATCACGACACCGTCACCGGGATGGACCTCGACGCCAAGCAACTCGCCTGCAAGAATCGCCCGCCCGTCTCCTACGACTTCGTCTCGTTCGACATCGGCTCGACCCCGCAGACCCACAACGTGCCCGGCGCCGCCGAGCATTCGACGCCGGTCAAGCCCGTCGACCAATTCCTCGAGCGCCTCGCCGAGTTGACACGCACCATCGAGAGCAACCCCGGCGACAGCCTTCGCGTAGCCGTCGTCGGCGCCGGCGCCGGCGGCGTCGAGCTCGTGCTCGCCCTCGAGCATCGCCTGCGCACCATCCTTCGGGCCCAGTCGACCCCCGAGACGACCCTCGAATGCACCCTCTTTTCAGCCAGCAGCGACATCATGCCCACCCACAACCCCCGGGTGCGCAAAAAGCTGTCGCGCATTCTCGACGAGCGCGGCATCGCGGTGCGCCGCGACTGCCGCGTGCAGCGCGTCGAGCCCGACGGTGTGATCGACACCGCCGGCACGCACCACCCCTTCGACGCGGTGATGTGGGTCACCAACGCATCGGCGCCCGGCTGGATCGCCCAGGCGGGCCTGGCCACCGACGAGGCCGGCTTCATCGCCGTCGACGACCACCTGCAGTCGACCTCACACCCGGGCGTCTTCGCCGCCGGCGACATCGCCTCGATGAGCAATCACGACCTCGCCAAGTCCGGCGTCTACGCAGTGCGACAGGGCATGCCGCTCGCCGAGAACCTGCGCCGCATCGCCCAGGGACGCCCCCTGAAGGCCTACCGGCCCCAGAAGAACTTCTTGAGCCTCATCGGCACCGGCGACGGTTACGCCGTCGGCTCCAAGAGCCTGCTCGCGTTCGAGGGAGATTGGGTCTGGAAGCTCAAAGACTGGATCGACCGGCGCTGGATGGAGCAGTGGGACGAGCTCCCCGAGATGGAAGACGACGAGGCGACCGACGTCGACGTCCAGATTGACTCCCCGACCACCCGCGAGGCCCTCTCCGCCATGGCGATGCGCTGCGGCGGGTGCGGCTCGAAGCTCGGCCACACGGTGCTCTCGCGCGTGCTCCAACGCCTCGACGTCGTCGAGCGCGACGACGTCATCATCGGCCTCGACGCCCCCGACGACAGCGCCGTGACCCGCGTGCCCGACGGCATGGCCGTGGTCCAGACGGTCGACTTCTTCCGCACCTTCATCGACGACCCGTACACCTTCGGGCGCATCGCCGCCAACCACAGCCTGGGCGATATCTGGGCGATGGGCGCCGAGCCACAATCGGCCCTGGCCGTCGCCGTGGTCCCCTACGGTGTCGAAGACAAGATCGAGCAAGACCTCTACCAGCTACTCGCCGGCGCGGTGGACGTGCTGCGAGACAGCGGCGCCGCGCTCGTGGGCGGCCACAGCGGCGAAGGCGCCGAGATGTCTTTCGGCCTGCAGGTCAACGGCCTCGTCGACCCCGACGACATCTTGCGCAAAGGCGGCATGCAGCCGGGCGACGCCCTCGTGCTCACCAAGCCCATCGGCACCGGCACCCTCTTCGCCGCCAACATGCGCCAGGAGGCCAAGGGCCGCTGGATCGACGCCGCCCTCGACACGATGGCCCAGTCGAGCCGCGAGGCCGCCCGGTGCATGCGCGAGCACGGCGCGACCGCCTGTACCGACATCACCGGCTTCGGCCTGCTCGGCCACCTCGTCGAGATGACCCGCCCCTCGGGCGTCGACGCCACCCTCGACCTCGACAAGATCCCCCTGCTCGACGGCGCCCTCGAGACGACCGCAGCAGGCATCTTCAGCTCCCTGCAGCCCGACAATATCCGGCTACGCCGCGCCCTGCAGAACATGGACGAGGCCGCCGACCACCCGGTCTACCCGCTCCTCTTCGACCCGCAGACCGCCGGCGGCCTCCTCGCCTCCATCCCCGCCGAGCGCGCCGCCGACTGCGTCTCCGCCTTGCGCCGAGGCAGCTACGCCCACGCCGCCATCATCGGCCACATCGCCCCCCGCACCGACGCCCCGGCGCCGATTCGCCTGATTCTCTGAGAGTGACGCCCACCCAAACGCCCCGACCGGCGTCGGCGCCTCGGACGCTGAGGCGCTGAACGCTGAGGCGCTGAACGCTGAGGCGCTGAACGCTGAGGCGCTGAACGCGCTGAATTGGGAGGCGAGGAAAACTGGAGAGCTGAAGATTCATCTAAAGTTCGCTGAAAGCGCTGCAGAAGGCAGCCCCGCCGCGACCTGTCGACGCACCTCGACGTTGGGTTCTACAGCGCCTTCCGCGCACAATCAGATGAATCTTCAGCGCCTTAGCGTCCCGCGACTCTTCAATTCCGGGCCCTCCGCGCCTCCGAGCCTCCGCGCCTCCACGCCCCAATGAACTAACCGAGGTAACGAGTGCGCAGGTGAGCCTCGAAGATGGAAGCATCCAACTCGCTCCCCGTCGCCTCCTCGATGAGCCCCTCGGTGCTGCGGCTCGAGCCCTTCTCGTGGATATTCGTGCGCAGCCAACTCAGCAGCGGGCCGAACTCGCCGCGCCGAATCGACGGGACGATCTCGGGGTCTTGCTCCTTGGCCGCCGCGAAGAGTTGCGCGGCGATCATCGCGCCCAGCGTGTACGTCGGGAAGTAGCCGAACCCGCCGATCATCCAGTGGATATCCTGCATGCAGCCGTCACGGTCGTCGGGCGGTTCGATACCCACCATCTCCTGCATCGCCGCGTTCCACGCCTCGGGCAGATCACGCACGGCCAACTCGCCGGCGATCATCTGACGCTCCAGGCGGTAGCGCAAAATCACGTGCGCCGGGTAGGTCACCTCGTCGGCGTCGATGCGAATGAGGCTTCGCTCCACGCGCGTGCCGTGCCGGTACAGGTTATCGGGCGTCCACGCCTCACCGCTCGCCCCGAAGGCTTCGGCGATGCGCGGGGCGGCCCACTCCATGAAGTCGCGGCTTCGGCACACCTGCATCTCGACGAGCAAGGACTGACTCTCGTGGATGCTCGTGCCGCGGGCGTGCCCCACCGGCTGGTAGCGCCACTCTTTGGGCAGCCCCATATTGTAGAGCGCGTGGCCGGTCTCGTGCATCGTGGCCATCAAGGCGCGGGTAAAGTCGTGCTCGTAGTAGGTCGTCGTCAGCCGCACGTCGTCGGGCGTGCCGCCACAGAAGGCGTGCGCGCTGGTGTCGAGGCGACCGTGTCGAAAATCGAAGCCCAACTGCTCCATGAACTCGTGCGACAGCCCCTTCTGGATCGCCTCGGGGAACGGCCCCTCGGGCGCGATCGGGTCGGCGGCCTTCGCCTGATGCTCGAGCACCTCGTCGATGAAGTCGGGCAAAAACGCGGCGAGTTCATCGAAGATCGGGTCGATCTTCTCGGCGCGCATGCCCGGGTCGAATTGGTCGAGCAGCGCGTCGTACGCCGAGCAGCCGAGCACCTCGGCCTTGGCCGCCGCAGCCTCACGCACCACCTCGACGACCTCTTCGAGCGCGGGAGCCAGCCGCTCGAAGTCATTGTCCGGCCGAGCCTGACGCCAGATCATCTCGCAGCGCGACGTCGCCCGGCTCTCCGCCTCGACGAGCTCACCGGGCACCGCGGTCGCGTGCACCCATTTGCGGCGCATCTCCTCGAGGTTCGCGCTCTGCCACTCGTCGAGCGCCGACGCATCGACGCCCTCGAACAGGTCGCCCAGCGCCGAGTCGGTGAGCTGCTCGTGGGCGATCAACTCCAGCGTCGCCATCTGCTCCGAGCGCCCCTCGGCGCCCCCGTCGGGCATCATCGCCGCGTGGTCCCAGCGCAGCACCCCGAGCGCCTCGTTGAGCTTGTTGAGCCGGGCGAACCGGCGTTCTAGTTCCTTGTAGGCGTCCATTTCATCTCCTCACTTGCCGAAGGGCGACATTCAGTACACCCTCCCCCTTACCATAAAACGCCCGATTTGCAGAAAATCGTTCTATGAGACAGCTACAATTCACCAGCTGGTATCCCCTCGACCGCCCCGGCGTCGACGCCCACGCCCCTGAAGGCCCCGCCGCCGTCCAGATCCGCGTCGAGGAGGGCCTGGTCGACTACCCCAGCGGCCGCAGCAGCGCGATGGTCTGCTATTTCTACGCCTCCGAGAACGCCCGAGAAACCCTCGAGGAGCTCTTCGGCGACGAGATCGACCAACCCGGCGCACGCGGCCAGGGCCCCCTCCTCTTTCGATTCATCGAAGGCCGCGACCGCCCGCTCCACCACCTCAAAAAACTCCTCTACAAGTTCCACACCCAATTCGACGCCTTTCCCCTGTTCAACCAGAAAGACGAAGACTGAGCCGAGACACCTGTTTGTGGCCCGGCGACACTTCTCTGTAGCCCGGCGACACTTCTCTGTAGCCCGGCGACACTTCTCTGTAGCCCGGCGACACTTCTCTGTAGCCCGGCGACACTTCTCTGTAGCCCGACGACACTTCTCTGTAGCCCGGCGACACTTCTCTGTAGCCCGGCGACACTTCTCTGTAGCCCGGCGACACTTCTCTGTAGCCCGGCGACACTTCTCTGTAGCCCGGCGACACTTCTCTGTAGCCCGGCGAGCTGTATTTGTAGCTCGGCGACCGGTCTTGTTAATACCGCGCGAGCACATAGGTTTGAGCCCGGGAGACGTTTCGACCGACGCAGGTTTTTAGCAAGGCTCCACAGGATCAGTCATGGAATGGTATCTCATCGCATTCCTCGCGCTCTTCATCGCCGCGGCCATCGCCTTCTGGCTGGTACGCCAACGCAACTCGCGCACCGACAGCATCCGCCTCGACCGCCTCGAGACCCGGCTCGCCGAGTTGGGCGTCGAACCCGGCGGCGACGCCACGCCGCCCTTCGAGCTGCTGCGCCTCCACGTGCGCGACGGCGACTCTATCTTGGCGGCCACCCGCGCACGCCACGCCAGCAAAAAGGCCATCCTGGTGCTCCTCGACGACCGGCTCGTCTACGTCGCCGCGACCATGGGCCGCACGGGCGCCGAAGCGCAGACCATCCCCTACGATCACATCACCGACCTCGAGAGCGAGCCCCACGTGGGCGGCAACCTCCGCCTGGAGACCACCCGCGGGCCCATCACCTTCACCCACATCCCGCTGAGCCACTTCGCCAACATCGTCAACACCCTCAACGACCGACTGCGACGCGTCCCACCGTCAGGCCGCCCCCTGCAGCCGGCGCGGGGAACCTGACCGCCCGGTGAACCGGCCCGGCCGGCTGAGGTGCGCTGCCTTCAGGCTCCCGGATAAGCCTTGCTCCCAGCGCTGGAAGCGCTGCCTCTAGGCTGTCGGATAAGCCTTAGGAGGCAGGGCATCTTGCCCTGGGAGCAAGGCCGCACTCTCCTGCAACCAGCGCTGGAAGCGCTGCCTCCAATTGACGGCGGTCTATCGCGACAGACTCTTCACCCCGCCCCCCAGACCCCGTGACGGCGGTCTATCGCGACAGACTCTTCACCCCGCCCCCCAGACCCCGGCGGGTTCTACCCCGCCGGTGAATCAGCCTGCGCAGCTAAGCGCCCGCACAGGCTGCTCATCACGACATACCGGTGCGTCTGCCGACGAAATTCGCCGGCATGGGCGCTGCGGATTTGCTTGTGATTGTGAACAGTCAACGGGCAAAGCCCGCCCCGTTTTCAAGCCACCTCGGATAGGTCATGCGCTACGCACATGCCCACCCCGACGCCACGACCTCCAACGACGCCGCTGCGGCACTCCTCATGGCACAGGTCCATCTTCACGCCACGCCGACACTTCCAAATCGACGCATCAACGAACCCGCACCGGGCAAATCCGACCGTTTCGCCACAAGGACCAAACTGCCGGCTCGGCCTCCGCCGAGCGCGCCAAAGAGGTACGGTCCCACATCTCCTCGAAGATACGCTCGCCACGAAGGCTTTGTTTTGCGGATCGGGAAACCGTTCCGCCGCAGTCCAGGTTCTGTGCGACAACTCCGGACCGAGCCGAGGCGAGGGGATTCGCTGCAGATTCGGATGCCGTCTGACGCAGGCGATGCAGCGCATCGTCGAGGACAGACGGCGCCGAAGAAGCACGAATCAACCGCCTTCGGCGACGGGAGTGAGTTGTCGCACAGAACCTTCTGAGCCCTCCGGCTCAGCCACCAGCTGGTGGGCCAACGCTAACGACGACCCACCCGCCCATTTGAAGGAGAGATTCGTGGCCACGATACTTCCACCCCTCACTACTGTTTTCGGCAAAAATCGAAAATCGTTGCGTACTTTTTTCAAGATCGGCCTGCAGCGGCGCTCAGGCGCCGCATTTCTCTAACGAGGCGTTCGGAGTGACGCGCGCTTTCCCTACCTCCCGTTCGGCATTGCATCGCAGGCGGATTGCGTTACGCTGAGACCATGCAAATGGCTCCCCTGCACATCATCGTTCTGTCGACGCTGCTCGCCGTGACGGCGTGCCAGTCGGACGTCGGCGGCCACGGCACGCGCCCTGACACAAACTCGCAGGACACGAACTCGCAGGACGCGACTTCGCAGGACGCCGACGCGCTCGATGCAGGCCGCGACACCCGCGACGCCTCCGCAGACACAGCCCCCGACACTGCACAACCGGACGCCGACTCAGCCGACACAACGCCCACTCCACCGCGCTGCACGTCGACCGAAGACGCCATCCAGTGCACCCGCAACACCGCCGTCTTCGACCCCTCCGACGGCTTCTACGAGCGCCGCGAGGTCCATTGGCAAGTCCCCACGGGCTCGCCGCCCGCCGAGGGCTGGCCCACGGCCATCCTCTTTCAGGGCTCGTTCTACAGCTCCGAGCGCTATTGGGAGGGCGAGCGCAACGACCCCATGGGCCTCTTCCACCGGGTGCGCACCATCGACAAGCTGCTCGGGGCGGGCTTTGCGGTCATCACGCCGGAGGCCCATTTCGCCGGCTCGACTTACTGGGACACCAATATCGCGCCGTGGGCCACGAACTGGACGAGCGCGCCGGACCACGAGTTGATGCTCGACATCTTCGAGGCCATCGAGGCAGGTGAGTTCGGCGACGTCGACCCCGACCGTCTCTACGCCGGCGGCATCTCGAGCGGCGGGTACATGACCAGCCGCATGGCCGTCGCGTATCCCGGACGCTTTCGCGCGCTGGCCATCTTATCGGCCTCCTACTGCTGGTGCGCCGGCTACACCTGCTACGTCCCCAGCGACCTGCCCGACGACCATCCGCCCACGCTCTTCGTGCACGGCCGCCTCGACAACACCGTGCCCATCTGGACGATGACGCCCTACGAAGAGGGCCTGAGCGACGGGGGCACGCCCACGCGCCTGCTCGTCGACGAAGACGCCGGCCACCACTGGATTGAAGAGGCGCCTGCGGCTATCCTCGACTGGTTCCAAACCCACTGAACCCGGCCCGACACATGAAGTATCGCACGCTCGCCCTCCTAGCCCTCGCCGTCAGCCTAGCCCCCATCACCGCCTGCTCGGTCCTCGACCCCGGCGACGAGATCGAGACGCCTGACGCCGCGCTGACGCCCGACACGAGCTCCGACACCGCCGACGCCTCCACCGACACCGCCGAGCCCGAGCCGACGCTCGTGGGCCTCGAGATCTCCCCGGCCGATCCGGTCATCGAGGTGAACACGGCGCTGACGCTCGAGGTGACCGCGCTCGGCTCGGACGGCTCGGAGCTTCCGACCAACGACGTCGTCTGGAGCAGCTCGAACGAGGACGTCGCCACGGTCAACGAGTACGCCAAGATCTACGGGCGAGGGCTCGGCACGGCCACGATCACGGCCACCCTCGAGGACGTCAGCGCGTCGGTCAGCGTGCGCGTCAAAGGCAAGCCCGTCGAGACCGTCGAGGTCATCCCCGACGACCGCACCCTCCAGATCGGCGAGCAGGTCGAGCTGACGGTCTTCTTGGAGGACGTCAACCGATCGGCCATCGAAGATGAGCGCGACATCGAATTTGTGTCGTCGGCTCCCGAGGTGGCGGTCGTCTCGCCGGCGGGCGTCGTCACCGGCGTGAGCGCGGGGAACGCCACCATTACGGTGACCTGTGAGGGAAAGAGCGACACCGCAGCGATCATCGTCGAGGCGACGCCGACGAATGTCGAGCGTGTCGAGGTGACCCCGGCGAGTGACCAGCTCGTGCGCGGCGACACCGTGCAGCTGCAGGCGCAGGTCTTCGACAATAACGGCCAAGTCATGAGCGACCCCGACCTCACCTGGACGAGCTCGGCGCCCGACGTCGCCACCGTCGACGCCAACGGACGCGTCGAGGCGGTCGGCGAAGGGAGCGCGACGATCATCGCCTCGAGCGGAGGCAAGAGCGACACCGCCTATATCGACGTCGACTTCTCGGTCTCGGCGCTCGGACTCGGCGCAGGCCACGGCTGCGGCCTGGTGCAAGGCATCGCGTTTTGCTGGGGCCAAAACGACCACGGCCAGGTCGGCCAAGGCACCACCGGCGCGACCGCCGCGCTCGGCCGCGCCTCGACCGGCTCGCCGCTCGACGTCATCTCGCTGGGCGACGCGCACTCGTGCGCCACGGACGGAAGCCAAGCCTGGTGCTGGGGCAAGAACGACGCCGGCCAGCTCGGCGACGGCACCACCACCGCCCGCGCCGTCCCGACCCAGGTCACCAACGCCTCCGACCTGCAGGGAGTCTCGGCAGGCGCCCAGCACACGTGCGGCGTGACGAACAGCGGCCAGGTCTGGTGCTGGGGCAAAAACGACGCCGGCCAGCTCGGCGACGGCACCACCACCGCCTCGACGAGCCCGGTGCGCGCCCCCGGCTCGAGCTTCGCCAAAGTCTTCGCCGGCGCCCAACACACCTGCGCCCTCGACACCGCCGGCCACGCCTACTGCTGGGGCAAAAACGACCGCGGCCAACTCGGCGTCAACGACACCAACGACCGCAACAACCCCACCCAGGTGCTCGGCGGCTACGAGTTCGTCACCCTCGCACTCGGCGACGCACACACCTGCGGCATCGGCACCGACGGCAGCACCGCCTGCTGGGGCGCCAACGACGCCGGCCAACTCGGCGACGGCACCACAACCGAGCGCCACACCCCGATCCTGATCTCGGCCCCGGTCTCCTTCTCGCGCCTGGCCGCCGGCCACGCCCACACCTGCGCCCTCGGTCCGGGCGGCGACGTCTACTGCTGGGGCCAAAACGGCGCCGGCCAACTCGGCCTCGGCTCGACTACGAGCCGCCCACAAGCCACCAAAATCAGCTCCTCGGCCGACTTCACCGACGTCACCGCCGGCGGCGCCGGCACCTGCGCCCTCGACACGTCAGGCAAGCCGTGGTGCTGGGGCGCACCGAGTGGGGTTCGCGTGCCGACGAAGGTTGTAGGTTTTTAGTGGGGGATGGGACGTGGTGAGTTGGTGCGCCCTATCCTCCCGGGACTCCCTTCGCTTCGCTACGGTCGCCCCGGGCTACCGAGGCCTTCGTTTCGCTTCGCTTCACTCCGGCGCGGCGCGGACTGCGCGCCTTGGTGGGCAACTCGCCCGCCACCGCCAACCCGTCGCCTACCACCGCCAACCCACCCACCAAGGCGCCGCCGTCCAGCGCCGCGCCGAGCGCCTTTTGCGAGGCCTCGGTAGCCCCGGGCGACCGAAGGGAGTCCGGGGGAAAACGAGCCACAACAACCCAAAACGCTCATTTCCCTTCGAACGTCCCCGAATAGCCCCAACCAAGAAAAATCCCGCCCCCACGACCTCCTCGCCGCGATCCACCCAAAAACCACGCAACGATTCGGCCCATTCTGCCGAAAACCATAGTGAGAGGTTTGCGCACACCCTAGCCACTATGGAGCCAGATATGCCATTCACCCGCTTTCGCTTTCATATTGTCTTCGCCACGAAAGGTCGCGCCAAATGGATCGACGCCGAGATCGAGGAATTCCTCTACCCGGTGCTCATCAGTTCGGCAGCTCGAAATGACGGAAAGATCATCACCCTTGGCGGCGTCGAAGACCACGTGCATCTCATCGCGGCAATCAAGCCCAAAGTTGCTCCGTCCCATTTCATCGATCGAACCAAGTCCGAGTCTTCCGGTGCGATTCGCCGCAACTTCCGTCGTCGCCGCAACTTCAAGTGGCAGGTCGGGTTCGGCGCCTTCACGTTGAGCGCGCTCGATTACCAAGACGCCGTTCGCTACGTAGAAAAGCAAAAGGAGCATCATCGACGAGGCATCACCTGGAGCGTGTTCGAGGAAATCATGGAGGAGGGATTTGAGGAGGCAGCCTAGATGGGAGCTTCTCGCTTCTCGTCCCGGGACTCCCTTCGCTTCTCGTCCCGGGACTCCCTTCGCTTCGCTACGGTCGCCCCGGGCTACCGAGGCCTTCGTTTCGCTTCGCTTCACTCCGGCGCGGCGCGGACTACGCGCCTTGGTGGGCAACTCGCCGGCCACCGCCAACCCGTCGCCTACCACCGCCAACCCACCCACCAAGGCGCCGCCGTCCAGCGCCGCGCCGAGCGCCTTTTGCGAGGCCTCGGTAGCCCCGGGCGACCGAAGGGAGTCCGGGGAGTTGAGGCACAACAACCCCAAACACACATCCCTCCCCACACATCACTCCACCACCAACCCATCCCCCACCTCAATCCCACGCCCCTCGACCTCCCCGGCCGCCAACTCGACGGCATATTTCGCCGGCGCGCCCGACGAAATCAGCCCCGGCGCGCCGGGTGTGAGGTCGGAGGCGACCGCCACGACGACGCCGTCGGCGTCGGCGAAGACCAGATCAATGGGGAAGCGCATCGCCTCGACGGTGTATTGGAGTTCCTCTTCGTCGGGGTGGACGAAGAGCATGCCCCAGCCGGGCTGCATACAGGGGCGCTCGGCCAGGCCGCGTGAGCGGGCGAGGTCGCCGGCGGCGACTTCGGCGGTGTAGGTGGTGAGTGTTTCGTCGGCGCGTGTGAAGGTGATCGTCGTCGTGCCCTGCCCCTCGACACCCGACATCGCCTCGGGCCAGCCGCACGCTTGGTCGATGCAGACGAGGTAGCCCGAGCATTCGCCGTCCGCCGAGCATGCGCGGCCGAACGCTGGGGGTTCTTCGGCGGGTGGGCAACTCGGCGCAGGAGGTTGTCCGTCGCCGCAGGCTACGAGCGTGAGGGCGACGAGCAAAGCGACGATGGTTCTAGCGCAGCTCATTGACCTCGTTGATCAGACGCACGGTCATCGAGTCGGTGCCCTCGCCGAGCCCGCCCTCGACGAAGACGCGCACGTCGATGTCGACCAGACGCCCGGCGGCATCATCCGGGTCGACGACGTTGAGGATGACCTGCTCCCACACCCGAAAGTGGCCCACGCCCGGCTCGTAATTCCACGCCCGTTGGTTGATGCGGTAGCTCATGGGGTCCGACGAGAGCAGCTCGCCGGTCTCGGCGTCGGTGACGCGGTACTCGACGACCGAGATAAACTCCTCGGCGCCGATCGTCTCCATGCGCAGTCCCGGTTCGATATGATAGCCGCCCTGGAAGCCAGAGACGACCTCGAGCGTGGGCTCCTCCTCGGTGACTTTCACGAAGGAGCCGTCTTGGCGGCCACCCAGCTCGACCTCGATCGCAGGCGGCGTGCCGTCGGCACCGCCGTCGTGTCCGGCGTCGGAATCCGGCGGCTCGTCGGGGCATCCGGCGAGCAGCAGCGCTGCGATGAGCAAGAAGCAGGGGGACATGCGCAGTCTCACAGCGCCTCCAAATATTCGACGAGCGCGGCGCGCTCTTCGTCACTGATCAGTTCGTAGCGCTCGACGACGCCCGCCGCCTCGCCCGCGTGGCGTCGAATCGCCTCGTCGAGCGTGCCGGCGAGTCCGTCGTGCATGTAGGGGCCGGTCTGCGAGATGCCCCAGAGCGGCGGCGTGCGAAACTCGCGCGTCCCGGCGACCACGCCCTCGACGCCGCGGTAATCCTCGGGTGCCACGTCGTGCAGCAACAGGTCGCTGAAGAGCCGAACCGGCTCGCCCGACCCCGTCGGCAACTCGGGCACGTGACAGCTGTCGCAGCCGACCTGCCCAAAGAGGCGCTCGCCCTCAGTCTGCGTCTCGTCGAGGGACGCGGCCTGCGGGGGCGGGCCGAGCATCGCGGTGTAGAAGACGAGCGCCAGGTAGTCTTCGCCACCGAATTCGGGGTCTTCGACAGCATCGTCGTCGGTCGCCACCCCGGCCAAGAAGGCCTCGTCGTCGGCGAGCGTCAGCCCGACCTCGTTGGAGAGCGCGTCGCGCACGAAGTCTTCGAGCGTGGGAAAGTCGCCCTTCCAGCCAAAGCGGCCCACACGGCCGTCGGCGAGTCGGGCGACGCGGCCGGAGATGCCGTCTCCGTTCATATCGTCGGGATCGGCGTTCGCCTCGATCGCCGCCTCCGGGATCTGGTCGACGAGCCCCAGCCCGTATAGCGGCGGCGTCTGGCGCAGCTCGACGACGTTGGCGTCCGGGTCCGCCGCCGGGCGGCCGTGCACGTCGGTCGCCAAACGGTGCAAGAGCGTGCCGCCTTCGGGCGTAAAGAAGAGCCCGGATTCACCTTCGATGATCCCCTCGCGGGTGACGTTCAAGCCCACGGGCCCCGCCCCGCCAATGGTCGGCTCGAAGTGACACGCGCGGCAGCTATCGCCGTTGAACATCGGCCCGAGGCCGGCCTCGAGCGTCATATCGCGGTCGAAGACCTCGCGCCCACGCTTGTAGAGCTCGGCCGAGGCGCCCGTCAGGTCGTGCACGGGCCCGCCGTACTCGCCCACGTCGGCGACCGGCTGGCCGGGGGGCAGAAGCCCCGAGGAGCGCTGCTCGCGGCCTCCGAGTGACTCCAGAAACGCGATGATCGCCGCCCGCTCGTCCTCGGCCAGCGCCTCGTAGCGCTCGCGCACCGCCTTCGCCTCGCCGCCGTGCCACCGAATCGCCTCGTCGAGGGTGTCGGCGCGGCCGTCGTGCAGGTACGGCTCGGTGGCCGCCACGCCCCACAGGGGCTGCGTGCGATACTCCGAGCCGGTCGCCACGCCCTGCGCGAGCCCATCGGCGAGCTCGTCGCCCATGTCGTGCAGGAGCATGTCGGTGTAGGCCATCACGAGTCCACGCGGGCCTTCGAGCGCCGGCACGTGGCACTTCGCGCAGCCGATTTCACCAAAGAGCGCTTCACCGCGCTCACTCTCCTCGGTCGGCGCGTCGGGCGCGGGGGCCGCCAAGAGCATCGCGAAGGAGACCAGGTCGAAGAGCTCGTCTTCGGAGAGCTCCGGGTCGGCCGCGTCGTCGCTGTCGAAGAGCGGCTCCTCGGGCGCAGCGGCCTGACAATGCGGGCAAAAAGGCACGCCCAACCCAAAGCCCGAGCCCGACCGAACGACCATGCCAGTCTCGAGGTCGCTGGGCACCGGCAACTCTGCCTTGCGCGCGTTCGGCAGCGGATTCGACGTCAGCCCCAGATGGTTGAAGAGCGGCCCGCGAATGAAGCCCTCGATGGAGACCGTCTGCGCCTTTCGGCCAAAGCGGCCGACAAAGCCGCGGTCCCAGTTGGGCCGGCCGCTGATGCCGTCGCCGTCCTCGTCGTCGGGGTCGGAGTTGGCCAGGATGGACGCTTCGGGGATTTCGGCCAATGCGCCGACGCCGAAGAACGGAATGGCGTTGCGCGTGGCGAAGAGCGTCGCCCGCTCGTCGGTGGCCACGCGATACGGCGCCTCGGTGCGAAACTGCGTCTGCACCCCGTCCTTTCCGAAGAGCACCAACGAGTCGTCGGACAAGCGCGTGCCCGTGAGCAGGAAATTGCGGTAGCGCGGGCTCGACCCGCCGGTCGTAGGCTGCTCGTGGCAGCTCGCGCAAAAGGAGGTATTGAACTCCGGCCCCAACCCGGTGTCCACGGTGTGGCGCTCGAGCGCCACGGCGCGGCCGCGCTCGAAGGCCTCGAGCTGCTCGTCGGTCGCCGACGGCATCGGCTCGCCCATCTCGGCGAAGATATCGGTCGCCACCTTCGGGGGCGGATCGTTGGGCTCGTCGCAGCCGCTACAGCCGCCCGCGAGCACCGCCGCGATCGCCAACAGAGTCGTGATCAGCCGAGTCTTCATCGCGAGCCCTCCCCGCCGGCCGCGCGTTGCAGCGCCACGCCTTCATAAGGCCCCATCGGCATGCCGAAGTTCCCGCCGACCGAAAAGAGCGCGTCGCCCGTGCCGAAAATGGCGTGCATCTCGAGGGTCGTGTCGATCGGTTGGGTCTCCAAGCTCAACTCAGCCGTATCGAGTCGGCCGAGCGTGCCGGCGTTGCCGGCCACCCAGGCCGTCTCCGCCTCGTCCATCCACACGCCGTTGAGCCCCGGCGTGGGCGCGAGCGACGCGTGCGTCCATTCGGTGCCGTCGAAGCGAACGACGACGCCGTTCGAGCGTCCCCCGACCATCACGATATTGTCAGGGCCTGTGCCCCACAGCGAGATGAGATCTTCGCTCGTGCCGACGAGCAGCTCTTCGAGCGCCTGCCCGTCCCAACGGAGCACCGCGCCGCGCTGGCCGACAATGTAGACGTTGTCCGCCCCGGTGCCCCAGACCTTGAAGAAGGCGCGCACGTTGGGGCGCTCCATCTCGGGCAGCGTCTGCGCTTGCCAGGTGCCGTCGGCCCCGCGCCGAAGCACGGTCGCGGCGCCTTCGTCGCGCCCGTTGCCGCCTACGGCCCACACATCGTCGGGGCTCGCGCCCCAAATACCCCACAGGTCTTGTTCGGTCGGAGTCTGCTCGGCGACCCACGCGTCGCCTTCGCGGCGAAGCACGGTGCCGCCGTTGCCGGCGATGATGGGGGTGCCGTCGTCGAACACGTGCACCCAGTTGAGGAGCGGGACGCCCTCGGGGAGTTCATCCTCGGCCCAAGTGCTTCCGTCGTAGCGCCAGAGCCGGCCCTCCTCCGGAGTTCCGCCCGCGGCGTAGACCTCCGAGGAAGACGCGCCAGCTACGCTCAACAACCAGCCGGACTGACTGGCGTCGAATGCATCCTGCCACCCCTCGGCTGGGTCGTTATTGTCGCCGCCATCGGGCCCGCATGCGACGAGCAGCAAAGCCAGGGCGAGCGCGGTGATTCTGAACATCTGTGACTCCCAAACGATCATGGCTGGGAGTCTAGCAAATCGTTCAACCCGGTGAAAATCATCGTATCGATTGAAGCCCGGTGCGGCGCGGCCTCGCCCGACGCATCGCTCAGATGCGCTCGAAGAGTCCGCGAAGCCCGTTCAGCACATCGATATAGCTGAGGATGCCGACCAAATCACCGCGGCTGCCCAGCACAGGCAGCGCGGTGAGCCGGTTCTGCACGAGCAAATCGACCGCCCGCTGGATCGACTCGTCGGCGCCGATGGTGATCACGTCGCGCTCGGCGCTGAAACGCGTCTTGAGGAAGCCGCGCACGGGGCTTTCGATGAACTCCTCGTAGGCGTCGCGATCGGCGTCGAAGTGGTGGGCGATATACGCCGCCGAGGCGAGCTCACGTTGGCTGAGCATCCCGATGACGCGCCCGCAGTCGACGACCGGCACGTGACGGATGGCGTGCTTCTCCATCGCACGTTTGGCCGTGCGCAGGGCCGCGTCGACGTCGACGGCCAACACGTAGGCGGTCATCAGATCCCTGACGACGATACGGTCTTCGGGATCGATCTCTGGCAGCGTCTCTAGATCGCCGAATAACTTGTCGAAAAAATCTGTCGATGACATCACATCTCCCTCGCCGGCGCGTCGGCCGACTCTCACGCGGGCGCTCCGGCCCGAGTCTTTTTGACCGTGTGAACTCCCCAAACCACCCCGGCGACGATCAACAACGTCTGAGCCGTCACCGTGATGACCTCGGGATAGAACCCGAGCCACGAGACGGTCGGCAGGGGCAACGAGAACACAGGCAGATAACCTGCCTCGACAAACGCGTGGAGCCCGCTGCCCACCAGAACGATGCACAGCGCGTACAACAGCGCCCCGGACACAGCAAAGAACGGCTTGATGGGTAACTTCTTCCCGGCCTTCAAAATCAAGACGGCGACCACCGCCAAGACCGCGCCGCCGCCCACCATGCCGGCGATCACTGCGCCCTCGCTGCCCTCGGCCTCGATGAGCAGCGCCTGATAGAACAAAATGGTCTCGAACGCCTCGCGATAGACCGCCAGGAAAGCGAGCCCGAACAAGGCGAACATCTGCCCGCCGCTGGCCTTCTGCGCGATCTTCTCCTTGATGAACTCCAGCCACTTCTGGCCGTGCAGGTTCGACATGAACCAATAGCTGACCGAGAAGAGCACCGCCGCGGCCAGCAACCCGACGATTCCCTCGATGAGTTCACGCCCGGCGCCCGAAATCGCGATGAGCTCGTTGGCGACCCACCAGGTCGCGCCGCCGGCCAGCAGCGCAGCCGCCCAGCCCGCGTGCACGAATTTGCGCGATTCGGGAGCGCCGAACCGGCGCAGCAAACCGAGCAGCAAGCCGATCAGCAACACCACCTCGAGACCTTCGCGCAAGATGATGACTGCGCTGGCTACCGCCGCGGTCCACGCTTGGCCGCCGCCCTGCCCCAGCGCCGCCTCGGCCTGGTCGAGCGAAGCGCGAAGCGCGGCGAACTGCGCCTCGGCCCGCTCGGCCTTTTCGTTTTCGAGCGCGTCGCGAAGCGTCATGAAGTGCGCTTCGGTCTGCGCGACGAGGTCGCCGTCGATGGCCGACAGCCTGCTCTCCACGGGCTCGAACCCGTCGAGATACGCCGACAGGACTTCCTTTCTGGCGAGCTTGTAGTCGCCCCCTTCGAACGCACTCTCGGCCCGATCGATGTGCGAGAACGCCACCGCGAGCGCGTCCGCCTTGCCCTCTTCAACCGCCTTGGGAGCCTCGACGCGCAGGTACGACACGGCCGCGTCGACCTGCTCTTTCGCGACGCCTGCTTCGATCAAGCGGCCTCGCAGGTCTCTGTCCGACAGCGACGCCAACGTCGCCAAGCTGGCGTCGAAGCTCTCGGGCAACTCGGCGGCCGAGCCCTCCGTTTGATGTCCGTGCGCCAGCGACATCACGTAGAAGGCGATATCCCAGCGCTCGCTCGCAGAGAGCTCCGAGAAGGCGCGCATCGGCGTGCCCTCGATGCCGAAGCTGGTCGTGTTGAACACCCTGTACGGCGAGAGCACCGCACGCGTGCCCGCGTCGGTGAAGTTGGTCGGCGTGGGCTCCATCTGGTCGACGCCCGGCACCTGGGCGCGCCCGTCTGCGCCGTGACACTGCACGCAGTTGGCCTCGTACAACTCGCGCCCGCTCGTCAGCTCCGGCGCCTGCGTCGGTGCGAGGGCCACCTCGAAGCTATCGACGACGAGCTTCCGAGCGTGCAGCGCCGTCTGGGCGACCTCGGCACGACTCGCCTTTCGTTCGATGAGCGCGTCGAGCTCGACCAAGGTCTTGGAGAGCTCTTCCGGGGCCTGCTTCGAGCCTTTGGCGAAGGTCTGCGCGTCGTCCGCGAGTTCCTGCATCTCGCGGAACTCGAAGTCGTTGATGACCTCGCCGTCTTTGACCGCAGCCGCGTAGTCCGCGCCGATATAGTCGAGCAGCCCGACGAGTCGGTGACCGTCATCGGTCTGCGCCGACGCAGTCGCGGCGAAGAGGACACTGCAAACCAAGATAAGCGCAGCAAGAAACCGGGAGAACACGTGCTGCTCGAGGAGATGGAACATGGCTGGAGGACACCGAGGGAGAGAACAACTGACCACGAACTTGCACTACCACATACTGATAACGACTTTCAATTTCGCGGTTCGATAAGGTGAGGACAAAAAGCAAGTGACCGAGCCACGCCCTCAGCGTCACTCGGTCACTCGATCATTCGCTATCTCGAACTCTCACTCACCCCGGTAATCTTTGAGCTTGTACTGCACCTTGCGCACGCTGATGTCGAGCACCTCGGCGGTCTCGCTGGTGCTGCCGCCGGCGGCCTCGTAGGTCTTCAAGATGGCGTAGCGCTCGATATCCTCGAGGGTCGACCCGGGGATGCGAATCTCGCTGTTGGGCGCGAACGACGTCTGGCCGAAGTTGTCGGGCAGGTGGCTCATCTCGATGCGCGTTCCGTTGGCCAGCACCACGGCGCGCTCGATGGTGTTCTCGAGCTCACGCACGTTACCCGGCCAGTCGTACTGAGACAGCGCCTCGATGACCTCGGGAGAGATCTCGTCGATCTCTTTGCCGTTCTGCCGGGCATACTTGGCCACGAAGTGACTCGCCAACGGCGCGATATCGCCGCGGCGCACGCGCAACGGCGGCGTGTTCAGGTGGATGACGTTGAGGCGGTAGTACAAGTCCTCGCGGAAGTTGCCGTCGCGCACCTCTTGCTCGAGGTCGCGGTTGGTCGCGGCGATGATGCGCACGTCGACCGAGATGGTCTGGTTGCCGCCGACGCGCTCGAACTCGCGCTCTTGCAGGAAGCGAAGCAGCTTGACCTGAGTGGCCATCGGAATCTCGCCGATCTCGTCGAGGAAGAGCGTGCCGCCGTTGGCCTCCTCGAAGCGACCGGTGCGCTGACTGGCCGCGCCGGTGAAGGCGCCCTTCTCGTGTCCGAACAGCTCACTCTCGAGCAGCGTCTCGGCCAGCGCCGAGCAGTGAAGCCGCACAAACGGCTTCTCGGAGCGGTCGCTGCGCTCGTGAATCAACCGAGCGACGAGCTCTTTACCGGTACCCGACTCGCCGGTGATGAGCACCGTGGCGCGCGAGGTGGCGACCTGGTCGATCATGCCCTTGAGCTTCTGCATCGGAGGGCTGTTGCCGACCATCTGCGTGGTCGCCCCGCCCAGGCTCACGCCGTTGCGCAGACGATCGAGCTCGCGGCGCATGCGGGTGCGCTCCAAGGCTCGGTCGATGACGATTTCGACCGCGTCGAAGTTCAGCGGCTTGGTCAGGTAATCGTCGGCGCCCGACTTCATCGCCTCGACGGCGTTCTCGACGCTGCCGAACGCGGTCATGACCAAGCAGGTGAGCTCCGGGAACTCCTCGCGCGCCTTCTTGATGAGCGTGAGCCCATCCATGACCGGCATACGCAAGTCGGTCACCAGGATGTCGCACTCCCAGTCGCGCAGCACTCCCAGGGCTTTGAAGCCGTCGGGGGCGTCGCGCACGTCATAGCCGTCTTCCTCGAGCAAAACAGCCAGCGCCTCGCGGGCGTGCTGCTCGTCGTCGACGATCAGGATCCGACCACGGTCGGCGCTCATCTCGTTCATCGTTTCGTCGTGCATGGTCATGGAGGACATGTGATTCTCGGGGTTTTATAGTCTCGAATCAGTCGGGCTCAGTCTCGAAGCTCCGGCCGTGGAAGAAACACGGAGAATTTCGAGCCCTTGCCAGGCTGTGAAGACACGTCGATCGAGCCGCCGTGCGCTTCGACAATCTTTTTGATGATCGGCAGGCCGATTCCGGTCCCCGCCGCTTTGGTCGTAAAGAACAAATCGAAGATGCGATACTTGAGCGCGGGAGCCATGCCCTCGCCACTATCCTCGACGGTCAACGTGGTGCCGTACTCGGCGTTGTCGACGCACACTCTGATGGTGCCTTCGTCGTCGATGGCCTCGACGGCGTTGGTCAGCAGGTTCACAAGCACCTGGCGCATGCGGTCGATGTCGCACCAGATGGGCGCGTCGCCCTCGAGTTCGGTCTCGAAGGTAATCTGAGAAGTCTCCAACGTGGGGCCGTGGACCCGCTCGAGCTCACCGAGCAGCTCGCCGGCGTCATGCCAGGCGGGGCTGACTTCGATCGGCTTGGCGAAGTCCATGATCTCGCTGGTCAGCGTGCGAATGCGCTCGAGCTCCGAGCGCAGCGCGTCGACGATGGGCGAGATGCGCTCTTCGGCGGTGTCGTCGACCTTGGCGACGTCGCGAATGCGCCGGTCCAATAAGGTCAACTGCAGCCCCATGGTGTTCAGCGGGTTGCGAATCTCGTGAGCCAACCCGGCGGCGAGCGCCGAGGGAATCTCGAGCTTCATCTCCATGAGCTTGTCCCAGTACGCCTGGGTCATGATCGTCAGCTCGAGGTCGAGGATGCGCTCGATGCTCTCGACGCAGTCGCGCGGGTTGACCTGCAGCTCTTCGAGCCGCTCTTCCTCCTTGAAAACCGCGCGCGTCAGGTCGATGCGAATGATATTCATCGCCCCGAACATGAATTGCGGCTGCAGGCCGACGTCGACGTGCACCCGCCCGACATGTTGACGCTTGCGAAAATACTCTTCGTCGAACGGCCCGGTAAACACCTCGTCGAGCCAACGGTGAAGGCTCTTGCCCAACCGCTCGAGTTGCTCGGGCCCGGTGAAGACGTCTTTGGTGCGCGGGTTCTGCTTCAGTGAGCTGTAGAAGTGATCGACGATCTCCTCGAAGTACGGCCTCACGATCGGGTGCAGCCCGTTGAGGCACTCGGCGTCCCGGCCGCTAAAGCCCATATAGTCTTTGATTTCCTTCGAGAAATGCATGTGTATTAACCTTTCAGTCGAGGCCAAATTCCGCTGGGCGGCCCCTCACTTCTTAGATTCGTCGGTATTCTTGTCGTCGAGCAGAATGCGCACGGCCGGCGTTTCCAGATCGTCGAACTGGCCGTCACGCGTCGCCCACCAAAACCCGGTGACCGCCGCCGCCACGATGACCAGCGCGATCGGAATGAGCAGGAAGAGAATTTCCATACGACTTCTCTGCGAACGAAGTTTGAACCAGCGATGACACTACCACGGCCACCGAACTCAACGGCATAGCCACCGCTGCAATAAGCGGGCCAATCAAACCGAAGGCTGCCGCGGCGACGGCGATCGCGTTGTAACCGGCCGACATCGACAGGTTGCGATGCACCACCTTCATCACCCGGTGCGAGCCCTCGATGAGCTCGTAGACCGGCTCGAGTCCGGGGCGGGTCATAAAGACGTCGGCGGCGACCAGGCTCGCCTCGGCGCCGCCGTCGACGGCGATGCCAATATCGGCCGCCTGCAGGGCTGCAGCGTCGTTGACGCCGTCTCCGACCATCGCAATCCGGCCGCCGGACGCGTCCTGTTGTTGACGCTCACGCAGGTCACTGACGAAGGCGGCTTTGCCCTCGGGCGACACACCGCCGTGGGCGAATCGAGCGTCGATGCCCAACTCGCTGGCCACGTGCGCGACGACTTCCGGATGGTCGCCCGAAAGGATGACGGGCTGGACGCCGCGTCGCTCGAGCTCGCGCAAAAATTTCGCAGACTCGTCGCGAATGGGATCGCCGATGCCGACCACCGCCTCGAGCTTGCCGTCGACGCTGATCGCCACGGGCGTGTGTCCACGGCCGGTCATTTGGGCGACCGCCTCGTCGACGGAGAACGAAGATACGGCCGTCTCGGCGATCCAGTCGGGTTTTCCGACGCAGATCTTTCGGCCGCCGACCACGCCCTCGATGCCCTTTCCTGCGTGTTCCACCGTGTCTGAAAGGATGTCACGCAAGTTTTGCAGGCCGCCGACCCTCTCACGCAATTTCTGCGCGTCCAATTCGGCGGCGAGCGCGCGTGCAATCGGGTGGTTGCTCTGCGACTCGAGCGCGGCGGCGAGTTGCACAGCCTCGGCCGAGCCGACCACGTCGGTCACCGCCATTTCGCCGCGTGTGAGCGTGCCGGTCTTGTCGAAGACCACCCAGCTCACCTGCGCTAGCGCCTCGAGCACGTCGTCGTGTTTGACGTAGATGCCGCGCCGCGCGGCCTGGCCCACGCCCACCGATAAGGCGAGCGGCGTAGCCATGCCCAACGCACACGGACAGGCGACCACCAGTAGCGCCACCACGTGGGCGACGGCCTCGGACGGCGCGATTTGCCACCACACGAGTCCGGTCACGAGCGCGGCGAAGACGGTCACGAGCACGAAGATGCCGCCCAATCGGTCGGCCTTCTGCACGATGGGCGCGCGCTTTCGCGAACGCTCCTCGACCCAGGCCAAAAGCTTCCCGACGCGGGTCTCTTCGCCGACGGCCGCGACTTCCAGGCGAATGGGCGCGCCCAGGTTCGTCTCGCCGGCGTGCATCGGCTCGCCTTTTTTGACCGGCTCGGGCCGGCTCTCGCCGGTGAGCACGGCCCGGTGGGCGGTGGTCTGCCCGGTGACGAGCGTGCCGTCGGCCGGCACGACCTCGCCCGGGCGCACGTCGATGATGTCGCCAATCTGGAGCTCTTCGACGGGCACCTGCTCTTCTTCGCCGTCGCGCACGCGCCGTGCGGTGGTCGGGATGAGCGAGAGCAACCTGTCGGCCGCGTCGCCCGCGACGCGACGGCCGCGGATCTGCAGCCAACGCGCGGTCAACAGCGCGGCGATGAGCACGGCGATGGAGTCGAACCAGATCTCGCCGCTTCCGGACGCCGTCGCCCAGGCGCTGTGCGCCCAACCGACGAAAATGCCCAGTGAAATGGGCACGTCCATCGACAGCTTGAGCAGCCCGCCCAGGCCGCCTTCGCCGAATACGGATCGAATCGACACGGCCGCGCGCCGGAAGAACTCGGCGCCGCCATACAGCACCGAGCCGGTGGCGAGCACCAGGCTCAGCCAACGCACGCCGGTGGCCAGCGCTGCATCGTTGGCCAGATCGAGGCCGGCATACAGCGCCAGGGCGAGCAACATGACGTTGGCCGCCAGCGCCCAAGAGACGCCGACTTTGAACAGGAGTTTGCGCTCGCCGCGAGTGCGCGCACGGCTGTTTTCGCCGCGAATCGGATGGGGGGAGTAGCCAAAGTGGGCCAGCCAATCGGCGGCCTTCGACAATTTGCCCTGTTCGGGCTCCCAGCGCACCGTCAGGCGGGCGCGGGGCAAGTCGAGGCGGGCGTCGACCACGCCATCGACGTATTGGGGCATGCGCTCGGTGATCCAAACGCAGCCCGCACAGTGGACGCCCTCGATATACAGCTCGGCCTCGCGCGTGCCGTCGGCCAGCTCGCGCGTGTGCCGCTCGGTGAACCATTCGGCGTCGAAGTCTTCGCCGGCGCTGGGAAGCTCTTCTCCCACCGGCGCGCCGCCGTCGGCGCCCGTGATCTCGCGGAGTTGGTAGAAATCTTCCAACCCCGCCTCGTGCAGCGCGCTGTAGACCGCGCGGCAACCCGGACAGCAAAAATGCGGCCCCGGCCCTTCCGGCTCGCCGGGCACGGGCAGGCCGCAGTGGGCGCACTCGAGCGCCTCGTCGACCCGCTTATCGGAGACGACGTCGCTCAAAGGGAGACCTCCTCACGGACCTCGAACCGATAGTCCTGGCTGCCCTGACGCGCGTCGATGACCATGTCCCACAATCCGGGTTTGTCGGGTGCGACCTGCACCATATAGCTTCCCGGTGTGCCGTCGACCGGCTCGAGCTTGGCCGAGCCGAAGGCGCCGGCGCGGTCGGGGCGGCGCAACTCGACGCTCCCCTCGAGGCCGCTGATGGGCGCTCCGCTCTTGTCGACGAAGCGAAGCTCGACGGTATTGTCTTGGGCCACCGTCCAGGCCACGTCGACCGTCCAGCCGCTCTTCTGGGCGGCGAGGCGCGAGGCCTTCGTGACCTCGTAGTCGACCGACTTCTGATAGTAGTTGTCCACGACCTGCGGGCCGCCGTCGGACTTGGCGATGAACAGCATGCTGGTCCACCAGATCACGCTCGACGAAAGCAGCGTGATGATCAGGCCAGGCCAAAAGTACTTCTCGGGAATGCCAAACATATCTTTCTCCTAGAGCGTCCTACGACGCACCCTCTGCGGCGTCTCTGATGCAACTTACGCCTCGACCACGTGCAAGATTGTGGCCAAGGCGCAAGATTTTCGGCACAAAAGGTTTAGAGTTGTTTTGATGGACCCATCAGGGTGAAGTCGACCACTTGCTCGATGCCGTCGGGACCGACGACGCGAAACTGAGAGTCGATCTGGCCGTCCGCGCCGAAATCGGCCTTGGGCGCGACCACGAAGGTCTCCACGCGACGCATCTCGCCGTGGTCGAGGACGATGTCGGGTTGACCCACGACCTTGACCTCGGCGCTCTTGGGCGTGATCGGCTCGATGTGGAACGTCGCCTTCTCGCCGGTTTGGTTGCGCATGCGGAAGCGCACGCGGTTGGCCACCGAGTCGTCATCGATCATGGTGAACGGCGCGCCCGGGATGCGGCCCACGTCGACATGGAGCGGCTCGCGGCCGGCGAGCATCCACACGAACGCGCTGAGCAGAGCCGTCCACACCAGGCCGTAAGCGATGGTGCGCGGGCGGATGATGCGCGTGGGCTTGTTGTCCTCGATGGCATGCTCGGAGCTGTATCGGATGAGCCCGTGGGGCTTGCCGATGCCCTCCATGATGCCGTTGCACGCGTCGATGCACTGGGTGCAAGCAATGCACTCCATCTGCAGACCTTCTCGAATGTCGATACCGGTCGGGCAGGTGCGCACGCACGCCCCGCAGTCGATGCAGTCGCCCAGCGGGATGTCGAGGCCGGCCTTCTCCTTTTTGCGAAGCTCGCGGGTGCGACGCCCTCGCGGCTCACCGCGGTTGGGGTCGTAGGCCACGATCATCGAGTCTTTGTCCTGCAGGGCCGACTGCAGACGAGCATACGGGCACGTGATCGTGCACATCTGCTCGCGGAAATAGGCGAAGTCGAAAAAGATCAGTCCGCTGACGAGCAGCATGGCGAAGAAGACGCCGAAATGCTCACCGGGCGAGCCCCCCATCCAAGCCAGCAGGGAATCCCAGCTGACGAAGTACGCCAAAAAGGCGTGCGACAGGAAGATGGCGATGGCCGCAAAGATGCCCCACTTGGCCCCTTTGCGCCAGATCTTGTCGAAGTTCCACGGCCCCTCGTCGCGCCGCTTGCGCTGCATCTCGCGGCCCTCGATGAGCCGCTCGATGGGCCGGAACACGAACTCCAAATAGACTGTCTGCGGACATCCCCACCCACACCAGACACGCCCCAAAAAGGCGGTCAGGATGAAGACGCCCAGCAGGCTGAGCAGCAAGAAGACCATCAGCAAGATGGTGTCGGTCGGATACAGCGTCAGACCGAAAAAGTGGAACTCGCGGTGAATCACATCCAGGAACACCGCCGGGTTGCCACCGACGTGGACGACGGGAAGCGCCAAAAAGAGCGCGATCAGCCCCACGGCGACGGCGAGCCGCCGCCAGAAGTGCTTGCCCTTGCTCAACACGGGGTAGAGCCAGCGGCGCTTGCCGTCGTTGGTCATCGTGGAGAGGACCTGGATGGGGGCGTCGGGGACGCCCCCTTTTTGCTTGTTGCTATCAGTTGTGGATGGTGCAGACATAATGTCCTACTTGCCCTCGACGGGCTCACCCTGAGGTTCTTTGGCGTTCGGCGGATTGGTGCCCTTGATCGTTTCGATGTAGGCGACCACGCCGACCACTTCGTCCTGGGTCAGGATATTGCCCCAGGCCGGCATGCCCTTGGCGGTCACGCCGTCTTTGACGACCTTGTGAATGTCGGTCAGCTCGCCACCGTGCAGCCAGTACTTGTCGGTCAGGTTCGGGCCGATGAGGCCCTCGCCTTTCTGGCCGTGACACGACGCACAGTTGGTCATGAAGGCGGCCTTGCCGTCGGCGAGCATGGCTTCGTCCTCGACGGCCTGGGCCAACATGGCCGCGTCGACCGCGGGAGCTTCTTGCTGATGCTTGTCACGCATCGCCTGCAGCTCGGCTTGTCCCCGCTCCAGGTCGTCCTGGTAGGTGGGGATATAGCCCATGTTGATCCCGACGAAGTAGACCGCCGCCCACACGATCGTGATGTAGAAGATGGCTTTCCACCATCCCGGCATCGGGTTGTCGTACTCCTGAATGCCGTCGTAGTTGTGGTCGAGCAGTTCGTCGGCGTACTGGTCGCCCGAGGAGCTCTGTTGATTGTTCGTCTGACTACTCATTGTATATCACCTTCGAGGCTATTCAGGCGCCAGATTCGGCGTCTCCATCCAGTGGAAGTTGCTCCAGATGCTCGACCTCTTCCTTCTTGTAGAGAAGCACGCGAATGAGGACGAACACGAACCCGAGGACGAATAAAATCAGTCCGATTTCCGCATAGATCGAAAGATCTGCGGCTTCCATGACTTCACGCTTCATTGGTCACCTGCCTTGTCGTCTTCGACGGCGTTCTCGTTGGCTTCTTCTCGTTTGATGTCCGTGCCCAAGCGCTGCAGGTAGGCCACCAGCGCGACGATCTTGCGATCCTCGAGGCCGGCCGGGCCACCCTGAGTCTCGACTTCGGTCGCGATCTCTTTGGCCTGCTTACGCGCGTGCTCCTCGGCCGTCTCGATGTCCGAGGCGGTGTAGGGCACGTTGAGCATGGCCATCGTCTCGAGCTTGTCGTCCGCGTCGCTCAGGTCGAGCTCGTTGGTCAACAAGTGCGGGTACGACGGCATGATCGACTTCGGGCTGGTCAGCCTGGGGTCTTTCATGTGGCGTACGTGCCACAGGTGCGGGTACTTGCCGCCCACGCGGGCCAGGTCCGGACCGGTACGCTTCGAGCCCCACAGGAACGGACGGTTGTAGACGCTCTCGCCCGGCTTGGAGTACTCGCCGTAGCGCTCGATCTCGTGGCGCAGCGGACGCACCATCTGGGAGTGGCAGCTCACGCAGCCCTCTTCGATGTAGATGTCGCGGCCCTCGAGCTCCAGCGGGGTCAACGGCTTGACCGAGGCGATCTTGGGGATGTTGCTGTCGATGAGCAGCGTCGGGAAGATCTCGACGGCGCCACCGATGGCCACCGCGATGGTGGTCAGCACGGTGAAGACCAGCGGCCAACCTTCCAGGAAGCGGTGCCATCCACCCTTGAGCTTCTCTTGCAGGCGGAACAGCGCGGCGTCGTAGGTCTCGACGGTGCCGTCTTCGCCCTGGTCGGCAGCCTTGTGACGCCATGCCGGCGCGGCCACTTCGACCTCTTCGTCGGTCAGGCCCTTGGGCGCTTTGAGCACCGACATCACCAGGTTGTAGAAGCCGATGAGCACACCGATGAGGTACAGCGAGCCACCCACCAAGCGCACCCAGTACATCGGCACGATCTGGACGACCGTCTCGATGAAGTCGGGGTACATCAGGCGACCGGTCTCGTCGAAGGCGCGCCACATCAGACCCTGGGTGATACCCGAGGAGTACATGGCGATGACGTACAGCAGGATACCGACGGTGCCGATCCAGAAGTGCACGTTGGCCAAGGTCTTGCTGTACAGCTTGGTCTTCCACATGCGCGGAATCAGCCAGTAGATCATGCCGAAGGTCATGAAGCCGTTCCAGCCCAGCGCGCCGGCGTGGACGTGGCCGATGGTCCAGTCGGTGTAGTGGCTCAGCGAGTTCACCGCTTTGACCGACAGCATCGGACCCTCGAAGGTCGACATGCCGTAGAAGGTGATACCGACCACGAAGAACTTGAGCACCGGGTCTTTACGCAGCTTGTGCCACGCCCCTCGCAGGGTGAACAGACCGTTGATCATACCACCCCACGACGGCATCCAGAGCATGATCGAGAAGATCATCCCCAGCGTCGACGCCCACTCGGGCAGCGCGGTGTAGTGAAGGTGGTGCGGGCCGGCCCAGATGTAGATGAAAATGAGCGACCAGAAGTGAACGATACTCAACTTGTACGAGAAGACCGGACGGTCGGCCGCCTTGGGCAGGTAGTAGTACATCAGGCCCAAGAACGGGGTGGTCAGGAAGAAGGCGACCGCGTTGTGGCCGTACCACCACTGGATCAGCGCGTCCTGCACGCCTGCGAAGACCGGGTAGCTCTTGAAGGCGTCGACCGGCACGACCAGGTTGTTGAAGATGTGCAGAATCGCCACGGTCACGATCGTGGCGATATAGAACCACAGCGCCACGTACATGTGCTTCTCGCGACGCTTCTTGAGCGTCCCGAAGAAGTTCACCGCGAACACAACCCACACCAGGGTGATGGCGATGTCGATCGGCCACTCCAGCTCGGCGTACTCGTGGGTTTGTGTAAACCCTAAGGGTAATGTGATCGCCGCCGAGGCGATGATGGCCTGCCAGCCCCAGAAGTGGAACCGACTCATAACGTCGCTGAACATGCGCGTCTTCAGCAGACGCTGCGACGAGTGATACACCGCCGCAAAGATCGCGTTACCCGCGAACGCAAAGATCACCGCGTTCGTGTGCAGGGGACGCAGCCGGCCGAAGGTGAAGTGCTCACCGATATTCGACGGCCACCATGCCAATTGGAGGGCGATCACCACACCCACTAGCATGCCGACGATACCCCAGATCATCGTCGCCCAGACGAACATCCGGACGATCTTATCGTCGTATTTTACTTTCTCGAGTTTGGTCTTTGGCGCTTTAGCGCTCGTCCCTGTACTCATTGGGAGCGCCCTCCTGTTTCAGTTCTATCGAAGAAGAATGAGTTCATGACACCTAGGTCTCTCTGACTTACTTTCTAACAACTGGGTCTCCACACATCGCGCGGAGTCGTCGTGCGCTACTTTCACGATCCATGCCAAGCAGGTGGAAAGTTTTAGCGTGAGTGGACGCCTCAACGTCCTGCGGGCGAAAATGAACACAGATTCAGTTCAATCCATTTTGAACACCCCGTAATATTTGCAGGCGTCGCGGGCGATGCGCACATTTTGCGCACCCCTTGCCCCATCGAGGTGTCGCAAATACGCAAAATCTGCCGATTTGGAACAATTGGCACGGGTTATGCTCTTGTGTCAGGTGGGCCAGGGCAATGACGCCTGATCTGGATCATGCGCTGATCTGGATCACCTCATCCGGGACACGGAGAGCGGTTTGGAAGAGTATCTACCTCAATATACACAACTTCTGGGGCTTGGCTTGCTGTGGGTCACCGTGCACTGCTCGGGCATGTGCGGGCCGATCGTGGGCAGCTTGGTGGCCACTCAAAGTGGCGCGCATGGACCCGGCGAGGCGGACGCGAGCTGGTTCACCCAGCTTCGCCAACGCGCCGGCAACGTGCTCGCCTACCAGGGCGGCCGCGCGCTAACTTACGCGTTAATTGGCGCCGCCGCCGGTCTAGCGGGGGCCGCGGCCGAGGCATTCATCGGCCCGCTGACCAAGGTCGCCGGCCTGCTCGTCGCCGTGGCGCTCGTAGGCGCCGGCTTGTTGCGAATCGAGCCGGTCGCCAAGCGCCTCAAGCTGCCCTCCGGCTCGTCAACGAGTTCGGCGACCGGAAAATTCTTAGGAAATGTTATGCGCCGCGTGCGCCGGCTCGCCCCGCGGCGCGGCCCCATGCAGATGATGCTCATCGGCGCGGTCATGGGCCTGCTCCCCTGCATGCTCATGTTCTGGGTGCTCGGCCTCTCCGCCTCGACGGCAAGCCCGCTGCACGGCGCGCTGATCATGGTGGGCCTGGTCGCGCTGACCACCCCGGTTTTGCTTTTCGCGGGCACCGCCCCTCTGGTATGCAAACCCGCAGTGCGGCAACTCGGCGAGAAGATCATCCCCTACGCCATCATCCTGTCGGGCCTTTGGCTCGGGCTGATCTCGGCCGCCGCCAACGGCTGGATCGACCACCTGCACGTGCCGTTCGAGCTATTTGGCGAAAAGCTGGTAATTATGTTTTGGTAGCTGAAAATGTTAATTGGAGAGTAGGCCTTGTGGCGCCCCAACCCCGCAAGGCCTGCTCCCGCGCTATACCCACCGGAGAGACGCCATGACCGTCCTCGCAGCAATCGACTTCTCGAAAAACTCGCACGCCGCGCTGTGCCACGCCGCCCACCTGGCGCGCGCGGGCGACGGCAAGCTGGTCGTGGCCCACAGCGTGGTCCACGCCGACGAGGACGCGTTCTGGCGCCACCTGGTCCAGACCCCCTGGGAGGTCCCCGAGCGCATCCGCAAGGTCGCCGAGTCGCGGCTGCGCGAGACGGTGCGCGAGGTCCTCGACGACGACGAGATGCCCGCCGACGTCTCCTACGTCGTCGAGCTCAAAAGCGCCGCCGACGGCATCCTCGCCGCCGCCGACGCCCACAACGCCGACCTGCTCGTGCTCGGCTCGACGGGCGCGGGCCCCCTCAAAAACGTCCTGCTGGGAAGCAGCGCCGAGCACGTCGTCCGCAGCAGCGAAATCCCCGTGCTCACCGTACCGCCCGAGGCCAAAGGCGAGTCGTTCCACAAGATCTTGGCCCCGGTCGACTTCTCCGACTTCAGCCGAAAAAGCCTCGAGCTCGCCGCCGACCTCGCCCGCCAAAACGACGCCGAGCTGCTGATCTTGCACGCCTTCGCCCTACCCGCCGCCAGCCTCGCCCTGCTCGACATGCAGGCCCCGCCCGAGTCGGTCGAAGCCTACGAAGAGCAAAAGTGGGCCGAGTTCGACCAGTTCATCGAGGAGTTCGACCTGACCGACCTCGACAGCTCGCGCCTGCTGCGCATCAGCACGCCCTCGGCCGCCATCGACAACGTCGCCGACGAAGAAGGCGTCGACCTCATCTGCATGGGCACCGCCGGCCACCGCGGCCTCAAACGCGTCATGCTCGGCAGCACCGCCGCCCGCGTGCTGCGCCACCCGCCCTGCGCGGTGATGACCGTGCCGTGAGTGCGGACGTTGGGGCGCGGTCGTCCCCGACCGCCGGGGTCCGTCTCGGGCCCCGCACGTGTGTAGGCGGTGCGAACGCCTCGCCTAAGGACACACAAGCTGGGGCGGGGACGCCCCAGGGCGGGCGAGGACGCCGCGCGCCCCGCCGAAATAGACGCACGAGCTGAACTCGCCCTCATTTGCGACACGAGCCTTCGGTCGCAACGCGACCCCGACCGCATTCTGCGGACGGAAAAGACCTCCGGAACAGAACTCGCGCGCATTTGCGACGCGAACACGCCTCGCGAGCAGACCCGCCGACCATTTCGCACGACCAAATGCTTCGCCGAGCAGACCGAGACGTCATTTCCAACTTGGAAACGGCGTCGCGGTCTGTTTTCGAGCCGTCTTCCAGCCCCGAAAAGCGATGAGGCCTGCTCGCCGGCCCTCTTCTAGTCTGCGAAAGCCGCGCCGCCCTGCCCTCGGAAGCAGGTTCCGCTGCAAAATGGCGCGGGAGTCTGCTTCCAGTCGACCTCCCGGCTGAAAATGGTGTCGCGGGCTGAACTCGAGTGCGTTTCCAATCCCGAAACGAGGTCGGGTTCAGCGCCGCCGCCCATTTCTACTTGGCCCCCCTCCAACGGTTCGGTATGGTTGGGCCTCATCAATCAAAACTCCTCGATGGGGAGTGTGCCTGTCTGAGGGCCGTGTGGTCTCGCCGTGACCGCCCCAGCTCGCCTCTTTGCTGTGGGATGGCACCGCGAAGTCGATCCGTGTGCAGGCGCGTGTTTGTAACTCGTTACTCACGCGTGGTGCCCGCCGAATCCGATTGAGTTCGGGCCGTGGCACTAAACAAGGAGACGCTATGGCAGTTCTTTCGAAGACAGCAGCCAACTTCAAACTGGTCACCGGTACGGTCATCGGAGCCCTGCGCACGCAGGGTCCCGAAGTCGCCGCGAGCATCGTCGAGCTCGTCTACGACGGCAATGCGCCGACCGACCTGACCGTCGAGCAGTTCATGCTCGACTTGGCCGATTACCTGGAGGGCTCGACCGAGAGTTTCTCGGCGTTGGCCAGCCGCGTGATGGTCGAAATGGGTGAGGACTCCGCGGCGAGCCAGTCGGAAGACGAAACGGTAGAGACACTGCGCGAGGAAGTCTTCTGGCAGCGCAGCCAGATCGCGGGCACCTACGGCGCCCAGGTCGCCGACCGGCTCGGCTACACCGGCGAGACGCCGACCGACGCCCACGACATCATCCAGGCGTCGGCCGGCTTCGAGCAGCAGCTTCGTCAGGTGGGCTTTCCGAGCGAGACGCGCCCGCGGCGACAGCCGCTGGACGCCAACGAGTACGCCAACACGCTCGCCGCGCTGCGCGCCGAGGTCGAGCAGGCCACCCGCGACAACGAGTCCGACACCCGCCAGACCCAGCAGGCGCGCTCGGAGCGCGACGAGGCCGAGGCCGAGTTGAAGTACGATTACCGCGGCGTCGCCGAGGTGGCCGTGGGCCTGTTCTACCTGGCCCGCAAGGACGCGCTCGCCGAGAAGGTGCGCCCGACGGCGCGGCGCAACAAGGGGCTTCCCGAACCCGAAGACCTCGACGAGCCGCAAACGCCCGACGAGCCGGTCGTCGACACGGACGAGGAGCCCGTCGAGGCGTGAGCGAGACGATCGGTGCGGGGGCATCTTGCCCTCGTCGACCCTCCTTCGGTGCGGGGGCATCTTGCCCTCGTCGACCCTCCTTCGGTGCGGGGGCATCTTGCCCTCGTCGACGAGGCCAAGATGGCCTCGCACCGAGCGAGCGCTGGAAGCACCCGCACCGAACGAGCGCTGGAAGCCCCCGCACCGAACGAGCGCTGGAAGCACCCGCACCGAACGAGCGCTGGAAGCACCCGCACCGAACGCGCGCTGGAAGCACCCGCACCGAACGCGCGCTGGAAGCACCCGCACCGAACGCGCGCTGGAAGCACCCGCACCGAACGAGCGCTGGAAGCACCCGCACCGAACGAGCGCTGGAAGCACCCGCACCGAACGCGCGCTGGAAGCACCCGCACCGAACGCGCCTACCGCACCGCCACCATCCTCACCACCGCACCGGTTCCCCGGTGCCCGTGGCCGGCGTCGAGCTCGATCTCGAGCTCCTCGAGATACTCGAACGTCAACTCGCCGAAATCCTCACGCAATAATTGCGCGCTATACATCAGGTCCGCCGAGGGCGGCCCGCCGGTGCCGTAGTCGAGCTGTTTGGGGCGAAACGCCTCCAGGATGACGACGCCATCGGGGCGCAACGCGTCGACGACCTTTTGGTGCACCGGGCGGCGCAGCGCGGCGGGTAGGTGCAGGTAGTTGAGCACGACGGCGTCGAACTCGCCGGCCTCCGGCGTGTAGTCGGCGACGTCGGCCTGCACGGTGGTCACGTACACGTCGCGGTCCTCGGCGAGCTGCTCGAGCTTGCCCAGGCCGCGGCTGGAGACGTCGACCGCCGTGACCAGAAAGCCCTGCTCGGCCAGCCAGACGGCGTTTCGGCCCTCGCCTGCGCCCAGGCACAGCACCTTGCCCTGGCTGGGCACGTGCGCGACGGCCTGCTCGGCGACGAACGTGTTCGGCGTGGTGCCGTAGCGGTAGCCTTCGATATCGTATTTTTCGTTCCAGAAGTTTTCGGACATGGGGATGTAGGGGTTTGGGGGTTTTGGGGTTTTGGGGTTTGGGGTCGGACGTGATCGTCGTCGTGATCGTGATCGTGATCGGCCGTTCCACCCCTCAATCGTGCGACAAATCGCCATCCTTCTCCAAAAGAGTGAGCACCAACGGCGTCACATCTAACACGTCCAGCCCGTCGCCGGCCACGCCACGCACCAACTCACGCAGCTCATCGCCGCTGCGGGTGGGGTGGGCGAGCGTGAAGGTGACCAGGGAGTCGGCCTCGTGGGCGCTTCCGTGCCAGGAGCGGTACGGCTCGGAGAAATAGTAGCGGTCGTCGATGCGCCGGCCCATGCCGGCCTTGCTGAGCAGGACGACGTCGCCGACGCGGTGGCCGTAAGGGCCGGCGGCGAGTTGGCGCATGCGGCGGTCGAAGTCGAGGAGGTCGTCGCGGCCGTGCTCGGCGACGTAGCGGTCGATGGGCACGAGCTTTTGGCCGTCCCAGACCTCGAAGGGCCCAGCGTCCTGCCCGGCGGGGACCGGGCGGCGAGCGAGGATGAGGTCGAGGGTGCCCTGCAGCTCGCGGACCGGCCAGCCGAGCGCGTTGTTGGCGTGAAACGCGCGCACCACCTCCAGGACGTCCTCGTCGAAGCGTGGCGGCTTCGTCCAGTCGCAGCGCGAGCCGCGGCGGGCACACGTCGAGCGGTCGGCCAGGTAGATGTAGCTCATGGCGCCCTGGTAGGCGACCACCGCCGAGTAGTCGCGCTCGTCGTCGTCGACCTCGAGCTTGTCGCGACGCACGCGAAAGCCCGCGTGGCGAAGCACCTGCGGGGGCTCGTCGCGCCCGTCCCATTCGAGGGCGTGGCGGTCGTCGTTTTTGGTGGGCGTAAACCCGTGGTCGGAGATGAAGAGCACGTAGGTGTCGTCGAGCGCGCCGCGCTCGCGGTAGGCGTCGAGGACCTCGCCGATGAGCGGGTCGATGACCTCGCGCATGTAGCGGCGCTGGCTCTGCTTGGGGCGTTTGGCGACGTGGGTATAGAGGTCGATGCCGGGCAGGTAGAGCACCTGCAGGTCGGCCACGCCGTGCTCCTCGATGGCGTCGACCGCCCCGTCGGCCGCCTCCTCGTCGAGCTCGGCGTAGATCTCGCGGTCGACGCTGTTCGGGCCGACCACGCCCTCGGCGATGCCGCCGAGCACGGGGAGGATCTCGTCGAGGTCGGGCTTGGTGAACAGGTCGGCGCCCTCGTAGACCGGCGCCATGGCCACGAAGCTGCGCACCTTGGCCAGCTCGAAGAGCGTGGGCACCTCGAGTTGGTTGTTCAGGAAGTTGTCGGTCAAGATCCGGATGATGTGGTCGTGGTCGCCCACCGTGGTCGGCGCCGGGGCAAAGAAGCTCGAGGTCTGCCGGTCGTACCACTCGTTGCCGGGGATGCCGGTGTCGGCCGGCGGGCGGCCTGTGTAGACGCTCGTCCAGGCGGGAATGGTCACCGACGGGAGCGTCGTCAGGGCGTCGCGGGCCATGTAGGCGTGCTCGTAGGTGTCGTGTGCGCGGCGCTCACCAAGGAGCCGCGCGACCTGGGCGAGCTCGCCCGAGTCGACCCCGCGTCGAAACGCGTCGCGGCCGACCGAGTCGAGGGCGAAGACGAGCACTCGGGGCGCGCCGCGGGCCGGGCGCATCGGGTCGCGCAGCTCGACCTGCTCGCCCTCGATGACGTACTCGATCTGCTCGGAGATGGGCGTCGCCAAAAACGAGCACGACACCCCGACCGTGCCCACCGCCAGCGCGAGGGCTGTCGAAATAAGTAGGTTGCGAGCGTCCATCACATCGCCGCGAGTCGAAGACACGTCCACTTCCTCCCGGAAAGTCGACACCACCGCGCGGGCTGACGAGCGGTGGACATCGCCCGAGCGAGTCTCTAGGCTCGTCCCTACGGTCGCGAAGAACTTTCCGCCTTGTGATGTCCTGTGTGAGGTACGGCGTGCGCTTATCTGATCAATTGCTCTCTTTTCGTCTCCGAGCGGTGCTCGTCTGCGCGCTCGTCGTCTTCGGGCTGGGCTGCGGCGCCGAAGAGGACGGCCAGGACTCCGGCGAGTCGCGCGCCAAGCTCACCGAAAGCGGCGCGTTTTACGTCGCCTACACGCCCTCCCCCGACCCGATTCCGTTCAATCAACTCTTCGAGCTCGACGTCGAAGTCTGGGAGTCGGCCGACATGGCGAACGCCGTCGCCGACGCCGACGTGAGCGTCGAGGTGACGATGCCCGCCCACGGCCACGGCATGAATACCGAGCCGACGGTGACCAACAACGACGACGGGACCTACCTCGTCGAGGGCATGAAGTTCCACATGGAGAGCCAGTCGCCCGCCGAGCGCTGGGAGATTGCGGTGAGCGTTGACCGAGACGGCACTGCCGACACGGCGGTCTTCGAAGTGATGTGCTGCGGCCAATGAAGCGCGAATCACTCGCCATAGCGATGCTCGCAGGCTGGCTCGCCGCCGCGGGCTGCGCCGACGACACGGACGTCCCGCCGGGGGCGACCGCCTCGCCGAGCGGCCTGACCGACCCGAGCGGGACGTTCGATCACGACGAGCTCGAAGCGATCAACAAGCTGTCGCCCGAGGGCGAATTTCTGCCCGCCGACCCGACCAACGCGGTCGCCGACGACCCGGGCGCCGCGCGTCTGGGCCAATTTTTGTACTTCGACACCCGCCTGTCGGGCGACGGCGAGCAGTCGTGCGCGACCTGTCACCGCCCTGACCACGGCTTTGCCGACCCCAGACAGCTCTCCGAGGCGATGGGTACGACCGCCCGCCACGCCCCCACGCTGCTCAACGCGGCGTTCAACCGCTGGTATTTTTGGGACGGGCGCACCGACTCGCTGTGGGCGCAGGCGATCGAGCCGCTCGAGGCGCCCAACGAGCAGGGAACGACGCGGCTCGACATCGCACACCTGGTCGCCGGCGACGCCGAGCTGCGCGCGGCCTACGAGGCGGTCTTCGGCGCCCTGCCCGACCTGAGCGACCCCGACCGATTCCCCGCCTCCGGCCGCCCTGTCCCCGGCAGCCCCGACCATCCGCACGCACGAGCCTGGGCGTCGATGAGCGCCGAGGACCAGCGAACGGTCGACCGCATCCTGACGAACGTCACGAAGGCCATCGCGGCCTACGAGATGCAGCTCGTCTCCCTCGACGCCCCCTTCGATCGCTACGTCGAGGGGCTGCGCGACGGCGACGCCGAGAAACTGTCGGCATTGGACGAGCAGCAAAAAGAGGGGCTGAAGCTCTTTGTCGGCCGCGCCGGCTGCACCAAATGCCACGCCGGCCCCCTGATGACCAATTTCGAGTTCCACAACCTCGGCTTCGAGCCGCGAGGCTGGCTCGTCCCCGACGACCTGGGCCGCTGGGACGCCGTCCCCGAGGTCAAAGCCGACCCGTTCAACGCCGCCGGCGCGTTTTCGGACGCCCCCGACGGCGAGCGCGCCCGAGAGCTTCGCTTTTTGGCCCAGCAGCCCGAAAACGAGGGCCAATTCAAGACGCCGACGCTGCGAAACGTCGCCCTCACCCCACCTTATATGCACGGCGGCCACTTCGAGACCCTCGAAGAGGTCGTGCGCTTCTACGCCGAGCTCGACGAATCCCCCGTGCTCGTCGGCCACCGCGACGAGACCCTCGTCGAGCTCGACCTGAGCGACGAGGAGGTCGACGCGCTTGTCGCCTTCTTTGAAACGCTCACCGGCGCACCACTACCTGACGCTCTCACACGCCCGCCAAACGGGCCCAGACAACCTTCTGGACATTAATAATCTCTTGTCTTAAAATCCCCTCAACGTTTTACAAGAAGTTTTTTCCCTAATTTAACGAGGGGGTACCACCCATGCTCAGACGCAGGTTATTGATTTGCATCGCCTGTCTGTCTGTGTCGCTCGCAGCCTGTGGCGGTGATGAAACCGGCGGAGAGTTGTCCGAGAACAACTCGCAGGCTGACGTAGGCCCGGACACGGGACCTGATGTCGGGCCCGACAGCGGCCCAGACTCCGGTCCGGACACTGGTCCGGATACTGGTCCGGATACTGGTCCCGACGTCGGTCCCGATACCGGACCCGACACCGGCCCGTCGTTCACCCCACCCGAGTTCTACCAGTCCGCTTCTGGCGGGGGCACCACCGAAGGCGGCGGCTACAAAGCCGTCATCGGCATCGGCGCGCCCATTCGCGGACAAGCCGAAGGCGGTGGCTACCGCATCCAACTCGGCCCGGTGAGCCCGTAGGCGTAAACGACACGACAAGACAGCACAGAACTATCTAGAGCTGAACGAGAATTTTGAGGTTTATAATGAAATTGCGCACAGTAGCAGCAGCAGCGCTCGCCCTGGCACTCTCGGTGCCCTCGGTGGCCGCAGCCCAGGTACCCGCAGAGGTACCGGTCCAGGCCTACCTGACCTACGACAGCGGCGTGCCGGTCGACGGCAGCGTCACGGTCACCTTCAAGATCTACGACGCCCAGAGCGGCGGCGCAGAGTTGCACTCCGAGACGCTCGACGTGAGCGCCGACGCCGGCGCGTTTACCGCGTATCTGACCCCCGACTTGGTGATCTTCGAGGACTACCAAGATCTGTATCTTGGCCTGGCGGTCGACGGAGGCAGCGAGATGAGCCCGCGGCTCAAGATGGCGAGCGTGCCGTACGCCGCCGTGGCCGGCAACGCCGCGACCCTCGAGGGCAAGACTTCGGCCGACTTCGCCCCGTCCGGCTACCAGCCCGACTGGGCCGACATCCAGAACGTGCCGGCGGACCTGAGCGACGGCGACGACGGCGCCACCTACGCGGGCACCGGCGCAGTCCAGGTCAACTCGAACAACGAGATCGGCCTGATCACCACCTGCCCCGACGACAATATCCTGAAGTGGGACGCGGGTAACAGCCAGTGGTCGTGCGCGGCCGACGCCGACGAGGACACCACCTACACCGCCGGCGCAGGCGTCGAGATCGACGCCAACAACGCCATCAGCCTGAACTCGGGCTGCACGAGCGGCCAGCTTCTGAAGTGGAACGGCACCAGTTGGGCCTGCCAGGCCGACGAAGACACCACCTACCTGGCCGGCGCCGGCCTGCAGTTGACCAGCAACCAATTTGCGGTCGACTACACCGCCGTGCAGCAGCGCGTGACGGGCACCTGCGGCAGCGGCCAGTACGTCATGGGCGTCAACCAGGACGGCAGCGTGGTGTGCGGCACCGACCAAGACACCCAGAACACCTACGCCGCCGGAAGCGGTCTGGCCTTGAACGGCGGGACCTTCTCGGTCGACACGGGCACGATCCAGTCGCGCGTCAGCGGCACGTGCGCCTCGGGTGACAAGATCGTGGGCGTCAACGCCGACGGCACCGTCCAGTGCGCCACGGACATCGACACCGACACCGACACCACCTACAACGCGGGCACCGGCCTGGCGCTCAGCGGCACGACCTTCTCGGTGGCCAACGGCGGCATCTCGGATGCTCAGGTGGCCAGCAACGCGGCGATCGCGCCGACCAAGATCGACGGCACGGCGGCGACGCTGACCGGTGATCAGAGCTTCGGTGGAAACGTCTCGGCCGACAACTTCAACTACAACACCGCCAAGAGCGGACGTCGGTTCGTGTCGGTCCACGACTTCCAGTTCAGCAGAAACCCGGAAAACACCAACACGTTCATCTCCCTGGCTGGCTACATGTACGTACAAACGGGAGGGTCTGGCACACGCGTCGATCTCGATGCACGCATCGAGTTGCCCCAGGGTGCCACGATCACCGAGTTCAACTGCCTCGCAGTCGACAATTTGGATGACACCAACTTGTCGCCCGACGATGATCTGGCGTGGGATTTCGCGCTTCGCCGCCTGAGTATCGGCGGGACCACTCCGACCTACAGAACCGTCGCTATCTCCTCCGAGGACGACACAGTTGGCTCGCGGACCAGCTTCTACGACGCGCCGGACACCACCATTGCCTACGCGAACGTCGACAACGACGCGTACACCTACTACATCTCGGGTAACTTCACCCCGGACACCGAGTCGTCGGCGTTGCGCTTCTACGGCTGCTACGTCGACTACGAGGTCACGAGCATCCAGCCGTAACCGCGGCTAACAACTAGCGCACACCAACCGCCCGGGCGAGGGACTCCCCTCGCCCGGGCGGTTTTGTTTCGCCTTCGGCGCGTGCTTACCTTCCACGGAGACAGCCCATCGCTGACCACACTGACTGAGACGGAGCCGATACGATGACCACCGAACGCCGCGGAGAAGGACGATTGCGCCCCCATCCGACCGTGCGATTTGCCCCGGCCGAGCGAAAGATCGACCTCGACAGGTGTTATGACGAGCTCGTCGAGGAAGACCATCCTGCGGTCGACGGGCACCGCCAGATCACCATCGCCCACAGCAACTCGCTGACGCTGACCTTCTTCCATTTCGAGGAGGGAGGCTGCATGCCCGAGCACGTGGTCGACGGGGCGGTGACCATTCACGTGCTCGACGGGTATCTTGAAGTCGAGACCGACGAGGAGATCCACCACCTGGAGGACGACCAGCTTCTGTTCTTGGCGCCCAACGTCGAGCACGACGTGCGCGCGGTCGAAGACTCGCGCATGCTGCTGACGGTGCACCTGCAGCGCAAAGAGGAGCGCACCACCGCCAACAAACCGGATTGAACGCTACAGGCCGTAGCGGGTCATGAGGTAGGCTTCGACTTCGCCGAGCTCCGTGTCGCCGAGCACGCGTGAGTAGGCCAAGATCTCGGCGACCTCGCCTTCGAGGTGCTCCGAGGAGCAGCGCGCGCCGATCTGGCCGAAGTTCCACGTCCCGTTGGCCGACACCGACACGCTCGCCTGGTCCTGGGCGTTCTGACGCACGCGTAGCTGCGAATTCGACAACGTCACCGTGACGACGCTGTAGTCGGTGGTGGGGCTTCCGACGGTGACCGCTTCGTCGAGCCCGTTTTCTTGGCCGTAGAAGTAGAGCCCGTCGGCCGAGCCGTCGAAGCGAAGTTGGTTGTTCCCGCCGTCGTTGCAATTCGACAGAATCTGGCCGCGGTGGGTCGCCTCGGTGTTCTTGGCGACCACGAAGATCGTCGCCTCGTCGAGCGCGGCGTGACTCGCGGTGGTGCGAAGCTCCTGATTGCCGGTAAATTGCAGCGCCGGCTTGTCGTTGATGGCGCCGTTGACCCGCCGCGGATGCCTCGAAAAGCTGTCGTTGGCGACGATGGAGCCGTTGCCCGACAGATCTTCCCACTCCTCGACCGAAGCCCCGCCCGAAAAGTTCAGGCCCACGTCGGCGCGAAACCACATGGCCAGGCTCGCCGGGTCGGTCAACGCCGCCGAAAGCCCGCTGTCGTTGACGTAGACGCGCACGCGGTCGGTCGCCCCGCGACACTCCACGCGAATGTCGGTGATGCCCGCCTCGAGCCCCGAGACCGTGCCGTCGGTCGTGACGCGTGCGATCGTGGGGTCCCCGCTCGACCACCCGAACTCACAGAAGGTCTGCGAGCCGTCGGTCGCCGTGGCCACCGCGTCGAGTTGGAGTTCGGCGCCGACCTGCAGTACCTGATTGCCCGTCGGAGAGATCTTGACCTGCTCGACCTCGGGGCACGCCCCGCAGTCGAGCGAGCCGCCGCACCCGTCGTCGACGGGGCCGCAGGCCTGCAGCGCCTCGCAGGTGGTGGGCTCACAGCTCGCGTCCTCGCCGGTGTCCTGCGGTGGCGAGGCGTCAGCCGTGTCGTTTTGCGCGTCGAAAGGAGCGACATCCCCGCCGGCGTCGGGCTCGACGGAGGCGTCCTGGAGTGTGGCGTCGGACGTCTGCTCGGGCAGCTCGGTGCTCGCACAACCGGCAGCCAAAGCGGCGGATAGAACAATCGTTGTCAGGGCGTGAGTGAGGCGCATCACGCGGTCATCTCCGAAAAAAGTAGCTCGATGCGTGGATATTACCCGAAGACGCCGCGAAATCCCAACCCCGCTCTGTGACTCGGTGGGCGACGCGCTCAGTCGAGTACCGTGCGCTCCAGCCACGCCTCCATCGCCTTGAGCGGCTCTTCCCAGCCGGCGTCGAGCATCATCGAGTGACCCATGCCCACGAACATGCGCAGGCGAGCGTTGTAGGAGAGCGCGGTGCGTTCGGTGTCGCGCGGGGGGACGAAGGCGTCGTCGCGGCTGCCGATGACGAATACCGGCGCCTTCGACGGGCGCGGCTCACGCGGCAGGAGCATCTCGTATTGGTTGCAGGCCGACGGCGACTCGAAGCGGCGCAGATAGCGCTGGGCGGTGGCGTCGTCGAGCTTGTCGGAGAAGAAGTGCTCTTTCCGCCAGCGCAGCGGCCGAGCGAGCAAGCCCTTGGCGAAATCACCCGGGAAACGTGTCGCCATTCGCCTGGCGATGCCGACACCGCCGTGGGCGGGGACCGGCGCCACGAAGACCCCGGCGCGAGCGGCGTAGCGCTCGAGCACACGCATCACCACCAACGCGCCGGCGGCGTGGCCGACGATGACGGGGCGCTCGGGCAGCTCGATGACCGCCTGCATCACGTCGTGCTCGTAGTGGCGCAGGGTGGCGCCGTCTGCGGAGCCGCTGTTGCCGTGGCCGCGCAAGCTGACCGCGTAGCAGGGCCAGCCGCGCTCGGCCAGGGCGGGCATCCAGTGCTCGTCGAACGCCCAGGCGGCGTGGCCCAGCCCGTGGACGAACAGAATGGGGGGCTTGTCGGTCTTGTGCTGCGGAACACGGCGAACAATCTCCAGGTCGACCGGCTCGGGCGGAAACGCCCAGTCCAGCCGCCGCAACACGCGCTCTCGGGTATCTGCGTAAGCTCTTCGCATCAATATTCCAGTCGGGACAGTTGGGGGCGTGCGGCATCCAATCGTTCGATCAATTCAGCCAATTCTTCCAGGTACGACATGTGCTGGATCTCGACGTAGTGACGCGTCGACTCCTTGTATTTGACCCCGGCGCCCAACACCTCGTCGCAGTGCTTTCGAAAGTGGCGCAAGAACGGACGCACCGCCGCCGGGTTTTCGCGACGTAACCTCATCAACTTGGCAAGGGCCACGCTCTGCCAGTGCACCAGCTTGAACTGGCCGCTGTCGGGTTGGATCAGCCCGATGACCGCCAAGTTGTCGTAGGTGGGGTGAAACACGTGCATGTACAGCTGCGGCCGACCGTTGTGCCAATTGAGGTGGTCGTGGTCGATGAACGGGAACCGAATCAGGTAACCCGTGCAGTAGACGACCACGTCGACCTCGACCGACGAGCCGTCCTCGAAGTGGACCGTCTTGCCCTCGAAGCGCTCTACGTTGGGCTTGGGCACGATTTCGCCGTGGCCGATATAGTAGAGCAGCAGGCTATTGACGATGGGGTGGGTCTCCAAAAAGTGGTGGTCGGGCTCGGGGAGGCCGATGCGCTCGATATCGCCGGAGGTCAGCCGCGAGGCTTTCTCGAGCAGAAACTGGACCACCCGGTGCGGAATCGGGGCGGCCAGGAGCATGTCGAAGATCTGGTCGGAGGGCTTGCCCATGACGTATTTGGGCGAATACCAGTAGGCGCGCCGGGTGCTGTGATAGCAGATCTCGGCGTGCTGTCCCGCCTCGACGGCCACGTCGCAGCCGGTGTTGCCGGCGCCGACGACCAACACGCGTTTGCCCTCGAAGACCTCCGGGCTCTTGTAGTCGGCCGAGTGGAGCACCTCGCCGTCGAACTCGCCCGGGAAGTTGGGGATCTTCGGATACCAGTTGTGCCCATTGGCGATGACCAGGCCGCCGTAGCGGCGGGTCTCTTCGCTGCCGTCGGGCAATCGGAGCGTCACGTCCCAGAACAAGCCTTCGTCTCGCGGCTCGACCCCGACGACCTCGGTGTCGTACTCGATGAGTTCGGCGAGGCCGAAGTGCTGCTTGTAGTGGATGAGGTACTCGAGGATCTCGGAGTGGTGCGGGTAATCCGGAAAGGCATCCGGCATCGGGAAGTCGGGATACTGGGTAAACGGCTTCGACGAGATGGTGTGCGTCGACTCGTAGACGCGCGAGTTCTCTTTGCCGAAATTCCAGTTGCCGCCGACCTCGTCCTCACGCTCGATGATGTCGACGTCGAAGCCGTACTCGCGCAGGTTCTTGCCGGTCGCCAGCCCCGAGCTCCCGGCGCCCACCACGCAAATGGCGCTGCGACGGTCGACGGGCTCGCGCTCCTTCTGGTTTGCCATGATTGTCCCGCACTCGTGTAAGTTTGATTCGCGTGCAACGCGTCTGACCGGATGGTCAACGCGGACCGAGTATAGACAACTCCCCGCCTGGAGTTAAGTGGTAAGTGATTACTCACCAATCATCGATCTGGTGCTCTTTGAGCTTGCGCCAAAGGGTCGTGCGGCTGATCCCGAGTAGATCCGCCGCCTTGGTCTTCTTGCCATGGGCCCGCTCGAGGGCGTCGATGAGCTCCCGGCGCTCCTCGTCCTGCTCGTCACCTCGATCGTCAGCGCGCCGATGCGCGGCGATCGGCGGCGGCTCCTCGCGCAGCTCGGGGGTGAGTTCGTCGAGGGTCAACACCTCCCCTTCGCCCATGACGAAGGCGTACTCGATGACGTTGCTCAGCTCGCGTACGTTGCCCGGCCAGTCGTAAGCCTCGAGCGCGTCCATCGCCTCGGAGTCGACCGCCTCGACCCGCCGGGGGCCGCGGCCGTTGAAGACGCTGATAAAATGCCAGGTCAACGCCTCGATATCGCCCTCGCGCTCGGCCAGGCGCGGCAAGAAGATGGGGACCACGCGCAAGCGAAACATCAGGTCGGCCCGAAAGCGACCTTCGTCGACCGCGTGTCGCAGGGAGCGGTGCGTGGCCGACAGCAGTCGTACGTCGACGGAGACCTGCTCGGTGCCGCCCAGCGGCACGAAGCTTCGCTGCTCGATGACCCGCAACAGACGCGCCTGCAAGTCGAGCGGCAGCTCGGCGATCTCGTCGAGGAAGAGCGTGCCGCCGTCGGCGAGCTCGAAGAGCCCTTTGCGGCTGCGCGTCGCCCCGGTAAACGCCCCCTTGATGTGGCCGAACAGCTCCGAGGCGAGCATCTCGCGGGTCAGGGTCGCGCAGTTGAGGGCGCGAAATGGGCCGCGAAACCGGCGGCTCAAGCGGTGGAGCGCGCGGGCGACGAGTTCTTTGCCGGTACCCGTCTCGCCACGCAGCAGCACCGGAGCACTGCTGGCCGAGGCCTTTTCGATTTCGGAGAAGAGTTGGCGCATCTGGGGCGACACGGTGATCAGCCCGTGGAAGTTGGTGGGCTCGTGCCCCGGTGGCTTCAAGAGTTTACCCATGACGCTGCAGACCAGATGGTGTAGGGACCGAGTGTTGAATCCTGATGTTGAAACATATCGTTTCAACGACGAACTGCAACTCCCCATCTCCCCGGCGCATCAAAGTATCGGGCGCACCTGCGCGATGCGCCTGAGGCAGCGCTGGCGCGGATTGTCCGCCGAGGCAGTCATCGCGTCGGTGTTGGCATGAAGTTTGTTTCCTAATAAGACTCCAGCGGCTGTCGTGGCTGTTTTTTACAACGCGGAGCATCGAAGAACCATGAGCGATCCCCGTCAATCACACGAAGATACTCGCGCGCAAGCCCCCTGCTTACAGCTTCATGCCCCGGTCCCCGACTTCGAAGCCGAGACCACCCACGGCTACATCGGCCTGTACGATTGGCACCCGGACAAATGGGTCGTCTTGTTTTCGCATCCGGCCGACTTCACCCCGGTGTGCACTTCGGAGTTTGTCTCGCTGGCAGAAGCCTCGCCGCAATTCCAGGAGCGAAACGTCGTCTTGCTAGGGTGCTCGGTCGATAGCGTGTTCAGCCACCTGGCTTGGCTGGAGAGCATCCGCAACAAGTTTCATATAGATGTGCCATTTCCAATCATCGCCGACGTCGACCAGAAGGTCGCCCGGCTGTATGGAATGGTGCACGAGGCGAGTTCGAACACCGCCCCGGTGCGCGCGATGTTTATCATCGATCCCGAGCGGCGCTTGCGCGCGATGTTTCACTACCCGTTGGAAGCCGGCCGCAGCACCGACGAGCTGCTGCGCCTGATCGACGCGCTGCAGACCGCCGATCGCCACGACGTGCAGTGTCCGGCGGACTGGTCGCCTGGTCAGCCGGTGCTGACCGACCCGCCGCGCACCGTCAACCAACTACGACTGCAGTCGAACGCCGGGTTCGTCGAGGTCGTCGACTGGTACTACCAGAGCCGCGACGTCGACAAAGACTCGTAAGCCGGACGGGGAAATGCGAAGGAGCAACGTCATTCACCACCATCACCACGCACCACAACCAGGGTAAACACGAGTTAGCCGGTGGGAGTTAGCGGTCGCCGCTATGTGCACCCCTGAAGGGGTACTCCTATGATACTGGTTCACGGACTGATCTGGGGCTCATGGGTGATCTTCGGGATCACCACCATCTGGGGCCTGGTCTGGGCAGTGCGCACGGGCCAATTCCAACGGCTCGACCAAGGAGCGCGCTCGATCTTCGACGACGAAGAACCCGTCGGGCAGATGACCGACGTCTTTCCGAACACCGATCCGGAGGTGTTGGAGCGGCTCAACGCCCGGGGAGGCGAAGATGCCCACTGAGCAGCCTCCCGAACACCAACCCGATCGCTCGATGCGCCAGCCACCGCCCGGCCCTTGGCCCGACGCGCCGGCGGCCGAGGCGCCGCCGCTCGAGGAGGCCGACCGCTCCGAGGAGCGCTTTTTGGAGTTGCGCACCCGTGCGGCGATCGACAGGTCCGCGCGTGGCCCGGTGCTGCTGTTCTTCGTGACCGGCGTGCTGTGGTTGCTCGCCGGCAGCCTGCTGGCCCTGATTGCCTCCATCAAGCTGCATACGCCCGGCTTCTTGGACGACGCCGCCTGGTTGACCTTCGGCCGTGTACGCCCCGCCCACTTGAACACCATGATCTACGGGTGGGCGTCAATGGCGGGCATTGGACTGCTCTTCTGGCTGCAAGCGCGCTTGAGCCGCGTCAACCTGCCCCTCAAACGCCTGCTCGTGGTCGCCTGCCTGGTCTGGAACCTGGCGGTCCTCGCCGGCACCTTGGCCATCCTCTTCGGGGAGTCGACCAGCGTAGAATGGCTCGAGTTCCCTCCCGAGGTGGGCTGGGTGCTGTCGGGGCTGTTCTTGATCATCTTCGCCGCATCGGTCCTCACGTTCCTGCGCCGCAAAGCGGGCCACGTGTACGTCTCCCAGTGGTATATCTTCGCGGCGGTCTTCTGGTTTCCGTTTCTGTACGTCGCCGCCCACATTGTCATCCACGGCCAATTCGCCAGCGGCATCGCGTTGGGCACGGCCAACTGGTGGTTTGCCCACAACGTGCTCGGGCTGTGGTTCACCCCTATCGGCTTGGCCGCCGCCTACTACTTCATCCCCAAAGTCATCGGCCGGCCCATTCACTCGTATTACCTGTCCATCCTGGGCTTCTGGACGCTGGCCATCTTCTATAATTGGGCGGGCACGCACCACTTGATCGGCGGTCCGATCCCCATTTGGATGCAGTCGGTCGGGGTGGTGGCAAGCGTGATGATGTTCATTCCGGTGATCACGGTCGCCATCAACCACCACATGACCATGGTCGGCCACTTCTCGAAGCTGCGTTGGAGTCCGACGCTGCGCTTCATCGTCTTTGGAGCCATGTCGTACACCCTGGTCAGCGTGCAGGGCTCGTTGACCGCACTGCGTACCGTCCAGGAGACCACCCACTTCACCCACTACACCATCGCCCACGCCCACCTGGGGGTCTACGCGTTCGCCACGATGATCCTGTTCGGCTCGATGTATTACGTCATGCCGCGGCTGACCGGCCAAGAGTGGTCCTCCTCGGCGCTCATCAAGGTGCACTTCTGGACGACGGCCATCGGCATGGTCATCTACTTTGTGGGGTTGAGCATCGGCGGGGTCATCCAGGGCCGGATGATGCTCGATCCGGAGACGGCCTTCGGTGAAGTCGTCGTGGCCACCTTGCCCTGGCTCTGGTCGCGCTCGACGGCGGGCATCTTGCTGACAATTGGCCACATCGTCTTCGCCTACCTGGTGTTTCGGATGCTGTACGACTGGCTGCGCCAGGTGCGCTCTGAAGAGGGACCGACGCTGTTTGGTGCGCTGCGTAGAAGCGGCGGGGCCGAGTCGAGCGCCGCCAGCGCAGGAGGTCAGTGATGACCGAACGAACGGACGAAGGACGCGTCGAAGTTGGCGAAGACGCCAAGGACCGCAAGCTGGCCCCCATCATGAAGGCGACGGCGGGTATGAGCCGTGCGGTGCCGCTCGCCGGGGGCATCGTCGCCGCGGTGCTCTCCTCTTATGTAGGACTGGTCGTCGTCCCCAACTGGCAGGTCGAGCCGCTCGAGCCAGTGCTGCTCGACAACGGCGACATCTATCCCAAAGAGTTGTCGGTCGAGGCCCAGCAAGGCCGCGAGGTCTACGTCGACCTGGGCTGCGTGTACTGCCACTCCCAACAGGTGCGCACCGACGACTTCGGCGGAGACATCTCGCGAGGCTACGGCGCACGCGCCAGCCTCCCCATTGACTATGTGCACGCCGAGCGGCCCCTGTTCGGCACGATGCGCACCGGTCCCGACTTGCGCAATATCGGCGCCCGTCAACCCAGCCGTACCTGGCATTACTTGCACTTGTACAATCCGCGCATCACCAGTGACTACTCGACCATGCCGCCCTTCCCCTTCCTGTTTCGGCACATCGACGCCGACAAGACGTTGGCCCCTCCCGAAGGAGCGCTCGATATCCCGGAGGAATACGCCCCCGAGGGGCAGTACGTGGTGCCCAACGAGCGCGGCGAGCGACTCGTCGATTACCTGCTTTCGCTGACTTACCAAGCCGACGTACCGGCCTCCGCGATGGGCCCGGCCGCGGCAGACGAGCAGGATGAAGCAGACTCGGACGCCGACGCCGAACCAGACGCCGACGCCGAACCAGACGCCGAACCAGACGCCGACGCCGAGCCGGACGCCGCCGATGAAGGCCAGCCGTCCCCCGAGGCGACCGATGGGGCGCTCGAAGGAGGTGCACCATGACCAGCGAGTCCACACCGCAAGATCGCATGGCGAGCGAGCACCCGGAGGACATGCCCGCCGACGTCCACGAGATGCACGACCCCATTCTGAGAGAGAAGGAGCGACCGCGCGATGGTTACCAGCCCATCCCAACTACATTGCTGCTCATCTTCTTCGCGCTGCTGATGTGGGGCGGTTATTACTTGGGCACCTACAACGGCAACTGGCGCGTCGACATTCTCGCTCCCAAGGGCGAGCTTCGCGCCGGCGCAGCCGCCGGAGCGCCAAACGGTGCCGACGAAGACGTCGACCTCACCGTGCTCGGCAAACGGGTCTACAACCAGTGCGCGGCCTGCCACCAGCAAAACGGCCAAGGCGTCCCCGGGGCCTTTCCCCCGCTGGACGGCACCGACTGGGTCACTGGATCGCCCGACATACTCACCCGCATCCTGCTGCACGGAATGGAGGGCCCCATCGAGGTCAAAGGCGAAGTCTACGAAGGCCAGATGCCGGCCTGGGGCGACCAGCTCGACGATCGCGAAATCGCCGCGGTGATGACGTATATCCGCTCGGAGTGGGGGAATGACGCTCCCCCCATCGAGCCCGACTTCGTCGGCAAGGTCCGCGAGGAGACCGCCGATCGCGCTCGAGCGTGGACCGCCGATGAACTCCAGGCGATCGAGCCGGACGCAGCTTCCGAGGGAGAGACGCCATGAAATGTTGTGAGCAACCTGCCGGCTCGATTCCAGCTGTCGACCAATCCCCTAGCGACCACTCCGCATGGGTCGCCATCGGGATCGGCGCCATGTTCGCCGCCAACAGCATGATCGTCGGGCTCTCCATCAACATCTCGACCATGGAGCCCCAGATGCGTCGGCTGGTCGAACTCGGCCTTCTCGGGGCCACGATCATCGTGGGCGCGCTGCTGGCCGGCCCCCTGTTGTCCAGCGCATGGCACAAGCTTCGCCAGCGGCAACTGAGCTTCGAGTTCTTGTTTCTCTCGGGCATCGTGGGCGCGATGGGCGTCTCGATCTTCTCGATGGTGCGCGGCCACGGCCCTATCTATTTCGAGGTCGCCTCGTTGTTGCTCGTCATCTACGCCATCGGCAACGAGGTCGGCCGTGCCAGCCGCCAGCGTGGACTGACATTGGCGCGCAGTTGGATCGACGACAACCCCACCTGTCGTATCGTGACGTGTTGCGGCCAGGAGCACGAACTGAGGCTCGATGAGGTGGCCGTAGGCCAGACCGTGCGCGTGCTCCCGGGCGAATCGCTACCGGTCGACGGGAAGGTCACCGCCGGGGTGGGCTTCGTTCAGGAATCGCAGCTCACCGGTGAATCGTTTGCGGCGGTCAAACGCCCCGGCGACACCGTGCACGCCGGGTCAATCGCGATGGACGCCATGTTCGAGGTCGACGTGAGCGCGGCGCACGGGAGCAGGTTGATTGATCGCATCGCCCACTCGGTCGAGCAGGCATGGGCACAGCCGTCGCAGTGGCAGCGCCAGGCCGACCGGCTGGTGCGCTGGTTCCTGCCGTTGGTCATGGTGGTGACCGCCACCACGTTCCTGACGTGGACGCTCATCGACTCGTGGCAGACGGGCCTGTTCAATGCGCTGGCGGTCTTGTTGGTCGCTTGTCCGTGCGCGATGGGCTTTGCCATCCCCTTGGCAATCTGGATGACCCTCGGCAACTTCGCCGCGCGCGGACTCGTCTCCAGCGGAGGCGACTGTGTCGAGCGACTCGTGGAGGTCGACACGGTTGTCTTCGACAAAACAGGCACGCTCACCAGCCAAGACCACCGGATGGTCGACCTCGTCGTACGCGAAGGGCTCGATCGCACGTGGCTCCACGCGTTGGCCGGCGCTGTCGAAGAGACCAGTAATCACCCGGTCGCGCGTGCGTTTCACCGCAACCCGGCGGACGGGGAACGCCCTTCTTTCGGTGTACGTGCCTCGCGGTCGTTGCCCGGACTTGGAGTCGAAGCCACCGTGCAATCACGCGGCTCCGACCAACTCATCTCGGTCCGTATCGGCACCGACCATCTCGTGCCCCCACAAGACGAGCCACTCTTTGACATGCTCGCCAAGCGCCTGCACGCCGAGATCGGCGCGCGTCGGCTGGCCGTGGTGGTCGACGGCCGACTGGCCGCAGTGGCCGCGGTCGACGAGACGCCGCACAATGGCCTCGATCAGTTGCTCACGCGACTCGAAACCCTCGACATCACTCCCGTGCTGATGACCGGCGACCGGTCCACGCGTGCCAATCGACTGGGCTTTCCCGAGGTCTATGCGGAGCAAAGCCCCGAACAGAAGCGCGCCCGAGTAGCCCAGATGGAGAGTGAAGGCCGACGGGTGGCCTTTGTGGGCGACGGCGTCAACGACGCGGCCGCCATGGCCTCGAGCACCGTGAGCATATCGGCGAGCCATGGCTCCGATCTGGCGGTCGGCGTCGCCGACCTGACCTGGCACGGCTCCGACCCGACCGTAGTAGCCGAGGCCGTCGACCGCGCGCGCCAGGCCGTCTCGCTCGTTCGCAGCAACTTACTCTACGCCGCCTCGTACAACGCGATAGGTATGTCAGCCGCGGCCCTCGGACTGCTCCATCCCGTGCTGGCTGCCGTCATTATGGTCGCTTCGAGCGCATTCGTGACCTGGCGGACCGCCTTTGCCATGGAGCCCGGCGAAGCCGACGAGCTTGTCTCTCGGAGCACCGAGACTTCAGCGCCGTCGAGTCCCGCAGGCCACACCCTCCAGCCAGCCGCCACCTCTCCCTGAGCTCAGTGCAAACACGGAAATTCTGGTGCTTTGAGGTCGGCTCATCGCCACGATGCCTGCGTCGAAGGAACTTGATGTAGCGCTGCTACCACTGCGTTCTTTCTCCTTGGCCTCCCGGCGATGCGCTCGCCCTCAATCGCACACAACTTCCGTGTTTGCACTTATCGGCCGGTGTCGAAGACGAACGCCTTGTTGAAGACCGCCGGCACCTGCGGCGCCCCGCGCAACCGGATTCGTTTGATCTCACGGGCGACGCATTTGCCCACCCCGTGGCCGACCTTGTCGACGCTGACGCGCGCGTCCGACACCTGGCCGCGGCTGCCTCGGGCCTCGACCGTGAAGGTGATGACGACCTTGCCCGACAGGCTCGGGTACTGCTTGACGCGGCGCACGTAGCAGCTCTCGATACGCGACTTGATGCGCCGGATTTGCTCGGACACCTCCGCGGCGAGAGCGGGCGGGGTCGACCCACTCGGAGAATCTTCGGGGATACTCACCGAGCACCCCCGACATTCCACTTCCTCTTCGTCCTTCTGACCGGTTTGCACGCCCTGGCCCGCCTGGCGCGCTCCGCTCGTGCGCTCGAGCCCGCCTACGCCCACGGTCTTGCCGGGCCCATCGTCGTCGCGTCCCGACCCCGCCATGCGCTCCTCACCCACCTGACCGCGGCGCACCTTTCCGGCACCGGCGAACGCCCCCTCGACGTCCATCTCCTCGCTCATCGCCAAGATCTCGTCGACGGCGTTGTCACCGTCGGCGTTGCGGCTGCCGATGACCCCGATGATGGTCTCTTTTTCGACCTGCTCGGTCATGCGCAGCCGATCGACCGGCTCGGACGGCTCGCTGTCGGTCGGCTGCTCAGACGCCGCCGACTCGGCGGGCGGCGCCTCTCCCGGCTCTCCATGTTCGCCCTCCTCGGTCGGCCCAGACGGATCGAGGGGCTCGGGCGGCCTATCGCGCTCCTCCTTGGGCCGAACGAGCACCTCGGCGAAGGTGTTGTCGGCGAACACCTGCGCTTCGAGCGGCTCGGGCCACTCCTGGTTCAGGACCCAGACAACGAACCCGGCCTGCAGCACCGCCGACAGCGCGATCGCCATGGCCGAAACCGGACTAAGCTGCGTCATCCACGCCCCCCGAAACGCCCGCGGCAGCCGTGGATTGGCAGGGGGCCGGCGCCGCTCGACGTAGTGAAACATCACGGTCACCTCCCCCAACGTCACCTTGCCGCGCGTACCGCGCTCGATGGCAACGTGCCCATCGCCGGCTTCGATTTGCTCGACGGCAGCCTCGGCCGTCCTCGCCAGGCGCACCGTGGCGCCGTCGACGAGCTTCAACACGAAGCGCCCTTCGGCCGTTGCAAAGAGCTCCAATCGCGCAGGCAGCGACTCAGACGGCACCACAAAGTCGGTGCGCCACGACGACCGACCGATGGTGACCGATTGCGGCTCGAAGAGGAGCCGCTCTTCGATCAGTCGCCCCTCCAAGAAGATGCCCACACGCAGCGCCTGCTGCACTCGTCCTTGCGTTTGCTTCGCCATCGTCCAGCCTCGCGTCATCTGAATCCATCAATCCAATCAACCTCCTGCAGGTTGGACAACGGGGATGGGAGGATGTTCCGCGCAATCGCCGTTAGTGCACCCGGCGCACGTTGGTGATGCGGAAGCAACTGGCAGGTATAGCCGGCATGCGCGACAAGTCGACGCTCAGGTCTTGTGCGGGCACCTCGTAGTCGATGGAGTGGACCAGAAAGTCGACCGCCGCCTCCATCAACTCTTTGGTGATCCACTCTCCGGCGCAGCGGTGGTTGTGCAGGAAATCGCCGCCGTCCTGCGGGATGAAGTTGAAAGGGCTTTCATCCCAGTCGCGGAAGCGCTCGGGGCGGAAGGTATCGGGCGCGTCCCACACCCGCGGGTCGCGGTTGGTGCCGTACAGATCGAGCAGGGTACGGGTGCCCTCCTCGAACTCGTAGCCGCGCCAGGTGAAGTTGCGGCGCACGATCGCAGCGACGAACGGGAAGAACGGGTAGAAACGGCGCACCTCGTGAGCGAATAGCTCCAGGGCATCGTCGTCTGCGTCACGCAGGTCGACGGCCTGTCGAGGGTAGTCGTGCAAAGCGAGCGCGGCGAACACGATGTAGCGAGCGACGGCGACAGTCGGGCGAAGCGCTCGGTGTCGTAGAAGACTTCGGCTGCCTCGGCGCCTCGCATGCAAATGGTCTTTTCGAACCTACCGACACACCTTTCGCATCCCCCCCTCCGTGTCTATCCTTCCCCTCAACCGAAACCCCTAAACCCGAAACCCCTAAACCCGAAACCCCTAAACCCCTACCAACCCAATGAAAATCAACGCCGACCTGACCAAACGCGCCACCGCCGACACCACGGATATGGAGTGGCAGGAGTCGCCCGCCGAGGGAGTGTGGCGCAAAATGCTCGACCGCGACGGCGAAGAAGTCGCCCGCGCGACCTCGCTGGTGCGCTACGCCCCCGGCAGCTCGTTTCCCGAGCATACCCATGGAGGTGGCGAGGAGTTCTTTGTGCTCGAGGGCACCTTCTCGGACGAGAAGGGTGACTACCCGGCGGGGACGTACGTGCGAAACCCGATCGACTCGAGCCACTCGCCGCGAAGCGACGATGGCTGCGTCATTCTGGTCAAGTTGAGACAGATGAGCGACCCGGACGAGCCGCGTGTGGTGGTCGACACCAACGAAGAGACGTGGCAGCCGGTCGACGATGCTCCCGTCGAGCGCATCCCGCTCTTCGAGTCACATAAAACCGGCGAATCCGTCTGCCTGGAGCGCTGGAAGCCCGACACGACCTTCTCGCCGCGCGAGTGGTCCGGCGGCGCGGAGTACTTCGTGCTCACCGGCTCGTTTGCCGACGACTTCGGCGCCTACGCCGAGGGGAGTTGGCTGCGGGTGCCCGCAGGCAGCACCCAAGAGGTGTCGACGGCAAACGGATGCACCGTGTGGATTAAACGCGGCCACTTATGAGTGCCTGCAGGGCTGGCAGCACCGGCGCGGCTACTGGATATGCGACTCGACGTAGCTGACGAGTCCGCCAACGGTGTCGATCTCCTCGCACTCCTGCTCGGACATCGCCAGGTCGAAGCGTTGGTTGAGTTCGCCGGCCACCGCGCGCTTGTCGCTATCGTCGATGCCGAGGTCGCGGGTGAGACTCGAGTCCTCCTCGAGGCTCTCGACGTCGATGTCGGGCTCGATCTCGCGCAAGATGTCGACGACTTCCATGCGTACACTTTGATTGCTCATAGTTCCTCCACTGCTGTGCTTTCGTACAACGCGCACGGCAAAGGTCATCACGCAGAAGGTTGTTGTCGAGCCTCGATCAGGTCAGTCGACACGCGCCTCGACGTAGTTCACCAGCTTTCCGAAGGTATCGATGTCGCCGTAGTCCGACTCGGGGATGTCGATGCCGAAGCGCTCGTAGACCTGCTCGACGACCGTCAACGAGTCCATCGAGTCCATGCCTAAATCGGCCTGGAAGCTCGTGTCGTCGTCAATTTCGGACGAGTCGACCTCGGGCACCACATCTCGCAGGATATCGACCACTTCCGTTCGTACGCCTTCGTTGCTCACAGTTCCTCCGGTTGGTGTAAGAATGCTTCGATGAGTGACAAGAATTTCGCGCCGACGATGCCGTCACTGACACGATGGTCGGCGGCCAGGGTTAGGGTGGCGGTTTGACGTGCAGCGAGCATGCCGTCTTTGGCCCACGGACGCTCGGTGATCTTGCCGACCCCGACGATGGCGACCTGGGGCGGGTAGATCACGCCCCACACTTTCTCGACGCCCTGGTCGCCCAGGTTGGTCAGCGTCAGCGTGGGGTCGGTCATCTCGGAGGCGCGCAGCTTGGCGCGACGCGCCCGCTTGACCACATCGCGCAGGGCGGCCATCACCTCGCCCGAGCTCTTTTTGTCGACGTCATGGACCGCGGGAGCGACCACACCACCGCCGCGCATCGACACGATATTGCCCAAGTGGACCGCCTCGCTGGGGCGAAACTCGCCGTCGACGAAGTGGCCGTTCATCTCGGGCACCTCGCGCGCAGCCAGCGCCACGGCCCTCATGAACAGAACCACGGGGAGCACACGCTCGGTGGGCGGGACCTCGGCGTTTCTGTCGGCGAGCCATTGCAGCGTGTCGGTCACGTCGACGGTGTGCTCGAGGTAGTAGTGCGGAATCTCGCGCTTCGAGCGCTCCATCGCCGCAGCGATCGCGTGGCGCATCGCCTGGCGCTGGGAGTCGGCTTCGTCGACAGTCGGCTTCTCGACGGCTTCCTCCCTGCGTCGCTCCCGGGCAGTTCGCTCAACATCGGCCCGCACAATCGCGCCATGCTCGCCGGTTCCGTCGACGGCCGACAAGTCGACGCCAAGCTCTGCGGCGAGCCTCTTGGCCACAGGCGACACACGCACGTGATGCTCGGGTGCTTCGGGGGCTTTCTTCGCCGCGGCCTCGACATCGACCAGTGTTATCGCCCCGTCAGCCCCTGTCGGCTCGACCTGCTCGAGCGGCACGCCGAGCTCGGCCGCCCGCTTGCGGGCCGCCGGCGACACCCGCAGCCGTTGGCGCTCCTCTTCCATGTCAGCAACCGGCTCCGGCTCTGTGACCGGCTCCGGCTCCGCGACCGGCTCCGGCTCCGCGACCGGCTTCGGCTCCGCGACCGGCTTCGGCTCCTCGACCGGCTCCGGCTCCGCGACCGGCTCCGGCTCTCCCTCGGCCTCAGCCTCCGTTGCGACCAATGCGAGTGTCTCCCCCACCGGCACCTTCGTCCCCGGCTCCGCAACGAGCTTCTGGACCACCCCGTCCTGCCAGATCTCGACGTCGATATTACCCTTTTCGGTCTCCACCTCGCAGATGACCTGGCCACGCTCGACGGTATCGCCTTCTCGAACGTTCCACTCGGCGAGCACGCCCCACTCCATGCTCGCTCCCAACGATGGCATCTTGAATTCAAACATGATGTTCCACCACCTTTCGAACCGCGTCGAGAATGTCGGGCACCTGCGGAATCGCTGCATCCTCGAGGTGCTTCGCATAGGGAATGGGCACCTCTTCGGTGCACACGCGTGCGACCGGTGCGTCGAGCTCGTAGAACGCCTCTTCGACGAGGCGCGTGGTGATCTCGGCCGAAATCGAGCCGGTCTTCCACCCCTCGTCGACGATCACGGCGCGATGGGTCTTGGTTACCGTTTCGACCAGCGCCTCGGTGTCGAGCGGGCGGAGCATGCGCAGGTCGACAACTTCGGCGCTGATGCCGTCCTCGGCGAGCTGGTCGGCCGCCTCGAGGCACTTGTGGAGCGAGCCGCCGTAGGTGATGAGCGAGACGTCGTTGCCCTGCCGGTGCACCACCGCCTTCTCCAAGTCGACCGGCGCACCATCTTCGGGCAGCTCCCCCTCCATATTGTAGAGCGCCGCATGCTCGAAGATGAGAACCGGATCGGGGTCTTCGAGGGCCGTGGCCAACATCCACCGGGCGTCCTCGATGGTCGCCGGCACCGCCACCTTGATGCCCGGGATATGGGCGTACCAGCCCTCGAGGCTGTGCGAGTGTTGCGCGGCGAGTTGCTTGCCGCCGCCGGTGGCCATGCGGATGACCACCGGCACGTTGAATTGGCCGCCAGACATGTGCAGGAAGGTCGCCGCCGTGTTCACGATCTGGTCGAGCGCGAGCAGGCTGAAGTTGACCGTCATAATCTCGACGATGGGTCGCATGCCGCCGATGGCTGCGCCGATACCGGCGCCGACGAAGCCCGACTCCGACAACGGCGTATCGCGCACCCGTTGCTCGCCAAACTCGTCGAGCATCCCCTTGCTCACGGCGTAGCAGCCGCCGTAGGCGCCCACGTCCTCGCCCATCAAAAAGACCCGAGGGTCTTCACTCATCGCCGAGCACATCGCCCGGCGTACGGCTTCACGGTAGGTAATCGTCTCGGCGCTCATCACTCTTTCTCCTCGCTGTAGACGAACCGGGTCAGTTCTTCGACAGGCTCCCAATCTGCGTTTTCGGCGTACTCGACCGCCTGCTCGACCTCCTCGATCACCTCCTGCTCGATGCGCGCGAGCTCGTCGTCGTCGACGAGATCTTCACGCTCGAGATAATCGAGGTAATTTGCCAGCGGGTCGCGCTCTCTCCACTGCTGGACCTCCGTCTTGGTGCGGTACAGTTCGGCGTCGAACATCGAATGTGCGCGGTAGCGGAAGGTGCGAAGCTCGATGAACCGCGGCCCCTCGCCGCGGCGCACCGCGTCGACGGCGCTCTTGGCGGCCTTTTCGACCTCGCGCACGTTCATCCCGTCGACCTGCGACGAGTGCATGCCGTAGCTGGCCGCCTTCAGGTGGATGTCGGGCTGTGATTCCGAGCGATCCAGCGCGGTGCCCATCGCATAGAGGTTATTCTCGCAGCAAAAGAGCACCGGCAGATTCCACAGCTCGGCCAGGTTCATCGACTCGTGAAACTCGCCCTCGGCGACAGCGCCCTCGCCGAAAAAGCATACTGTGACCCGGTCGCGCCCCTGCATCTTGTCGGCGAGCGCCAGTCCAGTGGCCAACGGGATGCCGCCGCCGACGATGGCGTTGCCGCCGTAGAGGCGATGCTTCTTCGAAAAGAGGTGCATCGAGCCGCCACGGCCGCGGCTACAGCCGCTCATCTTGCCGTACATCTCGGCCATCAGGCAGTTCATCGACATGCCTTTGACGAGCGCGTGGCCGTGCTCGCGGTAGGTCGCCACGACTGCGTCGTCGTCGCGAAGCGACTCCATGACGCCCACGGCGATCGCCTCCTCGCCGATATACAGGTGCAAAAAGCCGCGGATCTTCTGGGCGGAGTACATCTCGGCGCACTTCTCCTCCATGCGCCGCACGCGAAGCATCTGCTTGAACAGATGCAACGCCCTCTCACGATCGGGTGTGGTCTGGTCACTCATTACTCTCTCTCCAGCGTGGAAGTATCGCCCTCGGGCAAGCCGAGCTCGCGCGCCTTGAGCAGCCGGCGCATGATCTTGCCGCTTCGGGTTTTGGGGAGGCTGTCGGCGAATTCAATCTCGCGCGGGGCGACTGTCGAGCCCAGGTGGGTGCGAGCAAAGCCCATCAGCTCGCGCCGAAGTTCTTTGGAGGGCTCGTAGTCTTTGTGGAGCGAGACGAAGGCCTTGACGATTTCACCGGCGACGCGGTGTGGCACGCCGATGACGCCCGCTTCGGCGACAGCCGGGTGTTCGATGAGCGTGCTCTCGACCTCGAAGGGTCCGATGAGGTGGCCGGCAGATTTGATCATGTCGTCGGCGCGGCCGACGAACCAGAAGTAGCCGTCCGCGTCCCTGCGAGCCATGTCCCCGCTCAAGTACCACCCGTCGACAAAGGAGTTGCGGTACTTCTCCTCGTTGTGCAGATAGCCACGGAACATCGACGGCCAACCCGGCTTTAAGGCGAGCTCGCCCTCACGGTCGTCGGTCACCACCTCGACGCCGTCGTCATTACGCTCGACGATCGCCGCCTCGATCCCCGGCAGGGGCTTGCCCATCGAGCCGGGCTTGATGTCCATCGAGGCGTAGTTCGAGATCATGATGCCGCCCGTCTCGGTCTGCCACCAATTGTCGTGGATAGGCATGCCGAAGGTCTCGTCGCCCCAAACGACCGCCTCGGGGTTGAGCGGCTCGCCGACGCTGGCGATAAAGCGCAGCGCGCTCAAATCAAAGCCCTCGGCGGCCTCGCTTCCGGCTTTCATGAGCATGCGAATCGCGGTCGGAGCGGTGTACCAGACACTGACCTGGTGCTCCTCGAGCACGCTATACCAGTGCTGTGCGCTGTACTCCGCCTCGTCGACGACCATCGTCAGCCCGTGCGTCAGCGGTGAGATGATCCCGTAAGACGTGCCGGTCACCCAGCCCGGGTCGGCGGTACACCAGAAGATGTCGTCGGGATGGAAATCGAGCGCGAACTCGCCGGTGATGTGGTGGGCGACCACTGCTTCGTGCACGTGCACCGCCCCTTTGGGCTTGCCGGTCGTCCCGCTCGTAAAGTGCAGCAAGGCCATGTCCTGCGGGTCGGTCGGCGCAATCTCGAAGTCGACCGACGCCTCGTCGAGCAGCTGCCCCAGATCGAGGGTGCCCTCGATGTCGGAGGTCTCGTCGCGCGAAGGGATCAGCAACACGTGCTCGAGCTCGGGAAGCTCGTCGCGAATCTGGGCGACCTTGTCGCGGTACAGCGCAGGCGTGGTCACCAACACCTTGCCGTCACCCGACTCGACGCGCTGGCGAATCGGCTCGGGGCCGAACGCCGAAAAGAGCGGCGAGAAGACGCTGCCGTTCTTGAGGGTGCCGAGCATGGCGATGTACAGCTCGGGCACCCGGCTCGACAGCACGAAGACGCGATCGCCTTTGCCCACGCCGAGCTCGCCCAGCGCGTTGGCAAATCGGTTGGTCAAATCGCGCAGCCGAGCGTAGGTGAAGTCGTGCTGCTCACCGTCGGCCGACAGCCACCGAATGGCGACCTTGTCGGCCAGCTCTCCCTCGGCGTGGCGGTCGACCGCCTCGTAGGCAATATTGAGCCCTCGCTCGTCGGGCAACCCGCTGAGCCGCGCGCGGGCATCCTCCCAGCGAAACGACGTACGCGCGCTTTCGTAGTCGCGAAGATTCGGTTCGACGCCGCGTATTGCCGCGCCCTTTCGAATGATCGAAGGGTCCATATCCGCTGCTCTCCAGACGTGGGCTAAGTTTTACTGCACTTACCTCCCTTGAAAGCAAAACACGGACCAAGTGGGTTGCCAGCAGATAAAATGGCGTGCGAGGAGGGTTCGAAGGCCGAGGGCCGCGAAAATTCTGCACGGGAGCCAAACTGTCGCAAAAAATGCGCCAAACCTGCTCCCGCCCGTGTGAAATAATCGACGTCCATCTGCGCTTCCCTTTTCCCGCCGGGCCTCACCCGCTACGATGCTTCGCACACGCCAACCAGCAGTCTACTCGATACCGGAGCACCCATGTCCGATGATCGCCTCAAATATCTGCTCGACGAGCAGGACATCCCCAAATCTTGGTACAACATTGCCGCCGACCTGCCCGAGCCGCCCCCGGCGGTCTTGCACCCGGCCACCGGCGAAGGCATTGGCCCCGACGACCTCGCCCCGCTCTTTCCGATGGCACTGATCGAGCAGGAGGTCTCGACCGAGCGCGAAATCGAGATCCCCAACCCGATCATCGACGTGCTGCGCATGTGGCGGCCCACCCCGCTGTACCGGGCGCGAAACCTCGAGCGCGTGCTCGATACCCCGGCCAAGATTTTCTACAAATACGAGGGCACAAGCCCCACCGGCAGCCACAAGCCGAACACCTCGGTCGCGCAGGCCTTCTACAACAAAGAGGCGGGCATCACGCGCATCACCACCGAAACCGGCGCCGGCCAGTGGGGCTCGTCGCTGGCCTTTGCCGGCGCGATCTTCGGCATCGACATCAAAGTCTTCATGGTGCGGGTGAGCTACGAGCAGAAGCCGTATCGCAAGGCGATGATGCAGGCCTACGGCGCCGAGTGCGTGCCGAGCCCGAGCGAGGAGACCGAGTCGGGCCGAAAAATTCTGGCCAAAGACCCCAACACCACCGGCAGCCTGGGCATCGCCATCAGCGAGGCGGTCGAGTTGGCCGCCAAGAACGACGACACCAAATACTCGCTCGGCAGCGTGCTCAACCACGTGATGACCCACCAGAGCGTCATCGGGCTCGAGGCGATCAAGCAGATGGAGATGGCCGACGCCTACCCCGACGTCATTTTCGGAGCGGCCGGCGGCGGCAGCAACTTCGCCGGGCTGACCTTCCCGTTTATCGGCCAGAAGCTTCGCGGCGGCCAGGACGTCGAGATCGTCGCCTGCGAGCCGACCGCCTGCCCCACGCTCAGCCGCGGCAAATACGCCTACGACTTCGGCGATACCGGCCACCTGACGCCGTTGATGAAGATGCACACCCTCGGCTCGAACTTCATCCCGCCCGGCTTCCACGCCGGCGGGCTGCGCTACCACGGCATGTCGCCGCTGGTGAGCCACCTCAAGGAGCTCGGCATCATCGAAGCGCGCGCCTTCCACCAGACGGGCTGCTTCGAGGCCGGCGTGCTCTTCTCGCGCGCCGAGGGCATCATCCCCGCCCCCGAGAGCAACCACGCCGTCAAAGGCGCCATCGACGAGGCGCTGGCCTGCAAGGAGCGCGGCGAAGAGAAGACGATCCTGTTCAACCTGTCGGGCCACGGCAACTTCGACATGGCCGCCTACGACGAGTACTTCGCAGGTAACCTGGAAGACCGCGACTACGACGCCGAAAAGCTCGACGCGGCGTTGGCCGAGCTTCCGGAGGTGTGATGCAGCGCCTCGATTCTTGAAGGCCAGCTATTTGAGGCGAGGGCTCGACAGCGCCCTCGCGAAAGACAATTGAAGGGCGGACGACTCGCAACATTCGAGCGAAGAGCACGCATTGCTGACAAGCCACGTGTCTTATCAGCCACGACATCCTCTTCGCTCAAACGCGACGAATCGTCCGCCCTTTAATACTCATTCCACCTCAATAGCAGCCGCCGCGCACCTGCAAGGCCTACTCTCCTTCAACCCAATCCACCACCCGCAACAAGACCTCGTGCGCCGTACGCAACTCTCCTTCGCCGATCTCCTCGGCGAGTTCCCTTTCGAACTCCATCAACAGACCGAGACCGGCGTCGAGTCCAGCGCGTCCCGAGGACGACCAGCGAATCAGCTTCGCTCGCCCGTCGCTCGGGTCGGGCACCCGCTCGACGAACCCCATCTGCTCGAGATCGTCGACCAACTGCTGCACGGCTTGCTTGGTCACACCAAGCTTGTCCGCCAATTGAGTCAGACGTTTTCCCTCCGCGTCGATATGCGGAAAAAGCGAAGTGTGCGCCGGACGAATGCGTTCGTCACCGGTCGCCTCGCGCACTCGCTCGAGCGCCATCTCGTTGATCAGGCGCGCCGCCTTGAACAGGACCTGGAAGAAGCTTCGGCGCTTTCGTTCCTCGAAAGCCTTATCGGAATCTCTAGGCTGCTCACTCATGGCGTCCCTTGCTCCGTTTTCTCCCGATGCGACGACGGAAGCGCCCACCGAACCGCCCTGGCCAACTCTTCATATCCGCCGGTCTCGACCACACGCCCGTGACCCATCACGAGCCGGTCGAAGTCCCACGCGAGCACCTTCGCGATGCTCTCGGCATAGCTCGGGCGGTCTTTCACCAGAAACCAGCGCTCCGACCGCGTCTGCACCACCCCGCCCTTGCCCCCGACGAGCGTGAGCATCAGGTTGGTCGCGAAATTGGGGATCTCGTGGATATTGAAGACCAGGTCCGAGCAGATCAGGGTGCGCGACTTGGGCTCGTAGAACACAAACTCGTTCCAATACCGAGTCCCCTCGATGCCGACCATCTCGAGGCGCCCCGCCCACTCGGGGGGCGCGCCGTCTTCGAGTGCAGCGTCGAACTCGACGTCGGGCTCGTTGTCCCGCGCCCCCTGCGTACCCAAGAGCGTCGCGCCCGGGTACCGAGCCGAGGCCTCCCCGGCGTACAGATGGTGTTGATCGTTGGGCGCCACAATCCAGCGCACCGTACCCAACGCATCGATCTCGGCGGCCAGAGCGTCGTCGATGGGCACCGGCGAGTGCAGCAACAACTCGCCGTCGCCCAGGTCGACCACGCTCATGCGCGAGCGGAAAATGATGCCTCCCGGCGCCTTCACATCGTGCTCTGCACCCCAGATGGTGGGGCTAATCGGCTCTAGCATCATCCTTCTCCGTATCGAGCGCCTCGGGCGCATTTAGTCAACCAGACTTGACTACAACACCAAACAGTAGCGCCGCCCCCAATTTAGTCAAGCAAAACTGACTACCTTACATCACGAACCCGAAATTGCGCCGAACCGGCGCATGTTGTACGAAGCGACCTAGAAGTCCGATGCCCCGTGAGGTCCCCCATCGCAGCTCATCGAAAAGAATACGCAGAGTGCCCCGAATGCAGCAGCGAGCGCGTAGTGCGCCGCCGCTCGGTCTTCGGGGTGATCTTTGGTTGGGCGCTGGTGATGGTGGGGTTTGTCGGCGCGATTCCCACTCTGGGAGTGAGCGGGATCTTGGCGCTGTGGGGCGTCTTTTTGATGGTCCCCAAGCACCGCTGCAAGGACTGCGGTTGGAAGCGGCGCGCCGTCTGAATCCTGCTCGGCGATCTTACTCGTCGCGCTCTTATTCGTCGGTGGCGGCTTCGCCGGACTGACCTTCCTCGACATCACCCTCCACGAACTCGAGCGCGGCCGAGTTGATGCAGTAGCGAAGGCCGGTCGGCGCCGGGCCGTCGTTGAAGACGTGGCCGAGGTGGCCACCGCAGTTGGTGCAGTAGACCTCGACGCGCTGCATGCCGTACTTGTTGTCCTTGGCCAACCCCACCGTGCCGTCTTCGACGGCGTCGTAGAAGCTCGGCCAGCCCGTGCCTGACTTGAACTTGGTCTCGGACGAGAACAACGGCTCGCCGCAGCCACCGCACACGTACACGCCCTGCTTCTTGATTTTGAGCAACTCGCCGGTAAACGCCGGCTCGGTGCCGCTCTCGCGCAGGATCTCGTACTCCTCGTCCGACAGGCGCTCCTTCCACTGCTCTTCGGTCAGCTTCAGGTCGGGGTCGGCCTTCTTGTCGGGCACCTCCGAGTAGTCGATATGCTCGAAGTCGTGGTTGTGCGCTTCGGCCTCGGTCTTCTCGTCGGCAGTCGTCTGCTGGAGGGCTGCGCCGCGGGTTTCGGTGGCGCTCTTGCTCGAGCCGAGTGTGCTGCCGTCGCACCCCCAGGTGAACGCGACGAGGGTGGCACAGGCGATGATAATGTGGACGCTACGCTTCATGATTCGGTCCTCGGTCTTCAGTCTGCACAACGATCGCCGACAGGTCGCTCGAAGTCTAGTGACCTCAACAGTTGGACCCCTTTGAGCGTCGATTCGATTCATAAAAACATCTCGAAGGCTCACCTATTTCGCCAGCGCGGCGATGCGATCGGCCACCCGCGCGGCTGATTGGGTGTCGCCGATGGCCCGCCACTGGCGCTCGGAGAGCTCCCACACCCGTCGTGCACGCTCGAGCCGGCCGCGGGAGGCGGCACGCTCGCCGGCGACCTCGGCCGCCCAGGCGTTGGCCTGCTCGAAAAACTCGTGCTCCTCGAACCACGCGATTGCCTCGTCGGCCCACCGGTCCCAATCATCCCAAGTCTCTTCGTCGGCGGCACACGAGAGCAACGCCAGCCTGCACATCGCCCGAGTCGGCGCGTGCAACGAGTGCTCGACATCCTCGAGGACCTCGCGCGCCTGGGCAAACTGCTCGTCGAGGACGAGCGCCAGGCCGATATTGAGCCGGGTGACGTGGGCGAAGTTGTCGAGCTCGGTGCGCTCGTAGATACGCAGCGCGCGCCGGTAGTGCGCCAACGCCTCGGCCGGACGGGCGCGCTGGCGATAGACTTCGCCTAGGATATTGTAGGTATTCGCCAACCCCAGCGGATTGCGTGTGGGCGAATTCTCCCAAAACGCGAGAGCCTGCTCCAAGAGCGCCTCGGCCCCGTCGAGGTCGCCACGCTGCAAACACAGATAGGCCAACTCGTTATGCGCCTCGCCGTGATACTGGTCGTCGGCGAGACGCTCGAAGTCTCGCATCGCCTGCTCGAAAGACTCCTGGGCGAGCTCGAACTCGGCGCGAGCTTGGCGCAAGGTGCCGATCCAGCGGGTGTTATGGGCCACCAAGCTCTGGTCGCCGACGGCCGTCGCGTCGCGTCGGCTCTGTTCGAAATAGGCGAGGCCTGCATCGGAGTCGCCGCGGCGGCTCGCGTCGATGCCGCGCAGGTGGCCGGCCGCCGCGAGGAGGTCGCGGCAGCCAGATTCGCGGGCGCAGTGCTCGACGCGATCAAAGTATTCGAGGCTCTCCGGATTCGGCCCGTGCGCCATCAGGCTGCGCGCACGGACTACCCAGCCCTGGGACCAAGCACGCTCGTCGGTTCCAATCTCCATATGCGCCAGAGCCTCCTCGCGCCTGTCGAGTAGATCCTGCGCCCGAGTGTGTTCTCCCCGTTCGACGAGTTCGGTTGCCGCAAAGAGTAGCGGACCGATCGCACACTCCGGCTGTCCGGCCTCCAACCAGTGCTCGGCCAGGCGAACCGCGGCCGAGGGCGTGTCGTTGCCGCCTCGGTCCTCGAGCATCTTCGCACAGGCTGCGTGATGGGTTTGCCACCGGCCTTCACGGCGCGCTCGGGCTTCGAGACATTGGCGCACCACGCCGTGCGCGAAGCTCCAGCCACGGTGCAGGCGCTCGGCCAGACCGCTGTCGACCAACGCCTCGGTCAGCCGACCGAGCTCGACCTCCAACCCGGCGTGCCGACACGCTGCGTCCCAATCGTCTGCGTCCACACGCATGCCCAGCGCCGCGGCCAGCTCCAGTGCCTCGTCATCCTGCGCACCTTCTTCCGCCGGACCGCCCGCGATCAACCGCGCCAGCCGCGCTTCGACGAGCTCGCGAATTGTCGCCGGCACGGCGTCACCGAGATCCTCGTTGAGCTGATAGCCCCGGTGCGACGAGCTCAACGCGCCGCGCTCGACCCAGTCCCCCACAAGCTGCACGGCGAAGAGCGGGTTGCCGCCGGTGTGAGCGACGACCTGCTCGGCCAACTCGGGCTCGAGCGTGAGCATCTCGTGGACGAGCTCGAGTTGATAGTGTGACGGCAGGTTGCCCACATCTCGGTGCACGCACCCGGGTAGTTCCGCCAGCGCATCGAGCTTTGCGGCGACGTGCTCATCGTCGCCGAGCGCCTCGGAGCGCGCCGTGAGCACGAAGAGCACGGGCATCTCGCGGTCGCTCCGAAGCACGTGCTCGACCAACGCGATCGACTCGGAGCTCCACTGAACCTCGTCGAGCCAGATGATGACCGCGCGACGCCCCGCGAGCCGGCGCACCAAACGAGCCACCACCGCATGGCGCTCGCGGGGCGAGGAAAACCGGTAGCGCTCCTCTGCGGTGGCCGTCTCTCCCACCGGGCGGATCAGCTCGACCAATGCGCTCACGTCGTCGCTCGTGTCGTGCGTCGGGTCCTGCTCCGCCACGCCGCCGACGCGCTCGAGACCGGCACGTACCCGCTCGCGGGTCTCCTCGCGAGTCGCCCCCCAACAGGCAAAGTAGTCCTCCAGCATGCCCGCCACACCCTCGTTGACCGCCGCGGTGTGACTGTGCGAGGCGCGCAGCACCGTGGCGACGCCGAGTTCGTCGGCGCGAGTGCACATCCAGTCGGTCAGCCGGCTCTTGCCCGTGCCCGAGGCTCCGGTCAGGAGCACGGCCCGCGGCCGCCCCTCGTCGACGGCCCGGCGAAGCGCCTCCCAGATCAGATCGCGTTCGTCGTCGCGGTCGACCATCGGGATCTCGCGCAGTCCGAACAAGCCCAGCCCGGCCCCGCTGAGTTGCACCGAGGAACCTTGGCGTCCGGCAATGCGCCAGGTCGGCGGCACCTGCAACGGCGAGGGAGTCTCGGGCGCGGGCGTCTCGGTTGATTCGTGACTCTGCGTCTCCAGGCCCGAGAAGGCTTCGCGCGGCAAGTGCTCGGTCGCCGCGTGTTCGGAAGCCTGTGTCGCCAAGGCTTCGACGCCGGGCATCGCGAGCGTCTCGCCGACCACCTCGAAGAGCGTATCCGCGAGATCCTCATGGGACGGGTCGCGCGGCAGTGGTGCCTCGGCGGGCAGCCCCGGAGACGTCTGCCTGAGCGCAGGTGCACAGTCGGGTAGCGCCGCGAGCGCCCGGGCAGCGTCAGCCGCCCGTTCGAAGCGCGCGTGCGGCTCCTTGATGAGCAAGCGCTGGACCCACTCCTCGAACCCGGCGGGGACGTCGAAGCGCGGGTGCATCCGCGGCGGCGCCTTGCTCATATGCATGATCGCCAGCTTGACCGGATTCTCGGCGACAAAGGGCGGGTGCCCGCTCGCCATCTCGTAGGCCATGGCCCCCAGAGCGTACAGGTCGGTCCACGGGCCGAAGTCGCGCCAACGACCCTCGAATTGCTCGGGCGGCATATAAAGGGGAGTGCCCACCGAACTCGACGGCGAGTTCGTCACAGGCATCTCGCAGCGGCGACGCAGGGCGTGGGCGATGCCGAAATCGGCCAATTTGATGGTCAGGCGGCCGTCAGTGCGGCGGTCGAACAGGACGTTGGCGGGCTTGAGGTCGCGATGAATCACGCCGCGAGCATGGGCGTGAGCCAGCGCATCGAGCATGCTCGCCAACAGGGCCCGAAGGTCGGCCCAGCTGCTCGACGTGGGTAAGGAGGCGAGGCTTCCGCCGCTCATCAGTTCCATGGCGAGGAACGGACTTCCGGCGACCAGACGGGGGTGTCGGCTGGCGGCCTCGTCGGGAATCTGGCCGTAATCGAAGACCCCGACGATGCCTGGGTGATTCAAGCCGGCCACCGCCTGAACCTCGCGACGAAACCGGTCCACGTAGGCGCTCTGTCGGGCCTGCCGGGCCGTGATCACCTTGATGGCCACCGGCGTCTTCTGTGCGCGATGCTCCGCCCGCCACACCTCGGCCATCCCTCCGCTGCCCAGCGGCTCCAAGAGATCAAAGGCGTGACATGGAATGGGCGCTCCGCCCAAAGAATTTGCCATGAGGTCCAGACTCGACGCTAGCGAGTGAGCACCTGAGTAATGGTGCTCGATCCGACATTATCAAGCGCCTTGCGCGCCGAAAAGCTCGCCTTTACCTCGATGGAGGCCTTCGAGGCGTCGGTCGACAGGGCGATTCCGTTCAGCTCGAGCTCGATCGTCCCCTGCAGGCCCTCTTCGCCCTTCGAGACGGTGACCTTGCCCTCGGCCGCCTCGGTCAGCGCGTAGATATCGGGGTGCTCGGCGTCCTTTTTGCGCTCGCGGATGACGGCCATGACCGTAAACTTCTGGGACAACGCCTCGAGCTCCTCTTTCGACAGCGACTCGATGTCGTCGACCACGTTGGCCACCTCGTACTCTCCCTCCTCGGGGCGGCCGTGCATGGGCCGCATGAGCAGCAAAAAGATCTCTTTGGAGGACGCGCCCTCGGCGGCCGCGCCCTGTTCGGAACCGAACTTCGACGGCAGGCTGAGCAACAGCGCGAAGTCGCCGTGGGTGTTCGTTCCCCACACTGCGGTCCCCTCGATGTCCCCCTTCGCGTCGCCCTTGTAGGACAGCTCGAAGCTCGACTTGCCGGCGGCCTCCTCGTCGGAGGGCGCGACCATGCGGCTGACGAAGCTCAACGGCGTGATCTTGGCGAAGGTCTTCTGGTCGATGATCGGGTACTCGGGCAGCGTGGCCTTTCGCGCCTTGGCTTTGCCGAAGCGCTCGGCCTCGAGCCTGTATTTTGCGGCCTTCTCGCCCTTCTGGCGAAACTCCATGCCCAATACAAGGCCCTTCGCCTCCAGCTCGGGGCGCACCTGGTCGTAGATATACTCGCCCAGCTTGGTGCCGTCGTCGCCCACGAAGAGGCGGCCGATGATGCGAAACGGCTGCGCGAAGGCCGGCGAGTACGGCAGGTCCTCGGCGATCCAGAGGTGGTGCTCGTAGGCGAGCTTCTTTTGCTCGACCTTCTCGCCGGTGTCATCGAAGCGGGTCCCCTCGAAGCCGAGGTGCAAGATGTAGTGGTGGGTCTTCTGACCGGCGATCTTTCGGTCCTTTTCGCCGCGCACGAGCTTCGTCTCGAGGTTGTCGTAGGCGACGTAGGACACGTCGTCTCGACGCCGGCGACGCTCACGCGTGCCGGGCTTGTAGCCGCCCGAGCCGGGCTTGACGAGCACCGGGCGATGCGCCTGGAGCACGCGCACCAGACGACCGTCGGTCGCCGCGTTGGCGTACCATGTCGGCTTGTCGAATTGAGGGGCTTCCTGGCGCGGATGACGCACCATCATGGTCACGCCGTCGGCCTGGTAGACCGAGTAGACCGAGTTCTTGACCCGCGGGTTGGGGTCGTTGAACTGGTAGGTGATGGCGGTGGAGGCAGGCGTGTCGGGGTTTGCTCGCTCGGTCGGCTTCGTCTGGACCTGGGCCGTCGCCGCGGTCCCAACGAGCAAACAGACTACGGCCACCCAACCGGCAATTTGAAGCCGTCCAGTACCATTCATCGCAACGCTGACACCTGTGATGGGTATCAAGTTTGACTACACCTACGCACATCCTATGGGGCCACCATAGCGGACGCGTGGCGTTTGGCAAGGACAGTTCACTTCACCCTTCGCGCTCCATCAACACCTGAGCGAGATGAATCTTGAGCTTGGGGTACGAGCAGCTCTCGGGCAGCTCGTCCTTGAGCGGGCGGAGCGCGTCGCCGTCCTGCCAGTCGGCCGCCAGGGTGCGCATGCGCGCCAGGATATCGCCGTCGAGATACGGCTCGAGGTCGAAGGTGTCCCCGCGCGCGGCGAGCGTAATGAGATGGTTGGTGATGGTGCGCGTCTTCAGGCCGCGCTCCTCGGCGATCTCGTCGGGGGTGAGCCCCTGTTGGACGAGCTCGAGCGTGCGGTCATAAGTGCTCCCGGTGGCCGCGGCCGCATCGGAGCGACGCGTCTGCTTGCGCTTCTGGCGCCGCGACGGCTCGACCAGCGTGATGTCGAGTTGACGCTCGAGCGACTCGGGCATCGGCGCGTCGTCGCGCATGACGTCCGCCCCGAGCGACGTAATCGACACGCAGCCGTACTCGTTTCGCTCCACCAGCTTGCTGGCGGTGAGCATGTCGAGCAGATGCACGAGGTCGTCCTGGACCATCGCGCTCAAGATCCCGTGGGTGCTCAACTTGTCGAAGCCCGCCTCGGTGACCGACTTGGCCATCGAGCCGCGCAGCATCGCCGCGACTGCGTGCGCCCCGCGCTTTCCGCGACCGCGGGCCACACCCGCCAAGAGCTTCTTGATGAGCACGTCGGGCGCTTCGGCCGTGGCGATCGACTTCTGGAGCGCCTCGGCGTTCTCCTCGACATACTCGGGCATGCCCGAGCACGACGAGCAATTCTCGCAGCGCTCTCCGAAGCTCGGCTCGCTGTTAAAGTAGTGCAGCAGCTCGGCCTGATGGCAGCTCTGGCTCGAGGCGTACTGCAGCATATTTCCCAGCTGCTCGTTGGCCACCTCGCGCCGGTGCGCGACCGCCTCGAAGTCGACGTTCACCTCGCCCACCGGCGTCTCGTCGAGCACCGTGACGCCCTGCCCGGCCGGCAACACCTCGATATGCCCGCCGCTCTGCAGCAGGCGAAGGATGGAGTCGACCCCGAACGAGTGAATCTTGCCGCCCTGACGCGCCAACTCGTCGGAGATACGGTCGGCGTCGACCGCGTGCGTGCCGGTCCCGAGCCCGCTCAGGTACTGCCACACGAGCATCACCTCGGTGCGCAGCGGGTACGAGTTCTCGGTAAAGAAGTCGTGGATGCCCTTGTCGCCGTAGTTGAACAGCAGCAGACAATGGGCGGGATCGCCGTCACGCCCCGCGCGGCCGGCCTCCTGGTAATACGCCTCGACGCTGCCGGGCACGTTGTAGTGGGCCACCGCGCGCACGTCGGGCTTGTCGACGCCCATGCCGAACGCGTTGGTGGCCACGAGCACGGGCACCTCGCCGTCCATCCAGGCGTTCTGCGTCTGCGCGCGATCCACGTCGCCCATGCCGCCGTGGTAGGTGCTCGAGCTGATCCCCTCGCGGGCGAGCTTCTTTTGGACCTGGCGCACCTGCTTGCGCGTGGCGCAATACACGACGATGGACTCGCCGTCGTAGTACTCGATGAGCGCGACGAGCCGCTTGAGCTTGTCGCTGTCGCGCCGGGCGTGGAACACCTCGAAGAAGAGGTTGGGACGCTCGAAACCCGACACCAGAATATGCGCGTCGGGCATGTCGAGCTGCTCGACGATATCTTTTTGGACGAATTTGGTGGCCGTCGCCGTCAGCGCCACGGTCTGCGGGTTGCCCAACTCGCGGCGAATGTCGGAGATACGAAGGTAGTCGGGCCGGAAATCGTGGCCCCACTGGCTCACGCAGTGCGCCTCGTCGACCGCCAGCATCGACACGTCGACCTGGGCGAGCGCCCGGCGAAACGACCCGCTGCGAAAACGCTCGGGCGCCACGTACACCAGCTTGTACTCGCCGAGCCTGAGCCCCTCGATACGCCGCTGCTGCTCGTCCCAGCTCATCGACGAGTTGATCTCGGTGGCCGGCAGGCCGAGCTTCTGCAGGCTGTCGACCTGGTCCTTCATCAGAGCGATCAGCGGCGAGATGACCAGCGTCACGCCTTCTTTGACGCACGCGGTGAGCTGATAGCAAAGGCTCTTACCCGACCCGGTCGGCATGACGACGAGCGCGTCGTCGCCGGCCATGATCGTCTCCATCGCCTCGCGCTGCCCTTTGCGGAATTCGTCGAAGCCAAAGAGGGTCTTCAGGCCCTCTTGGAGGCTGTCGGCGAGGGGGGCGTGGGCGTTGGTCATTGCTGCAGTGGTCATCAGTACTCCAAGTTATGAAGGCGGGCGGAGGTTAGTATCATGGTGCAACGTTTGTCGAGGGTTGAGGCTTCCCGGGGGTAAGCGTAATCGAGCGCGCCCTCGGCGCACTCGATGAGCGCACCCCCGGAAACGCCTCGCACCTCGACAAGTCCGCGCCCCGCAAATACCATCCCCCCACCACCGCCAACTCCACCCAAGACCGCCATGCAGCAACAAGACCTCCTCCAACTCGTCGACCACCTCATCCAGATCGGCACCGCCCTGTCGACCGAGCGCAACCTCGACGTCTTGCTCGAAATGGTCGTCGACGAGACGCGTCGGTTTACCCGCGCCGACGGCGGCACGCTCTTCTTGGTCGACGAGGAGCGCGGCTGCCTCGACTGGAAGATCGTGCAGAACGAGACGATGGGCATTCGCATCGGCGGGACCTCCGAGGAGGAGCTCGACGAGGCGATCTTTCGGCCGATTCCGCTGCGCAAGGATGGCCGGCCGCGGCTGTCGAACGTGTCGACCTGGGCGGCCAATACCGGCGAGACGGCCAATATCGCCGACGTCTACTGCGAGCAGGACGAGTGGGATTTTACCGGGCCGCTCAAATTCGACCGGGAGACGGGCTACCGGTCGAAGTCGATGCTCGTCGTCCCTCTTCGCCACCACTCGAGCGGGGTCATCGGCGTGTTGCAGCTCATCAACGCGCGCGAGGAGACCGGCGAGGTCGTCGCGTTCGGCGAGCGCCTTGAGGAGCTGACCGCCTCGCTCGCCTCGCAGGCGGCCGTGGCGGTGCGAAACGCCCAGCTCTTCACCATCCTCGAGGAGCAATTCGAGGCGTTTATCCGCACCATCGCCACGGCCATCGACGCCAAGTCGCCCTACACCGCCGGGCACGTGCGCCGCGTGGTCGACATCACGCTCAGGCTGGCCGACGCCATCGACGCCGCCGACGAGGGCCCCTTTGCCGACGTGCACTTCGACGCCAGCGCGCGCAAGGCGCTGCGGGTGGCCGGCTGGATGCACGACGTCGGCAAAGTGACCACCCCCGAGTGGGTCGTCGACAAGGCGACCAAGCTCGAGACCATCCACGACCGCATCGCCGAGATACAGACCCGCTACGAGGTGCTCGAGCGCGACGCGTGCATCGAGGCGCTGCAGGCCAAGCTCGACCGCGTGCGCGCCCAGGGCCCCGACGCCGACGTCTCCGACATCGAGGCGCGCTTCTCCGACACGGTCGCCGAGCTTCGCGCCGAGCGCGAATTCCTCGAGACGTGCAACAAGGGCGGCGAGTTCATGGCCGACGAGGCCGTCGAGCGCGTCGAGGCCATCGCCCAGCGCACCTGGACGACGGGCGGCCACGCGCGCCCGCTGCTCACCGACGACGAGGTCGAGAACCTGTGCATTCGCAAGGGGACGCTGACCAAGGACGAGATCCAGATCATCCGCAATCACGCCCGCGTCAGCCTCGAGATGCTCTCGGAGTTGCCGTTCACCCCCGAGCTCGAGAGCGTCCCCGAGATCGCGGCGAGCCATCACGAAAAGCTCGACGGCTCGGGGTATCCGCGCGGGCTGGGCGCCGAGGCGCTGTCGCTGCCGGCGCGCATCTTAGCCGTGGCCGACATCTTCGAGGCGCTCACCGCCGCCGACCGCCCCTACAAAGACGCGCTTCCTGCGAGCGTAGTCCGTCGCATCCTGCACAGCATGGTCGAGGACAACGAGCTCGACCCCGACATCGTCGCCTTCGGGATGCACAGCGGTGTCTTCGACGCCTACGCCGACGAGGAGCTGCTCGAAGAGCAACGCGACGTCGACTTTAGCGAGGACTCTTAGGGCGCGACTCACGTCACACCCAGAGGGTTCGACCCGGGGCTCCGGCGCGACTCACGTCACACCCAGCGGGTTCCGACCTCCCACCCCCCGCCACACGACCTCGTCACCGGGGGTAAGCGCAATCGGTGGACCCGCAGGTCCACCGATGAGCGCACCCTCGGAAGCCCCCTCAACTTCGCCATCCACCTCGACATCCCCCCTATCTCCGAACCCCTCCAACGCAGCTCCACCTCGACATCCCCCCCTACGACGAACCCCTCCAACGCGACTCCACCTCGACATCCCCCCCAACGACGAACCTTCCAAAAACGACCCGAGCCGCGCCCGACCCCAACCCACAACCCTCAGAAGCCATTCTGACCAGGCCGGCATCCCTCGCTTGCCAAAACGCCACAATTTGGGCAATGGTCGCCGAGACTGCACCCAACCCCTCGGAGTTCCCATGAAGCGCGTCCTCCTGCTGCACACCGGCGGCACCCTCGGCATGACCGGCGAGCCCCTCGAACCCAACGCCTACTCGCAGGCGCTGACCGACGCGGTGCCCGAGCTCAACGAGCTGGCCGAGATCGACACCGAGATCGTCTTCAACCTCGACTCGAGCGATATCGGCCCGGAGCACTGGACCACGCTCACCGACAAGATCGCCGAGCACTACGACGACTACGACGGCTTCGTCATCGTCCACGGCACCGACACGATGGCCTACTCGGCCAGCGCCCTGGCCTACAGCCTCGCCGGCCTCGACAAACCGGTGGTGCTCACCGGCGCCCAACGCCCCCTGGCCGCGCTGCGCACCGACGCCCGACGCAACCTCGCCGACGCCGTCGAACTCGCCACCTGCGATATCCCCGAGGTGGGCATCTGCTTCGACGGCTTGTTGCTGCGCGGCTGCTGCAGCACCAAGAGCAACGCCCGCGACTACCGCGCCTTCGACAGCCCGGGCATCTCGCCCTTGGCCCGCCTGGGCGTCGACATCGACGTGGCCGACCACGTCCTGCACCGCAACGAGCCGTTCGCCCCCGACGCACGCTTCGACAACCACGTGCTGGCCGTGCACATGACCCCCGGCTTCAACCCACGCCTCTTCGAGTTGATGCTCGAGGCGGAAGACCACCCGCACGGCATCGTCTTGGCCGCGTTCGGCGCGGGCACCGTCCCCACCGCCAAACGCTCACTCGCCCCCACGGTCGAAAAGGCGGTGGGCCTGGGCATCGAGGTCTTGGTGATCACCCAGGCCTACGGACTCGTCGACCTGAGCCTGTACCAAAATAGCCGCAAGCTCGCCGAGGTCGGCGCGGTGTCGGGCGGCCGCATGACCGTCGAAGCGGCGGTGCCGAAGCTCATGCACGCCTTGGCGATCTACGACGACGCGGAGGCGCGTCGGGCGTATTTGCAGCGTAATGTGGCGGGGGAGCTCGGTTGATTGCTTGGAAAGATTTGTTTGGAGTGTTGAGGCGTTGTTTCGCGAAGGCTCGGGGGGCTCTTCTCGGGCGAGTGAACGACGCAGGTTTGCGCTAACAGAGGAGCTCTAGCGTCGATCGCACTCTTCCTCGAAGAGCCCCCCGTCGCCTTCGCTACTGGTTCGCTACGGCCTACGAGCCGAAGAGAAGACCCCGTTGTCTTCGCTACTGATTTGCCACGGCCCACGAGCCGAAGAACACGCGGGTGGCCTCTCCGCGGGAGACCGCGATCGACGCTAATAAGTTTCTCGAGACACATATGGCCGCCGTTCGGTCGACGAAGGAGAGGCCCCCGCGTGTTCGAAGGCGGACGCACAACCTCGAGTTCGAAAGCAATTTAGATCCCCAACCCACTCGCCACGTTTGTACCCCCAGGAACTTGGCGGGAAGCTGAATGTCCTACTTTCAGGAGCGTCCAACACCTCGCACGTGGGCATTTGTCACACGCTGCGTTATGCTCCCCGCATCGAATGAACCAACATGAGTAAGTACGCTATGACGAACGCACGTATCGGAGTCGTCTTTCTGTCGGCAACCCTGGCGCTGACCGCCTGCAGCGGTTGCGGTGACAAGAAGAACGAGCGCGACGACCAGACCCACGCTGCGACCGAGACTGACGGGGAGTATACCGTGACGACCGAGGACAAAGAGGGCCTGCAGTTTACCCTGCGCGAGGCCAAAGAGACGCCCGACAAGCTCGTGCGCCCGCGCACCGTCGAGGGGACGCCGCTGGGCGAGGCGGAGACCAAGCGGTTGCTGGGCCGGCTGCCGGCGCTTCCGGCCGAAGAGGACGCCCAGGAGGAGTTCGCCTTCCGCAAGCGCTCTCAGCCGCCTCCCCGCACCGGCGAGACGGTGAAGACGGCGTTTCCGCCCGAGGTCGAAGGGGGTGAAGTCCCCGAGGCTCAAAAAGGGCCGCTGAAGGTGCTTCGCTACGCGCCCGAGGGCAACGTCGATCTCGCCCCCAAGCTCAGCCTGACCTTCTCGAAGCCGATGGTCGCCGTCAGCGGCCAGGAGGACGCCGCCGAGACGGTGCCGGCAAGCATTGAGCCGGCAGTCGAGGGCAAGTGGCGCTGGATCGGCACGCGCACCGCGCTGTTCGAGCCCGAAGGCGAGCGCTTTCCGATGGCGACCGACTACACGGTGACCGTGCCCAAATCGCTCGAGTCGGCCACCGGCGACAAGCTCGGCGAGGCGACGACCTTTACGTTCTCGACCCCACCGCTCGACATCACGCGCGTCTACCCGAGCCACGGGCCGCATGTGCGCGATCCGTTGATGTTTTTGGAGTTCAACCAGCGAGTGAACCCCGAGGAACTCCTCGAATACGTGACCATCAAAGCCGGCGGCTCGTCCTACGCGCCAAAGCTGGCGACCGACGAGCAAATCAAACAAGACGACGCCGTCAGCCGCCTCGTCGAAGGGGCGCGGCCCAATCAATGGATCGCGTTTTACGCCAGCGAGCTGCTCCCGGCGGCGTCGAGCGTCCAGATTGGCATCGCCAAGGGCGCGCCGTCGGCCGAGGGCCCCAAAGTCACCAAGAAAGCCCAGTTCGAGAGCTCCCACACCTACGAGCCGCTGCAGGTGCGCCGCCAGAGCTGCACCGGCCGGCATAAATGCCCGCCGATGTCGGGCTGGTGGATCACGTTCAACAACCAGCTCGACGAAGAGGCATTCTCGGCCGACATGGTCACCGTCGAGCCCGAGCTCCCCAACATGGACGTCAAGGCGAGCTACTCGTCGATCAATATCCACGGCCAGAGCGAGCCGCGCACGACCTACAAGGTCACCCTCGACGCGAGCCTCAAAGACCGCTTTGGCCAGACGCTGGGTAAGGACACCACGATCGAAATGGAGGTCGGACCGGCCGTGCCGCGGCTCGGCTCGTCGGCGGGCCTGCTGACCGTGCTCGACCCGGCGGCCAAGGGCAAGTTCCCCATCTTCAGCGTCAACTTCGGGCGTATCCACGTGCAGGCCTACGAGGTCGAGCCCGAGCATTGGTCCGACTACCTGCAATTCGTCAACGACCGCCGGCGCACCGACAAGGCGACGGCGCCTGGCAAGAAGGTCTTCGACAAGAAGTTCGAGCTCGACGCCGAGGAAGACGAGTTCGCCCAGACGCTCATCGACCTCGACGAGGCGTGGGGGGAGGACGGCAAGGGCCAGCTCGTGCTCGTCGTCGAGCCCATCAAGCCCTTCTTCACGTTCAACGACCGTCACTACCGCAACAACGACGTCATCACCTGGGTGCAAAACACCGACATCGCGGTCGACGCGTTCATCACGAACGACCGGATGCTCACCTGGACCTCGGCCTTGGCCGACGGCGAGCCCCTCGAAGGCGTCGAGGTCTCGCTGCTCAACGGCGGCGCGACCAAGACCGACAAAGACGGCCTGGCCGACATCGACCTGACGAAGCTGTCGGGCGACCAAAAGCTCGCGCGCGGCAACGTGCTCGTGGCCAAGAAGGGTGACGACGTCGCCATCTTGCCCGAGTACATGTCCCCCTGGGCCCGCGGCCAGAGCAACTGGCGCCGGCACAAGCAGTCGCCCGACATGTTGTGGCACGTCTTCGACGACCGCGGCATGTATAAGCCCGGCGAGACGCTCCACCTCAAAGGGTGGCTTCGCAAGGCCCAGAAGAACCGCAAAGACCGCCTGGCGATGGCCGGGGTCGAGCAGGTGCAATACGAGGCCTACGGGCCGCGCGGCAACAAGATCGCCACGGGCACAGCCGACGTGAACAGCGCCGGCGGCTTCGACTTCGAGGTCGACCTGCCCGACGACGTCAACCTGGGCTATGCGCGCATCCAACTGCGAGCAACGGGCGGTGACGTGAGCGGCGCGACCTCGCACGGCTTCCAGATCCAGGAGTTTCGCCGACCCGAATTCGAGGTCAGCGTGGAGGCGCCTGCAGGACCCCACGTCATCGGCCAGTCGACCCAGATCACCGTCGACGCCGACTACTACGCCGGCGGCGGACTCTCCGGCGCCCCCGTGAAGTGGACGGTGCAGACCCGCGAGGGCCACTACGCCCCGCCGAATCACGACGACTACGTCTTCGGCAAGTGGACACCCTGGTGGATGGGTTCGATCGGCCTGAACGGCTTCGGCGGCGGGTCGAGCGCCGAGACCTTCTCGGGCCACACCGACGCCTCGGGCGAACACCACCTCGAGATCAGCTTCGACGCGGCCACCCCGCCGCTGCCGACGGTCGTCGCGCCCAGCGCCGCGGTCACCGACGTCAACCGCCAGACCTGGAGCGCGAGCGCCGACCTGCTCGTCCACCCGTCCAAGGCCTATGTCGGCATCCGAAGCGAGAAGAACTTCGTCGACAAGGGTGACCCCATCGAGATCGAGTCGATCGTGACCGACATCGACGGCAAGATCTTGGCCGACCGCCCCGTCGAGATCAGCGCCGCGCGCATCGACTGGCAGTACAAAGGAGGCCAGTGGAGCGAGGTCGAGAAGGACAAGAAGACCTGCAAGATCTCCTCGAAGGATGACCCGCAGACCTGCAAGTTCGAGCCCGAAAAAGGCGGCAGTTGGCGCATCACCGCTATCACCAAGGACGCCAAGGGCCGCCCGAATATGAGCCAGATGCGCGTGTGGGTCGCCGGCGGTGAGACGCCGCCCAACCGGCGCGCCGAACTCCAAGAGGTCGAGCTCATCCCCGACAAGGAGACCTACGAGGCCGGCGACACCGCCAAGCTTCTGATCCAGGCGCCCTTCGCCGACGCCGAGGCGCTGATGACGGTGCGCCAAAACGGCATCGTCACCGAAGAGCGCTTCGACATCGACGGGCGCTCGCACACCGTCGAGATTTCGATCTCGGAGGCCGACTACCCGAACGTGCACGTGCAGGTCGACCTTGTGGGAGCCGACTACCGGCGCAACAAACAGGGCGAGCCGCAAAAGGACGCCCCCAAGCGGCCGGCGTTTGCCAGCGGGAGCCTCGACCTGAAGGTCCCGCCCAAAAAGCGCGTGCTCTCGGTCGACGTGACGCCCGCCGCAAAGGAGGTCGCTCCGGGCACCAAGACCAAGATTTCGGTGGCGGTGACCGACGCGGACGGCAAGCCCGCCAAGGGAGCCGAGGTCGCGCTCATCGCCGTCGACGAGGCGATCCTCGCCTTGAGCGGCTACCAGTTGAGCGATCCCATCAGCTCGTTCTACCGCCAGCAATCGGCCGGCGTGCAGGACCGCTACATGCGAAGCTACCTGCTGCTCGCCACGATTCAGGAGGCGATCGCGGGGGGCGCCGATGATGGTGTGATGATGGACGAGATGGCCGAGGCCGAAGAAGCCGGGGCGACGCGAAGCATGGCCATGCAAGCCGCCCCGGCGGCGGCCGCGCCGATGGAGGAGAAGGCGGCCTTCGGTCGCGGCGTCGGCGGCTCGGCCGGACCGGCCAAGCCCAAGCCCATCGCGCTGCGCAAGGACTTCCGCGCGCTGGCGCTCTTCGCCCCCGAGGTGAAGACCGGCGCCGACGGCAAGGCCACCGTCGACCTGAAACTCCCCGACAACCTGACGCGCTACCGGCTCATGGCCGTGGCCGTCGAGGGTGACGACCACTTCGGCAAGGGCGAGTCGAACCTGACCGCGCGCCTGCCCTTGATGGTGCGCCCCTCGCCGCCGCGCTTCTTGAACTGGGGCGACCGCATCGAAATGCCGGTGGTCATCCAGAACCAGACCGACGAGCCCAAGCAGGTCAACGTGGCCGTGCGCGCGGCCAACCTGCGCTTCGGCGAGGTCACCGGCAAGACCTTCGAGGTTCCTGCCAAAGACCGCGTCGAGGTGCGCTTCCCGGCGGTCACCGAAGAAGCCGGCGAGGCGATCGTGCAGGTCGCGGCGAGCACCGGCAACTGGGCGGACGCCGCCCAGAAGAGGCTGCCGGTGTGGACGCCTGCGACCACCGAGGCGTTCGCCACCTACGGCACGGTCGACGAGGGCTTTGTGACCCAGCCGGTTCGCGCCCCTTCCGACGCCATCGAGCTCTTCGGCGGACTGGAGGTGACCACCTCGTCGACCGCCGTCCAAGAGCTGACCGACGCGGTCCTCTACCTGTTCGAGTACCCCTTCGAGTGCTCCGAGCAGCTCGCCTCGCGTGTGATGGGCATCGCCGCCCTCAAAGACGTGCTCGAGGCGTTCGACGCCGAGGGCTTGCCCGAAAAAGAGGAGATGGTCGCCGCCGTCGAGCGCGACATCCGCAAGCTGGGGCAACTGCAGCGCTCCGACGGCGGGTTCTACCTGTGGTCGACGCGCGACCACTATCGCTTCCCGTTTGCCGAAGTCCACGTCGCCCACGCCCTGCAACGCGCCAAGATGAAGGGCTTCGAGGTGTCGGACGAGATGCTCGGCAAGGCGCATAAGTTCCTGAACAACGTCGAGCGCTATATCCCCCCGACCTATTCGGAGATCACGCGCAACGCGGTCAAAGCGTACGCCTACTACGTGCTCGACGTGATGGGCGAGTCGGCGCACAAGCAAGCCCGCGCCCTGGCGAAGAAGGACCCCGAGGAGCAACTGTCGATGGAGGCGATTGGCTGGCTGATGGCCACCCTGGCCGACGAGCCGAAGGCGCAGTCGCGCATCGGCGAGTTCGAGCGATTCCTGCAAAACCGAGTCAGCGAGACGGCGGCCACCGCGCAGTTCACCACCTCGTACGGCGGCCAGGAGCACGTGCTGATGCACTCGAGCCGGCGCACCGACGCCATCTTGCTCGACGCGACGATGGCCACCGAGCCCAAGAGCGACCTCATCCCCAAGCTCGTGCGCGGCCTGCTCGACCACCGCACCCGGGGCCGTTGGCTGAACACCCAGGAGAACGTCTTCGTGCTGCTGGCGCTCGACCGCTACTTCCAGACCTACGAGAAGCAGACGCCCAACTTCGTCGCGCGCATGTGGCTGGGTGACAATTACGCCGGCGAGCACACCTACAAGGGCCGCACGACCGACTACAAGCAGGTCGACATCCCGATGGGAACGGTCGTCGACGTCGCCGGCGAGGAGCCCGCGAACCTGACGCTGCAAAAGGACGGCAAGGGCCGCATGTACTACCGCATCGGCATGAAGTACGCGCCCAAGTCGCTCGACCTGGAGCCTGCCGACTACGGCTTCGCCGTCGAGCGGCGCTACGAAGCGGTCGACGACCCCGACGACGTCAAGCAACGCGAGGACGGCACCTGGGTCATCAAACCCGGCGCCCGCGTGCGCATCGTCCTGTCGATGGTCGCCCCCGCCCGCCGCTACCACGTCGCGCTCGTCGACCCGCTGCCGGCGGGCCTCGAGCCGCTCAACCCGGCCCTGGCGGTCACCGAGGTGATCCCCGAGCGTCAAAACGAGCCGCAGCAGCAGCGTGGCGCCTACTGGTGGTGGTTCCGCCCCTGGTACTCCCACCAGAACCTGCGCGACGAGCGCGCCGAGGCGTTCTCCCCGTTGGTCTGGGCAGGTGTGCACGAGTACACCTACGTCGCCCGCGCGACGACTCCGGGCGAGTACGTCGTCCCGCCGACCAAGGCCGAGGAGATGTACCACCCCGAGACCTTCGGACGGACGGGGACGGACAAGGTGATCGTCGAATAACGATCGAGTTGGAGTGGAACCGCAAAGGGCGCGAAGGACGCCGAAGGAAGCAAGGCTTAGCCTCCTTGCCGTCCTTTGCGTACTTCGCGCCCTTTGCGGTTAACCCCGCCTTTTCGAGCAATGAAGGTCTAGCGAACCCAGCCCTCGCCCGCTCGAAAGCGAAACGCCAGATCGAAGACCACCACCCCGCCCCCTCTGGGCGGCGGAAACTCCGACTCGAGCGCAAAGTCGACTAGGCAATCTTCGACGCTCGGTGCGCCGAGCGTCGAGCTTTTGATGCCGGCGCGTGAGACCCTGCCGTCGCTGTCGATCGCCACGGTGAGCACGACGCGGCCTTCGGGGTCGTTGTCGGCGACCTTGTAGCATTGGTCGACGCGCGTCTCGTGGACCTCGAAGACCGACTCGATCTCGTCGCCCGTCAGCCCCCAACGGTGGTAGGCGTCGACCGGATCCTCGAAGCGAATCTTTTGAGATTGGCTGTCCCAGGTGAGCACCTGGTAGTAGGTCGAGCCGCTGCGGCCTTCGCCGTACTCGAGGTCGGCGAACGCCGTCTCGAGGCAGGTGCGCAGCTCGGGCGAGAGCGTTTCGGGGTCGAGCAAGCGAATGGACGCCGGGGTGCCCGAGCGAGGAAGTTGCAGCTCGACCTCGACCTCGGTCACGCCGTCGGCTGCGCTGGTTTCAAAGCAGTCGCGAAGCTCGGGGCGCGTGTCGCTGTGCACGGCCGTGATCGTCTCTTTGCGCGGAGGCGGTCCGGTGTCCTCTTGGAGTGACTGATTGGTGGCCGTGCAGGCGGTGGTGGCCGCGGCGAGGGCCGTGATCAACGTCAGCTTGACGTACAGATGTTGCTTCAATGTTGACCTGGTGCATCGGAATGGTTTCGCTTCGCGATTATGTTTGAAATATCAGCAGTCGCGCAAGCCACGTCCACCTCGGGAGGCCCCGATGCAGCGCTCACCAGTTCCGATGCCCTTTTGAAAAGCCCTCGCCCAATTGAAGTTCAAGGGTCGAATTGACACGGTGCACCTTCGCACACGTCGATAATCTCGCCGGTGCGCAGGAAGTGGTTTAGCTGCTCGCCCGCCGCGGGCACGCCCGAAAGCTTGCTGTGCGGGTCGCCCACCCCATCGTCCGAGATCGCGTTGCCGTCGTCCGGCCACGGGTTGCCGAAGTCGTACAGAATGATGCCCGAGCCGGTGTGCGGGTACGAGACCTCGTTGAGGTTCCAGGGCGTGCGGTCGGCGTCGTAATTCTCCAAGATCGGGATGCCGATATCGGTGCGAGCGATATGCTCGTTGGTGACGACCGCGACCTGGTAGTCCCCTTTGGCCACCGTCATCAACACGTGCGTGGGCGTGCCGTCGAACGGCTCGTCCTCGATGCGGCGCACGTAGCTCACCGGTTCCGTCCCCGCCCACAAAAGCTGCATCAACGCGATGCCCACCGCCCGGTCGAGCGCGCTCCCGTACGTGTTCTTCATGTTGCTGTGGAACGGGTCGAAGCCCGTCGAGCGGTACAAGAGCGTCGAGTAGTTGTTGCCGGGCACCGCAAGGTAGCCGCGCTCGATATCGGGCGTGAGCGCCATGAACGTCTGGCCGAAAATGCCGCCCTGCGAGCCGCCCATATAGTACTGCTCGTCGGTGTAGACCTGGATATTGCGCGAGGTGATCTCCTCGAGCCCGGGCAGGCGCGTCCCGGCGGCGCGCGTAACCAGGATATACTCGAGCATGCCCTGGTGCAGACGGTCTGCGAGCTTGGTGAAGTTGCTCAGGTCGAGCACCGAGGTGAGCGCGGCTTCCTGGTCGCGATACGACATGCCCACCAGGTCGACGGCCACCAGAATATAGTTGTAATCGTTGGCGATCTGGCTCAGGTGGCCGGCGTAGATCTCCTCGCGGCTCCCCAACAGGCCGTGGCCGTAGGTGAGCAGGCCGGCGGGCTCGTCGACGGCCGAGTGCGGCACGCGGATGAGCACGTCGGCGTCGCGCGTGCCGTTTTGGACGAGGTTGCCCTCGTCGTCGAGGTTGAAGACGTAGCCGTTGCCGAGTTTCCTCATGTAGTGGGGCACCTCGATGGTCCCCTCGAGCTCCAAAAAGATCTCGTCGTCGACCGGCTTGCCGCTGCCGTCGTCCTGGGCGACGTACTCGCGCACCTCGTTGATCGTGAACTCGGGCCCGTCGGGCATCGCGGCGAGCGCCTCGTCGCGCATCTGGAGCATGCGCCCGTGCATGGCGTCGCTGCTCGCCGTGCGGAAATCCCAGGCGAGCGTCAGCGAGTCGCGCTGCACACCGGCCTCCTCCAGAATGGTGAACACCTCGTCGAAGCGCGCCTGGCGGGCGGCGAGCGCGGCGTCATCGCCGGTATCACCGTCGAGAAGCTTCTGGAACGCCTCGGACGGCGCGATATCGGCGCCGGCGGTGGTCTTCAGGTCGCGAAAGGCGACCACGTAACGGGCGTTCTCTTCGAGGATGACGGCCGGGCGCACGAAGAGCGTCTGGTCGTCGGCCGACTCGGCGTGCACGTCGAGCTCGGCCCAGTACGGCACGCGCTCGTGGTTGCCGTCCTCGGAGACCCGCAGAAGCACGACCGGCGCGTCGGCCGCCACCGACTCCTCGACCGAATAGCGCCCGGCCATGCCCGAGACGTCGACATCGGGGAAGACGGCCATGATGGGCACGCCCAGGCCATATCCGTCCATGCGAGCGTAGGGCTCGGGGTCGATATGGGAGCCGTTGCGGTTGGCCGGCAGCGAGGTCTCGCCGAAGGTCAGCGTGTAGCCGGTCGCACGGGTATCGTCGGGAGCCATGTACAGGTTCGACGGCCAGGGCATCGCGCATTGTTGCTCGACGAGCGGGTCACACTCGCTGAGCGGATAGCTCACGGTGCCTGCGTCCGCATCGTCGCCGGAGTCGCTTGTATCGCCTGCGTCCGCTCCCACATCGGAGCCTGCATCCTCCGAAGGTGTGACACCAGTGTCGCGGTCTTGGCCGCCGCCGTCGTCCCCGCAACCTGACGCTGCGAGCACGAGCGCGGCCAAAAGGGCTACCATCCAGCGACGCGTGCGCCGCTCGCTTAGAACCAAACCAATCGCGTGATGCTCCATCGGAGACGTCCTTGGCCACATATTTTCGAAATTCTCAGTGAGTGGCCCCACGATAGCAGCATCGGTTGGCGAGGCTCAACAGCACCACCAACGAAATTTTGTAGGAAATAGAAATGAAGCTGGCACAGGTTATGCAGTGTGTATGAAGCGACAACCGCCAACCGACCGGGACGAATAACGAGACGAAGGAAAGACGATGTCGGCTACACCCAAATGTTTCAGTGAACACACCGCCGACCTGCACTTCGAGCAGGACATCGTGACGATTCGCGAGTGGGAGCGCTTCAAATGGCTGGCTCGAGGCCTGTGGGAAGTCGCCGACCACTACACAGTCGCCCAGCTCGAAGAGCTGCTCGACGCGGCCCCCGAGATGCCCGGCCAGCACGAGAAGGTCCTCGTCCTGCTCGCCATCAAGGCCACGCCCCAGTCGGTCGCGGTGCTCGAGAGTCTCGACACAGGCGCCTACGACGAAGGCTTTCGCGAGCTCCACAAGGTGGCGCTCGATTTCGCCGAGTCGAAACGCGACTGAGTACGCCCCGTCTCGCCCGGCATTATTTTCTGGCCGCCGTGCATTTCCTGCCTAGATTCGACCGCGACTAGTTTTGTGCAGTCGGAATTGGGGTAACGCATCACCAGTGGCGGTCAACCGATAGTCCATCGTTGAAACGCTGTACGCCCCTCCGCAGCCTCCTCTCCCTGCACGGATCGTTCAATCGAGCCCGTTCATCGGAACCTGAAGAATCACGTGAGGACGCGGATGCCGTGCACTTCCAATGCGGTCGACGCCCAGCCGTTGACCGTCGTATCGAATCGCCTTCCCGTCGAACTTCACCGAAATCGCGAGGGCCTCGCGGTGCGGCCCTCCAGCGGAGGCCTCGTCGGCGCGATGAGCCCCATTCTGCGTGACCGCGGCGGCACCTGGGTCGGCTGGCCCGGCTGCTCGGTCGACGGAGACGACTGGACCGCGCCCTTGGAGGCGTTTGCTCAGCAAAGCGGCTACAGTCTCGAGCCGGTGAACCTCTCTCAAGCGGATATCGACGCCTACTACGCCGGCTTCGCCAACTCGGTGCTCTGGCCGCTGTTCCACGGTTTTAGCCGCCTGTGCGAGTTTCGCCCGGAGTTCTGGAAGCGCTACCTGGACGTCAACCGCAGGTTCGCGCTTCGCCTGGCCCGCTCCAAAGAGGTCGGCTCCCACGTGTGGATCCACGACTACCACCTGATTCACGTGGGCAAGATGCTGCGCACCGCCAAGATGGACCTGGAGCGGCTCGGCTTCTTCCTGCACATTCCGTTTCCCGCCGTCGATCTATGCCGCCGGATGCCCTGGATGCATCAGATCGTCGATGCGCTCTTGGCCTACGACCTCGTGGGCTTCCAAACGCCCCAAGACCTGCACAACTTCTTGGGCTGTGTGGCTCATTGTATGCCGCATTGCGAGATCGAACGCGGTCGTACCAGCGCGGTCCTCGACGTGGGCCACCGCCGGCTTCGGGCCGAGGCATTTCCCATCGGCACCGACTTCGACGACTTCTCCGAGCGAGCCAGCCGCCCCGAGGTGGCCGCACGAGCCGAGGCGCTGCAACGCGAGCTCGGCCCCTACGATATCCTGCTGGGCGTGGATCGCCTCGACTACACGAAGGGGCTCATCCACCGGCTCGAGGCCCTGGAGGTGGCGCTCGAACGCTACCCGTCGCTGCGCGAGCGGGTCGTGTTGTATCAACTGGTGGTCCCCAGCCGTGAGAAGGTGGGGGCGTATGCCTCGCTCAAGGACGAGCTCGAGCGCACCGTCGGACGCATCTGCGGGCGGTTCAGCACGCGCAAGTGGTCGCCGATCCGCTACCGCTACGGCCGGGTCGACCGCGTCGAGCTGGGCGCGATGTACCGCCAAGCGCGCGCCGCACTGGTCACGCCTCTTCGCGACGGCATGAACCTGGTCGCCAAGGAGTACGTCGCTTCGCAGGTCGACGCGAACGGCGTGCTGGTGTTGAGTGAGTTTGCCGGCGCGGCGGGACAACTCGCCGACGGCGCGCTTCTGACCAACCCCTACGACACCGAAGCCACCGCCGAGACGATTCGCCGAGCGGTCGAGATGGGCGCCGACGAGCGTGCGTCGCGTATGGCGATGTTGCGCGAGGTGGTCCGAGAAACGGACGTGTACTGGTGGGCCGAGCGCTTTGTCGATCGCATGGAGCAGCCACTCGACAAGCGCAGCGTTGCCGAGCCGCTGTGGCGCACGCCGTCGGCCGAAGCGCTGCCGCTTCGCGCGTTTTGACGACGCGGCCACAGCCGCCCGCTAGGTCTGGGAGCGAGGCTCAGGCCATTGCGTAGTTCGAGAAGACCTCGGCTTCGCCGCCCATGAACTTGGTGAAGAAGAGTTTGAACTCGTCGCGCATCTCGACCTCGATCTGGCGGATGCGCTCTTTGGAGACGTCCCACACTTCGCCGAGCTCGCGCAGCGAGTTCGGGTCGTCGCTCAGTGTGCGCTCGTACCAGATGGAGCGGCGCCGGTCGTCGTCCAGACTCTCTCCGAATTTGTCGATCGCCTCGCGCAGCCGCGCCCGGAACTGGTATTGAGCGGTATAATCCTCCGGGTTCGGCTCCTCGGTCTCCATCATGTCGCTGACCGTGGTCGCGCTCCCGTCGCTCAGCGGCATGTCGAGCGACACCGGTGCGCTCTCCATATTCATCCCGATGAGCTCGACGTCTTGTGTGTCGATGTCCAGATACTCGGCCACACGCTCATTGGTCGGCTCCAAGCCCTTGGCCTTGATGGCCCGCTTGGCCTTGTTCAGGTTGAAGAACAGCTTTCGGCCCGCGCGCGTCCCGCAAATCTTGACCGGGTGGATGTGGTTCATCATGTGGTTGAAGATCATCGCGCGAATCCAATACTGCGCGTAGCTGATGAACTTGACGCCGCGGTACGGGTCGTAGCGCTTGACCGCCTCGGCCAGCCCCACATTGCCCTCCTGGATGAGTTCGAGCAGGTTCATGCCGTGGCGGCGATACTCCATGGCGAGCTTGACCACCAAGCGCAGGTTGGTGAGCACCAACAGCTTGGCAGCCTCGACGTCGTCTTCCTCGATATAGCGCTCGGCCAACTCTTGCTGCTCCTCGGCAGGCAGTGGCTCGACATAATTGAGCCGCGCAAAGTAGCTATCGAGCGCGCTCATGTCCTTGGACAACTCGATGCCGTCGGACGGAATCGCAAAGGACCATTCTCCGCGCTCGACCAGATCGTCGGTGGCGCGTTTTTTGGTGGAATTGTCCGATTTCTTTACGTCGTCACGATACACTTTGCCACTAGCCAGCTGCGTGTTCATTGGTGTTCCCCTGACCCTGGTTGAACGTGTGAGGCACCGGGAGTCCCCGACCCGATGCTTCTTCTTGACGCCGATAAATCTGATTACAAACAAGCTAAACACGAAATCGCACAAGCCACAAAACTGGCGATTTCAGTGGAGACTTCGAGCGCCTACACAAATGGTTACAGTGGGAGAGGGAGCAACTGTTGTGCCAAGGGAACACAAAGGTGGCAAATCTTGGCTGGAGGCAGGTCGTCGAGGCGGGATCTAGATCTCGAAGATGGTCACGAGATCGAGGTCGGCCTGCTGTTGAATCGACCGGCATTCGCCTTTGTGAAGAGCGACCTCGGGAAGGTAAATCGTCGCGTCGGGAAAGCGCAGGGCCAATTGGACGAAGGTGCCGAAATCGACCGGAGCCTCCAACACCACTTCCAAACGCCAACAATCGGCCGGGGGCTCGTCGAAACTCACCTGGCGGGGCCCACCGATGGTCGCGCTGCCGTTGTCGCCGCTGACGACCAACTCCCACCACTGGTCCTGCTCGTCACAGGCGTGCATGGTCGCCTCGTTGAGCACCTCACCGGCGAGGAGGTTGGAAATGGTCTGTCCACCGCGCTGCCACCGCTCCTTCTGAATCTCGGAGAGCGTGGTTGGTGTGTCGAAAGTCAACATGGTCAAACCTGGGTTTCGGCTCATTGGAACTCGCAGCTACAATATACACACACCCGCGATCAGACGAAGTCGCTTTGGCGCAACAAAGCGACAGCCTGCCCCCCGCAGTTCTTTCGCAGGCGCCTCACCCCGCGCAAAAATTGCGCGCACCACCGTGCTCACCACAGTTGCCCTTGACGATGCGCATTTGATGCCCACATTTCGGCGCCGGAGCGGTTAACCGAGAGGAGAACCACTTGCGCACCGGCGGTCTACCAAGCCCCTCTTTGCACGACGAGCCGACATGATTTCACGCGCCGTTGCACGACCACGTCACCTCGCCACGCTGTTCATCGTCTTGGCCGCTCTCTCCTTTTTGGCTGGTTGCGAAGGGAGAGAAGACGCCCAGAAGCCACAGACGGCCAACAAGCCAGACCAGGCAACTAGCTCAGAGCACGCTGCACGCGTCGACAGCCAAGTCGCGATCCTGCGCAATCTGCCCGATGTGGTCGACCAGACCCTGCCAAGCGTGGTCGGCATCTCGACGAAGATGAAAGTCGATACTCGACGAGGAGCCAGCCCCTTCGGCGACGACTTTCCGTTTCCGTTCGATCCGGGCGCCCCTGGTGGTCCTGACCGCGGCATTCGAGAAGGCATGGGCTCGGGTGTGGTCGTCTCCAACGAGGGCTATATTCTGACCAACTATCACGTGGTCGAAGGGGCTGACGAGATCTTGGTCAGCCTCAACGAGCGCGGCGAATTTACTGCCGAAGTTGTGGGCACCGACCCCAAGAGTGACCTCGCAGTGCTCCAACTCCAAGATCCGCCCGAGGACCTTCGCCCCCTCCCCTTCGCCGACACCGAGGGCGTGCGCCTCGGCGAGCCGGTCGTGGCCATTGGCAACCCGTTCGGTTTGGCGAGCACGGTCACCATGGGCATCGTCTCTGCCAAGGGACGCCAAAACGTCGGCATCACTGATTACGAGGACTTCATCCAGACGGACGCGGCCATCAACCCGGGCAACTCCGGCGGGCCGCTCGTCAACATGTCCGGCGAGATTGTGGGCATCAACACCGCCATTTTGTCGCGAAGCGGTGGCTACCAGGGCATCGGCTTTGCCATTCCGTCGCGTATGGCACGCGCCGTCATGGAGAGCCTGATCGAGCACGGTAAGGTGACCCGCGGCTGGTTGGGCGTGATGATCCAAACGGTCACCGACGACTTGGCCCGAGCCTTCGACCTGCCAAAGAATACCGACGGGGTGATCGTCTCGGATGTCGAGCCCAACAGCCCCGCCGCCGAGGCTGGCCTGCGCCGCGGCGACGTCATCGTCTCACTGGATGGCAAGTCGATCGATTCGGCGAGCAACCTGCGCAATCGCGTGGCGTTGACCGCGCCTGGCACCACCGTCGAGATGGGTGTGCTGCGAGATGGCGACCAGCAGACCATCGAGGTCGAGCTGGGTGAGTTGCCCTCCGAGGCCGCCGGCCCGCCTTCGCTGGGACCCCAAAGCCAACTCGACGGGCTGTCACTCGCTCCCATCAACCCAGAGCTTCGCCAACGATTCAATATCCCCGGACGACTCGATCGCGGCGTGATCGTCACCAATCTCACGCCCGGCAGTCCCGCCGCCCAGATGGGCCTTCGCCCCGGCGACGTCGTCCTCGAGGTCAATCGCGAACGTGTCGATTCGGTCGACGCCTTCTCCAAGGCCTACGACAAGAGCGACGCACGAGTTTTGTTCTTGGTGTACCGCGACGGAAGCACCCTCTTTTTGGCCGCCGACAAGCCCGGTTGAGGCTGTCGTCTTCGCCCATTACAATCCGTCCCACCTGAACTGCCAACGGACGGATTTATGGACGGCAAGAGTTTATTGAGCGACGGGCTCCAACGGGTCCTCTTTCTGGTGATCGCGCTGGTCCTGACCGGCGTGGGGCTCTGGGCGAGCAGTTGGAGCTTCTCGAAGATCCACCACATGCGCCAACTCGAGCGCGTGCCGCCCACCCCTGTCTCGGCGGTCATCTCCGGCGAGGTCAACCTGTCGGGCCAAGTGCGTCCCGCCGGCGAATTGCTCGAGTCGCCCGACACCCGCACCCGCGCGGTCTATTACCGCTACGTCGTCGAAGAGGAGCGCACCGACTCCGATGGCGACTCGTACTGGGCGACCGTCAAAGACGTGAGTCGCTCGGTCGACTTTCTGCTCAAAGACCAATCCGGCGAAGTGTTGATTCAGCCCGGTGGCCCGGTCGAGATGGACGTGCGCCAAGACTCGCAGCGCGTCGCGGGAGACATGCGCTACACCGAGTACCTTCTCGAGCCGGGTTCCAAGGTCTTCGTGTTCGGCTACGCCACCCGCGAGGCGGCGGGCTACTCGGTTCGCTTCGACGCCGAGGGAAGCTTCGTGCCCATCGTCTCGGAAAACTCCGAGAAGGGAGAGCGCCAGGAGATGGCGCTCTGGAGCGCGCTCGGCCTACTCGGCGGGCTCGCCGGGCTATCGTTTGCGATGGTCTTTCTGCTGGGAGTCTTCCGCGTCCACCACTCGGCGGTCTACCTGCTCAGCGTCGCCTCGGTCATGGTGATCGTGCTGCTATTTCAGGGCGTGTCGATGATGAAGGCCGACGTGGAGGACGCCAACACCCGGGCGCAACGCTTGCTGGAGGAAGGCAAAGGGGTCATCGAACGCACCCTCGCCGAGAACGACATTGCCTGGAGCGGCAAATGGGCCGACCTCGGCTCGTTCGCCGACGCCAAGTACCGCCCGCTCGGCCCCAAGGAGCGGGCGCGATTGGCGCGCGTGCGCCTCGCCCTGGCCCAGTCGGTCGAGCGTACCAACGAGAACCTCGACCGCTTTCCCGAGTCTCTCCTCGGCCCGCTCTGGGGTGTCTCGCACCTCGAGGCGTTACCACTGTCCGAGGGAGACCAGCAGAAACTCGCCGCCCTCGAGGAAGGTCACGAGCCGACACGCGTGGGGCTCATTCCGGCGTTGATCGGTTTGGCACTCGGCGCGCTCGGCTCCCTATTCGCCACCTGGCAAGGCATCAAAAAGGTCTCCACCAAGCGCACCATCGAAAACGTGCCCACCTCCCCCATCGAAGGCGTGGCCTACGGACTCGCCGAGATCAAAGGCACCGCCGAACTGGCGAACGGCGAGCCCACGCTTCGCGCGCCCATCTCGAACCGTGAGTGCGTCTACTACCGGCATATCATCAAACGCAAAGACTCCGACGACGACGGGTGGACCACCGTCAAAGACGAAGAGCGAAGCGTTTCGTTCTTCTGCCGCGACGCCACGGGACGCATGTATGTCGACCGCGTGGGCGCCCGATTCATCCCCGAGGAGGTTCGCACCAGCCGCTCGGGGAACCGAAAGCATATCGAGTACCGCATTAGCCCGGGCGAAGATCTCTATGTGCTCGGCTCGGCCGAGATCGACCCGCAGACCCACGACCGACTCCAGATCGCCGACGGCCACGGCGAACTGCCCTTTATCGTGAGCTCGTACCCCGAGAAGACGGTCATGTATAAGGAGGCCAGAAGCGCCTTCTACCTGCTCAACGTCGGCCTGCTCGCCACCATCTTGGCGGCGCTGGGCCTGACCGGCACGCTCGGCTCGTTCGGGCCGATGCTCTACACCAGCGCGGCCGGCTTTGCGTGCGCCTACCTCTTCGTGACGCTCTTCTTCTTGTACTACAACGACCTGATTTTCTTGCGCGAGCGAGTCCACCGAAACTGGTCGAATATCGACGTCGCCCTCAAAAAACGCTTCGACCTGATCACCGCGCTGACCAACACCGTCAAAGGCTACCTCGCCCACGAAAGCGAGCTCCAAGAGGCGCTCGCCCAGGCACGTGCCACGCGCGAGGGGATCAAAGAGGCGAGCCCCGACGACGGCGCCCTCGCCGCCGAGCAGCACGTGCGCAGCCAGGTCCTCGCCACCATCGAAGCGTATCCCGAGCTCAAAGGCCAAGAGATGGTCGACCGGCTTATGACCTCGCTGACCGACGTCGAGAACGAAATCGCGCTGATGCGCGATGGCTACAACGATGCCGTCGAGCGGTTCAACACCCGCCAGCAGAAGTTCCCCGAGGTTGTGATAGCAAAGATGTTCGGATTCAAGAGGGCCTCGCACTTCCGCACATTTGGTACGGAGCGCGAGGCGCCCCAGATGGCCAACAAGCTGGCTAACTGAGCGAAAGTGCGAAGGAGCGAAAGAGCGAAAGAGTGAAGGAGCAAGAAAGCAAAAGAGCAACGGCACCACCGGCCGTTGCTCTTTTACTTCTTCACTCTTTTACTCTTTTACTTCTTCACTCTTTTACTCTTTCGCTGCCTTAGTCGTCGAAGACGCCTCGGCGCTCTTGGTCGCGCTCGATGGACTCGAACAGCGCCTGGAAGTTGCCTTCACCGAAGGAATCGTGCTCCTTGCGCTGGATCAGCTCGAAGAAGATCGGGCCGATGACGTTCTTGGTGAAGATCTGGAGCAGGTAGCCCTCTTCGTCGCCGTCGACCAGCACGTTGTGGTGCTTGATGCGATCGCGGTCCTCGGTGACGTTGGGCACGCGGTCGTAGACCGTCTCGTAGTACTCGTCGGCGATGTCGAGGGTCTGGACCGGGCCGCCCTCCATCTGGTCGAGCGAGGCGAGCAGATCGTCGCTCATCAGGGCGATGTGCTGGATGCCCTCGCCGTTGTACTCACGCAGGTACTCTTCGATCTGCGACTTCTCTTCGTTGCCCTCGTTGATGGGCAGGCAGAAGGTTCCGCACGGCGACTTGAGCGCGTACGAGGTCAGGCCGGTCTTCTTGCCCTTGATGTCGAAGTAGCGGATCTCTTCGAAGCCGAAGATGTCCTTGTAGAAGCTCGCCCACTCGTCGCGCTTGCCCTTGTAGACGTTGTTGGTCAGGTGGTCGATGCGATAGAAGCCCTTCGACTCGACCGTCTGCGGCTCCGGGTGCTCGACGAACAGGTCGTCGAAGATGTTGCCGTCCTCGCCCCACTTGTCGATAAAGTAGACGAGGCTGTCGCCGATGCCGTAGATCGCCGGGAAGTCGAAGTCGGCGTTGGCGTCGCCCTCGGCGGGCTTGGCGCCGCGCTCGACGGCCTCGTCGAAGGCCTTGGCGGCGTCGTCGACGCGCATGCCCATCGAGCAGATCGACGGACCGTGGGCCTCACGGAAATCCGCAGCGAAGCCCTCGTCTTCCTTGTTGATCATGAAGTGGATGCCGTTCTGACGGTAGTAGTCGACATCCAGGTCGCGGTGGGTCTTCTCGAGCGAGAAGCCGATGGCGCGGAAAAGCTCGCCCATCGCCTCCGGGTCGGGCGTGGTGTACTCGACAAACTCGATGCCACGAAGTCCAAGCGGGTTATTGCTCATTGCTGATCTCCTCAAGGTTGATTGAAACGGTTGACCCCAAGGCGAGCCTTGGGGCTGCGCGGGCGCCCCAGACAATGGGGCGAGCGCCGCTGGGGGCAAGCCCCCGCTCCGCGAATTATTCGGTCATCCAACTCTTCCAGTAGTCCTTGCGCTCCACCTCGAGGGCCTTGGCGGTCATCTCGAGCGGGTTGCGCGTATCGACCATGACGGCAACCTCGTCGGTGCGCTCCTTGGTCTTTGCGGCCTCGATGGCCTTCGGGTGCGGCCCGTGGGGCAAGCCCTGCGGGTGGAACGTCACCATGCCGGCGTCGATGCCCTCGCGGCTGAAAAAGTCGCCGTCATGGTAAAAGAGGACTTCGTCGTAGTCGATATTCGCGTGGTAAAAAGGCACGCGCAACGCACCCGGGTCTCCGGTCTCTAGCCCACGCGGCAAAAAGGTGCAAATGACAACATTGGGCGCGGTAAACGTCACGTGCGCGGTGGGTGGCAGGTGGTACTTCTCGCTCAAAATCGGACGGATGTCGCGAATATTGAGCTGCCAGACGGTCAGATCGCCCTTCCAGCCCACCACGTTGAACGGGTCGTGCGGGTAGGTCACGGTGGTGATCTTGCCGCCGCGCTTGATCTTGAGCCGGAAGCGGTCGCCCTCGAGGTTTCGCGGCGCGGGCTCCGGCACGTTGATCACGCCCGGATCGAACAACGCGTGGTTGCCGATAATGCCGCGCTCGGGGATGCCGATGGCGCCGGTCGTCTCGATGACGTACAGCGCGGTCTTTTCGGACGGAATCAGCCGGTAGGCCGTCCCGCGCGGAATCACCAGATAGTCGCCCGCCTCGTACTCCAGCGGCCCAAAATCGGTGTCGATGCGGCCCTCGCCGACGTGCACGAAGAGCGTCTCGTCGCCGTCGGCGTTGCGGAAGTCGTAGTCCATCGGCTCGCTGATATGAGCCATCGACAACTCGCAGTCGGCGTTTTGCAAAAAGGGAACGCGCCCCTCGACGTAATCGGCGACGCCGAGGCCGGGGAGCCGCTCCGTCTCGAACGCGTGCGGGCGAAGATCACCCTCGATGTCGACCCAACCGACCGGTGCCTCGGTGCGGTACAGGTGACTCGTGCGCCCGAAGAATCCCTCGCGCGCATACTCCTCTTCGACGGTACCCTCGGGCAAATCCACGTGGGCTTGGCGGCTGAAGCGTCCCTTCTTGAAGTACATGTTGCCTCCTTGAGTCATGTTTGGTGACAAGGAGTGTATGGACGCATACCATCGCAATAAACTATAAATTATCGTACATCTTCATCCAATTTACCGATGAAGACCGTGGCCTCTGCGTTTCCATGCCGCCATGCCCCCCGTGACCTCCGTGCCTCTATGAAACTCGACCTCGACGCCCTCGAAGCACTCGACGCCGTTATTGAAGCAGGCTCCTTCGCCGCCGCCGCCGAGCGCCTGCACAAGGCCCAGTCGGCGGTGAGCTACGCCATCAGAAAACTCGAAGAGCGCCTCGGCGTCGAGCTGTTCGATCGCTCGGGCCACCGCGCCGAGCTCACCGAGGCGGGCCGCACCGTGCTCGAGGAGGGCCGCCACCTACTCGCCTCGGCGCGCCGCCTGGAAACCGTCGCCCAGCAGCTCGCCCACGGCTGGGAGGCCAGGCTCGAGGTGATCATCGACGGCATCTTGCCGATGTCGCCCATCATGGGCGTGCTCAAGACGCTCGCCGACGAGGAGGTGCCCACGCATATTCAGGTCAAGATGGAGTATCTGGGTGGCGTGCAATACCGGTTTTTGCGCGACCGCGCCGACATGATGGTCGTCAAGGACTTCGAGCCCGAAGAAAACCTCACCGCCCACCCGCTCGCCCAGGTCACCGTCGTCTTGGTCGCCGGCGCCCAGCACCCGCTGGGACAGATTCCCGCGGGCGAGGAACTCGAGCTCCCCGAGCTGCAACAACACGTCGAGCTCACGATTCAAGACTCGAGCGCCCGCGGCAGCCAAGACGAACATATGTTCGGCGGCTCGCGCACCTTCTACCTGAGCGGGTTCCACAACAAAAAAGAAGCCCTCTTGCGAGGGCTCGGTTACGGCTGGCTGCCGTTGTATATGTGCGCCGAAGAACTCGCCGCAGGAACGTTGGTCGAGGTGCCGTACGTGTCGGGTTCGCGCTACGAATTCACCCCGATGCTCGTGCACCGCTCCGACCGCCCGCTCGGGCGCGCCGGCAAACTCTTCGCCGAGCGCGTCCGCGAAGAATTCGCCAGCGGCGAATGGCGCAACTAGCCAGCGGCGTCTTCGTAGCGTTCCAAGTACCCGCGCACCTCCTGCATCCCGAAGCTGCGCGTCAGCCGCGCCGCCTCGCGCCCGTCGACGAAGAAGACGAGCGTGGGCACGGTCAGAACGAGCATCTGCCCAGCCACCTCGCGATCTTCGGCCGCGTCGATCTTGACGAACCGCCACGCCGCGTGCTCGTCCATCACCTGAGCGAGCTTCGGCCCGAGCGCATCACATACCGAGCACGAAGGCCCGGAGACGTAGACAACGAGCAGCCGGTGCTCGTCGCGCAACTCCTGAAACGTATCAAAATCCATCACATCTCCTTGTTCCGTGCCTCCACGCTTCCGCGAACGCAGTTCACTTTCTGACCAATCTTTGAATAAAATGCACGCAGCCTCGTCAGACGCGAGTGAACTGGTAAATGATGCTGCCACCATGGCGCTACTGGAGAATAGACCTGTGAAGATGTCCTCGACCCAAGTGTTGCTCGCTGCTTTTTGCTGCGTCTTCTTCGGTGCATCGACGGCGTTTGCCGGCGAGTCCGACGAGTTCGACCCCTCGCAGTTCGACTGGTCGGCCAAGCCCGCCACCGTCAAAGCCGAGTTCGACACGCTTCACACCGAGCACTTCGGTTCGTACAAGCGCTATTCTCACAAGGTTAACCTCCACTCGGAGAGTTGGCGCCAGTTCTTCGTCTTCCACAACGACAAGCTCATCGCCCAGGGCTACGAGCGCGCCGAGAACCTCGTCAAGCCGCGGGTGGGCACCATCTCCGACGTCGTCTCGTACGACAATAACTATTGGATCGTGCGCACGCTCAACAAAAAGCACGGTAAGCCCGCGTTCGTCGACCGACGCACCCGCACCGACTACTCGCAGGAGTTGGGCGACGACGCGCTGCGCGTCAAGCGCTCCCTCGAGTGGGACCTGCAGGGCGAGCGCTTTCGCTGGGAGCCCGAAAACGGCACCATCCGCTACACCGTGCAGTACTCGATGGACGGGCTCGCCGAGCATCGGCTGGTCAACGTCAACCCGGGCAACTGGGCGCACTACTTCGAGTTCCAGACCGCCCAGGCCTTCCGCGACGCCGGCATCCGGCTGATTCGTCGCTTCAAGTCGCGCACCCACAAGTGGGTCGTGGCGAGCTTCACGCCGTCGGGTAACCTGAAGGTCCAAAAGTACAACCCGCCCAAGTCGGCCAAGCCGCGCTCGGCCAGCCGCACACAGTGGAGCACGTCGAATTGCCGCATCTCCGGCGAAAAGTGCGAGATCACCTACAAGTACTACGGCGGCCACCTCTACGAGGTCGAGATCGACTTCTCCAAGAGCGGTAAATTCCCCCGCCGCGCCCACCACGACAAACTGGGCAAGGCGTTCTACAAGCACTTCATGACCGTCGACAAACGCATGCAGCGCTACCTCGGCAGCCCCGGCGACGCCAAGCACGTCAAAGACCTCGACAACCGCCGCAACCTGCTCAAGGTCAAGAACCTCGTGCAGGGCCAGGAAGGCTTCTGGTCGGTCTGGTACGACGTGGGCAACGACGTGCTCGTGCGCCACACTATCAGCGGTGAGAGCGACGGCGCCGGCTACCACATCGACCACAAAGTCACCTTCCGCTTCCACAACGTCGCCCGCGCGCTGGCCGAGCAGGACTCGTGGAAGGCCGAGGCGACCGCCTCCAAATAAGCGCTCGCCCCGCGCCAACAACAAGAGCTACAGGCACACACCGGTGTCGTCATTGCCGGAGATGACGACGTCGGTGAAGTCGCTGGCGATGAGACTCTGGAGTATCAACGCCTCACAGGTGGGCAAGGTGTCGTTGTCGACGATCACCAACTCGAACAGCAAACCTCTGAATGGCGACAGCCCCGTCAGCCGCTCGAGCGCGTCGTTGTTGATGATCCGAATCCCGCCTCGGATAGTTGTCAGCGAGTTGAACCCCTCGATATTTATGAGGTTGGGGTTGTTCTCGATGATCAACAAACCCTCCTCGAGGGCGAAGTTGCCGACCACCTGCCTGAGATTATCGAGGCCATCGACATCGGGCAGGCTCTGGTTGTCCCGGATGACCAATTTATGAGTCTCACGCAACTCCAAAAGCGCCTCGATGCTCACCAGCGCCGGATTCCCCTCCAGGATCAGACGCCCTGCACTCTCGAGAAGCTCGAGCCCGGCGAGGCTGGCGAGCGAAGCGTTGTCCCGGATCTGTAGAAAGTGGGTAAACTCGAGGGAATCGAGGCCGGAGAGCGAGGCCAGCCTGGGATTTTCCTCGATCCAAAGCCGCTTGGCGATGCGCATATTCTGGAGGCCGCGAAGGCTCGTCAGCCGCCTGTTCTCCCGGATGAAGAACTCTCCGTCGACGACCCGCAAGTTCTCCATGCCGCTGAAGTCTTGCAGGCTGGTGCCCTCCACGACGACATCGCCGACGATGGTCGTACATCCGGTCGCCTGGAAGTCCTGAATATCTTGGCGATCATCGATGACCAAGCCGCCGTCGATGATACAGCCGTCGCCGGGGCAGTCGGCCGAATAGTCGTTCTCCAACACGATGACCTCGCCGCCGATCGTAGCCACGCTCGCTGCGAGAGCCTCCATCTCACACTCGGCGAGATTGCGGTTGAACTGGATGGTGAAGTCACCGCCGACCGATTCGAGCCCAGGTGCGCTGAACCTCTCCAGGTCCGCGTTGCGCTCGACCAGCAGGCTGCCGCCAATTGTACGGAGCACGGGCGCATCCACCGTCGTCAGGTCTCGGAAGCTGTGGGAGATTTCGAATAGGGCTGCGACGGTCTCGAGGCTCGGCAACCGGATCTGGGTGATGTCCTCTTGGCGCGTGATCCTGAAGGAGCCGTCCACTGAGGCGAGGTTCGGCACACGGATCGATCTCAGCCCCCGATTGCCGGTGATGAGAAACCCACCGGTGCTCCGCAACGACGAAAGCTCGATCAGCTGCAGCCCGGGCCCTTCGGAGGAGAAGTCGCCGCCGTTTCGGTAGATCTTGAGGCTTCCAGCCACACTCTCCAACGACGCGAGCCTGACGGCCTCCAGCGCCGGGTTGCCGGCGATATCGAAGTGGCGGCCCACCTGCTCGAGCGACGACAGGCCGTCGATCGACTCCAGCCGCGGGTTATCGTAAATCGACACCGCCGAGCTGACCGAGCGTAGCCCCGACAGAGCGTCGAGCGTCCGAACAGTCGGACTCCGTACAGCCAAGCTACCGTTGATGTCGAAGCATCCGAGCCGGGCGAATCGCGTCAAGTCGGCCGGCGAGTCGATGTGCACGTCTTGGTCGATGGTCACACAGGTGCCGTTTTGAGCCTGGTTGGCTCCGGCTGATGGCGCAGGATTGGCCGTCTCGACGTCACCACAAGCGGCCAGCGCGCAGACAAACGAGGCCAGTGATGCCACAAGGCAAAGGCGTCGCATAAATCCCCCCTGACAAAAGTCAGAATCATTCGAGCGCGTGAGCGCTCCGCAATACAGCCCATATTGAAGCAACCTAGCCATGTACAAGAAGCGGACAACGACATCCGAAGACACGGGGTGGACAATTCGGTCGCCCGGTTTATCTTAGTCCGGCGCTCCCGGCACAGGGGGAAGAAAACGGTCTCTAACTACCTGCAGTACGAGGTTTCGAGATGCCCGAGACACAACACCTCATCGACGTCACCGATCAGAATTTCGAACAAGAAGTCATCGCCCGCTCGCACGACGTGCCCGTCGTGGTCGACTTCTGGGCGCCCTGGTGCGGCCCGTGCCGCGCGTTGGGCCCGACGTTGGAGAGCATGGCCGCCAAGGCCGGCGGCGAGTGGATCCTCGCCAAGGTCAACGTCGACAACAACCAGCAGAGCGCGCAGCGCTTCGGCGTGCGCGGGATTCCGGCGGTCAAAGCGTTCGTCGACGGGCGCATGGTCGACGAGTTCACCGGCGCCCTGCCCCAAAGTCGAATCGAAGCGTGGCTCGACGGCATCTTACCTTCGGAGCCCGACGCCCAGCTCGACGAGGCCGAAGCGCTCGAAGAGAGCGGCGACCTCGACGCGGCGGCGTCGATTTACGAACAGGTGCTCGACGAAGACCCCGACCACATCGACGCGCTGCTCGGCATGGCCCGGGTGAGCGCGATGCGCGGTGAGAACGAACGGGCCGAAGAACTGCTCGACCAGGTGCCCATCGCCGAGCGAGACGGCGAGTACGAGCGCGTGCTGCTCGACGTGCAGGCGGCGCAATTCGCGCCGGTCGACGAGCTTCAGGCCCGGGTCGAAGAAGATGCGGCCGACCTCGAGTCGCGCTGGCAACTCGGCATCAAGCTCGCCTCGCAGCGCCGGTTTGATGAAGCCCTCGACCACCTGCTACAGATCGTCATCCGAGATCGCGGCTTTCGCGACGATGCCGGGCGTGAAACCATGGTGCGTATCTTCGAGGTGATGGGCCCGAACACCGATGAAGTGCGCGAATGGCAAAAGAAACTCGGCCGCGCCATGTACTGAGGACACCCCATGAAGCACAAAACCACCCTGCCGACCGCGGATGAGGCCCTGCCCGGCCGCGATCGCGCCATCGACATCACCAACGAGCACGCCGTGCTCGGCACGCCCATCAAAGGCCCCTTCGACGACCATCTCGAGATGGCGATGTTCGGCATGGGTTGCTTCTGGGGCGCCGAGCGCAAGTTCTGGCAGACCGACGGCGTCTACAGCACCGCCGTCGGCTATGCCGGTGGCTACACGCCCAACCCGACCTACCGCGAGGTGTGCACCGGACGAACCGGCCACGCCGAGGTCGTCCTGGTCGTCTTCGACCCCAACCAGGTGAGCTACGACGAGCTGCTTCGCATCTTCTGGGAGAATCACGACCCCACCCAGGGCATGCGCCAAGGTGCCGACACCGGCACCCAGTACCGCTCGACGATCTACTGGTTTGACGAGGAACAAAAGGAAGCGGCGCTCGCCTCACGCGAGGCCTACGGGAACGAACTGTCGAGCGCGGGCTACGGTGAAATCACCACCGAGATCAAAGAAGCCCCCGAGCTCTACTACGCCGAGGACTACCACCAGCAGTACCTCGCCAAGAATCCCGGCGGCTACTGCGGCATTGGCGGCACCGGCGTGAGCTGCCCGGTCGGGCTCACGACCGAAGCATAATCAAACTCCCCGGGCGTCGCGCTACGCAGCCCCTATGTCCTTATATGCCTATGTAGCGGGCGCCCCGACATCAGCAAGGCCATCCCCGCGCTCTAAACGCTTTCGGTCTCCGCGGTCAACATCTCGTAGTCGAGCGCATAGCCCACCCCGCGCACGGTGCGAATCGGGTCGATTTTGCAGGCATCAAAGCTCGTGCGTAGCCGCCGAATATGGCTGTCGATCGTCTTTTTGCTCACGCGGGTGCCCTCGTAGGCGCCCGCCATGAGCTCCTTTCTACTAAACACCTTCTGGGGCTGCTCCATCAGCGTCTGCAGCAGGCGAAACTCCGTCTTCGTCAGCGGCAACTCGCTGTCGGCGTACTTCACCTTGATCGCGGTGGGGTCGAGCGAGAGGTCTCCGACGACGAGGAGTTCGTCGTCTCCCTCGTCGTCGTCCAACACCGCCCGGCGCAAAACGGCGTTGACGCGCGCGACGAGTTCTTTGGGATGGAACGGCTTGGTGATGTAGTCGTCCGCCCCCAGCTCCAAGCCCACCACCCGGTCGATGGGATCGCCCGCCGATGACACGAAGATGATCGGCACCTTCGACTGCGCGCGAATCTCGCGACACAGGTCGGTGCCCTTCTTCCCCGGCATGCGCACGTCGAGCAAGAGCAGCTCCGGCTCCTCATCGCCCAACGCCTCGACGACACCTTCCGGCCCGTCGTAGGCGCGAACCTCGAATCCCTCCTGCGTCAGGATCTGGCGCACCATCTTCCTGAGCGTGATGTCGTCATCAATGACCCAAATCGTCATGACTATCCTGCTGCGCGAAATCTCGAGCGGTCAGCTGCCTTGTTTGCTGTCCGCTAAGTGAACGTCTTTCATCGACCGATAGCAACTTCATACCCCAAATTCATCCAAAATTGCATCCAAACGGCGCAGTACTTGCTCCACGCCTTGCGTATGATGCAGTTGAAGTTGAACGGGCGAGCGAGTAATCACCTTGCTCTCACGCAGAGCATTCGAGGTGAAACGCATCATGAACACAACACTCCACCATTTACGACGTACGACTCTGCTCGCCTCGCTGCTCGTCGCGCTGCTGTGGCCGATGACCTCGAACGCGCAGACGCCCGCCTCGGAGACCTTCGAGCCGCAGGCCGTCGGCGCGACGTCGATCTGGTCGGTGGCCACGAGCCGGGTCGCCCCGCACCTGTTGCCGAGCGTCGAGCTCGTCGCCCACTACGCCGACGACCCCATCGAGCTGCAGCGACGCTCCGATTCGACGCCGATTACCCAACTGGTCGACGAGCAATACAAGCTCGACGTCGGCTTGGGCGTGGGCTTCTTCGACCGCGTCGAAGTCGGCCTCGTCCTGCCCGTCGTGCTCTACCAGTCGGGCAACGCGGCCGCGGGCCTGCCCGCCCCCAACACGATCGACCTGGCCGAAGCGCGCGGGCAAGTGCGCTTCCACCTCCTCGACGAACAGGGGCTCGGCCTGGGCGCGCAGCTCACAGGCTACCTGCCCACCTCCGACGACGCCCCCTACCAATCGAACGGCTCGGCCGGCGCGCTCGGCTCGCTCATCGCCGACTACCGAAGCGACGGCGCCTATCCCTGGCGCGTGGCCGCGAACGTCGGCTGGGCGCTTCAATCGCAGACGAGTAACGCCCTGCTCTCCACCGACGACCGCCTCGACGTGCGCCTGGGCGCCGAGGCGACCGTCGTCCCCGACACCGTCACGCTGCTGCTCTCGGGCTTCGGCCGTTGGGAAGCCCTCGCCGACCCCACCCGCTCGGTCAGCGCCGGCTACCTCGGCGGTGCGCGCGTTCGTTGGGGCGCGACCGGCCTTTCGAGCACCTTCGGCGCCGGCGGCTCCCTGTCGGGCGGCTACGGCTCGCCCGACGTGCGCGTGGTCGCCTCGGTGGGCTACGCACCGTCGAACGGAGGCAGCCTGGGCCTGAGCGCCTCGTCGAGCGCAGACGGCTGCGCCGGCCTCCCCGAGGATTTCGACGGCTTTCAAGACGACGACGGCTGCGCCGACCCCGACAACGACGCCGACGGCGTCCCGGACACCCGAGACAACTGCCCCAACGTCCCCGAGGACGTCGACGGCTTCGAAGACGCCGACGGCTGCCCCGACTCGGACAACGACGCCGACGGCATCGCCGACTTCAACGACGCCTGCCCCGACACGCCCGGCACCGAAAAGACCTCCGGCTGCCCCTTCGTCGACGAGGACGGTGACGGCATCGACGCCTCCGTCGACCGCTGCCCCAACGAGGCCGAAGACGCCGACGGCTTCGAGGACAACGACGGCTGCCCCGACGCGGACAACGACCGCGACGGCATCGCCGACGCCGACGACGCCTGCCCCGACGTGCCCGAGTCGGTCAACGGCGTCGACGACACCGACGGCTGCCCCGACGAGGGCGACAGCGCCGTGCGCCTGAGCGGCGACCGCATCGAAATCCTCGAGCGCGTCCACTTCGACACCGCCCGCGCCACGATAAAAAGTCGCAGCCACTCGGTGCTCGAGCAGGTCGCCTCGGTCATGAAGGCCAACGCCGACATCCGCCTGCTCCGCGTGCAGGGCCACACCGACTCGCGCGGCGACGAGCAGGACAACCTCGAGTTGTCCCAGCAGCGCGCCGTGTCGGTCAAAGAATTCCTCATCGAGCAAGGCGTCGACGCCGAGCGTCTGTCCGCGCGTGGCTACGGCGAGAGCCACCCCATCGCCGACAACGACACCGCCGACGGCCGCGCCGACAACCGGCGCGTGGAGTTCCATATCATCGAACGCGTCCGTGCAGACGAGGGCGAGCGGGGTGACCCATGAGCGCCGATCGCCCCGACATTCGCTTTCCGCTCAAGCTCAAGCTCGTCGTCTTCGGCGGCCTCTTGGCCGTGCTCCCCGCCCTCGCCGTCGGCCTGGGGCTCATGGAGGTCAACGCGAGCACCCTCGAGACGCAGAACCGCGAGATGCGCCTGGCAGTCGCCGAGGACATCGCCGAGACGATCGAGGCGGCCATCGCCGACGCGCGCGACAGCCTGCTCGGTGTCCAGCAGGTGCTCACCAACCCGGCCATCCCGCAAGACAACCGCGTCGAGGTCGCCACCGCGCTGGTCGAAGCCGACCCGCTCATCGAGACGGTCGCCATCTACGACCAACAGGGCGACTATATCGCCCAGATCGACCAGACCGGCGACGGCTTCACCCTCGAGCCGCTCGCAAAGCAGGTCGCCCAGCGCGCCGGCAGCGAGCCGATGCTCGTCGACAACCTGCAAGTCGGCGACGACGGCGAGGCGACCGTCGAGATGGTCATCGCCATTCGGCCGAAGCCCTCCGAGATCACAGGCTTCTTGCGCACCGTCGTCCCGCTCGACGTCGCCCAGAAGCGCACCGAGCGCGTCGGCACCCACCAACTCTCGGCCCGCTCGCGCATCGACGTCGTCGACTCCGAGCGCCGCGTCATCCTGTCGACCGCGCCCGACTTGCGCGGCCAGACGCTCCCGGCCGTCGGCCTCATGGAGTCGCTCGACACCATCGTCGCCCAGGGCGTCGCCCACTCCGGCGACCACCCCGAGCGCCCCGTGCTCGTCTCCGCCCTTCCGCTGCAGACCGTGCCGTGGGTCACCCGCGTCGAAGTCCCGATGGACGAGGCCTACGCCTCGCTCATCCGCATGCGCTGGATCGTCGGGCTCGGCACCACCGGCGCCGCGGCCATCGCCTTTATCCTCGCGCTGGTCTTCGCCGGCCGGCTCACCCGCCCGCTCGACGCGGTGGTCGCCTTCACCAAGCGCCTGGGCGAGCGCGCCTTCGACGCCCGCGTCGACGTCGACACCCGCGACGAGATCGCGCTCGTCGCCGCCACGCTCAACGACGCCGCCGCCGACCTCAAGGCGAGCGAGGAGCAGATCGCCCGCGAGATCGAAATCCGCGCCGACCTGGGCCGCTACCTGCCCGAAGATCTCGTCGACAACGTCGTGCGCCGCGAGCAGGCGATGGCGCTCGGCGGCGAGCGCCGCAAGATCACCGTGCTCTTCGCCGACGTCGTCCGGTTTACGCCGCTCTGTGAGCACCACGAGCCGGAGGTCGTCGTCACCGTGCTCAACGAACTCTTCACCCTGATGACCACGGTCATCTTCCGGACCGGCGGCACCGTCGACAAGTTTATCGGCGACTGCGTCATGGCCTTCTGGGGCGCTCCGCGCGAGGACGCCGAGCAGGTGCTCCACGCCCTCGAGGCCGCCGAGAAGATCCACCGCGTCCTCGAGTTCGCCAACCGGCGCTGGTCGCGCGAATTCGGCGTCGAGGTCAAGCTCGCCATGGGCGTGCACGTGGGCGAGGCGGTCGTGGGCAACGTCGGCTCCGAGACCCGCATGGAGTACACCGCCATCGGCAAGGCCGTGAACCTCGCCGCGCGCCTCGAAGCGCTCGCCCACGACAACCAGGTGCTGGTCACCGAGGACGTCCAGCGGACCGCCGCCGACCAGTTCGTCTTCCGGCGCGCCTCCACCGAGCTGCTCACCGTGGGCGGCGAGGACGCCACTGTCTACGAGGTGTTGTTATGAGCGAGCTCGCACTCAGACCGGGCACCGTCGTCGGCGGCAAGTACGAGGTCGTCGACAAACTCGGCGCCGGCGGCATGGGCGTCGTCGTCGAGGCGCGCCACACCCACCTCGACCGGCGCGTGGCCGTCAAATTCCTGCACGCCCACTCGACCGACGACGCCGAATTCCGCGCGCGTTTCGACCGCGAGGCCAAGGTAATGTCGCGCCTCGACCACCCCAACGCGGTCACCGTCTTCGACTACGGCGAGCACGACGGCGCGCTCTACATCGTCATGGAGTACCTGGTCGGCCACCCGCTCGAAAGTGAGGTCGGCGACGGCCCCATCGACAAGCGCCGCGCCCTCGAGATCGGCCTGCAGATCTGCGACGTGCTCACCGTCACCCACGAGATGGGGCTCGTCCACCGCGACATCAAGCCCGAGAATATCTTCATCACCGAGACCGACGCCGGCCCCCACGCCACGCTCGTCGACTTCGGGCTCGCCTTCATCGCCAAGGATGAGGACCTGAGCCGGATGACCCAGGAGGGCCGCCTGACGGGCACGCCGCAGTTTCTGTCGCCCGAGCAGGCCCGAAGCCTGCCCGACATCGGCCCCAAGAGCGACATCTACTCGATGGGCTGCGTGCTCTACGAATTGCTCTGCGGCGAATCGGTCGTCGAGCCGGCCAAGCTCATCGAGATGCTCAACGCCCACGTCTACATCCCGGCGACGAGCATGCGCATCAAGGCCCCCGACGCCGATATCCCCGCCGCGCTCGACAACTTCGTCCTGTCGATGCTCGCCAAAGAGCCGGCGAGCCGCCCGAGCGCTTTCGAGGCGAGCACGTTTTTGCGAAAGCTCCTCGCCAGCGAGGAGATGCGCGGGCGGGGACGGCCGGCGAGGCTGCTGCAGCCCAGAAACCGCCGCGCGGTGACCACCGCCGGCGCGGCCAAGGCGTCGGTGAAGCCCGCGAGCGGCTTCGACGAGAAGAACCCGGGCGTGCTCGGCCTCATCGGCGAGGCCTCGACTCAGCTGACCGTCGCCGCGCAGGCCGCCGGCTGGTATGTGCGCGACTGGCAATCCGGCGGCGACTTCGACGTCGTCGTCGCGCTCTCGCCGGAGGTGGTCACCCGCGACCTCCCCGAAGACTACCCCACGCTGGTCGTCGTCGGCGCCCCGTCCATCGGACACGCGGTCGACCTGCTCGCCATGGGCGTCGAAGACGTCGCCGTCGACGCCGCCCCCGACGAAATCCTGCGCAAGGTCCAACGGATCTACGACTCTCGAAAGCGACGAGGTCGCTCATGAAGTACTCGAGTTTGATCGCGCTCTCGGCGCTGCTCTCGGCGCTGCTCTTGGCCCAGGCGAACCTCGCCTCGGCCCAGCAGTCCCCTCGTAAACAGGAATCGTTCCGCACGTACACCGTCAAAAAGGGCGACACGTGCACCTCGATCGCACGCGAGTTCTACGGCGACGCCCGCGCCTACAACCACATCCACCAGCACAACGACCTGAGCGAGGACGGCTACGCGTGCCGCCCGGGCCAAAAGCTCCGCCTCCCCATCCTGCCCGACGAGGCCGAGGCCAAGCTGACCGCCCGCGCCGGCAACGTGCGCGCCAAGCCGCCGACCTCGGCGTGGGACCCGGTCGACGTGGGCGCCGAGTTCTTCAAAGCCTGGCGCGTCAACACCCTGCAACGCTCGCGCGCCGAGCTCGGCTTCCGCGACAACTCGCAACTGCAGATGACCGAGAACACCCTCGTCGTCATCTACGGCCCCAGCCGAGCGACCGCCAAGCGCACGGTCGCCCGGCGCGCCACCGTCGAAAAAGGCCGCCTCAAGACGCGGCTGGCCGACCTGTCGGGGAGCCGCGTCGAGGTCGACACCCCCGACGCCAAGGCGACCTTCGACGCCGGCCGCGCCCAGGTCACCGTCGACGACGGCGAGTCGCGCATCGCCAACCACACCGGCAAGCCGGTGACGGTCACGTCCGCCAAGGGCAAAGGCAAGGTGTCGGTCACCGCCGGCCACGGCACCCGCGTTCGCCGCGGCAAGCCGCCCGAAAAGCCGCGCCCGCTGCCGGCGACGCCCACCTGGACCAAGAACTTCGAGCCCCAGGCCCTCGCCATCGCCGGCTCGAGCGCTACGGTGCGCGCCGAGTGGAACCCAGTCCAAAAAGCCAAGGCCTACTACGTCGAGGTCTCCCGCGGCCGCCGCCAGATCGACGTCCTCTTCTCGAAGCGCGTCCCCGCCAAAATCCGCAACCTCGAGATGCGCGGCCTCCCGCCCGGCGAGTATTTCGTCTCGATCGTCGCCATCGACGCCGACGAGTTCGAGAGCATCCCCTCGAAGCTTCGACGCCTGCGCATCCACGAACTCGGCGCCGAGGCGACCCAGATTCTGGAGGCCAACGACGGCCAGGTCATGCTCGGCGCGACGCTGCGCGCCCCCAAAGGGCTGCGCTGCGCCACGAAGGGCGCCGAGCCCGCCGAGGTCTTCGAGCTGACGACCGAAGGGACGCACGAAGTCGCCTGCTCGGGCGAAGGCGTCGAGCTGAGGACCGAGCTCGAAGCCGTGCGCCCCACGATCACCACCCGCGACGGCCTCACGATGCGCCAGGGCGCACTCGGCGCGGTCGAAGTCGCCTTCGAGCCCTCCCTGCCCGAGGGCGTGACCGCCCAAGTCTCCGGCGAAGGCCTGCAGGCCAAGCCGCTGCAGGTCGGTCCAGGTCAGTTGCGCGTCAACCTGACCGCCGCCAACGACGCCCAGGTGGGCACGCGCGAAGTCGCCCTCTACTACCGCGACGTGCTGCTGGGCAGCTTCGACGTCGAGGTACAACAGGCCGACACGGTCAGCATGCAGCCCACCGAAAAGCTCCAGGCGGAGTACCTCCTCACCGCGCTGGTCGGCTATGACGCCGTCGGCGCCGACCCGTACTGGCCCGCGGCATTCCCCACGACGGGCGCAACACTCGAGTTGGGTCTGGGCACCGCCCCCACCCATCACTTCGCCGCCGAAGCCCGCCTCGGGCTCGCCCTTCACTCCGGCGACGCGCTGAACACGGTCGCCACCGCCCGCGCCCAAGCACTCGCCGGCTGGTTCCAAACCGCCCTTGCCCCGCACGCCGGCCTCGGCGTGAGCTGGCAAGGGATCATCGATGGGGAGAGTCGGTTTTCGCCGAGGGCGAGCGTGGGCGTGATGCCCACGATGGGCGAGCTGTGGCGACTGCGCGGAGAGGTGGGCGTCGACGCGACCCCGGTCGACGGGGCGTTGCGGTTCTTGCCGGAGGCCCGGGTGGGCGTGTCGTTGCGGTTTTGACTCGCCCGCAGCGGCGTGTGTTCGGTGCGTGGGCATCTTGCCCTCGTCTGTTCGGTGCGGGGGTATCTTGCCCTCGTCTATTCGGTGCGGGGGCATCTTGCCCTCGTCTGCGAGAGCTGGAAGCACTCGCACCGAAAGGCTCCGTATCACACACTTTCGCGCGGAAAACTCCTCCGTCCGTCTCGGCGCACATATTTTCGCGCCGCACACGTCGTTGTCTGTCCCGGATCACACATTTTGACGCGGAAAAGTGCTCCTTCCGCCTCGCATCACACATTTTCGCGTGGAAAACTCCTCCGTCCGCCCCGAACATGCCTCGGAGATTCGTACGAGCCCCATGTTCGCCCCGAACATGCCTTGGAGATTCGTACGGACCCGATGTCCGCCCCGAACATGCCTCGGAGATTCGCGGCGCCCCAATGTCTGCCGCGAACAGGCGTCGGAGATTCGCGGCGACCCGATGTCCGCCGCGCACAGCCCTTGGAGATTCGTACGAGCCCCATGTTCGCCCCGAACATGCCTCGGAGATTCGTACGGCTCCTATGTTCGCCCGGCTTCGTCAGGGAACCTGGTTCCCGATCGGCGCAACTGAGACCGTCAACGCGGTCCCGCGTCCGCCGGCGGAGCATCGAGCGCCGGTTCGACTGTCAACGGCCCGCCTTGTGTACCGAGATCGTCGGGGCAGCCGACTTCGCTCCCATCCCAACCGTCACTGCTCGGAACCAGGGCCGAGTAGTAGTTGCCGCTCACGTCGACAGGACCGAAGCGTCGAGACACGTCGTAAACCGGCACCGACGGGTCCTGAGTATTGTCAATTACGTTGTCACGAAACTCGAGCAACGGATCGTCGGTGCGATCTCCGGTACAAGCCTGATTGGTCACGCATTCCTGGCAGATTTCGACGACTTCACCACTGCGGCTGCCGGAGTGTCGGAAGGTGTTCTTGCTGACCTCAGCGCGAACGACGCCGAGGCGCGCTCGCTCTCGAAACTCATTGTGCTCGATAGTCGCCGTCACTCCCTGGGCTGGCCGCCACCAAAACAACATGGAGTTCTCGCCGTCGCCAATAATGGAGTCCTTTACCCACCCAGCGCCAGTGCCGTGCAGTGGCGCGGACTGCCTATTGCCGGGTACGTTGACCCCGAAAATTCGGCCGCTGAATTCGACATAGTCGGCCTCGACGTCACCGAATTTGTATTCGCCGCGCAACACGACCCTGTCGGACGGCTCCCCGCGGGCGATGAGCTTAAACGCCTCGACGGCATTGGTGCCCCCCAATTGGGTCAGTTTGGCGCCTCTCTCGATCGTCAGGGTTCCCTCGACACGCACCCCGTACCAGCCCGTGCCAGGAGTGCCGGTGATAGCCTCCAACTCGACCTCGGCGCCGGACTCGACGTGCAAGTCACCAAAGATCGTGACCCCTGACATATAACGCGTCTGCCCGGCAGGAATATTGGCGTCGCCGTGCACCTCTTCGTTGGTGATGCTCGACGGGATTTCAATGGGTTCCTCCGAACCGCCGGTATCGTCGTCACTTTGGACGACGTCACCGCTCGATCCGGCGTCATCACTCAAGCCGGCGTCACCGGCATCTTGGCCAACTCGCCCCGCATCGGCGTCGTCACCGCTGACGTCCGAGGTCGACTGACCGCCGTCGGTATTCACCACGATCGGATCGTGGGAACCACCGCCGCTCTCAGAGCAACCGGGCGCGATGAGCGCCAAAGTGGCGACCGAGATGATGAACACGACAGCACTAGTGGTAATCTGTGCTCGCTCCCCCATAGCTATCTCCCTTGGCCCATTACAGGCTGCATGCAGAGTATTTTTTAACTAGAACGGACGCACTCTACACAAAAGTCTCGCCCAACGCACGCTCGACACTCACGCCCCGCCCGCCACGCCGTCGAGTTCGGCGACCACCTTCGCCCTCTCGTCCTCACGCCACGCGGCGAGCAGTCTGTGGGCGAGTTCGCGGCGGCGGTCGGTGTTCAGGGCGTCCCATTCGGCATCGAGGGTGCGTGCGTGAGTCGCGACCTTCTCGCAGCCGAAACTCGACGCCGCGGCCTGCAGGGTGTGGGCGGCGCGGCGGGCGGTTTGGAGGTCGCCGCCCGGGGCGAGGCCGGCTTCGAGGTCGGTGCACAACAGATCCGTCTGGGCGATGTGGGAGCGCAGCAGGTCTTCGTAGGCGGCGGGGGATTGGGCGAAGAGCTCGCGCATCTGCTTCATCGCGCCCGAGCTCGCGCGTGCTTCGACGTAGCCCGAGTCGCGCTTGGCGGCGCGCACGAGCGCGCTCTGCAGGGTGCCGACGGTGAGCGGCTTGGTCAGAAAGTCGCGGAATCCCGCGTCGCGGCAACGTCGGCGAAGCTCGGGTTGGACCGAGGCGCTCATGGCGACCCACCAGACGGCGTCGGCGCGCACGCGCTCGATGACCTCGAGGCCACCGAAGCCGGGCATATTCAGGTCGAGCATCACCACGTCGAAGGCGCCCCCGCGGAGGGCGTCGACCGCCGCCGGCCCCGACTCGACGACCGTCGGCGCGTAGCCCAAGCTGGCGAGCATGCCCTCGATGACCTGGGCCGAGACGACGTCGTCCTCGGCGACGAGGATCGACAGGGGGTAGGTCTCGGCCATCGAGTTTCGCCAGCGGTCGACCGTCGAGCTGCGCGTGGCCCCGGCGGCCAGCTCGCTCAGCGTGTGTTGGACGGTGCCTCGTGAGAAGGGCTTGATGAGCACGTGGGCGCCGACGTCCTGCCGGTGCGCCGCGGGGTCGGCCAGCGAGACCACGTCGATGCATTCGGCGCCGAGTCGAGCGACGCTCTTGCGAGCCGCGCCGCCGAAGACGAACGCGAGCTCGGCCGGCGGGCCGCGAAAGTCGGCGGCGTCGTCGAGCAGGCGCACCTCGAGGCCGAACTCCTCGAGGATGTCGGCCAGCGCCATCGACGCGCTGGGGCTTCCGCCCACGACCAGCGCCCTTTGCCACGGCAGGTCGGGCGTGGGCGCGTCGTCGACGAGCACCTCGAAGTCGAAGCGCAGCGTGAACGTGGTCCCCACGCCCACCTCGGAGCTCACGTCGAGCTCGCCGCCCAACACCTCGGTCAGGTGCCGGGCGATGGTCAGGCCGAGGCCGGCGCCCTTTTCGCGCTGCGAGGTCGTGTCGTCGCGAAAATACGGCTCGAAGAGCGCGGCGACCGCCTCGTCGCTCATGCCCGGGCCGGTGTCCGACACGGCCAGCTCGACGCGCTTATCTCCCCTATTATCCAGGTCACCCTGCTCGATCGACACCGACACCTCGCCGCGCTCGGTGTATTTGATGGCGTTGAGGATGAGGTTGGCCAAGATCTGGCGCAGCCTGAGCGCGTCGGTCTTGACTACGTGGGGCACGCCGGGCTCACGGGTGAGCACGAACTCCAGGCCCTTGTCGTGGGCCATGCTGCCGTAGAGCATCATCGTCTGCAGCACGACCTCCTCGAGCTCGCACGGCCCCGGCGAGGCGGTGATGCTCTGACCGGCCTCGAGTCGGTAGAACGCCAGGTAGTCATCGACGACCTGCGAGAGCACCTGACCGCTGTCGACGATCATCTGCACGATGCGGCGCTGCTCGCGGTCGAGGCGGGTGTTCTCGAGCAGTTGCAGCATGCCCAGCACCCCGTTGAGCGGGGTGCGGATTTCGTGGCTCATCGTGGCGAGCAGCAGGCTCGTGCGGGAGGCGTCGGGTTCCGGCTCGGGTGCGGGCTTCGCTTCGGAGTCGGCGGCGGGTTCTTTGGGCGGCTGCGTTTCGGGGGGCTCGTCGGATGGACGGCGCAGGTAGCGCATGAGCACGGCCGTGAGAGCCGCGCCTGCGAGAGCCGATATCAGGATGAGAACGATCGGAGATGACACGAAAAACTTCCTGCAAGATGTCGGAGGCAGGCCTTCCATGCCTGGGTACAGGAGCGTACGTGACTGCTACCAGAGCTGGAAGCACTGCCTCCGGTTTACGGACGCCGTCGGATGAGAACGACGAGCCCAGCCAGCCAGAGTAGCGACGCCCCGGCCGGCGCCCCCGGCACGCTGCTACAGCCGCCTCCGCTCACGTACATGTCGTTGTGGAGCGTGCGCGAGCCGGCGTCCTCGCCCGTGTCGGTTTGTGGACCCGCGTCGAGTTCGCCGACGTCGCCGCCCACATCCGTCCCGACATCCGCGCCGACGTCCTCGCCCACATCAGCACCTGCGTCCATGCCTGCATCCGACCCCGCGTCCACGCCGACATCCTCGCCGGGCTGAGAGTCGTCGACCGGGTCGCGGAAGTCCTCGATATCGTCGCCGTCGTGGTCGGGCGTCGGAGCGGGGGTGCCGCCAAAGACCGTGTCGTCGCGGCACATATCCTTGCGGATGCAGTGGGCGTCGAAGGCGTCGTCGAGGCCGTCCTGGTCTTTGTCGACGCCCATCGCCTGCACGTCGGCCTCGCCGTCGCCGTCGGCGTCGTGGCCCTCAATGGCGTCGGGGATACCGTCGCCGTCGCTGTCGAGCTGCAGGAAGTCGGGCACGCCGTCGGCGTCGGTGTCGATGGGCGGCGTGCGCAGCCGGACGAGCTCGTCGTCGGCGCCGTCCTGGTTCTGGTCGACGAAGCTGTCGTAGCGCCCGTCGCCGTCGGCGTCGTCGCCGAAGGCCTCGTGGGCGTCGGTGATGCCGTCGCCGTCGCTGTCGAGGTCGAAGCTGTTCTTGATGCCGTCGCCGTCGGTGTCGGGACAACTGGTGCTGCTCCCACACTCGACGACGTCGAGGATGCCGTCGTTGTCGGTGTCGCGGTCGCCGTCGTTGAAGATGCGGTCGCCGTCGACGTCGTCGACGTGGGCATCCAGAGTGGCGAACGCAGTCGCGGGAAGCGCCAACATCACCAACACAATCAACCAGCCCATCATTTTGGAACGCCCGTCCATTCTCTACCTCCTCGAGTGGAGTTAGTCCTCACACGTTCGGCGACGCCTCGCAAGGCCTGTGTGTCCCGTCCGCGCCGACCAACGACACCCATTGTACGGATGCGCCGTAGCAACATCAGCTACCATTCGGTGCAAGTTTGGAGCAACGGCGCGCAAACCTACCGAACACCTTCCCACCACCCCACCCAGAACCCAACAAACCCCTGCAATCGCGACACTTTTCGATCTTCACCCGGCTTTAGTTGTGAACACCCGTGGAAAAGCGAACCATAGAGTTAGTGACACAGCGGAAGCTTGGCCCGATTTGATGGCCGACTGGTAACCCAAACTGAAGGGAAGTTTGATGAACACGATTTGGAAGAACAACCGATGGATGACGGTGGCCTGCTTGGCCGCAGCACTCACGCTGACTGCCGCGTGCGGCGACGACGGCACGCCGGCCGGCGGGGGCAACAACCTGAGCGAGGCCGACGTGGGCGTCGACACCGGCGAGGAGGACGTCGGTGAGGAAGACGCCGGCGACGAGGACACGGGCACCGAAGAAGACACCGGCACCGAGGAAGACACCGGCGAAGCGGTCGCCTGCGACCTGAGCGGATTTACTGCACCGGCCGACCTCGTCATCGACGAGTCGGCCACCGGCTGGTCGCTATTCGCCAACGCAGGCACGCAGCTTCTGTCGCTGTCGATCGCCAACGACGGCGGACTGACCGATGTTGGCAGCGTCTCCTTCGAAGACAAGCCGCTTGCCGAGCAAGCCAACGCGCTGGTGCTCGCCGATGGCTGCAGTGCAGAGCGCTGCGAATCGTTCTTCTTGGCGACCTCGGGCACCCTCGAGATCAGCACCTGGAGTCAGGAGCCAGATGGTCGCTTCGAGGCGAAGCTTCTCGATATAGAACTCGTCGAGATTGCCGAGACCGACACCGGCTTTACTCGCGTCACTGACGGAATGACCTGGTGCGTCGACAGCCTCGCTCTGTCGGCGTCGACCGACCCGATGGACACCTTCCCGACCCAGGTCACCTGCGACCACAACGGCTTTACGGCGGTGACCGACGCTGTGACGGCGACAGCGACCGGCAGCGGGCCGCTCATCGTCGAGGCGCTCAACGCCGAGGCCGCCCCGCGAGATGCCATGTCGCTGCAGATCTACCCGAGCTACGACGGCGCGGCGGTCGCCACCGGCACCTACAACCTCGACGACTTCAACTACGCCACGTGCGCCAACTGCCTACTGGTCTATGCCGGCTGCGACGGCGACACCTGCCAGAAGACGTTCATCGCCGGCGAGGGCAGCCTCGAAGTCAGCAGCACCGGCATGGCCGACGACGCCTTCACCGCAGGCGAGCAATTCACCGCCACGCTGACGGGCGCGAAGCTGGTCGAGGTCGAGATCGACTCGAACTACGACACCGAGCTCGTCGACGGCGGCGAAAGCTGGTGCATCGACTCGTTTAGCTGGGACCTGCCGGTCAGCGACCCTGCGCCCTGAGCCGGCTTCGGAGGCAGCGCATCTTGCGCTGGTAGCAAGCACGCTGCCTCCCTGGCCCGGCAACTGACTGACGAATCTCATCGGAGCATCAGGAGCACAAAATGTTGAAGCGAATGACACATACGAAGCAGACGAAGCGCTCACTAGGCACCCTCGCCTCGCTCGGCCTGTTGGCCGCAGGCGTGCTCGGCGCCGCCTGTGGCGACGTCGGCCCCCAAGACATCGACTCGGCCGCGCCGGCCACTACGGTCACCACCACCCACAGCCTGTCGGACGCGCCCGTGACCGACCACCTCGACGAGGCGGGCAACTACTTTCTCATCTGTCACACCGGCGCCGACATCCCCCCGATCTCAGTCACGCCGAGCGCCGATCTCGCTAGTTGGATGCGCACCTGTATGGACGGCGTGCTCGGACAATCCGGCCCCGGGGCAACCGACGAAGAAATCACGGAATGTCGCAGAGATGTGATGCGCCACTTCTTCCACATGAACCAGGACCCTGAGTGGCAGCAGGACACGCCTCTCAAAGAGGGGGATCCCTATACGGGAATGTGGATCGACAGCAACTACTGGGTGACGTGTAATACCGGCGCGGACATCGACCACTTTAACGTTACCGACCACGTCATGGTGGAGTTCTACGAATGGAGAGATAAGTGTCTCGCCGGCGCTTCCGGGGGCACAGGCGGCCCCGGGGTGGGCGTCGTCCACCCGAGGCTTCACCGTGACATGGGTTCGCGCACCGAGGGCTCGAGGGGCACATCGCGCCGCTCGTCCATCGCTAACCCGATCTGCCAGGGATTGATGGGTGAACGCATCGACACGCACACCCCCGGGCTCGTTTATGGCTGCTCGTCTACCAAACGAGTCTCCAAGGGAGGCATGTCGCGCGACGAGTTCCGCATGTTCGCTCAAGACTGCAAGGACAACGGCAATGGTTTCCCCAGGGAGCTTCCGTTCGCGCCAGGTAAAGACATCAACCGTGACATGATTTACATCTGCTCGACCACCGGCCGGACCGTGCAGCATAAAGATGGATACCAGGCCCTGAAGAGCCTGTCGGGCGAATGCCGCGAAAATGGCGGCAACGTCTTGTACCGCTCGTTCGACGACCCGGAGGTAGGCGACTACATCAAGTACCTGTGCTCGTCGACCGGCGAGACGCTGCCACACTCCGACGGACAGGGTGCCTTCGAAGCGTTCGCGCTCGATTGCCTCCAGCGCGGCGGGACTGTGCTGAGCAACGTCGACTACGCCTATGCCGACGTCGAGCCGGTCGAGCCGATCGGTCGTGACGGACGCGAAGATACCGACAATACCGAGAAGGGTAGGGTTATCAACGCGAATGACACGGATGGAAACGAGATCTTAGTGTGTTTTCCTGGTAAACCGGGGCAGGATTGGATTTCGGCGGATGCCCCCCATCAAGACGTCTTGGATTTCGAGGAGGATTGCAAGAATGCTGGCAGCACGGTCATTTCGTGGGGGCTGTACCCACGGGCCAGTGTGACGCGCGAGGAGCGCTAAGTGCAACAACGGGATTCTTTCGCCTTTCGGTGCGAGTGCTTCCAGCTCTCGCAGACGAGGGCAAGATGCCCCCGCACCGAACAAATATTGCGAAAGTCTTCCGTGGATTCACTCAGAGTTGTAGAAATTCGAGCGACTTGACCGAGGCGCCCATCCCAGCCGGGATGGGCGCTTTGCAGTTCTTGGCCAATGACGGTAACTGTAAACAATACGATTTTGCGTTGTTTTAAGGTGAAACCGTCTTATGAAGCGACCGTTAGAGCCACCGCTTTCGCCTGGGGAGACCGACCTGCGCGCATGCCTTCGAGACCGGCGCGCGTTCTGGCTATACGGGTTCGAGGGCTGCGGCAAAACTGCTCATCTGCGACGAGCTACCGACGGGTTAGACACCGCGCACAACGTCGAAATTGTCTCGCTCTACCCCGACACCTCCACCGAGGCGTGGGCGACGAAGCTCTTCGAGGCCTTGCCGGATGCTACAAACCTCGGCGTCGAAGCAGCAGACCTCGAGACAACTTGGCAGCGCTGGTGCGACATTTACGCTGAGCACCGAGACGACATCTTCGTGGTCATCGACGGCTGGCAGTGGATGCCCGCCGAGCTTCGCCGCCTAGGAGCCGAGCGCGTGCTTCGGGACGGACTCTCCTGCGGCTTCGTCGCCTGCGCCGCGCCCCGCACCTATCTGCGCACCGCCCAGGTGTTGCGCCTCGACGTCATCGAATGCCCGCCCTTTGTCCCCCAACAGGATTCATCAACAGTCCTCGCCGCCCTCTGCCGTGACCTGCTCGAAGGCCTGACCGACGAGAGCAAACGCGCGCTCGCGCCGCTGGCCCACCTGCCCTGCCCGCTCGACTCCGCCGTCGTCTGGTCGCACTTCGACCGCGACGCGCTCCTCCCTGCGCTGGAGGTCGGACTGCTCTACGAGCATATCGGATCGGTCACTGTCGCCCCGCCGCTGAAAGCTGCGCTCACAGACATGCTCGAGCCGACCGGCGAGCAGTGGATGGAACTCCTGGAATGCATCTGGGACGTGTTCTGCGCGGCCGACCGCGAGACAGACTGCGGCACGGTCGACCCGGCGCTGCTCCAGGCGACGCTCGACGTATTCGCCCGGGCGAGCCGGGCGCTCGAAGATCCGTCGGAAGCCGAGCGCACCTTTCTCAAAGAGGTAATGGCGAGTTTGGACGCGCACTTTCGCACGCTGCTCACACCGACACGCCTGCCCGCGGCGCTGGCAGCGCTCGAGCAGATTCCGTCGCGGCTGCAGCAAGCCATGCCGGCTGCGCGCCTGCGGCTCGGCCAATGCCTGACCGCGGCGGGGCGTAGCGACGAGGCCGACCGTTTGTTGGACGGGCTCGTGCGCATGAAGCACACCGACGCCGGCAAGCGCGCCTTTTTGTGGACGCAGATGTTCGCCGCCCTCGGGGGAGACGCCGACGCGGCCATCGAGGCGCTCGAGACGTTCCTCGACGAGCGTATCGAGCCCGGCGAGCCGCTCGACGCGGTCGCTCGGCTGGTGCTCGCCAGGATTTTGACCACGCGCGGCATGTTTCGCCGGGCGATCGATGTGGCGGGTGACGGCATCCATGCAGCTCGCGCGAACGAGGCTGTGCGCGACCTGCACATGCTGCGCACGATGCGCGGCATGAGCCTGGCGCTGACCGACGAGCGCGACGCGGGCATCGACTTGGTGAACGACGCCTGCGACACGCTGCGCGACCTGGGCTTCGAGCTCGCCTATGTAGAAGCACGCCATATCTTGGCGACGCTCTATTTGGAGCTGGGCGAGTACGAAAATGCACGCGCCGAGCTGCAAACCGTGCGGCCCGAGTACGAGCGGTTACGCGACACCCGCAACCTGCAGTTGGTCGACCTCGAGGAGCATATCATCGCGCTGTTGCTCGCCGAGGACGAGCCGCCGCCCCGAGCCGAGCTGACCATGACGCCGGCGCCCTCCGATTGGTCGTATTTCGGCGCCGAACTGAACTTCGCCGAGGCACTGCACGCCATCCATCAGGGCGACGCGGCCGCAGCGCTCGATAGGCTTCACAAGTCGGTGCACGCGCACCTGTCGCGCGGCAACCTGCAGGCGCTGCGCCGGCTGCTGCGCCACTATCTGCCGCTGCTCCTCGACAGCGGCGAGTTCTCGAAGGCGCGCGAGCTTCTGAGCGCCCTCGACGCCGCGCGTCTGGCCGAGCAGCGCATGCGAGACATCGCCGGGCTGATCATCGACGCCTTGTGGCTCAGTGGTGATTTCGGCGAGTGGGATATGTGCGACGACGTCATCGAGGTCGGCGGCCCCCCGACGCTCTTCCCGCGCAGCCTGGGCCACGCGGCCGCCGAGACAATGGGGGCGTGGATGGAGCGATGGGAGCACACGGTGGCCGGCGAGGCAGGTCCCATCTCGAACAATTCGGGCATCGTCGGCTGCAGCGAGCTCGCCCCGCTCTACCGCGGATGGCAGAAGCTGTGGGCCGGCGATCTGGTGGGCAGTCGGCGCGAACTGCTCTTGTGCGAGGAGCTCGACCTCGAAGGCAGCCTGTTCGGCTTTCTGCGCGGCCTTCTACACCACGCCGTCCGGGCAGACCCGCGCGCCGACATGCTGCGCTGGCACGCCGAAATGCTCGAGTTCTGGCGGAGGCTGTCGCCGATGATCGTCCTGCAGCAGCTCGGCTTCTGGGAGAAGCTGCTCGACCGGCGCCGCACCGACATGGCTCCCGCGTTGGCCGAGACACTCGAGAGTTGGCTCGACATCATCCAAAAGTGGCGCGTCGAGGGCGCGATGCTCGTCGACGAGTCCCTCGGGGCGGTCTTCATCGACGGCCGGCGCATCGAACTCGGCAACGACACGGTCGCGTTTTCGGCGCTCTCCTTCTTGGCCAAGCGCGCTCCAGACGCTCCCCCAGTGGCGGTCGACGAGCTCTTCGAGGCGGTCTGGGACCGCCCCTTCAACCCGCAGTCGAGCCACAACAACGTCTACGTCACCATCGGCAACCTACGCCAAGAACTCGACCTCGACGATGCGAGCAAGTCGGTCATCCACCTCGAGCGCGGCGTGGGCTACAGCATCAGCATGCCGGTCGTCGTGGCGAAGTCCGTCTAGTGGTGTGACACCGAGATTCGATTCACCTTCGCCGAACTAGCACCACCAGCTTCGGCGCTCACTCCTCGACGATGCGCTGCATCGCCTGCGGGGTTCGCATCCGAATCTGGCGGCGCTATCCTCGCCGAAAGGTTGAATCTCACTTCGGTGTCACCCCACTAAAACCCCGCCTGCAGCAGCACCGAAAAGGTGTGCTCCGGCCCCCCCGTCTCCTCGCCGTGGCCGCTCTCCGTCTCGAACTCGTACTCGACCGTCGTCATCAGGTCGGTCGAGTGCCAGTAGGTGTTGAGCGCCGCGGTGCCGCGGTGGAGCACCTCTTCGCCCCGGTCGAGGAAGTCGTAGGCGACCGCCGGCTCCAAGATGCGCTCGCCCACGTGAAAGTCGTACGCGGCGCTGGCGACCGCGCCATACGGCTTCGTCTCTTCGGGTCCGTCGAACACGTACAAGCCCTCGAGGTGGAGCTTCCAGGGCTCGGTGTGGAACATTATCGCGGCGTCGAGCTGACGCTCGTACTCGAAGGGGCGCGGGGTCTCGGCGCCGGGCTCGCGATTGGCTTCGTTCGCGGCGAAGACGTGCTCGGCAAACCCGAGGTGCAGCCAGGTATGCGCCGGCCCTTCGACGGCGAGGCGGCCGACGGCGAGCGCGCCCGGGGCGACGTCGCCTTCCGGCGTCTCGGGGATGAAGAGCGCGGTGCGCAGTTCGACTGCAGTGTCGCCCAGATGCGGACTGAGCGTGACCTCGGCGCCGTTGAGCCGACCCGGCGCTAGCTCGACGAGCGCGGCGCGCTTCGAGAAGAGCATCGCCGAAGCCGGCACGAGCACTTCGGCCGACACCGGCACCTTGAAGCGACCCGCCTTGAGACGGAACACGTCGACCGGCTGCAGATAGACCGCGGCGTCGAGCAACTGCGCCTCGCCCGAGCGCGCCTCGACCTGGCCAATCAGCCCGCCCAGGTCGACCCAGCGCGCCTTTCCGGCGAGCCTGGCCAGGTTGACGTTGACCTGATTGGCGTTCGCCGAGGCATGCGTCTCGTGGGACTCGTGGTGGACGAGCCCGACTTCCCCGAGGCCGATGAGATCGAGCTCGAGCTCTTCGTTCTCGACCAGTGTGGCGGCGCTGGCCTGGCCGGCGCCGAGTACGAGCGCGGTAAGCATCGCCGCGCCTACATAGCTTGCTGAATACTGCATGGCAATGGTCCTGCACTGAGGGATTGGAACGTAGGGCGCCGCCACGTGGCGAACCACAGGTGCGGCGTCACGTTCTTGCAATTGCAGGTGCCGTGCCGGGGGTCTGGGGCTTTAGGGCAGCAGCTTTGGGCGGCCGCCCCTCCAGATGTTTCAAGTTGTTTGGCAGGTGGTGCAAAGAATGGAAACAGCGCCACGTTGCCGCCGAGCACCGAAGATGGATACTTCGGGAGGGTTATTGAAACTCGATACGGCTCAATCGCCGAGCACGAACGTCGCGACCACGGGTAAGTGGTCGGAGCGCCCCGCCTGCAGCACGCGCGCGTCGAGCGGGCGCAGCCGCTCGTCGTAGACGACGTGGTCGAGCCTGCTGTCGATCTGGCCGACGCTCGTGGGCCAACGCCAGGTCTGAGCCGACGGCTCGAACTCGGGTAGCGCGCTCTCGAGCCCCCGAGTGGCCAAGAATTCGAGGGCGTCGCCATCGGTGTCTTCGTTGAAGTCACCCACGACCAATGTGGGCATTTCGGGGTCGACCTTCTCCCAAAAGGTCTCGATTTGGCGCCGGCGGATATCACCCGTCGAGAAGTAGCCCGACACGACGCTGCCGGTGTCGCTGACCGGCGGGCGCAGGTGCACGTTGAGCACCTGCAACTCGCCGATGGGCGAGTCGACGACCACACGCCACCCCGGAAACCAGCCGCCCCGCGGCGCCTGCATGTAGTCGGCGAGGCGAAGGGGATGCTTCGACAGCACGGCCAAACCGCCCGCGCCGCAACAATGCCGAAAATGCATGTAGGGGTAGTCGGCAGCCAGCTCCTCGCGAAGCTTGGTCTCCCAAGCGGGCGTCGTCTCCTGCAAAAAGACCACGTCGGTGCCGCCGCGCCGAATCGCCTCGATCGCTGCCGGATCGCCGGCCAGCCCGTAGTTGACGTTGTAGCTCATCACCCGCACGTGGGGTTGGTTGGGGGCCGGTTCGCTGCGCGGCTTGGGCGTCGAGCAACTCGCCGAGAGCGAAGTCGCGAGCAGAAACGTCAGAAGCGAAAAGAGTCGGGGATGGAACATCGATATCCTCGTCGGTCGAAGCGGTCAGGGGACTCGACGGTACAAACGAGGACGCGCGGGAAAGGATCTAAGAAATCGGTGCGAGGGCTGTGGGGCGCGACGAGGGCAAGATGCCCCCGCACCGACTCGGTCATTCGGCCGGTTCGCCGGCTTCTTGTCCGCCTTTTTCTTCTTGTCCGCCCATCTCTTCTTGTCCGCCTTTTTCTTCTTGGCGGATCTTGTCGAGGCGCTCGTATTGGGTGTAGCCGAGGCGGTCGAACGCCTCTTTGGGGGCCAACCCGATGTCGATGAGCGTCTTGAGGTTGTAGGTGCCGACCATCTTGGGCGGACCATAGGCGCGCACGCTCTCGTCGGTGCGGAACGGCTCGAGGGGGAAGAGCTGCTCGTGAGCGTGCAGGTGGACGAAGTGGGCCATGGCCACGCGCGAATAGCCCGGCTGCTTGGGCGCCTCGATGACGTGCGGCGTGGCGATGAACTCGCCGCCGGTCACGATCTCGAGCTGCTGGCCGACCTGAGCGACGATGCAGCCCTCGGGGGTTTGGCCCTGGACGAGCTTGCCGTTGGGGTGCTCCTCGTTGGGGCGAGTGCGCAGGTAGAGCCCGGCGTCGGGGTCGGGCTTGCTGCAACGCTCACCGCTCGGGTCGAGGAAGCGTCCGCCCGGGAGGATCGTCAGGAAGTTGAAGTCGGTGTGCTCTTCGCCCCACAGGATGTCGGTGTCGACCTGCTCGTCGTCGAGCGGGATATAGCGCAGCGCGCGGGTGACGTGCGGGCCACCGTCGACCGCGGCCTCGAATTGCTGCGGGGCCAGGCCGAGCGCCAGCGCGCAGCCGCGCAGCAGGTTGACGCCGACCTGTTGGAGTTGGCGGCTCAGCTCGGTGTAGCTGCCCTCGAACTCGTCGGCGTTCTCCGGCCAGATATTGGAGGCGTAGATCTCGGGATACTGCTGCTTCAGCTCGTCGGCCGGCTCGTACGGAGTGATGAAGAAGCACTCCTTGAAGTCGGGCTGGCCACCGGCGACGACCGCTTTCTCGGTGTTCGGAGGCGTCCAACCGCGCTGGTACCAGATATCGGGCGTCGACATCTTCTGCTTGTCGTCCTCGGAGCGCGACGTGAACTCCAAGAAGGCGTCGTAGAACTTCTCCAGGAGGTCGATGTCGACCCCGTGGTTGCGGATGTAAATAAGCCCGTAATGACCGAAAGCGCGGCGCACGGCGGCGGCCGCCTCGGCGCGCACGTCGGACTGCGGGCTGGTCAAGTCATTGAGGTCGACGACGGGAATTTCGTGAGTGCTCTCGGACATCGTTGGCAACTCCAGGACAACGGCAGGTGGCTACGGACATGGTCTCGGGGCGCGATTATCGCCGATGGACCGAGGAGATCAAGAAGGGCGAGCGAATCGTCACCCAAATTTGACTCGACCCGCCCCGCACACACATTCCCAACGGATTCGCGTAAACCCAAATTCGCCGTACCCAGGAGGATTTCCATGCCATCCAAAGAAGAGTCGATGCAGAAGCAGCACTTGCACGCCCAGAAGGAACACGCCGAGTGGCTCGACAAGCTGCACCGTTGGCGCGCCGAGCACCAGCGCGTGCTCGCCAAGCTCTCCAAGCTGCAGGCCGCCCTTCTCGACCACAACGCCGAGATCGACGAGCAGCTCGGCCAGATCCACCGCCACGAGCAGCATATCTCGCGCCACGAGCGCGTGATCGCCGCCCAGAAAGGAAACGGCGAGTCGACCCTCGACCAGGACGCTCTCGACGGGCATTCGGAGGGTGACAAGAGTCACCGCGAGCTGCGCGCCCAGATCAAGCGCATGGAGGGCACCCACGACGAAACCGTCGAGGTGCTCAACGAGACGATCGACAAGCTCAAAGAGATCCGCTCGAAGATGCAGAACGAGCGCGACCAAGAGTACGAGAACATCGACGACGACGAGGTCGTCCACGAGGCCAGCGTCGAATCGTTTCCAGCCAGCGATTCGCCCTCTTTCAATCCGGGGCGCACGTGATGTAGAGTTCGCGCGCCATGAGTGAAAACAAAAGCAGCACCTACACAGACGAAGAAATCGAGGCGCGCATCAACGCCCTCTTCGAGCACGGAGAGTCGCTCGACCACGAGTCGCGGCGTCGCATCGTCGAACTTGGCGAGGCGGCCACCCCGCGGCTCGTTGCGATCGTGCAGGACAAGCGCCTGTGGGACGATCAAGCCCCGGGCGAAGGGTTCGCGCCGATCTACGCCGCCGAGATCTTGGGCGAATTGCGCGACGAAGAGGCGCTCAGCCCCCTCTTCGACGTGCTTCGCGAGGTCGACCCCGACGCCATCCTCGACGACGCCATCACCGACAGCATCCGCGCCTTCGGCCAAGACGCCATCAAACCGGGCCTGCGAAAACTCGACTCGTGGGACGACCCGTTCCTCGAAGACCTCGCCTACGTCTTCAGCGGGCTGCCAGTGCGCCACGAGAAGATCCTGCAGGTCCTGCTCAAGTATTTTGTCAAAAACCCGGTGCCCGGCGCCGAATTGCTCGCCAACTACGGCGACCCCACCGCCATCGACGCGCTCGAGGTCGCCCTCGACCGCTACATCGTCGCCGCCGCCGGCGACCCGAAGTACCGCCGGCCGATCATCACGCTCGCCGAGTCCATCGAAGCGCTCGGCGGCGAGTTGACCGAGGAAGAGCACCGTGTCGTCGAAGACCTCAAGTCGCTTCGCACCCGCTCCGAAGAAGTGCTCGACAAGCTCGCCAAAAAGAAAGCACCCGACGACAGCGCGACCGTCAAAAACGCGCGCGACATCGGACGCAATGACCCGTGCTGGTGCGGCAGCGGCAAAAAGTACAAGCGGTGCCACTGGGCTGAAGACAACCGATAAATAGGCCTTCGTAAGGCCGCCGCGCCTCTTGTCACAGCGCCGAATCCGTCTAGTTTCCAAAGGGAACCATGTAGGAGACTGTACGAACACGGCACACACGGCGCTCGGGGGAGAGCGCCGCCGATGGCGTGTTGGTCGCGAGGGGGATTATGGACGCCGTTGGAACGAATCGACGCGGCTGGTTGGCGGCGGTCGGCCTCACACTGATCGCCGGGAGCGTGTGGCTCGCTGCAAGCGCGGGCATCGACTCGCTCGGGATCTCGATCTCGACTGCGCTCGAAGGCTCACCGGGCGCGCCGGCCCGAGACCGGCCGAGTTGCCAAGACGTGTCGGGCGACCAATACAAATGGCATAGCGTCGAGCTCGCTATGAGTCCCGACTCCGAGGCGACCACGCATGTCGGCTCGGCCAAGCTGGTCGCTTCCACCGCCAAAGCCCCCACCCAACTGCATTGGAGTTCCGACCTGGGCGTCGACGCCGTGTTGCTGCACAGCCGCGCCGAGACGAAAATTCGTCGCTTCGACTCGGAGCGCTTCTTCGAGCGTCACGAAGTCGGCGACACATCCGAACTCACCAAAGTCACCTTCTGTTACGACCTCGAGCTGACCGTCAACAAGGACGCCAACCCGGCGTTGACCCGTGTGTACGAGTGGGACATTCGGGAGACCGTCGAGCCTTCCCAGTGGCGTCTGTCCAAGGACGAACAAGGCGTGTCGACGTATCGCGTGGAGGTATCACGCGACTCGGGCACCGACAGCGGATGGCGGGTGACCGGCACGATCACCATCGACAACCTGACCCCGTCCAACGCGGTCATCGACGAAGTCGTCGACATGACCAGCGACGGCGTGGCCGCCCAGATCGACTGCGGCGTCGAGTTGCCCGGCTATGTCCTCGAATCGGGCGCCTCGCTTAGCTGCGAGTACCAGACCCGCCTTTCGGACGACGCCTCGCGCTCGGCCACCGCGCTCGTACGCACCAGCGGCCCCGTCGAGGGCGCCAGCGCCAGCGCCCATATCGACTTTGCCAGCGCGCAGGTCGAAGAGGTCGCTGATAGCGTGTACGTCACCGCTAGTACCGGCCGATCGTGGACCTTCGACAAGAGCGATACGATCACCTACGAGCGCACCTTCCGCTGTGACGAGGATGCAGGCCTCCACCCCAGCGCCGTACGCATCGACGGCACCGATCTGCGCTCGAGCACCTCGGTCAGCATCGACTGCCAGCCCACCCCCACCGAGCGCACCGCCGCACGCCCCTCCGAGCGCTAACTGTCTGATATCGCTGTAATTTTAAAATAATACTGTACAGCAACCCGTTGGCGTCGTATGGTGGGCAACGTCCACCTAACGTCTTGGGTTCTCTGGAGAATCCGGCGTTCTAAACGCAGTCTTAGCCGTACAACGCCGTTGATGTACCGCCTTCCTCGAACCGCGTCCGTCGCCACCACCTCGTTGTTGATTTTGGCGTGCCTGCTCCTCGGAGCGGCGCCAGCATCGGCAGCCCCCTCGCTGCGAGCCCCCTGGGCGTGCGGAGAAGCCTATCCGGTTTCCCAATCGCACAATACGGGGAGTCATATCGGCAAGGGCACCTGGAGTTGGGATTTCGCCATGCCCGTGGGCACGGCGTTGATCGCTCCGGCCGACGGCATCGTGCGCGCCGTGCGCCAAGACTCGACGCGCTACGGGTGCGACTCGTCGTACGCCTACGACGCCAATTACGTCATCTTGTCCTTCCAGGACGGCACCGAGGCGCTCTTCTTGCACCTCGAGGCGAACTCCTCGCCGCTCGAAGTCGGCGACCGCGTGCGCACCGGCGACTTCATCGGCCGCGTGGGCATGTCGGGCTGGACCTGCGGCCCGCACCTGCACTTCCAAATCCAGAAAACCTGCGATTCGTGGTGGTGCTCGTCGGTCGAGGCAAACTTCGCCGAGCACGGCGACCCGTCGACCGGCCAGCAGATCACCTCATCGAACTGCACGCGTCCGACTGAAGAGCCCCAGATGGCTTCGTATACCCCCGAAGACGCCACCGGTGGTGTCGACGGACCGGACAAAGATGCCGGTCCGGCGTGTTGGATTGAGTGATAAGGGTTACTTAGGGTTACTTAGGGTTACTTAGGGGAACTAAGGGGAACTAAGGGGAACTAAGGGTTACTTAGGGTTACTTAGAGTGACTAAGGGTTACTAGCGGAGCTGGTGACCCTTTTTGGTTTCTGCCCCCCTTAGCCTCCCTTAGTCTCCCTTAGTCCCCCTTAGTCTCCCTTAGTCCCCCTTAGTCCCCCTTAGTCTCCCTTAGTCCCCCTTAGTCTCCCTTAGTCTCCCTTAGTCCCCCTTAGTCTCCCTTAGCTCCAAACTGGACATCCGCACGCGCGTGCCGATGATTATTGCGGCCAAATCATACGCGCGTTTCAACTCAATTCAGTAGCGGATTGGAGATATGACTGAAGAAGATAGCTTGCGACTTCAAGTTGCCGGCGCCAACGAGCGAGACGTCGGCAAGGGCACGGCCCGCATCAACAAGAATGTCATTGAGGAGCTCGGCATCCGCCAGGGCGACGTGATCGAGATACACGGCCAACGCACCACGGCGGCTATCGCGCTGCCTCCGTATCCCGAAGACGAAGGCCTCCCCATCATCCGGCTCGACGGCTTGATTCGCGCCAACGCCGGAGTGAGCATGGGCGACCGCGTCCAGGTGGGCGCGGCGGAGACAAAGCCCGCCAAAAAGGTCGTTCTGGGACCTGCGCAGGAGAACCTGCGCTTGCAGGGAAGCGGCCAAGCCTTGCTTCGCACCCTTCTCGAGCGACCGCTGGTCGCCGGAGATGTCGTCTCGACGTCGGTCTACCGGCGTGAGCCGGGCATGAACCAGAGCCAGTTTCCCGACGAAGTGTTCCGCCGTTTCTTCCAGCAGCGTGCGTTCGGCCTTCAAGAGATTCGCCTGCAAGTCATCTCGACGAAGCCGCGCGGCATCGTGCGGGTGACTCAGGACACCGAGATCGAGCTCAGCCCGGAGTACGTCGAGCCGGAAGAGTCGCACCGCGTCGACGTCACTTACGACGATATCGGCGGCCTGGGCGACGCCATCGGGCAAGTGCGCGAGATGATCGAGCTGCCCCTCAAGCAGCCCGCGCTCTTCCAGCGCCTCGGCATCGATCCCCCCAAGGGCGTGCTGCTTCACGGCCCGCCTGGCACCGGTAAGACGCTGCTCGCGCGCGCCGTGGCCAACGAGTCGGACGCGGCGTTCTACCATATCGCCGGGCCCGAAATTATGGGGCGCTATTACGGTGAGTCCGAGGAGCGGCTTCGCGAAATCTTCGAGGAGGCCCAGAATAATTCGCCGGCGGTCATCTTCTTCGACGAGATCGACTCGATCGCGCCCAAGCGCGAGCAGGTCACCGGCGAGACGGAACGACGCGTAGTCGCCCAGCTTCTGACCCTGATGGACGGCCTCGAGCCGCGCCAGAACGTGGTCGTCGTGGCGGCGACCAACCGTCCCGACGCCGTCGACGAGGCGCTGAGGCGCCCCGGGCGCTTCGACCGCGAGATCGTCATCGGCGTGCCCGATCAGGAGGGTCGCAACCAGATCCTCAATATCCACACCCGTGGCATGCCGCTCGACGAGGACGTCAACGTCGACGAGCTCTCCCACAAGACCTACGGCTTTGTGGGCGCCGACCTCGCCGCCCTGGCGCGCGAGGCGGCCATCGAGGCGCTCCGGCGAAACCTGCCCAACATCGATCTCGACGAGGAGGAGCTCGCCCCCGAGGTGCTCGAGAACCTCTTCGTGACCAACGAAGACTTCCACGACGCCCTGCGGCGCATCCAGCCGTCGGCGCTTCGCGAGATCATGATCCAGGTGCCCGACGTCCACTGGGACGATATCGGCGGCCTCGACCAGGCCAAGCAGCAGCTTCGCGAGGGCATCGAGTTGCCGCTGCAGCAGCCCGAGGCGTTCCGCCGCGTGGGCATTCGACCGGCCAAGGGGTTCTTGCTCTATGGACCTCCGGGCACGGGTAAGACCCTGATGGCCAAGGCCGTCGCCCGCGAGGCGGAGGCGAACTTCGTGTCGACGAAGTCCTCCGACCTGCTCTCCAAGTGGTACGGCGAGTCCGAGCAGCAGATTGCCCGGCTCTTCAACCGCGCCCGGCAGGTCGCGCCCACAGTTATCTTCATCGACGAGATCGACTCGCTCGCCCCGCAGCGCGGCGGCGGCTTGGGCGAGCCGGCGGTCACCGAGCGCGTGGTCAACACGCTGCTGGCCGAGATGGACGGCCTCGAGGGCATGGACGGCGTGGTCGTCGTCGGCGCCACCAACCGCCCCACCCTGCTCGACCCGGCGTTGCTGCGCCCGGGACGCTTCGACGAGGTGGTCTACGTGCCAGTACCCGAGGAAGAAGGCCGCCTCAAGATCTTGCAGATTCACACCGAGAAGATGCCGCTGGCCGACGACGTCGACCTGGCGGCGCTCGCCTCGCGCACCCAGGGGTTCACCGGCGCCGACCTCGAAAACCTCGTGCGTCGCGCCGGCCTCAACGCGCTTCGCGCCAACTTGGAGGCCGACAAGGTCTCCATGGACGTCTTCGAGCAGGCGCTCGAACAGTCGCATCCCTCGGTCACCCCCGAGATGGAGAGCGAGTACGAGCAGATGCACGACAAGCTCAAGCAAGAGAACCCCGGCGGGCGTCGCCAGCTCGGGTTCTCGACCGGAGCGAGTGAGGAGTAACGTGTAGTCGCGTGTGATTTGGCCCAATAGACACGACAAGAGCCCCGGTCGCCCTCAGCGACCGGGGCTTTTTGTGTTCCGGGGGCGATCGAGTAGGCTACGCGGTGTGAACGTGACTCCGCAATCTGACGGTACTGCCCGATATGACTTCGAAACTTTTGCTTTGCGCGGCGGCTATCTGCTCCACGGCCGCCATGGCTCTCCCCCAACAAGCCCACGCCTGCGACCCCGCCGGCACCACACCGCAGGCCGTCGTACCGCTCAATGGCGACCGCGTCCTGCCGTCAGTCGAGATCCTGGTCATCGGCGGTGGCATGAAGCCGTCGAGCGAAGCCGAGGTGTCGCTGACCGACCGCGCCGGCGGCGAAGTCAGCCTCGAGAGCGAGGTTCTGGCGCGCCCCAACTTATTCAGCTGGCTCGCCATTTACCGCCCCGCCCAGCCGTTGAGTCCGACGGCCTACGATTTCTTTGCGTCCTATCCCTTTCAAGGTGGCGACGCCGAGACCATCGGCACGAGCTTCCAAGTCGAAAACGGTGACGCGGCCACGCTCGCCAAGCCGACAATCGCCGAATGGGACACGGTCACCTTCGCGCCCGGAGTCATGGGTCAGTGCGAGTCTTACAACAACGCCACGCGGCTGGTCATCGAGCCGGCCAAAGAGGGCGACGCTCCGTTGTGGTACGAGGTCGAACTCGGCATGGAGGATGGAGGGGAGTCGCAGCGCTTCGCCGTGGTCCCGGGCCTCTCCGAGAGCGACGGCGCACAGGTGACGCGCGAAATGCGCGTCGATTTTCCGGTCGGTTGCGTGAGCGTGACCCCGGTGGGCCAAAATGGCGAGCGCGGCGAATCCGCCGAAAGCTGTGAGGCAGACAGGTGTTTGCTGACGCAGCCCGACGACGTCGACCTCGAGAATCTCTTCGCCGACCTGCCCGAATGTGGAGGCTCGGCGCCCGGACAGGGTTCGAGCGGAGGCTCATCGAATGACGAGGCGTGTTCGGTCGCGGGCGTAAATGGCAGAAGCAAGACACCTGCACTCGCCCTGCTCGGCGTTCTGTTGTTCGGAGTCTTTCGAGCACGAAAAAAACCGCAGCGGATCGTGTAAGATCCGCTGCGGTTTTTTGGCGGCAAACCAGCGCTAGAAGCGCTGCCTCCAACTTAGCCGAACAGGCTCTCCTCGACGATGCGGTCGGCGACCACACCGGTGGGAAGCTCGTCGGCGTCGGCGCGCTCGAAGATCTCGATCATCGTATCGAAGATGCGCTCGGTCTCGGTGCGCGCCCAGTCGCTGTCTTTGCCGGCGTAGTCGGCGGCGACGTGGATGAGGCCGCCGGCGTTGATGGCGTAATCGGGGGCGTACAGAATGCCCTTCTGGCGAAGCAACTCGCCGTGGCGCTCTTCGGCGAGCTGGTTGTTGGCAGCGCCGGCGATGATGTCGCACTTGAGCTGCGGCAGCGTCTCGTCGTTGATAATCGCGCCCAGCGCGCACGGGGCGAAGATGTCGCAGTCGACGCCGAAGATTTCGTCGGGGGCGACGGCGGTGGCGTCGAGCTCGTCGACGCAGCGCTGGACGGCCTCTTCGTTGATATCGGTCACGATCAGCTCGGCGCCCAGCTCGTGCAGCTCGCTGGCCAGGTACCAGCCGACGTTGCCTACACCCTGAACGGCGATGCGCAGCCCGTCGACGTCGTCGCGGCCGTACTTGTATTTGACGGCTGCCTCGAGGCCATGGCGCACGCCGCGCGCCGTCACCGGCGAGGGGTCGCCCGAGCCGCCGGCGTCGGCGCTGGTGCCCAGCACGTGGTCGGTCTTCTGGCTGATCAGGTCCATGTCGGCCACGCGCGTGCCGCTGTCCTCGGCGGTGATGTACTTGCCGCCCAGGCTCTCGACGAACTCGCCGAACTCTTCGAAGATCGCCGTGCGCTGCTCTTCGGTCAGGTTCGGCGGACGGATGATCACCGACTTGCCGCCGCCGTGCGGCAGCTTGGTGATCGCGGCCTTGTAGGTCATTCCGCGGGCCAGACGCATCACGTCGTTGAGCGCGGCGTCGGTCGAATCGTACTCGATGAAGCGACACCCGCCGATGGCCGGGCCGTTCTGCAGGTTGTGCAGAGCGACGATGGCGCGAAGGCCGGTCTTGGGATTGGTCTTGAGATGTAGCTCGCCGTACTCGAGCTCCGTTGCATACTCGAACAAATCCATATTTCTTCTCCACTTGTTACGATTATGCGCCGTATTCACGGCACGCGTTTTTTTCCTACAACTGATGCACATATAGTCGGCACCCATAGGCTTCGCAAGGGCACTTTTGGATCAATCCGATGACGCGATGCGTCAAGGATTTAGCGGGTTTGCGTCATTTTGATAACTTCGACGCAAAGGGGCGGCGTAAAGGTCTCCGAGCACGATTGAAGCCCGCTCATCGAACGGCTACTCTGTGCGCATTCCAGAGACCAGAGGAGAGAAATGACCCGCGCTCGCTATTGGCTGTTGATTTCGCTGTTGTGCATCACCGCCGGCTGTGAAGAGGAAAACTCCGAAGGGGCGACCGACACCGGCTTGGCTGACGACGCGGCTTCGAGCGCAGACGTGAGCGCCGACACGGCCGACGAGGACGCCACCCCGACGGTAGATGCGGGGCCCGACGGTTGGGATCCGGCCAACTGCGAGCCGAGCTTCGAGGCGTGGCAACGCCACTCCAAGCCGCTCGTGGAGACCTATTGCAGCACGTGTCACGGCGAGGAGCCGCAATTCGGCGCTCCCTACTCGCTCCTCGACTACGACGCGCTCTTGGCCGGTGAGCCCGGCGAGCGCAAGGTCGACCGGATGGCCGAGCGGCTGCTCGACGGGACGATGCCGCCGCCCACGAGCGCGCGGCTTCCGCACACCGACCTCGATACGCTGGTCGAGTGGACCACCTGCGGCCAACAGCACCCCGACCACAGCCAAGGCCTGCAGGCCTCCGCGCCGGTGTGGACGGCTCCGGAGGACCCGCCTTCAGACGCCGACCACTTCGACGTCACCGCCAATGCCTTCGAGATCGGGCTCGATACTCTCGATCACTACGAATGTTTCGTCATCGACGCCCCGGTCGACGCCGACCGGTTCATGCGTCGCTTCGAGCCGGTCATCGACGACGAGCGCGTCGTCCACCACCTGCTGGTGAGCATCGACCGCGACAGCGACGAGACCCGCGACTCGTTCCGCTGCGGAGGCTTCCCGCCCGGCGACGGCTACGTGTACGTGTGGGCGCCCGGTCAGGCGCCGATCGAATTCGAGGACGGGGGTGTGCGCATCGGACCCGACGACAAATTCGTGCTCCAGATTCACTACAACAACGGCGCGGGCGTCGAGGGCGTGCGCGATTCGAGCGGCTTTCGCGTCTATCACGGGCCGACCGAGGGGACCGAATACGGGCTCGCGTCCGTGGGCTCGCCGTATATCTACGTGCGGCCGAACTCCGAGGGACAGACCGCCGACTCGTGCGAAGTCAAACGCGACGTCTACATCCGGGCGAGCTGGCCGCATATGCACGAAATCGGCACCGAGTTCGAGACGATCATCGAGCGCGCCGACGGCACCGAAGAGACGCTCATCGACCTAACCGGCTGGTCCTTCGAGGCGCAACTCATCTACGACACTCCAGCGCAGCTCTCACCGGGCGACAAGCTGCGGACGCGGTGCAAGTACGACAACCCCAACGACCACTCGGTCTACTTCGGCGAGGGCACCGGCGACGAGATGTGCTTTAACTTCATGTATATCTCGCCGCCGATGGACAGCCCGTGTAACTAAGTGCAAGCAGGGAGGACTTTCGTCTTTCGGTGCGAGTGCTTCCAGCTCTCGCAGACGAGGGTAAGATGCCCTCGCACCAATTATCAGAGACGCGCCCGCATCGAACGATCGAGATCGGCCCGCAAGTGCTCGACCTGCGCGCGCACGACCTGCTCGAGCGAGCCGGTCTCTTCGTGCACCTGCAACTGGCGCGCGCTCCCCGGCCCCTGCGCGAGCGTGCCGCGCACACCGTCGAGGTAGTGCGACTCACCCAACCCCGCAGCCACAGGCTCCAGCACCTCGAGCAAGCGCTCGGTCGTCTCGTCGATGCGCATCGACTCGCCATGGGCGTTCGCAATGCGACGAGCGCCGAGCGCTTCGTGGGAGGCACGAAAGTGATTCTCGCGCTCGGCCCAGTCCGGCAGGCGCCTCGGCAGGCCCGGCGGCCGCTCGTGAGCCGGCGTCTCCCGCAGGTACGCCACCAGCGACCGAATCAGAGCCGCCAACGCGACCGCCTCGGAGACCGTCGTCACCGCGTCCATCGTGCGCACCTCCACAGTGCCGAAGCCTGGCTGAGGACGCACATCCCAGTGCAAGTCCTCGACCTCCCGGCACATCTCGGCGTTTTTGGCGGCCTTGAAGAAGCGCTGGAAGTCGGCCCAGTCGTCGAAGTTGGGTGGATTGCCGTAGCTTCCCGTCGCCGCCAGGGCGCGCTGACGATACGAGGCGAACCCGGTCTGACACCCATGCCAGAACGGCGAGTTGGCCGACAGGGCGATGAGCATCGGCAAGTAGGGGACTAATTCGCCGGTGAGCCGGACCATCTCGTCGGCGTCGGGCACGCCGATATGCACGTGGGTGGCGTAGGTGATGCGCGTGTGCGACAGGTAGCCGGAGCGGTCCTCGATTTCGAGGTAGCGCGGCTTCGGCGTGATCGCGGCGAAGCGCGTCGAGAAGGGGTGCGTGCCCGCACCACACATGCGCATGCCCAGGCCTGCCGCATGCTCGTCGACGTCGGCGACCAGCGCACGCATATGCGCCTCGAGCTCGGCGATGTCCTCACACGGGTCGGAGACGACCTCGACGGTCTCCTGGATGAACTCGGGCTGGACGTTGTCGGAGTCGGGATAGTCCTCCAACAAGGGCAAGATCCCGTCGGCGAGCTCGAAGCTCCGGGCGTTGAGGAGCTGGAACTCGAGCTCCATGCCCACGGTCAGCGGCTTTGACGGCTGAAACTCCAACATCGCCTAGTTGCTCAGCTCGAAGATCGCTTCGCGGACGACCTCGTCGTAAAACGCCGCTCCCACCTTGAGCACCTCCTCGTTGATGGTGAACGACGGGCTGTGCAGCGGGATATGGTCCTCGCCTTCGCTTCGAGCGCCCAGGCGCACGTAGGCGCCGGGAAACTTTTGGAGAAAGAACGAGAAGTCCTCCGAGCCCATGCTCGGATGCTCCATATCGTGCAGGTGCTCGGGGCCGACGACCGTGCGCACCGCGCGCCGGGCGATGTCGGCCTCGCGCTTGGTGTTCACGACCTGCGGGTAGCCGCCGACGATGTCGACGCTGATCTTGGCCCCGTGCAGCTCGGAGAAGGCGTTGGCCATGCGCCGAAGGCCCTTGTGGATATGCTCGCGGATGGGCGGCGAGGTGGTGCGAATCGAGCCCTCGAGGGTGGCTCGCTCGGCGATCACGTTGGGCGCGCTGCCAGCCACGACCCGCCCGATGGTGATGACCGACGGGTGCACCGGGTTGAGCTCGCGCGAGACCATCGTCTGCACCGCGTTGATGATGCCGCCGGCGATGGTCACCGCGTCGATGCCCTCGTGGGGGCGCGCGCCGTGGCCGCCCTGCCCTTTGACTTCGATGGCGAACTTGTCCGACTGCGCGGTGATTACCCCGTCGCCGACCATGATCTCGCCGACGAGGTATTTGCGGGTGACGTGGCCGGCGAAGATGGCGTCGAGGTCGTCGATGAGCCCCGAATTGATCACCACCCGCGAGCCGCCGCCGCGCTCCTCGGCGGGCTGGAAGACGAACACGGCGTTGCCGTCGGGCGGCTGCTCGGCCAGCAGCGCCGCCGCGCCGAGCACCATGGCGGTGTGCGCGTCGTGCCCACAGGCGTGCATGCGCCCGTCGATTTCGGAGGCGAACGGAAGCCCCGTACTCTCCTGGGCCGGCAGCGCGTCCATCTCGGCGCGAAGCCCCACCGTCGGGTACTGCTCGCCCTTCTGAATCCGCCCCACCACACCGCTGCCCTTGCCACCGTACTCGTAGGGAATCCCCAGCCGCTCGAGCTCGGCGATGATGGTCTGCGCTGTCTGGACTTCCTCGAAGGCCAACTCGGGGTGCCGGTGAATCGCACGCCGAATGTCGACCATGTGCGGAAAGATCTCGTCGGACTGCATCAATCGAGCCATGGTGTACCGCCCGTGGGTTATAAGAACCGATCACTCCCCCGTGGGCCAAACGTGGACACGAGCGCACGGTTGAACACCGACAGACTCGTCACAATGTTGAGGGATGACGCGCACATAGGGCATCGCTCGCCCTCACGAAACCGCGAACGCGCAGGAGCTCATATGTCCGTAGGCAAGGTCTGCATTCGAGAAGTCGTCTTCGCCAACCCCGACGAGACCGCCCAAGACGCCGCCGAGCGCATGCGCACCGAGCGGGTGGGCACGCTGGTGGTCATCGACGGCGAGCAACACCCGGTGGGCATGCTCACCGACCGCGACTTGGCCACCCGCGTGGTCGCCGCCGGCCGCGCCCCCGAGCGCACCTTCGTCGACGAGATTATGACGAGCAACCCGGAGACGGTGCGCGAGGCGACGCCCATCGAGCGCGCCCTCGACCACATGAAGTCGCGCCGCGTACGCCGCGTGATCGTCGTCGACGACCAAGACAAATTGGTCGGCCTCCTGGCCCTCGACGACGTCCTCGACCTGCTCGCCGAGGAGTTCTCGACCATCGGCGAGCTTTTGAGCCGGCAAGAGCCGCGCACGCATCGGCCCCGGCCATAGCTCCCGTGTTTTCGCCGATTTGTGGTCGTTTGCGTTTGAAACGGCCACGAATTCGCCGCCTCGTGGTCGTCTGCATTTGAAATAGTCACGAGTTTGCCGATTTGTGGTCGTTTGAAAATGAAACTGCCACGAATCCTGCGATTTGTGGTCGTTTGAAAATGAAACTGCCACGAATTCGCCACCGCGTAGCTTCCTGCGCGCAAAAAGCCGTGAGGTCGCCGATTTGCGCCTCCTTGGCCGCCAAACGAGTACAAATCGGCGAAATCGTGCGTGTTTGATTTTGAAACGAGCACAAATCGGCCAATTGACGGGTGTTTCATTTTCAAACGACCACGAATTCACCGGCTGACGAGTTTTTGCGCGCCAGAAGCTTCGCAGAGCGGAGCGCCGGCGCCGCGGGAGCGGGCGCGCCCCGACCTGCGTTTCGCGCAGCGACGTTTATGATTACAATGCGCAACGCCACGCCCAGCAAGGCCGCCCTCAGGCCCAACGAGTGAGACAACATGAACGAACTCGTCAAAGTCACCGCCTTCGTCGTCACCGCCGACGAGCCGCATCACCTGCTCGTCTTCGGGCACCCAACCGCCGGACTGCAACTGCCCGCGGGCACCGTCGAGCCCGGCGAGACGCCGATTGCGGCTGCGAAGCGCGAAGTGTGGGAAGAGACGGGACTCGAGGTGGCGAGCCGCGGCGTCGTGCTCTGCGAGCAGCTAAGCGAGTTGGGGCCGGATCTTGCGGTGATGCTCGAGACGGTCGCCAGCGACGGCATCACGTTCCGGCGCGGGCACCACGTCAAAGTCCTCGCCCACGACCAAGCCCGCGAAGCCGCGCGTATCCGCGAGGAGATTCTCGACTACAACACCACGCCGCCGGAGGTGATTTCGGCCACCGAAGGCGACGTCCCTGTAGCCGCCCTCGCCCACCGTATCCGACGCCACTTCGTGCTCTTCGTCGAGCCTGTCCAACGCGCCGCCCCATGGGTCCGGCGAGCCGATGGGCACGACTTCGAGGTGCGTTGGACACGGCTGAGCGAGGACATTCCGCTCGTCGAGGGTTTGAAGAGCCAGAAGGCGTGGCTGAAGTCGAACTTCGCCAGGCTGCGGGCCTGTCTTAGTGCTGCACTGGATTCGCGCATCAAGCTCAATCTTGCCGACGACCCGGACCACATCGACGCCTGCGAACGGATCCTGCGAGAGCTTCCGGCTTGGTTCGGCATCGAGGAAGCTATCGTCGAGTACGTCGAGCAGATCGCCGAGCTTCCCACCTTCCTCGCCCGCTCAAGGGGCGAGATCGTTGGGTTTCTGAGCGTCGAGCAACACAGCGCGGCCGCCGCGGAGATTATCGTGATGGGAGTTGCGGAGTCACATCACCGGCGCGGCGTCGGCCGCGCACTCGTCGAGGCCGCCGAGGCGCACCTTCGCGACCGAGGCGTTCGGTTCTTGCAGGTCAAGACTTTGAGCGAAGCGCACCCGTCACCGGAGTACGCCCGCACGCGCGAATTCTATCGCGCCGTCGGCTTCGAGCCCCTCGAAGAGTTCCCGACGCTATGGGACGAGCGCAACCCGTGTTTGCAGATGGTTAAATGGCTCGGCTAGTGGCCCTTAGGGCAACCCTTGCACGCCCAAGCCGCAACACACGTTTGGCGCCCCAGCGGGAGCGCCGGCGCCACGCGGCGAGAACCGACACGCCACTCTTGGCAGGTTTACCCCAAGGCAAGCCGTTGGGGCTGCACCGGCGAGGCGCTCCGCGGGCAGCAAGCAGCCGCTGCGCGTGGGTTGTTGAGGGGTGTTGATTGATTCGAGCGCCCGGGGCCAGGCGGACGTGTTCGGCGCCCCCATTGTGATTGCGCGCTCAGCCCGGCCCAAGCGCGGCGGTTCGAACCCGTGACCGTGACCGCGACCGCGACCCGTCGTTCCCGGGCAAAGCGGCCGACGCGGCAACCCGCCGCGTGTTGGCGCGTATGCTCGACCGGAGCGGTGGGCTCTTTTTGTTCGCCTAGCAGCACAAACGGCGGGTCACGGCCACGGCCAAGGTCAGGGTCACGGAATGGCTCGAACGCCCGGGCCGCACGGCGACTATGTAACCCACGGCTCGACCAACTCGAGCGTTCCCTGCCCGGCGTTCATACGACACTGCACGCCCAGCGGAAATGTCAGCAGCGGGTCGGTGTGGCCGAAGTCGACGTCGAGCATGACGGGGAAGTCGTAGCCCAGAAGAGCGTCGTCCAAGATCATCTCGAGGGAGTCGTCTTCGGAGAGTTCGACGCACGAGGCGAGTCGGCCGACGACCATGCCCGAGATCTGGTCGAAGACGCCCATCTGGCGGGCCTGGGTGAACATGCGGTCGAGGGTCGACGAGCTTTCGACCTCGTCTTCTTCGACGAAGAAGATACGCCCTTGCATATCGGGCCAGTACGGTGTGCCGGCGAGCAGGAGCAGCGTGCCGAGGTTGCCTCCGACGATCGGGCCCGAGGCTTGGCCCTCGCGGTAGCAGCGCCAGCCGGGCGCTGGCTGCTCGATCATCTGGTTGTCGTCACGCTCGTACCACGGATTGTCGCTGAAGATGGGCGACGGCTCGTAGGCGAGCGTGTCGCCGCCTTGCATCAACACCTGCTCGAAGCAGCGCCACGAGTAATCGAAGAGCGTGGGCTTGGCGAAGGTGATGACCGCCGGGCCCGAAAACGTGATCAGACCCGTCATGTGGGTAATCGCGCTCGTCAACGCGGTGAGGTCGCTGTAGCCCACCAGCGGCTTGGGGTGGGCTGCGATAAGCTCCCAGTCGAGGTATTCGAGCAGTTGGTGAGTCTGCATCCCGCCCCAAAACGAGATGATGCCGTCGATGTCGGGATCGGCGAAAAACGCGTGCAGCGCGTCGACGCGCGCCTGGATGGTGCCGGCGGCGTGGCCGCGGTGGGTTCGACAATTGGGCGCTTCGACGACCTCGAAGCCCTTGTCTCTCAACCGAGCATAGCCGCGCTCGACGAGCGCATCGCCCGCCTCGTCGATGGGCGACGAGGTGGCGATGACGCCGAGCGTCGCGCCTGTGGAGAGGCGTGGCGGGCGGATGATTGTTTTGGCCACCGGGTTTGGGGGTTGCTGTTCTTTAGCCATCGTTCGTCTCTGCCCCACTGTGTCTGCACTTTGGAATTGTCGGTGGGTTGGAATAGCATGGCTCCATATCGAGCGCCAATCACGACAACCATAGTGGGGCGGAGTTCAGGGATCGCACGGTTTACCCCAAGGCAAGCCATTGGGGCTGCACCGGCGAGGCGCTCCGCGGGCAGCAAGCAACCGCTGCGCGTGGGTTGTTGAGGGGGGTCGGTCGAGTCGAACGCCCGGGCCTTGCGGGCGCAAAAATTTAGGGGCTGCGTATCGCGACGTGGTCACGACTCGCAGCCCCTAAATCTTTATCGCGCGTTGTTCAGCGCGCCCCAAATAGATGGCGCTACTCTACTGCAAGGCCCCCGAAACACGACATCACGAGGGCAAGATGCCCCCGCACCGATTTCCACGAGGGCACGATGCCCCCGCACCGATTTCCACGAGGGCGAGATGCCCCCGCACCGATTTCCACGAGGGCACGATGCCCCCGCACCGATTTCCACGAGGGCACGATGCCCCCGCACCGATTTCCACGAGGGCGAGATGCCCCCGCACCGGTTTCACTCCTCCAGCTTCTGCTGGATGATCTGACGCGCGATCTGCGGGTCGGCGGTGCCCTTCGAGGCCTGCATGACTTGGCCGATGAAGAAGCCCAACAGCGCCTTCTTGCCGCCGCGGTAGCGCTCGACCTCGTCGGGGTTGTCGGCGATGACGCCTTCGACGAGCCCTTCGAGCTCGCTGGTGTCGGTGATGCGCTCGAGGCCCTCTTCGTCGATGATCGTCTCGGGGTCTTTGCCCGTCTCGAGCATCTTGCCGAAGACTTCGCGGCTGATCTGGTTGGTGATGCGCTCGTTGTCGAACGCCTCGATCAGCTTGGCGACCTCGGCCGGCTCGACGTCGATGTCGCTCACCGACTCGATCTCGCGCTCGCCGAGCTCGGGGAGCATCTCGTTGACGAGCCACGACGCCACGGTCTGCAGCTTGTCGTAGGTCTCGATGGCCGCCTCGTAGAATTCGGCCAGGGCGAGTTCGCCGGACAGCAAGTCGGCGTCGTCGTACTGCAGGTCGTACTCGTCCTGGTAGCGCTCCAATCGCGCGGCCAGCTCGGGGTTCTCCTCGCGGGCCTTGTCGCGGTAGTACGAGGCCGGGCGCTTGCTCGGGCGGCGGTCCTTCTGGCTCGACTTCTTCTCTTTTTTGGCCTTCTCGACTTCCTTCTTGGCCTTTTCCTGACGCTTCTTCTCCTGCTCCTTCTTCATCTGGGCCTCCTTTTTGGCCCAGGTGTCGCGAAGCGCCACGATGCGGTTGTAGACGAGCTTGTCGGGCGAGGAATCCTCGGGGTCCTGCCAGAAATAGCCCTCGCGCTCGAACTGGTAGCGCGTGCCGGCGTCGTCGTCTTTGAGGCTCGGTTCGACGCGTGCGTTCTGGATGACCACCAGCGACTTCGGGTTGAGGAACTCGGTGTAGTCGCGGTCGGGGTCGCTCTCGGGCAGGTCGATGCTGAAGAGGCGGTCGTACACGCGCACCTCGGCGGGCAGCGAGTGCTCGGCGCTGACCCAGTGGATGGTGCCCTTCGGGTTGCGACCGTCGGGGGCGTCGCCGCCTTTGGTCTCCGGGTCGTACGAGCAGAGAAGCTCGACGATCTGGCCGTCGTCATCTTTGACGACCTCGTCGCAGGTGATGAAGTAGCCGTAGCGAAGCCGCACTTCGCGGCCCGGGCCCAGGCGCCAGAAGCTCTTGGGCGGGTTCTCCATGAAGTCGCTGCGGTCGATGTACAGCTCGCGGCCGAACGGCACCTCGCGCGTGCCCTCTTTGGGGACGTCGTGCGGGTAGTAGTCGGCGGGCAGCCACTCGGTCTGGCCCTCGGGGTAATTCGTGATGGTGACCTTGAGCGGGTCGAGCACCGCCATGACGCGCGGGGCGCGCATGTTCAGGTGGTCGCGGATGGCGTACTCGAGCATCTGCACGTCGACCACGCTGTTGGCGCGGGCCACGCCGACCATGTCGATGAACTGGTGAATCGCCCCGGGCGGCACACCGCGGCGGCGAAGCGCCGAGATCGTGGGCAGGCGCGGGTCGTCCCAGCCGCTCACGTGGCCCGCTTCGACCAGCCGGCGAAGCTTGCGCTTGCTCATCACCGTATAGTTGAGGTTCAGGCGCGCGAACTCGATCTGGCGCGGCTGACACTCGACCTCGGTCGCCTCGATGACCCAGTCGTACAGCTCGCGGTTATTCTCGAATTCGAGCGTGCACAGCGAGTGGGTCACGCCCTCGAAGGCGTCCTCGAGGCAGTGGGCGTAGTCGTACATCGGATAGATGCACCAGTCGTCGCCCGTGCGGTGGTGGGTGGCGTGGCGGATGCGGTACAAGAGCGGGTCGCGCATCAACATGTTCGGGTTGGCCATGTCGATCTTGGCGCGCAGCACGTGCTCGCCGTCTTCGAACTCGCCGGCGCGCATGCGCTCGAACAGGTCGAGGTTCTCCTCGACGGAGCGGTCGCGGTACGGGCTCGGCTTGCCCGGCTCGCCCAGGGTGCCGCGGTACTCGCGGATCTCCTCGGTGCTCAGGCTGTCGACGTAGGCCTTGCCGTCTTTGATGAGCTGGACGGCCAGGTCGTACATGCGCTCGAAGTAGTCCGAGGCGAAGTACAGGTGCTCGCCCCAGTCGCAGCCGAGCCAGGCGACGTCTTGCTTAATAGACTCGACGTACTCGGTGTCCTCGGCCAAGGGGTTGGTGTCGTCGAAGCGCAAGTGACACCGACCTTCGTAGTCCTGGGCGATGCCGAAGTTGAGCAAGATCGACTTGGCGTGGCCGATATGCAGGTAGCCGTTGGGCTCGGGCGGGAAGCGAGTGACGATGAAATCGTGCTTTCCGCTCTCGAGATCCTCGTCGATGATATCGCGAATGAAATTCGAGCGTGTTGCTTCGGACTCGTTCTTGGTTTTGTCGTCGGACACGACAGCTCTCCTGGGTAGTTCTACTGAGCATTCAAGACGTCAACGCCGCCCAACATAGTGCGCGTGGGCGGTGTCGACAACCAGTTGTTTGGCGGGTCTCAGACCTGCTCGATGCAGTGGCGCGCGATCTCGGCCGACGAGGGACGCACGTCGTAGGTCAAGCGCGCGATGATCGGCCCGTCTCGCTCCTCGAGGCCGTAGCCATAGGCCTTGTCGTAATAGCGCAGCGCCTCGCAGCCGGCGGTGCGAAAATCGCCCGCCTCGATCGCCTCGAGGGCGCGCCGGTAGCGCTCGCCGCCCAGCCGCTTTTTGATGCGCTCGAACGCCTCGACCAACGCCTCGTCGGCGTGCTCGCCGTACTCCTCGACGAGCCGGTCGAGGCGATCGCGGTCGGACACCTCGAGGCAGACGAGCGGCGCCTCCTTCTTTTGGTCGAAGAGCGGGTGCGGCACGCGGCAGCGGCCGACCATCAGGCTCTCGTCTTCGACCCAGACGCGTCGGCTCGGGTCGAGCTCGGTGATCACGCGCGACAGGTCGTTGTCGAATTGCTGCTGGGTGACCCGTTGACGCTCGATGCCGCCGAACGACGAGCCGCGGTGATTGGCCAGGCCCTCCAGATCGATGATCTGCTCGCCCAACGCGGCGAGTTCGTGGAGCACCTCGGTCTTGCCCGAGCCGGTCAGCCCGCCGAGCACGATCATGTGGGGGAGCTTCGTCTCGAAGGTGTCGAGCACGTGGTTGCGGTACGCCTTGTAGCCGCCGTCGAGCGCGACGACGTCGTAGCCGTACGTCCCGAGCAGCCAGCCCAGGCTCGAGCTGCGCATACCGCCGCGCCAGCAGTGCACCAGCACCGGACCGGGCGGCTCGCTGACCTCTTCGACCAGCTCGATGAAATCGCGCATCTTGGGGCCGACGAAGTCGAGCCCGCGCAAGATCGCCTCGCGTCGGCTCTTCTGCTTGTACAGCGTTCCCACCTCGGCGCGCTCTTCGTTCGAGAAGAGCGGCAAGTTATGGGCGTTGGGGATATGGCCGTCTTCGAACTCCGCGGGGGTGCGCGCATCGAAGACGGGATATTCTTTTGCCAGCTCGAGAAACTCGGCGGCGCCACAGCGTTTCACGCGTCCTCCTGGGTAGGTTCAACGCTTCGCGGCCACCATAGATCACATCTTAGGCTGGTGTCACATTCCCCGCGGCTCCTTCAGCGACCTCGGAGATGGCGTCGAGCAGGTCGCGCCGTGAGAACGGCTTGAGCACCGTCGAGGCGTCGACGGTCTCGGCAAAGCGGGCCGCCTCTTCGGTGAAGGCGCCGCCGGTGATGAAGACGAAGCGGTCCTGGCAGGGCAAGTCGAGCTCGACGCAACGCGCGTACAACTCGCGGCCGTCCATCTCGGGCATCATCAAGTCGCAGACGACCACGTCGAAATCGACGCCCTGGAGCAACTCGAGCGCCTCGGCGCCCGAGCTGGCCATGACCAAGGCGTGATGCTTGGTCAGGAAACGCTCGGCGACACGTCGAATCAAGGCATCGTCGTCGACGAAGAGCACGTGCAGCGCGCTGTCGGCGACCGACGACTCCTTATCACTCAACGTCGAAGTCGCGTCCGATGGCAGCTGCGCGGGGGGCAGCCGCACTTCGAACGTCGTCCCCACGCCCTCTTCGCTGTCGACGCTGATCGTGCCGCCCAGGTCGGTGACGATGCCGTAGCAAATCGAAAGGCCCATACCGGTACCCTGGCCCACCTCTTTGGTGGTGAAGAAGGGCTCGAAGATGCGTTGGACGATCGCGTCGGGGATCCCCCGGCCGTTGTCCGAGACCTGCACCACGACCTCGCCGTCGTCCATGTAGCCGCGCACACTAATCTTGTGTTCGCTGCGGTGGCCCACCTCGATCGACTGCACGGCGTTGATCAGCAGATTGACGAAGACTTGAGTCAGGCGAGACTTGTTACCAATGACCGGCGCGAGCTCGTCGCACTCGACATCGAGCTCGACGCGGTGCTTGAGCTCGTGGCCGACCAGCTGCAGCGCGAAGTTGAGCACCTTCTCGAGGTCGACCTGCCCCGAAGAATCCTGGGGGCGAGCCATCTTCGACAAAAGACGCACGACGTCACGAATCTGGGTGGCGCCCTGCGCCGCCTCGTCGAGGACCTCGCTCATCTCGGCCAAGGTCGCCTGCTCGACGCTATCTTCGAGCTTGCCGATCATGCGCTTGAGGTATTCGATATTGGCGAGCACATACGACAGCGGGTTGTTGATCTCGTGGCCCACCCCCGCGGCCAAGCGCCCGACCGCGGCGAGGCGGTCGGCCTCGAGGAGCTGCGTCTCCAGCTGGATTCGCTTGGTCACGTCGCGTTTGACCGCGATAAAGTGGGTAATCTCGCCGTCGTCGTCTTTGATGGGGGTGATGAGCATCTCTTGGATGAGCCGCCGGCCATCTTTGGCCTCGCTGATCATGCGGCCGATCCACGGCTCACCGGTCTGGATATGCTCCCAGATCTGGTCGTAGTACTCGTCGGAGTGCTCACCGCTGCGCAAGACTTCGGCGGGAGTCTTGCCCTTCACCTCGTCGAACGACCAACCGGTCTTCTCCTCGAAGGCACGATTGACGTACTCGATACGCCCCTGTGCGTCGGTAATCTCGACGCAGTCGGAGACGCTCTCCACTGCGCGGATGATAACCTCGCGTGGGTAGTTGGCGGACATGAAGGACACCTAAAAACGCTCGAACTGTTGTTTACTGGCCGGCACAATACCAGCCGAGAGCACGGGCGTCACCTTCCGTTTAACCAAAAGGTCAAAACAACAGTGGTTTTACCCGATCTGCTTTAACGCACCGAGTTGCGGCGGAATGGGAAAATCCTCCTCGATGCCGTCGTGGCGCAGAAATCCGAGCGCTTCGCGGTGAACCATCAACTCCCAGCGCGCACGCATGGCCTCGCGGCGCTTCTCGTTGAACCCGTCGGCCAAGCGAGCCCGTTCGGCAGGGTCGGATGCGTTATCGTAGTCGCGGCGGAGCACGTCGAGTTCGAGCAAGGCGACGTTGATCTTGTCGCCCGACTTCGTCAACGCGTAAGCCATCTCCTCGATGATTTCTTTTTCGAGGGTGTTGGACCCAGCGGCGATCGACAGGCGTCGGTCGAGCCGGTCGAGGTAGGTGCTTTCGAAGTCTTCGGCTTTGAGGCGCTCGACGAGCCTCTTCCAAGGAGGTTCCCACATGAGTCAATCGTTCGAGCAATCGAGGGCGTTTCGGACCGCGTCGACGGGATCTTCGCGGCTGGCCTGTCCCACACAGGCACCTCCGTAAAACAAAGTGCAGTTCCAGATCTTCCGAGACGGCGAGTACAGTAGCTCGACCTTGAGCTTGCGCTCCCGGTCGACGACCAACCCGTGAACCTCACGGCGGCCCCCGTCCCAGGAGCCGCCGAACTCTCGCTCCAACGTGGTGCGTACGTCCATCATCTGGCCATCATCTCAGGGAAGCTCGACGGCCGGGGTGCGAGCGATGAAGAAGGGATTGACGAGCTGCTTTTTGTTGTAGCGCAGCGGCTCGCCTTCCTCGGTGAGCACGACGCCGCCGGCCTGCTCGACGACGCACTGAGCCGCGCCGATATCCCACTCCATGGTGGGCCCGAAGCGTGGGTAGACGTCGGCGGTGCCCTCGGCGACCAGGCACAACTTGAGCGCGCTGCCCGTCGGAGATAGCTCCACCTCGTCATAACGGGCGCGAAGCTGCTCGATGAACTGCTCGTCGCGCTCGCGAAGGTGAGAGCGGCTGACCACCACGGTCAGCGGTGGCTGGACCTCACGAGAGGTCTCGATGGACTCTTCACCGTCGGCGGTGCGCTTGAACGCCCCCAACTCCTTGACCGCGTAATACGAGGTTTCGAGCGCCGGGGCATGCACCACGCCCATGACGGGTTCGTCGCGTCGAATCAACGCGACGTTGACGGTGAACTCTCCGTTTCGCTTGATGAACTCCTTGGTCCCGTCGAGGGGATCGACCAGCCAGAAGTCACCCCAGTCGCGCCGCTCCTCGTAGGAGATGCCCTTGGACTCTTCGGAGAGCACGGGCACGTCGGGCGTGAGTTTCTGGAGGCCCTCCACCAGAACCCGGTGGGCGGCCAGGTCGGCGGCGGTCAGCGGCGACTCGTCCTCTTTGTACTGAGTCTCGAAGTCGGCCGTCTCGTAAATCTCCATGATCGCTTCGCCGGCGCGTTCGGCGAGCTCGACAACCTGCCGAGCGACGTCCCTGCTGAGCAACTCGAGCTTCTGTGGCATCGAAACCTCTTGGGTGAAATTGCGTTCGAATGCGGACCTCATGACCGATACAACGCCGCTCGCCTCAGCTCAAGCCCGGCTCCTGAATCGTCCTCGCGTTCGAACTCACGTTCCCTCGAGTTCGACGTCCTCGGGGACCACCTCGAAGTCGCGTACTTCGACAATCTCGCCGTTCATGCGCACTTCGACGCGGTACTGGCCCACCTCGAGAGGCTCGGGGGTCTCGCCGATATGCATCTCGGTGATTTCCAGCCCGTCGGGCGAAGCGCGAAAGCGTGTCTTGGCAATCTGCTCCAACTCGGGGCCGTGAAACCAGCGCGCGGTCAGGTGCGTGTCGCTGGCGGAGCCGCGCAGGGTGACGCCCACGTAGACCGTGTCGTCGGGATGAAAGGTTTTGGTCGGACGGGTGATCTCTTTTTCGGCGCTGATCGCGCTCCCCATGGCGACCCCGGCGACTTCGATATCGCCGCCCTCGCCCTGGCCGGCCTGGTCAGCCGCCTTCGACGGGGCGGCCCCCTCGTCGGCGTACTCCATGCCGAAGTCCGAGTCACAACCCCACGACACCATTGAGAGTGCGACAAGTGCGAGCGCTGCCAGAAACACCATCGCCCAACGCGCCTGCGAGCCCAAGCTTTGCGTGATTCTCATCGTCTCCTCCCTTCGTGGCCGAAAGCCAGACGTGACTACCGATACAAATGTGACCACGTATCGGTGCGTGTCATCGCTGGGAGGAAGCCGCCGGCTTACAACTCGACGTGGGCCCAGATGGGCAGGTGATCGCTGGCGATTTTGGTCAACGCGTTGCGCGGCACGCCGACCTTTTTGATGCCGTCGACGGGGTTGGACCAGATGCGATCGAGGTGGAACAGCGGTGCTTCGGCCGGGAAGGTCGACGGCCCGCGCGACTCGCCCAGGTAGCGCTCGAGGGCGGCGAAGTTGGCGCTGCCGCCAAACCATTCGTTGAAGTCGCCCATGACTACCGCCCCGCGGTGCTTGGGACGGCCGAAGAGCCAGTTGAGCAAGTCAGTGATCTGGCGGGCGCGCTCGTCGGAGTCGAGGCCCAGGTGGGTGCCGATGACGCGCACGATTTCGTCGCCGACCATCAACTCCGCCTCGAGCAGGCCGCGCTTGTCGCGCCCGGGGCGCGAAATGTCGATGCAGTTGACCTCATTGATCGGAAAGCGCGTCATCAGCGCGTTTCGGCGATAACAATAGCCGGCGTCCTCGTCGGGCACGGTGATGACCTGATGGCCCAGCGCCTGGGCGATATAGTCGAGGCGAGGCTGGTCGGTGCCGTCGACGCGCGCCATATCGGTCTCCTGCAGGGCGATGACGTCGGGCTCGAGCGGCGCCAGGACATCGACAATGCGTTGGGCGTCGGTCTTGCCGTCGCCGCCCTTCCAGTGCGCGACGTTGTAGGAGACGACTTTCAAGCGGATCGGGTCGACGCGGTCGGCGCGCAGGCGCGCATCGTCGTGCCAAGAGGGGTGGCGCACCGCGATGGGGCCGATGTCGGTGGAGAGCATCCCGCAGCCCGACGAGAGGGCGCCGACCCCTGCGGCCGCCCCGATCATGCCCCGGAGAAATCCGCGGCGTGAGAGTCCTTTCGATTTGGTGAGATCGTCGCCCATCTCTACCCTCGCCTTTGCGCGCTATCGCGATGCGTCGATATTTTTCAATGTGTCCGCCGTTAGTATACCGCCAACCACCGGTGTGATACCAGCCGCGGAAAATCGGCCGCCCATCGACTCCGAACTCGGCCGCTGGCAGGGGGTACCCCATGATCGACAATCGACGACCGACGCGCTTGGCCCTGATGGCCTGTCTGAGCACGCTCCTTTTGGCCGCGGGCCTGTGGGGGTGCAAGAGCGCGCCCGAAGAGGCCGGCGCCGAGAGCGAAGCCACCCAACAAGCCGTTGCCGAGCGCCGAGCACCCGCACGCTTCGAGGCGTTCGAACACCTGAACCAGCGCGCGCGCTGGTTTCCCGCCGATACCGAACTGGTCGCCGTTGCCGACGCGGCTTATCTGTGGGCCTTTTTCGGCGAACTCGTGCCTGCTGACGAAGGCGTCTCGGCTCGTGAGCGCGCCGCCGGGCTGCGCGAGCGTCTCTCCGAGGTGTTTCGCGACCGCATTCGCCTCGACCTGACCCAGGCAAACTCGGCGGTCATGGCCGCCAGCGAAAACCGCGTCGCCCTCATCTTCGACGGCCAATTCGAGCCGCCCCAGGGCGCCACGCAGCTCGAGATGAACGGCTACGAGGTCTTTCGGCTCGACCAACCCTTCGAGGGAGCGTTCGCCGGCGAGTTTCTGCAATTGATGGCCGGCCAGCTCGACCTGTGGATGGTCATGCTCGAGGAGCCTCGGGGTGTGGCTATCTTCGTCGACGAGATGGCCGTCGAGCGAGCGACCGCTCGGATGGCCCAGGGGGCCGAGTCGCTGGCCGACTCCGAGCGGCTGGCGAGTTTCGAGGCGCTCTTCGAGTTGACCGACAGGGGACGTCTGGTCGTGGCCGGCGCCGGCGCGCAGGCCGACGAAATGCCGACCACAGCCCCGGGCTCCGAGATGGGCGCGAGCGGCGTGGAGAGCGCCGACGAGGCCATATTGGCCTTCGGCCCATCGGTGCAGGCGAGCTTTCGGGGCTCGGCCGAGTCGCTCGACCAGATCGAAGACGAGGTCCAGCGAAACTTGGCGCGCCTGCAGTCGCAGTTTCGCGAGCTCGACCGCGTGGTGCCCGGCGAGACGCTCCTGGAAGCGTCGGCCGGCGCGATCGTCGCCTTCCTTGGAGAGAGCTATATCGACGCGCTGGACGTCTCGCGCCAAGGCGATGTGCTCAGCTACGCGCTCCCACTGCCGGAGAACCGCTCCTCGGCGGTGGTGGCCGCGGTGCTGGGGCTGGGGCTGACCGACTGGCTCGAGCAAGGAGTGCAGTTTGGGCGCGCGCTCGCTCCGACTAGCGAGCACTCAACGCAGTGAGCATGCGCCCTCCTCGGCGCAGCATCTCGTCGGCATATCGCACCAACAATTCGTTGGGCTCGGCCTCCGGACGGTCGTCGAACACCGCCTGGAGGCACTCCTCTTCACAACCGGGGCCGCGCCAGATGCAGCGCAGGATATAGGCGACCGCCGTCGACCGGCTGATGCCGGCGTTGCAATGACAGTAGACCACCCCGGCCTGGCGTAGCGACTCGGCGTGGCGGCGAATCAACTCCACATCCTCGCGCTTCGGCGGCCGAATCTCGGCGTCGGTGTCGTCGTAGGCGCCCGGGTCGGGGTTGAGGACGTCGTGAAACTCGAGGCGAAGGTGCAGTGGGTTGTCCTCTTCGAAGCCGTACGGCAACGGCCCATCCGGCGAGCCGATGGAGACGACCGCCGTGTTCGGCCCGAGCCGGATGACCTCCATATTGGCCTCCGGCAGCGAACGGGCCATGATCTTGGGGTGTCGGGGAACGTTCACCTTATCTCCGTGCAGTCATTTAAAATCCTGCGCCCGGCTTGGCCAAGAACTCTTCTTCTTCGGGCGTGTTCGGACGCCCGAGCACCTCGTTTCGGTGCGGGTAGCGTCCGAATTGCTCGATCACGTCGCGGTGGCGAACCGCGTAGTCGTAAAGCCCGTTCTCGCCGCCGGCAATCTCGGGGGCGATCTCGAGCAACTCACCGAACTTCTCGACCGACAGATTCTGAAGATGGATGTCCTCGGAGTGCTCGATGGGCAGGTAGAAGAAGCCGCGCTCGACCACGCCCAGCTCCAAATCGTGGCCCTTGTCGATGCCCTCGAGCGAGAGCTTGAGCGCCAGGAGATCTTGGCTCCACGAGCGCGGCGAGCCGCGAAAGAGGTTGCGCGAGAACTGGTCGAGCAAGATGATCAGCGCCAGGCGACCCCGCGGCGTCTCGGCCCAGTCATCGTACTCGCCGCGGATGGCCCGCTCGAGGTCCTCGGCAAACTGCTCTTCGATGCGCCGGTCGAAGGCGTCGTCTTTGATGAACCACTCTTTGCGAAACTCGGGCTCGCCTTCTTCGGGCACGTAGTCGCTGCCGAACCAGAAGTCGAGAATTTCTTGCTGCTTTTCCATCGTTATCTCCTTGAGACGAGGTTGTGTGTGAAGATCTTAGTGGCAAACCGAGCACACGTGAAGGAGGCAGTGCAGACGTGAGTGACCAACAAATCCATACGGAGAACCTCTTCAAGATCTTCGGCGCCGATGCCTCCGACCACTCGCCGCCCGCACGCACCTTCAAGCGGTATTTCCCCAACAGCCTCACGGTGCTGCGCATGGGGCTGGCGTTCGCGTTCCCGGCGATGCCCCAAGACTGGTGGCTCTGGGTGCTAGCCGTCGCTGCGCTGACCGAATGGCTCGACGGCGCGCTGAGCCGACTCTGGAGCGTCGAGAGCCAATTTGGGCGCATGCTCGATCCGGTCGCCGACAAGCTGTTCATCGTGGCGATGCTCTTCACCTTCGTGTGGCAAGGCTGGTTGAGCCTGCCGATCCTCGGTTTGATCGCCCTGCGAGACGTGACCGTGGCGGTGGCCTGCATCTTCATCCTCTTGTTCGGGGACCGCTCCGAGCTCAAGCGCATGGGGCCTCGCATCGTGGGCAAGCTCACCACGGCCTTGCAATTCGCCTTCCTGCTCACGCTGTTGATCTGGCGAGAGGTGCCTACCTGGTTGACCGTGCTGACCATCGCGTTCAGCGCCGTGGCCGCGGTCGACTATATCCAGTTCTACTCTCGGCATATCCGAGGCAACCCCGCCCCGACCAACACCGAGACAAACGACTGAATATCCACAACAAAACTTCACGCTACCGAACATGCGTTCAGTGCTGTATAGTGGTCCTCAGATAACGTCGTTTTTCCACTCGAAAGAGAGAGGACCATGGCAACACCACCGAATCAGAAGACCCCGGAAGCAACCAGCGAACCGCGCGATGCTCACGGTCGCGCAGCGGCGTCGTCGCGTCAGACGGGTGCGCTCGGCACCGGGCGCTACGAGCCGCGCGATTTGGCCGAGCTGATGCGCTACTGCAAGATCGTCGTCCAGAGCGACCTGTGCCCGCGCCACATCAAGTCTCCCGCCGACGCCATGCTGATCATCCAGCGCGGCGCGGAGTTGGGGCTGTCGGCGGTCAATGCGCTGCAAAACCTCAACGTCATCAACGGCAAGGTGACCATGCCGGCGGCGCTGGCCGTGGGCGTGGTCAAGGCGTCGGAGGCTTGCGAGTACTTTACCTGCATCGAGTCGACCGACGAGTACTCGACCTGGGAGACCAAGCGGCGCGGCAACCCGGAGCCGACGCGCTACACCTTCTCGAAGCACGACGCACAGGTCGCCGGGCTGTGGGGGAGCGGCACGTGGCGCAAGTACCCGCGAAACCTGCTCGCCGCGCGCGCCTCGATGAACCTGGCGCGCATGGAGTATCAGGACGTGTTGGTCGGCGTGTATACCCCCGAGGAGATGGAGGATGTCGACGAGCCGTCACGTCGGCCCTCCCCCGCGCCGTCTCGCTCCGAGCCTGCTCCCGAGCCTGCTGCGGCCCCCGAACCGGTCGCCGAGGCTCCGGCCGAGCAGACAGCCCCTGTCGATCCGACCGCCTCGGTGCACTGGAGCGAGCAGACCGTCGCGAGGCCGCGTGACAAGTCGCGCACCAAGAAGTGGCAAAAGCAAAACGAGCGCTTCCACGCGCTGATGCGCACGAACGACGTCGAAGAGCATTGCGACGCGTTCCGCGACCTCATGAAGGACCGCCACGACGTCGAATCTTGGACGCATATCCCGGCCGAGTTGTTGCAAAAGTGGTGCGACGTCATCGCCAAGCGCAGCGACGAGGTCGACGGCGAGGGTGACGAGGCGATGAGCGAGCGCGCCCGGTGGGTCGTCGAGAAGCTCGAGCAGCACGCCGAGCACGCCCAGAAGGATGGAGAGGCTGGAGAAGCCGACAATTCTTAAGAAAGAATCTGTTCGACGCGTGTGGCGACCCGCCTTCGAGACTCCTCGAAGCGCGGGTCGTCGCGCATCGGCCCGAAGATGGGGCAGTGGTCCAGCCACATCAGGTCGAGCAAGCCGGCGTCGACGGCCGCGGCGACCTGGTCGACGGCTTCGTCGTAGTGCCCCACCGTGGCGAAGCTCTCGGCGGTGAGCTGGTGGACCATGATGCGGAATCGGCTCCCCTCGACGCTTCCGGCCATCGCCTCGCGATGGAACGCCAAGTGGGCCTCGGTCACCTCGCCGGTGCGCACCGCCTGGCGGCGATATTCACACATAAACCGAATGGGCGGACTCTCGGCGGTGACCGGGCGCGTCTCTCCCTCGGCGAGCCATTGAGGGTCGTCGCGCCAAGCATCGGTGCGGGTGCGAGCGGCCTCGCGCACGTTGAGCTTGGTCTCGCCGTCGACCTCCAGGGCGAGCAGCCGGTCGACCTCGTCCCACTCCCCTTGGAGCGCGTAGATGTTGACCATGTCCCAGCGAGCCTTCGTCAGGTACGGGTTGAGCTCGAGGGCGGTGCGCAGGTGGTGGAGCGCGGCGTCGAGCGGGCCGATTTCGCGCAAGAGCCGGCCGAGCATGTCGTGCGCGTCGGCGTTTGACGGGGCGGCGGCGATGGCCTTGCGAAGCTCGGCGAGCGCGGCGCGGTAGTCGAGGCGGTCGAAGTGGACGCGCGCCAGCGCCAGACGCGGCTCGGGGCGCTCGGGGGTGATGTCGAGGGCGCGGTTGGCGTACTCGAGCGCGGCGGCGAAGTGCCGGTCTTGGTCGCGGCCCGCGTAGAAGGTGGCGCGGGCGTGGGCCAGCGCGGCGCCCGACAAGATGCGCGGGTCGTCGGCGGTCTTGGCGAGCGCCTGCTCGAAGAGGTTGACCGCCCCGTTGACGTCGCCGAACCAACTGGCGTGCAGCTCGTGGCGCGCCTTCAGATACAGGTCGATGGCGCTCGAGTCGGCCGCGACCGGCTGCGGAGTGGCCAACTTGTCGGCGGTGAGCGCGTCGACGATGGCGCGCGAGGCGTCCTCGCTGATGTCGAAGAGGTCGGCCGACGTGCCCTTGAAGCGTTTGGCCCAGATCTGGAAGCCGTCTTCGACCGAGACCAGCCCCACGCGCACTCGCAGACGGTCGCCGGAGCGTCGCACCGAGCCGTCGACGATGACGTGCACGCCGAGCTCGTCGCCGATTTCACGCGGCGACAGGTCGGTCTGCTTGTAGCGCATCACGGCCCCGCGGGGGCGCACCTTGAGCGACTGGCTCATCGACAGCTCGTCGATGAGGTCTTCGGTGAGGCCGTCGGCCACGTAGACGTCGTCCTCGGCGCCGCCGTGGCGAAACGGGAGCACCGCCACGGCTTTGGTCGCGTCTCGTCTGATAGCATTGGGTTTAGCCGCATCCGGTCTGGTCGAATAGGTCGGCCGCGAGTCGAGGCGCGCGAAGTCGCTCGGTGATTGGACGGGCTGGCTCGTGTGGAAGTCGCGCAAAAAGTCGCCCCGCGCCCAGATCGGTGACTGCGCGTCGGGGGTCGAGGTCGGCGTCTCGCGGCTTATCGGCTTGCCTTCGAAGGCCGCCTCGAGGGCCTCGATGAGCGCCTCGACGGTGGCGAAGCGCTCCTCGCGGTCTTTCGCCAGACATCGGTCGATGACCTGCACGAGCTCGTCGGCCACGTCCTCGCGGTAGTCGCGCAGGTCGGGAGCCTCCTCGACGAGCCGCGCGAGCGCGGTCGAGATGGGGGTGTTGCCCACGAAGGGAAGCTTTCCGGTGAGCATCTCGAAGAACATGATCCCGAGCGCGTAAATGTCGGCGCGCCCGTCGAGCTCGACGTCGCCCTGGACCTGCTCGGGGGCCATATAGGCGGGCGTGCCCAACGGGACGCCCTCGCCGGTCAGGCGCTCGGTGCGCTGGGTGGCGCGCGCGATGCCGAAATCGGTGAGCACCACGCGTCCGCTCTTGGCGACGATGACGTTTTGGGGTTTGAGATCGCGGTGGACGACGCCCACGGCGTGTGCCGAGGCCAGGGCGTGGCAAATCGGGCGCGCCAACGCCATGAAGCGCTCGACCGACAGCCGGCCCTTGCGCTCGAGCACGCAGCCGAGGTCGTCGCCCTCGACAAACTCCATGGTCAGGTACGGGATATTGCCGCACATGCCCAGATCGAAGGTGCGCGCCACGTTGTGGTGGGTGACGCGACGGGCCAGGCGCACCTCGGCGCGGAAGCGCTCGACGGCCTTCTCGTTGTCGACCAGCTCCTTTTTGAGCGTCTTGAGCGCCACAATCTCGTCGAGCTCGAGGTCGCGCGCCTTGTAGACGTTGCCCATGCCCCCCTGCCCCAACAAGGCGACGAGCCGGTAGCGCCCGTCGACGACGTGGGCGCCGGTCTGGTTGGTGGCCAGCTGTTGACGCGGCGGCTCGCGTGAGTCGCTCGGGCTGCTCTCGGGGCCGTCGCCCAAGACCATCGTGGCGGCGAGGGCTTCGGCGGACTCGTCGCCTTGCAGGTGCGTCGAGGCCGACGAACCCGGGAGTTTTGAGCTGTCGTCGCTCATGGTGATGCGTCTCGTAAGGCTGAGGTCCGTGGGGGCGTTTCGTTGCCGGGCGAGTGTAACGACTTCGTCGATGAACTCAAAGCCGCATCGGTACGAGTGCTTCCAGCTCTCGCTTACGAGGGCAAGATGCCCACGCACCGAACGGACCACCGGTGCGAGTGCTTCCAGCTCTCGCTTACGAGGGCAAGATGCCCACGCACCGAACGGACCATCGGTGCGAGTGCTTCCAGCTCTCGCTTACGAGGGCAAGATGCCCACGCACCGAACGGACCATCGGTGCGAGTGCTTCCAGCTCTCGCTTACGAGGGCAAGATGCCCACGCACCGAACGGACCACCGGTGCGAGTGCTTCCAGCTCTCGCTTACGAGGGCAAGATGCCCACGCACCGAACGGACCACCGGTGCGAGTGCTTCCAGCTCTCGCTTACGAGGGCAAGATGCCCACGCACCGAACGGACCATCGGTACGAGTGCTTCCAGCTCTCGCTCCTTTTCGCTCGCGTAGAAAGCGCGTCGTAGCCGACGGCGCCCGTTCTCGCGGCATCAAAGCCACGACAGTTCACTACGGAAGACGTCCAAGACGTGTCGAAGCTCGGCCCAGCGCTACGACGCACGTTCTACGCCGCCCAAGAGCCTCACCGACCGCTACGATAGGCGTTCTACGCCGCCCCAAGCCTCGCCGACAGCTACGATAGGCGTTCTACGCTCCCCCAAGCCTCGCCAACCGCTACGACAGGCGATCTACGCCGCTCAAAAGCCTCGCCGACCACTACGACGCGCGTTCTACGCCGCTCAAAGGCATCTCCGAGCCCCCCTCCCCCAGCAAAAACAGGGACAAAAGCGCCGCCAACAAGGCAATTAAACCGCATATAAACAAGTGAACCAGACGAAGCGCGCAAAATATGCAAACGCCCCATATTTGCGCATATTTTTCGCAAGACCAACATCTCACGAGATCGCTCGAACCCGCATAAAACCTAACCAAAGCACGCACAACGGTGGCCAGCGGTCCATTTAACACGTTTTTGAACATTTCATTAAAATATCACACTCCTGTGACGATGAAATGGGCGAGCCGGGCCCCCGACGAACGGACGACCCAATCAATCGAAGAGACACGGACCAAGGGATGAGCAACGAGAGCACATCGATCACGCTGCCAGACGAGCTGAGCGCCCCGCCCCTCGCCGAGTATGCCTGCGCCGAGAACGTTCACGCCGACCATGAGGAGGTCTGAAGATGGCCAAGATTCTAGTCGTCGACGACTCGCGCTCCCTGCGCCAGATGGTCTGCTTCACGCTGCGTGAGGCGGGCTACGACATCATGGAGGCGACCAACGGCGTCGAGGCGCTCGAGGTGGCCGAGGCGGAATCGGCCGACCTGGTGCTCACGGACGTAAATATGCCCCAGATGGACGGGATCACGCTGGTGGGCAAGCTGCGCGAGCTTAGCTCGTATCGGTTCACGCCCATCCTGATCCTGACGACCGAGTCGACCACCGACATGAAGATGAAGGGCAAGCAAGCCGGGGCGACCGGCTGGCTGGTCAAGCCCTTCGATCCGGACAAGCTACTGGCGACCATCCAGCGGGTGCTGAGGTAAGACACGATGAACCAACGACAAGCAACCTCCACCGACCCTGCCCCCGACGAGGCCGCCCAGGCGGGCGCGACGCCCACGGCGCGCGCGGCGAGAAGCAGCGGCTCGAGCTCCATTCGAGTGAGCATCGACTGGGTGATGACCAGCTCGCCGGCGATATCGAGCTTTTTTGATGCCCTATTGGATCACGCACGGGAACACTCAAATGAGTATCACCACCACACCGCACCCCGAACGCGCCGAGCTCACCAACAAGGGGCGGCAACGCTCCGACTTATCACAATCGACCACGAGTAGTCGCGGCAGGGTGCTGGTCGCCGAGGACACCCCGTCGGAGCGCATGGTGCTGCGACGCCTGATCGAGCGCGAGGGCTTCGAGGTCGTCGAGGCCACTGACGGGGTCGAGGCGCTCGAGCTGTTCGCGAAGCATCGCTTCGATCTGGTGCTGCTCGACGGGATGATGCCCCGGCGAAACGGCTTCGAGATCGTCGGCGAGATCAAGGAGATGAGCGGAGAGCGCTTCGTGCCGGTTATCTTCGTGACGGGCATGGACCACGAGGACGCGCTGATCGCGTGCATCGAGCACGGCGGCGACGACGTGATCACCAAGCCGTTCAGCCACCCGATGCTGCGCGCCAAGATCGGCGCGATGGAGCGCATCCGCGACCTTTACCGAGAGCGGCTGCAGTTGTCGCGACGCATCGCCCACGACAGCGCGATGGCCCAACAGATCTACGAGCGGGCGATCTTTTCGGGCAATATCGCCGTCGACCGGTTGCAGACCTGGTTTGCCCCGGCCGAGTTGTTCAGCGGCGACGTCATGCTCAGCGCCTTTCGGCCCGACGGAGGCCTCGACTTGTTGCTGGGCGACTTCACCGGCCACGGCATGGCCGCGGCCATCGGGGCGCTGCCGGTGGCCGATACCTTCCGCCACCTGAGCAGCCGCGGCGCCTCGCCCGCGGCGATCATGGAGGCGATCGACGAGCGCGTCCACGCCATCCTGCCCGTCGAGATGTTCTTCTCGGCGTGTTTCGTGTCGCTGAGCGCCAAGCTCGACCACGTCGACGTGTGGAACGCGGGCATGCCCGACGTGCTGGTCGTCGACCGCGACGGCGACAAGATCAAAGCCCGGGCGACGTCGCGCCAGATCGCCCTGGGCATCCAGCCCATTGGGCGAGATCCGTCGCGCGAGGCGGTCGTCGAGCGCATCCCCGTGCATCGGGGCGACCGCGTGGTGATGTATACCGACGGCGTGATCGAGGCGGCGAACGAGTACGACGAATTCTTCGGCCAAGCACGTCTCGAGTCGGCCATCGTCGAGGCCAGATCGGCGGTCGACATCTGCGACCATATCGAGCGCCGCGTCACAAGCTTTCAAGCCGGTCGCGCGCGCGACGATATCGGGCTGGTCGTGCTGGGGTGCGAGCCGTGGGCGGTACGCGAGACGTCGGTGTCGACGGCGGGCCCGGAGCGCGCGGCCCAGACAGGTGAACGCTGGCAGTGGCAGCGGCTGGTCCGCGGGGTGGCGCTCGCCCGCACCGATCCGGTCGCCGAGGCGCTCGAGAGCTTCCAGGCCGAGTCGGGCGCCGAGGGATGCCGCGAGGAGCTAAGCGTGGTCGAGTGTATCGTCAACGAGTTGTACTCCAACGCGGTCAATCACGGGGTGCTGGGCATCAGCGGGGGCCTACGTAGCACCGCGGACGGGTTTGCACGCTACTACGCCACGCGCAAGCGACGCCTCTCCGAGCTCGACGGTGGGTGGGTGCAACTGTCGATGAGTTGGGAGGCCGCCCACGACCACGGCGGCAAGTTGCGAGTCGTCGTCGAGGACAGCGGCAACGGCTTCGATTACCGGCGTCTGGACCGACACAAGACGAGCATGTCCCCGGGCCAGCACGGCCTGACGCTGGTGCGCGAGCTGTGCGACACGCTGCGCTTTTCGCGCGGGGGACGCCGCGTCGAGGCGACCTACTGGTACGAGTGCGAGTGCGATCACGCCAGCTAACGGCATCTCGCCCGAACGCGCGCCCTCCACTTTCGCTCCCTTGCCGCGTGCGCACCTCGGGCGGTGACCCATACTTCCCACCTTTTCGCTAAACGAATGCGACGAGCGTGTCGATGGGGACTGTGAGTCGGGTCTGAACACCCGATGCACATTAGCCTCTACTCACATCGATGGGCGCGACGCATGAACACTTCTAGCCAGCCGGTGACTCTGCCGGAGCAACTCGGGCTCGCACAGGTCGACGAGCTGCACGCACACCTCGTCGACTTGCTCGAAACCACCCACGAGATCGTCTTCGACGCGGGCGCGGTCGACAGGCTCGACGCCGCCGGCGTGCAGTTGCTGTGCGCCGCCGCTCGAGCCACGCAACAAGCCGGTGGGTCGGTGAGCTGGCGCGCCGTCTCGCCCGCTCTGGTGCGCGCCGCCGAGCAGCTCGGGCTGAGCGAGGCTCTGTTGCTGCCGACCGAAGATGCCTCCGAGAACACAAGTGATTCCCCCACCGGAGATACTGACAAATGGCCAAGATACTAGTCGTCGACGATTCCCGCTCCCTGCGCCAGATGGTCTGCTTCACGCTGCGTGAAGCCGGCTACGACATTGTCGAGGCGACCAACGGCGTCGAAGCGCTCGAAGCCGCCAAGGCGGAATCGACCGACCTGGTGCTCTCGGACGTCAACATGCCCGAGATGGACGGCATCACTCTGGTGGGCGAGCTGCGCAAGCTGGGCTCGTACCGATTCACGCCCATCCTGATGCTGACGACCGAATCGACCACGGACATGAAGATGAAGGGGAAGCAAGCCGGGGCGACCGGCTGGCTGGTCAAGCCCTTCGATCCGGACAAGCTGCTGGCGACCATCAAGCGCGTGTTGAGGTAAGCACGATGAGCATCGACCTATCGAAATTCGTCGAGACATACCTCGACGAGACGGGCGAACGCCTCGAGTTCATCGAGGCGCAGCTGCTGTCGATCGACACAGCCGACGCGCTCGACGCCGAGACCGTCAACGCAATCTTCCGGGCGGCCCACTCCATCAAGGGAGGAGCAGGCACGTTCGGGTTCACCGCCGTGTCCGACTTCACCCACCTGGTGGAGACGCTGCTCGACGAGATCCGCGCCGGCCAGCGCGAGTTCAGCGCGGAGATCGTCGATTTGCTCCTGGAGTCGAAAGACGTCATCGCCGGCATGATTCGCGCGGCGCGCGACGGCGGGGTGTTCGACGCCGACACGGTCGCCCACGTGCGCGAGGAGCTCGAGCGACTCGTGGGAGGCAGCCACGAAGAGACCGCTGGAGCGCAAGCAGCAGACGGCGAAGACGCCCAGGCGGCGGCGTGGCGGATTCGCTTCGCGCCCTACCCTCACCTGATGGAGTTCGGCAACGACCCGTTGCGCATGTTCGAGGTGCTCTCGGAGATGGGCGACCTGGAGGTCGAGGCGGACGTCAGCGGCCTGCCCTCGCTCGACGAACTCAATGCGCGCGAGATGCATACGCGTTGGACTCTGACGCTGCGTGCAGACGTCGAGCACAACGAAATCGCCGAGCTGTTCGAATGGGTCGAAGATGACTGCGACCTGAGTATCGAGCGCGCCGAGGAAGTCGAAGACGAGTCGCGACATATCGAGGAGGTCGAAGACGAGCCGACGAAGGCATCGGCCCCGGCCGAGACGCCGACGGCGGCAGGCCGGTCGACCGGCGGACGGAGCGCCGCAAGCTCGGGGTCGATTCGGGTGAGCATCGACAAGATCGACAGCCTCATCAATATCGCCGGCGAGTTGGTCATCACCCAGTCGATGCTCGACCAGACGAGCACGGACATGGAGGAGCACGGCGTCGACCTGCTCGAGAAGCTCCGTGACGGCCTGGCCCAACTGGAACGCAACACCCGCGAGCTGCAAGAGGGTGTCATGCGCATTCGCATGGTGCCGATCAGCTTCGCGTTCAACCGGGTGCCCCGGCTGGTGCACGACCTGAGCGCCAAATTCGGCAAGCAGATCGACCTCGGGATCAACGGCGAGCAGACCGAGCTGGACAAGACGGTCATGGAGAAGCTGGGCGATCCTCTGGTCCACCTGGTGCGAAACGCCATCGACCACGGCATCGAGACGCCCGAGGAGCGCCTGGCCGCAGGCAAGCCGGCGGTGGGCACCATCGAGCTGAGCGCGTTTCACGAAGGCGGCAAGATCGTCGTCGAGATCAAAGACGACGGCGCCGGGCTGAACACCGAGGCGATTGTGGCAAAGGCCCGCGCGGCGGGCGTGCTGACCGACTCGGACAGCGTCACCGACGCGCAGGCAGGCGAGCTCATCTTCCACCCGGGCCTGTCGACCGCCAGCGAGGTGAGCGACGTCAGTGGCCGCGGGGTAGGCATGGACGTGGTGCGCCGCAATATCAACTCGCTGGGCGGGTCGGTGACCGTGGACTCGAAGCGCGGTCAGGGCACGACCTTCACCATACGGCTGCCGCTGACCCTGGCCATCCTCGACGGACAACTCGTGCAGGTGGGCGAGCAGGTCTACGTGGTGCCGCTGTTGTCCATCGTCGAGAGCCTGCAGCCGCGCGACGAGTTCATCAAGAGCCTGTCGGGTTCGCGGGGCATCTACAAGCTCCGCGACGAGTATATCCCGGTCATTCGGGTCCACGAGGTCTTCGACGTCGACCACGAGTGCGAGGAGTTGACCGAGGGGCTGTTGGTCGTGGTCGAAAACGGCAAGCAGCGCGCCGGGCTCTTCGTCGACGACCTGCTCGGCCAGCAGCAGGTCGTCATCAAGAGCCTCGAAGAGAACTTCAAGCGCGTCGAGGGCGTCTCGGGCGCCACCATTCTAGGCGACGGCACGGTCGCTCTCATTCTGGACATCGGGGGATTGATGCGGCTGGGCCGCAACCAGGCCCGCGCCAATATCGCAACCGCCAACACCGCTGCCACTGCATAGGAGACAACACCGATGACGATTGCAACCTACGACAACGCGCTCGACGAGCCTGCCGCCGAGGCGGCGGTGACCGAGCAATACCTGACCTTCGTGCTCGATGGGGAAGAGTACGGCGTCGACATCCTGAGGGTGCGCGAGATCAAGGGCTGGCAGAAGACCACGCCCATCCCCAACACCCCCGAGTACCTCAAAGGGGTCATCAATATGCGCGGCACGATCGTGCCCATCATCGACCTGCGCGAGCGCTTCGGGCTCGAGAAGGTCGAGTACGGCCCCACCACGGTGGTGATCGTGCTCAAGGTCATCAGCGGCGAGCGCGACCGCACCATGGGCATCGTAGTCGACGCGGTGAGCGACACCTATCAGATCTCGGCCGACCAGGTGCAGCCAGCGCCCGAGTTCGGCGGCGCCATCAGCGTGGAGTTTCTGCGCGGGCTGGCCACCGTCGACGAGCAGATGATCATCCTGCTCGACATCGACCACCTGCTCAATTCCGGCGAGCTCAAGGTGATGGAGCGCGCCGCGCAGTCCGTCGCCGAAGAGTAAGTCTCTAAACAACCAGTGCACCACCGTTCACTATAAACGCAGCGCGAATTCTCGAGGAGAACAATAAATGTCGAAGAATGATAAAGCGTCGAAGTCTGATGAGCTCAACAAGGAAATCGAAGAGCAGGCCGTGGCCGACGAGGCCGCGCAGATGGCGGAGGACTTCGACGACGCCAACAGTGTCGAGGAGTTGGCAGCCGCGCGCCGCCAGCTTGCCATCCAGCAGTCGGCGATGGTGGGCACGGCCACCAGCCTGGTGACCTGCGACGAGGACTTCAACCTGACGTTTGTCAACGGGGCGGCCGTCGAGATGTTCAAGCGCCGCGAGGAGGACCTGCGCTCGCGCTTCCCCGACTTCGACGCCGACAATCTGGTGGGTCGGTCGATCGATATTTTCCACCGCACTCCCCAGCATGTGCGCGACCTGATCAGCGACCCGAGCAACCTGCCGTACAGCACCGAGATCAAGGTCGGCGAGGCCGAGTTCGAGCTGATCGCCACGGCGCTGCTCGACGAGAACGGCGAGTGGGCGGGCAACCTGCTGCAGTGGACCGACGTGACCGACGAGCGCGACGCGCTGCGCCAGATGGGCCGGCTCATCGACGGCGCGGTCACCGGCGAGCTCGACCGTCGCCTCGAAGTCGACCGTTACGACGGCGCGATGCGCCGGTTGAGTGAGAGCGTCAATGAGTTGATGGACGCGGTCGTCGCGCCGACGCGGGCCTGCAAGAACGTCATGCAAGAGCTGGCCGGCGGGGACCTGACCACGCGGATGCACGGCGAGTTCGGCGGCGAGTTCGCCGAGCTGAGCGACGCGGTCAACGCGACGGCCCAGCGCCTGCAGGAAGTGGTCACTCGCATCCGCGACTACTCGCACGCCATCGGCTCGTCGGCCGCCGAGATCAGCCAGGGCAACACCGACCTGAGCCAGCGCACCGAAGAGCAAGCCGCCAACCTCGAGGAGACCGCCTCGTCGATGGAGGAGTTCGCCTCTACCATCAACCAGACCGCCGACAACGCCGTCAAAGCCAACCAGTTGGCCGACGGAGCCCGCGACAAGGCCGAAAATGGCGGCACGGTGGTGCGCGACGCGGTCGAGGCGATGGCCGAGATCAACGAGGCGAGCACCAAAATCGCCGACATCATCGGGGTCATCGACGAGATCGCCTTCCAGACCAACCTGTTGGCGCTCAACGCCGCAGTCGAAGCGGCGCGTGCCGGCGAGCACGGACGCGGCTTCGCGGTCGTCGCCCAGGAAGTGCGCAACCTCGCCCAGCGAAGCGCCACGGCCGCCAAGGAGATCAAGGCGCTCATCAAGGACAGCGTGCGCAAGGTCGAGGACGGCACCGACCTGGTCAACGCCTCGGGCGAGACGCTCGGCGAGATCGTCCAGGCGGTCAAACAGGTCAACGACATCATCAGCGAGATCGCGGCGGCCAGCCAGCAGCAGTCGGCAGGCGTCGAGCAGATCAACCAGGCGGTCGCCCAGCTCGACGAGGTCACCCAGCAGAACGCCGCGTTGGTCGAGGAGACCGCGGCGGCGAGTGTGTCGGCGAGCGACACCGTCGAGGAGTTGCGACGCTTGCTCGAGTTCTTCCACGTCGGTGAGCAGCTGGGTGGGGAGCCGGGATACGGGAACGGGTATGCGAACGGGAACGGGCGCGGGAACGGGCACGGGCACGGCTTAGGGCACGGGCACGGCTTCGGTCACGGGCACGGCTTCGGTCACGGTGACGGGCACGGCTTCGGTCACGGTCACGGGTACGTGAACGGGAACGGGAACGGGCGCATGCGTGCGAACGGCGCCAACGGTCACGCGCCGATGATGAAGGCGCCGTCGAAGATGGACGAGAGCCACTGGGACGAGTTCTAAGCCGGACTTAGTCCCGATTGATTCACCCCGCCGGGCCTCGTGCCCGGCGGGAACCCTCGACACCCAGAAAGAGCCACCATGAGCCTTACCAAAGCCAGAGCCGACCAGCCCTTCGTGGAGCGCATGGACCGCGAGTTTGTCTTCACCGACGAAGACTTCGCTGCGCTGCGCGCCTCCATTCGGCGTCACGCGGGCATCTCGATGTCCGACGCCAAGCGAAACCTGGTGTATAGCCGGTTGGCCCGACGGCTGCGAGAGTTGAACTTGAACCGGTTTGCGGATTATCGGCGCTACCTGGAGGCGACCCCCGACGAGGTCGAGCATTTCGTCAACGCGCTGACTACCAACCGCACGGACTTCTTTCGTGAGGCGCACCACTTCGACCACCTGACCGAGTTGCTGCAAGCCAAGGTCAAGCCGGGCAAGCGCTTTCGGATCTGGTCGGCGGCCTGCTCGACCGGTGAAGAGCCCTACACCATCGCGATGACCGTGCGCGAGAGCCTGTCGGCGAGGCAGGCCGAGCGCGTCGAGATCGTCGCCTCGGATATCGACACCAACGCGTTGAGCCGAGGCGTCGAGGGCGTCTATGCGCTGCGGGCGGCCGAACGCGCCGGTGAGGATCGCCTGGCCCGGTGGTTCTTGCGAGGAAGCGGCCCCTTCGAGGGCAAAGTACGGGTCAAACAAGAGCTTCGCGACATGATCTCGTTCGGCTCGATGAACCTGCTCGAGCCGTGGAGTTGGGACGAGCCGTTCGACGCCATCTTCTGCCGCAACGTGGCCATCTACTTCGACAAAGAGACCCAAACTCGCCTCTTCTCACACCTGGGCGAGGCGTTGGTCCCCAACGGCCATCTGTATATCGGCCACTCCGAGTCGCTGTTCGCCCTGGCCCACACCTTCGAGCACCAGGGAAAGACGATCTATCGCAAACGCGGAGGCTCGAATGACCAACGCTGAACGCAGCGCTTCGAAGCCGCCGGCGGCGCTGGGCTTCGACCATATCCGTCGGCGCTGGGATGCGCGCCTCGACGAATGGGTCGCCGACCTGTTGCCCGGAGACTATTACGTGACGAGCCACCGCGAGTGGCTGCTGACCCGGCTGGGAAGCTGCATCGCGGTGTGCGTGAACGATCCGGTCGTCGGCGTCGGAGGCATGAACCACTTCATGTTGCCTCATGCCAGCGAATCGACCCTGACGCCGGTCTCTGAATCGGCGCGCTACGGAGCGTATGCCATGGAGCAGTTGATCAACTCGATGCTCAAGCTGGGCGCCCGGCGCGACCGCCTGGAGCTCAAGATTTTCGGCGGCGCGCGAATGCTGTCGAGCCTGGGGGATGTGGGCCGGCGCAATATCAGCTTCATTCGCCAGTTCGCCCAGCTCGAGGGGCTGCGGGTGACCGCTCAGGACGTCGGCGGCGACCAAGGCCGCCGGGTGATGTACTCGCCCAAGAGCGGCCGAGCGTTCGTGCGCAAGCTCGAGGCGATCGAGCGCAAGGACGTGGCCGCCAACGAAACCGCCTATCACCGCCAGATCGACCGCGAGCCGGTCGGTGGTGATGTCGACCTCTTTTGAATGATTGTTTGTTTTTGTGAAGGAGCTGCCCGTGAAACCGATTCGAGTGCTCGTCGTCGACGACTCGGCGCTGATTCGCAAGCTGCTGACCGAGATATTGTCCGCCGCCCCCAATATCGAGGTGGTGGGCACCGCCGGCGATCCGTATATCGCGCGCCGAAAGATCAAAAAGCTCGACCCGGACGTGCTCACGCTCGACGTTGAGATGCCGCGCATGGACGGGCTGACCTTCTTGGAGAACCTGATGCGGCTGCGCCCGATGCCGGTGGTGATGGTGTCGACGCTGACCGAGCAAGGGGCCCAGGTCACCCTCGACGCCCTCGAATTGGGCGCGATCGATTTTGTGACCAAGCCCAAGATCGACGTGCGTCATACCATCCACGAGTACGCCGAGGAGTTGATCGGCAAGATCGAAGCTGCCGCCCGAGCGCGGGTGCGCCGGCTGGAGGCCAAGGCAGACGCGGCCGAAAAGCGCCTGAGCAGCGGCATGTTCGACACCACCGACAAGCTGCTGGCCATCGGCGCGTCCACCGGAGGCACGACCGCGATCAGCCATATCGTGACTCGGTTTCCGGCCGATGCCCCCGGCACGGTCATCGTGCAGCATATCCCCGGCGGGTTTAGCCGCTCGTTCGCCAACCGGGTCAACGATCTGTCGGCGGTGCGGGTCGTCGAGGCCGAGGACGGCATGCAGATCATGACGGGCAACGTCTATATCGCCCCGGGCACCCACCATCTGCGCGTGCAGCGAAGCGGGGCTCGCTTTTTGTGTCGGTTGAGCGAGGACGCGCCGGTCAGCGGGCACCGCCCCTCGGTCGACGTGCTCTTCGAGTCGGTCGCCCAGCAGGTGGGCCACAATGCGGTGGGCGTGCTGCTCACGGGCATGGGCGCCGACGGCGCGCGTGGGCTGCTGGCGATGCGACGCGCCGGAGCGCCGACCATCGCCCAAGACGAGGCCACCAGCGTGGTCTGGGGCATGCCCGGGCGCGCCGTCGACTTGGACGCCGCCCAACAGATTCTGCCGCTGGACCAAATCGCCTCCGCCGCACTCGAGGCTGCCATCAAGCCCACTGACCTCAGCAAGCACAGTTGAAGGAGAGTCTCATGAACGCGCAGTCTCACGCAGGACATTCAGCGGAATCGACGACGCCGGGCGCCCACCTCGAGATCGCCTCGCGCGTCGACGGGCTGCTCGGCGACCTCGCCCGGGCTGTCGACAGCGACGTCGAGCGGGTCAGCGGCGACTTGAAGCGCGTCGAAGAGCTGATCCGCGAGGCGATCGAAACCCTCGGCGACAGCTTCGAGAGCGTCGACCTGAGCACCCGCCGGCAACGCAAGATCATCGACTCCATCATCGAGAGGAGCACCACCAGCGCGTCGGATGACGGCATCGACATGCACCACCTCATCGTGCAGGTCCAAGACCTGCTCGGTGAGTTTGTCAACACCCTCGTCGAGACGAGCCGCCAGAGCGTGGCCAACGTGCACCGGGTCGACGACTTGGCCGTCGAGCTCAAGGCGATGTTTCGCCAGGTCGCCAGCGTCGAAAAGATCGCCGACCAGGTCCACCTGCTCGCCCTCAACGCGCGCATCGAGGCGGCGCGCGCCGGCGAGCACGGCAAGGGCTTCGAGGTGGTCTCCCGCGAGATCAGCTCGTTGGCCGACGCCACGCGCGAGTTGAGCGACCAGATCCGCGACGGCATCGAGCGCGCCGGCGGCGCCCTCGACGAGGTGCGCGACAATATGGGGGCGATGGCCTCGCGCGACATGAGCACGACCATGGAGGCCAAGGAGGACGTGGCTTCCCTGCTCGACAACGTCGCCGAGATGGACGCCTTTTTGGAGAGCAAGCTGCCCGAGGTGGCCGATGCGGGCGCTCAAATCGAGCGCAGCGTGGCCAACGCGGTGCGCTCGCTACAATTCGAGGACATGGCCTCCCAACTGCTCGTGGGCGCCGGACGTCGGCTGGAGCCGCTCGGTCAACTCGCCGGCCGGCTCGGCGCGCCGACCGACAGCCGCGATCTCGACGAGCTTCGCAGCTACCTGGCCCACCTCGACCGGCTTCGCGAGGAGGTGAGCGACCACATCGCGCATGTCGAGGGCAACGCGCACCAGTCGGTGCTCCAGGAGACGATGGACGCCGGAGATATCGAGCTCTTTTGAGCTCGCCGAGAACCTGTTTCATGACGACGACCACTGGCTTCATGACGACGAGCATGACTTCAGCTTAACGAGCACGACGAGGAGACGATGACTATTACTGTGCGGACCAACGAGGCGCGCGCCGAGCTCATCATCAAGGTGCGCGGCCGCTTCGACTTCGAGCTGTATCGGGAGTTTCGAGAGGCGTACGACCAAGAGCCTGCCCCGGCCTCTCGGTTTGTCGTCGACCTGGTCGAGGCGACCTATATCGACAGCTCGGCGCTGGGCATGCTGCTCTTGTTGCGCGAGTACGCCGCCGAGACCAATGGGCAGGTGGCGCTGCAGGTACGCAGCGGCAGCGTAGCGCGCATCCTGAGGGTCGCCAATTTCGACCAGCTCTTCGAGTTCGAAGAACTCTCCGGGTCGCGAGCGAGCTGAGCCGCTGCTCTTCCGGGGCATCCGTTTCTTCCGGCTAAAAGAGTGGGCCAAGCGTGTCGATGTGTCTTCTGCCCCACACGATTCCACTACCGGGGGCGACCCGACCCACTCTGTTGCGGAGATGAGAATGACTGTTGATGCCTACACCCCGTCGACGCTCGATGAGCCGACCGTCGAATGCGCCACTGCCGAACGTTTCCTCGGCTTTGTCATCGAGGGACAGGAATACGCCGTCAATATTCTGCACGTGTGCGAGATCAGCTTCTGGCTCAAAGACCGGCACAGCGTCTCGTTGCCCGAGTCTGTCATCGGCTCACTCGAAGCAGATGGCGTCGAGGTGCCCGTCGTCGATCTACGCAAGCCCCTTCGCGGCGACGCGCCGATGTCCGAACGCGGTTCGACTTGCATGGTCGTGGTCGTCAAGGTGGGCAATCAAGGAGGCGTGGAGGCGAGCGCGCGCACTGTCGGCATTGCAGTAGACGCCATTACCAGCACCTACCGTATCCGGCCCGAGGGACTGCAACCGACGGTCATCGACGAGGTAAACACCACCTCCTGGCTGCGCGGTCATGCGCGCGTCCAAGACCGGAGCGTCCTGCTGCTCGACCTCGAGACCCTGCTAAGTCAGACAGACACATCTCGTCTCACCGGCCACGTGGCCGCCGCCGAATAAGTCAATCTGCAGTGCTGGAAGTGCCCATGTCGAGCCTTTTCGAAGAGACCACTTTTGTGGTCAACGAGTGGACCGAGGAGTTCTTCTCGACGCTCATCGCGCATCTGCCCGATGCGGTGGTCTTCGCCGACCGCGAGCGTCGGATTGACTTCGTCAATGATCGGTTCGTGGAGCTCTTCGGCTACGACTTCGACGAGATTGCCGGACGGAAGACGCGCAAGCTCTACGCCGACCCCAAAGATTACGAGGAGGCGGGACGTCAGCGGTTCAACAACCGAGTGGAGATTCGCGACGACGTCTACATCTTGGACTACCGCACCAAGAATGGGCGAGTGTTTCCCGGAGAGACATGCGGCGTCCCGGTGCGCAATGCGCTCGGTGAGACACTGGGGTTCGTGGGGGTGATTCGCGACCACACCACCGTCGTCAAACGCGACTGTGAGCTGCGCGAGATCCGCGACACCCTGCGACGACGCCTGGCAAGAACCCAGCTGTTCTACGAGCTGTCGACCCGCGAGTCGGAGCCTTTCGACGAGGTCGTCTGCTTCGCCCTCGAAACAGCTTGCAAGCTTTTCGAAGCGGACGTGGCCATCCTGAGCAAGATCGACGGGAGCAGCTATCAGATCGTCGACTATTGGAGCCGCGGACATGTGGGCCTCGAGTCCGGCGCCACCTTCGAGCTGGGCCAAACCTACTGCTCGCTCACTCTGGAAAGTGGCAGCGTCTTCTGTGTCGATCACATGGGTGAGTCGCCTCATGCCGCGCACCCCTGCTACGAGCACTTCGCGCTGGAGTCGTATATCGGCGCGGTCGTCGAGGTTGGCGGCGAACTCTTTGGCACGCTCAACTTCTCTTCCACCTCCCCACGGGAGCGTCCCTACTCGAAGGCCGACGAAGAGTTCATCAAGATGCTGGCGACCTGGCTGGGCCTATTCGCCACTCGCTCTCAGACCGAGGAACAGCTAGTCTACGAGCACGAGGCGATGACGGCGGCGCTCGACCTGCAACACAAGCTGCAGTCCAGCGACCTGACCCAGGCTGATACCGCAAAAGTATTCGTCGATCTGGTCTCGAAGGTGGTCGACGTCAACGGCCTTGCGGTGGCGTTGCATGAAGAAGAGGGCGTGGTCGTCGCCGCAGCCTGTGGCAGCTTCACCAAGCTGGTCGGCCGCGCGCTTCCGAATCAGTTGGTCCCACGCAGCCACTCCGCACACTGCAAACGCGCCTCATTACGCAGTTGGCAAACGTCGCGCGACGTGCGCAGCCACGCTGACCCGACCCGTGTAGCCGAGCTTGCTTATTCGGGAACGCGCCTGGGCGTACTCCTCGTTGCCCCTGCCCGCCAGAGCACCTTCGAGAGCTTCGACCGCAACGTGCTCGAGTTGACCGCCGGCATGCTGTCGGCGCGCTTATTGATCGCGGCGAGCTACGAGCGCGTCCATCGCGAAGCGACCACCGACGCGCTCACGGGCCTTGCGAATCGGCGCGAAACGCTCCGTCGGCTCGAGCAGGCCAGCGACGCCCACCCTGCCCTCCCGCTCCACCTCGCCCTGCTCGACGTCGACCGATTCAAGCAGGTCAACGACACCTACGGTCACTCCGCAGGCGATCGCGTGCTCCAACGATTGGCGCGCACGCTGCAACGTACCCTTGGCAACTCGGCGATTGCGGGACGTCTGGGCGGCGAGGAGTTTGTTGTGGGGCTGCGCGCGCTTCAAATCGATGCTGCGCTCGAGGCGATGAACGCTGCGCTCGAAACGTTCTCGGCAGTGAAGTTCACCGACGACAAGGGCAATCACTTCTCGGTGACGTTCAGCGCCGGGCTGACCCGCGTGGGCGGCCAAGACACCGTCTACGACGCGCTGAGCCGAGCTGACGAGCTGCTCTACCGCGCCAAGCGCAGCGGCCGTGCGCGCGTCATCTCGGACGGCCTCCCCCTTTGCTAAAGCAATCTCGGTTCGTGCTGTCGTGGGCGGGAGTAAGCGAAGAGGCGGCGCCGCCGAATGACTAGGAGCGCCTCATTGCCCCATCGCCAGCAAGATCTCGCGGACGACCTTGGCGGCGAGCACCGACGAGACGCCGGTCGGGTCGAGCTCCGGAGCGAGCTCGACGACGTCGCTGGCGACGAGACGACGCTCGGCGAGCACGTCGAGCAGCGACTCGAAACAAGCCCAGTCGATCCCTCCGGGCTCGGGCGTGCCGGTGCCAGGCATATAAGCCGGGTCGAACACGTCGAGGTCCACACTCAGATAGACCGGCAGGTCGCCGAGATGCTCCAAACGCGCTCGCAGGGCGTCGGCGCTGGGCTCGACCCAACGCTCGGTGCCGCGCAACTCCTGCCACTCCTCACGCGTGCCCGAGCGAATCCCTACCTGAAAGAGCCGGTCTTCGCCCGGCCCGAGCACATCGAGACAGCGGCGCATCGCGCAGGCATGGCTGAAGCGCTCCCCCAAGTAGTCGGGGCGCAGGTCGGCGTGGGCGTCGAGTTGGACGACGACGAGATCGGGGTGATGGCGAAGCGCACCGCGCACCGCACCGGGCGTAAGCGAGTGCTCTCCGCCGAGCATCATCGGGCGCCCGCCCTTCTCGAGGATCTCCTCGACGGTGTCGGCGACCTGTGCCGCGACCGGCTCGGGCGAGCCGAACGTGATCGCAAGGTTGCCGGCGTCGGTGATCTGGAGGTCCTCGAGATCGGCGTCTTGGGTGGGCGAATAGGTCTCGAGCCCGTCGCTGGCCCGCCGGATGGCGTCGGGGCCAAAGCGAGTGCCCGGCCGATACGACGTGGTGCCGTCGTAGCCGACGCCGAAGATGACGGTGTTTCCGGGCTCGAAAGCGCGCACCGCCCCCAAAAGGAGCGGCGCGCACTCGTCAGCAAAAGAGAGACGACTCATAGTTCGCGACGAATGTGGTTGGGTACTGCGAAGGCGCCCAGGTGGACGTCGCGGTTGTAGATCTCGGTCTGCTCTTGGATGAAGCCGACGCGCTCGTCGATGATCTCCTTGGGAGAGACACCTTTCGAGGCGTAGGTCCAACTCCAGGGGCCGCCGGCGTAGATCATGACGCTTCCGTAATACGGATGCACCTGGTCGAACACGTCTTTCATGACGCGCACCATGTCGATGTGGACGTCACGGAAGATGAGCGGGCTCTCGCTCTGGGTTACGAAGACACCGTCGTCGCTCAGCAGGTTGGCGCAGCCTTCGTAGAAGGCGCGGTCGAAGAGACCTTCGGCCGGGCCGACTGGATCGGAGCCGTCGATGATAATGACGTCGTACGGCTCCAAATCGGTGCGCTTGGCCCACTCGATGCCGTCGCCGATGACCACGTTGAGGCGCTCGTCGTCCCAGGCGCTGCCGATCTCGGGCAGGTGCTCCTGACACGCTTTGACCACCATCTCGTCGATCTCGACCAGGTCGACATGCTCGACGTCGGCGTAGCGCAGCACTTCGCGCGCCGTGCCGCCGTCGCCGCCGCCGATGATGAGCACGCGCTCGATCTTCGGGGCGGTGGTCATCGCCGGGTGGACGATCATTTCGTGATAGCTCTTCTCGTCCTTCTCAGCGGTCATCCACAGATCGTCGAGCAACAGCGCCTTTCCGAGGAGCGTCGTCTCGACCACGGCCACGCGTTGGAACTCGCTGTGGCCCATGAAGAGGGTGCGCTCGACCTTGAGGCCGAGGCGCATCGAATCGTCGAATACTTCGTCGTACCAAAGTGCCATCGTTATCCCTCCTCCCGTCCGCGAACGCTCTCGTCCCACAAGACCACCCCGGCAAAGGCAGCGCCGTGCTTGTCGACCTGATGCTCCATGCCGATGGAGACGACCTTCTGGATCTCGCGGTTGCGGTAGGCCATTCCCTGGACGGCCATCTCGCGCACCTGGGCCTCGATTTCGTCGAGGCGACCGACCCCGTGGTGCTCCATGATCAGACCGGGGAGCTTCGGGTCAGCCGGTACGCCGATGGCGACCGCCGCGGCGATCCACTCGCCCGGGTTGCTCGAGACCATGTCGGCGTAGGCGACCGGCACGAGCGCGCCGTAGGGGAGATCAATCGGCTCGATGCGCTGGCAGCTGGGCGGCAGAATGGAGCTCATGCGCACCAGGTTGGTGTCGCCCACTCCTGCTTCGAGCAGAGCCTGGTCGAAAGCGTTGAGCGGCGAGTAGCCCTCGGCGTGGCCGGCGGCGATGAAATAATGCGTCGGTTGCTTGAAAATCATCGCTGCCCTCCTGCGGCAAACGGTCGTGGGCGTCGGCCCTCAATGCGATGGTCGGTGATATCGAGCGAGTGCGGCCGGTCAATATTGCCGCGGTCGACGTCCATGATCTCGTGGATCTCGGGGCGCAACCCCTCACACATCACCAAATGACCCGCGAACGGGTCACACTCTCCACAGGTGTAGAAATCCATCGCCGCGTAGCCCACCTCGGGCCACGTATGGATCGACAGATGCGACTCCTGCAAAACCAGCACCCCGCTTGTCCCGCAGGGTGTAAACGAATGAAAGACTGCAGCAACGACCGTAGCCTGGGCAGCCTCGGCCGCGCTTCTCATCAATTGTTCGAGCTGCTCGGGGTTGTCTAGTATCTCCCGATCGCAGCCCTGGTACTCCATCAGCAGGTGTCGTCCGAACGTTTGCATTCTCAGGGTCCTCCTCGCTGCAAGTGGTACGTGACGTTTAGTGAACCATCCCACAACTCAGACTCTCCGCACGCGTCGAGCGCGAACGCGAAAAGTTGAAGCGCGGGACACTAGATTTGTCTAACCGCCACGTCAAAACGAAATTGCATCTGCGGTGCAAATTTTTTCATCGAGCTCTCTAGCTTTGCACCGGGGCCCCTCCGCCTCGCTTCACTCGGCACCTCCCCGTGGCCTGCAAAGCGGCCCGGGGAGGGGGATTGCACGTTTGAAACACTCCTCGTTTCTGCAATCCCCCTCCCAGCGCGTTTTCCAGAGCAAGGGGAGGTGTCGGCGCGGCGTAGCCAAGCCGACGGAGGGGCCCCGACAGCAAGCAAGTGCTTTAGATTCTTGTGCACGAGTAGGTTAAACGCGAAGAAGTCCAGAGCCAGCTTCATCTACCTCAACAGCCGCAGAAGAGACCGTTGGTCGAAGCGAGCTCAATTGTGCGGCGGAAGATAGTGGTAGACTTGAAAGTTTTCCGTGGTGAGCAAGAGTTCGTCGCCGGCGGCATCGAACCCATACGGACTGAAGGCAGCGCCATCCCAGTCGACCAACTGCTTCCATTGCAGACCGTTCTCGAGGCGCCAAACGGCCTGGGGCGTAGTCGCGTAGACCGTCGTCTCGCTCGCCGCAAACGCACGCACGCCGCCGTCGACGCTCGCGTTTGGCGCGGCGACCTCGACCCAGCCCTCGTCTTCGGGCATCCACCGCATCAACACGTCCTGATTCGTCTGGTCCTCGGGCAACGCGAAGAATGTCATGAAGAGCCCGTCCTCGGTGTCGAATACATCGCGAATTTGGCGCAACTGGTCATTCTCCCCTCTGCGCAACAGGCCTCGTTCGGCTTCAGTCACTCCTCTATCGTCGAGCCCGATGATGAACATCGAACCCGAGGCAAGTACGATCGCGCGCTGCTGATTGGCTGAAACGACGACGCAACGTCCTGAGTCGGACGCGAGCGTGGCGACTTGTTCGACATCCCCACTGAGTTCATAGCGAGAGAGTATGCCGTCGTCGCAGCCGAAGAGTTCGCCGTCCCGGCGGACATACGCCCACGAGAGCGGAGGCTCGAGCAGCCGCCAATTGCCCGACTCATAGTGGGCAACGAAGTAGTTCGAGTCGTTCGGTGCGTCCGGATGGCCCTGAATCTTCGCAAAGATCCCGGCGTCGGTGGGGATAATGCATCCGCTGCGCTGCCCGCCAAGCAGCAGCGGCTCCCACTGTTCGCCGTCATCTCGGCCGAGTCGATTGATCTTGTTCGCATTGCCTGCGTAAAACGCCTCTTCGTCTTTCGCCAAACACGCCACAGGCCCGAGAGCCAGTTCGACCGGGGTCCATTCGGCGGCTTCGAGATCGTAGCGCAAGATGCCTTTTTGACGGCTGAGAACCGCCAGCCGCCCGTCGACGACTGCCAACCCTCCTGCCTCGGGTGGTTGAACGGCGAAGGGCTGCAGGCGTCCATCCACCAACTGGAGCAACTCGAAATCGGGGCGGCCCCACGGCGCATTGAGAAAGACAAGTGGCCCAAACGGACTGTCGATCATATCCCCCAGTAAGTGGCTCTCCTCCGGAAGATCCACCGACCGCCAGTCTAGCCCGTCGTCCGAGATAAGCACGTGCCCACTGCTGCTCATCGCGTAACCGCCATCGTAGGGCACGACCTCGAAAGGAGAACCGAGGTGCTCGGTGTCAGCCTGGGTCCACGTCGTCCCGGCATCATCCGAGACAATCAGTCGCAATCCCTCGTTGGTGTTCTCGGTGACGAAGATCCGGCCGTCGGCGATACCCATGTCGGAGATATTGTCGCGTATTCGCGTCCAACTATCTCCACCGTCATGACGATACAGGCCGAATCGAAACATCGTGCACGCCGCCTCTTGGTCCGCACCACCGCGTGCGATGGTAACCCCATTGACTTGTTCGATGTTCACGAATCCGATCGTGGCTTCACGCCACTCGGCGTTGCTGTCGGGTCGGTACAGCGCGATTCCCGGATGTCCCCACACCCACTCTTGGTGGCCAATCCGTCGGTAACCGGCGGCGTACAATGTCTCGTCTCCCCAACGTCGCGGAATCTCCCGGGCGGGCTCCCATTCGCCGGTCGCGAGGTCGACGGCAATCGGCTCCGCGCTTGGCAGGTACCGGCGCACGAGAAGCTTTCCATCATACTCACCGACGGCCTGGCTCCGCTCGCAGGTTGAGCTCCAGGCATCAGCACTGGGAGCGCCAGTGGGCACCTCCGGTAGGGGGCGAAGGACCTCGACGCCGTCATCGATCGACCAGCCCTCGCCTGTCTTGTCTGAGCTACAGCCCGCCATGCATAAACACACGACGAGACTCACTAGCGGAAACGCGATCGACTGGTGCACTGTCATTCCCCGCTGTTGCGTACTTGCTGCGTTGAATTGGAAGCTCGGGCACGCGAACTCTACCAGCAGGCCAACCACAAGTCATTCGTTGAACCCTGAGCCGCGACCGTCTCGCTCTCCCACAAAGTTGGCGAGCCTCGTCGGACCGCGTGTAATCGACCAGCCACGAACGGACAAGCTACCCTGGTTTGACCGCGCGCGTCCTCGACCATGTTCGGGGCCCGGGACGGACCCCGGCGGTCGAGACGACCGCGGCCCAAACAAGTCGTGCGAACGCTAATCAAGATGTGTTGGACAATCAGCCATAGCCCTACCCGTCGCCACATTTACCTATTGACGATCCCGCCGACATTTACCTACCGGTGAATTGCGATTAGATCTGTGCGTGCCCGAATTGATCCTTTACGACCGAATGCGAGCAAACCAATGACCCAGACCGCACAACCCACCCCGGCCACCTCCGTCCCCGAACGCGACGACATCGATGATCGCTACAAGTGGAACTTGAGCGATATCTACGACAGTTGGGAGGAGTGGGATGCCGACGTCGAGCGCTGCCGCGAGCTGATGGATGATTTCGTCGAGATGCGCGGCACGCTGTCTGAGGGCCCCGAGCAGGTCCTGAGCGCCTACCAACTCAACGACAAGGTCGGCATGCTCGCCTACAAGCTGTATCGCTTTCCGATGCTCAGCTACGACACCGACCAGCGAAACAACGAGCTGCTCGCCAAGATCCAGCGCATCCAGAACCTCTTCGCCGAGTTCGGCACCAAGACGGCGTGGTTCGAGCCCGAGATGCTGTCGATCGACGAAGGCAAGATGATGGGCTGGATCGACGAGACAGACGAGCTCGCCGACTACCGGTTCCCGATCGCGGAGATCTACCGCCAGCGCGAGCACTGCCTCGACGAGAAAGGCGAAGAGCTCTTGTCGTACTACAGTCGGTTCAACGGCCAGCCCGCCGAGACCTACCGCGCGCTGTCGACCGCCGACGTCGAGTTCAACACCATCGAGCTGAGCGACGGCGAGAGCGTCGAGGTCAGCCACGCCGCCTACGGCAAGCTGTTGCGCACCCGCCGCGAGCAAGAAGACCGCCAGAAGGCGTTCCGCGCGCTGTACGAAATCTATGGCGAGAAGCGAAACACCTACGCCTCGCTCTACAATGGCATCTGCCAGCGTGACTGGGCGCGCGCCCAGGCCCGCAACTTCGACAGCACCGCCCAGGCCGCGCTCGACAGCAACAACGTGCCGGTGAGCGTGCTCGAGACGCTCATCGAGACGGCCGCCGCCGGCACCGAGCCACTTCGGCGCTACCACAAGCTGCGAAAAGAGGTCCTCGAGCTCGACACCTACGACCTGTACGACACCTCTATTCCGCTGGTCGACTTCGATAAGGAGTACGACTACGACGCGGTCGCCGACACGGTCATTGAGTCGGTCGCTCCCTTGGGTGGAAGCTACCAGAGCCAGCTCGAAGAGGCGCTGACCGGTGGCTGGATCGACGTGTACGAGACCAAGGGCAAGCGCTCCGGGGCCTACTCGGCCGGCGTCTACGGGGTGCACCCGTATATGTTGCTCAACTACAACGGCACGCTGTCGCACGTCTTTACGCTCGCCCACGAGCTCGGCCACACGATGCACACGCTTCTGGCCAACCAGACCCAGCCGTTCGCCACGGCGAGCTACACGATCTTCGTGGCCGAGGTCGCCTCGACGCTCAACGAGGCGCTCTTGCTCGACCACATGCTCGACAACACCGACGATCCCACCGAGCGCGCCGTGCTTCTGCAGCACGCCATCGACGGCATCGTGGGAACGTTCTACATGCAGTCGCTCTTCGCCGACTACGAGCTTCGGGCTCACCGTATGGTCGAAGAGGGCCAGCCGATCACCGCCGAGACCTTGAGTGAGCTGTACTACGGCCGCCTCGAGCACTACTTCGGCGACGCCCTCGAGCTCGACCCGCTCTACGAGGTGACCTGGGCGCGCATCCCGCACTTCTTCAACTCGCCGTACTACGTCTACCAGTACGCGACCTGCTACGCCTCGTCGGCCAAGATCGTGCGCGAGATTCTCGACCAAGAGGGTGACGCGCGCGACGAGGCCGTCGAGCGCTACCTCGACCTGCTGCGCGCCGGCGGAAGCGACCACCCCATGGAGCTTTTGAAGGATGCAGGCGTCGACCTGAGCGAGGAGTCGACCGTGGGAGCGGTCGTCGACCAGCTCGACGGACTCGTCGGCATGCTCGACGAAGAGCTAAAGCGGCTCGACTGACCTGCTTTCTACCAGCGCAAGATGCGCTGCCTCCTATGGCAGGGTCGACCCGTCTTGGAGGCAGCGCTTCCAGCGCTGGTCATTCAGCTAAAACTCATCCACATCGACCGCCTCGAAGAAGGCCTTGTGGGGATTGTAGGACCCGCCGAGCTTCTCGAGCTGGTCGTAGAGCGTGACGATAAAAATCCCCAGCGGAATCAGGTTGGGGTGAGCCTTCTCCTTCGACTTCTTGCACCGGTGCAGCGTGTTGCGGAAGGTCTCGATAAAGTCGTGGATCTTGAAGCTCACCTCGTGCTCCTCGCCGCCGAAATGCTCCAAGAAGATGTCGCCGGCGCACATCAGCCCCATCCCCTCCAGCCCGCGGTCGTAGCGGTCCTCGTCTTCGCAGTAGAAGCCCAAGTACATATCTTGAATGGCCTCCTGAAACTCGGAGTCCCACTCGACGTAGAACGGCTGCGGCGCCCACTCGACCTTGCCGTTGATGCCGCCGAAGCGCTCGTAGCGCATGTCGAGCACGGCAATATGGCCGTAGAAGAGTTGATGGAAGTAGATCTCGAGCGCGCGCTGGCCGCCCAGCGCCCCGTCGCCCAAGGGCACCGTATGGGTGCTGCGGAGCACCACCGGCAACTGCTTGCGGTCGAGCCACTCCTGGCGGTGAGCCAGGGCGTGCTCGCAGGCGGCTCGGTCGAAATAATTCGACGAGATTTTTCGAAACTGGCGCGTCGCCTTCCTCAGCGGGACGACCGAAAAAATCCTCGGAGAGAGAAACTCCCGGACGTCCTTCCACTCACTCTCGCTGATAATCTCTCGCAGCATGACTCAAACCCTGGTGTTACTCACTGAATTCGAAACTCTTCGACGTCGACCGCATCGAAGAACGCTCCGCGCACGTCGAACTCGCCGCCCAGGTGCTCGAGGTGGTCGTAGAGGGTGACGATATACATCCCGAACGGGATCAAGTTGGGATGGGCGCGTTGGCCGGCGGCCTTGCACCGCTGCAACGTCTTTCGAAAGGTCTTGATGAAGCGCTCCATGCGAAAGCTGACCGCGTGCTGCTCGCCGCCGCCGAAGTGCTCGACGAAGACGTCCTCGGCGCAGAGCAGGCCCATCACGTCCAGGCCCGCCTCGAAGCGTGCGTCGTCGTCGAGATAAAACCCCATGTAGATATCTTGGGCGGCGAGCCGAAACTCGGGCTCCCACTCGGTCCAGAAAGCATGGGGCACCCACTCGACCTTGCCGTTGATGCCGCCGAAGCGCGCATGGCGCAGGTCGAGCAGCGTGCGCTTGCCGTAAAAGAGCTGATGGAAGTAGAGCTGCAGCACCAGCTGACCGCTCGTCGCCCCGTCGCCCAACTCCACCGTGCGTCGAGAGGTCAACTTGATGGGCAACTGCCGGCGGCCGAGCCACTGACTGCGCTCGGCGACGGCCTCGTGAAACCCCGTTTTGTCGAAGTAATTGGACGCCACCTTGCGAAACTGGCGCGTCGCCGTGGAAAACGGCACGATCTTGAATATCTTTGGCGAGACGAACTCGCGCACGTCTTGCCACTCACTTTCGCCCACCAACTCTCGCAACATTGCACTTGCCTTTGGTTCAGAGGTCGGTCGAAGAGAACGCCCGATGTCGTCGAGTTCGGTCTCCCGTTCAAACCTAGGACGGTCGCGCCGCCTGCAAAGTGCACCCCACACTTGAATTTTCGAGCCGCCGAGGCGACAATGGCCCTCATGTCCACGTCTAAGCAGCCCTATCCGGCCAACGCACCGATGTCTGATTACGAATGGGAGTATCGAGTCCGCGCCCTGCGGATGCGGCCTCGTTTTCGTCGACGCGTCTCTGTGGCGCCCGACGAAGTCGTGACCCGCTTCGAAGAGTGCGTGCAATCGAAAGATTGCCCCTTCGTCATCCACTTCCACGACCACCAGGTCGAGATCACGGTGCCGAAAGCGCGCCAGCATTTCTGGTCGCCCTACTTGAACCTGCTGATCGAGCCCACCGACGAAGGCGCCGAGCTCGACGGCCGCTTCGGCCCCAACGTCAGCGTCTGGACGATGTTCGTGGCCGCCTACGCCGTGCTCGGCATCAGCGGTGGGGTCGGGGTGTTGATGGGATTCAGCCAGATATCGCTCAAACAGCAGACCAGCGGTTTTTGGGTCGCCGGCGGGTGCATGTTGGGCATTGCGCTGGTCTACGCCGTCGCGATGTTCGGCCAGCGATTGGCCGGCGAGCAGATGGGCGAGATTCGCGGGTTCGTCGAAGAGCGCTTTCCCGAGACGACGTAGATAGAAATTCATCGCGAAACATGCGTTTTGCAGATGAGTTACGCCCGCTACATGAGCATCTAATACTACTTGGTCAATTTCGTGGCCCGCACCTGAGCGAGACCAGGGCCACGAGCGCGAGAAGGCATTCTGACAGCGATGCCGGTGCGCATCATGGAAGAATGACGCCGAAGCGATCGTGGTTCTGGGCCGCTCCAGGGCGGGTTCACCGAAAGTGACCAAGTAGTACTAAGGACATAAGGGTCGCGAGTTGCGGTTTTAGGTCGATTCGCGGCCCCTATGTCCTTAATTGCCTATGTAGCGGGCGCTTCTGCTCTGCAAGGCCCCCTTTCTCAGTCAACGAGCCACCGAGACGTAGTCGAGGCGAATCAGAATATCGTCGACCTCGCTGATATCCAACCCGTCGGAGGCCACGCCATTCTCGACCCGGCTGAGCATATTGGCGGGGATGAATAGCGCGTAATCGCCGTACAGCCCGCGCGCAGCCAACTCGGCGGTCTGCCCGTTGGCGTAGGCGTCGTCCTCGAAGGCGTCACGCGCCACGTTGACCGCCGGCTGCATGCGCGCCCTCGAGAACAACTCGGTTCCGTTGACCACGCCCAGGCGGCTCTCGCCAAATTCGGTGCCGTACTGCGGGTCCTTGAACAAGTTCACCGACGGACGCACCGAGGCGATCTGGAACGGCTCGGCGCCCTCCGCAGGCGTGCTGCACCATTGGCTGTAGAAGGTGTTTCGCTTCAGCAGATCCACGCGCGTAAAGCTCGACCCACCGCGCAAGACGTCATCGGAGCCGACCACCGAGGCGTTCGCCGACCAGAGCCGCTCGGCGCAGTCGTTCTGGGCGAAGACGCCGATGCCTGCGCTATCGCCGAGCCCCAGCGCGTCCAGCGGCGCGAGCTCGAAGGGGATGCGCAGGCCGATGAACTGGCCCTGCTCGTCGTAGGCTTTGTACTGGTCGGAGAGCAACAGGCTGCGGAAGCGCTCGACCTCGGTGAGCAGGTGCTCGCCCTCGGCCGCCGCGCTGCGGTCGTAGATCTGCATCAAGTGGTCACGCATGCTCACCACGACCTTCAAGTCGCTGGGGCGGCTGCCGTTGACCCCACGCGTGGCCGCCTCGGTGCGCAGCTCGTCGACCACCACCTGCAGGTCGGCGGGCCGCAGCGCGCCGAGCACATCGTAGCGCGCCGACAGCGATTGCTGGAACTCGTACTCCACCGCTCGCACGGTCAAGTAGGTGATGCGTTTCGCCAGGCGCATCTGGCGCTCGAAGCCGGCGACATCTTCGTCGAGCCACAACTGGCCCTCGGGCGGCGCCACGGCGCGGCCTTCGAGGCGGGCCAGCGAGTTTTTGCCCTCGGCGAAGAGCGCGGCGACCAGGTTCTTTTGCTCGTCGAGCCGGTACATCGCCAGGGTCAGGTCATCCATCGCCCGCGAGATGCGCAAGCCCGCGGCGCGAAGGCCGACGAGCTCGGCCTCGGCCTCGATGCGGCAACGGTCGATCTCGGCGCTGCGCTCGAAGCCTGCCACGGTGGCCTCGTGACTCGCCTGGACGTTGTCCATGCGCATTTGCAGGCCCGCCGACGTGATATTCGCCGCCGCCTCCACGAAGCCCGCGCCGCAGGCCACGCCGGCGAAGGCCACCGACGTGCCAAACGATATTGCACCGTCGCCTGCCGCCGACGACATGTTGCTCATGCAGTCCTTGATACTCCCTGCGACCAAGGCGGTCGTGTCGGCCGCGAATTTGCCGGCGCGCAGCTCTTTCATCGTCTTGTTGTGGTTCGTCGTCGCGGTCGCGATCTTGTCGTTGGCCGTCTGCAGGCGCGCACACGCTCGCATCGCGATGTCGTACGACTCCATATACTCGTCGTATTCGGCGCGGGCGATCTCGACGTCCTTCGAGGCCGCCAGGACGGTCAGCACCGTCTCGCCCATCGAGCCGCGCAAGCAATCGGCGTTCTCGAGGTCCCGGCTTCCCGGAATCGAGGTACGCCCGCGGGGGTGTTTCGCCGCGCACGCCCGGGAGACCACGCGGTGGTCACCGGCGGGGATTTGACTGGGCAGGACCAGGCGCATCGACGCGGGCGACACGGGGGCGCGCAGGTTATCTTCGTCCGCTAACACGCACTCCACGCAGCCGGCTTCACCGAACTCGGTGCAGCTCGGGTCGTAGGCGATGGAGGTGCAGTCCTCGTAGCGGTTGGCGATGGAGGTCAAATCATCGTCGGCAAATCGAACGCTCTTGTGACCCCGCTGTGCGTACTCATAGACCGAGCAGACCTGCAGGGCGACGTCCTCGGCCGTCGCTCCGTGCGCGAAGTCCTCAACGCCGACGGCGCATTTGGGCGCTTCCTCGTCGATAAAACACGTCTGCGGCGACAACTCGGGCAAGTCGAGCACGTCGACGGCGTCGAGCGGCAAGAAGCACAACTCGTTGATCTGGTCGCCGTAGCGTTGGCGCAGCTCCTCTTCGCGTTGGGCCTGGGCGGCGGCATCGATCTCGGCGCGCCATTCGCGCTCCTGGAGGGCGACCCACTTGGTGCGCGCGGTTTGAAACGAGGCTTCGGCTTTGGTGATGGCGTCCTCGGCCCAGCCGACGTCGCTGGTGCCGACGCGGCCCAGCAGATAGTCGCTGACCGCGGCGAAGCGCTCGCCGGGGGCGGCTGCATCACCGAAAAAGTAGAGCGGCAGATCGACGTCCGAGATCGGAAGCGGCGCCTCGCCACGCTCGAGCTCGTCGGCACGCTCGAGCATGCGCTGGCGAGCGGTGTCGAGCTGCGAGAGCGCGCTTCGGAAGCGCGGCTCCCATGGCACTTGCGCCAGGCCCTCGGCCTGAGCCGCCGTGAGGGCGCGAGCGTAGAGTCCGATGGCCTCGGCGCGCATCACCTCTTCGATGCGGCCCAGCGCCTCGACGTCGGCCAGTGCCGACTGGTCGAAGGAGTAGGCCGCGCGCTCGAGATGCACGGCGGCCAGCTCGTATTGATGCGCCAGCGTCTCGACCATCGCCACCGGGATGCCCACGTGGTGGTCGTGCTCGGCCGACGCCGACACTTGCGGGTCGAACTCCACGCGCCAGTCGGGACGCAGCAAGACCTCGCCGGGCAGTCCGTCGAGCACGGTGGCGAAGCGCGGGTGCATCAACAGCTCCCAGCCTCGCAACGATGCCGTCAATGCCTCGGCCGGAGTCGGCACGGTGGTGTTCTCGTCGCGCAGGATATGCTCGAGCGCGTCGCGCTGGGTCATCTCGACGGCCAAGAAGCCGTGGAGCACGAGCCAGCGCTGCAGCAGGCGGTGAGCGTGCTTCTGAGCCCGCGACGTGGCCGAGAACGCCTCGGTGGGATATTGCGGGTCCGAGGTACGCGTCGCCCTGATGGCCGAACCCAGCGCGTACAGAAAACGAGAGGCGTTGAGGCAATCGCCCGGGGCGAGGAGGCTCTCGATATCGCTGGTCGCGTCGACGCCGTTGAAGAGGCGGTCGAGGTCGGCGATACAACTTTCGTAGAGCGCGTCGGACTTGATCGCTTCGCCACCGGCCGCGCGAATGTCGGCGCCAATCGCCACGCCGTAGCCCGCCTTGCCGCAGGTAAATTCGCCGGTGCGTGGGTCGAGCACGGGCTCGACGCCCGACGCATCGCACAGAATGATCTCGGGACAAATGGGCGGCGCCTTCGGCATGCGGCAGACCTTGTTGACCGTAATCGGGACGTCGAGGTCGCCGTAGGAGCTGCAATCGTCGTTATACTCAATACGGGTGTTCGTGGTGAACGAGGTCTCGCGCACGTCATCGGTCACCTGGCAGCCAAGGTCGGCCGCCACGTCGGCGCATTGATCAATGGACCGCGCCGAGAACGGGTGGTCGCCGGGCTCGGCACATCCGAAGACTTGCCAATCACGCATCCTGACCGAATAGGTCGCTGCACCCATGTCGAAATCACAGGGGACGTCGTGCCACGCCCACTGCCAATCGCGCCCCTCGACAATGCCGACCAGACGCGGAGACCTGGGTTGGAAGCTTCCATTAGTGAAGTCGTAAGCAAAGGTGGCCAACTCTCCGTACATCAGGCCCGGCATGTCGCCCCAAATTGGCCAAGAGGTGGCATAATCGAAGAGGTAGCGGTCCTGAGGATTTCGCTCGTCAAACCACGGCCCCATCCAGTAATCGGCCGAATCTTGAAGGAGCTGGCGGGAGTCGCTGGCGCAGAAGCGCAGCAGTCCGTCGCCACGGCTGTCTAGCGCGTCGGCAAACGCGCTCATGTCGGAGGTAGACAGCGCCGGAGTGTCGTTCAAGATCTCGGTCCCGACACGCGCTTCCCAGCTCAGCGGCGTATAGATCTGCGAGTCATTGACCGTCGTGGTCACGCTCGCCGGAATTTGCGGGGCGACCGCGTCGGCCGCGTGGCGCTCGGTGCGCCGAAACGCGCCGCGATACTTGATCGCCGGGCCTCTGCCGTCGGGAAGCATGCCGTGGACGCGCCGGATGAGCTCGAACTGAAACGAGCTGCCGCCGTCGGTGAACTCGAGCCCGGAGACCTCTCCGGAGACCACGAGATCAGTATCCTGGCCCGGTTCGACACTGCCCTGGTGTGCCACGAACGAGGGCAACTCGAGCGCGTTCCCGCTTGCCGAAGGCTCGAATCGACCGACCCACTGGCCTTGCGGATGAAGCCTGCCGCTCGGGTCTTCGAACATGATGACTCCGCCGGTGGCCATGTGGACTTCCGCGCGAACCGGGATGCTCTGCGCAGCCGTCAGAGGCTGCAGCGGCTCGCCGTCGATGCCCGCGGCGATGGGCTCCAGGTAGCCCTCGAACACACCGGCGGGGTCGCCGTTGACCGACGAATCGTCGGGGGCCTCCTCCACGCTCACCGTCTGAACGTGTCCGGCGGTGTGCACGGTCACGAAGCGGCGGTCGTCGGCATCGTCAGTCTCGTCGGTGCCGCGGACTTCGAGGCTGACGATCTGCTCAGCGGCGATGGGAGATTCGATCAGACACTCGGCCGTGGGATCTTCGCCCTCGGCGCACACCAATTCGAGGCCAGGCGATGCGACCGCACGCACGCGCTCGACCGGAGCGTTCAGGGCGCGCAGTTCGAGGCCGACAGACTCGCCGGCGGCCAAGTACGGGAGCAGCCTCGGGCGTACTTCGAGCTCGCCGCGCTCGTCGGCGACCACGCCTGCAGGAAGGCTCTGCGGCGAGAGGCACCGACCGAAATCGCTGCAGGTCTCACCGTCTGCGCAATCGTCGTCCGTCAGGCAGTCGGAGGTGCAACTGCCGAGATCGCAATAGGCGCCGCACGCGCAGTCACTGTCGAGACGACAGTTTCGCGGCTCGGCAATGAGCGCCTCGTCGCGCACGCAGCGTTCGCCACCGTCGACTTCACCGCCGTCGGACTCCGTAATGTCTGCGCCGCCGACGTCGTCACTCGCGTCAGCATTGGAGGTCGAGCCACCGCCGTCTCCGCCGCAAGCGGCGCCGGCGAATAGCGCGACGATGGCGGCCAGAGCGGCGACTCGACGGGATTTCGCGTTCGATTCGCCGCGCTTGCGCCGGCCCACGAGCCGCAGCGCGAGTAGGCCGACGAGCAGCAAGAGTGCCGAGCCGGGCGCAGGCCCACTGCCGGTCGCGTTGCACGCACAGCCTGACTGGGCAGTACCATCCTTGGACGACGTCTCGGCACCTGTATCGCCAGGTCCGGCATCGGATCCGTCCCCCGCATCCGATCCGGCATCGCTTGCTGCATCGACTCCTGCGTCCACACCAGAATCGACACCCGTGTCAGCCCCGGCGTCCACTCCGACATCCACTCCGACGTCGGGCTGCACGTCGTCGGGGCACCCGTCAGTGCCCTGCCCGGCTTCAGTCGGACAGGCGTCTTCACCGTCGAGCACGCCGTCGGAGTCTGTGTCGTCGGTCGTCGGCTCGAGCCCCTCGGCGACCTCTTGGCCATCGGAAACCCCGTCGCCGTCCTCGTCGAGCATGCCGACGATCACCGTGACGGGTCGTGTGACCGTCTCTTCGGCGTTCGTAACCTGCAGCTCCAGACTCACGTTTCCGATATCTTCCCAAGTCGGTGTCCACTCGAACGCCCCGCTCGCCGCGTCGATCACCGCCGTGGCCGGCATCGGTTCGACACCGTATGTCAACGTGTCGCCGTCGATGTCCTCGGCGGCCAAAGTCATCGCAAGGACGTCGCCTTCGACCACACGCAGCGTGGCCTGATAAGCAGGCGTGGGCGCCACGAAGGAGGGCAAATCGTTGACCGGCGCCACGGTCACCGTCACCGTGCCGGTGGCCGGCTCGTCGCTATCATCGGTGATCGTGTAGGTGAACGTATCCGTGCCGTTGAAGTCGGCGTTGGGCGTGTACTCGACCTGTCCGGAGACGATCGACGCGACACCGTTCGCCGGGACGTCGACGCTGTCGAGGGTGATCGGGTCCCCGTCCGGATCCGTGTCGTTCCCCAGCACGTCGATGGTGATCGTGGTCTCTTCGTCCATCTGCCCGGAGTCCTCGTTGGCCACCGGCGGGTAATTGAACGGCCACTCCACAAACCCGCGCACTAGCGGCGTGAGCATGCGGCCCCCGCCGTTTAGCAGGCTCGAATAGTCTGGACTGGTGCCGAGGATGACCGCACCGCTGTTGATGACGATGTCATAGCCGCTGGCGCTCCCCGCTGAGACCGGCAAGGCATACTGCGCGTTCGGATCGACGTCGTGAGCGTATCCGAGATTGGTCAGAATGGTGGAGACTCCACCGGCTTCAAACCCGCCGACGATGATCCGCGGCTGTGCCTGGACCTCGGCTGCGCCGAGAAATGCGCCAAGACAGGAGACGACGGCAACGGTGGCGAAAAAGCGAAGTAAGGTGCTCATGTTGGACTCAAGTCTGAATAGTCAGTGGGCTATTCAACAGAGTCTAGGGGATGCAGCACTCGCGCGCCTTCGCATTGCGCGCCAGTTTCTTCGCTTCTCGTTACCTTCGAGTCACTCAGGAGTTCTCTTCGATGAGCCGTCGCCGCGTCCGGTGCTCGTCGATCAACGCCTCACGCACCTCGGAGGGGGTACTCCCGGTCCACCGTGCGACCGCGCGGTTGAAGCTCGACACCTGGGCGTAACCGAGCCTCTCGGCGATCTCGTTGAACGTGAGCCAAGGCAGCGCCAACAACACCATGGCGAGGTGTTGTCGCCTCTCCTCGACGAGTCCCGAGAACGTCAAATCCGCTTCGCCGAGTCCACGCTGCAGGGCACGCACACTGCTCCCCAACCGGCGGGCGACCGCCTCCCTGCTGAGATCTCCATCTTCGAGCGCGCCATCAATCGCGTCTCGAACCCGCGGGATCAGCGGTCCAGACTCGTGTGGTGCCTTCGGGGCACTCACGTCCTCGCGTTCGGCAGGCTGCTGCAACGGCAGGCTGCGCTCGACGTCAGCGGCCTTCCAAAAGTGCATCAACTCGAGTCGCGAGCCGACGCCCAACTTCTCGTAGACTTGCTCGGCGCGCTGCTCGACAGCGGCGACCTCGACGCCCAGCGACGCGGCGATATCGGCCTCGGAGGCAGGGCTCGACAGCCGCGCCAACAGGTTGCGCTCGTCATCGTCCAGGCGTTGCTGGCCGGGCATGAGCCCGTGGAAGCGCACGAAGTTGGTCGCGAGCGGCACCAACCCACGACTCACCTGCGAGAGCACCTCGCCGTCCGCGTCGTCGAAGATGGGCTCGCCGGAAGGTCGGTCGATGCAAAACGAGACTTCGACGTCCGGGTCGACCGGCACCACCACATTGACCCGGTCTTCGAGCTCGAGTTGCTCGAGGAGGCGGCGCACCGGAGCCGTGCTCCACGCCTCGGCATCGATGTCGGCCCGATGGCGCACCACCCGAAAGGTGCCCGCCCCTTCGACGACACGGCGCAGGACCGGGTCCTCGTGCAGGCGCGGCTCGTGCGCGGCCCATTCGCCCGTAATCATCATCCGCGCCTCGGCGTCGGGCCCGAAATCACGCGACAACACCGGATGAAATCCGTCCAACCGACGCAAGCCGGGCTCGACCCGCAGTTGGATCACGAGCATGACGTGCGAGGCGCGCATCAACGCCATCAGGCCGTCGACCACCGTCGTGAGCGCATCGTCGAACGACAGTTGAGGGACTTGGGCGACCTCCCTCCAGAAATCCGCCACCTCTCGCCACCTCTCCGCACTCAACCCAACGCCATTCATCCCGCCTCCTGGGGCCTGCTTTCTAAAAGGGCAATACTCCCTTGATGGCACAAACCGACGAGGCTGACTAGCCCACTCGACCGAGCGTGTGGCCGCGGGTCCACGCAAAATGCTTGCTCGTGCCAAGTGCTCACGGTAGCTTGGTATTGCTCTGTGAACCTCGAATCAGTTTTTGACCGCAGTGAGCGCCATGAGCCAGGCAGTATCGGACACGTTTGATTGTGGGCGGTGGGGCCTCCTGACACTTCTCCTGACACTCCCGCTCCTGTCGAGTTGCTCGCTGGCGCTCGACTTCGACGAGTGCAACACCAGCTCAGATTGCGGAGCCGAGGGCCAATGTGTCGCCGGGATCTGCCAGGAGCTCGGCAAGCCGCGCGTCGAGGTGACCGACTATATCGTCGAAGACACCACATGGACGGCCGATAACGATTACGTCCTCAAAAACCTGATCATCGTCATCCAGCCGGCCACGCTGACCATCGAGCCGGGCACGCGCATTCTGGGCGAGCGCAACAGCGCGCTGGTCACCCAGGCCGGGGCCAAGCTCGTCGCCGAGGGCACTCGCGAAAACCCTATTGTCTTCACCAGCGCCAAGCCCGAAGGCCAGCGCCGCTCGGGCGACTGGGGTGGGCTCGCGCTCATCGGAAAAGCCACGCTCAACCGCCCCGAGATGACGCTTCGCATCCTCGAAAACGAGGACGAAGACAAGATCGGCGGCACTGACGACACGTGGGATTGCGGCACGCTCAAGTACGTGCGCAGCGAGTTTGGCGGTGGGTTGATCGACGGGCAGAAGGCGCTCAACGGCATCACACTGGCCGCCTGCGGCTCGGAGACCACCGTCGACTATATCCAGGCGCACCTGGGCGACGACGACGGCATCGAGCTCTTCGGCGGCACGGTCGATATCCGCCACGCCGTCTCGAGCCGCCCGCAAGGCGACGGCTTCGACCTCGACGTCGGATGGCGAGGCACCGGTCAGTTTTTGGCTGTGCAGATGGACTCGAATGGCGAGGAAGCCATCGAGATCGAAAACCGCGGCGAGCAGCCCACGGCCACACCGCAGACCGACTTCCAGATTTACAACTACACGATCATCGGCACCGAGGAGCAGACCGACCTGCAGCGCGGCCTCATCGTCAAGAGCGGCGGCCTGGGCTACTTGTCCCACGGCATCGTCATGAGCCCGAGCACCGGCGGCATCCACATCGAGGGCACCGAGTCGGGCCAGCACGGCGTCGCCGACAAGATCATCGTCGAGAACACCCTCTTCTACAATATCGGCGCCGACGGCACGAGCTACTTCTCGATGGACGAGCTCGCCCAACAAACCACCTTCGACCCGCAGGCTCACTTCACCAGCCCCGAGTACAACAACGTGTTCGGCTCCGACCCCGGCTTCGAGACGCCCTACAATCTGGGCGACCCGGACTGGGTGCCCTCCCCCGAGCACACCACCGGTCGCGATATCGGTCCGCCGCCCGACGGCTTCGACTTGACCGCCGTCTACCGCGGCGCGTTCTCGCCGAGCGCTGCGCCCTGGACCGAGGGCTGGACGGCCTACCCGAAAAACTGACCCGAATCAGACGCCACTCTCGTCTTTCGGTGCGAGTGCTTCCAGCTCTCGCAGACGAGGGCAAGATGCCCTCGCTCCGAATCAGGCGCCACTCTCACTGCGGTAGACCCGCGTGCCTCCGCCGGAGCGGCGCGTCCGCTCGTCGGTGGAGGTCTCGTGCCTGCCCAAGTCGTGCTCGTGGCGGTCTCGCTGCGACCTATCGGTCGACGACGACAACGTCTCTCGGCGATGCGTCCCCTCTTTTTGGCGCTTGAGATACCGCCACGCGATCGCGATGACGCCCAGCACGGTGGCGATGACGATGACGGAGAGCACAATCCAAATGAATGCATCCATGGTCGTTCACCTCTCGAAAGAACTTCTGAAGATCGAAGGTGCGTCTGCTCACGAAAGCGGCGGACTCTGCTCTTGGCTGCCGCGATGGTGTTCTTCTTCTACTCGGTACGCGTCGGACTCTCGGTCGGCTCGCCGAATGTCTTCGGTGCCCTTCCCCTTGCCTCGACGATAGTGCGACGCCCTGCCCGCGCCCCGCGGCTCCGAGACGTCGGCCGGGCGCATGTAGAACTGTCGCCACAAGAAGTAGGCGACCAAGCCCACCAAGAATGCTGAGATAAAGACGATGAACCACCAGTATTCCATGGCGTCCTCCCACCGTGTGTAAACCACTGAACTCCCTACACTTCCCCCGAACTCAAGGTAAACACCGCTCGGCGTTTCTTGAGGGCTTGTGGGCTCGAGGGATTAGGGGCTCGAGGGATTAGGAGCTCGAGGATTAGGGACTCGAGGAATCAGTCCAGATAACAGACTTCGTGGTCCTCGGGGTAGCGACGGTAGTCTTCGCTGTTGATGGCCGGGCAGGTGTCGCGGATGAGCGCTTTGAGGTCGGTGACCTCTTGCCAGGTGAGCGCCATAGGCTCGAAGACGATGGGGATCTGGGTGGTGGCGTTCTCGATGAGGTCGGTGAGCTGGCCCAAGACGCCCTCGGCGCGGCCGGTCTCCCAGATGTCGGTGAAGTTGTCGACGAAGGCGCCGACAAGCTGCGGGTAGTGACTCGCCCGGTACACCACCAGATTCTCCATGGTGTTGTGCTCGGCGTTGTCCGACAGGTTGTACGAGCCGGAGGCGACCGTGTCGCCGTCGAAGATCAGGTACTTGTGGTGCATCTGCACCGCGTAGGTGTAGTGCCAGCGGTACGAGTAGTACTTGAAGCGCGTGGGGATGCCGGCGCGCTGCATCTCGAAGCTGAAATAAAAGCCCTTGTCGAGGCAATCCTGGCGCTGCGCCTCGCTGTCACCGGCCTCGTCGAGGCAGTCGACGAGCTCGCGCTCCTGCTCACCGTGGTACCACTCGCTGATATACTCCTGGCCGTCGAGGTAGATGCGGATGTCCATGTCGGGGTGGTCTTGCCACTTCTGCAGCAGCGCCTCCGAGATGGGCCGCGAGCGCAGGTGACCCGAGGCGATCCAGATGGACTCGTCCGCCTCCTCGATGAGTTCGACGATGCGGTCGGAGACCTCGTCGCGGCCGCGCTCGACCGAGAACGTGTTGCCGTAGCGGCTCGAGTAGTAGGTGCGGAAATTGGCCGAGGTGAACTTGGCGTCCAGCCCGTCGTGGTCCGGGATCATCCCCGCCTCGATAGGCATCGACTCGAAGTAGACGAGCTCGTCGTTCCAGTCGAACGGCCGCGAGTGCGCCCACAGGTGGTTGAACTCCTTCTGGAAGCGCAAGGCCAGCTCCGCGTCCCCGCGGACGACCACGGTGTTCTCGTCGTAGCGCGTCCCCGCCGAGTACGACCAGTTGCCGCTGCCGCTGGCCAGCGTGGCGCCGGGCGCCTCGAGCAGCGTGTTGCGCGGCCCGTCGACGAGCACGAATTTGTGGTGCATGATCTTGTTGACCCACCGCACGGTCACGCCCGCGTCCTCGAGCTTGGCCGACATCGACCCGGCCGGCTCGCTGCGGTCGTCGTAGGTGCCCTGGAAGATCATCCGCACGCTCACCCCGCGGTCGACCGCGTCCTCGATGGCCTGCAGGATCCCCTGGTCCCGAAAGCTATACATCGCGATGTCGAGCGAGCGCTCCGCCGACTCGATGAGCTCCTGGACCCGCGCGAGGTGACTTGTGTGGTAGGGCTGCGGCGAGAAGATCGTCTCGGCTTGCACGCCATAGTCGCCCTTCTCGCAATAGCTCGACACCCCGCCGGCCAGCTGCGCCAGGGCGACCGGCCCGACGAAATAGACGTCGTCGACCTCCTCGATATCGCCGAAGAAGTCGTCGTCGCTCGTCAGCAACTGGCCGTCGGGCCCGTTTCGGTGCTCGATGAGGTTGTTGGCCGCGCGGGTGTGCACGCCAGAGACCTTGAGCGCCGCGACGTCGGTCGCCGGGTCGTTGAGCCACAAGACGATGTGGTCGAACTCACACGCACTGTAGAGGCTGTCGGCCTTACCATGCGGAAGCGCCTGGGCGTCCTTGCCGTCGGGGGAGTCTTCGACGGGGCGGCCGTCACCACCACAGGCAACGGAGGCGGCGACGAGGACGGCGAGCAGACTACGTACAAACAACTTCATGACTTCACTTCGCTCGAGACTTCATCAATGCGCGCAGTTAAGCAGACACGGCCATTGATGTCGAGAGGCCGCAAAAGCCGTGAAAACGTGGAGGCCGCAGAGACCGTGGGACCATGGGGGTGTGCGTCATAGCAGGAGTTCTCAAGACCCTCGGAGGCAGGGCTTCCAGCGCTGGTAACACAGACGTGCCGTGTTTTCGATAGATTGTGTTATGGTGCCGTATCGCTACACGACCAACCAGGGAGTCCGCAATGCCGACGAACACAAAAGGAAAACAAGGCAAACAAGACGCACTTCGCATCGACGCCTGGATCCAGCACCCCTCGGCGAATTTCGCCGCCCACCCGATGTTCGAGTCACTTCGGCGCTGGATGGGCATGGAAGAGGTGCCCGACGAGATCCCGCTCGACGTCACCGTCGCCGCGCTCGAGGCGGCCGACATCGACCGCGCGCTCGTCAGCGCCTGGTGGGGACCCGAAGGCGCGATCATCTCGAACGACGAGGTCGCCCAGATGGTCGACGCCCGGCCCGACCTGCTCGTGGGCGTCGGCTCGGTCGACCTGTCACAGCCGATGAAGGCCGTCGAGCAGGTGCGCCGCTGCGTCGAGGAACTCGGCTTCAAGGCCATCCGCGCGCTGCCCTGGCTGTGGGATCTGCCGCCCGACGACCGGCGCTACTACCCGGTCTACGTCGCCTGCGTCGAGATGGGCGTGCCCTTTTGCCTGCAGGTCGGCCACACCGGCCCACTGCGCTCCTCCGAGTGGGGCCGGCCCATCCCGTACCTCGACCACGTCGCCCTCGACTTCCCCGAGCTGACCATCGTCGGCGGCCACATCGGCTACCCGTGGACCGACGAGATGATCGCCCTGGCCCGCAAGTACCCGAACGTCTACATCGACACCTCGGCCTACAAGCCGTCCCGCTTCCCGCCGCAATTCGTCGACTACCTGCGCAAGGACGGCCGCAAAAAGGTCCTCTTCGGCAGCAACTTCCCGATGATCATGCCCGGCGACTGCCTGAGCGGGCTGGGCGAGCTCGGCCTTGACGACGAGGCGCGCGAGCGCTTCTTATGGCGCAACGCCGTCGAGGTGTTCGACCTCGACGTCTCCGATTCCTAGTGGTCCGACGTCCCGCAGTACTATGACACCCGCAAAACCATCGCTCGAGCCCCGGCGCATCGTGCGCCGCGGCGCCGAGCAATTCGCCCTCGTCGACGAGGGCCCGACCGACTCGCCGTCCCCCCGAAGCGCCATCGCCGTGCACGGCCTGCCCGGCTCGGTGCGCGACTTTCGTTGGTTCGCCCCGTGCGTGGCCGACCGCATGCGCCTGGTGCGCCTCGACATGCCCGGCTTCGGCCAGACCTCGGCCACGATGGCCGCGCCCACAGCGGCCGCCGCGGCGACCCACATCGCCCGGGTCGCCGACGCGCTCGGCGTCGAGCGCACGGTCCTGGTCGCCCACTCCTACGGGGCGCTGGTGGCGGTCACCGCCGCCGCGCGCTACCCCGACCTCGTCGACGGGCTCGTGCTCATCGCCCCGGTCGGCCTGCGCCCTCACCGCGGCCTGCGCCAAATGCCCGTGCCCGGCCTCATCGCCGCCGGCCTGCGCACCCCGCTGGTGCGCCAGCCCTTGATGGCCGGCCTCGAAAAGGCCTACGCCGCGGCCGGCTTCCGCCACACCACCCCCGACGAAATCGAGCGCACCCTCGCCGCGATCAACCGCTGGGACTTCAACGCCTACCGCCGCCGCGTACGCCGACTGCAGGTGCCGGTCATGTGCGCCTGGGCCGACGACGACCCCCTCGTCGAACCCACCATCGTCGACGAACTCCTCGCCGAACTCCCCGACGGCGTCCCCCAGGGACCGCGCTTGCACTTCGACACAGGCGGCCACAACCTGCAAAAAACCCGCGCCGTCGAGATCAGCGAGGCGATGATGACCTGGCTGGAGCCGTGAGCCCGACCTGAATGGTGCAGGTCGGACCCCAACTCGCGTGTCCCCTGCTACCCGACCGCCCTGCCCAAACACGTGCGGCGGGCCAGAGGCCACGCCGGCGGGCGGGGACGCCCGCGCCCCAATGAATCGTCGTTCACTGGCGTCGAAACCAGCGTTGTGGTAGAGCAAAACGCGTCGTTTCTACAATTTTGTCACTGGTCCAAAGGGAGCAGACACATGGCCGATCGCGACGGTGGATATATCATTGCCGAGCAGCTGCGTGAGCGCGGCGTCGAGTACCTCTTCACCCTGTGTGGCGGGCATATCTCGCCGATTCTTGTGGGCTCGAAGAACCTGGGCATCGACGTGGTCGATGTGCGTGACGAGGCGAGTGCGGTGTTCGCCGCCGATGCCGTCGCGCGGATGACCGGCAACGTGGGCGTGGCCGCGGTGACCGCCGGCCCGGGGGTGACCAACACAGTCACCGCCGTCAAAAACGCGCAGATGGCCCAGTCGCCGGTGCTCGTGCTCGGCGGGGCGACCGCTACGATCCTGCGTGGGCGAGGCTCGCTGCAGGACATCGACCAGATGTCGCTCATGAAGCCCATCGTCAAGTGGTGCACCCGCGTGACCACCGTCAAGGCGCTCGGCCCGACCATCAAGAAAGCCCTCGACGTCGCCACCAGTGGCGTGCCCGGCCCGGTCTTTGTGGAGGTTCCCATCGACCTGCTCTATCCCGAGGAGATCGTGCGCGGTTGGTACCTCGAGGAGGCTGGCCTCGACGACCCCAAGACGCTCCTGGCCAAGGGCGCCCAGCTGGGCATGAAGGCCTACCTGGCGCGCCAATTCCACCAGCCGCATATCTCGGTGGACCTGTCGCCCCCGTCGGTCGACCTCCCCTTCGGCAAGAGCCTCGACGCCAAGCTCGACAAGGCCGCCGATGCGCTGGCCCGCGCCGAAAAGCCGGTGCTCGTCGTCGGCAACCAGACGTTGGTCAACATGAACCAGCGGCAGGCTCGTGAGGTCGCCGAGGCCATCGAGATGCTGGGCATCCCGGTGTGGCTGGGCGGCATGGCGCGCGGCCTCTTGGGGCGCGACAGCGACATCCAGTTCTTCCACAAGCGCACCGCGTCGCTCAAAAAGTGTGACTACGCCATTGTGGCCGGCTTCCCGTTCGACTTCCGGCTGGGCTACGGCCGCAAGATCAGCTCGAAGGCCACGCTGGTGTCCGCCAACCTGAGCGAAGAGGACCTGACCAAGAACCGCAAGCCCGACATCCCCTTGCAGATGCACCCCGGCGAGTTCCTCATCCGGCTCGCCGAGCGCATGGGCGGCGGCAAACGCAGCTGGGATTTGTGGTTCGGCGAGATTCGCGAGCGCGAGGAGAAGCGCAACGCCGACATCGACGCCCGCGCTACCGAGGGCGAGGAGCTCGTGCACCCGATCTACTTCTTCAAGCGCCTCGAAGAGCTGATGGGCGACAACGCGGTGATCGCGGTCGACGGCGGCGATTTCGTCGCCACCGGCGCCTACGTGCTGCGTCCCCGACAGCCGCTCAACTGGCTCGACCCGGGCGTCTTCGGCACGCTCGGCGTGGGCGGCGGCTTCGCCCTGGGCGGCGCGCTGTGCCGGCCCGACTCCGAGATCTGGCTCATCTGGGGCGACGGCTCGAGCGCCTACAGCCTGGCCGAGTTCGACACCTATATCCGCCACGGCCTCGCCCCCATCGCAGTCGTGGGCACCGACGCCTCCTGGGCGCAGATCGCGCGCGACCAGACGGTCATCCTCGAAGACGACGTGGGCACCTGCCTTCGCCACACCGAGTACCACAAGGTCGCCGAGGGCTACGGCGGCAAGGGCATCCTGGTGACCGACGAGGCCGAGGTCGACGACGCCATCAAAGAGGCTCAGAAGCTCGCCTCGGAGGGCGTCCCGGTGCTCATCAACCTGCACCTGGCGCCGAGTGATTTCCGGAAGGGGTCGATTTCGGTTTGATGGGCTTTCCTGCGGAGCCGGGGCTTGCCCCGAGCGGAGCTCTCGCCGGTGCAGCCCCAAGGCTTGCCTTGGGGTAAACATCCGCGAAAGACGTCCCCCCTACTCCAACGGCCGCCCCCGCATAAACTCGGCGAACCGCCACAACACGCCCTGCAGGGAGCTCGAATCCCGGTACAGCAGCCGAAACGAGTCGCTCAGCAGCTCCACCTCGGGCAGAAGCCGCACCAACCTGCCCTCCTGCAGGTCGTCCTCGACCATGTAGAGCGGCAAGACCGCCACGCCGGCGGCGTCGAGCACCAGTCGGTGCATCGCGCCGCCGGCGCCGCACATCCAGACCTGATCAAATTTCAACTCGCCGGTGACCGAGGTCAGGTACCGCGTCAGCGGGAGGGTGCGGTCGATGTCGAGGAGCACGTGCTCCCGGGCGTGGTCGGGCTCGTCGAACGGGGTCTTGTCGAGCAGGTCGGGCGCGGCCACGAAGACGTACTCCTCGGGGTGCAGAAACTCGGCGTGCCATTTGCGCTCGGCGACCGGGGCGCTGGTGACCACGCAGTCGACCTTGCCGGCGCGCAACTCGTCGAGGATGTCCGAGCCGGAGCCGAAGTACAGATCGACATGCCAATTGGGGTGGACCTCACGAAGCTCTTGCAGCGCGGGCACAATCCACGACAAGCCAAGCTCGAAGCGCGTGCCCACGGTAAAGCGCGCGGGCGCTTCCTCCTCCCGGTGGACGACCTCGGCGCAGCGCCTGGCCTGCTGGACCGTCTGGCGAGCCTGCCCCAAAAGCCGCCGGCCGGCGGCGGTGAGTTCGACGTGGCGGGTGGTGCGCTCGAAGAGGCGCTGGTCTAAGAGCTCCTCGAGCTTCTGGATGCGCTGGCCGAAGGCGGTCGGCGTGAGCGCCATCTGCTCGGCGGCGCGCCGAAAGTTGAGGTGTTCGGCGGCCGCCAGAAAGCAGCGCAGGTTGTCGATGGAGGGGAGGTGTCCGAGTCCTTTCATCGTCCTTTTAGCGTTCCAGGGTCGTATCGGGCGTCACTTCGACGGTCATCTCACGAGTCGCCGAGGCGGTGCCGTCGTCGACCTCGAGCACCACGTGGTAAGTCCCCGGCTCGTAGGCGTGCCAGTTGAAGCTTCCGCCGCGCTGCGGCCACAATTGCTGCTCGCCGTCGACGACGAGACGCATGACCATCGGGGCGTCGGCGCCCTCGACACGTGCGTGGAACACGCCGCGCCGGCCGGCGCGAAGCTCCTCGGGGCCTTCGAGCTCGATCTGGGCGTCGAGCCCGCCTTCACGGTGGTCGATCACCTCCTCGCCGCACGTCCAGATACCTGCCGACAAGTAGCTACCCACGCCGATCCGGCCGTTCTCGTCGAAGGCGATGGCCATCGGCGGGTTGACAATACCGTCGGTCGTCCCTTCGGGAATCCAGCCTTCGAACTCCGGCGAGACGAGCGTGCTCACCGTCTCGCCGGTGCGCTCGCGCAGCACCATGTCGCCCGAGGGCGACATCATCGCAAGGAGCCGCCCGTCGGGCGTCCACTCGAGCGGCGAGACGCGATGCGGCGGGGCGTACGTGTTCAGGTTGACCGCGGCGACGCCTGCAGTCAGCGGCTCGCCGACCGGCTCGAGGCCCGGCAGGGTCCAGAAGCGCACCTTGCCGTCGACGCCGCTCGTTGCGGCGAACTCTCCGGTTGGGTGCACGGCCAGGTCGAGGATGCCCTCGACGGGCAGCATGTTGTGGTCGCCTTCTGCGGGCTCGTGGGCGAGCACCGAGGTCACTCGCTCCTCACGCAGGTCGACGTGCACCAACTCGCCCGTGCTCGGAAGGGTCAGCACCAAGGCGCCGGCGTCGGGCGTGTACGCGATTTCCGGGTTCGGCGAGTAGTAGCCGTTGCAGCGCTCGCCGGTGTCGAGCTCGACATCGAGCACCGAGGCGTCGTCGGCGATCGACCAGACGGACACGCGAAGGCCTGTCTCGACACACGAGAACACGGTGAAGAGTTCGCCCTGCGGGCCGAACGACGCGGCCGGCACCCAGCTGGATGTGTCGCCGAGTTCGACGGTCGCCAACACCTCGTCGGTCGCGCGATCGACGACGTCGATATCGTTGGTGTACGCCTGACCGCGTGCCTCGAGCCTCCAGTGCGCGTCGACGGCGTGGCTGTACGGCCCGACGCCAGCGTAGAACTCCTCGCCGTCGGCCGCCCGGTACGCCACCGCGCTCGCCATCACCGAGTCGGCACGCAACAGCAAGCCCGAGTTGGGCGAAAACCCGAAGAACGACGGCTGGTACCACATCGAGGGCTGCTCGGTGAACCAGCTCGGCTCGACCGTCTCGGCGCAGTCCGCCGACATGCCCACGGTGGTCTCGCCGCCGACCGACCAACCCGACTCGGCCGGCCCTTCGTCGACGTCCGCACACCCTGCGAGAGCAACACAGCCAATCAATGACGCAGCGAGCAATTGTTTCATCACATATCCTCCGGTTGAGGTTTCACCTTACGTGATACTCAACGTAGTGAAAACCGATGACACGGTGAATCTGGATTATCCTGACGCTATTATAAACCTGAGGTTAATTATACTGACTCAACCACGCCACAACTCGCCATCCGCAACCTCGAACCACTCCACAACTCGCCATCCGCAACGCTGAACCACTCCACAACTCGCTGCCCCAAAATCCTTAATTGCTTAAATAGCGGGCGTTGATGACCTGCAAGGCCTTCTCTTTCGGATTTGAGGCGTTTCGGTTTCAGTACCGCCTTCTATTTGGGCAAATAAGGATTTTGGGGCAGCGAATTGCCACGTGGTTCAGATGCGTGAATTGCTACGTGGTTCAGATGCGTGAACACAAAGTGAACACAAAAAAGGCCGGCGCCTCGAAAGCGCCGGCCTTTTTTGTTTAATCGACTAGCTAGTGGGGTGACGCCGAAGTGAGATTCAACCTTTCGGTGTCACACCACTTAGTCGTTTACTTCTTGACGTCCACGCCAAGGTACCAGGCGGTCTTGCCGTCCGGAGCCACGCGCACGTAGCCGGGCTCGTTCAGGTTGACGGTGAACTTGCCCTGCTTGTCGCCGACGGTGGCGAAGAAGCTGACCACGTCACCTTTGCCGACTTTGACACCCTTGGGCTTCTTGACCTTGAGGATGTAGCCACGCTTGACCTTCTTGTACTTGCACTTCTGCTCGTAGGTCACGCGACCGGTGTAGGCGTTGACGCTGGCGATCTTGTTGGTGTGCCAGCACTTGGTCGGCACGCTGTACTCGCCGCGGAAGTCGAAGTTGAGGTAGCCACCTTTGACGCTGGTGACGGTCTCTTCGACGAAGACGACCTTGCCTTTGTACTCGTCGGGGTTCGAACCGGCGCGACGGTGGCTGACCGTCTCGATGTCGACGCCGAGCATCGCGTAGGCCTCACCGACTTTGGCGTCGGCGGCTTCTTTGGTGAAGCGATACTTCTTGGCGGTGTCCGAGTAGCGGCTGGCGTAGCGCTTGACCGGGTCGCTGGCCTTGGGAGCGAGCTTGCCCTTGCGGTCGGCGAGGATGTCGTACAGGCGCACTTCGAGCTCTTCACCGCCGTCGAGCCAACCGCGGCCCTCTTTGATGATCTTGAGCTCGGGGTACAGCTTGGCGATGTTGCCCTCTTCGAAGTGCACTCGGGCGATGGCCGAGGCGATTTCGTAGGAGAGGCCACGCTTGAGGTTGCCGTTGTTGATGGCGGTGTCGAGCGCCACGGCCGACGGGAAGGCGGTCTCGTAGAGCTTCTGACGCGCTTCGGTCAGCTTCTTCAGAGCCTTGCCGTACTCGCCCTTCTCGAGAGCGGCGACGCCTTCGTCATAGGCGGGCTTGGCAGCCTTTTCGGCGGACTTGATCTTCTCCATGTCCTTGTTGAAGGCGGCTTCGGCGGTCTTCTTCCAGGAGTTGAACGCCTCTTCAGCCTTCTCGGCGCGGACCTCGGCGGGGTCGCGGTAGGTCATGCGCACCTTCTCGACGCGCTTGGCCACACCTTTGGTGTAGTCGTTCGACTCTTCGACCTCGTCGTAGTCCTCGAGCTTCTGCTCGATATTCTTCTCGAAGGCCACGGCGGTGCGGAAGTTCTTGGCCTTGCGCTCTTTCTCGATCAACTCGAGGGCGTAGTCGGCGAACTTCTTGAACTCGTCTTTATAGACCGCGTCCATCTCGGCGATCTTGGCCTCGTCACCGCCGACGTCCTTGAGCTTGCGGCGGCACTGCACGTAGTTCTCGAGCTCGCGGTCGACGTAGCGCCAGCGATCTTCCATGCGGTTTTCTTTGGCCTTGTTGACGTGCTCGGAGCACTCTTCGGCCAGAGCTTTGCGCTGGTAGACCTCTTTGGTGTACTTCTCTTTGATCTCGGCCAGGCGCTTGGGCGCCTTTTTGAGCATCTCGTGGTCCGAGTCGAGCTCGCGCAGCTTGTCCATGTGACGCTGCAGGGTCTTCTCGCGGTACTCGGCGGCGCTGAAGCGGCCTTCTTTGCGCTGCTCTTCGATCTCGCCGAGCGTCTGGTCGATGCGCTTGGCGTAGTCGGACGCCTGTTTCTGCTCGCGCTGGTGATCTTTGACTTCTTTGTCGGCACTGTTGACCAGGTCACGCTGGTCGATGGAATCGCCGCGCGCTGCTTTCTTGACGAGGTCGCAGCTCGACGCGCCCATCGCGAGCATACAAGTTACCAATAAGGTCGTACGGATACGCATAGTCACACTCCTGTGATTGCAGTGGAATACTACCAGCCGATGACCGTGACCAAGGTCACACCTCGCCCCCCACGACGATCATCCAACCGAGTTATCAAAATCTGGGGCCTTAGTTACTCGAATGAGTCAACTTTCGTCAACCGTGAACCGCGGTTCAGTCCACGGCAATTATTGCGCGTATGCCGTTGCAGGAGCGCCATTGATGTTTATATCCCACACTAGAGGGTTCGGCAGTGCGTCGCCTGTTTGTCATTAGATTCGTCGGCGAACAGCGCGTCGCTCACACGCTGCGCTCCCCGAGCTGTTTCATTTCTACTTCGAGGGGTCGACGCAACTCCCATCGGCCACGATCCCGCGGACTCGATCCAGCGGACTCGACCCATGGTGGAGGCGCGGCCCCGGAGGCAAGATCATGGCATATCGAGTATTTGCGACGTTCCTCGTCGTGCTCCTCGCGGCGGTCGGTTGTCGCACCGCCCAGGTCGAAAACGAGGGAGCCGACACCACAGGCGAGTACACCACACAGCGACTTCCTTCGGACGACGCGATTCCGTCGGGCACCGAGCTTCGAGTCGAGCTCAACCAGAAGCTGTCGACCGAGACGACCAGCGAGGGCGATGAGTTCAGCGCCACCCTGCTCGACCCGCTGGTCACCGAAGACGGCGAGACGGTCGTCCCTGCCGGGGCGATGGTGCGCGGAGAAGTGACGGGACTCAAAGAATCGGAAGAGATGGGCGACCAGGCCGCCATCCGGCTGCACGTCCAGGAGATTTCGTTCGACGGAGAGACCTACGAGTTGCCCGCCGAGATCGTGCAGACCGAGGTCGAGGCCGAGCGTGACAAGAGCGACATCGGCACGGGCGCTGCCGTGGGTGGTGTGGCTGGCGCCGCACTGGGCGCGATCATCGGCCGAGACGTCGGAGGCGCGCTTCTCGGTGGAGCCATCGGCGCAGGCGCAGGCACGCTCATCAGCCTGGGCATGGGAAGTGCCGACGCCGAATTGCCCGCCGGCTCGGAGATGATCCTTCGAACCACGCGCACCATCGACGTCGACTGACGCATCACCACAGCGACTGGCTGATCACCAGGACGAGGAGGTCTCCGGCTCGAAGCCGCGGGCCTCCAAAATCAGGCGCGTCTTCAGGTCGTACAGGTTCTTCTCGAGCCCGGCCGGGTATTCGTGCGGGTTGTCGAAGCGCTTGATGCCATCGTGGAAGTACTTGAGCATATGCCGGGCGTGCTCTTGGATTTCCATGATGTCGTCTTGGATCACATCCTCGCCCACATACTGCCCCTCGCGGAAGATGGGCTTGAGCATGTCGATGCCCGAGCCTTCCAGGCGCTTGCGTCGCGTCTCGTCGAGCGGGTCGACGATGATATTCGACTGCGGCTCGCCCATGAGCTCGTCGAAGATCATGTCGCCCATGAACTCGCCCTGCCCTCCGAAGCGGCTCGCCTTGTTCTTCCAGAATCGACGCACCTGAATCCTGCCGGGGTTCGAGATCTTGATGCGCTGCTCGCTCACCTTGACCTTGTGCTCCCACTCGCCGCCGTTCTTGCGCACCGCCGACAGCTTGTAGACACCGCCGAGCGCCGGCTGGTCCTTGGCGGTCGCCAGGTGGGTGCCCACGCCCCAGACCACAATCTGAGCGCCCTGCTCTTTGAGGGAGCGGATGGTGCGCTCGTCGAGGTTATTCGAGGCGACGATCTTGGTCTTCTCGAAGCCTGCTTCATCGAGCATCTTTCGGGCTTCGATGCTGAACCAGGCCAAGTCGCCCGAGTCGAGGCGGATGCCGGCCATTTCGTAGCCGTTCTGGCGCAGCTTCTCGCCCACCTTGATGGCGTTCTTGACGCCCTCGATGGTGTCGTAGGTGTCGACCAAGAAGACCGCGTTGTTCGGCATCGCCTGGGCATAGGCCTCGAAGGCCTCGAGCTCGGAGCCGAAGCTCATGACCCACGAGTGGGCGTGCGTCCCCTTGACCGGGATGCCGAAGAGCTTGCCGGCGAGCACGTTCGAGGTCGCCGAGCAGCCGCCGATGACCGCGGCGCGTGACGCCGAGATCGCCCCGTCGATGCCCTGCGCGCGGCGCAAGCCGAACTCGAGCACCGGCTCGCCCTGGGTCGCGTAGCAAATCCGCGAGGCCTTGGTCGCCACCAGCGTCTGGAAGTTGATGATGTTGAGCAGCGCCGTCTCGAGCAACTGGCACTGAATCAGGGGTCCTTCGACGCGGAGCAAGGGCTCCTGAGGGAAGACCACGCTCCCCTCGGGCATCGCGTCGACGCTGCAGGAGAACTCCATGCCCCTCAAGAATTCCAAGAACTCCGACTCGAAGAGGCGCTCGCCGTCGTTGCCGCGCAGGTCGGCCAGGTAGGCCAAGTCGTCGGCGGCGAACTCGAAGTCCATGAGGAACTCGACGGCCGTCTTCAACCCGGCTGCGATCGCGTAGCCGCCTTTGAACGGTGGCTTACGAAAGAAGAGGTGGAAGATGGCGTCGGTCTCGACCATCTCTTGCTTCCAATAGCCCTGCGCCATCGTCAGTTGGTACAGGTCGGTCAGAAGCGCGAGCGAGGATCCGTACATGCTCAGGTGATTCATGGGGACAAACTCTCCAGACGGAGTGCAACACTGCAATCAAGCCCGTCGCCAGCGACCGAGCCACTCCTTGCCTTCGCGGCCCGGGTGGCTGTGCTCGACCGGCTCGAGATAGATAGGTTCGAAGCGAGGGGTGACAAGCTCGCGCACAAGCTCGGGGCTGAGCGCGTAGGGCGGCCCCTCGTTGGGGTCTTTGTCGACGATGGGAAAGATGAGCGTGACGAGCTCGCCGTCGGGTTTCAACAACTCGTCGACCCTTTCGGCCCAACGCTGGCGCATCTCGGGCTCGATAGCACACAAAAACGTGTAGTCCCAGATGACGTCGAAGAGTTCGTCGGGCTGCCAGTCGAAGAAGTTGCCCACGACCATCTCGGCCTGCTCGGCGGGCACACCCTCTTGCTCGCGCAGCGCCTCGAAGCGTTGCTTGGCTCCGGGGGCGAGGTCGAGGCCGATGGCCTTTCGCTTCGGGCCGGCCAGCGTGAGCACGTCGTAGCCCGAGCCCGCCCCGGGCACCAACGCGCGCCCCTCGGGCAAGTCGTCGCAATCGACCAGTTCACACAGCGACGGCGCCGAGGCGCCTGCATCCCAGGGGGTGCGCTTCTCTTCCCAAGCTTCTTGCCAAGACATATATCTCTCTTCGGTGTTCGAGTCAGACCAGACCAGTGTTCGAGTCAGACCAGCGATGCGGGACGCGATCATAGCGCCACCCCTCGCCGCAGCAAGCACGCCGCAGCAAGCACGCAGCCTTGCCACGAGTACGATCGTGGCTCATCGTTGCTATAATTTGTTATGAGGTGCAAGGTGACTTGCACATGTCAGTTGACGCAGAACGGAGCAGTACCGTGACGAAACCCACCGCATTCGTCGCAGGAGCCACCGGCTACACCGGCCGCGAGGTGGTGCGCCTGCTCGCCCAATCCGGGGTCGACACCATCGCTCATATTCGTCCGAACTCCTCGAGGCTCGACGAGTACACGCCGCGCTTCGAGAGCTACGGCGCCCAGGTCGACACGACCCCGTGGGATGAAAATGAGATGTGCGAATGCATGTCCGAGTTACAGCCGGACATCGTTTTCTGCCTCATCGGCACCACTCGCGCCCGCAAGCAAGCCGCCGACAACCCGAACAACAACACCTACCACGCCGTCGACTTCAAGCTGACCGAGCTGTTGGTTCACGCCTGCCAGCAGGCCGAGATCCAGCCGCGCTTCGTCTACATCTCGGCCATCGGCGTCGGCCCGAACGCGACCACCTCGTACATGAAAGCGCGCTGGATGGCCGAGCGCAGTGTGGTCGAAAGCCAGCTGCCGTACACGGTGGTGCGACCGGCGTTCATCTCCGGGCCCGGCCGCGGCGAGTCGCGCCCCGGCGAGCGCGTGGCTGCCGCGGTGGGCGACGCGGTGCTCGAGGCGCTTGGGGCACTGGGGGCCAAGAAGCTTCGCGACCGCTATGCCTCGATGACCAACACCGAACTCGCCGAGCACCTCGTCGCCCTGGCCCTGTCGCCCGACGCGGCCAACACAGTCGTAGACGCCTACGATCTCCGCCACCGAGACTGAACGAGCCCGCACCCATGCTCATCCGCCCGACGTCCGATTCGACCTTCGAGTGCATCACCCAGGAACACCACGCGGTCCTCTCCGGCCTCCTCGCCGGCGCCTGGAAGCCCACCCGGCTCGACCCGCTGCTCGTCCAGGCCATCGGCGTGCACGACAACCCGTGGCGTGAGGCCGACGCGCAGCCGCTATTCAACGACGATCGCGGCTTGCCGCACGACTTCATCACCTACCCGATGGAGGAGAAGATCGCGCTGTACCGACACGGACTCGACGCCCTCGAAGAGGTCCACCCGTGGATCGCGCACCTGGTCAGCCGCCACTACACGACCTTCTCGGGCACACGCGACGTCGACACCTTGGTCGGGCCCGAGAGAGCCAGGCGCGAGCGCCTGGAGGGACTCATCGCCGACTGGCGCCTCGACGCGTCCGACGAAGCGCTGCGGTGGGTCAAATTCTTCGACATCTTCTCGCTGCACCTCTGTTTGACCGGCCCGCGCACTCAAACAGACTCGATCCCACGGTGGCTGACCGACCCCGACAAGTGGTCGACGGCGCCCGACGGCACTGAATTGAAGTTGCGCTGGGAGAGCGACGCGACGCTGACGGTCGATCCGTGGCCCTTTGCAGAGCCGGAGCTGGACTGTGGGCTGTATGTGCGGGTGCTCGAAGGGCGCGCTGAGAACGCAGAAGAGATGGAACGTGCGTGGCGAGAGGCCGAAGTGGGCCGGCGGGGGGTGAGATTGCAGTCCCTTGCTAGCTGACCGGGCCCCTCCGCCTCGCGGGTTGGAGTTTGTAATCCCTTGCTTGCTGACCGGGCCCCTCCGCCTCGCAGACTACGCGAGGCACCTCCCCTTCGGCGAAGCCGGGGGGAGGAGGATTGCAGGAAAGAAGATTAGAGCTCTAAGAAGCGCTTGAGACGCTCGATGATGACGTCGAGGGCGATGAAGTTGTTGCCCCCCTCGGGGATGATCAGATCGGCCCAGCGCTTCGACGGCTCGACGAACTCGAGGTGCATCGGGCGCACCGTCTTGTAGTACTGCGCGCGGATCGACTCGAAGTCACGGCCGCGCTCGCGGATATCTCGTCTTATCCTGCGAAACGCGCGGATGTCGGAGTCGGTGTCGACGTACAGCTTGATGTCGAAGCGCTCACGCAGTTCGGGCACCGCGAAGAGTAAAATCCCCTCGACGACCACCACTGGGGTGGGTTCGACGCGCACGGTCTCCTCGAGACGCGTGTGGCGCGTAAAATCGTACTGCGGAACTTCGACCGCTTCGCCGGCCTTGAGCTTGGTCAGGTGGGTCACCAGCAAGTCGTTGTCCAGACTCTCCGGATGGTCGAAGTTGACCTTGGCGCGCTCCTCCATCGGCACGTTGCTCTGGTCGTGATAATACCAGTCGTGCTGCAACAGAGTGCTGTTGTCGCCAACGCCCTCCTGAATGCGTCGGGCTAGTGTAGTCTTGCCCGATCCGGTGCCGCCGGCGATGCCGACGATGACGGGGGGTTCGAGGGAGTCCTGAAGATCGACCTGCATGCTTGATTCCGTCGCTGGCGTACAACCATTTTCGCCTTTCGTCGAGCGAACTTCACCCGAACCGACCCACGATGTCAACGTTCGAGGCACTCAAATATCTGTACTACAGCCTGATGGTCGTCGGCCCCCTCCTGTTGGTGGTCGTTGGGGTGGGCTCGGCTGTGGCCCGACGTCGGTGGACTTGGAACCACACCGCGGCGATTTGTGTCGGGATTCTGCTGCTTTGCACCTACGTGTGGTCCAGCCACATCGAGCCGTACATGCTGCAAGTGCGACGCGTCGAGATCACCAGCGACGCGATCACCCGCCCGCTTCGCATCGTGCATCTGTCGGATATCCAGACGCCGACGATTGGCGAGTACGAGCGAGAGGTCTTCGCTCGAGTCGCCGAGCTCGAGCCAGACCTCGTCGTGCACACCGGCGACGTGCTGCAGCCGCCGACCGCCGCTGAACTCGACAAAGTCGCCGGGCTCTTCGCCACGCTCGAGCCGACCTACGGAACCTTCAACGTCGAGGGAGACGTCGACCGCGACCTGACCGTGGCCGACTGGAGAGAGTTCGACCGCCGCGCCCGGACCACCACCTTGCACGACGAGGCGATCACGGTCGCCACGGAGGCCGGCACGGTGCGCATCCTCGGGCTCACCGGGGGCATGTCGCGCACGCTCTCCCGGGAACAAGCGAGAAGCTGGCTCGACGCAGGCTCTCCCGACGCGGCCCTGGACATCGTCATCGGCCACGCCCCCGACTATATCCTCAACATTCGCGGCGAGCCGGTCGACCTGGCGCTCGCGGGCCACACCCACGGCGGCCAGGTGCGCGTGCCGCTGTATGGCCCGCCGCTGACCCTCAGCCGGGTGCCGCGCGATTGGGCGTTTGGCCACACGCTCGTCGACGGCACCCACCTCAACGTCACCTCCGGCGTCGGCGCCGAGCGCGCGCACGGACTGCCGCCCATTCGGTTCAACTGCCCGCCCGAGGTCACGCTGATCGAAGTTCGACCCAAATGAGCAGCGCCAATCGCCGCAGAGACCGTGCAGAGAACGTTTGTGAAACCTCTGGCGTGTGCTTAACGTCTAACCGCCGAGTCACAACTATTGGAACCAAAGAGGTAGTGTATGAAGACAAAACGCGTCGACGTGGCCATCATCGGTGCCGGTACAGCCGGCCTGAACGCTCGCAGGGAAGCCGAGAAGGCCGGCGCGAGTTGGGTGCTCATCGAATCGGGCCCCTACGGAACCACCTGCGCCCGGGTCGGGTGCATGCCATCGAAACTACTCATCGCGGCCGCCGAGGCCGCTCACAACGTCGCCCATGCGCGTGAGTTCGGCGTCAACGTCGAGAACTGGAACGTCGACGGGCGCGCGGTCATGGAGCGGGTGCGCAGCGAGCGCGACCGCTTCGTGGGATTCGTGGTCGACTCGACCGAGTCGATCCCGGAGGAGAAACGCCTGCGCGGCGAAGCGCGCTTCGTCGGGCCCAAGTCGCTGCAGGTCGGCGACCACACCCGCGTGGAAGCCAAATCGGTGGTCATCGCCACCGGCTCGCGGCCCTGGATCCCGCCGCAGCTCGACGCCATTCGCGACGACGTGCTCGTCAACGATGACGTCTTCGAGTGGGAGGATCTGCCCGAGTCGATGGCGATCTTCGGCACGGGCATCATCGGCCTCGAGATCGGCCAAGCACTGACGCGCCTGGGCGTGCAAATCGAGTTCTTCAACCCGTTCGACGAGCTGGGTCGCTTCAGCGATCCCAAGATCGTCGCCAAGGCCCATAAGGTCTTCGGCAAGCAGCTCACGCTGCACCTCAAATCCGACGCCACCGGCGTCGAGAAGGTCGACGGGGGCTACCGGATTCAGTGGACGGACCTGAACGGCGAAGACCACGAACGCGTCTTCCAGCACGTGATGAGCGCCGCCGGCCGGCGCCCCAACGTCGAGGCCCTCGACCTCGAGAAGGCGGGGATCCCCCTGGACCATCGCGGCCTGCCCATCTCCGACCCGCGCACGCTGCAGTGTGGCGACACCTCGATCTTCGTGGCCGGCGACGTCAGCGGCCACCGCCCCATCCTGCACGAGGCCTCCGACGAGGGACGCATCGCCGGGGCGAACGCCGCGCAATTCCCCGACGTGCAGGCAACCGTGCGCAAGACGAGCCTCGAGATTGCGTTTACCGAGCCCCAGATGGCCATTGTGGGAGAGCGCTACATCGACCTCGACCCCGACGAGATCGCCATCGGCGAGGTCTCCTACGACAACCAGGGCCGCGCTCGTGTGATGGGCGCCAACTGCGGATTGGTGCGGCTGTACGGGCGCAAGTCCAACTGCCGGCTCATCGCCGCCGAGATGTTCGGCCCGCGCGTCGAGCACACCTCCCACCTGCTCGCCTGGGCGATCCAAGAGGGACTCACCGTCCCCGAGCTTCTCGAAAAGCCGGTCTATCACCCCGTCTTCGAGGAGGGAATCCGCACCGCCATTCGCAACCTGGCCAAGGAACTCCGCGTCTCCGGCCAGTGCGGCCCGCAGGACCGCGGCGAAGGCCCCGGCGCCTGACCGCCTGCAGTCCCTCGACTCGACGACGACTGCGCGCTACGGCATGTCCCAGCTCGCGCGCAGTCGTCCCGTCTCGGGGCAGCGGAACACGTACGCGGCCACCGACCCGTCGGGTTCGAGCTCGGGCCACAGGTCGCGCTCGGGCAGGTCTTCGACGACCTCGTTGAACAGCGCCTCGCCCTTGCCATCTTCGGCATGCATGCAGAATTCGACGCGGGTCCAAGCGCCCACGTAGACCATCGGGTGTCCGCCCGAGAAGAGCCAGAACTCGCCCTGCCAGCTCACGAACGAAGGGGTGCGCAACAGCTCCCACATATCGTCGGGGTCGAGGCGCGCGGCGTGCCAGCCTTCCTCGAGCTCGACGATATCGACGTCCTCGACCCTGTCGGGATCAATCCAGGGGACTCCGTGAGTGACGCCGTTTTCGGCGTTCTCCCAGGTGATCATGCCGAACTCGGTGTCCTTGGTCAGCGCGGCGCCGCCCGCGCGCAGCGCCTCGTAGCCGATGCAGGGGGTCTCGTCGGGGAACGGAGGGAACGCGATCTCCACGCCACACTCCCGGCACGGCTGGGAAGCCCGATCGGAGGCGTCCAAAAAGTTGTCCCGACCGCATGCGTCGCAGCTCACGCACAGGTAGTCGCTGATGCCCAGCTCGAAGGCGTGCTCGACCTTCTCTTGGCGCACGCAGCAAAAGCCCGAGCCGACATACGACGAGGCCTCGTCCACCGACGCCCCGAAGAGCGGGAAGTCAATGCCCAAGAACTTGAACCGCGAGGCCTGAGGCTTCTTCTGGGTGACCGGAGACGTATAGACCACGGTCTGCTCGCCGGCGTGTGATGAATCGGCCTCCCCGACTGTGGCGAACGTCTGGTCGGCGCCACCGGCGGCGAGTTCGTCGCGAATATCCCACACCCGCCGGCGAAGCATCCAATACAGGTCGACGTCGGCCATGAAGAGGTCGTCGAGCTCCGGGCGCTCGAGCAACCAATCCACCATCTCGGCGACCGCCTCTTTCTGCGCGCTGCGCTCGTTGACGTCGATGCGCGCTTGAATCCAATCGCGCAGGTCCTCACCAAGCGTCTGACGGGCGTGGAGGTGCTCGACGGTATCCCGACGGGCTCGAAGCCTCAGATCGCCCGTATGGATCAAGTCACTGATTAATTTGCGAACCACCGCCAATGGCACATGGACTTCGTGGCCCGAGGGACGCTGCATAACAGGCTCCAGTTCGAAAGGCGCTCACAGTAAGTTGACCAGCACGGCACGCTACACCATTCGCCGCGACACAACATTCACAAAGTGGACACGATTGGGCACATGGCATCGCTCGGCCAACGTGGTAGCGCCCCAGATAGCTTCATGAGGTCGACATTTTGCGCTCGTGACGTAGATTCACGACGAACCTATTCAGCACACTGCTTATCGAAATTTGGGAAGTGCAATGGATACCTGGAGCCTCATTCGCGGCGTTGTGGGGTTGGTGTTTCTCGTCGGCGGGGCCGACCTGCTGGTGCGCGGCGCCTCGTCGCTCGCCCAGCGCTTCGGCGTCTCGGCGCTCGTGGTGGGCCTGACCGTGGTCGCCTTCGGCACCAGCGCCCCCGAGCTCGCCGTCAGCCTCCAGGGCGCCGTCGGCGGCCGCGGTGACATCGCCCTGGGCAACGTCCTGGGCAGCAACCTCTTCAACATCTTGATGATCCTGGGCCTCTCGGCCCTCTTCGCCCCCCTGGTCGTCGCCCAGCAGTTGGTACGAAAAGAAGTCCCGCTGATGATCGGGGCCACCGTCGTGGTGCTCCTGATGGCCCTCGACGGGCAGTTGGCTGCCTGGGAGGGCATCGTCTTGTTCGGGTCGTTCGGGTTCTACACCCTCTACACCATCCGCCAGAGCCGCAAGACCAGCGCGCCCGTCGAGCAAGAGTACGAGGAGGAATTCGGCCGCGAGCCCAAGCCCGGCGCCGCCGCCATCGCCCTGGAGGTCGGGCTCGTCATCGTCGGCCTCGCCCTCCTGGTGCTCGGCTCGCAATGGTTCGTGGGCACCGCGGTGGGCCTCGCCAAACTCTTCGAGGTCAGCGACCTGGTCATCTCGCTGACGATCGTCGCCGCCGGCACGTCGCTGCCCGAGTTGGCGACCTCGGTGATGGCCAGCCTTCGCGGCGAGCGCGACATCGCGGTGGGCAACGTGGTGGGCAGCAACCTGTTCAACCTGCTGTCGGTGCTCGCGCTCACCACCATCTTCTCACCCGACCCCATCGCGGTCAGCCCGGGCGTCTTGGCCTTCGACCTCCCGCTGGTGCTCGTCGCCTCGCTGGCCTGCTTGCCGGTCTTCTTCAGCGGGCACGTCATCGACCGGTGGGAGGGCGCGGTGTTTGTGGCCTACTACGTCGCCTACACCACCTACCTGGTGCTCGCCGCCACCGAGCACGCAGCGCTCGACTTCTTCAGCCTCGCCGTGATGGGCTTCTTGGTGCCCATCACGGTGATCACCCTGGCGGTCATCCTGGTGCGCAGTCTGCGCAAGTCGGGGGATTGAGCATCGGTGCGCGGGCACCTTGCCCTCGTCCTCGGTGCGCGGGCATCTTGCCCTCGCCATCGGTGCGCGGGCATCTTGCCCTCGCCATCGGTGCGCGGGCATCTTGCCCTCGTCCTCGGTGCGCGGGCATCTTGCCCTCGCCATCGGTGCGCGGGCATCTTGCCCTCGTGGACTTCGACGGTGGCCTTGCAGGGCAGTAGCGCCCGCTACATAGGGCGCCCTGAACTGCGGGCGTTAAGGACTTAGGGGCTGCCTTGTTGGGCGTTCGGGTTGCCGTGGCCTGCATCTCCCTGTCCTCAATTACCGTGCCGCCACAACTCGCAGCCCCCATGTCCTTATCGCGCGTAGTCCAGCGCGCCCCAAATAGATGGCGTGACTCCCCTGCAAGGCCATCGCCACTCTTCGACGCCATCGAACCCCCTTCACAATCGCGCTACGTGGTGGCCTTGCAGGGCAGTAGCGCCCGCTACATAGGGCGCGCTGAACTGCGGGCGTTAAGGACTTAGGGGTTGCCTTGTTGGGCGTTCGGGTTGCCGGGGCCTCCAATTCCCTCTCCTCAATTACCGTGCCGCCACAACTCGCAGCCCCCATGTCCTTATCGCGCGTAGTCCAGCGCGCCCCAAATAGATGGCGTGACTCCCCTGCAAGGCCATCGCCACTCTTCGACGCCATCGAACCCCTTCACAATCGCGCTACGTGGTGGCCTTGCAGGGCAGTAGCGCCCGCTACATAGGGCGCCCTGAACTGCGGGCGTTAAGGACTTAGGGGCTGCCTTGTTGGGCGTTCGGGTTGCCGTGGCCTCCAATTCCCTGTCCTCAATTGCCGTGCCGCCACAACTCGCAGCCCCCATGTCCTTATCGCGCGTAGTCCAGCGCGCCCCAAATAGATGGCGTGACTCCCCCTGCAAGGCCATCGCCACTCTTCGACGCCATCGAACCCCCTTCACAATCGCGCTACGTGGTGGCCTTGCAGGGCAGTAGCGCCCGCTACATAGGGCGCCCTGAACTGCGGGCGTTAAGGACTTAGGGGCTGCCTTGTTGGGCGTTCGGGTTGCCGTGGCCTCCAATTCCCTCTCCTCAATTACCGTGCCGCCACAACTCGCAGCCCTCATGTCCTTATCGCGCGTAGTCCAGCGCGCCCCAAATAGAGGGCGTGACTCCCCTGCAAGGCCATCGCCCCCCCTTCGCACCTACGCGACGTGGTTAGGTTTGCCCAGTGCAACGAACACACAACTTCATTGAGGAGATGACCATGTCCAAAATCGGAGACGCGCGCGACAAAGGACTCAAGCTGGCGACCGGCTTGGTAGCCGGTGCAGTGGCAACCTGGGCGATGAAGAAGGTGACGACGATGCTCGCCTCGAGCCAGAAGACGGGCTCGAAGATCGAGGAGGCCTTCGCCGAGAAGAAGCCCGCCGAAGAGGTCCTCGTCGACAAGGTGAGTAAGAAGATGGGCAAGCGCCTGTCGCGCAAGGACCGAAAACGCGCCGTCAAAGGCGTCAAGTGGGGCTTGGGCGTGGGCAACGGCGTGGCCATCGCCATGGCGAGGCGCCGGCTCGGCGCCGGCGACAGCCTGCTGCGCGGCGCGTTGTTCGGCGTGGCGACCTTCGTGCTCGTCGAGGAGATCCTCAAACCGGCCGTCGGCGTGCACAAAGGCCCCGGCGCCCTGCCCTGGCAGGCCCACGCGCGCCAATTCGCCGGCCACGCCACCTACGGGCTGGTCAACGCCGGGGTGCGCAAGGCGGCCGGCAAGGTCCTGCCGGTCTAACTACTAACTACTTGCTTCGCTTGCGAATCAAGCCTTCCTGGGCGGTCGAGGCGACGAGGTTGCCCTCGCGGTCGTAGATACGGCCGCGCACCAAGCCTCGCCCGCCGGTCGCCGACGGGCTCTCGACCACGTGCAGCACCCAATCGTCCATGCGAAACGGACGGTGGAACCACATGGCGTGGTCGAGGCTCGCCACCTGCATGCCCGGCGTCAGCCACGAGACCGCGTGCGGGTACATCGACGTCGCCAAAAAGTTGAAGTCGGACGCATAGGCCAGCAGATATTGGTGGACCGACGGGTCGTCGGGGAGGTCTCCGGCGGCGCGATACCACACCGCGCTCTCGGGCGGACGCGCGTCCGGGTCGAACGGGTTGATCGGGTCGATGGGCCGCGTCTCGATAGGCGACGCGGCGGTAAACCGCTCCCGAAGCGGCGACGGAATCTGGTCGGCGATCCTGCGGGCCAGCTCGGTCTGCGAGGGCAACCCCTCGGGCCCGGGAACCTCGGGCATCTCCTCTTGATGCTCGAAGCCCTCCTCCTCGACTTGAAACGACGCCGCCATCGTAAAGATCTTCTCGCCGTTCTGGATCGCGCTCACCCGCCGCGTCGTAAAGCTCCCGCCGTCACGCGCCCGGTCGACGTCGTAGACAATCGGCCGACTGACGTCGCCCGGCAGCAAGAAGTAGCCGTGAAACGAGTGCACGTGCCGGTTCTCGGGCACCGTCTGCGCAGCCGCCGACAACGACTGGCCGAGCACCTGCCCGCCGAAGACCTGCCCCCACCCCAAATCCTGCGACTGGCCGCGGAACAGGTTCTTCTCGATCGGCTCGAGAGACAAAAGGTCGACGAGTTGCGTGAGTACATCAGTCATGGTGGTCATCCATTTTGTGGGACCGGCATCGAACGGACCGGCATTGAACGGACCGGCAAGGTAGGCCCGCAGCAGGTGCCTGGCAACCGCTTTTGGCCGCCTCGAACATCTCAGCCTCGCGCCAACACGGCCGACAGGGCCGGTTGGCCATCTAGCTGCTCGGGCAGGCTACTCGCGTACGTGGACACCAGCTCACTCGACAACTCTGGATGCAGGTAGAGACACGCGGCCTCCAACACTCGCGGCAGTTGCTCGGGCACCACTGTGCAGATCGCCTCGACGTACATCTGCGCGACCTTCTTGGCATCGTCGTCTCCGTACTCCAGACCGACGATGATCAACGGAGTCGCCGCGGTGAGTCGGTCGGCGTAGCCCGTTCGCGCCAGATCGGCGAGGTAGTCTTCGAACTCACCGGCGCGAAGCAGTCCGGCAACCCAACGCGCCTGCTCGCGCCACCAATCGCCGTCATGAAGCCTGCGAAGATGCTCCTCGCGCTCCCTGTACGGAATCGACGCCGGCTCGACGACGGCGAACAGGAAAGTCGCGTGCAACCACGGGCTGAGGTCGTAGTGGAGAGCATCGGTTTGGTCCATCGCGCGATGCCCTCGACCGCGGCGAAGTCCTCCGCCTCGACGGCTTCGAGCAGACGCCGCGTCATCGCCGACTCGTGCATCGTCTCGAACTCGTAGGACTCCTCGTCGACGAGCCACGCCTCGTTACCGTCGTCGTACCAAAAGCTGTCGTGGAGCACCTCTGGCTTGACATGGTCGTCGAGCTCGAGCCCACACGCCTCGGCAAATTCGGAGACGACGCGATCGACGACCGCCTTGGCCCCGTGTCGATCGCCGATCGAAGCCGTCGGCCCAGCGCTGCACGTCGAAGCCGCTCGCCCGCTGCATCCAGGCGCGATTCTCGGCGCGCTCGGCCAAGGGCTTGCCGGCGAGCACGTCGGCGAAGAACTCGCGCGCAGAAAGCCAAGGATGCCCTCGAGGGCATCCTTGCTGCGGCGTACGTCCGGCGTGACTGGGAGCTCGGGGAAGGCCAAGTAGAGCGCGCCGAGCGCCTCGATATCGAGCCCTTCGTGCGCCGGCTCGATGGGCGCGGCCACGTGCGCCTGCTCCCAAGCCGCGGTCAGACCCAGCGCCGCCTCCTCCAACGACCCGCTGCGCAAACCGTCCAGCGCCTCGTGGTGGAGCTTGCGCCGCGTCAACTCTCGCTCGTCGACCGCCATCCACTGCAGGAAGAGGTGGGTGAGCTGGCGCGCTCGGGGTCCAGACGACCCAGATGATACGACAAGCGCCCCAACCACCCGGGTGTGACCCTCTTCACCTCACGCGCACCGACGAGGTTCGCCAGCTCTCGCCGCGAGGCAAGCTCCTCGCGAGCCAACGCCTCGGCGAGCTTCGGAGACCACTCGCGCGATGGCTTCGGCCGCGACAACAGCCACAACCCCGCCCCGTCGACCAAGGCGATCCCCTCGGCACGCTTGATGTATTGAAGTGACCTCGCCAGGTCACGCGCGATGTCGCCTGTTCCCGAACCCATAGTCTCCAACGGGGTGAGTGTGTGTCGCCGCGCGCACTCTAGCGGCGCGAGCGCGATCAAGGAAGGGACCGCGAGACCCGACGCCCCGCACAAAAACTGCACAGATTCTCCACCTTCCCTGCACCGCCACGCCGTCGCCTCGCCACAACGCCACTATAGCTTGAGACATGTACGAACTGCTGCGTCCACCGCCCATCTCACAAGAACCGATCCCCGCAAAAAGGAACAGGAGCGCTCATGGATGAGGTCGTCGACTATTACGACCAACTCGCCCCCACCTACGACGACACCCGATTTGGCCACACCTGGGGCCAGTTCTTGGACCGACAAGAGCGCGAGGTGCTCGCGCAGTGGCTGCCGGACGAGCCCGGGGTCGACCGGCTCGACCTCGCGTGTGGCACCGGGCGCACCCTCGACCTTGCCACGGCGGGCGTCGACGCCAGCGCTGCGATGGTCGGTCGCGCACGGCACCGCCATCCCGACACCCCGATCGAGTGCGCCCGCGCCGACGCCCTCCCCTATGCCCCGGAGAGCTTCGACGCGGTCTTCTCGCTGCACTTCTTCATGCACCTCGACCCGTCCTATATCCGGCGAGTCCTCGCCGAATGCCACCGCGTGCTTCGCCCCGGCGGGCTGCTCGCCTTCGACGCCCCCTCCGACCTACGCCGCCGGTTCAACGACTACCAGCCCGAGGGCTGGCACTGCGCCACCGCACTGCACCCGCTCGAGGTCCGCAGGCTCGCCTCGCCGCTCTTCGAGCTGGTCGACTTTCGCGGCGTGATGTTCGCTCCGGTGCACCGCCTGCCCGAGACGGCCCGCCGCGTGTGGCGCCCCGCCGATAGCGCGGTCGCCCAGAGCCGGCTGGGCCGCTGGGCCTGCTCGCACTTCATGTTTTTGCTGCAGCGGAGGGAGCCGTGAAGCCCGCGCGTTGGATCGAGACGACGTGGTCCCCCATTGCTGCAATATGTAAGCGAGTTCCAAAATCGCTCGTCACCCCATTGCTGCAACCCTTGGGCGAGTCGCAAAATCGCTCGTCGATAGGTTGCTGCAACATGTAAGCGAGCTCTGAGAGCCTGTCGGCGAGGGTTGCCATCACCCTCGAAGGTCGCTCCCGGGGCCTCGCCGGAGGGTTGGTGCAACCCCCGCCCTGGGGATCGAGGAGCGAGCTCGCCCCTTCGAGCAACCCTTCGACGAGCTGCTCGAGGCCTGTTCGCCCCGTTGCAGCAACCCCTCGGCGAGCTTTCGAGCGAGAAGCGATCACGGTATCGCAATGGGTCGGCGAGCGATTTTGCGACTCGTCAACAAGTTGCAGCAATGGGTCGGTGAGAAATTTTTGGCCGCCGTGAGCATTGTCGCAACCCTCGTCCACACCCTTCCCCCCCTCGTCTGCGGGCGCTGCAAGCACTCGCTCCGATAGCGCACGATTTGTTCGGTGCGTGGGCATCTTGCCCTCGTCTGCGAGCGCTGCAAGCACTCGCTCCGATAGCGCGCGAGTTGTTCGGTGCGGGGGCATCTTGCCCTCGTCTGCGAGCGCTGCAAGCACTCGCTCCGATAGCGCGCGATTTGTTCGGTGCGTGGGCATCTTGCCCTCGTCTGCGAGCGCTGCAAGCACTCGCTCCGATAGACGAGTCGACGCGCAGAAGGCGTAGGCGGAGCGTAAGTAGATGTGTAAGTAGATGTGTTGTTGTCGGGAGCAGACCAGTTTGGTCTGGTTTGATTCTGTAGGCCTTGCCGATCAGCTACCTCAACCCCCCGGCGCTTTGCGCCTGCCCCCCTTCGGCCTGAAACTACGGCCGTGGGGGGCGAATGGTCGGCTTATTCACCACAAGTGATTGTTGGGGTGAGGCGGTTGCCTGCGAGGGCAAGATGCCCACGCACCGAGAACGAGGGCAAGATGCCCCCGCACCGAGAACGCGGGCAAGATGCCCACGCACCGATTGACCCCATCGCTCAATCGCGGCGGCGCAGCCGCAGGCCGGCGAGTCCCAGCAAGAAGAACATCGCGGCGGCGAAGCTGCCGGTCGGGCCCTGTGTGCTGCTGCAGGCGCAGCCGCTACCGGCCGAGGCGCCTTGGTAGGTCGCGGGGCAGCCGTCGTCGGTCTCGTTGGGGTCGAGCGGGCAGGCGTCGGCATCGCCGACCACGCCGTCGTCGTCGGCGTCATCGTCGCAGGCGTCGCCCTGGCCGTCTTCGTCGAAGTCGGCTTGGTCGGCGTTGGCGACCAGCGGGCAGTTGTCGGCGTCGTCGAGGGTGCCGTCTTCGTCGTCGTCCTCGTCGCAGGCGTCGCCGAACTCGTCGGCGTCGGTGTTCGTCTGGTCGGCGTTGGCGGTCAGCGGGCAGTTGTCGGCGGTGTTGTCCGTGCCGTCGCCGTCGATGTCGCCGTCGCACTCGTCGCCGGTGCCGTCGCCGTCGAGGTCGGCCTGGTCGGTGTTGGCGACCTCGGGGCAGTTGTCGGCGTCGTCGGCGATGGTGTCGCCGTCGAGGTCGTCGTCGCAGGCGTCGCCCTGGCCGTCGGCGTCGGCGTCGGCCTGGTCGGGGTTGGCGACGAGGCGGCAGTTGTCCGTGTCGTCTCCGACCGTGTCCTCGTCGCTGTCGAGGTCGCGGTAGTCGGGGGTGCCGTCGGCGTCGGTGTCGACCGCGGCGGTGGCCAGGTCGTTGTCGCCGGCCTCGTCGGCGTCGGCGACGCCGTCTTCGTCGCTGTCGGTGTCGAGGGCGTCGATGGTGCCGTCGGCGTCGGTGTCGACCGGGTTGTCGAGATCGTCGCCCACCTCTTCGGCGTCGGCGATGCCGTCGGCGTCGGTGTCGGCGGTGGTCGGGTCGAGGCCGTTGCTCGTCTCCCAGTCGTCGTACAGGCCGTCGCCGTCTTCGTCGGCGGTGACGACTTCGATGTCCACGTCGCGGGTGTCCTGGGCGGCGCCGTCGCTGACCACGAGGGTCACGGTATGCGTGCCGGCGTCGAGATAGGTCGGCGTCCAGGCGAACGCGCCGCTCGTGGCGTCGACGCTCGCGCCCGTGGGCAGGTTGGGCACGTCGTAGCTCAAGGTGTCGCCGTCGAGGTCGGTGCCCACGATGGTGAAGCTAAGCTCGGTGCCGGCCGTGGCCGTCAGCGGGCCGGTCGGGGTCGGGTCGACGAGCACCGGGGCGTCGTTGACCGCGGTGACGGTGACGGTGACCGTCGCCGGGGTCGAGGCGTTGGCCGCGTCTGAGGCGGCGTAGGTGAAGGTGTCGGTGCCGTTGAAGTTCGCGTTGGGCTGGTAGTCGAACGAGCCGTCGGCGTTGAGCGTGAGGGTGCCGCTCGTGGGGGCCTGGACGACCGCGGCGGTCATGGCGTCGCCGTCGGAGTCGTTGTCGTTGTCGAGCACGCCCGGGGTGACCACGGTCAACAGGGTGTCCTCGGCGGTGCTGTAGGTGTCGGCGTTGGCCACCGGGACGGGGTCGCACACGTCGCCGGTGCCGTCGCCATCGGCGTCGGTCTGCGCCGGGTTGGCCAGCGCGGCGCAGTTGTCGTCGCAGTCGCCGACGCTGTCGCCGTCGTTATCGCGCTGCTCGACCGTCAGATCGTAGGTCAGGTTGGAGGTCGCGCCGTCGTCATCGCTCACCGTCACCATCACAGTGTGTGTGCCCACGTCGCCGCAATTGGGGGCAAACGAGAGCGTATCGCCCGACAACGTCATCGACGCGGGGCCGCCGGCCAGCGCGAAGCTAAGCGTGTCCGCGCTCGCCGGGTCGCTCGCCGTGAGGGTGTGGGTGTAGGTGTCGCCGACCTGGATCGTCGTCGGCGGGGTCGAGGTGATGGTCGGCGCGGCGTTGGTCACGTCGACGACCGCCGTGTCGGTGCTGCAGGTTCCCGAGCCGTCGCATGCCTGCACCGCGATCTGGCAGGTCGACGGGCCGTCGAGGGTGGCGGCCGAGAAGGTGGCCGACTGCCCGCTCGCGTCGTCGTAGGCGGTGGTGCCGTCGCAGTCGATGTCCCAATCGTAGCTCGCGCAGTTGGCGCTCGGGCAGGTCGCGCTCACCGAGACGGTGCCGCCCTCGGCGACGGTGTAGCCCCCGCCGGCGTCGACAGTGACCACCGGGCCGAGCTCGACGGTCACGTTGTCGATGGCCGTGTTGCCTTCGATGCCGCCGCCGCGAAAGCCCCAGCCGCCGATGCCGTTGGTCGAGGTCACCGTGAAGTGGTGGGGATACGTCTGCACCGGGGTGCCGTCGTTGGACGTGCACGCCTGGCTGAAGATCTCGGTGCCGTCTTTGTCGAAGGCGTAGAACTCCGTCCCCGTCGACCAGCAGGCCGCGTCGAGCTCGAGGCGCCGGATGGCGTCGCCGTAGCTGCCCGTAAAGACAATATCGGCATCACCGGAGTTCGAGCCGTCCGACAGCCACAGCCCGGTGGGGTTGTTGCCCCGGTCTCCCGCCGTGCCGCCGCCGGCCACGTAGTAGTTTTCGAGGTTGCTGTTGAGCTTGAGCCAGTCGCTTCGCCAATCGACGAGCGGGTCGGCGAAATCTTCGACGAGCGTCTGGGCGCTCGCGGGCAAGCTGGAGAGAAGGGCTGCGGCGACGACCGCCGGAAAGACGAGCTTCTTCATAAGGACATCTTTAATGCAGGGGAAGTGACGCTCCCCCACAAGGACGTCTGTATCAAAAAAGAGACAAGAGCATCGTAATCCTGTCGGCTTCGAAAAACAAACACGTTGTGTGAACTACTGGTGACACGACCCGGCGCGGGTGTTGCCGAGCGATTGCATGCCTGCTATTGCTGCTCGCGTTATAGCCAACGTTTTTGCGCAGTAAGGAGTACGCAATGGCCCCTTCCTTATTTGGAAAGGCACGTTTTTTCGCCCTCGTCTCGACCCTCTTTCTCGCGGCCGCCTCGCTCGCGTCCTGCGCGGCCGACGCCCCTCAAGAGGAGTCGGATCTGTCGGTCGAGATGGTCGAAGCGACCCCGATGAGCGGCCAGGCGCCGCTAGAGGTGTCGTTCTCGGTGGTCGCCAACACGAGCACCGAGCCGCTGTATGTGCAGTGGGCCTTCGGCGACGGGGCCACGGGCACCGGCACCGAGGTCACCCACACCTACACCGAGGTCGGTGAGTACACCGCCACGGCCACCGTCTCCGACGCGCTCGGCGGCAGCACGGTCAAGTCGCTGACCATCTCGGTCGTCCCGGCCGAAGCCGCGACCGCCAGCGTCACGGCCACCCCGGAGTCGGGCATCGCCCCGCTCAATGTGTCGTTCACCGCCAACGTGACCGGCGGCTCGGGCGAGTACAGCTACGCTTGGGACTTCGGCGACGGCTCGACGGGCACGGGCAAGACGCCCAGCCACCGCTACGAGACGGCCGGCACCTTCACCGCCTCGGTGGTGGTGACCGACACGGCCACCGGCGTCGACAGCGATCCGGCCACCACCGAGATTCGTGTGGCCGACAACGAGACCCCGGTCGCCTCGGCCAGCGCCTCGCCCTCGTCGGGCATCGTGCCCTTGACCGTGTCGTTCAACGGCTCGGTCGTCGGCGGCAACGAGCCGTTCACCTACGAGTGGTCCTTCGGCGACGGCTCGGCGAGCACCGACGCGCAGAACCCCTCGCACGAGTACACCACCCCGGGCACCTTCTCGGCGGTCTTCAAAGTGACCGACGCCGACGGGCAGACCGCCACCGACCGCGTCCAGATTCAGGTGGCCGACAACACCGCCCCCATCACCGAAATCGCGGCGAGCCCCCAGAGCGGCATCGCGCCGCTGAGCGTGCAGTTCGACCCGCAGGTCCAGGGCGGCGACGCGCCCCTCGAGTTCGCCTGGGACTTCGGCGACGGCGAGACCTCCTCGGCCCGCAAGCCCTCGCACACCTTCCAAGCCGCCGGCGACTACGCGGTCAGCGTAACGGTGACCGACGCCAACGGCGACGTGGCCACCGACAGCATCACCGTGACCGCGACTGACAACACCGTCCCCTCGGTCGGCCCGACGGCCACCCCGGAGAGCGGCTTGGCGCCCCTGCAAGTCCAGTTCAGCTCGAACGCCTCGGGCGGCGACGGCAGCCTGACCTACGCGTGGAATTTCGGCGACGGCAACACCTCGACGTCGGCCAACCCGGTGCACACCTACCAGACGGCCGGCCAGTTCAACGCCAGCGTCACCGTGACCGACGCCAACGGCGACTCGGCCTCGGGCAGCGTCCAGATCGACGTGGGCAGCGACCTCGTCCCCTCGGCGAGCGCCTCGGCGACGCCCAAAAGCGGCTACGCGCCGCTGCAGGTCCAATTCTTCGGCAGCGCCAGCGGCGGCAACGCCCCGCTGAACTACGCCTGGAACTTCGGCGACGGCAACTCGGCGAGTGACCAGAACCCCACGCACGTCTACCAGTCGCCGGGCACCTACACCGCCACGGTGGTGGTGACCGACGACAACGGCGACTCGGACAGCGCCACGGTCGTCATCGAGGTCAACGACAACTCGGTGCCGCAGGTGTCGGCGTCGGCTTCGCCCGCCTCGGGCATCGTGCCGTTCAACGTCAACTTCAACGCCGCGGTCGCCAACGGCGACGCGCCGTTCACCTACGAGTGGAACTTCGGCGACGGCACGCCCACGAGCACCGTCCAGAACCCGAGCCATTCGTACACCACCGCCGGAAGCCACACGGCCACCGTCACGGTGACCGACGCCAACGGCGACACCGACAGCGACACGGTGACCATCCAGGCCGCCGACAATAGCCAGCCGGCGGTGACCGCCAGCGCGGACACGACCACCGGCGCGGCGCCCCTGTCGGTGAACTTCTCGGCCAGCGCCAGCGGCGGCAACGCCCCGCTCACCTACACCTGGTATTTCGGCGACGGCACCTCGCCGCAGAGCGGCCAGTCGGTCAGCCACACCTACAACAATATCGGCGTGTACGACGCCGAGGTCGTGGTCACCGACGCCGACGGCGACACCGCCAGCGACACCATTCAGATCAACGCCCTGGCGATGGCCCCGGACCTGGCCGTGCAGTCGTTTACGGCCGTGGCCACCGGCTCGGACGTCCAATACGAGGTCGTCATCGAGAACCGCGGCACCACCGACGCGACCGCATCGTTCTTCGTGCGCTTCTTCCACGACCTGAGCGCCGCGCCCGACGACACCACCTCCTACGATATCAGCGAGTACGTCTCGCAGGACGTCGCCGTAGGCCAGACGGTCACCGTGACCACGGGCGCCACGAACCTGCCCATCGGCGACTACGACGCGTATATGCTCATCGACCCGTACGAGAGCAACCCGGACCTCGACCGCACCAACAACGTGGGCGGCCCACAGTCGTACACCATCGAGAAGCTTCTGATTAACGAATTGCTCTACCGCACCGCCGGGAGCGACACGGGCACGTTCGTCGAGCTGTACGGCACGCCCGGCATGGACATCTCGGGCTACAGCCTGGAGGGCATCAACGGCTCGACGGGAAGCTCCTACGACACGCTGACCTTCCCGCAAGGCACGACCATGCCGCAGGACGGCTACCTGGTCGTCGGCGACGGAAGCGCGGCCAACGAGGACATCACCGACGCCTTCGCCGACCTGCAAAACGGTGAGGACAGCTTGGTGCTCAAAGACGACACCGGCGCCGTCATCGACGCGGTGGGCTACGGTGACTTCTCGGCCGCGCCGGGCAACTTCGCCGGCGAAGGCGCCTCGACCGACGACGCCCCCGACGACTACTCGCTGGGCCGCGACGCCGACGGCACCGACACCGGCGACAACAGCGTCGACTTCTATATGTGGCGCGTGCCGACGCCGGGCGCCGCCAACACGCTGACGCTGACGAACAGCGCCGACACCTGCGGCGACGCCTACGAGCTCGCCGCCGGCGTGGCCGGACGCTTCGTCGTCGAGAGTGACCTGGGCGGCCTGTCCAACGACTTCACGTCGCTGGCGGCCGGCGGCAGCGGCACCTGCAGCGCCACCGGCAACACCTTCGGCGGCCCCGACCAGGTCTTCAGCTTCACCGTCCCCAGCGGCATGACCGCCGACGTGATGCTCGACCTGGACGACAACGCCAACGTCGACCTCGACTCGGTGCTCACCGGCTCGCCGTGCACCGACCTCGACAGCGCGTTCGTCGGTTGCAATATCGGCTTCACCGAGAACTTCACCGGCCTGACGGCAGGGACCTACTACCTGATTGTCATGGAAGATTCGTCGACCTCGTCGGCGGGGATTTCGGAGCCGTACGAGTATATTGTCGACATCGACTTGTACTAAAGAGTGGTGCCTGGCGGCGCGACCGCGCCGCCAGGCGCTAAAGACGCATCAGTCGACCAGCGGGACCGAGAGGACCGGGCACGGCGAGCGACGCACGACTCGCTGGGTGCGGCTGCCTCGGAAGACGTCGCCGATGCTGTCGTGACCGCGGGTGCCCATCACGATCAGGTCGACGGTGCAGTTTTCGACGCAGTCGAAGATCGCTTCGGCAAGATCGCCCTCCCCCTCCACCATCTTCCACGTCGTCTTGTCATCGGTCTCGGGCACGACCATCGAGTCGAGCACGTCGTCGTCTCCGACGTGAAGCAGCACCACCTCACAGGCCGGATTGCCCATCCGCTCGAGCAGCTCTCCCACCTTCTCGAAAGACTGCAGGAACGTCGCCTCGTCTTGGACGGGCACCAGAATCCGCTCGAGCTTCATTGCGCCGCTCTCTTCGTCGACAAAGCCGGGGCTCTCCAGCGGCAAGAAGAGCGTGGGGATATTGGTGTTCAGCGCCAGGGCCTCCGAGACGCTGTCGTGCATGATCTCGAAGAATCCACCGCTTTGATGCTTGCCGACCACGAGCAGGTCGGGCTCGATGCGACGCATGGCGTCCAGAAGAGTGTCGACGGCGTCGTCGCAGCACTCGTGCAACATCTTGTGGAACTCGACGGTGGGCGCGTCGCTGCCGTTGCCGCCGTTCCAATGCCACTGACGCAGCATCTCGTTGGCGTCGGGCATCTTGCGGCCGTCTTCGCGCGAGACGGGGTTGGCGTGCAGCGAGTAGAGCACGCTGTCAGTATCGCGCGCCAACGCAACGCTGTGGCGAAACGCGACGCCGCCGTTGGGGTCGAGGTCGGTGGCGTGGGCGATCGTGAACGATTTCTTCGAAGCTTGGGTTTCCATAGGCGTAGGCCTCCAAAGGAGTGATGGTGTTCTTTCGCTGCCCTGCAGAGATAGCAAAAGAAATGCCACCGGCTCCTAAAGCCGGTGGCACGTCAATCACTTGGCCATTTACCCCGTTCGAGGCGCAAATTTGTCACTGTTCACGATAAGAAACGCAAATACTGCGCCTGCCAAGCCTCAGTCGTCGTCGAATACCGAGTCGAGCGTCTGCTGTAGCTGCGACAATACGATCGGCTTGACCAGGTGAGCGTCGAAGCCCAACTGCTCGCTGAGCTCGCGCTTCTTGTCGTCGCTGTAGCCGGTCACGGCCACCAGTCGAAGCTCGTGGCCCCGCCCGCTGCGTCGCTCGAGCTTCTCGGCGAGTTCGTGGCCGGTCATCTCGGGCAGGTTGATATCGAGCAGCGCCACGTCGGGTCGGTGCTCGTCGAACAGCGCGATCGCACTGGTGGCGTCGTTCGCCAGCTCGACCTCGTGGCCGAGCAACTCGAGTGTCTCCGCGAGCATGCTCGCGAAGTCCTGGTTGTCGTCGACCACCAAGACCTTTCCGCCCGACTCGATCTCGTCGCGACAGAGCCGCGAGACCTTCGGGCGCGTCGCCTCGGGCTTGGCCAGCGGAAGCCGCACGACAAGCTCACTGCCGCGACCGGGGCCATCGCTATAGGCTGCCACGGCACCTTCGTGCAGCTTGGCGACCTTGCGGACCAGCGCCAACCCCAGGCCGAGTCCGCGGTAGTCGGTACGCTCGCCGCGGCTGAACATGTCGAACGCCTCGTCCAACATCGCCGGCTCCATCCCTGCACCTTCGTCGCGCACCGAGATGGCCACCGAGCCGGCCTCGCGCTCGGCGCGCAGCAAGATATCTTGGCCCGGCTCCGACGCACGCGCGGCGTTGTCGACCAGCTGAGCGATGGCCTGCGCGAGCCGCTGCGGGTCGGCCTCGAGCATCAGCCCGGTATTGGCCACGTCGACCTTCAGGTGCACGTCGCGCTTTTCGATGAGGGGAGCGACCTTCGCGACGGCTTCGCCGACGACGTCAGCGGCCTCGATGCGCATCTCCTGCAGCTCGACATCGCCGAAGGTCAGGCGAAAGGCATCGAGGTAGTCGTCGACCAACGCCACCAAGTTGCCGACCTGGCGCTCGATGATGCTGCGCTCACGCTCGTTGGTGGCGTCGCCGCGCAGGTTCATCATCTCGATGGCCGTCAGGATGGGCGCCAGCGGGTTGCGAAGCTCGTGAGTGAACTGGCCCATGAACTCGTCGACACGCCGTTGACGCTCGCGCTGCTCTTCGAGCGCCTCTTCGAGTTCTCGATTGGCTCGCTGCTCCTGCTCGAGACGCTTGCTCAGCACGATCGCCCGGCGTTGCCAACGCGCCACCTGGCGGCCACCGTCGTCATCGGCGGCGAGCACCTCTTGGTGCGCGTTGCAGACGTTGTCGAACGGCTCCTCCTCGTCGAACTCGCCGAAATGCTCGAGTCCGTAGCCGGACATCAGGGTAAATTCGTGGCGGCTGCGCAGCTGCTCCCAGAGCTGCTCGAGCTGGCGCATGGGACCAAATTGCGAGTCGGCGGCCAACACGTCGACGGTCTCGTCGTAGACGCGAACGTGCGACCAACGCTCGACCATCTGGGCCAACTGCTCGCCGATGATCTCGTCGAACCGTTCCTGGTCGGGCGTGCCCTTGACCATGATCGCGTTGCGCAACTCTCGGGCGTCCAAGAAGACGAGCTGGTCTTGTTGAATCGCCTCGTCGATGCGCACGTCGGCGTTCGACAGGTGGAGCCTCAAGCCCTTCCAATGCGAGCGTGTTGCCGTGACGACCACCCCCTGGTCGTCGTTCAACCCTTCGCTCACGAAGTGCGCGAGCGTGCTGTAGAGATCTGATTCTTCGACAAAGAACTTCGCGGTGTGCTGACACCGAGCAGTTGTCGACGGTGTCCGTGTCGTGTGCTCAGTCGTCGTCATTTTAATTCTCTCACTCTCGGTAGATAACCATGAAATATCCAGACCACCCGAATAACTCGGGCCACCCGAAAGTCGGGGCCGACGAGGCCAAGACGCATCCATGCGCCCGAACCCGTGCAGGGCCGTTCATTCACTCGTCGAGATGATACAACTTAGTTCATCAACTACGTGGGCGTTGATTATAGGCGTCACACCACCGAGAGCAAAGGCTGAGGCATTAAACTTGGGTTAAGATTTGCGCCGCCCATTAAGCCTTACCGCGTATCAGACCTTCCCACAGGGAAGCGCGGCGAGGCCGACGACCTTCTCGTCGTCGATCAGCTCGATTTGGCGGTCGCCCTTGGCGGGGCGGCCCATTTTGCGGAAGGAGGTGGCGGGCATGCGGTGCAGCCGGCCGCGGTCGGTGAGCACGGCGAGGTCGCCGCCGGGCTGGCAGGCGACGACATCGGCGACGCGGTCGCCTCGATCGAGGCGAAGCAACTGCAGGCCGGCGCCGGCGCGTCCCTGCTGGCGGAACTCGTCGAAGTCGACGCGCTTGCCCATGCCCTGCTCGGTGATCAGCGCGACCTGGTCGACGTTGTGGCCCAAAAAGGCGGCCACCACGGCGTCGCGCTCGCCGTCGAGCTTCATGACATTGACGCCCACGGCCTGCAGGCCCATGGTTCGCAAGTCCTCGGCGTCGAAGTGAATCGCCTTGCCCATGGCCGACGCGCAAAAGACGCTGGTCTTCTCGGGGCCGGCGAGCACGGCGACGGGCTCGTCGCCATCGTTGAGAAAGAAGGCATCGCGGCCCTGGCGGTCGAGGGTATAGCTCATGTCGGAGACGTCCGAGGCCTTGCCTTTGGCGCCGCGGGTCACGTGGATGAGTCGCCCGCCGTACAGGGCGTTGCGCGGCAACAGGTCCACGACGCGCTCGCCGGCGTCGAGCTTGATGACGTCCTGGACGCGCCGGTCCATCAAATCGCCATCCCAGTTGGGCACCATGCGCATGTCGAGGCCGAAGTAGCGCCCCTCATTCGAGAAGACGATCACGCCGCTCGGCTCGCCCTGGTGCACGAGGCGCCAGAGCCGCCCGGCCCCTTGCGGCATCGCCGGGATGGAGGGCACCTCGGTGACCGGCAGGTCGCCTCCGGGCACCTTGAAGAACGCTCCTTCGGTCGACATAGCGAAGATGGGCTCGCGGGCCGCCTCGGTGACCACGCGCTCGACCTCCTCTTCTTCGGGGCTGGTCGTCTTGCGCCGCGCCGACTTGGTGACCTGATCGTTGTCCTCGAGCGCCTTCTCCAGCGCCGCGGCCAGCGCGCCGTCCCAGCCGCCGAACTCCTCGACAGCCTCTTCGTACAGATCTCCGTGCAACGTGGCCGCGCTCGTCTCGAGCAGCGCCTGGGCAGATTCTTGGCGGGCGATGGCGATGATGCGGTCGAGGATCGACATGGGCTTACCAGAGTCTTCGGGGTTGGAGGTCTTCGTCGGTTGAACGTGTTGCCAAAGTGCTAACCGCAGCCGCCCAAATTTGCAAACCATCTGCACTCATTTGGTCCCAACAAACCTCTCACGCTACCTTGTGCCGGCTCATTGGGGGACATATACTGCGCAGGTTCCACTTTTTTACCGAGTACGTGGTGTAAGTTGTGCGTATGCGTCCGTTTTATCTCCGGAAATTCGTGACATTCGTGGCCACCGGCCTGCTGCTGGCGCTCGCCAGCCCCGCCGTGGCTCACGCCGAGGAATTCGCCCAATACAGCGCCGAGCAGCAGAAGCTCAACGAGCAAGGTGTCCGCGCGATTATCAGCAAGGATTACGCGCTGGCCGTCGCCGTGCTCGAGGAGTCGACGGCGCTAGGCGAGCTCAATATCACCTACCTGAACCTGGGGCGCGCCTACCAAAAGCTCGGTGACTGCAAGGCGGCGCGCGAGGCGTACGCGAAGGCGAAGACGGCGCCCAAGGTCGAGGCGCCGGCGCCGCGCGTGGTCGACAAGAAGCTCGACGAGTACACCGCCGAGTTGACCGCGGCGTGCAAAGAGAAAGAGACTCAACTCGCCGACGCGACCGAGCCTTCCGAAACCAACGACGATTCGGGGCAGCAAGACGCAACCGTCGAACCGGTCGGCCCCCAGGCCGAAGCCGGGCCTCCCACCTGGGCGTGGGTGGCCACCGGGTCGGGCGTGGCGTTGATGGGCGCCGGTGTCGGCTCGCTGCTGTGGGCGGACTCCCTTCGCAGCGAAGTCCACGACGCGCCGCGCCGAGACGGCTACGTGACCGAGATCACACGCCAGCAGGCGCTCGACAACGCCTCGCAAGCTCGGACCCTCGACGCGGTGGGCATCGGCATGAGCGTGGGCGGCGCTCTATTGACCGGTGCAGGCATCTACATGCTCGTGCGTGGAGACGCCGAGAGCGACGAAGGATTGGCCGTGAGCACGACACGAGACGGCCTGCGCGTCGTCTGGACCCAGAGCTTTTAGAGATCAGCCACACCGCTGGAAAGAGATATGTACCAAGTCGTTCGAAGAGAGATGTTTCGGTGGGCATGTGGACTTGCATTGGCGCTGGCTGGGGGCAGCCTGGTCGGTTGTAGCCAGGAGTTGCAGGTCGACGAATATCAGTTCACTTGCGATCCGGCCGCCGTCGGCCAATGTGGCAGCGGCTACGTGTGCCGCCCGGTGCCCGGCAAGAACTTCAGCGCGTGCTACAAGCTCGGCGCCGAGCCCCAGGAGGACGCGTCTACCGACGCGACGTCTGACACGGCGCCCGATGCGCCCAGCACCGATACCGGGGTGGACGTGACACCGGATGCACCCAGCGAGGACGTCGGCCAAGACACCGACACGTCGACCTGCGGCCCGGAGATCTGCGGCGACTTTGTCGACAACGACTGCGATGGCGTGCCCGAAAACGGGTGTACCCCCTGCCCGTACAATGAATCTTCGGATGGCGCATGCGGTCGCGCCGTGCTCAATGAAGACGGCACATGCGTGGCCCCGCCCGATTACCGCGCCGTCGAGCAAGGGTGCGGCATGGCCAACAACGGCCAACTTCTGAGCGATGGCATCGACAACGATTGTGACGGCATCGTCGACGAAGCCGTCGCCGACATGGTCACCACCGGGAACGACCATGCCTGCATGCTGGTGCAAGGCCACGTGTATTGCTGGGGCCAATTCGGCGCGGAGAACTCCCCCTCGAGGATGCGCGCCGAGAGGATTCCGCTGTCCCCCAACAACCCCATCACCATGATTTCGGCGGGGGGCGAACACACCTGCGCACTCGCCAGCAACGGGGAAGTCTTCTGCTGGGGTTTTGGCGGGCGCGGACAGCTCGGCAACAGCCAGGGCCAGTCCTCCGACAACCCCGTCAAAGTCGTGACCCAGACGAATACCTCTGTGTCCTTCCACAAGATTGCCAGTGGTGGCGCCCACACCTGCGGCATCACTCGCGGCTCGAATCAGACCCCGCCCAGCGTGTTATGTTGGGGAGACAACGATAAGTACCAACTCGGCGTGAGCGGAACCAATGCCTACGAAAAGGGCCCCGTCGCTGTCGACCACGACTGGCAGGGGCGCCCGATCAACCTGGGCTTGGGAGATTTGCACTCCTGTGCGGTGAGCCAGTCAAGCGACCCCAACCTGCCCAACAAGCTGTGGTGTTGGGGTGCCAACGGAGGAGGCCAACTCGGCCAGATTTCGACCAACGTGGGCGACAGTGCGGATCCGCTCGAGGTCGTGCTGTCCAACGGCATCGGTGCCGAGCGGGTCGACGGAGGCTTTGGGCACACCTGCGCGGTGTCGAGCCAGGGCTTTGTCGACTGCTGGGGCCTAAACGCCAGTGGGCAACTCGGCACCGGCGACACCAATGACACGCAAGCGCCGACGCCCGTGCAGAACACGCCTCAATTCAAGTGGGTTCGTGCGGGAGACAGCCATACCTGCGCCCTCGAGAGGGACAACTCGCGTCCGTACTGCTGGGGCTCGAACGTCGATGGAGCCATCGGCACAGGCTCGGTACCGCCGACTCAGTATACCTATCCGACACAGCTGGGCACTCTGACCGCCGCGAACACCATCGATGCAGGCAGGTCCTTCACGTGTGCCACGGGCAGGAATGACAACGTCTTGTGTTGGGGGCTGAACAATAAAGGGCAGCTTGGAACCGGGAACACTGACGATGCAGCGAGCCCGCAGCCGGTGCTCTGTGCGCGAGCGAACAACTAGCTGTCGGCCCACTGGACGGCCGGGGGGCGACCCCGGCCGTCGCTCCCGCCAGATTCACTCTTCCTCGTCCTTCGGATTGCGGTGCTTGGCGGCGACCACCTCGTCGCCGAAGCGCTCGTAGTTGACCAACCAGGCGGCCGCGTTCTTGACGTAGCGCGCGGTGCCCGCCGTATCCCAGTTGATATAGAGCCGGGTGAACCCGCCGTCGAGGATGGCGCGTTTGCCGTCGTGGTCGTAGAACGCCGACACCAGGTTACCCGCCGAGCCGTAGATGAGCGGCTCGAGCGCGTCGTTGGGCTGGATGGTCGCGATGGTGATCCCCTCGTAGATATACTCGAGGCCGGTGGTCAAAAGGTGGTTGGGCAGCAGACCCGGCTTGCCCTTCTCTTCCTGGAGCGACACGGTCTGGTTGCCCATCAGATTGCCGGTCATCTGCCCGTTGAACAGCACCTTGGCGACCGCGTTGGCGTCGGCGTAATACGGCTGGTTGTCTCCCCAGATATAGACGCCTTTGCCGCTGTCGAAGAACTTCTTGATCACCGCCAGGTGCTTGTCGTTGAGCTGGCGAGTCGACCCGGAGATGATCCACAACTGGCACGCCTTCTCGAGCGCCTTTTCGAGCTTTTCGGGGCTCGGCGCCCGGTTCATCCACCGGTAGACCGAGAACCCTTTCTGGGCGAGCGCCTTTTTGGGGAGGCTAAAGTCGAAGCCCTCGCCGGTGTAGAAGTGCAGCACGGCCACCGTCTGGCCCTCGAAGGCCCCGTCGACCGCCAGGTCGTACTGGTTGCCGGCGGCGTTGCCCCACTTGTCCGAGTCGACGCGCACCTTTCGCTTCTCGTAGCGCACGTTGCCGGAGTCGTCGCGCACCTTCACGCGCTCGGTCTTCATGGGCACGCTCTCGGCGGCGGCCCGTGAGTACTGCGCCAGGGCCGGCGCGCTCGCAAAGAGCGCCAGACCCGCGAACATGAGCAGCGTCATCCACACAGTCTTCGTCATCGTCGTCGCCGTCTTCATCATCGTACCCGTTGTCGTCGCCAAGGTTGGTAGTCGAGTCACCACGATTGTCGTGGCCGATACGGGTAGATACGCAGCCGCGCCCAAATGGATCTAAGATGAAGCGAAGAAAGTGCGCTCGGCCCCCAGTTTGACCGCCTGCGGGCCAACCGTAGATTTAGCGAGTGGAGTTGCCTACCAACTCATCGATCCCGTGTGGAGGCAGACCGATGCGTATCGAGGTGGAGAAGAAAGCCGCGGCGAGTTCGACCTTCTGGGGTTGGATCGTCGCGATCATCGCAATCCTCGCCCTCATTTGGATGGTGGCGGAATTTGCCGGCTAACACATGCAGGAGGTAGAGCATGACGATCCAGCGACTCTCGAAGCTCGCCGACTGGAAGCTCAAGCACAAACACCAAGATATTCGCGGGCAGGAATTGTGCCGACGCAGCGGCGAATGCCTGGGCACGATCATCGACATGGTCGTCGATACCGACACCCGCATCGTCACCAGCGTGGTACTCGAAGACGGGCGCCACTACGCGACCGAGGACATCATCGACGAAAACGGCCAGATCATCCTCGAGCCGCACGCCACCAAGCTCGCCGAGCCGCCGGCGCGTGCGCCCGGGGCGCATCGGCCGTCGCGACCGATGGACCGCCCCTAGTGCACGAGCCGTCGAGGCACTAGCTGCCTAGCACGCGCCGGGTAAACGCGTTCGAGAAGACACGGTCGGGATCGATGCGCTCGCGCACCTCGAGAAAGTCGTCGAAGTGCGGAAAGACCTCGCGCATCTGCTCGGCACCGGCAAAGAACGTCTTGCCCCAGTGCGGCCGCGCCCCCATGCGCCAGGCGATTTGCTCGACCCCTTCAAAATAGGAGCGCCACTGCGGCGTCTCGCCGATATACGCGCCCAGCTGGCACGATTCGCGCCCGTAGGCCGGGCTCAGCCAGATGTCGTCGGCGGCCACAAAGCGCACCTCGGTGATGAAATTCACCCGAATCTGGTCCCACTCGATGAGCGCACGCATCTGCTCGAGGGCCGACTCGGCGTCCTCGCGCGCAAAGCCGAACTCGGCCTCCAGGTGACTCGGCGGCATCGGCAAATTGAAGACGCGGTGGCTGCGGTCGACCAGCTCGTAGTCGGCAAAATAGGTCGCCGCCACGAGCCAGTTGAGCGCCGGGATCATCTCCGGATAGCGCCCGCCCAGCCCCAACACCCCAGCAAAAACCGGCTTGAGCAGCCCGGAGTCGTCGATGCGATGCATCAGCTTGACCCGTGTCGGCTCGCGCGGGGTGCGGTCGGCGGCAAATACTTGGATGCGACCGGTGTGCGGCAGCCACCAAAACTTGATGTGGTCGTGGCGGTCGACGAGCGACTGCATCTGGCAGAGCGCCTCGTCGAAGCGCAGGGTCCAGGAGCGCTCGTACAGGTTGAACGCGGGCACGCAGCGCATCGTCACGGCGGTGATGATTCCCAGACTCCCCAAGCCGACCCTGGCGGCGGCGAAGAGCGCAGGGTCGCTCTCTCGGTCGACCTCGACGATATCGCCGGTGCCGGTGACCAGCCGAAGCGACTCGACCATGGACGACAAATTGCCGATACCCACCCCGGTGCCGTGCGTGCCCGTGGAGATGACGCCTGCGACAGACTGCTCGGCCACCGAGCCCAGGTTGGGCAGCGCCATACCTCGCTCGAGCAAATAGTCGACCAGCGCGTGCAGGCGAACGCCCGCCTCCACCGTCACGGTGCCGGCGTCGGCGTCGAGCTCGAGCACCTCCGCCATGCGGTCGAGGCTGACCAAATGACCGTCGGTGCACGCGATGCCCGACCACGAATGGCCGGCGCCGACGACTCGCAAGGTCTGGCCACGGGCGCGTACCAGCCGGACGAGTTCGACGAACTCGGCTTCCGAACTGGGCATGTGGATACCGGCGGGCCGACAAGTCTGGTTGCCCGCCCAGTTGCAAAATTCACGTTGTGAGGCTGCCTTGGAGGTCAGAAGCATCGTCGAGAGCCGCGGATGGAGAGTTCAGAAGCCGGGGGCTACCCCAGCCAGCCTGTGCCTGGTCGAAGCGATAGGCCCAATGTCACCGATTTCAATGCCTGTATGCCCACGATGCCGCAGCACCAAAGCCAATGCAACCGCCGGGGTCAATCGCTGCTCCAGAGTTTGACCGATTTGCGCACAACCGTAAGTTTGAATCGACGAGTGTCTGCCCACGTGCAGATATCGTGCAGATATCCCAAGCCGCACGGAGAAGCATTATGGCGACAAGAGCGAAGGTCACCGATGAAGTAGGAGAGGTAGGAAGATTGGTGACCGACGTGCTCTCGGGAGAGCGCGCCGGCACCCTGAGCGTGGCCTTCGGCGACGGCCGCCGCGCCGTGGTGCCCCACGAGCGCGTGACGGTGACCGACGACGGGACCTATCGGCTCGACGGACGTTTTGACGAGTTCGAGATGTCCGAGCCACGGCCACGGGCTCGCACTCCCTCGCGCAATGAGACCTCGCGCGATGAGACGTCGTCGCCCGACAACGGCGGCGCCGACATGACGGTGGCACGAGAGCATATCAACGTCAGCCGCCAGCGCCGTCCCATCGGACGTGTGCTCGTCCACAAGCAGGTCGACACCGAGGAGTTCACCCTCGACGACCACATCGACTTCGAGGAGGCCAAGATCGAGCGCGTGCCCATTGGACGCGTGGTCGACGAGCCACCGCGAGTGCGCCAGGACGGCGACACGGTCGTCATCCCGGTGCTCGAAGAGCGATTGGTCAAGCAATTGGTGCTCGTCGAAGAGGTTCACGTGCGTCGCGTGCGGCACTCGCAAGATATCAGCGAGCCGGTGACGTTGCGGCGCGAGCACATCGACATCGAGCGCCAGCGCACAGATTCTGGCAACGAGCCGGGCGAATCACGCCCTTCCTGATATTTGCTGTTTTCCGGCTCACGCCACCTTGCATTACCGCTGCAGTATACCTGTCTGACTGCCAATTTCTGACAATTCAGGCCGCATATCGGGCCTCGTAAGCCCCACTGTGTACGGCCATAGCAGCTAGCACCTAACCCAAGCCTGCGCGTTCGGTGTGCCGGGACATTCGCCCGGCGCGATCGCGCATGAGGAGGCATGACCATGACTACGACAATAGTGGGACTTTTCGACAGCGAACAGACGGTCCACCGCATCAAGAACGGTCTGAAGGACCACGGCGTGAGCGAAAGGCACGTCAATACAGTGACTTGGCGAAGTCTCTCGGAGGGCAACGACCCCTGGGGCATCGGCCGGAGCGGCGAAAACACCACCGCCAAACTGGTCGACGAGCTCGAGTCACGCGGGGTGCCATCGACCGACGCGCGTGAGTTCGCCGAGGCGGTTCGCCGCGGCGGAAACCTGATCATCACCGAGGTCGACGACGACAGCAAGGCCGACGAAATCGCGCGTTACCTCGACAACCAAGAGTCGGTCGACCTGTCGAGCCGCCGCGAAAAGTGGCGTGAGACAGGCTACCAGGGGTTCAACCCCAACGCCGACCTCTACAACCGTGAGCAGGTCGAACAGGAGCGAAACCGCATCCTCGGCTCCGGCGAAGAGGCGCGCATCACCAAAGCGCACGAAGACGTACGTGTCGGCAAGCGCGACGTGGAAACAGGCGGTCTGCGCGTGCACAAGCGCGTCAAGGAGAAGCCGGTCGAAGAGGAAGTCCACCTTCGCGAGGAGCACGCCGACGTGCGCCGCGAGAAGGTCGACAAGCCGGTCAAAGGAGACAAGGACGTCTTCAGCGAAGAGACCATCGAGGTGCGCGAGCACGCCGAGGAGCCGGTGGTCCAAAAGGAGACGCGCATCGAGGAGGAGCTCCACGTCGGCAAGGAGGTCGAGGAGCATACCGAGACCATCCGCGAAACGGCGCGTGAGACCGAAATCGACATCGAGCGGCTGACCGAAGGGGTGTCCGACAAGCACGGCTACGGCCACTTCGAGTCCGACTTCAAGCAACACCACAAGTCACAGTTCGGTAGCACGGGCAAGGACTACAGCCACTACGAGCCGGCGTATCGCTTCGGCCACGCCTTTGGCGTCAGTCAGCGCTACAAGGGGCGTGAGTACAATGATCTGGAGCCTGACATGAAGCGCGCCTACGAGCGCGAGCACGGTGAGGGGACCTTCTCGAACCACCGTGACGCGGCCCGCTACGGCTTCGAAACCGCCCGGCGCCGCCAGCGCTCCTAACCCGCGCCGAGCACTGCAACGCGACCCTCAAACCACGGAGGCAACGATATGGCACGCATCGAAGTTGAAAAGAACAAAGACAGAACCGCCCAGATTTGGGGCTGGATTCTCGGTCTCATCGTCCTGATCGCAGCAGTTTGGTTCCTTGTGGCGCTCATCGACTGAGCCGCGCATCGATCGAACGGCTGATTCACGCCCATTCTACGCCAGGAGGTAGCACATGGCTCTGAAGAAGTTGTCCCATCTCGACGATTGGCACGTGTCCGACCGCAAAGAGGATGTTCGCGGAAAGGTGCTCTACGAGCGCGACGGCGGACGCATCGGCAAGATCGACGACATGCTCGTCGATACCGACGCCAAGCTTGTGCGCACCGTGATCCTCGACAACGGCGAGCGCTTCTCGGTCGACGATATCGACATCACCAGCGATGGCGTCTACCTGCACAAGGGGACGCACACGCAGGGGCATACACAGACGCATACCGAGCCGCGGGTGAAGATCTACCGCGGCTCCGAGTCATCGTCGACACGTCCGCGCGCCTGACACCTTAACGAAGGGCAGAACGACGATCGGAGGCAGACCTTCCAGCTCTGGACGGCAGGCACAGGCCTCGCTGCCAGGGCTCGAGGTCCTGCCTCCGATTTTTTTCGTTCAAGCCGCGTTCAGCGTTGGCTCGCTGGCGGTCTCGGGCCGCCCCATCCGACGCAGGTGGCGGAAGTGGGAGCGAATGCCACCCCACAGGGTGGGTTGAGCGTGGTAAGGCACGCCGAATTCTTCACACGTTTCGCGAACGATTTCGGCGAGCTTGGGATAGTGGATATGTGAGATCCGTGGGAAGAGATGGTGCTCGACCTGGTAGTTCAAGCCTCCCACATACCACGTGATAAGCGGGTTCTTCTGAGCGAAGTCCACCGTCGTCATCAACTGGTGAGTGGCCCAGTCATGCTCCATGCGGTGGCTCTCGGGCGGCACCGGAAAGTCGGCCTCTTCGACGCAATGCGCCAGCTGGAAGACCGTCGCCAGCACGATACCCTGGACGAATGAAGCCAACAGGTAAAACGCGATGACCCAGCCGACGGGGTGAATGAGCGCCGGAACCACAAAACCGAAGACCAGAAAGACCAGCTTTCCTCCTACCAACACGGCCGCGTCCATCCCCTTGGGACGGGGCATTTCACGACCGCCGACCTTCCCGGTCGCCCAGCAGTAGAAATCGTCCCAAAACTGCCATTTGACCACCAAGAGACCGTACAGTGGCCACACATACCAGTGCTGAAAGCGGTGAAACGGCAGGCGCTTCTGTTCCGGCGAGAGGCGTCCGAGCAAACCGATATCGATGTCGTCGTCGTGGCCGTCGATATTGGCAAACGAGTGGTGCAGGGTGTTGTGCTTGAAACGCCACACGTACGAACTGCCACCGAGCATGTCGAGGGACATGAAAAGCAGCTGATTGACCCAGTTATTCTTCGAATAGGCTCGGTGCCCGGCGTCGTGCATGATGCTAAAGCCGATTCCGGCACACGAAAGGCCCAGCGAGATGGCCATCAACACACGCCCCCACCACGGAAGCGGAGCGAAGACCAAAGCTGCGTAGGAGGCGAAAAACCAACCGAGGATGACGGCGGTCTTGAGATACATCGCAGGCTGATCGCGTTGATCGAGCCCGGTGTCTTTGAAGTAATGCTTCACACGCTTTTGCAGCGTGCGGCGAAAGTCGCCCCCGTGCGAGAACTTCACGGAGGGCGAGGTACTACCCTGCTCTGTTTGCATACTCAGTCATCGGTACTGATTTTCGTGAACGTCGTCTTTCAATAACACAATCACGCCCCAAGGTAAATCACAAGGCGATTTACACACAAGGGTGACTGGTGCGTCAGTCCAACAAACGAGCGCTGACTGGTAGTTCCCGCTGCTCAATATTTGTCTTGGGGCCTCTCTCAGTGACGAACCGTAAGCTGCACGCCGGCCCCGTTGGGCGCCGGGCCGAGCTCGATGTCGAGGTCGACTTGCTCCCAGAACTGCAGGTCTCGACCACGCGGGTTGCCGGCGAGGTCGAAGCGCCGCCAGTAGGAGAAGTTGGCAAAAGCCAGTCCGACCGCCGCTCCGCTGAGTACGTCGCTGACATGGTGGCGCCCGTCAATTAGGCGCGAGCCGGCCACATACGAGGCCGTCGTCATCAGCAGACTTTGGGCAAAAATGCCCGCAGCGCGGCTTCGAGGGGTGGCGTCGTCGCCCCAGACGTAGTGCCCGCCGATGGCCAACGAGGTGTAGGTGAACACGCTGAACGCGTTGGAGCTGTGGCCCGAGAAGAAGCTCCGCCGCCCGTCGAGCAAGATCGCCTCGGCCTCGTCGGGATCGTCTGACAGTGGCTGGTTTCGGTAGCCGTCACAGTCGACGTTCGACGGCGCGTCCGTGCTGCAGACGTGACGCAGCGCGCGGTCCTGGAAGTCGGGACGCAGCCGGCCCACCGAAGGCTTGACCAAGTTGGTCACCCCGGCCGTAAGCGCGGTGGTCTCCAGAAAGCCGATCATCATGTCGTGAAATTGCTGAGCGGAGCCCGAGCCGTCGGCCCACGCCTTGCCTTCGAGCGCGCCCAGATAGAGCGTGGCGCCGCCGATGGCGCCCATCACCCAGGAGGCCGGCACGGTCTCGCCCTGGTGTTCATCGATAAAGCGCTCGCCGACGAGTTGGGCGTCGGGGCTTGCGAAGAAGCTCGCCGGATCATCCGGATTGTAGGCCGGTCCGATGCCCGCGTCGTAGGTAGGCTCAATTTCTTCGCCGACGATCAACGCGGTGGTTCCCGCAGCGATGAGCCCGTAGTCGACCAAGTACCATGGGGTCCACCAGTCCTCGTCTGTCTGCTCTGTCTCCCGCGCCTCTTCGGTAGGCGCTGCTACCTGCCGTAACTGGTCGTGCTCCGCTTGCTCTTGTGCCTGTTCGGCCTTCTGTGCTTGTTCTGCTTTTTGTGCTTGTGCTGCTGCAGGCGCTGACTGAGCGGAAACCGAAATCGGAACCCACAGCACCACCATCGTCATCAGAGCGGCAATTCGCCGACGTAGACGCATACTCACCTCGAGGCCTTGGTTGCTTCGCTACCTTTGATACGTTGTTGACTCTTCTGGTCTTCATCATAGACGCCCCCCCGGTAGTAGCCAATGACCTTTCTAAAAACAAAAAAGCCTGGCGGCGCAAGGACTTGCACCGCCAGGCTCTTTCGGCTGCTTGGACATGTCCGGCTGGACTTACAGGCTAAACGGGCTGTTGTTGCCGCTGTTGCCGCCCTTGCTAAACGGGTTGCCGCCGCCCTGGCCGCCCTGGGACTGCTGGAGCTGCTGCATTTGGCGCATCTGCTGCTGGCGCTGCTGGCGCACCTGGCGCAGGACCTCTTCCTCGTCACGGACCACGAGCTGAAGCTCGGGCTGGTCGTCGGCAAGGTGGTGGATGACGTTTTCGACGTAGTAGCGCGTCTCGTCCTCACCCTCTTCGTTGGGGATGGACAGGACGTTTCGCGGCTCGGGCATCACGAAGCTAGCTTCGTTGTACTCCCGAGTGCAGATAGTCTGGAGTTCTCCGTCGTTAGGTGTCTTGACGACGAGTTTAATCACAGTAGTGCTCCTTGAAGTGGAGAGTCACAAAATCAGAGAACGTGCGTCGGGACGCTAAACACCACAAGGGATGACGTCAAACGCCCCACCGCGAGCCAGCCACGCTCATTCGGCTTCACATTGGGTGCACGCGTCTTAAGTTTGGGCTAAATTGTGCTTCCCTCGAGAGTGGATAGACAATGGCCCGGCCTGCTGAGCGTGATCCCATCTTCGTCGATCAAACTACGTTACGCGCAGTGGCGAAGACCACTCTGTCGATCACGCAGCCCGATTTGCGCCGCATCGGCTGGGCGCTGGGCCTATTCGCCGCGCATCGGATGGTCTACGCGGGCGTGCGGATGGGGCGCGCGCTCGACGACGTGCTGTTTCCCGGCTACCGCGACCGCGACCCGGGCGAGCCGATCTTTATCGTCGCCGCGCCCCGAAGCGGCACCACCTTTTTGCATCGTTTGATGTCTCTGGACGACGACTTCGCCCACTTCAAGCTGTACCACACCATCTTGCCGTCGGTGTCGATCATTCGGCTCATCCACGGCCTCGAACGCCTCGACAAGCGCGTGGGCGGCCCACTGCGCTGGGCGCTCGATAAACTCGAGGGCCTCGCCTTCGACGGCTGGGACGGCATCCACCAGCTCGGCTTCTCCAGGCCCGAGGAAGACGAGGGGCTCTTCGTACTCACGCTGCTCAGCCCCGGACTCTATCTTCTGTTGCACGAACTCGACGCCGCCCACGAGGCAGGCTTCGTCGACACGCTACCCGCCCCGGTGCGCGAGCGCTTGGCGCGCTACTACCGCGACAGCGTCCAGCGCATCTTCGAGGCCGAGCAATCCGACGGACAACTGCTCGACAAGAGCGTATTGATGGCCGGCCGACTCGAAACCATGCGTACGGCCTTTCCCCAGGCGCGTTTCGTGCACCTGGTGCGCCACCCCTACAAGAGCATCCCCTCATTTGTGAGCATGTTTCGTGCCGCCTGGGCGGCGGTTTCGCCCTCGTTGCCCGAAGACGGCGCGCCGAGCCGGCGTCTGGCCATGCTCGCCATCGACTACTACAAGCGCATGCACCGGGCGCGCTCCGAGTTGGGGCCGGGGAAGATGACCACGATTCGCTTCGACGACCTCGTCAGCGCCCCGGAGGCGACTCTCGAGCGCATCTACGCGTGGCTCGACCGCCCGCTCACCGACGACGTGCGCCGGCGGGTGCGCGAAGAACTCGCCCGCGCTGACAAGCACACGAGCAGCCACTCCTACTCCCTCGAACAGTATGGACTCTCCAAGGGCTTCATCGCCCACGAGTTGCGCGAGGTCTTCGACACCTACGGCTTCGAACCGTAGTGTCGCCGGCCTTGCACCTGCACACAACTGTGGGATACTGGCTGCGTTCCAGATCGAATTTCGTCGTATCGATTGAGGTAGCCGATGCCGAACAAGAATCTGTTGATGATCCCCGGCCCGATTGAGGTCTCTCCGACCGTACTCGAGGCCTTCGAAACCCCTCCGCCGAGCCATCTCGCCGCCGACTTTATCGAAAACTTCGGCAGCTCCATCGAGATGATGCGCCAGGTGTGGTGCGCCGGCCCCGACAGCCAACCGTTCGTCATCGCCGGCAGCGGGACCATCGCCATGGAAATGGCGGTGTGCAACCTGCTCGAGCCCGGCCAACGCGCGCTGGTCGTCAACACCGGCTACTTTTCGGATCGCATGGCCGAGATGCTTCGTCGCCGCGGCGTCCAGCTCACCGAAGTGGGCGCCCGGCCCGGTCAGGTGCCCAGCGTCGACGGCCTAAAGCAAGCACTCGAGGCGCGTCCGGTCGACGCCATCTTTGCCACCCACGTCGACACCTCGACCGGCGTGCGCATCGACGCCGAGACGATCTGCGAGCTCGCTCGCCAGTACGATGTCCTGTCGGTGTTCGACGGGGTTTGCGCCACCGCCGCCGAAGCTTTTCAGATGAGCGAATGGGGCGCCGACGTCTATCTGACTGCCTCACAAAAGGCTGTCGGCGTGCCTCCCGGGCTCGCGCTGATGGTCGCCAGCCCTCGCGCCATGGAAGCACGCGCGGCACTCTCCGAGCCCCCACCGATGTCGTTGGACTGGCGAGAGTGGCTCCCCATCATGAACGCCTACGAAGAGCGCCGCGGCAGCTACTTCTCGACGCCGGCGACCAATCTGGTCAATGCCCTCGAGGCCAGCCTGGCAGAGATCCTCGCCTACGAATATCGCGGCGAGCGCGGCATCTCCGCGCGCATCAACGCCCACCAGGTCGCCGCCGACGCCATGCGCGCCGCCTGGACGACGCTGGGCTTGGAGCTCTTCCCGGCCACCGACGACCTCGCCGCCAATACCCTCAGCGCGATCATGTATCCGGAGGGCGTCGACGCGAGTATGTTGGCCGACATCAAAAAGCGCGGCGTGATTGTCGCCGGTGGGCTCTACCCGGGTCGAAAGCAGGACTATTTCCGCGTCGGCCACATGGGTCACGTGATCACCCTGCCCGAGGAGCTACTCAAAACCGTGCGCGCAGTCGCCGAGGCGCTGGCCGATCACGGCCACGACGCCGACGTCGAAGCGGCCGTCGAGGCCGCTGCCAAACACTTGTAGCCAACGTCCTTACCACTACGCGCGATGCAGGGCATCGCGGAGCCCATGCGCAATATCGGCCACGGCGTGGCCCGCCGAGTCGAGCAGACCGCCCATGGTGATAAAACTGTGGATAAGGCGATCGAAGCTGCGGTGGACGGTCGTCACGCCCGCGTCAGCGAGGCGCTCGGCATAGGCAATGCCCTCGTCCCTGAGGGGGTCGAACCCGGCGGTGATCACCCTCGTCGGGGGCAGCTTATCGAGGCGGTCGAAGCGAAGCGGCGAGACACGCGGGTCGTCCAAATCGCTGTAGCCGGAAAGATAGGTCCGGGTAAACCAATCCATCATCGCTCCGGTCAACAGGAAGCCTTCGCCGAAATGGCGATGTGAAGCGTATTCGCCGATCTGATCGGTCGTCGGGTAGATGAGCAACTGATACGCCGGCGGCTCCTCGCCGGCCTCGACGAGCTGCTGGCAGACCACTGTGGCCAAATTGCCGCCCGCCGAATCACCGGCGACGGCGATGCGCTCAGCATCGATACCCAGGTCGTCGGCGTGGTCGCGCACCCAGCGATAGGCAGCCAGGCTGTCGTCGATCGGCGCGGGAAAGGGGTGCTCTGGTGCCAGGCGGTAGTCGACGCTGATGACCACGCACCGGCCACGCTCGGCCAGCGCGCTGCATAGCCCGTCGTAGCCGTCGAGTCCGCCGATGACGAAGCCGCCGCCGTGGTAGTAAACGCAAGCTGGCAGGCCTGGCGCGTGTGAGGGTCGATAGATGCGTACCGGGATCTGCCCGTGCGGCCCGTCGATTCGGCGATCCTCGATCTCGCGCAGCTTGCACACCGGCAGGTTGCACATCAGGTTGGTTCGCTCGTACTCGGCGCGCGCCCCCTCGGTACCCAACTCGTGCAGTTGTGGTTGGCCAACATAATCAGCCAAGCTGAGCATCATGTGGGTCTGATAGTCGAGTGGCACGCCCAGATCATTGGTCGGCGGCGCTCCGAACAGGCGTTCACCGAGCATGCGCGGCATGCGCACCGCGCTCCGCACGGTATAGCGCTCCAGCACTTTTATGGGGGTGGTCACGAGGCGTTCCTCCAGGTTATTCGACGTTCTTCGGGCTCCGGCCGAGGCAGTCTCTCCGGCCCGTGCAGATTCTACAATCTAACTCGTAACCGAATTCAAATCTAACCCCGAACCCACCTTTCCCCGTGAACATTGCGCTCACTCGAGCACGTGAGGGGTTGGCGCGGCAGACCGCAGAGATCGCCCACCTTAGGGCTCGTACGGCCTGTCAGGGCGGTTTGGCAAACACGCCAAACAGAGCCCAGAAAAATTTGCGCACCGCGCCATGTATTCACATGTAGGACAAACTCTCTGCCAAAGCGACGTACGACGCGATGCATCGGCGCCTTCGAGCCTCCACAACTGTATTCTGGGTGACGCGGTGGTGACAAATCCCGGTCAATCCGGTGTGGATTATCATTTGGCGGTCGCCCTCGATGCGTTTACTTTGGCCAACCAGAGGAAACACTAGAAGTAGCTCGAGCGACCAGCAGGGAGGCCAGCGGCGCTCGAGTTGGGGAAATTCGAGGCGTGTTACACCCGTCGTATGTCGTCGTGGAGGCGGACTTGTGTGCTGCAAGTCCACCTTCGCAGGCAGGGGTGGTGACCAACTTCAACTCTGTCCGACGCCGACAGGGGGCATGCGATGACAGACGAGCGAAACAACGATTCGCTCCGCAGGAACACCACCGACCGAATGACGCTCGAGGAATGTCCGACGCTGGAGATTCCGGAGAGCGAGCGGCAGCCGTGTGTCGAAGAGGACACACCCCCGACCGACGAGTGGATTCGCGACGAAAAGGTGTCTGACTCCGACGAGTGGGACGACCGCCCGTCGACGATTCGGATGGGGTGGGCCAAACGCGAACGGCGAGACGAAGAGGAGAGTGTGCCGGCCGGGCTCTGCTCATCGAACGGGCGCGCGCCGGCGGACGACACCAATCCCGAGATGCTCATCTGGCAGCTCGACGACGAGCCGGAGTCGCTGCGCACGACCGTGCGCGACGAACAAGCGCTCGAGCGCACTCAAATCATCGACATGGAGCGTGTGCTCGAGATGGACCGTGTGTTGGCGCCCATCGACGACGACATGGCAATGGTCGCCGACGAGCATGCGCTGACCGATCTCGCCGGCGCGGTCGGCCACGAGCTCAACAACCCGCTGACCACCTGCGTGGGCTATCTGCGCCAGCTTAGCGCGATGGTGCCTCACGACGACGACAAGATGGCGCTGATGGTCGATCGCTTGGGGCGCAACCTCAACCGCATCCACAGCATCGTGAGTGAGCTCGAGATGCTGGCCGCCGAGTCGAGCGGCCACAGCGAGCGAGTCAACTTGGCCGACGCCGTCGAGCGGGTGCACGACCAGCTCGGCAGCTTTCTCAACGCCCACGTCGAATTGCAACTTCGCCCGGCGTACCTTCGCACCGACCGGCCGCGGCTGTATCAGCTCGTCTACATCATGCTGGCCGCCTACATGCTCGACTCCGAGGGTGACAACCACTGCAGCGTGCGCGTCAGCTCGCGCTCGGTGGGGGCGTGCCTCGAAATCGTCGCCCCCCGCAAGCCCCGGGGCAGCCTGCGCCTCGACTTGCTCGGTATTCTGCGGCGCAACACCCTCGACGGCTCGACGCCTCTGGGCCTCGCCGCCGAATTGACACGGGAGATGGGGGGAAGTTGGTCGGAAGCAAAGTCCGGCGAAGAGTTTCGCGTCACCGCCGTACTGCCGAGACAAAGCCCGAACACGGCCTCGAAAGGCGAGCAGGGGCAACAGAAGCGCCGCCCCAACCCCGCAAGCATGCCCAGTCAGGACTGGTCGAAGACCTCGCCGGGCTCGCACTGGAGAAGCGCGGCCAACCGCTTCGTCACCTTGCCCAGGTCCCGTCGATAGATCGACAAATGCAGCGTGACATCGGCCGTAAAGTCGGTGTCACGCTCGCGAACCCCCTCGAACTGATCGAGCAGATGCTCGACTTTGCCGTGCATCGCGTACGGCACGCTCAATGAGACATCGACCGACGGAAACCGCTGCTCGACCCCGGCCTCGTCGAGCGCTTGCCTGGCCGCCTCGCGGTAGGCCCGCGCAAGCCCTCCCATCCCAAGCTTGATGCCTCCGAAATAGCGGATCACCACCACCAACGTGTCGGTAATCTCGCGCCCCTCCAGAATCTGCCAGATTGGAAGCCCGGCGGTACGCGCCGGCTCGCCGTCGTCGTTGCACCGATCGATCGTCTGCGAGCCCCGTCCGATGCGAAACCCGTAGCAGACATGACGCGCGTCGTAGTGTTCCTCTTTGACCTCATCGACGTAGGCGAGCGCCTCGTCTTCCGACTCGACCGGCAACGCACGCCCGATGAACCGACTGCGCTCGACCACGTACTCGGCTTCGCCGAACCCGGCGACGACCTTATACGGCTCCGGGTTTTCGTTTTGGTTGGTATCGTTGCTCATACCTCCACCCGCTCACTCCACCGCCACATTTGCGACGCTCCCCGGCGGCTCGTTGTCTCCGATGTCGTTCGAGTGCCCGTAGCCGAGCTGGCCGTGTTCATTGTAGCCCCAGCAGCGCACGTTGCCATCTTCGAGCAGCGCGCAGGTGTGGTAGGCGCCGGCGGCGAGCGCGGTAGCTTTGGCGCCGAGGTAGACTTTGCCGACGGTCGAAGGCGTGGCTGTGTCGCCGACGGGGTTTTCGTGGCCGTAGCCGAGCTGGCCGAACTTGTTGTCACCCCAGCACTGCACGCCTCCGTCGTCGAGCAAGGCGCAGCTGTGCAACTCGCCGGCCACCACCTGCTGAGCGTCGCTGGCGAGCTCGACGGGGTCGACCGACGCGGGCGTTTCGTCGTCGCCAATATTGTCGGTGTGGCCGAGGCCGAGTTGGCCGTGGTTATTCCAGCCCCAGCAGCGTACGTCACCGCCCTCGATGACCGCGCAGATGTGGCGCCGGCCCACCGCGACCTGCTCGACGTCGCCGCCCACATCGACGGGAGCGACGCTGGCGGGGATTTCGTTGTCACCGACATTTTCGGTGTGCCCAAGCCCCAACTGGCCCTCGCTATTCCATCCCCAGCAGCGCATCGAGCGGTCTTCGAGGATGGCGCAGGTATTGTATTTTCCGGCGGCGACGGCGGCGACTTTGCTGCCGGTAGCCACCTTGCCGGTCGCCGTGGGCAGCTCGTTGTCGCCGATAACGTTAGTGTGCCCGTAGCCGAGCTTGCCGAATTTAGCGCTGCCCCAGCAACGCAGCGTCCCATCTTCGAGCAGCGCGCATACATGCGAGCCGAACTTCGAGGCGCCGGCGGCGAGCTGCGTGGCGTTGGCCCCTAGCGCGACGTCCTGCAACCCCTCCAAGCCCTCGTCGTCTCCGATGGCGTTCGTGTGTCCATAGCCGAGTTGGCCGTGAGCATTCGCGCCCCAGCAGCGCACTTTGCCTCCTTCGAGCAGCGCACAGCTAAACGACGAGTCCCGGTCGCCGGCCACCGCGATTTGGCGGGCAGGCGTGCCGAGGTCGAGCGGGTCCACAAAGTTGACCGCCTCGTTATCGCCGAGCTTTCGGGTATGACCCAAGCCCAACTCGCCCTCGAGGTTGGCACCCCAGCAGCGAATCTTGCCGTCGGCGCGCAGCGCGCAGGTGTGGTATTTGCCCGCCGACAACCCGACGATGGCGTGAGCGGGCAGCGCCGGGCCCACGTCGGGATTCGCATCGACGTCGCCGGCGTCGGACGCGTCCGTCTGCGCTTCTCCCGCGTCCTCCGGTTCTGCCTCGGCGTCCAACGCAGCGGTCGACGCGTCGGACAGCTCCGCAGCGACACCTTGTTCAGTGACCGCATGTTCGGCGACCTTTCCTTCTTCGGCGACCCCATGCAGGTCGGCGTCCGCGCCGGCGTCCGCGGCGCTGACGACGGCTTCGTCTCGCGGCGTCGACGGCTCGCCCTCGTCGGCCCCCAGCAGCCCTTGCCAACTCCCGATCCCGAGCGCGCCGGCGGCGAGGAGCGCGGCGACTACGCCGACCCCGGCAATCTTGCCCAGACCCGACGAAGCCTTCTTGCCGCCCTCGCTCTCTTCATCCTCGCCCGGCATCGCCGGCGGCTTCGACTCGCCGAGGCGTGTGGGCGCGGAGGTATCGCCCAGCTCTACGATATCCTTCGACTGGAGCAAAAACGTCAGCTCGCGGCCGCCCGGCCCGATCGCGCCGCCCTGGCCGGCAAGCTCGCCGAGCGCCACTTCCATGTCCTCGCGGAACTCCGCGACGATCTGGTGCCTGTCTTCGGGATTCTTGGCGATCGCCCGGCGCATGAAGGCCACGGTCGGCTCGGGAATCTCGAGGTCGGCCACCTGCTCGAAGGGGTCGAAATCGTCCTTGAGCTTTTTGGCCATGATGGCCTCGTCCGAGCTGCCCGGAAACGGGCGCCGACCGGTCACCAGCTCGAAGAACATCACGCCCACCGCGTACAGGTCGGTCCAGGTCCCCAGATTCTGCAAGCCGACCTGCTCGGGCGCCATGTAGCTCGGCGAGCCCAGCGGCCACTTGGTCGTCCCCTGCCCCTCGACGAATTTGGCGATGCCGAAGTCGAGGATGCGCACGTGGTACGGATTGCCGACCACGCGTTGGAGCATGATATTCTCGGGCTTCAGGTCCCGATGGATGATCTTTTGGGCGTGGGCGGCCTCCAATCCGTTGAGCAGCTGCTCGAAGATGTGGCGCAACTCCTCCTGGGTAAACGCCTTCTTGGCGCGCGCTCGACGAAAGATCTCGTCGCGCAACGTGATCCCCTTCTCGAGAAACTCCATCACCAGATACGGCCGCTTGCGGTGGGTGCCGTATTTGATCAGGCGCACGATGTTGGGGTGGCTCAGCTCGGCCAGCACCTCGGCTTCGCCCTGGAACTTTTCGAGCAGCGCCTTCTGGAACTCCTCGTTGTCGTTGGGAAACTCGATGAGCTTGAGCGCGCCGCGCAGCCGGAACAGCGGGCTCTGCAGCGCCAGACACACCTTGCCGAAACCGCCGGCTCCCAGCAGGTCGACGACCAGGAAGTCGCCAATCAACAAGCCGATGAGCGGGTCGGGGGTTCCGTCCTTCCCGGCATGGGCGCGCTCCCAGAACGATTCCGGGATAAAGTGGTAGCCGCGTTTCTGACACGCCTTGCCCTTACAAGGCGCACCTACTTCGCCCTGCGCATCGCAAGACGGGCATTTTCCGCTCACATTGGCCATCGACTGAATCGCTTTCAGGAATGAACGCTTGGCCATGATGCCAGAGGCCCGCGGCTCTCACAACACCGCAGACGACCTACCACCATCCGGCCACCTCGATGCCTCGTTGCAGCGGCGAACTGGTTATTCTAACCTGCACGGCACAATTCCGGCGCTTCAACGTGTATCAAACGGAAATTTAATGAAGCATCTGTACCGGGTGAGCTATTTACTCGCCATCGTCTCGACGCTGTTATGGTCCGCACCGGCCTTCGCCGACCAACCCATCGCCGAGCCTTCTGATCGACAATTCGAGTTGAACACGCGCGCGGTCGAGGCGATCGAGCAGGGGAAATACTCTCTGGCGATCAACCTCCTCGAAGACTCCCTTCAGGAAGGCGCGCTCAACATCACCTACCTGAACCTGGGGCGCGCCTACCAGTTGATGGGGCGCTGCGAGCAAGCACGAGCGGCGTTCAGCCGCGTCGAAGAGGTCGCGGCCATCGCCAAACCCGACCCACAATTCATCGCGAGCAAGAAGGACGACTACCTCGTCAAACTCGACGAGGCGTGCCAATCGGGCCGAGATTCGACGACCACCGTCGAAAAACCCGCCAAATCGGGCGCGGTGCGCATCATCGTCCAACGCCAGCCGGCAAACCTCAAGCCCTGGGCGTGGACGGCGACGGCCACCGGCGGCGCGGCGCTATTGGCCGCCGGCGGCCTGCACCTCTGGGCACGCAGCATTCGCAGCGACCTCGAAGCCGCCGACCGAAACGGCTTCAATCAGGTCGAGGGAGTCTCTCAAGCCGACGCCTTCGAGCGCCAAGACCGGGCCAACACCCTCGACACCGCCGCGGTCGCGACCGCCATCACCGGCGCCGTGATCACCAGCGTCGGCATCTACCTGTTCACCGCCGACGCCGCCTCCACTCCCGACACGGCCTCCGACACCGACCTCGCCCTGGGCGCGAGCGCGGACCGAGTCGAGTTTACCTTCACCACGCGCTTCTGAGGGGACCATGAAGATGACGACAAAGCTATGGCTCATCGCCTGCGCGGGGTTCCTTCTGAGCGGCCTGTCCGCTTGTCAGACGGAGGTTTACGACACCAGCACCGCCTTCGTCTGCCAGACGACCGCCGATTGCGCTCCCGGTTACGAGTGCAAGCCGTCGCCGCAGACAAATAACCGTGTGTGCCGACCAGTAGGCGCGTCGAGCGCCGACGTGGGTGGGGACGTCGAAGAAGATGTCGAAGCCGACGCCGCGCCGCAGTGCGAAGACGGCACCCGGCCGACCACCTACTTTCGCGACGCCGACGAAGACGGCTGGGGGACCACCGACAACAGCACACTCGCCTGCGATCGCCCTCAGGGCTTCACCCCCGACGGCGGCGACTGCAACGACGCCGCGGCCTGGATCAACCCCGACGCCGAAGAGACCTGCAACGGCTTCGACGACGACTGCGACGGGAGCGTCGACGCATCTGCCGACTTCGCCGGGTGTCCCTCGGTGCAGTGGACGAAGCTCCCCGGCATCCTCGACTCCATCGATATGACCCATGACGCCAACGGCGAGCTCTATATGACAGCCAGCTTCACCGGCCGCGTCGAACTCGGCGACGTCGTCGTGGAGCGCCAGGCGAGCAACACGGTCATCGCGCGCATGGGCGATGACGGAAGCGTGCAATGGGTCCAGCCGGTCATAAGTGTCGAGAATCAAGGCGTCAGCCGAATCGCCGTCAACGATGACTACGTGGTCGTCGGCATCGACGTCGATGCAGCGGTCACTGTCGACGAGACAGAAGTGCCCCTCGGCGATCCCGAACAATGGGGGCAGGAGGTCGTCTTGCTCGTCTTGTCCAAAACCGACGGGCAACTCGTCTCCTACCGACGTCTGTGGGCGTATACCGACTTCGAGGTCAAGGACCTCGCGTTCGACTCGGAGGGCGATTTATGGGCCGTCGTCAACCCTGACCTACAGTTTGGAGGCTATGCCGCCGGCGAGACGTTGGAGATCAACGACGACGGACTCGTCCTGCTCGAGTTCGGCCTCGCCGCAGACGGTACCATTGAAGATGGCTCCGCTTGGCTCCGTCGAATCGACGCTCAGAAAATGCTCAACGGGGTGCATTTGTCTCTCGCAGGTACGAAGGGGTTCGCCGTGGCCAACCTCGGCTTCGACGAATCGCTCGTCTTCGACTTTCACACGACCGGCGCGGCGCGGGGCCCCGGCCATGCGGAACAAAACGTCGAGGGGGTCCTCTTGGAGAGAATCGCCGTCGATCAAGCCGGCGATCTGCGCCTCTGCGGCACGCTGGTGGCGGCTACGACCCTCGACGGGATCACTTATGCGCCCGAAGGCATTTCGGATGTGGTGTTGGCCCAGATCGACGTCGACGGCGCGACGCTACTGCCGCCCTCGCTGCGCCACTTCAAGAACCCCCTCGACGAGGCATGTAAGGAATACGTGTTGCGCGATTCGGGCGCCGAACTCATTCTGGCGGACGTAACCGGCCCCGGTGACGAGACCCTAACCTTCGCAAGCGCGACGGCACATCTCCAAGAAAGCCGCGGCAACGCACTCCTCATCAACCCGGGGCAAACGGGCGCGAGTTGGGTATATAATCTGACCGCCTCCTTCTACATGTACCCCGAGAGTCTGGTTTGGTTGCCCGACGGCCGTGTGGTCGCAGCCGCTGGCTTTACCGGCGCCCTCCCCTTCGCCGACGAGACCACCGACAACACGGTCGGAAGCTTCGTCGTCGGCATTGACGCACCCTAAGGCCTGTCGAGGCAAACGGTTCACTCGCCGGCCTCGACGTCCTCGAAGCGGATGACGAAGTTGCCGCCGTCGGCCACGCGCTTCGTCGACAACTCGAGCGGGCCGACTTTCTTGTAGTCGGTCCACGCGAACCCGCCTTTTCGGCCACTCTCGAGCACGAAATCCCAGCGCTTCACCTGCCAATTGTCGCGGTCGACGGTCATCATGTAGCGGTCGCCCGGGGTGAGCCCGACGTCGCCGAAGGTCAGTACCAGCCGGCCCTGCTCGTCGAGCTTGCGGTTGACACCCGGGTCGAACAGCTTCGAGGGCACCAGCAGCCAGTAGCTGTCGTTGACGAACCAGGCCCACGCCTTGGCCGCCTCTTCGGGGGTGCTCTTCGGCGCGATCTTCTTCCACGTCTCCGCGTTCGCCTTCGGGTCGTCGGCGAGCTTGCTCAGGTCGTGGTCGTGAAGCTGGGTCAGCTCGATCGTCTGCTCGCCCGCTTTGACCTCGAGCTCGCCCGCCTTCGGCTTCCAGATATGCCGGCGGCTGACGACCGCTTTGCCCTCCTTTTCGACCACGAAGGTAAAGGCGAGCTTGTCGAGCTCGGTCGGGTCACCGGTCGCCTCGACGACCTTCTTGGCGAGCTCGTCCGCGCCGAGCTTCGCCTCGCCGGCGTCCTGTGCGAACGCAGGAGCCGCCAAGCCCGCCAGAAACACCATCACCGCCAATCGAAAAACGAGCCGCATCTGCTACCTCCATTCGGGAGTCGAAAACCGGCCCCCAATCTGGCACAAGCCGCGCCGCCCCTTCAACTCCAAGCGCACACCCTTCAGGGCGACGGCCGCTGCCCGTTCGTCTTCGAACCGCCGCGACGCTCACGCATCACCGGCGCAATCTCGCCCTCTTTGAGGTGCTCGACGGTATGCGACGAGCCGACCTTCAGGTGGCGGCCGGTCTTACGAAACAAGTCGGCGGTCTGCCCGCGGCGAAACTCGGGCGACTCCCCTTCGAGCACTCCGCCGGCCCGCTCGACCCCGGCGCCGTGCTTGTAGACGAGCTTGCCGCCCAGATACGCGCTCCACATCAACCCGGCGATGCTGCCCACCCCGGCCGCCAGGTAGCCCGGCCCCGGCTCTGACCTGCTTCGCTGCCAGGCCATCAGCGCCGAGCCCGCCATCAGCCCGAGGTTGAGGTTACGGTGCGAGGTGAGCATGCCGTGGGCCTCCTCGTTGTCGAGGTCGACCTCCTCTTGGGCAACCAAGCCCGCCAGACCGGCAAACAGCGCCGAGACCGCCCCCGCGGCCATCGAAAGGCGCCCAATCTCCTTGAGCTTGTCGCTGCCGGTGAGCGTCCCCACGAGGTCGGCCCCCACCGATATCGGCAGGAGCGTCAGCGGATAGTGAACCAGCGACGGATGAACTTCGTGCAGTCGATATGCCATGGGTCCCTCGAGCGTTGATGATGGCGAGCCGATCGAATCCTCGTCCTTGATCTTAGACAGGATCGGCCGGCGAGCGACCGCAACGCTCCGGTCTGGCGTCCGAGACGCACCACGCCTTGCACATCGAGCCAATCGGCGCGATGATCACCGACATCGCATCCACCCGACACGCGAGCGCGTCATGCAGTCCAAACTCGCCAGATTCGTCCCCCTCGCCGCCGCCGTGGGCTTTGTGGCCACGGCGCTCTTCATCTTCGGCGTCATCCTCGACCTGTACTGGGTACGCGTGCTCAGCAAGCCCTTCCCGGTGCTGTCGATGATGGTCGTGGTGGCCGCCTACGGGCGCGGACGCTACGCCAACACGATCCTCGCCGGGCTCGGGCTGTGCATCTTCGGTGACATCTTCTTGGAAATCAGCGACGCGACTTTCCTCGCCGGACTCGTCGCCTTCCTGCTCGGCCACGTCGCCTATATCGTCGCCTTCGTCGGGCGCTCGCGCACGCTGCGCCCCCTGGAGTTTGTGCCCTTTGCGATCTGGGTCGGCTGGTTGGTCAGCTTTTTGTGGCCCCACCTCGGCCCGATGCGCATCCCGACGCTCGCCTACGGCTCGGTCATCATGATGATGATGTGGCGAGCGACGGCGATGGTCGCAGGCGAGCAGAAGCCGACCGGCTGGGACTGGGCGGCGATGCTCGGCGCGATCACCTTCGGCCTGAGCGACTCGCTCATCGCCCTCGACCGCTTTCACGCCCCCATCGACGGGGTGCGCATCCCGATCATCCTGACCTACTGGGTGGGCCAACTCCTCATCGCCGGCTCCGCGCTGAGCGCGAACGCCGACCAGTAGCGCCGCCTCATTTGACGCGAGCAGTGACCCGAGCAGCCACGATGATCTTCGACGACGAACACGAGCGCGACGAGCGAGAAGAACCGAGCGGGCCCGACGAGCCGTGCGACGACCGCCTCTTCCGCTACGACAAGCACCCGGCCTTCCACTGGGGATTTGTCTTCTGCAGCTCGATCGCCGCCGTACTCCTCGTCGATGACTGGATTCGGGGCACCTACGGGCCCGTTTGCATCGGAGACACCTACCGGGACTGCCACTACGCGCCCGTGGCGGTGGGCGATCACTCGCTCATCCTCTTTTTGCCTGTCATCTTCACCACGCTCTTCTGGCTGGTAAAGGGGTACAAACGCGAGCAGCAACGCACCGCGCATCCATGGCTTGTGACGGTCGCCGGCTGGATCAGCATCTTCGTGACGGTCTACGCTCTCGGTTTCATCAACTCGCTGGTCGGCGATGCGCTGGGCGTGGTCAAAAAGGCCCTCGTCTTTCCGGCCGTCCTCGGCATCCTCATGACCGGGGTCGGAGTTGCGACCCTGATCAAGCCGAAGCACCCGAAGACCAGGTGGGTGCGCGCGGCGACCCTTTTGATCCCGCTCATCGCCATCGGCTCCTTCACCGTCGAGTATCGCTCGCCGGGCGACCTCGCCGAGCGTCGCGTCGCTCGCGCTCAGCAGGCGATGCACTCCGCGATCGATTCGACCCGTCGAAAGACGAGCGCCTTTCCGAAGCACCAACACCGCGACCTGGGCACGCAGTGGCTCTCCCAGCTGGCGCCCCCGTTCTCGGACGCCCACCGCGAGGTGCTCGACGAGGTCATCGGCGAGGTCGACGCGGTCGGTACCGGCCGGGAGTTTGCCGGGCTGGTTCGCCACGTGCTCGTCGAGGCCGCGCAGCACAAACGCACGCCCCTCGACGAGGCGGTCCAACTCGCCGAAAGGGGCATCTTGCAGACGGCGTACGTCGTCGGCCGCCGCGGCGACGGCTACTGCCTGCTGCAGCGCAAGACGCAGGTCGACCCCGACGAACCATTCGCCATGGCCGGGAGCCTCCCCTACCCGGTCATCTCGACCTCCGGTGAGCCCGTCTACTGCGTCTTCGGCGCCTCGCTCTACCGGTTCGACGGCCCGAAGCGCCCGCCGACGAACGTCGTCGAGCTCACCTGCCCGCCGCGCTCGGCGCCCAGCCCCTACGCTCGCGAGCAACACGAGCAGCGCGCCCATCGGCTCCTGCGCCAGGGCGCCCCCGAAGCGCTCGACGAGCTGTGCTCCGAAGACGCCGCGCCGACCGACGAACGCAAGCGCCCCGCTCTACCCGAGTCGCTCGAGTCGTCGAGCTGGGGCCGCGAAGCCGCCGCCGAACTCGGCGTGGCCACGGTCGACACGCCCGACAAGCCCTTCGACGATATCTCCCTCGGCGACAAGATCGACGTCGCAGCCCAGGCGCTCGCCAACGCCCAGCACGCAGCCATCCCGCCGGACCTCGAGCCCCTGCGCCCGCTGTTCGGCGAGGTCTTGGACTCCCACTCGAGCCACGCGCTGGACGCGGCCATCGACGAGGAGGTCCGCCAGATCGTCGACGCCCCCAATCACCGCGTATCGCAAGCCAAAGAGACCGTCGCCAAGCTCAAGGGCGGCGTCGACGTGGCCATCTACGTCGTCGGCGACGAGCGCTCCGGCTGGTGCATCTACAGCTTCCAATCCTCGGTGCGCCCGGGCCAAGACGGCCTCGGCGTGCGCCCCGACTCGACGTGGCGCCTCCGCTACTGCCGGGCCGGCGACGAACTGGTGAGCTTCGACGAAGACGGCGAACTCGAACACAACTTCGACGCCTCCGGCTTCGTGCGCCACGCGCCCCTGGCCAACCCCCTCGACCCATCCGAGTTCATCGGCGTGACCGATAACGCATTGGAGGAACAACTCGACGAACTCGGCCGCGACCGACTCCTCAAGCAATTCCTCGACGGCCTCGTCACCGGCACCCTCACCGACGCCTCCCAGCTCGACACGATGGCGCTGGCCCGCGGCGCCGACCGCATCGAGCCCTCCGTCCACGAAGCCATGCGACGCATGGTCCGCAACTCCCCGCATCGTTCCGAGTGACCCGGAGGCGCTGGACGCTGCGGCGCTTCGGCGCTGAAGATTCGGCGTTCCGCGCCGTGACAGGCTCTGAGCCTCTGAGTCTCCGAGCCACTGAGGGCGTGAAAGAGCTGTACGCTGACCCACGCCGAACGCTGCGGCGCTGAAGATTCATCTGAAGTGCGCTGCACACGCTGCAGAAGGCTGCTCCCCGACGCACGTCGACTCACTGCGGCCGACAGGTTTGTTGCACGCCCTGCAGAAGGCTGCCCCGCCAACGCACCTCGACACGCCGCAGCGACGAGGCTTCTACAGCGTCTTCTGCGTCCTTCAGATGAATCTTTAGCGTTTCAGTGTTCCGCGCCATCACGAGCTCTGAGCCTCTGAGTCTCCGAGCCTCTGTACCTCCGAGCCTCCGAGCCTCCGAGCCTCTGAGCCTCCGAGCCACTGAGGGCGCGAAAGAGCTGTACGCTGCCCCACGCCGAACGCTGCGGCGCTGAAGATTCATCTGAAGTGCGCTGCACACGCTGCAGAAGGCTGCTCCCCGACGCACGTCGACTCACTGCGGCCAACAGACTTGTTGCACGCCCTGCAGAAGGCTGCCCCGCCGACGCACCTCGACACGCCGCAGCGACGAGGATTCTACAGCGTCTTCTGCGTCCTTCAGATGAATCTTTAGCGTTTCAGCGTTCCGCGCCATCACGAGCTCCGAGCCTCTGAGTCTCCGAGCCTCTGTACCTCCGAGCCTCTGAGCCTCCGAGCCGCTGACGGCGCGAAAGAGCTGTACGCTGACCCACGCCGAACGCTGCGGCGCTGAAGATTCATCTGAAGTGCACTGCACACGCTGCAGAAGGCTGCTCCCCGACGCACTTCGACTCACTGCGGCCGACAGATTTGTTGCACGCCCTGCAGAAGGCTGCCCTGCCGACGCACCTCGACACGCCGCAGCGACGAGGCTTCTACAGCGTCTTCTGCGTCCTTCAGATGAATCTTTAGCGTTTCAGCGTTCCGCGCCATCACGGGCTCAGAGCCTCCGAGCCACTGAGCCTCTGAGCCTCCGAGCATCTGTACTTCCGAGCACCTCAAACGACATCATCCACAACAGCGCCGCCCCCTCCAGCGACACGTCACGCACGGATTCTCAAAAAAGTACGCAACGATCCCGCCCATCCTGCCGAAAACAGTAATGAGGGCAATATTCCCTCATGACACTAAGCAATCAACCAAACACGGAGCATCTAGATGGCTTTTCAACAAGAGGTAAAAGACGACCAACTCACCGGTAAGATCATCGGCTGCGCGATCGATGTTCACAAAGAACTCGGGCCACACCAGCCGGAGCATCTCTATCGCGAAGGTCTTTGCGTTGTTCTCGAAGACGAGGGCCTGGAGTACGAGCGTGAGTACGAGGTCGAGATCACCCTGCGCGGGCGCAAGATCGGCACGGGTTTTGTCGATATCATGGTCGAGGACGAGGTGGCGCTGGAACTCAAGGCCGTCAAGAAGACCACCAAAGACCACTACAACCAGCTGGGTCGAAACGTCCATGCATCAGGCGCCAGCCGTGGGCTGTTGCTGAACTTTGGTGAGACGACCTTGTCGACGCGTCGGTGGGTCAATTCCCGGCTGAAGAAGGACGACGAGGAAGCCGAAGGGACCGATGACGGCACTGAAGATAAGGGCACTGAAGACGAGGTCGCGGAGAGTAGCTGAACCGCTGATGGCGCGGAGGCGCTGAACGCTGACCGACGCCGAACGCTACAGCGTTCCGCGCCATCACAGCGCCTCTGAGTCTCCGAGCCGCTGACGGCGCGAAAGGGCTGTACGCCGAACACTGCAGCGCTGAAGATTCATCTAAAGTGCGCTGCACGCGCTGCAGAAGGCTGCTCCCCGACGCACGCCGACTCGCTGCGGCCGACAGGTTTGTTGTACGCCCTGAAGAAGGCTGCCCCGCCGACGCACATCGACACGCCGCAGCGACGAGGCTTCTACAGCGTCTTCCGCGTCCTTCAGATGAATCTTTAGCGTTTCAGCGTTCCGCGCCATCACGGGCTCTGAGCCTCCGAGCCTCTGAGCCTCCGACGCTCTGTACCTCCGATAGCCTGATTCACCCGAGCGACCTCACAGGTCGCCGCCCTTCTGGTGCTCGAACCACGCCCGCTCGAGCATCTCGCGGTCCTCGGGGTGCGCGATGTCGATGAGCGCCTTCGCGCGCTCCCCCAACGTCATGCCGTACAGGTCGGCCACACCATACTCGGTGACCACGTAGTGGACGTGGGCGCGGGTGGTGACCACGCCGGCGCCCTTCTTGAGGCTCGGCACGATCTTGGCGACCCCGCGGCCGGTACGGCTGGGCATGGCGATGATCGGCTTTCCGCCCTCCGACAGCGCCGCCCCGCGCATGAAGTCCATCTGACCGCCCACGCCGCTGATGACGTGCGAGCCGATGGAGTCGGCGCAGATCTGGCCGGTCAGGTCGACCTCGACCGCCGAGTTGATAGCGGTGACCTTCGGGTTGCGTGCGACCACGCGAGTGCGGTTGACGTAGGCGACGTCGAGCCCCACCACCGCCGGGTTGTCGTCAACCAGGTCGTATAATCGGCGGCTTCCCATCAAGAATCCGGTCACCGTCTTGCCCGGGTGGACCGTCTTGGCCGAGTTGTCGAGCGCGCCGCACGCGAGCAAGTCGAGGATGCCGTCCGAGAGCATCTCGGTGTGCACGCCCAGCCGCTTGTGGCCTTTGAGCTCGGCGAGCGTGGCGTTGGGGATGGCGCCGATGCCCATCTGCAGCGTGGCGCCATCCTCGACGAGCGAGGCGACGTTGCGTCCGATCGCACGCTCGACCTGGGTGGCCTCGCCGACGACGACCTCGGGGATGGGCACGTCGACCTCGATGCCGTAGTCGATATCGTCGAGGTGCACGAAGCCATCACCATGCACGCGCGGCATCTGCGGGTTGATCTGAGCGATGATCAGATCGGCCACCTCCACCGCCGCATGCGCCACGTCGACGCTGCAGCCGAGCGTGCAGTAGCCGTGTTTGTCGGGCGGCGAGACGTGGATGAGCGCCACGTCGATCTTGCGGCGCCCCGAGCGGAACAGCGCCGGGATCTCCGACAAAAAGCACGGCAGATAGTCGACGCGATCGTAGTCGAGCCGGCCGCGCATATTGCCGCCCACGAACAAATTGGCGACGCGGAAGCTCCCCTCGTGCTCGGGCTCGGCATACGGCGCCGGCCCCTCGGTGTGCAGGTGGATGATCTCGACGTCGCTCAACTCCGGCGCGCGGGCCACGAGCGCCTCGACGAGCGCCTTGGGCGTGGCGACCCCGCCGTGGATAAAGACACGCTGGCCGGAGTCGACGTGGACGAGGGCTTCATGGAGGTCTGTGACGGTCTTCATTGGGTGCTACTGGCTTTGGTGAGAGTCGAATCGAATCGCGCCGAGTTGAATCATGGCCGGCACGAGCAACAGGTCGGCCACAACGGCGACGACGAAGCAGAACGGGAGCATCGTCCCCATTATGTGAATGGGCAAGTAACCACTCATCGCCAGCGGTGAAAAGCCCAACACGAAGATAAAGGTGGTGATGATGATGCCGCGCCCCGAGAACCGAAATGTCCTGTCGATCGACTCGGAGAGCTCGCCGCCGCGCTCGCGCTCGAGTCGAAAGCGCGCGATGAAGTGAATCGTGTCATCGACGCCGATGCCCAGCGCGATCATCCCCAAGATGAGCGTGTCGGTGTCGACAGCGTCCCAAAAGAAGCCGGCCCAGCCGCCGAGGGCGAGCAGCGGGAAGACGTTGGGAATCATCGACCACAACCCGGCGCGAATGGAGCCGAACCCGAGCATCAAGATGATCGCGATGACCACCAGCGAAAAGCCCAGGCCATCGCGCTGGCCTTTGATGATGTCGTCGACCCAACTGCCCAATAGCGCGCCAAGGCTCGTCGCGTCGACGTCGGCCTGCGTGTCCAGGCGAGCCTCGGCCATCTGCTCGACCTTGTCGCGAAGCACCTCCTGGGCGCGAATGCCCGTCTCGGTCGTGTAGACGGTCATGCGGGTATTCTGGCGGGCGAAGTCGATGAATGGACTGAGCGCCTCCTCGCCCTGCATCTCCAGGAGCACGAAGAGCTGCGCGACGGCCGGACCCGACAGCGGCAAGAACGACGCTCCCTCCGCGGCAAACGAGCCGTGTGTGGCGCGCAGAAGGTCGACGATGGAGACGACCTTCTCGACCTCGGGGAGCGCCTCGAGTTCCGCTTCGAGCTTGGCCATCTCGTTGAACAGTTCCGGCTTCAACACGCCCTCCTTCTGGGGCGCCTCGACGTAGAGATCGAGCGTGGTCGTGCTGATGAACGTCTCGTCGAGAAACCGCGCGTCCTCGCGCATCTGGCTGTCGGGGGCGAGGCGCTTTTCGAAGTCGGTCTCGAAATAGATCTGGGAGCTTCCCCAGATGGCCAACGCAAAGAGCACCGCAAACCCGATGACGACCTTGACCGGATGGCCCGTGCTCAGCCGCGCCGCGCCGACGAGGACCTCGTCGAGCAGGTCCTGAACGATACCGCCGCGCCCACCTCGCCACGACCCGGGCGTGCGAAAGAGGTCGAGCAGAATCGGCACCAGGGTCATCGCAAGTCCGTAGGCGACGAAGACGCCGAACCCGGCGACCACGCCCAGCTGCGAGAAGACCGGCGAGGGCACGAAGACCATCGAGATGAAGCCGATGCCGGTGGTCACCGACGTCAGGAAACACGCCGCCCCCACGTCCGCCGTCGCCTCCACGATGGCCTCGCGCTTCGACTTGCCGTCCTCGATTTCGAGCAGGTATGCGCTGCATAGGTGAACGACGTCCGAGAAGCTGATGACCATCACCAGCACCGGCACGATCGTCAGAAAGATGTTGAGCTGCGGGTCGCGCGCGATCGAAAACGCCATCGCCCACAACACGGCCAAGAGCGCCGAGATGCTGTTGACGAAGACCGGCCAGAAGCGGCCGAACATCACGAAGACCGCCATCAGGAGCAGCACGATCACCACCGGAAACATCCGGGTGATATTCGACATGCTCTGCTCGACGATGGACGACATCAGCACCGGCGTGCCGCCGCTGTGCAACTCCGCGGCCGTAAAGCCGTGGGCATCGAACGAGCTGAGCACCTCCTCGACAATCTCGGGGCCGCGCTCGGCGGGTCGGTCGTCGTCGACGGTGAGCTCGACGAGCACCAAAAAGTCGTCGCTCTCCTCCGACAGGAGCAACCCGCCGAAGGCCGGGTCGCCGCGGATCTCGTTGGCCAGCGCGGCGCGCTCCCTGGGGTTGTCGCGCGCTTCGTCGGCGAACGAGCGTACCGCCACGGTATCCCCCACCCGCCCCACACGTTGCAAATTGGCAATGCTCGTCACCTGGGCGATGTCGGCCATCGCCTCGAGCTCGGCGTGCAGCGCGTCGAGCCTGTCGAGGTTCGCCTCGCCCAGCGGGTCCTCGGACTCCACACCGACGGCGAGCACCTCGTCGCTGCCGAATTGGGCGATGCGCTCCCGATACCGCTCGTAGCCGGCGTGCCCGTCTTCGAAGAACATCTGCGAGATGGACGAGGCGAGGATCGCCCGCGGAAGCATGGCGGCCGACGCAATCGTCAGGGCGACGATGACGGCCAGGACAACCCATTTGTGGTCGAGAACACGGCGAACATAGCTGGCGACGTACTTCTGCATGCCCAGAGAACGCCACGAATTGACCGGCAGGTCAACCGTCGTTCACCCCTGAACCTCCACGCCGTCGAGGAGTCGCAGGGGGGCCGCCCGTCGCGGCCGCCTTGCTCTCTCGATCCCCCGCAATGCCTTCCGACTCCTCGGAGAGGCCCTCCATCTCCCCCGCAACGCCTTCCGACCCCTCGGAGAGGCCCTCCAGCTCCCCCGCAACGCCTTCCGACTCCTCGGATCCCGTCGCTCCCCTCTGCAACCCCCTCGCCCGTCCCGACAGGTAGGGTCGTGCGCTCTCGACGAGGCTCGACCGTCCGACGGGTAGAGGGGCTGAGACAGTGTAAAGGGGCTACCCGTCGACTCCGAGATGATGAGTGCATATTGTGATGAGCACTTCCGACATATCGGAGGTCATCAGTGCAGTATGTGATGAGGCTACCCCTCGTTTCGTCGCCCTCAGCTTCATTGGAGGCGCCGATGGCGTTGACTCACGGACGCGCTGATTCGCGGATGGAGGGGCGCGCGGCGTCCTCGCCCGCCCTGGGGCGTCACCGCCCCAGCTTGTGTGTCTCTTGCAGGGCGCACGCCCTGCTCGAACACGTGCGGGGCCCGAGACGGACCCCGGCGGTCGAGACGAGGCTGTCGCAAAAGCCTTTGGAGGCCGGGCATCTTGCCCTGATAGCAAGGCTGCACGCTCCTGCAACCAGCGCTGGAAGCACTGCCTCCAAACGACGGCGACCTTTTGCGAAAGCCTCGAGACGACCGCGCCCCAACCGTCAATGCGGCGCATCAACCAAGATATGCAGGATGGTGAGCCGCGACCGTGCCCGTGACCGTGACTCGTCGTTAGAATCTGCAGCGAGCACAACAAGACGACACAGCTGCGTTCGAATCCTTCAGCTCAACTTCGAATTCGCGGAGGGCGGCACGGTCAAACCGCATAAAGGCACGAAGGCCGCCCCGAGGGCACCGTCACGCACCTGCAATACGACTTTCGACGAGACTCAGCCGCCGACGGCGCGCCTTCGACGCAACACCTAGCAAGCCCCTGTCACGCTCCCACCGCTCGCGAAACTCGTCGTCGACGGACGACCAATCGAACGCCTCCAGGGTTTCGCGACCCATCGCCCTCAACCCCGCCAGCCCCGACACCGTCGCATCGGCGTGCGAGCTGGCTGCGGCCAAGTCACGCGCCGCCGCCACGAGCGCCACGAATCGGTGCACGAGCTCGAGCTGCCCACTGCGCCTGGCCTGCACCGTCATCCACGCCACGAGCGCCGCGTAGACGTATAGATCCTCGACCACCCGAAACGGCCGCACGTACTCGGTCCAAGCATCGTCCGAGATTACGTCCTCGGCCTCGACCCGCACCTCGTCGAAGCGCACGATCGCGTGCGGCATCTCCGGCACAATCGGCAGCGGGTCGAGCTCTTCGATAATGATACCGTCGCGGTCGCTCGGAACGACCACCAGCGACAGCTTCTTCATGCCGTCTTCGTCTTCGCCGCGGCTGGCGAGCACCACGAACCAATCTGCCCATGGTCCGCCAGAGACCATCGTTTTGGTGCCAGACATGGTGCCAGACACCATGTTAGCGCCGGAATTCAGGCGCGTCTCGATGGCTTTGGGGCTATTGCCGTCCGCCTCGGTCACGCATAGCGAGACGACGCCGTCGAGGTTACGTGCAGGCGCGACGAGCGCGCGAACGGCCTCGGTATAGCCCGAGGCGAAGACCCAAGCGAGCCGGTCGGCCTGGGCGGCCGCGGCCATGGCGGCGTCGATGGGCCGGGTGTAGGCGGCGCGAGCCTGTTCGTGGACGGCTCGCCATTCGCCGAGAGTCGGGTTGGTGAGGGTGGTCGTCGTGGTGAGGAGGTTGGGGAGGATGGTCATGACGTTCTGATCCGTATCACCACCGACTTCGACGCCGGCGTAAAACTCCGCTTTGCGTAGCTATCGACCGGCACCAACACGTTCGCCTCCGGAAAGTAGGTCCCCGCGCTGCGCCGGGGCAAATCGTACGCCACCACCCGAAATTCGGGCGCCACGCGCTCTCTCCCACCGTGCGTGCCCACCAGGTCGACCTTCTGGCCCTCTTCGAGGCCCATCTCGACCATGTCGCGCTCGTTGAGCATGACCACGCGCCGGCCATTCTTGATGCCGCGGTAGCGGTCGTCGTTCGAGTAGACGGTGGTGTTGAACTGGTCGTGGCTGCGAATCGTCATCATCAAGAATTCGCCGTCGTCGAGCTTGTGCTCGGGCGTCGGATGCACGGTGAATTTGGCCTTGCCCGTGTCGGTGTGAAACTCACGGTCGCGCGCGCCGTTCGGCAGCACGAAGCCGCCGGGCCAGCGAACCCGCTCGTTGTAGTCTCCGAAGCCGTCGATGACGTCCTCGATAGCATCTCGAATCCGGTCGTAGTCCTCGACGAGTTCTTCCCACGCGACGTTCGAGACATCGCCGAGCGTCGCACGCGCCATGCCGGCGACGATGGCCGGCTCGCTCAGAAGGTGCTCGCTCGCCGGCTTCCATTTGCCCTCGGAGGGGTGGACGACGCCCATCGAATTCTCGACGCTGACGAATTGCCTTCCCGACTCCTGAACGTCGATCTCGGTGCGGCCCAAGCACGGCAAGATGAGCGCCTTCTTGCCGGTCACCAGGTGCGCGCGGTTGAGCTTCGTCGAGATCTGGACCGTCAGCTCGCAATTTTCGAGCGCCTCGGCCGTGTAGTTGGTGTCGGGCGTGGCCGACAAAAAGTTGCCGCCCATGCCGATAAAGACCTTGGCGCTGCCGTCGTGCATCGCCTTGATGGCGTGGACGGTGTCGAGGCCGTGCTCACGCGGCGGGTCGAAGCCAAAACGCTCCTGCAGCCGGTCCAAGAAGGCGTCGGTCGGCCGGTCCCAGATCCCCATCGTGCGGTCGCCCTGCACATTCGAATGGCCACGCACCGGGCATGCCCCGGCGCCCGGCTTACCCATCTGGCCGCGCATCAGCAGGAAGTTGACGACCTCCTGGATATTGGCCACGCCATTTTCGTGCTGGGTCAGCCCCATCGCCCAGCACGCAATCGTGCTATCGGCCTCGATGGCGATGCGCGCCGCCTCCTTCATCTGCGCACGCTCGATGCCGCTCTTCTCGACGAGCTCGTCCCATGACTCCTGCCGCAGGTCATCGGCAAACGCCTCGAAGCCCTCGCAGTAGTTCTCGATGAACGTGTGGTCGAGCACTTCGCCGGGGCGGCGGTCCTCCTCTTCGAGCATCTCCTTCATGATGCCTTTCAAAAGCGCGACATCACCGTTGATGCGCACCTGCAGGTGCAGGCTCGCCAGCGGCGTGCCTTTGCCGACAATGCCGCTCACCTCTTGCGGGTGCTTGAAGCGCACCAGCCCCGTCTCGCGCAGCGGGTTGATGCTCACGATCGTCGCGCCGTTTCGCGCCGCCGACTGCAGCGCGGTGAGCATGCGCGGGTGATTGGTGCCCGGGTTTTGGCCAATGACAAAGATAGCGTCGGCCTTGTCGAAGTCCTCGAGCAGCACGGTGCCCTTGCCCACGCCGATGACCTCACCCAGCCCCACGCCGCTCGACTCGTGGCACATATTCGAGCAGTCGGGCAGGTTATTCGTGCCGTACTCGCGCACGAAGAGCTGGTACAAAAACGCCGCCTCGTTGCTCGTGCGCCCCGAGGTGTAAAAGACCGCCTCGTCGGGCGAGTCGAGCTTGCCGAGCTCCTCGCCGATGAGCCCGAACGCGTCGTCCCACGAAATCGGCTCGTAGTGATCGCGGCCCTCGTGGAGCACCATCGGTTGGGTCAAACGCCCCTGCGCGTTGAGCCAGCGACCCGAGCGCTCCATGAGCTGCGAGATGGAGTGGCGCGCGAAGAAAGTCGGCGTCACCCGCATCTTGGTCGCCTCGTCGGCCACGGCCTTGGCGCCGTTCTCGCAAAACTCGACGGTCGAGCGATGGTCGGGGTCGGGCCAGGCACACCCCGGGCAGTCGAAGCCCTCCTTCTGGTTCATCTGAAGAAGGGTTTTCGTCCCCTTCACCACGCCCATCTGGCGCGCGGCGTGCTTGAAGGTCGACAACACAGCCGGGATGCCGCCGGCGCAGTCGCTTGGCTTGCCGACCCGCGGGTTCTCGTCGGCGTCGTTAGGGATCAGCACGTCGTGCCGATGCTCGTCTTCGTTAGTGTTATCGGTGCTCATGAGTCGTCGTCCGTGAAAGAAATTCGACGGCTATGCGTATAGATGTTGAAGCGCCCCGCCCTGGCAAAGCCGACCAGCGTGACGCCAAACTGCTCGGCGAGGTCGACGGCGAGGGTCGACGGGGCGCCGACGGCGACCACGACGGGAATCTGCGCCATGACCGCCTTCTGCACGAGCTCGAAGCTCGCCCGGCCGCTCCAAACCGCGACCGTGCGCGCCAACGGCAGCTTGCCGGCGAGGAACTGCGAGCCGACAAGCTTGTCCATCGCGTTGTGACGCCCCACATCCTCGTGGACGCTCAGCAGATGGCCGGCGGCGTCGAAGAGGCCCGCCGCGTGCAGCCCGCCGGTCTCCTCGAAGACGTCCTGCGCCTCGCGCAACCTGCCCGGCAGCTCGCCGAGGAGCCGCGCGCTCACCCGAAAGTCGTCGCCTGCATCGAGCGGGGAAGCCTTGACCTCGAGCGCCTCGATGGACGCCTTGCCGCACACCCCACAGCTCGACGTGGTGTAGAAGTGACGCGTCAGCGCGGCCGTGTCGACCTCGACGTGGTCGGCCAGGTGCACCCGCAGGATATTCTCGTTGGGCGCGTCGTCTTCCGGCCCCGCGCATAGCTCGAAGCCCTCGATATCCTCCGCCGAATAGAGCATACCCTCCCCGTACAGAAACCCGGCGGCGAGTTCGCGGTCGTGGCCGGGCGTGCGCATGGTCACCGACACGCTCTTTTGAGCCGGTTTTCCACGCAAAAGGAAGCCCAAGCGGATCTCGAGCGGCTCTTCGGTCGCCACCACGTCCTCGGCACTCGCCGGGGCGTCGTCGCCATATCTGACCACGCCGACCCGCCTCGCCTCGAGGGATGTAGCCGACGCTGAATTGTGAAAAAGCTCGCTCGTCATGCTCTTTTCTGCCTCGGATCGTGGCCTGACGTGGCAGCGTATCAGATGGACCCGTGATGCGTCAGCACCCACCGCTGTGTTCGGCTGCGTATGGACCTGCGCACTGGCTCGGGGACCTCTTCTCGGGCGAATGAACGGCGAAGGTCTTCGCTTGCTGGAGAGCCTCAGCGTCGATCGCATTCTTCCTCGAAGAGGCCCCCATCGCCACAGCTACAGATTCGCAACGACCTGCGAGCCGGAGAACGTGCGGGTGACCTCTCCGACGGAGACCGCGATCGACGCTTCGGAGCCACTCGAGGCACATACCGCCGCCGTTCGGTCGATGGAGGAGAGGTCCCCGCGCGTTCGAAGGCAACCGATAGGCCGAACCCAAGCCTTTGCGAAACACCGCACGCAGCAAGAACGTATGGCTCATCGAGGCACAAGAAGAGGTACAAGAAGGCGAATTCGTGTCGACGTTGCCCCCGCCCAGCGATATATCTCGATGTTCGTCGACGCACTGGTCTCCTCACGGATTCGAGCCTCCCGATGAAATTTCCCAGCGCCGGCCCAACCGTCCAGATGTTCCTCGGGGCTACGCTCATCAGCACCTCGGCCGTGTGGGTGCGCGTGGCGGACGTCGGCCCGACGGTCGCCGGGTTCTACCGCATGCTCTTTGGCGCCATCGCCCTGGCGGTCATCGCCGTGGTTCGCGGCTGGCCGATGTGGCGAGACACGCGCTACTTGCTTCGCTTCTTGCCCATCGGCGCCTTCTTCGCGCTCGACCTCTTCTTGTGGCACCGCTCCATTCACTTCGTCGGCCCGGGTTTGGCGACCGTACTGGCCAACCTGCAGGTCTTCGTGTTGGCCGGCGCCGGCGTACTCTTTATGGGAGAACGGCTCGGGTGGAGGTTTCCGCTGGGGCTGGGCCTGGCGCTTCCCGGATTGCTGCTGCTCGTCGGCGTCGACGTCGCCGAACTTCCCGCCGACTACCAACTCGGCGTCGCCTTCGGCGTGGGCACCGCGTTCGCCTATTCGGCCTTCTTGCTGGGGATGCGCCGCGCCCAGCAAAACGAAGACACCCTGCCCCCCGGTGTCAACGTGATGTCGGCCTCGGTGTGGGTCGCCCTCTTTCTCGCCGCCGCCGCGCTCGTCGAAGGCCAGACCTTTGCCATCCCCAACGCCTCGACGGCAGGCTCGCTCGTCATCTACGGGGTGATGTGCCAGGGGCTGGGCTGGTTTTTGATGACTCGCTCGATGCCCGTGCTCCCCGCCTCCATCGTCGGGCTCATCCTGCTGCTGCAGCCAGCGCTGGCGATGGTCTGGGACATTCTGTTCTTCGACAAACCGTTCGGCCCCCTCGATCTGGTCGGGGGCACCCTCGTGCTGGCGGGTATCTATCTGGCGTCGCGGCGAAATCGCCGAGAGGCCCGGGGGTAGACCTGATCGCATCGGTGCACAGCTTCAAGGGTGTACCGACGCCATTTGTGACGCAGACGGGGAACTGCGGCAGTCCACTGCCCGAGCGCTCCGGTACGATCTATTCACAATCTAGGGGGACAACACCAACCGCTGGCGACAAAGGGGGAGCCAATGGCGAAACGCCTCGCGGGAACCACACTCATGTACGACGCGACCGAAGGGATCTACCGTAGAACCGAGATCTACGAGGGTGAAGACCCGGGCGATACGGTCGAGCTGCGCATCGTCGACGACATCGACGTGCCCTTCGAAAGCTACGACATCGACGAGGGCTCCGGGCCCTGGAAGCGTATCATTCAACCGAAGGACGACGAGTTCGACGGAGAAGACGACCAGGAAGAAAAGGCGACCATGCGTCGCGGCCCGTTCGTACTCGAAGACCGGCACATCAAGCGCGATGACGACCCCGAGCTCAACCCCGACAAGACGCTCGACGGCCTCCCGTTCGTGCGCGACGACTAGAGGGCCGGGAAGACTCAGGCGGAAAACGTGCTCGCTTCGGACGAACGGGGTGGATCGCCCAGCACCTTGCGCAACTGGTGGGTTAGTTCGACCATTTGGGTGGAGACTTCGGCGTCGAGCGGTCGAAGCAACTCTTCGAAATGCCCTTCGAGGGTGCGACGAATCTCCGGATACTGCTCGGTGGCCTGCTCCGAGGGGCGCACCAGCTTGGCGCGCGCGTCTTCTGGATTGACCACTCGTTCGACCCATCCGTCACGCTCCATACGCTTCAAGATACGCGAGACGTTGGGCTTGTCTTTGAGAGTGACCTGCGCCAGCGCCGTCTGGTCGACGGCTTGCTCGGACTCGACGATCGCCACCAAGATTTGCCACTGTTCGGGGGTCAGGTCGTACTCTTGGAGCGCCACGATTAACTCGCGACGAAACAGCAAGGCGACGCGGGTGATGTTGAAGCCCAAAGCACCTTCGAGCGAACGTGGGATGGTCATTGCGGTTCCTTGGCATATGAGTCACGGACGCCCCCCAAAGGACGCCCGTGATGCTTACTACACCGGTTCCGACGATCGCAACCTCACCGCCGCGACCCCGCAGCGCGTCGAGCCGGACTCAAATCCGCCCCTCGTCGCATCTGGAGCAAGGCGAGGGTGAAATTGGTCGCCCCTGCGACCAACTCGGCGCCCTGTACCACCCAGAACCAGGTGCCGAAGCTACCCTCCTGGGCCATCGCGTCCAATGCAAACGCTGCGGGTACCAGCACGAGCAAACCGAGCGCAGCCATCACTCCGGTGGTTCGCTTCTTGGCGACGATCTTGTCGGCCTGCGACCGTCCGGCCATCTTTTGGCCGGTGATTCCAGTGACGGCTAGCAATACCACCAACGCAGGCACTGCCCATACGATTGCGTGCTTGACCATGCGGACCGACTCGTAGTCGCCGGCAATTTCCACAACGACGGTCGACATAAAGAACACGCCGATCATTGCGGTCGCGGCCCGCGCAGACCAACGGTGAATCACAGCAAGACCTTGGCGATTCATCCCTCACCTCCTTCACTCTTAGCTTCGAGCGATGCGCGCAGTACCGGCGCCTTGCTCAGGTCGACTTTATCCAGACGCACCCGGAATGCGATCGTGAGCGGGTCGTACACCTTGGCGACCACGCCCCCGCCGGCGTTTGGTGGTTCGAGCCCCAACTTGGAGAATGAGGTGTAGACCACACCGGCTAGTCCGCGACTATTTCGGATTACCGAAAACGTGATCGGCACTGTTCGCCCCCCGACAGAGAGCTTACCAGGCACATTCAATGGCTTCGGGTGCTTGCTCGACGCCCACTGCGCGAATTCGTTCGCTGCCAACTTCTGGCTGGTGAACCGGATGTCCTTGTGACGCTTGCTGCTCAAGACCCCGGCGACATGCTCGTCACGCCTTCGGTCCCCAGAATCGAGCGACGTCGGTTGAAAAGACGCTTCGAGCACTAGCGTTTTGCCGACCTCCTCGATTCGGGTGCTCACCGAACAACTCTCCCCTTCGACACGCTGGCGGCTGACCATGAAGGCGCGCTTTTCGACCGCGTATCCCGCACACGCTGCTTGGCTCGACTGCAACTTCGGCGGCGAGAGCTTGCCGCCGGCGCTTCCCGAGCTAGGCAGCAAGAGGACGGTCGTGATTCCGATGAATAAAATGGCCGCGGCGAGGCCAACTCGACGTTTGCTGGTGCATGTGCAGTTCATTTGCGACTCCTGTGTTGGATTCACTCTTTGTGGGTTCGCCCCTCATTAGTTGCCTAGACAACTATATAGCAACATCGGGTCATGGACCGGCCGGCTCCGCGTCGATGCACCACCACTTTAATGCCTAGACAACCATTGTCAAGACAACAATATAACTTCTGATGAGTTTAGCGAACCGAGAACGGTTCTCGTAGGACAAGAGTCGAGCGTTTGCACTCAGGTGATCTGCGGCATTCGGTGTGAGGGCACTTAGAGGTGGTTTCAAAACCGTTTTGAGGCACTGACAAAATGAAATTGTCGAGGCCAAGGCGAAAAGCGCAGGCGATGCCGTAGGCTATCGTCGAGCACTTTCAACGCAGGCATCGACAATTTCACGAAGTCAGGGACCAAAAAAGGTATTGAAACCAGCTCTTAATCAAACAGCGAGCACTGCCCAGACGACTGCGCCGGTGACCACCGGAATGGAGAAGTTGTCGTCGATGCGCCGGCTCAACAGCTCGGTGAGTGCGCCCGCGCCGCTAGCGGCCGTGCATACGGCGAGCATGCGCATGGTCGACAGCTCGTCGTGCCATAGGAGCACGACGCCGAGCACCGCCAGAAAGGCGACGACGACAAAGGTCAATGTGCCTTCGAGGGTGCGGTTGTTGACGAGAGCCACACGCCCGTACTTGCGCCCGACGAGGGCCGCGGCCGGGTCGCCCAGGCCCAAGACGATCGCGCCCGCGCCGAAGGCCAGCGGCGAGCCCGTCAGCGACAAGAGGCTCAACGCGGTGGCGTACCAGGTCGAAGAATTGACCAGTTCACGCTCGTGAGCGTGGGCGATGGGCGCGAAGAAGCGCATCAGCGTGTCATTCCACGCGTCGCTCATGCGCCGGGTCACCTCGAGCAGCCAAAACGTGCTCGCCAGGGTGATGGGCACCGCCATCACCAGCCACCACGGTGCGTACTCGGCGAGCAGCACCCCAATCACGCCCGACAAGACGTGGAAGGCACTGCGCGCGGTGTTGGTCGGTCTGGGTTGGTCGTGGATATGCCCGACACTCATGGGTTCGGCATCCTTCGGCGCAAGGTCACGTTCACTATTAACCGTACACACGAAGATGCCGACGGCCCATCAGTGAGGGGTCGATTCACCAATCGTGGGGATCAGGGGTCGGGGATGGCGAGCCCGCTGGGAACTGACTCCGGCTCGAGGTGGCCCAGATCGCGCGCGCTGGGGCTGGTCAGCGACTCGAGAAAAGCAACGAGGGCGTCGACCTCGGCGTCGCTCAACTCGAGCACCGCCATCGGCTCGAGCGTCGCTTCCACGCTTCGAATCGCCTCTTCACGTGTGTGGACGTAGCGCTGGAACTCCGTGTCGAGTTGGCTGACGTCGTAATCCCACAACGCCGACTTCGGGTCGAGGTGATGGCGCACCGCCGCCTCGAGAGTGGTGTACGCTCCGTTGTGCATCCACGGCCCGCTCAGCTCGACGTTGCGAAGCGACGGGGTGCGAAACGCAAACTTCTTATCCTCGCCCGCGTGACTTCGAAGCACCGCCCCGAGGTCGATCTCGTAATGCTCGTCGGGGCCCGAGCCGATGGGGCGAACGCCGATATTGTAGAGCTTCTCGTCGGTCAGCGCCGGACCCGTGTGACACTTGGCGCACCCAGCTTCGCCGAAGAAGAGATACGCACCCTGCTTCTGCTGCTCGGTCAGCGCGTCCTCGTCGCCGCGCAGATAACCGTCGAAGGGGCTGTCTCCGTGGGTAAAGGCGTCGACGAAAAATGCGCTGAACGCGTTCGTGGCGTGGGCGAACTCGATCTCATCGAGCGGCACGTCCGGATAGACCTTTTCGAACAACTCGCGGTAGCCCTCTACGGCCAAGAGCCGCTCGGTGAGCTTCATCCAGACGCTGTCGAGGTCGTGGTCGGGCACCTGGGCCAGCTCGTTGAGCTCACCGTTGACGTCGAGCTCGCCGTAGTCGCCGCGCATCTCGTCGCGCGGAAGCACAGGCATCATCGTCTGGGCGGCCAACAGGTCGTCGAGCACCGGCGAGAGCAGCCGCAGGTAGTTGCTCTGCGATTCCTCCCAACCTTTGTCGTAGATGACGAAGTGGCCCTCGCTATTCTTGGTCACCCGCCCGTCCCACAACAAACTGGTCGTGTACGGCTCGCCCAGGTTGAACAGCGTGGGCGGATTGCGCGGCAAAAAGGCATGGTCGGGCCCGGGCATGCGCTTGCCGTCGCGGATGACCGCCTTGGTGCCGACCACAAACGAGCGGTGCACCGTCGTCCCCTCGTCGAGGCGGTGACACGTCACGCAGGCCGTGTCGCGGTTGCCGCTCAAGATAGGGTCGAAGAAGAGCATGCGCCCCAACTCGATCTTGTTCGGATCGAGGTCGTCACGACGCTCGATGGGTTCGGCCCCGGCGGCCTCGAGAAGGGGAGCGAGCCGCTCGTCCCAGTCGATGGGCTCGGCCGTATCTGCCGTGGTGTCTTCGGACGTATCGTCCTGCGTCGTCGTGTCTTGCTGGGTGGTATCTTCTTGGGGGTCGGCGGCGGTCACCCCGGAATCGTCGTGAATCGACGCCGACGGCTCGCAGCCAGCCAACACCACAGAGCAGACAAAGGCCACGCTGCAGCCGAGCCGCAGCGTGGCCTTTGCCAAAAGAGCACCTCCACGCGGTACTTTGTTCGGTCCTCTTTTCATAAAAACTTCTGGCGGGCGGGTGAATGAGAGGCATCACCCGCTCGCCTCGCCTCGATGGTTGTCGTTGCTCAGTCGTCGATGCGCACGCGCACCGTCTTGGCTTCGGTCTCGCGGCGGCGACGCAGCGCCACCATAGCGAGGCCCATCACCGCAGCCACAAGGTACGCCAGGCTGCTCGACGGTGTCGAGTCGACCGAGCGGCACGCGCAGCTGCTGTGGTTCTTGATGGAGCCCTGATAGCGCGAGCCCACATCGCCGGCGCCGGTGCCGATATCCGAACCGCTGCCGATGTCCGAGCCATTACCGGCGTCGGCCGAGCCGTTGCCGGTATCCGAGCCCGTGCCGGTATCTTCGTCGGTGCCGGCGTCCTCGGAGCCGTTGCCCGTGTCGTCACCACCGGGGGTGTCGCAGATGGGCTTGGCGGCGCAGTCGAGGTCGTCACAGTCGACGGTGCCGTCGTTGTCGCCGTCGAAGCCGTCATCGCAGGCTTCCTCGACGGCGTGGCGCTCGTAGCCGTTGACGTCGTGCATCAGGTAGACACGCTCGACCTCGAAGTTCGGCGCCTTGAAGCTGTAGGTGATGTCGAGCTTGTTGCCGTTGGGCGCGAACGAGAAGTTATCGATCTTCTGACGCTCGAAGCGGCCCGTGTTCGGGTTCACCAGCCACACGCTGCCCTGATACATCACGTCGAAGACGGTGTAGGGGCTCGAGGACAACCAGATTTCGCCCATGCCCAGGAAGTGGGTGCCGTCGTGGTTGGCGGCCATCGCCTTGGGACCCATCTGCAGCCGCTCGATGTCGTAGGGGCTGCTGTCCTTGTCCAGGAAGGTGGCGAACGAGGCGGTCACCTCCACGGTGTCGCCGGCCGTCCAGCTCTGGTCGGTCACGTCGACGGTCGACTCGATACGGCCGACCTTGGGCGACAGGTTCTTGGCGGTCGCGGTGATGCGGCCGACGGTGCGGTTGAAGCCGGTGTTCTCCAGCAGCAGGACCGTGGAGCGGTCGGCGTCCGAGCCGGTCAGCACGATGCCTGCGCGGCCGTTGAGCGAGCCGGCGAAGTAGGCGTCGTCGCTCGGGTCGGTCGGGTCGAAGCCGTGGCTGACTTCTTCGCCGTCGCCTGCGCCACCACCGTCGGTGTCGGCGTCGGTCGGGTCGCTGCCGTGCACGTTGACTTCGTCGCCGTCGCTCAGCCCGTCGCCGTCGGTGTCCGACAGACGCGGGTCGGTGCCGTGCGTGTTGACTTCGTCGTAGTCGCTCAGCCCATCACCGTCGGTGTCCTTCGTGGTCGGGTCGGTGCCGTGGGTGTGCACTTCTTCGTAGTCGGTCAGCCCGTCGCCGTCGGTGTCGGTGTTGTTCGGGTCGGTGCCGTAGACGTTGACCTCGAAGCCGTCCGACAGGCCGTCGCCGTCGCTGTCGGCGTTGTTCGGGTCGGTGCCCAGCGCCGCCTCTTCGGCGTCGGTCAGCCCGTCTCCGTCCGAGTCCGGAAGGTTGCCCACCGAGTCGGGTGCCAGCGGGTCGGTTCCGTTGCGGTGCTCGATGCCGTCGACCTCGCCGTCGCCGTCGGTGTCGTCGTTGAGCGGGTCGGTACCCAAGCTGATCTCTTCAGCGTCGGTCAGCCTGTCTCCGTCGGTGTCCTGCTGGTTCGGGTCGGTGCCGTGATTGTGCACCTCGTCGTAGTCGCTCAGCCCGTCTCCGTCGGTGTCGGGAAGGCGCGGATGCGTGTCGTAACGGTTGACCTCTTCACCGTCGGTCAGGCCGTCGCCGTCGGTGTCAGCGTTGTTCGGGTCGGTGTGGTGGACGTGGACTTCGTCGTAATCGCTCAGCCCGTCGCCGTCGGTGTCGGCGTTGTTCGGGTCGGTGCCCTCGAAGGCCTCTTCATCGTCGGTCAGGCCGTCACCGTCGCTGTCCGAGTTGTTCGGATCGGTGCCGTTGTCGATTTCGGTATCGTCGTCGATGCCGTCACCGTCGGAGTCGTCCGGGATATACGGGGTGATCGGCGGGGTGGTCTCGCTGCCGTCGCTGCACTGGTCGGTGTTGACCGCCAGCGTCGAGTCGACCACGACGCTGTTGCCGGCGCACGAGTTGATGATCGTGCCGTCGGCCAGCGAACCGGAGAGCTTGGCGGTGGCCTGCGAGCAACTGCCGTCGCGGCACAGGTGCCAGTTACGCGAAATCACGCGGAACCGAACCGACTCGCCCGGGCCCAGGTTGCGGATGCTCTTGTTGGCCGACGAATCGGTGTACAGCGCCGGGTTGGCCGGCAGCGGGATGCAGCGATCGACAGACTCGCCTTCCATCTCGATAGCCAGCGGGAAGACGTCGCCGCCGTTGGGGTCGGAGACCGAGAAGGTCGACGCGGCGGCGTACGGCTTCTTGCACTTGCCGTCGTCGAGCTTCTGGACGCCGGCGTTCGCCAGTACGCACTCGTTGGCGTACGACAGGCCGTCGCAACCGCAGACCTCGTCGACCGGCTCTTCACTACAGTCGGCCGGCTCTTCGGGCGGATCCAGACTCTCGGTGCACACCGCCGACGGATCGGGGTTGGGCGCCGGAAGATCGCCTGCATCGGGGATGCCGTTGGCGTTATCCATCTTGACGTTCAACTCGCCGAAGAAGGTCGAGTTGGTGTTGTTGACGATCTCGTAGAGCGTCTCGGAGGGCTGGCCGGGACCCGCGGCGGTGACCGCGCTCGAGTCGACCAGGCGCATCTGGACGGCCGGCGTCTCGGCTCCCGATGCCGGCACCAAGCAGGCTCGCTGCGGCGCGCACTGTGCCGTGGCCGTCTGGCCACTCGACAGCGTCACCGTCGCCGTGCCGCTCATCTGACACATGCGAGCCACGCCCTGCTGGAAGCTGATGGGGATATTGACCTGATTGAGCCGGCCCTGCGCGATCGTCGTCGTCAGCGCACCGCCGCCGCCTGGCACCGGCTGCCCGGCGGTGTCGGCCGTCGAACCGGTACACTCACCGTCGACGTTGACCTCCACGCGCCCCATATTGGGACAGCGCGGGTCGTTGCCGGTCACCGTCAAAAACAGAAGCGCGGGCATCTGGCCCGAAGGGTCGTCGTCGGCCGTCATCGTCTCGGCCATCTGCAACGAACAAGTCAACGACACACCGCAATCGGGCGGCGGCGGCGTCGAACTGCAAGCTTCGGCGTCGGGGGCATACGCGAGGGTGGCGCCTACGGTGGCGACCACCGCCACGGCTAATCCCGCTACCCGAGAAGGGGCGAGCTTCGTCCAATCCGGCATTTCGAACATATAAGTCTCCAGTCAGGCCATTCAGTTTTCCACCTGTGCACTTTACGGAACAGCACGAATTCCTTCAAGCACATTCGTCGTGAAAACCGAAACTTTCTCAAGCGAAAACCGAAACTTTTGTGACATCGATGCAACAAACTCGATGCCACACTTTGGAGACTGAAGGCGAATTTTATGGATCGAGTTCGGAGTAGTGTCGAAAGATGCCGTCTTCGTTGAAGGGAATGCGCCGCTCGGAGTTCAGGTAGGCGGCGACGTTGGGGCGCGCCTCGACTCGGTCGGCAAGCGCTGCAACATTGGGAGCCTCCTCGAGACAACGGGCGGTGGCGTTGGGAAAGGCATATTCGAGTCCACGGACCACCTGGAACAGGGACAAGTCCACATAGCTTCGCTGCTCGCCGACGAGCCAACCGGCCCGCGCGCCGGCGTCGATGGCCCGTTCGAAGTAGCCCAAGAACTTGGGCATGCGTAGCTCGATGAAGGCCTTTGCGCGCCTCTTGGCGGCCTCCTTCTGGTCCTCGTAGTAGTCGGCGACCGAGATCGGATGGTGGGTATCGTGAGCTTCGGTCACAAAATCCATGACCGTCAACTGCAACTGATTTGCGTGCCAGCGCGACGCCTCGTCGTCGGGCACTAACCCGTGACGCGTCGCCAAAAAGAGGCAAATATTGGCCGTCTGGCTGATCACCAGGTCCCCGGCGCGAAGCATCGGCACGGCAAACCCTGGCGTCTGGCCGATATCACCGAGAATCTCTTGAATCGCGTTCATCCCGCCGCCCTCCTCTTCCGGCTGGCGCGCGACGTCCTCGTAGGGAATCCCGCCCTCCTCCAGAACCAGGCGCACGAACTCCCCGCGACCTTGGATCGATGGCCAGTAGATGAGTTCGTAGGGCTGTTGGGCGCTGCTCTCGTCTGCAGACGTCATCGTCGCCTCCTCGTCGCGGGTCGTTTTTTCGCATCGTCAGGGTCGACAATGGTAGGAGCGAGCGGCGGCGTTGCAACTCACTGCCCGCGCACCTCCACGTCGACCCCGTCGCCTACCGCATCGGTCGGATACAACACCACCTCGTCGCCGGCGCCGAGCCCATCGAGCACTTGCACCTTGCGCTCGGTGCGCCGGCCGACCTCCACGGGGGTGAGCTGAGCCTCGCCGTCGACGATGCGGTAGACCGCCCAGCCTGCGCCGGCACGAAAGACCGCGCTCGAGTCGACCTGCAAGACGTTCGATCCTTGCCAGGTGATGATGTCGGCCTCGACACGAAAGCCGTCGCCCAGGTCGACCTGCCGGGCGCGCGGGTCGGTCAACGCGACGACGACGTCGACGCGCTGCTCCTCGACGCCCAGCGACGAAATCTTCGTAAACGCCGACGGGTCGACGCGTTTGACCCGGCCCTCGAGCGCCTGCTCGCCGCCCCAACGCACCAGGCGCACCGGGTCGCCCGGCTCGACGGCGACCGCGTCGGTGGTGAGCACGTCGACGATGACTTCGAGCGAGCCCAGGTCGCCCAGCTCGACGAGCGGCGCGCCCATCTGCACGACGCCCTCGCTCTCTTGGACGACCTTCAACACCTCCGCGTCGACCGGGGATTCGACCTCCATGACCTCCCCTTCGCCTTCCTCCTCACCAGTCAGCGTGCGCAACGCCGTGCGGGCGAGCTCGAGTTCGTTTCTGGCCACGGCGACCGAAAAGCGCGCCGACTTCATGTCGGCCGCGGCGGTCTTCTCGGCGAGCCGGGCCTCGTCGACGACCTGGCCGGTGACGACGCCCGACTCCAACAGCTTCTCCTGACGCCGCGCCTCGGCGCGCGAAAACTCGTAGGCGTCCCGAGCCCGCGCAGCCGCCGCCTGCGCCTGGCTCACCGCCGCCTCCGCGGCCGCCACCCTCGCCTCGGCCTCCGCGCGAGTGCGCACGTCCAACAGAGGCGGGGCGACCGGGGCAATCCGCGCGAGCGTCTGTTCGCGTCGGACCGCGTCGCCCTCGTCGAGCTCGATGCGCTCCAACTGACCGGTCAACGGCGCGGTGACCGTGTACCGGTCGATCACACGCGTCTGCCCGTCCTCGCTCACGGTCACCTGCAGTACGTCGCGGTCGACTCGCCCCACGTCGACGAGCACCGCGCCGGGCAAAAACGCCCACACGATCGCGCCGAGCACGACCAGCCCCACAAGCCCCCACAAGATGCGTTTGGCCCACACGTTCATGCCCAGGGACATCGTCTCACTCCCGCTCTTTGAGCACTTCGGTCAAGTCCATTCGATCGAGCTTGCGACGCACCAGGTAGCCGCTGAACAGCGCCGAGACGAGGGTGACCACCGTCGTAAACGCGAATGTCCGCGGCGAGATGTACATCGGGAACCGAAAATTCTCCTGGTCCATCGTCGCCACCAAAAGCTCGGCGAACCACGCGCCGAGCACGAACCCCACCGGCAGCGCCAAGACCACCTGGATGGCCTGCTCGGCGAGCAAAATGTAAGCGACTTCGCGCCGAGTGAAGCCCAGCACCCGCAGGCTGGCGAGCTCGCGGCCGCGCATCGACAGCGCCACGCGCGTGTTGTTGTAGACGACCCCGATGACGATCACCGACGCGATGATCACGATGACGAGCGTCTGGAAGGAGACCGACTCGTCGATCTGCTCGCGAAAGGTCTCCAAAATCCGGCTGCTTCGCTGGGCCGACTCGACCGCGGGCATATCCTCGAGGCGCCGGAACACCTCGTCCATATAGCGCGGGTCGACGCGCAGATACGCGCTCGTGATCGCGCCGGCGTCCTGCAATTTGGCGTCGAGCGCCTCGCGCTGCATGTAGCCGAACAGCCCGAAGGTGTCGTCGGCCAGGCCCATCACTTTCACCTCGAAGCGCTCGCGGTCGCCCTCGCGCACCTCGACGACCACCGTGTCGCCCGCCTCCACGCCCAGGATCTCGCCGAGCTGCCGGCTGATGAGCACGCCCTGCTCGGGCGGCCGGATGATCGTCGCCCCCTCGGCGATCGGCCGGCGAAGCTCGTTGTACTCCGGGTAGCCCACGAGCACGCTGTCGCGGTAGCGATGCCCGGCGACCCAACGCACCGGCACCTGCCGATGCGCCTCCACCTCGAGCACGCCGGGCAGGCTCTCGAGCGAGCGCTCGGCGCGCTCCGACAGCGGCGAGGTGAACGACACGGCGATATCCTCGCGCTGCCCGAGGGTGAACTGCAGCTCGATGATTCGCTCGAGGCCGTCCCAGCCAAAGCGCCCGAAGACGAGCAACGAGACCGCCACGGCCAGGCCGAACCACGACACCAAAAACCGAAACGGGTGGCGCTCCAGGTCGCGCACGATCATGCGCGTCGACGCCGACAGCCACCGCGACAGCCCCAGCCGCTCGAGCAGCGTCGCCCGGTAGACCTCCGGCGCCGGCGGGCGCATCGCCTCGGCCGGCGGCAGCCGCATCACCCGGTACAGCGTGCCGAACGCCCCGCCCACGCCCACCACCAGCGCGACGGCCACGCCCAGCACCACGAGCTTGAAGTCGACCCGAAACTCGAAGCCCGGAAACCGGAAATAGTCGGCGTATTGGCCGGTCATATAGTCGCCCAGCCAGGCCCCGAAGATGAGCCCGAGCACCGCCCCGATGGCCACGATGACGAGCACGAAGCCGAAGAAATGCGCCGCGATCTGCCGGTCGCCGTAGCCCACCGCCTTGAGCGTGGCGATCTCGCCGCGCTGCAACTGGACCAGCCGCGACAAGACGACGTTGAGCAAAAAGGCCGCCACCGCCAAAAACGCCAGCGGCAAGGCCGCGCCCAGCGACCGAAGCTGCGAGATCTCCTGGGTGACCACCGCGTGCGACGCCTGGCGCTTTCGCGGCACCGCGCCCAGGCCCCCGTACGGCTCGAGCAGGCGGTCGAGCTCGGTGATGACCTGCTGGGCCGACGCCCCCGGCTGCAGACCGACGACCACGTCGTTGAACGAGCCGTCCAGCCCGTAGGCCGCCTCGACGGCCTCGCGATTGAGCCACAACGCCGCGTTTCGCTCCGGGTCGGCCACGATCTCGCCCGAGCCGCTAAAGAAGACGAACTCGGGCGACATCGCCAAGCCCACGATGCGCAGGTCGCGCTGGCGGCCGCCCATGACCACCGGCAGCGTATCGCCCGGGCGAAGCTCGTGCGCCTCGACGAAGGCGTCGAGCACGATCACCTCGTCGAGCGCCTCGGCCCGGAGCATCCTCCCCATCGTCAGGTGCAGGCTGTTGAGCGCCGGCTCCGACCCCGCCGGAAGCGACACGACCTGGCCGCGCGCCGGCTCGACCATCCCCTCGAGCGGGATCAGCGCCGCCTCGGTCACCCGCGTCTCCAGCGTCTGCACCCCCGGGATATCCACGAGGCGAGGCTCGAGCGCTTCGGGCGCCTTCTTGGCGTGCACGAACACATCGGCAAAGCGATTGCGCTCGTAATAGGCGTCCTTCGACGCCTCGATGGAGTTGAGCGTGCTGTAGATGCCCACCAGGCTCGACAACCCCGCGGCCACCACCAGCGCGACGGTGACGATCTGACCCTGCAGCCGAGACAAGTCGCGCAGCAATTTGCGGTTGAGCGCTTTCACCACTCGAGCTCCATGGCAGGCATGCGGTGGGCGTTGGGCGAGTCGCTCTCGACCTGCCCGTCGCGCAGCGTGACCACGCGGTCGGCGACCCGGGCAATGGGCGCGTTGTGGGTGATCACGGCGGTGGTCGTGCCCACCTCCCGGTTGACCCGCTCGATGACCTGCATGACCACCCGCCCGGTACGAAAGTCGAGCGCCCCAGTCGGCTCGTCACACAACAACACGTCGGGCCGCTTGGCCACCGCCCGCGCGATCGCCACGCGCTGCTGCTCACCGCCCGAAAGCTGCGCCGGAAAATGGTCCATGCGCTCGCCGAGCCCCACGAGCTCGAGCGTCTCCTCGGGCGAGTACGGGTCGCGCGCGATCTCGGTCACCAGCGCGACGTTCTCACGCGCGGTCAGGCTCGGAATCAGGTTGTAGAACTGGAAGACGAACCCGACGTGATAGCGCCGGTACTCGGTCAGCTCGTCGGGGTCGGCGCGCGTCAGGTCGCGATGCCTGTAGAAGACCCGCCCGGTCGTAGGCACGTCCAGGCCCCCGATGATATTGAGCAGCGTCGACTTCCCGCTGCCCGACGCCCCCAAAATGACGGTGAACTCCCCCTCGTACAGCCGCAGATCGACGCCGCGCAACGCATGCACGTCGACCTCGCCCATGCGATACGTCTTGGTCAGCTCCTCGGTTCTGATGACTGGTTTGCGCCCCTCGACCACGGCCCTCGCCTCCCCGTTTGCTCGCTAGCCCCAATGCCCCCGCAAGACGCTCACAAATTAGTCACGGGGAGTTGAACGGGAACGGCGACGGTCACGGTCACGGTCACCGCACCGGCTCACCATCCTGCACATCTTAGTTGATGCGCCGCGTTGACGGTTGGGGCGCGGTCGTCCCCGGCCGCCGGGGTCCGTCTCGGGCCCCGCACGTGTTCGAGCAAGGCGTGTGCCTTGCAGATGACACGCAAGCTGGGGCGGTGACGCCCCAGGGCGGACGAGGACGCCGCGCGCCCCGACCCGGTTGTGCGTGCAGCAAAGTTGGGGCGCGGTCGTCCCCGGCCGCCGGGGTCCGTCTCGGGCCCCGCACGTGTTCGAGCAAGGCGTGCGCCTTGCCTCAGACACGCGACAACACGGCGCCTGACACCGCGTCGACGACTCCGTGATCGTGATCGTCGTCGTGATCGGCGGTTGTCGTTCGCGGCGAGACAAACGGCCGATCACGATCACGATCACGACGACGATCACGGCCGCACAACACGGTGCCTGACACCTCACCGCCGGGGTCCGTCTCGGGCCCCGCACGTGTTCGAGCAAGGCGTGCGCCTTGCAGATGACACACAAGCTGGGGCGGTGACGCCCCAGGGCGGACGAGGACGCCGCGCGCCCCGACCCGGTTGTGCGTGCAGCAAAGTTGGGGCGCGGTCGTCCCCGGCCGCCGGGGTCCGTCTCGGGCCCCGCACGTGTTCGAGCAAGGCGTGTGCCTTGCAGATGACACGCAAGCTGGGGCGGTGACGCCCCAGGGCGGGCGAGGACGCCGCGCGGCCCAACCCGGTTGTGCGTGCAGCAAAGTTGGGGCGCGGTCGTCCCCGGCCGCCGGGGTCCGTCTCGGGCCCCGCACGTGTTCGAGCAAGGCGTGCGCCTTGCAGAGGACACACAAGCTGGGGCAGAGACGCCCCAGGGCGGACGAGGACGCCGCGCGCCCCGACCCGGTTGTGCGTGCAGCAAAGTTGGGGCGCGGTCGTCCCCGGCCGCCGGGGTCCGTCTCGGGCCCCGCACGTGTTCGGGCAAGGCGTGCGCCTTGCCTCAGACACGCGACAACACGGCGCCTGACACCGCGTCGACGACTCCGTGATCGTGATCGTCGTCGTGATCGGCGGTTGTCGTTCGCGGCGAGACAAACGGCCGATCACGATCACGATCACGACGACGATCACGGCCGCACAACACGGTGCCTGACACCTCACCGCCGGGGTCCGTCTCGGGCCCCGCACGTGTTCGAGCAAGGCGTGTGCCTTGCAGATGACACGCAAGCTGGGGCGGTGACGCCCCAGGGCGGGCGAGGACGCCGCGCGCCCCGACCCGGTTGTGCGTGCAGCAAAGTTGGGGCGCGGTCGTCCCCGGCCGCCGGGGTCCGTCTCGGGCCCCGCATGTGTTCGAGCAAGGCGTGCGCCTTGCAGACGACACGCAAGCTGGGGCGGTGACGCCCCAGGGCGGGCGAGGACGCCGCGCGCCCCGACCCGGTTGTGCGTGCAGCAAGATTGGGGCGCGGTCGTCTCGACCGCCGGGGTCCGTCTCGGGCCCCGCACGTGTTCGAGCAAGGCGTGTGCCTTGCAGATGACACGCAAGCTGGGGCGGTGACGCCCCAGGGCGGACGAGGACGCCGCGCGCCCCGACCCGGTTGTGCGTGCAGCAAAGTTGGGGCGCGGTCGTCCCCGGTGTCACAGACCGGGGTAAGTGATCGTAGCTGGTTCGCCCAAAGTGACCACGGCTGGTTCGGCCAAAGTGATCGGCCCTGGTTCGGCCAAAGTGATCGCAAAATCGGGCGGATGTCGATGACCTGAAACGCTCAGACTGGGAGAATGCAGAGCAGATGGCTTTAGCCCCTGCTCTGGAGGACCCGATGAGCAATGAGAGGATCGACATGCATCGATTACAAGACCTGGTGCGGATGCACCGTGAGGGCGTTGGCTGCCGCGAGATTGCCCGCCTTCTAAAGATGAGTCCCAATACCGAGCGCAAATACCGCCACGCGCTCGATGAGGCTGGATTGCTCAAAGGCGAGCCTTCCGAGATCATCCCACTGGACGAGCTCAAGCAGGCGGTCGCAGAGCTCCTTCCGACGAGCACGCCGCCCCAGGAGACCTCCACGGTCGAGCCGTGGCGCGCACAGATTGAAGAGATGTACGAGCGCACGCGCTCACCCCGAGCCATCTGGGACAGGCTTCGGCTCGAGCACGCCGATTTCGACGGCAGCCTGTCCGCCGTCAAGCGCATGTGCGCCCGCATCAAAGCCGACAGAGGCCCACGTCCGCAAGATGTGGTCATTCGCGTCGAGACCGCGCCAGGAGAGATTGCCCAGGTCGACTTTGGCTATGTCGGCCGACTCTTCGACCCGATGAGCGGCAAAGTCAGAAAGGCTTATGCCTTCGTGATGGTCCTGGGCTTCAGCCGTCTGATGTACGTCGACCTGGTTTTCGACCAAAAGGTCGACACCTGGCTTCGCCTGCACGTCGACGCCTTCGAGTACTTCGGCGGCGTGCCCGAGACGGTGGTGCCGGACAATCTCAAAGCGGCGGTTGTGCGCTGCTATTTCGGGCTCAAGGACAAACCGGAGCTCAACCGAAGCTACCGTGAGCTTGCTCGCCACTACGGCTTTATGATTGACCCGACCCCGCCGTATGCCCCTGAAAAGAAGGGCAAAGTCGAGTCGGCGGTCAAGTACGTCAAATCAAACTTCTTTGCGCCGCGCGCCCTCGAGAAGCTCGACGAGGCCAAGGAGCAATTGAGCCTGTGGCTCGACCAGATTGCCAATCGGCGAGTCCACGGCACCACTCACAGGGTGCCCCGCGAGCACTTCGACGCTGAGGAGGCAGAAGCACTTAAAGCACTGCCGCCGACGCCCTTTGTGCCGGTGGTCTGGAAGAAGGCCAAGGTCCACCGCGACAGCCACGTCGAATTCGAGCGCCGGCTCTACTCGGTGCCGTTTCGGCTCATCGGCCAGACCGTCTGGATCCGAGCTCGAGGCGCAAGCGTCGATATCTTCTATGACGACGAGCTGTGCACCTCGCACAAGCGAAGCGGTCCCAGAAAGAGCACCCATGAGGCACACCTTCCTGAGGGGCGGCGCGATCTGCGCCACCGAAGCCGTCAGTGGTGGCAGGACAAGGCTGACCGGATGAGCCCGATCGTCGGCGAATATGTCGAGGAGGTCTTCGGGGCCGACGATGTCTTCAATCAGCTGCGCGCAGTCCAGGCGATCGTGTCGTACCTCGAGCAGTTCCCCGTCGAGCGTGCCGAGGGCGCCTGCCGAAGGGCTCGCGCTTTCGGAAACTACACCTATCAAGGCATCAAGCGGATTCTGGTGGAGGGCATCGACTTAGAGCCTGCCATCCCGCAGGCCGTCTACGTGCACGGCAAGCTCGCCCACCCGCGTTTTGCCCGAAATTTCGAGGAGCTGGCCCTGGCCGAGGAGGTCTACCATGAGCGCTCGTGATGATCTGGTCCCCATCCTCAAGCGCCTGCGGCTGTCGGGGCTTCTCAATACGCTGGAGCTTCGCGCCGAGCAGGCCGTCGACGACAAGCTTGGCTACGTCGACTTTGTCTATCGACTGCTCCACGACGAGGTGGAGCGCCGCGATGCCAATAAGCTGACGCGCTTGATTCGCCAGGCTGATTTCGAGGCCCACAAAACGCTTCAGGATTTCGATTTCAGCTTCAATCCCAAGATCCCACGCGAGCGGATCATCGAGCTCGGCACCACAAGCTTTGTCGAGCGCCAAGAAAACGTGCTCCTGGTCGGCCCGGCCGGCACGGGCAAGTCGCACATCGCCCAGGCGCTGGGTCACCGGGCCTGTCGAGCCGGCTACAAGACCAGGTATGTCGCCGCACATCAGCTTTTGAGCGAGCTTCGAGCAGCCCGCGCCGACCGCAGCTGGGACAAGCTGATGTACAAGCTGTGCGCGGTCGACCTCCTGATCATCGACGATCTTGGGCTGCGTCCGCTGGCCCAGGACGAGCCGGTCGACCTGTACGAGCTGATACGCCGCCGCTACGAGCAGGGCTCGCTCGTGATCACATCCAACCGCGCCATCGACGAGTGGTACGCCATGTTTGGTGACGCGCTGCTCGCCAGCTCGGCGATGGACCGACTGCTACACCACTGCCACGTCGTCACGCTCGACGGGCACTCGTATCGAAACCCGCCGTCGAAAGCCCGAGCCAAGACGGCCTAAACCCGATCACTTTGGCCGAACCAGCACCTTGAGGAGAACGACGAGAAATCGCCCATGACATCCGCCCGAAAATCGCGATCACTTTGGCCGAACTGAGCGCGATCAGTTTGCCCGTCCGTTGACACCCCGGCCGCCGGGGTCCGTCTCGGGCCCCGCACGTGTTCGAGCAAGGCGTGCGCCTTGCAGATGACACGCAAGCTGGGGCGGTGACGCCCCAGGGCGGGCGAGGACGCCGCGCGCCCCGACCCGGTTGTGCGTGCAGCAAAGTTGGGGCGCGGTCGTCCCCGGCCGCCGGGGTCCGTCTCGGGCCCCGCACGTGTTCGAGCAAGGCGTGCGCCTTGCAGATGACACACAAGCTGGGGCGGTGACGCCCCAGGGCGGACGAGGACGCCGCGCGCCCCGACCCGGTTGTGCGTGCAGCAAAGTTGGGGCGCGGTCGTCCCCGGCCGCCGGGGTCCGTCTCGGGCCCCGCACGTGTTCGAGCAAGGCGTGTGCCTTGCAGAGGACACACAAGCTGGGGCGGTGACGCCCCAGGGCGGGCGAGGACGCCGCGCGGCCCAACCCGGTTGTGCGCCTCCGCCATTTGTGTTGGATGGTCAGACGGCACCGGCTCCACGTCTGGAAAACTCCCGCGCAGCCGATGCACAGACGACTCGGCGACTCAAAACATCCGCGAAGTCGACGCACATACGATTCGCCCGCTCAAAACTTGCGCGCAGTGCTTGCAGCCACGTTTTGAAATCTCAAAACGCGCTTGCAACGGCCGCGCGTACGATCTGACGCATCAAATCGAGCACGAAACACTCGCGCGCAACTTCTGGGCTGCGAAAGGCCGCCTGCAACGGCCGCGCGCGACTTTTGAGCTGCGAAATGCTGCCTGCAACGGCCGCGCGCGACTTTTGAGCTGCGAAATGTTGTCTGCAACAGCCGCGTGCGACGTCTGAGCTGCGAAATACCGTCTGCAACGGCTGCGCACGACTTCTGAGCTGCGAAACGACGCCTGCAACGGCTGCACCGACCTTTTGGGCCCCCCCATGCGCCCGGACGAGCCTTCCGACGACGTTTCGAGTCTGCTAGAGTCGTCGAATCACCCCAAACGAGTTGTATCGGGGCGCAATACTCTGCGCGTAGCTACCGGCCGGCCAGGCATGTCTGTGTTGGCGGAGGTACGCATTTCAACAGTGATTCTTTCTGTCCGAGGAGATGTGTCATGAGCAACAATGTCGGAAAAACGATCGAAAATCGCGTCAAGTGGGGCCGCTGGGTGGTCGCGTCGCTCGACGTCCACGGCGAACCCGTCAGCCGCAAGCTCGACGGGCGCTCGGCGATGAGCGCCGCCGAGTGGAACCAGTGGTTTTTGGGCCACCGCGGCGAAATGCACCAGACCACCGAAGACCTGCTCGGCGTCGCCCTCTCCCTGGCGCGCGAGCGCGCCGACGACGACGAACAACGCACCCAGCGCGACGAGGCGACCGACATGCTGCGCGACGACGTCGGCCGCACCCGCTCGCTGCTCGACTCGGCCGGCCCGAGCCACGCCACCCGCTTCGGCCTCTCCGGCGCCACCCCGCGCAGCGGCACCAGCCTCGAAGCCTACGCCCGCAACGCCGCCGAGGCGCTGCGCGAGGCCGACGAGACGCTCGACGTCATGGGCGTGCAGGTGTCAACGTCCACGCTGGCCGACAACCTCACCCCGTCGGTCGACCGCCTGAGCGCCCGCCTCGTGGGCCTCGCCGAAGAAGACCGCCAGGCCGAAGCCCTGCTCGTCGAGCGCGACGAGATGCTCGAGCGCTGGGAGCGCACCTACCGCGCCATCGCCCAGATGCTCGAAGGCGCCTACCGCCTCGCCGGCGAAGACGAACTCGCCGACCGCGTGCGCCCGACGATCAACCGTACCAGCGGCGCCGAGGCCCCCGACAACGACCCGCAAGTCGACCCCGTCGAGCCGCTCGTCGACGTCAACGACGACGAGCCGGTCGAGGCGTAAGCGTCGACCCGCCCCCCAACAAGCAAAGCGCCCGCAGCCAACTCGCTGCGGGCGCTTTTTTTGGAACGGCGTTGACTCTCCGCGAGGAGCCGCGGCGGCCAAGTTGAGGCTGTCGCGAAAGCCTTTGGAGGCAGGGCATCTTGCCCTGGGAGCGAGGCTGCACGCTCCTGCCACCAGACCTGGAAGGTCTGCCTCCAAACGACGGCGCCCTCCACGCTTCCACGCTAAGTCAGCTCATCGCGCAGCACGCGCCCGTCGCGCAGCTCGACGATGCGCTCGGCGCGTTCGGCCTGGGCGAGGTCGTGGGTGACCATCATCAAGGCGGTGCCGGTGCGCGCGTTGATGTCGCGCAAGAGGCCCAAAACTTGTTCGCTCGTCTCCGAGTCGAGGCTGCCGGTGGGTTCGTCGGCGAGGACGAGCTTGGGTTCGTTGGCCAGCGCGCGCACCACGGCGACGCGTTGTTGTTGGCCGCCGGAGAGTTGGTTGGGGCGCTTGTGCAGGTGGTCGCCCAGGCCGACCGACTCGAGCATGGCGACCACGCGGTCGCGGGCGGCGCGCTCGGCGTCGCGGCCGCGGATGCGCAGGGGCATCAGGGCGTTGGCGACGACGTCGAATTCGGGCAGCAGGTAGTGTTGCTGGAAGATGAAGCCCAGGTAGTCGAGGCGCAGGCTCGAGCGGGCGTCCTCGTCGAGCTCGGAGACGTCGCGGCCGTCGAGCAGCACCTGGCCGCGGGTGGCCGTGTCGAGCAGGCCGATGAGGTTGAGCAGCGTCGATTTGCCCGAGCCGCTCTGGCCGACGACCGCGACGAATTCGCCGCGGCGAATCGTCAGGTCGATGTCGTACAGGACTTGGACGGCGACGCCGTCCTCGTAGACCTTGTCGACGCCGCGCAGCTCGACGACCGCCGGCGCCTCGCTGGCGTTGGGGCTGGCGTTGGCGTCGGGATTGGTGGCGTTTTCGGTCATCACAGCCCCCGAATGACGTCGATGGGTTGGACCTTGGCGGCGCGTCGCGCGGGGATGAGCGAGGCCAGAAAGCCCACGAGCGAGGCCACGCCGATCGCGCTCAACACGAGCGTCCGGGTCAGGTCGAACGGGAAGAGGGGCTCGGGCGGCCCGGCGACGTTGGGGCGCTCGAGAGTGCTCAGCCCGAGGACGAGCAGGCCACCGAGCGCGGCGCCGACGACGGAGCCCAAAAACGAAAGCAGCGTTCCCTGCAAAGCAAAGATGGTGCGCACCTGCCGGCGGCTGGCGCCGATGGCCTTCAAGATGCCGATCTCGCGAAGCTTGTTGGTCACCAAGACCACCAGGATGCTTGCGACCGCGAAGGCGGCGGCCAGCGCGGCGAAGAAGACGATGAGGTTGCTCGAGCCGCGCTGGGCTTCGAGCGCGCTGAGCAGTTGGGCGTTGTCTTCGGTCCAGCTCGTGACGTCGTAGGGCACTTGCTTCGACAGCTTGCCGGCGACCTCGTCGGCGGCGAAGACGTCGGTGAGCTTGAGGTCGATGGAGCTCACCGCCGAGCCGAGCCCGAAGAGCGATTGGGCGTCGTCGAGGTTCATGAAGACCGTCGCCCCGTCGAGGCCGCCGAAGCCTGTGCTGTAGAGGCCGCCCACGCGCATCGACACGGTCTTTCCGCCCGGCGGGGTCACCTGCACGCGGTCGCCCACGCCCACCTTCAACTCCCCGGCGAGCATCTCGCCCAGGGCGACTTCGCCGGCGGGAAGGCGCGCGAAGCGCCCGTCGACGAGGCTCTCGTCGATGTCGACGATGGCGTTGTACTCGCGAGGTCGCACGCCGAGGATGCGCGCCGACAGGCGGGTTTGGCCGCGCACCACGAAGCCCTGGTCGCGCACCGTCGGCGTCACGACCTTCAACCCCGCCGCGGTCTCCTCGATGCGGTCGAGCCAGACCTTCCAGTCCTCGAGCTTGCGCTTCTGTCGGGTGTAGCCGGTGCGCTCGCCCAGGTAGAGCTTGCCGTCGGCGCCTTCGGGCTCGCGCTCCCACACGGCGACCGGCTGGCGCTCTTCGGGCTCGACGGTCACGTGCGCGATGGCGCCGGTGACGTCCTCGACGAGTTTGACCTGCAGGCCGTTGATGAGCGAGGTCAAAAAGACCACGAGCACCACGCTCACGCCGACGACCGCCACGGTCAAAAGCGTGAGCCGGCGCGAGTCCAACAGACCGCGCACCGCGACGCTGAGCGAGAACCGGTCGATCATTTCGACGTCTCCCCTTTGCTCGAGGAAATGTCGCGCACCTGCGGCTCGACCTTGGCGCCCGGCTCGACCGAGGTGGCCTTTTCGACGACCAAGGTGCCCGGCTCGATGCCCTCGATGGCCGCCCAGTCGCGCCCGTTGGCGCGCACGTCGACGGCTTTCTGCTCGACGCTTGTGCCGTCGACCACCAGCACCGAGGTCTCGTCACCGTCGCGAAGCAGGCTCGTCACCGGCACCGCGGGCGCGTCTTCGAGGCGCTCGACGACGATATTGACGTCGACGGTCAGCCCGGGAAACGCGTTGTCGGGGAGCTTCGTGGGCTCGAGGTGCACGCTGACCACGCCGCGATCGGTGTCGATCTCGGGGCCAATCTGGCGCACCTCGGCGTTGAAGGTCTTGTCGGGCTTGGACGGAAAGTACACGTAGGCGGGCTGGCCGACCTGCAGCTGGCCGATATTGTCCTCGTCGGTCTCGACCAGGTACTCGGCGTCGTCGAGGGACGCCAACGTCAACAGCGGCTGGCCCGGCGAGACGCTCTGGCCGCGCTCGGCGTCGACGTCGAGCACAAGGCCCGAGAAAGGCGCGCGCACCGTCGCCTTGGCGAGCTCGGCGCGGGCGACCTCGAGCGCGGCGCCCGCCTCGTCGACGCGCGCCCTGGCCTGCTCGACCTGGGTCGAGCGCGGGTCGAGCTGTTCACGGCGCGCCTTGGCGGCTCTCAAGTTGGCGCGCGCCTCGGCCAAGCGAGTGCGCGCGGCGTCGAGGTTCGCCCCCGTCTCGACGCCGGCGGCCACGAGCTTCTCGGCGCGCTTGTAGTCGTCCTGCGCGTTTTCGACCGCGGCTTCGGCGCGCTCGATCTCGGCGCTCGCTGCGCTCCGCTCGGCGGCGGTCGGCCCCTGACGGAGCTGCGTGAGCGATTGGTTGGCCGCGGCGAGTTGCGCTTCGGCCTGGGCGACGCGGCTCTGCAGGTCTTCGGAGCGAAGCGCGACCAGAAGCTCGCCCTCCTCGACCCGGACGCCCTCCTCGACGGTCACCTGCCCGACGACGCCGCCGCGCTCGACGCCGAGCGCGCTCTGGCTCCGCGAGCGCAGCCGCCCACTGGCGATGACCACCTCGACGACGTCACGCGGCTCGACGCGCACCACGTCGACCTTCTCGGCGGCGGAGAGCCAGAAATAGACGCCCACGCCGACCGCGAGCACGGCCACTCCGAGCACAATTGCGATGATACGACTTCGACGGGTCATGGATGCACAGCGGGAGAGAAAATCCAGTCAACAACAGCGCGCACATAACATCTGAACGGGGATGGTGGCGTCAACCGCGGTAAACGTCGAAACCAATCGCCCCCCTTTGCCATCTCAGTACACGACGAGTAACAACTCATCGAAAAGACTCCTTCGCTACCTGATTCGCTACCTAACTCGATACGAACAAGAGGACGCACCATGACTGACCTCGCCGAACGCAAACAGCAACTCGCCAACGCCGCCAAGCAAGCCGGCGTGTTCCAGGCCGCCTACGTGGGCATCGTCAATGGGCTCTTCGGCGCCCTCGACGCACTCGAAACCGCCACGCCGGCGCAGCTCGCCGACAAAGCCGGCGTCGACGCCGGTTATGTCACCCGTTGGTGTGATGCAGCTTACGCGTTCGAGTTACTCGACGAAGAAGGCGGCGAGTTTCGGCTCACCCCGCTGGGGGCTGCCTTCGACCCCGACGCCCCCGACACACTCATGCCGATGGCGGTCGGCTCGATCCTGGGCGCGCACATGACCGAGCGCGCCGCCGGGTTGATGGAGAGCGGCGAGCGTCCGGGCGAAAAAGTGCTCGGCGAGCGCGAGACGGTGCTTCCGTGGTTCGGGCCGATGCTCGAGAAGCGCTTCGGGCCGTTTTTCCGCGAGCAACTCGTGCCGAACGTCCCCGTCTTCGCCCGCCTCAACGAGCGTGGCGGCACGGTCGCCGACCTCGGTTGCGGCAACGGCTGGTATCTGCGCGCGTTGGCGAGCCGCTGCGACGGGATTCGGGGCATCGGCGTCGACGGGTTCGCCGAGAACGTCGAGCAGGCGGCGCGGCTGGCCGAAGCCGAGGGTCTGGGCGATCGCTTGAGCTTCGAGACGGGCGACATCTACGACTTCGCGCCCGACGAGCCGGTCGACGCGATCGCGATGAACCGGGCGATGCACCACGTGTGGAGCGACCGCGACAAGGTCTTCGAGATTCTGTCGAAGACGCTCGCCCCGGGCGGCTCGGCGATCATCTGGGAGCCGAATTGGCCGGCCGAGCGCGACGCGCTGCGCGACGAGCGCCGACGCGGGCTGGCGCTGCAGAACCTGTCGGAGCACGTGCAGGGCAATCACCTGCTGCGCCCCGAAGAGATCGAGGCGGCCTTCGAAGAGGTGGGCATGGAGGCGGAGACGTACCTGTTCGCCGACGGCGTGGAGGCGGTGATCGTGGGAACGAAGCCGACGAGCTGAGGACGCCTTATCGAAGCGAGGGCATCTTGCCCTCGCTTCGAAAAAGCGCCGTTACTCGTTTTCACGCAGCACGCGCACTTCGTCGCCGCTAATCTCCAGGGCCTGCGGCGTGCCGCCGTAGTGGGCCGACATGCCCACGTCGATACGCCACACCTTACCGTCGCAGGCCGACGTAATCCCGCTCATCTGGGGCGTGTGCCCGACGACCATGCGCTCGGCGCCGAGCTTCTCGAGGGCGGCGTCGAGCGTTTCGCAGGCGGCTTCGTTCGTCTGTCGCGAGTACAGGCGCACCCAGTTGGGCGGCATCGGATCGCGGCTCTGCATGAACGCCGGCGCGTCAGCCTCGCCGAGCATCCACCGGCGAGTCTCGTCGTTGATGCGCTCGATGCCGTAGTCGGCATGCTCGGGGAGTAAGCCGCCGTGGACGAAGACCGAGTCGCCCACCACGGCGACCATATTGTGGTGAGACAAGAGCTTGGCGACCGGCCCGCCGGGCAAGAACGCGGCGAGCCGTTCGCGCTTGTCTTCGGGCACGCGCTCGAAGCCGGGGCGGTCGGTTTGGACGCCCTCGACGCCGTGAAAATCGGTAAAACCCTCGGGGGTCACGTAGCGAAGGTCGCCGCGCACGTTCATCGTCTCGTGGTTGCCGTTGAGGGCGACGACCTTGCCGCCGGCCGCTTTGGCCTGCTTTTCGAGCCGCTCCATCAGCGCGATGATCTCGGGCTCGTCGTCGCCGCGGTCGAGCAGGTCGCCCGTCTGCACGAACACAGTCTCGCCGCCGGTCCAGTTGCCCTCGTCGTCGATGAGGCCGCTCAGCCGCAACGCACGCTCGAAGGCCTCGAGGTCGCCGTGGACGTCGCCGATGGCGACCACGCGCGACGCTTCGGGGTGGCGCGTGGCGATGGGTTCGCCGGGCGAGTCGAAGCGAAGCGTGGGCTGCTCGTCGACGGGCTTCTCTTTTGCAGCTTGGGGAGCCTCGGTTGGCGCGGGCGCGTCGGTCTTTGCAGGGCGGTCGCACGCGGCGAGCAGAAGCGCCGCGGCCAAGATGATCGTGGACAGTCGGAACATAGGCTTGGTTGGGTGCTTCGGTTGACAGAGTGCAGGTTACGTCACCGCGGCATCATTCCACGAAACGTCCTTCGGAGCGAGTGCTTCCCTGCTAAGCCAAGCGAGGGCAAGATGCCCACGCACCGATGGATTTGCGAGGGCAAGATGCCCACGCACCGATGGATTTGCGAGGGCAAGATGCCCACGCACCGATGGATTAGCGAGGGCAAGATGCCCACGCACCGATGGATTTGCGAGGGCAAGATGCCCACGCACCGAACCGAGGGCTTGCGCGATTCTGCCGAACCAGTAATTTGAACGCGTTGGTTGAACGCAATCCCCACCGACGTGGTTCCCATGAAGTTCGACGCCCTCTTTTCGAAACTCCTCCTCGCCCTTCTCGTCGCTACGCTCGGCGCGAGCGTCGGCTGCAAATCCGAGCAGACCGAGCCGGCCGAAGAGAGCAAACCGGCCGAAGAGAGCAAACCGGCCGAGGAGAGCAAACAAGATGAGCCGGCCAAACCAGAAGAACCGACCGAACAAGCCCCCGAGCCCAAGCCGGCCGACGAAGTCTCGACGGTGATGGGAGACGGCGATCTGGTCGGTCTGGTCAGCCGCGAGATGATCGTGAGCCAGCGTGAGGATTGGAAAGAGGCGATCGCCAACGCCACCGTCGACGAGAAGGCCGCCAAGGCGCTGGCCGAGGTCGTGCCCGGCGCTCGGGTGACGATCTATTTCGGCGCCTGGTGCGAGGACTGCCGGCGCGAGTTGCCCCGCTTTTTCAAGGCGCTCGACACCGCCGGCGAGGTCCCTTTCACCTACGAGCTCGTCGGGGTCGACAAGTATTTTCAAGCTGACGAGGTCTCGCAGGTGCCGCTCGACTTGCCCGCCATCCCCACCTTCGTGGTCGACCGCGACGGCCAGGTTGTGGGAAGCGTCGTCGAAAAGGCGCCCAATAGCATCGAGCAGGATGTTCTCTCGCTGCTAAGCGGCCAGAAGACCGGCGTTTTGTCGGCTACGCGCTAACGTGCCGTGGCTCCGGTGAGCCAGCCATTTCGATGTGGCTCTCGGCGTCGCGCACGCCCTCGAGCAGCCACCCCTCGAGTTCGACATCGGTGTCCTTGGTATGCAGCACCGAGATGTCGCCGGTGGTCTCGAAGACGACCGCGCGCACCTGAGACAGTTCGAGCACGTTGGCCTCGCGAAGCTTCGAGCGTAGGTCCTCCTCGGTCACCCCTGTGCTGCGCATATTGTCGAGGAACATCTCGCCATGGCGCATCAAGAGCACGGGCCGATTGTCGACGAGGTTGCCGACCCAGTCGAAGCGCCTCAGGTTGCTGACTAGCTTTTGAAGCCCGTAGAGCGCGGCGAGGGCGACGACGCCCTGCAACAGCGGCGGATTCTTGGCCACGACGGTCGTCGCAACAAGCGAGCCGATGGCGACGGTCATCGCGAAGTCGAAGCTCGACATCTTCGAGAAGCTGCGCAGCCCGGCGAGCTTGGTAAAGATGATGACCGCCACGTACATGCCGATGGCGGCGAGGACGATGAATCCCAGGTTAGGCAGCGGTGCAAGCAACCACTCTTCGAACATGACAAGCTCCTTTGCGCAGAGAATAAACCCACACAGTCGAGGCTACACACGGCAGATGGAAGTCAACGCGCCTCAGGGCTTGGCATCGCGCCGCTTGTCCCCACTTTCATGAGCAGCACTCGCTTTTCTTCTACGGCTCCCGCTCTCCACAAAAGCTATGGCTCATATTACCAACGACGGCGTCAAAGTTGCCTACGAAACTCACGGCATCCACGGGGGCACTCCGATCGTGCTGCTGATGGGGCTCGGCCTGCCGGGCATGATCTGGCACGCGCTGGTCGACGATCTGGTCGAGCGCGACTTCTTCGTGGTCATCCCCGACAATCGCGGCACGGGACACTCCGATGCTCCGCTGCCGCCGTATTTGATGTCGGAGATGAGCGACGACGTGGCGATGATCTTGGACGCCGAGGGTATCGACGAGGCGATGGTCGTCGGAGTTTCGTTTGGCGGCATGCTCACTCAACACGTCGCGCTGAATCACCCCGAGCGGGTCAGCGGACTGCTCCTGGCAGCGACGACCTGCGGGGTGCCCACCGGCGTCTTTCCTAGGCTGGAGTCGATCTGGCTGCTGCTCAAGATGGTCTTCGCGAGCACGACGGTCACCTTCGAGGAGGCCCAGAAGCTGTTCAGCCACCCGGAGTCCGAGGAGCGCGTGCGTGACCTGTTCAGCCGCTGGGAAGATATCCTCGACGAGCTCCCCACCCCGCCCTGGGCGGTCCTGGGTCAACTGCTCGCCGCAGCCTTCCACCACACGGGCAACTCGCTCGACCAGATTCGGGTGCCCACCCGCGTGGTCACCGGCGACTCCGACTTCCTCATCCCTCCCAAGAATTCCGAGATCTTGGCCGAGCTCATCCCCAACGCCACCTTGGCGATGGTGCCTCGGGCCGGCCACGTCTTCATCCACGAGCACCCCGAGTCGCTGCTCAACAATATCATTGCGCTGCGTGAGGAGGTCGAGTTGAAGCGTAGCGGACAGCATCACCAGGCGGCGCAATAAAGGCCCTGTAGCCCCCAGATTTTCGGTCCTTCGTGTTGCTACGTGAGAGTGCATCCATTACTTGTGGATCGTGCTCTCACATCTGCAACGTGGAAGGATCGAAGAATGAAGACCGGTAGTTGGAAGTCGACGGCGTCTCTCGCCCTCTTTGCTGGATGTTTGCTGTGGTCGGGCCTCGCCTCGGCGCAGACGACCATCCCCGGCGGCACCGTCATCAACCAGACGTGGACGTCGGCGAATAGCCCCTACATCATCCAGGGCGACATCACCGTGCCTAGCGGCGCGTCTCTGACGATCGAGCAGGGGGTCGAGGTTCACTTTACGAGCAGCGACAACATGAGTTCGGGCTCGGATACCAGCCGCGTCGAGCTGATCGTCGCCGGCGCCATCGACGTCAACGGCACCTCGTCGAACCCGGTCAAGTTCATCCCCGACACCGGCACCACGGCCGCGGGCACCAATCAGTCGCACTGGTGGGGCATCCACGTCGAATCGACGGCCACGCAGGCCGACTTCGACCACATCGACCTGCAAAACGCCCAGAACGGGCTGCGCACCGACGCCACAGGCTCGGTCCTCAACCTGCGCGATAGCGTGATTCGCAACACCTACAGCGAGTCGCTGCACATCACCGCCGGCAACGTCACCGTCGACACCGTCGAGTTCTACGACGGCAGGTACCGGGGCATCGAGGCCTTCAACGCGGGCACGGTCGCCACAGTGACCAACTCGAAGATCTACGACAACGGGAACTACGGCATCCTCGCCACCAACGGCGCCGAGCTCGACCTGACGAACTCCATCGTCAGCAGCAACTCGAGCCATGGCCTTTACCTGGAGCTGGAGAACGGCTCGTCGGCCACCCACGACATCGTCAACTGCACCATCGACGACAACGGCGGCTCCGGCGTCTACGTTCGCTCCGTGTCGGGCACGTCGGCTCGCGCCAATGTCCTGAACTCTCTGGTGACCAGCAACTCCTCCTACGGCATCCAGGCCCAGTACAACTACGGCACCATCGACGTCTCCTATTCGAATATCTGGAACAACACCTCGGGCAACTTTTACAACATGTCGGCCACCGGCGCGGGCAACCTCAACACGAACCCGCTGTACGCCAATGCCCCCACAGACTACGCGCTGACCTCGCGGTCGCCGGCGCGTTTCGGCGCGGACAACGGCCAAGACATGGGTGCTGTCCCTTACGCCGGTGCACAGACGACCAACTGGACAGGCTATCTGTGGACGGACACGACATTGACCGCGTCGAATAGCCCCTATCTGATCACCGGCGACCTGACAGTGCCCAGCGGGGTGACACTGACGATCGAAGAGGGCGTGGAGCTTCACTTCGACGCCGGCGACCAGATGCTCGCAGGCTCTTCGGTCAACCGAGTCGTACTGACCGTCGCGGGCGCCATCGACGTCAACGGCACTTCGTCGAACCCGGTCAAGTTCATCCCCGACACCGGCACCACGGCCTCGGGCTCCAATCAGTCTCACTGGACGGGCATCCACGTCGAATCGACGGCCACGCAGGCCGACTTCGACCACATCGACCTGCAAAACGCCCAGAACGGGCTGCGCACCGACGCCACAGGCTCGGTCCTCAACCTGCGCGATAGCGTGATTCGCAACACCTACAGCGAGTCGCTGCACATCGCCGCCGGCAACGTCACCGTCGACACCGTCGAGTTCTACGACGGCAGGTACCGAGGCATCGAGGCCTTCAACGCAGGCACGGTCGCCACAGTGACCAACTCGAAGATCTACGACAACGGGAACTACGGCATCCTCGCCACCAACGGCGCCGAGCTCGACCTGACGAACTCCATCGTCAGCAGCAACTCGAGCCATGGCCTTTACCTGGAGCTGGAGAACGGCTCGTCGGCCACCCACGACATCGTCAACTGCACCATCGACGACAACGGCGGCTCCGGCGTCTACGTTCGCTCCGTGTCGGGCACGTCGGCTCGCGCCAAGGTCCTGAACTCTCTGGTGACCAACAACTCCTCCTACGGCATCCAGGCCCAGTACAACTACGGCACCATCGACGTCTCCTATTCGAATATCTGGAACAACACCTCGGGCAACTTTTACAACATGTCGGCCACCGGCGCCGGCAACCTGAGCGCCAACCCGCTGTATGTGAACGCCCCCACGGACTACTCGCTACAGTCCTCGAGCACGAGCATCGACGCGGGCACCGCCAACGGCGCGCCGGGCTTTGATATCGAAGGCAACACGCGCCCGGTCGACGGCAACGGCATCAATGGCGCCGAGTACGATATGGGAGCCTACGAGTACGGCGCCTCGTCGGTGTGCGGCGACGGCGCGGTGGGCGCCGGTGAGTCGTGCGACGACGGCGCGAATAACGGCTCGTACGGCTACTGCAACGCCACCTGTGACGGCCTGGCCGCCTACTGCGGCGATGGCACCGTGCAGAGCAACCACGAGGAATGCGACGACGGCAACTCCGACAATACCGACTCTTGCACCGACACCTGCGAAAGCGCCACCTGCGGCGACGGCTACGTCCAGTCCGGCGAGGCCTGCGACGACGGCAACTCCGACAATACGGACTCGTGCACCACGGCGTGCGCCGCGCCTACCTGCGGCGACGGCTTCGTCCAATCGGGTGAGACCTGCGACGACGGCAACTCCGACAACACCGACTCTTGCACCAACACTTGCGAAGCCCCCACCTGCGGCGACGGCTACGTTCAGTCGGGCGAAGAATGCGACGATGGCAACAACATCGACACCGACTCGTGCTCCAACGCGTGCACGACAGCGGGTTGTGGCGACGGCGTCGTCCAGTCGGGCGAAGAGTGTGACGACGGCAACTCCGACAATACCGATAGCTGCCTCGACACCTGCGTGGCCGCGAGCTGCGGCGACGGATTCGTCCAATCCGGCGAGGCCTGCGACGACGGCAACTCCGACAACACCGACGGGTGTCTGAACACCTGCATCGCAGCCACCTGCGGCGACGGATTCGTCCACGCCGGCGTCGAGTTGTGCGACGACGCTGACGCCGACAATACCGACAACTGCCTCGACACCTGCGAGCCGGCGAGCTGCGGCGACGGTTACGTGCAGGCCGGCGTCGAGCAGTGTGACGACGGCAACAGCGTCGAGACCGACGGCTGCTCGAATAGCTGCACCACGACCTTCTGCGGCGACGGCGTCGTCCAGTCGGGAGAGGCTTGCGACGACGGCAACGACGACAACACCGACGGCTGCACTACCGAGTGCGCCAACGCGGTCTGCGGCGACGGCTACGTCGAGGCCGGCGTCGAGGAGTGTGACGACGGCAACAGCTCGAATACCGATGCGTGCACCAACGCCTGCCGCGACGCGGTCTGCGGCGACGGCTACGAGCACGCCGGCGTCGAGGGCTGCGACGACGGCAACCAGAACGACACCGACGGCTGCACCAACGCGTGCAAACTGGCCACCTGCGGCGACGGGGTGGTCGACCCGGGCGAAGAGTGTGACGACGGCAACGCCTCGAACACCGACCTTTGCCTCGACACCTGCGTGGCGGCCAGCTGCGGCGACGGCTTCCGCCAGCAAGGCGAGGCCTGCGACGACGGCAACGACGACGACACCGACGACTGCTTGAGCACGTGTCAACGCGCCGGCTGCGGCGACGGGTTCGTCCACGAGGGCGTCGAAGAGTGTGACGACGGCAACGGCAGCGACGAAGACGCCTGCCTGATCACCTGCGAAGAGGCGACCTGCGGCGACGGCTTCTTGCACGAAGGTGTCGAGGAGTGTGACGACGGCAACACCGAAGACGGCGACGGCTGCTCGGCGAGCTGCCTGACCGAAGCGGGCGACGACGTCGGTGCCGATGCTGGCGCTGACGCCGGCTCGGACGCCGGATACGACGCCGGTGCCGATGCAGGCGCCGATGCCGGATACGACGCCGGCTCCGACGCGGGCGTGGGCGCCGACGGCGGCCAGACCGTCGAAAACGGCCAGACTGCAGCCGACGAAGGCTGCGGCTGCTCGGCGAACCAAGACTCGCCGAACCCGGCGAACGGGATCTACCTGTTGCTGGTCGCCTTCGGCCTGGCCATCCTGCGACGCCGCACGAGCCACACCAACCGATGAGCACGTTCACCACCTACACGACCGGCCGGGCCGACGCCCGGCCGGTCGTGCTCATCCACGGATTCATGGGAAGCGCGGCCGACTTCGGCGACCTCGCCGAGGGGCTGGGCGACGAGCACCATTGTGTGTGCGTCGACCTACCCGGCCACGGCGACCAGCCGCTCGGCGACGCCGAACTCTCCCTCCCCGACCTCGCCGACGCCCTGCGTACCGAAATCCTCGACGAACTCGACCAGCCCGTGCTCGTAGGCTACTCGATGGGCGGCCGCCTCGCCCTTCAGACCGCGCTCGACCACCCCGAAGCCGTCGACAAACTCGTGCTCGTCTCGACCTCGCCGGGCATCCCCGACGACGACGCCCGCGGCGATCGCCGCCAAAAGGACCGCGAGCGCGCCACCGAGATCCGCCAAGACTACCCCGCCTTTCTCGACCGCTGGTATCGCCTGCCCATCTTCGGCGAGTTGCGCCAGCATCCCAACTTCGAGGCGATGCTCGCCCGGCGCCTCCAGAACGATCCCGAGGCGATGGCGCGGGTCATCGTCGCGCTGAGCCCGGGCCGCCAGCCGTCGAACTGGCACCGGCTCGACGAGCTCGACGACACGACCTGGCTCGTCGGCGCCGACGACCCCAAATATGCCGCCCTCGGCGCCCGTCTACATGGTATCGGACACCATGTTGGAATCGCCGAACACGCCGCCCACGCATTGCACGTCGAGCGCCCCAATTGGCTCGCCGAACAGCTCGAAGTGCTCATCGACGTGGCCGGCGAGCCGGCCGAGTGAGCGGGCAGTGGCTTAGATATCGTCTCTCGTGATCACGACGTTCCCGTCGTCGATGAGTTGAGGCAGCAGCGATCGCGGCAACGCGTCGATGAAGTCCGGCGCGGTGTACGCCTCGATGGAATGGAAGCCGTCGCGGTCGAACTCGATGACCGCTGCCGCCTCTCCTGTCAGCCTCAGCCACGCAACTGCTCTTCGACGAGTTCGCCGAGTCGGCGCACCGATTGCCGGGTGCGCGCCGTCCACGAAACCGCACAGTTCAGCCGGATGAAGTTCTGGAACTTGCCGTCGGGCGAGAACATCGGACCAGGCCCAATGCCAATCTTGTGTTCCAGCGCCTGCTGGGCCAAACGGATGCTGTCGACCCCTTCGGGAAGCTCGAGCCACAACAGATAGCCGCCTCGAGGCTGGTGGGCGATGGTTTGGTCGGGGAAGTAGGCGTCGACCAAGTGCAGCATCGTCTCGACGGCGCCGCGAAATGCCTCGCGGAGTTGTTTGAGGTGATGGTCGTAGCCGCCCTCCTCCAGAAACTCGGCGATGGCCATCTGCTGGGGCGTCGGGCTGGCGACCGAACTTGTGGCCTTGAGCTTGGCGACCTTCTCGCGATGCACGCCCGGAACCATCCAGCCGATGCGAAAGCCCGGCGCCAGCGTCTTGCTGAACGAGCCGCACCACAAAACGTCGGCCTCATTGTCGAAAGCGCGCAGGCTCCGAGGCCGCGCGTCGCTGTAGGCGAGCTCGGCGTGCACGTGATCTTCGATGATGGGAAGACCATGCTCGCCCGCGAAGGCGAGGATTTGCTCTTTGGTCGCGTCCGGCATCAGCGCACCGGTGGGGTTGGCGATATTGGGCATCAGGAAGATGGCGTCGAGCGATTTTCTGCGATGCGCCTCGCGCAGCGCATCGAGGTTCATGCCCTCCTGCGGGTCCGCCGCAATCTCGACCGGAATCACGCCGCATTGATTGAGTTGCTCCAAAAAGACGTAATAGGTGGGCGAGGCGACCGCGACACGCATGCCCGGCCCCAACACCGCCCGCACGCTCAAGAACAAGGCTTCGCACGCCCCGTTGGTGATGACGACGTCCTCCGGGCTGATCGACACCCCTGCGGCGACCGCTCGCCGGGCGATTTGGACGCGGAGGGGCTCGAAGCCTGGTGAGGGGCAGTAGCGAGCGGCCACGGCTGGCTGATGCCGCACTACGCGGCTCAGGAGCCTCGAGAGGCGGTCGGTGGGGTAGAACTCGGGATTGGGTAGCGCCACGCCGAGCTGGAGGACGTCGAGGTTGGCGCCGGCGACGATCATGCGCACCGTGGGGTCGTCGCTGGCCGACGCGACATCGAATAGTTTGGGCGTGGTGTCCCAGCTCGGCGGCGCGGCGGCACCTACCCTCGGCTGACGGTCTTGCACCGACTGGACGAAATAGCCCGACCGGGACCGCGCCTCGACAAAACCCCAGTCCTCCAGCAAGCGATAGGCGTAGACCACTGTGGTGCGACTCACCGACAACTGCTCGCTCAACTGTCGAATCGAGGGCAGTCGGCTGTCCGTCTCGTAGGTCCCCTCGGAGATCAGCTTGCCGAGCCATTCCGCCAACTGGCGGTACAATGGCTGATTCCCGTCTCGGTCGAACGGGTTCTTAGACATAAAGAAAGCTCGAAGCCTGAGTAAGTGGCCGCTCGTGCACCACACATGTTACCTAAAAGGTACACACACGAAGTAGCAGCTATTCCTCTGCCCCCGAAGCAGGCGCCCGGGGGGCGGAGAGCCCGGCCCACGTGAGCGGGCCGGGCCGGGTTGGAGGGAGCAAGGGAGGCTTACGCCCCGTCGCGGCGTCGACGACGCCAGCCGAGGAGGAAGCCGGCGAAGGCGACTACCAGGGCGCTGACAGGTACGTCGGAGGGAGCGCCGCCGGTCGAGCAGCTGCAGCCCTCGCTTTCGGCGGTCTTGGAGTGATCGACCTGGTCGGCGTCGATGCCGGCGTCTGCACCTGCATCTCCACCGGCATCCCCACCGGCGTCTGTTCCGGCGTCCCCACCGGCATCTGCACCGGCGTCGGCGCCTGCATCACTACCGGCATCGCTGCCGGCGTCTGCGCCTGCATCCTCGGTCATGCAGGCGGCGCTGCAGCCGTCGCCGTCGAGGGTGTTGCCGTCGTCGCACTGCTCGAAGCTGCGTCGCACGTAGCCGTCGCCGCAGGTGTTGAGCAGGCAGGTGTCCAGGCAACCGTCGGTGTTGTCGGTGTTGGCGTCGTCACACTCCTCGCCGGCCTGAATGAGGCCGTCGCCGCAGGTGGAGAGCTTACAGGAGTTGGTGCACCCGTCGTCGTCGATGTCGTTGCCGTCATCGCAGCCCTCGTTGGCGCGGTCGAGGTAGCCGTCGCCGCAGACGTTGTACTGACAGGTCGACAGGCAGCTGTCCTCGTCGGAGGAGTTGCCGTCGTCGCACTCTTCGCCCTCTTGGACGATGCCGTCGCCGCAGCTGGCGAGTTCGCAGGCGTTGGTGCACCCGTCGTCGTCGATGTCGTTGCCGTCATCGCACTCCTCGACGCCGTTGTGCACAATGCCGTCGCCGCAGGTCGCCTTGGAGCAGTCGCTCAGGCACGCGTCGTTGTCGCGGTCGTTGCCGTCGTCGCAATCCTCGACGCCGACGTGGACGATGCCGTCGCCGCAGCTGGCGACGGTGCAATCGTTGAGGCAGGCGTCGCCGTTGTCCTGGTTGCCGTCGTCACACGGCTCGACGCCGGTCTGGGCGAAGCCGTCACCGCAGCGGGCGATGCGACAGTTGCTCAGACACTCGTCGGTGTCGATGAGGTTGCCGTCGTCACACTCCTCGCCGTCTTGGAGGATGCCGTCGCCGCAGGTGGGCACGGCGCACTGGTTCGAGCAGCCGTCGTCGTTGACGGTGTTGCCGTCGTCGCAGGTCTCCACGCCGGTGTGGATCAGGCCGTCGCCGCAGCTGGCGACCACGCAGGTCTGAAGGCAGGCGTCGTTGTCGTTGGTGTTGGCGTCGTCACACTCCTCGACGCCGGCCTGGACGTAGCCGTCGCCGCAGCTCGCCAGGGTGCAGGTATCGAGGCAGGCGTCGGTATTCGACTGGTTGCCGTCGTCGCACTCTTCGACGCCGGCCTGGATGAATCCGTCGCCGCAACGAGCGACGTCGCAGGTGTCGAGGCATCCGTCGGTGTTGTCGGCGTTGCCGTCATCGCAGGCCTCGCCCGACTGGACCACCCCGTCGCCACATACCGGAAGCGTGCACGCGTTGGTGCAGCCGTCGTCGTCGACGCTGTTGGCGTCGTCACATTCCTCGACGCCGGTGTGCACGTAGCCGTCACCGCAGCTGTTGGCCACGCAGGTGTCCAGACAGCCGTCGTTGTTGTTGCTGTTGGCGTCGTCGCACTCCTCGGGGCCGTTGGTGAAGCCGTCGCCGCACGACGGGCCCATGGCGGTACAGGTGGTGTTGCAGGAGTTGTAAGTGCCGTTGGAGGCGCCGTCGTCGCAGTACTCGTTGCCCTCGATCTTGCCGTTTCCGCAGACCGGGTCGGGCACGAACTCGTAGGCGCCGATATCCCACTCGTCTTGGCCGTCGTTGTCGGCGTCGATGGGGCGGGTGTTGCCGTTTCGGTCGTGGGTGGGCGCGCCGGTGCCGTTACCTTGGTCGATGAGCACGCTCGAGGGGTCGAGGCGCAGATCCGCCGGCGGAGCCTGGAAGAGCGGATCGGCCGACACGTTGCCCACGCCGTTGCTCGACACGCTCTGGTAGTCGCCCGAGGTGTTGCCCCACAGGTTGCTGTAGGTCACGTTCACGGCCGCGCCCGAGCGATTGTAGATGCCGTAGCGGCCGTTGACCGCCGAGATCGAGTTGAGCATGTCGACGCCGACATTTCCCGCCCCCGCGCCGGTGATATAGATGCCGTCGTAGGTGTTGCCGTACACGGTCACGTTGGCCATGCCGATGCTACTGGGCGTGTCCGTCGTCAGGTGCAGGTTGAAGCCGTACTGGTTCGAGTAGCTGACGATATTGGTCAAGTGCGCCCAGGCGCGCCCGTCGTCCGAGTCGATCAAGATCCCCGGCCCGTCGTTGTTGTGCACGGTGATCGAGTCGAGGTTGGCCCCCTCCGACGAGATCCAGACGCCGGCGAGCTGCGAGAAGCGCACGCTGGCGTCGGTGATGCTGTTGGCCTGGTCGGCGTCGTAGTGGATGCCGTAGCGGGCGTACTCGACCACGATATTGTCGAGCTGGGAGTTGGTGGCGGTCGGGGCCATGTAGATGCCGTACCAGTTGCCCGTGGTGGCCGGGTCGGACTTGAAGCGCACCGCGCTGGTGTTGCCCGTGGCGACTTCCACCGTGCCGTGCACGCGGAACTCGGAGCGGGCGGTGTCGATGCCCGCGCCCATCAGGTCGCCGGACTGGAAGATGAACTGCACGCCAGGCTCGATCGTCAGGGTGACGCTCTCGTCGATGGTCAGGTCGCCGGGGACCACGTAGGGGCTGTTGGCGCGCGTCAGCGTCAGGTCCGCCCACAGGGTGCCGTAGAGCCCCGGAGTGGGGTCGTTGGCGTACGGAAGCGCGCCGATATCGCCGCCGGTCGAGCTCGCAAAGCGCGCCGGGGAGTTCTCCGTCAGACGAAGGTTCGACTGCGACACGTAGATCGGGTTGGCCGAGAAGTTGCCCGTCCCCATCGTCACGTGGCCGGTGAAGTTCGAGGAGCGGTTGCCCCACGAGTTGTTGTAGTTGACGTTGACGCTGCCGTAGGTCGTGTTGCGGTACACGCCGTACGAAGAGTTCGAGGTCACCAGGTTATTCGTCAGATGCACCGTCGCGCTCGTGCCCGAGCGTTGGACGATATAGATGCCCGTGCGGTTGTTGTGCACCGTGGAGTGGTCGATGGTTGTGTCGGTCAAGCTGGTGCTGTCCTGCTCGACGTAGATGCCGTCGACGTCGTTGTCGCGCACCAAGGTGTCGTTGAGGGTGGCGGCGGCGGCCGGATGCACGCGAATGCCCGCCCGGTTCGACACGACGTCGACCGCATTGAGGGTCAACGTGCCGTTGCGCACCTCGATGGCGTCGTCACCGCTCTCGCGGATGGTCGTCTCGGTGACGGTCGTGGCGATGTCGGCGTCGTAGTCGATGCCCTGGTAGGCGTACTCGATGGTGGCGTTTTTGAGCACCACGCTCGTGGCCGTCGGCCCCACCCAGATGCCCTCCCAGGCCGAGCGCGACGTCGTCGGGCTCGTCATGAGGATCTTGCCGGTGGACGTGCCGTTGGCGTTGAGCGCTCCCTCGATATTGAGCTCGACGCGAGTGGAGATCCGACCGCTTTGCATCAGGTCAGTCGCCGCGAATTGCAGCTCGACGCCCGGATCGATCGTCAGGGTCACACCGCTCGGAATCGTCAGGTCGCCGGGCACGGTGTACGGGCTATTGGTCACCGTCAGTTGCTTGTCCGCCCACAGCGTCCCGTAGAGCCCGGGGGTCTGGTCGCCGGCGTAAGCGAGCGCGCCCAGATCATCGCCCTGCGAGCTCTGGTAGCGCGCCGGCGAGTTCGACGTCAGGTGCAGGTCCTGCGAGGAGACGAATAGCGGGTCGGCCGACATGATCTCGACGCCCGACTGCGCCAGCGTGGCCGGATAGAAGTCTCGCGACTGCCCCCACACGTTGACGTACAGCAGGTTCACCGAGGCTTCATTTCCGTAGGTGCGCACCCCGTAGCTGCCGTTCTTGGCGATGATGCTGTCGCTGACGATGGTCGTCGCCGTCGAGTTGGTGGTGTTGCGCACATACACGCCGTTGGTGGTGTTGCCGTAAATCGTCGAGCGGTCGATGGTCGCCTGCTCGGACGTATTCGTGCCCTGGCGCACCTCGACGCCCGAGCCGGCGTTGTGGGCGACGACCGTGCGTGTCAGCGACACGGCCGCCGGCTCTTCGACGTACACGCCGCCCCCGCCATTATCCTCGATCGTCGTGTCGGAGATCGCCGGGCTTCCGGCGGTGACGTTGAGCCCGATATTGCTGGCGTCGTGAATCGAGCTGTGCAGGATCTCGAGGCGCGGCCCCGCCGCGGCGGTGTCGACGCCGTGGAAGGCGTGGGCGATTTCGGCGTGCTCGATGCGCACCGCGGTCGCGTTCGAGCCGACCACGAGTCCTCTCCAGTGGCCCCGAGCAGGGCTGCTCAAGTTGGGCTTGAAGATGACCGGCGCGGTCGACGTGCCGTTGACCGTCAGCGTGCCGTCGACGACGAACTCGACGCGCGCGGTGTCGACGCCGCCCGCCTGCGAATCGCTGTCGGCAAACCAGACTTCGACCCCGGCCTGAATCTCGAGGGTGCTCCCCTGGGGCACACGGACATCGCCCTGGATCAGATACGGACTTCCCGTCGTCGTCCACTGTGCGTCGGTGATATCACCGCCGGGCACCGTCGTGAGCGCCTGGGCCGGCTCGGCGAGCGCGACGCCCGCCATACAACCAATCAAAACAACAAACAGACGCATCAAGCGTCTGCGACATACTGCTTGCAACATCGCTTCTCCTAAACAGAGACCGCCCCCGACGCCCCTCGTACAGTCAGCACTCGGGAAAGCGTCACAGCGGTCAACTCGAAATTGTAAGAAATCCCCTTTGATTTCGAGGTTATCAGCGAGAGGAGATGCGAAAAGGTACAGTTGGTGGGAGTTTCGGGGGGTACAGATGGCCATCGGGTGGCCCGACAGCGAAACTCTCCGCAAAATTCAGCGAGGCCGAAGGTCGGGTTCGTCAATGGCCTGCGCGATGATGTTGAGTGCCGCGCGGGTGTGATCTTACTCAAGAGACGAACTCGGACGGCGTGAACACCTCGACGGGCAACTGCTCGCGCGGCCCGAGCAGATCATCGTCGTTCGTCACGACGGGCACTCCCGCCGCGTGGGCCAGCGCGGCGAATTTGCGGTCGGTCGGATCTTCGACGAGCTCGAACTCCTCCGGGTGCGTCTCACCGTCCCAACGGCCTTCCTCGCCGAACAACGCCTCGACGTCCTCGTGGGACAGCGGCGGGATTTTGCGGAGCACGGCCAGGGTCTCGCGGCGCGTCTCCTCGTTCCACACCAGGACAAGCTCGCCCGAGCGAATGGCGTCGACGAGCTTGCGCGACGCGCTGCTCGAGTTGAACCCCGAGCCGACGAAGACGTTGGTGTCCAGGATGGCTTTCGAGGTCGGCATAACGCTCCGTGGGTCAGGAAGCTAGATCAGCAGACTCTTCTTCGTTGCGAAGCCGGGGCTCGGTGTAGGTGTCATGTCGCTTCCCCTCTTTGTCGGCGTAGAAGGCGCGGATCTGGTCCATGACCTCCTTTTTGGACTGCGAGGCGTCGACCATCGGCCCCAGCCCGCCTTCTTTTCGACCCCAGTCGAGAAACCCGAGCACGATCGGCACGCCGGCTTCGCGGGCGATATGGTAGAAGCCCGACTTCCAGTGATCACGCTTCGAGCGCGTCCCTTCGGGCGCGATGCCCAGCGCCATGGCGTCGGCGTCGTCGAAGGCCTCGGCGATCTGCTCGACGAAGCCCTGCGAACTGCGCCGGTCGATGGGGATGCCGCCCAGCCGGCGCATCAGCCCGCCAAAGGGCCAGCGAAACAGGGTGTGCTTGCCGACCCAGTAGAACTTCATGTCGATCGTCTTGGCGACCGCCAGGGTGACCGGGAAATCCCAGTTGCTGGTGTGCGGGGCGGCGATGATGACGAACTTGTCGACGTCGTCGGGCACGTCATTGCGAACGGTCCAGCCGGTCGCGGCGAGGTAGGCTTTTGCGAGGAGTTCGAACACGGTTAGTGTACTTCCTGAGTCTCGGGTCGTGTGAGTCGTGTGTGTCTCGAGTCTTGGGGCTTGGGGCTTGAGTCTTGGGGCTCGAGGCCCGATCCTGTGGACACCTTAACCTTCACGAGCAAATTTGTGCACTACGATGTCTATAAGTACCGCACCCAGGCTGCGCGCGACCTCGCTTGGGCGCTGACGAGTCCGAGCATGATGGCCCACGAGTTGGCGGTCGACGAGCGCTGGGGCGAGCTCGAGTTGGCGCGCAACCAGGGGCTGATGTCGCGGCTCGACGACCGCGGCTCCGAGCTCATCCACGCGCTTCGAAACCGCCAGAGCGGCCGGCTCGGCGAATACTTCGAGATTCTGCTGATCACCTGGCTCGACCAGATCCCGCCGGCGACCATCGTCGCGTCCAACCAGCAGGTCTCTCGCGGCGGTCACACAATCGGCGAGTTCGACCTGGTATTCCGTCGCGATCGGGTGGTCCACCATTGGGAGCTGGCCATCAAATTCTACCTCGGCCACCCCGGCCCCCACGGCGAACAGTCGTGGTACGGCCCCAACCCCCGCGATCGGCTCGACAAAAAGTGGCGCAAGATGTGTCGCCACCAGCTCCGCCTGGCCGACAAGCCGGCGGGCAAAGAGACGCTGCAGAAGCTCGGCGTCGACGAGCCCGTCGAGCCGGCGGCGTTCATCAAGGGCTACCTCTTCGAGCCGCTCGACGAGGCGTTTGCGGTCGACCATCACCCCCACACGAACCCGCACGGGCTTCGCGGCTGGTGGGTACATCGTGGCGCGCTGGCCGACTTCGAAGAGCGGCTCGACCCGACCGGGGAGCGCCGTTGGGTGACGCTGTCGCGGCTGCGATGGATGTCGCCGGCGTGTCCCTTTGACGACGACACGCTCATGAGCTTCAGCATGTTGCACGGCACGCTTCCGCCAAATCGAGCGAGTCTGGTGGCCGGCCTCGAAGAGACTGAGGACGGTTGGCGCGAGGTCACCCGCGGCTTCGTCGTCCCCGGACGCTGGCCGCGCCGTTAAACACCATCACCGATGGTCGTCGCTTGCAGGCGCAGGCCGCGCTCTGGCACAGTGACTCAAACCTCGTCACGGCCCAATGGGAGCCCTACGGATGCGACCTTCCTCATCGCTCACACTCTTCGAACTGACCACCTTCGGCCTCATCATCGTGGCCATCGGCGTGGTCATTTCTGGCGTGCTCGGCGCCAACCGGCTGTGGCGACGCCGCGGCTGGAAGAAGGTCGCCGGCGAGATGGACCTCTTCTGCGACGAGTCTCACCACGTGCTCGAGGGGGAGCGCTACGACGTCCCCCTGGTCGTGCGCGTCGAGGAGATGGCCTCGGGCACCGGCACCAAGACGGTCACCCAATACGAAGTGCCGCTGGGCGGCCGAGGCATCCCGCCGATGCGCCTGCAACCCGAGCAGCGAGTCATGGGCGTCCAGCTCGACGCTTTGCTCAAGCGCACCGAGATGGAGGTTGGGCTGAAGGTGCTCGACGACGCCTTCATCATCACCGGCGACGACGAAGAGGCCATCGCCGAGTTCTTCAAGCGCTCGGGCGTGGCCTCCGCCCTGCTCCGCTGTGTCAAAAACGTGCGTGGCCGGCTTAGCTACGGCAAAGGCCGACTGCGCATCACCCACGATGGCATCGCCGGCGACAAGAAGCTTCGCCACAATATCGACGAGCTCACCCGCTGTGGCTCGGCGCTCGCCAAGGCCGGCGAGGCCCAACTGGCCGACTTCTCGTACTCGTCTGACGCCGCGGACCTATCCGAAGACGAGGCCGAGGACGAAGGCGATTCGGCCAAATTCGGCGCCTGGTAAGTCATAGGACAGTCTGAAACTGATGCGACAAGCACCTCCCTTAGCACGCGCTCCCCACTACCCGGTCACCGCCGGCGTCGGGCTGCTCGCCCTCGGCACCACCCTGCTGTGGTTCGCCGGCTACGATATCGACGCGCTCACGCTCAGCTACCAAGCCTTCGGCAGTGAGCCGTGGCGCCTGGTGACCTCGGCGCTGCCCCACATCGACATCCTGCACATCCTCTTCAACCTGTACTGGTTGTGGGTCTTCGGCACCTACGTCGAGGAGAAGTGGGGTCACCCGCGCACGTTCTTGCTCTTCTTGGTGCTCGCGGCGGGCTCGGGCGCAGCCGAGTACGCGGTCTTTAGCGGCGGCGTGGGCCTGAGCGGCGTCGGCTACGGACTCTTCGGCTTGTTGTGGATTGCCGGCAAGCACGATCCCGAGCACGCCGAAGTCGTCGACAGCCAGACGGCGATGGTCTTCATTGGCTGGTTCTTCCTGTGCATCGCCGCGACCGCCGTCGACGCGATGAACGTGGCCAACGTCGCCCACGGCGCAGGCGCCGTGCTCGGCGGGCTCGTCGGATGGGCGGTGGGAAGCCGCGGCGCCAAGCGTATCGCCGCCGGAGTCGCCACGGCCGCTGCCTTTGCGCTGATGCTCGCCGCGGGCGGCCCCTTTCGGCCGGCGGTCAACATCACGGGCGGCGGCCTCGACCGCGAACTCGCCGCCCACGAGGCGCTCGAAGACGACGATTACGAGCGCGCCCTCGACATCTACGACGAAATCCTCGCCGACTACGGCGACAACGCCCGCTGGCACTTCAACCGCGGGGTGACCCTCGCGCGCATGGGCCGCTACGGAGACGCGCTCGACGCCTACGAAAAGGCGGCCGAGCTCGAGCCGGGCAACGAGAAGTTCCAACAAACGGTCGACGAGCTGCGCGCGTGGATGCAGTCGATGCATCTCGAGCTGCAGTGACTAGTAATTCTTACAAATCGGATGGAGTTCCTATGATCGCGAAGCCCTCACGCCACATCGGCTCAATCACCCTCGCCGCAGCTCTCGGCTTTTTGGCCGGCTGCGCCGGTTCGTCCGCCTCGCAGCCCGACGAGCCCTCGCCCAAAGAAGCGAGTGCCGAAGAGACGGCCGCCGAGCCCACTACGCCCGACATCCCCGACTCCGAGCTCGTCTTGTGGCTGCGCCCCGAGGCGAGTCAGTTCGAGACGACCGGTGACAAGGTGACCAACTGGAAGGACGCCAGCGGCTACGGCAACGACATGATCGCGCCGGGCAACACCTTTCGGCCCACGCTCGACGCCGACGCCTTCGGCGGCCGCGGCGCGGTGCGCTTCGACGGCCAAGACGACATGCTACTGCGCGACGGCTTCTCGCCCGAGCGTCTGCCCATGGCCACCGTCTTCATCGTCGCCGCCCCCGCCGCCAACACCGGGCAATTCGACGGGTTACTCTCGGCCGGAAACCGCAACGCCGAGGATTCGTTCACGGGCTTTCACGTCGACCTGGGCGGCGGCGCCTGGACCGGCTGCGACGAAAAGTACCCCGACTCGACCACCGCCCTGAACACCATCAACGTCCAGAGCGCCAAGACGACGGTCACCTGCGGCCAAGACTTCCTCGAGGACTCGGTCCCCTTCGCTCGCCCCGCGCTCATCAGCGTGACCATCGACGACACCCAGACTGCGGTGCGCTTGGATGGAAAAGAGCAGAAGGTCGCCGGCGGCGGGCCCGACTTGTTGACCGTGCCGCAGGTGCGCCTGGGCGCCCGGTTCCACCGCCAGAAATACCAGGGCTACTACGACGGCGCGATTTCGGAGGTGCTCGTGTACGGCCAGAGCCTCTCGGAGGCCGACATCGCCAAGGTCGAGGCGTACCTGGGCGACAAGTACGGCATCGCCATCTCCCAGTAAGGCCGCACGCGCAGTAGCGTCGCCCGCCAGGCACATCTGCAACGGTCCGCACCTCTCTCGCGGTGTTTAGTTTTCGAGAGTCACGCCGCTTTGGCGAACTCGATAGCCGGGAGAGAGAGCATGAACGCAGATGTCATTATCGTGGGAGCCGGCTTGGCCGGTTTGACGTGCGCGAAGCGCTTGGAGGAACAGGGTCGGAGTGCGCTCATTTTGGAGGCATCCGACGGGGTCGGCGGGCGCGTTCGTACCGACGAGGTCGACGGCTTTTTACTCGACCGCGGCTTCCAAGTTTTTTTGGAGGCTTACCCCGAGACCCAGCGCTTCCTCGACTACAAGGCCCTCGACCTCCAACGGTTCAAGCGCGGCGCGATGATTTGGACCGGCGAGAAGTTCACGCGTCTGGGCGACCCTCGCAAAGACGTCATCGGCGGAATCAAAGCGGCGGTCTCCGACGTCGGCGGGCTCGCCGACAAGGCCAAACTCGCCAAGCTGTGGTCGAAGCTCGAGCTGGTCAAGGCCAACGGTATCAGCTCGAAGGGCAAACACCAGACGACCCTAGAGGCGCTGCGCGACTTCGGCTTCAGCGAACACATGATCGAGCGCTTCATGCGCCCGCTCTTCGGCGGGGCGATGGTCGACCCCGAGCTCGAAAACTCGAGCGAGCTCTTCGACTTCATCTTCTCGATGTTCGGCGCCGGCGACACCTCCCTGCCCGCGCTGGGCATGGATTCGGTGCCCAAGCAACTGGCCACGAGCCTCACACGCAGCGACATTCGCCTCGACACCCGCGTAGCCCGCGTGGCCAAGGGAGAGGTCGAACTCGACGACGGCGATGTACTCGAAGCCGAACATATCGTGGTGGCGACCGACGGCCCGGCCGCCTGCGAACTGATCGACGGGTTGGAGACCTGCGAGATGCGCGGGTCGATGACGGTGTACTTTTCGGCCCCCGAGCCGCCTTACGACGAGAATATCTTGGCGCTCAACGGCACCCACCGAGGGCCCATCAACAGCCTGACGGTGGTCACCAACACCGCGCCGGCCTACGGCGACGGCCGCCGCGCGCTCGTCTCGGGCTCGGTGCTGCGCGTGGTCGAAGACGAGGAGAAGCTCATCGCCCAGTGCCGCGCGCAGCTGTCGCGCTGGTTCCACGGCGTGGCCGACTGGGAGCACCTGCGCACCTACGTGCTCCACAACTCGCTGCCCCGCCAGGCCCCCGACACGATGCCGCCGGTGCACAAGAGCCTCGACATGGGCCACGGCGTCTGGGTGTGCGGCGACCACCGCGACACCGCCTCCATCAACGGGGCGATGCTCTCCGGAAGACGCGTCGCCGAGGCGATCGTAGAGGCGTCCCGCTGGGGCTTTCTCGAGCAGCCCGGCCCCGAAGAGCCCCGCCCGCGGGTTTGATCATCGGTGCGCGGGCATCTTCGCCCTCGCTAGCTCCGTGCGCGGGCATCTTGCCCTCGCTAGCTCCGTGCGCGGGCATCTTGCCCTCGTCTCTATCCTCGATAACGACTGCGCAGCAACTTCACCAACGCCCCCACATACCCCGACGGCATCAACCGCTGCACCAGGTCGATGATCTGCGCATCGGTCCCCACCAGCACCCGACGCTCGTCTTTGCGCACCGCCTCGATGATCTGCAACGCCGCGCCCTCGGGGCTGAGCCGGGCGAGCTTGCGCTCGAACTCCTCGATGATCTCGTCGGGGCTGCGCTCGAGCGCGCCGGTGTCGGCAAATCGTCCGGACCGCGCAATATTCGTCTTCACCCCGCCAGGATGCACGCTCGTCGCGCTGACCGGCGCCCCCTCGTACTCGAGCTCCGCACGCAGCGACTCAGTAAACCCGCGCACCGCAAACTTGGCGGCGTTATACGCCGACTGCGACGGCTGCGCGATGAGCCCGAACACGCTCGAGATATTGACCACGTGGCCCTCGCCGGAGGCGCGCAGGTGCGGCAAGAACGCCTTCGTGCCGTAGACGACGCCCCAAAAGTTGATCCCCATGAGCCACTCGAAGTCCTCGTAGCTCAGGTCCTCGACCGACGCGGTGCACGCCACCCCGGCGTTGTTGACAATCACGTTCACCCTGCCAAACTCCTCGACGACCTCCTCCGCCCACGCATACACCGCCTCGCGGTCGGCCACGTCGACGGTCTTCGCGTGCGCCTCGACGTCGTAGGTGCGCACCATCGCAGCAGTCTCTTTGAGCCCCTGCTCGTCGACGTCCGAAACCGCCAGATGCGCTCCGCGCCTGGCAAACTCGATGGCCAGCGCTCGCCCGATGCCCCCGGCAGCTCCAGTCACGGCGACGACTTTGTCTTCGAACTGTTCCACGGCTCTCCTCCGATTGGTTTGGTTTCGATGTGCCGAGACTTATAACGCGATTGGCGACTGGGTGCGAGCGCGTGATTGCTCTCGTTTGGCTTCGACGGCCGCCTTGCTGAGATGTAGCGCCATCTATTTGGGGCGCGCTGAACTACGCGCGTTAAGGACTAAAGGGCTGCGAGTTGCGGCGCCTGGATTTCTGAGGGCGCTCCATTGCCGGCTGCAGCAACCCAAACGCCGCGCCACGCAACCCCTATGTCCTTAACGCCCGCTGTTCAGGGCGCCCCATTTAGCTGGCGTGACCGCCCTGCAAGGCCTCCGTCACCGAGTCGCGCTCCTTAGGAGGCAGACCTTCCAGGTCTGGTGCTACCAGCGCAAGATGCGCTGCCTCCTAAGGGCTTCCGCACCAATTGGTCGTATCACTCGTACTGCGCCCCAGTGCGCTGCCATGCCCAGCTCGCGGCGTCCACGTAGGCGAAAAAGCGGACCAAAAACCCCAGCATCGACGTAAAGAGCAGCAGTCCCAAGACGCCCATCACGACTCCCTTGATCCAGTGCCGGTTGATCAACTGCCCTAGCCCGGGCACCAGTCCGCTGAGAATGGCGGTGAAGAACGTGATCAGCAGGCGTTTCCACAGGGGCGCGGCTTCTTTGACGAGCTTTCGTGGTTGTTCAGAGTCGGCCATCGCGTCAGTGTCTCCTGTCCTTCAAATTACGGCTAGTCTGATCGATAACCCGTCCTATCTGCCCATCCGTGCGCGGATCGAAGTCGTCGAGGTAGTCGATGTCTTCGAACGCACACACCAGACTCCACAACAAGTTATTTGCATAAGGGTTGTCATCTTCGCGAGCCACAAAATCGTGTGCATATAGTGCGCCAATAAGCGCCCGAGTGACAGACGCATTGCCTCGCAGCGACCGATTGTCCTGGTCGTTCCAGATAACCGCGGCGAGGTCATGAATCTCCTCTGGCTTTCGGAGTTTGCACTCTCTCAAGAACGACGCCATTGATTCGTAGAAGTCGAAGTCCCTAGAGTGCTGCGCGGTGTATGAGAGGATCAACTCGCTCGTTTCATCGACAGGCTCACCTGGTACACAAACTAAGTCGTCAATGATCGGCTCATCATTCTTCCACTCGCGAAAGGCGCGATTAATCGTGGTGTGAAACGGCTCGTAGCCGACGCTGTCGTCGAGAAAGTCTCGGTACACCGGACGCATCTTCTCCTGCCCTTCGATGGGGACGGCCCACTCATCGATCTAAGACAATTCATCCCTGACGGCGACCTCGCGGTTGCGTGAATCTATAGCGCGGTTGGCGCTTCGGTGCGAGCGCATCCTTGCTCTCGCGATTTCATTCGAAGAGCAGGCCTTGCAGAGGCGCGGCGCCATCTATTTGGGGCGCGCTGAACTACGCGCGATAATGACTAGGGGGCTGCGAGTTGCGGCGCACAGCTTTTTGAAGGCGCTCCATTGCCGGTTGCAGTAATCCAAACGCTGCGCCACGCAACCCCTATGTCCTTAACGCCCGCTGTTCAGGGCGCCCCATTTAGCTGGCGTGACTGCCCTGCAAGGCGCACCTCTACGAAGAAACAACCCAAAGCGAACGCCTTGCAGTAACGTAGCGCCATCTACATAGGGCGCGCTGTACTACGCGCTCGGAGGACATGAGGGCTGCGAATTGCAGCGCCTGGCTTTCTGAGGGTGCTCCATTGCCGGTTGCACGTCACGAACCTCCTCGGGCCGCGCGGCGTCCTCGCCCGCCCTGGTGCCTCCGGCGCCAGCTAACGTGTACTCAGCGTATTGCGACCATCCCCCAACGAGCCTACAATTGAGAGCGTACGCTGATTTATCAACCAACTAGCCCCACGGCAGCCCAATGGACGTAAAACTCACCCCCGAATTAGAAAAATGGGTCCAAGACCGCCTAGCGACGGGGATGTACACCTCAGAAAGTGAGGTCGTCCGAGAAGCCCTGCGGCTGATGCAACGCCAGGAGGAGCTATACGACAATCAGCGCCGTGAACTCCGCGCTGAACTCGAGGAAGGCATCGAGCAACTCGACCGCGGTGAGGGGCGCTCGTTCGATTCGTCTGCGGTGGCCGACATCAAACGTGCCGGCCGAGAGAAGCTCGACCGTAACTCCTAATGACTCTCGACCTCAACATCTCACCTGCGGCCGAGCACGATCTCATCGATATTTGGGCGTTTATCGCCTCAGACAATCCAAATGCCGCTGATGATTTCGTCGATGCGCTTCACTCCAGGTGTTTCGCTTTGACACATACGCCTCGCATGGGTCGCTGCCGAGACGACCTGGTCCGCGGCCTGCGCAGCTTCCCTTTCCGTAACTACGTCATCTTCTATCGCATCGCTGAGACGTCGGTCGACGTGGTGCGTGTGCTCAGTGGGCTTCGCAACATCAGACCTTCGTTATTCTGACTGGTTACTCTCGCCACATCGGTGCGAGTGCATCCTTGCTCTCGCGATTTCATTCGAAGAGCAGAGCAGGCCCTGCAGAGGCGTGGCGCCATCTATTTGGGGCGCGCTGAACTACGCGCGTTAAGGACATGAGGGCTGCGAGTTGCGACGCACAGGTTATTGAAGGCGCTCCATCGTCGGTTACAGCAACCCAAACGCTGCGCCACGCAACCCCTCTGTCCTTAACGCCCGCTGTTCAGGGCGCCCCATCTAGCTGGCGTGACTGCCCTGCAAGGCGCACCTCTACGAAGAAACAACCCAAAGCGAACGCCTTGCAGTAACGTAGCGCCATCTACATAGGGCGCGCTGAACTACGCGCGTTAAAGACATAGGGGCTGCGAATCGCGGCGCCCGGGTTGTTCAGGGCGCTCCATCGTCGGTTACAGCAACCCAAACGCTGCGCCACGCAACCCTCAAATCCTTCGCGACCGCTTTTCAGGGCGCCCCATTTAGCTGGCGCCACTACCCTGCAAGGCACACCTCTTTGAAGAAACAACCTAAAGCGAAGGCCCTGCAGAGGCGTGGCGCCATCTATTTGGGGCGCGCTGAACTACGCGCGTTAAGGACTAAAGGGCTGCGAGTTGCGACGCCTAGATTCCTGAGGGCGCTCCATTGCCGGTTGCAGCAACCCAAACGCTGCGCCACGCAACCCCTATGTCCTTAACGCCCGCTGTTCAGGGCGCCCCATTTAGCTGGCGTGACTGCCCTGCAAGGCACACCTTTCTGAAGAAACAACCTGAAGCGAAGGCCCTGCAGAGGCGTGGCGCCATCTATTTGGGGCGCGCTGGAAAACGCGCGTTAAGGACATGAGGGCTGCGAGTTGCGACGCCTAGATTCCTGAGGGTGCTCTATTGCCGGTTGCAGCAACCCAAACGCTGCGCCACGCAACCCCTATGTCCTTAACGCCCGCTGTTCAGGGCGCCCCATTTAGCTGGCGTGACTGCCCTGCAAGGCACACCTCTCTGAAGAAACCCTTCTGCCCTTTCCTCTTTGCCTCCCGAGGGTTATACATTTTGGGACCGATAACCGTAGCAAAGACGAGGCGATAGATGGCAAGCGTTCGAGAGCAGAAGGCCCCCAAAAAGATGACCGTCGTGGGCGCAGGCCCGGTGGGCTGCGTGCTCGCAATGCTTCTGGCCAAGCGCGGCCACGACGTCGAGATGTACGAGATGCGTCCCGATATGCGCGCAGAATCGGCCGACGGTGGCCGGTCCATCAACCTCGTGCTCACTGACCGCGGGCTTCGCGCGCTCGAGATGTTCGGGCTTCGCGAGAAGGTCTTGGAGATCACCGTGCCGGTGCTCGGGCGCATGATGCACTCGGTCGACGGCGAGCTCGCCTACCAGCCCTACGGAAAGGACGACTCGGAGTGCAACTACTCGGTGTCGCGCGGCGAGCTCAACAAGTTCTTGCTCGACGCCGCCGAGGAGATGGGCATCACCATTCACTTCGAGAAGACCTGCACGGGCGCGGACTTCGACACATCGCAGCTTCACTTCGAGGGATCTGACCCGGTGGACGCCGGCGTCATCTTCGGCGCCGACGGCGCGCCCTCGGCGGTGCGCAAGGCGCTGGTGGAGGCCGGCGCGGTCGACGACTCGGTCGAGATGCTCGAGTACGGCTACAAAGAGCTCATCTTTCCGGCCGCCGACGGCGGCGAGCCGGCCATGGCGGGCCACGCGTTGCATATCTGGCCGCGCGGCGACCACTTCCTGATGGGCCTGGCGAACCTCGACGGCAGCTTCACCGGCACGATTTACCTGCCGTGGAAAGGCGAGCACGGCTTCGAGGAGCTCGACAGCGTCGAGAAAGTGCGCGCCTTCTTCGAGGAGTTCTACCCCGACGCCATCCCACTTCTCGGCGAAGACTTCGAAGAGGAGTACCTGTCGAACCCCAACGGCAAGCTCGGCACCGTGCGCTGCAAGCCGTGGCACCTGGGCGACCGCGCGCTTCTGATTGGTGACGCCGCCCACGGCATCGTTCCCTTCTTCGGACAGGGCCTCAACTGCGGCTTCGAAGACTGCGTCGTCCTCGACGAGGTCTTTACACAGACCGACGACCTCGCCGAGGCGTTTTCGACCTTCGACACGCGCCGCAAGCCCAACAGCGACGCCATCGCCGACATGGCGCTCGAGAACTTCGTCGAGATGCGCGACAAGGTCGGCGACCCGCACTTTTTGCTCAAAAAGGCCGTCGAGCACCGCCTCGAGAACGAGTTCACTGACATCTACCGCTCGCGCTACGCGATGGTGATGTACAGCTATATCCCGTACAGCGTGGCCTACAGCCTGGGCGAAGTGCAGCAGGAGATCCTCGAGGAGCTCTGCGCCGACATCGAGCGCCCCGAGGACGCCGACATGGAGCATGCGCGAGAACTCATCGAGCAAAAGCTCGTGCCGCTGTACGACCAGCACGACGTCGACCTATCTTTCTAGAAACCAAGACTCACGACTCACGACCCAAAAGCGAGGCGCGCCATGGACCGCAGTGATGTTCTTATCGAATTGATTCGCGACAGCATCATCGGCGAGGACCGCGCGATCGACGGTCCCTATGGACATCGGCGGGTGACCTACGCCGACTACACCGCCTCGGGGCGCGCGCTGAGCTTCATCGAGGACTATATTCGCGAGCAGGTCCTGCCGCTGTACGCGAATACGCACACCGAGACCTCGGGCACCGGTCTGCAGACCACGCGTTTTCGCGAGGAGGCGCGCCAGATCATCGCCGACGCGGTGAGCGCGACCGACGAGGACGTCGTCCTCTTTTGCGGCTCGGGGGCCACCGGGGCCATCAACAAGCTCGTCGACATCCTCAACCTGCGGCTGCCGGCCGACCTCAACGAGCGCTTCGGGCTCGACGAACATATCCCCGCCGACGAGCGCCCGGTCGTCTTCATCGGCCCTTACGAGCATCACTCCAACGAGCTTCCCTGGCGCGAGTCGATCGCCGACGTCGTCGAGATCGAAGAGGACGTCGACGGGCGCATCGACCTGGAGATGCTCGAAGAGAAGCTCGTCGAGTTCGCCGACCGGCCGCTCAAGATCGGCAGCTTCTCGGCCGCCTCCAACGTCACCGGCATCGGCTCGAAGACCCGCGAGGTGTCGGTCCTGTTGCATAGGCACGGGGCGTTGTCGTTTTGGGACTTCGCCGCCGCCGGCCCCTACGTCAAAGTCGAGATGACCCCGCAGGACGACGGCCCTGACGGCGACCTCGTCTACAAAGACGCCATCTTCATGTCGCCGCACAAATTCATCGGCGGCCCGGGCACCCCGGGCGTGCTGGTCGTCAAAAAGAAGCTGCTCTCCAACCGCGTGCCCACCACGCCTGGCGGCGGCACCGTCGCCTACGTCAACGCCAAGGAGCACCGCTACCTCGACGACCCGATTCACCGCGAAGAAGGCGGCACGCCGGCCATCGTCGAGTCGATCCGCGCCGGCCTGGTCTTCCAGCTCAAAGAGGCCGTCGGCCACGAGGCCATCGCCCAGCGCGAGCACCGCTTCATCAAGAAGGCCATCGACACCTGGTCCGAGCACCCGAAGATGGACATCCTGGGCAACCCGGACGCATGGCGGCTGTCCATCGTCTCGTTCGTGGTGCGCCACGGCGAGCGCTACCTGCACCACAACTTCGTGGTCGCGCTGCTCAACGATTTGTTTGGGATTCAGGCCCGCGGGGGCTGCTCGTGCGCCGGGCCCTACGGCCACCGCCTCCTGGGCATCGACCTGGAGACCTCACACGCTTTCGAGCGCGAGATCGTGCGCGGCTGTGAGGGGATCAAGCCGGGGTGGGTGCGCGTGAACTTCAACTACTTCCTGACCGACGAGGTCTTCGACTATATCCTCGAGGCGGTCGCCTTCGTGGCCGAGCACGGCTGGAAGCTGCTGCCCGACTACGCCTTCGAGCCCGACACCGGCCGCTGGTACCACCGCGAGCGCCGCTTGCAGGCGCCGCACTCGCTACTCGACATCTCCTACGAGACCGGCTTTCCGCGCCACCCGCGCCACCGCGCCACCGCCCCGGCCACCGAATTGCCGCGCTACCTCGACGAGGCGCGTCAAATCGTCGAGCGCGCCGAAGAGCGCTACTGCGGCCTCGACCTCGAGGCGCCGAAGGTGCGCGAGGACTTCGAGAAGCTGCGCTGGTTCCCGCTGCCCGACGAGGCGCTCGCCGAGCTCAACGGCACGCCTAGCGCGTCGCTGAACAAGAATCCGCTACAGTTGGAGAACTGACGTTGAGGCGCTGGCGTGTCTGCCCTGCAAGGTGCACCTCTCAGAAGAAACGACCCGAAGCGAACGCCTTGCAGAAGAGTGACGCCATCTACATAGGGCGCGCTGAAAAACGCGCTCGGAGGACATGAGGGCTGCGAGTCGCCACGCCCGGGTTTTTGAAGGCGCGCCATGGCCGGCTGCAGCAACCCAAACGCTGCGCCACGCAACCCCTATGTCCTTATCGCCCGCTGTTCAGGGCGCCCCATTTAGCATGCGTGTCTGCCTTGCAAGGCGAACTTCAGATGAATCTTCAGCGCCCCAGCGTTCGGTGCTTCCGCGCTTCAGCGCCTCAGCGTTCAGCAAATCAGCGAATCAGCGCCTCAGCCCCCCGAACACCGCGGCGAATCGACGTACACCTCGAAGTCGGTCCGCGTCGGATAAATGCCCTCGAGCGCCTGCCACATCTCCGGCGTGCCCGCGAAGAAGTCGAAGTGATTGCCGTTGATCGCCCCGCCGACGTCGTCGGCCCGGAAGCACCCGTCGTGGGTGAACCCGCCGAGCTCGCCAATCTGCGGAATCTCGACGCCGTCCCACTCCTCGACATAGACCACCGTGCCACGCGCGATCACATCGGTGTCGACCGCCCACGACACCAGCGGCTCGAGCGCATTGCCGCGCGAGCCCATGCCCCACGGGTGGGTATCGGGGTCCATCTCCGCCCAGCAAAACGAGCACGGCCCGCACGAGCACGGTGAGTGGTAGTTGATGACCGTGCCGTCCTCGAGCCGCGCGCTCCCCTCGATGCAGGCGTCGTCGGCGAACTCCGAGGGCACCTCGGCGATGGGATTGCAGCTATCGTCGTACAGCGTCGTGTCGTCCGCGCCCGAATAGCCCGCCTCGTCGGCCAGGTAGTAATAGGTGTTCCAGAACGTACCGATGGAGGTGCCCGGGCCGGGTTGTGTGTCCGACGTGGTGTCAGACACGGTGTCCGGTTGGACGTCCGGTGTGGTGTCGGGCTGGATGTCGGCCCGGGTATCGGAGACGTCGCTCGGCGCCGCGTCGGAGGCTGCGTCCTGCGTCGACGAGGTATCCGTCGCCGTGTCGGCCACGTCCGCAGATGCTTCTTGGCCTCCGCCGACCACCTTATCGCTCACGCAGCCGGCCAACATTGAAATTGCCAGCGCCCACGCCGCCCACTGCCATTGCTTCATCGCTTCTTCCCGTTTGCCCATTCGACCTTCTTCTCCAACTGACCGGCGGCGTTGTAGTAGAGCCACTCGCCGTGGCGTTTGCCCCGTTTGAAATCGCCCTGACGCTTCAAACGCCCGTCCGACTCGTATTCTCGGTAGCGCCCGTGCTTCTCGCCGCCCACATACTCGGCGACCTCCCACCGGCCGCCGGTGGGCCAAAACGTCTTCCAGGTACCGTGGCGCTCGCCATTTTTGTAGTTTCCTTTGGAGATGACCCGCCCGTTCATCGTGCTCCAGATCCAGTGCGGCCCGTGCTTTTTGTGGAGGCCATCTTCAGCCGGAAGCTGACACCACTGCTCGAGCTCGTCACCCAGGGCGCCGACAAGGTTAGTGCCCTCGGGACACGGCTCACCCCACGCAGCGATCTCGCGACCCTGCCGGTCGATCTTCGGTCCGTAGCGCCACGGTCCCTTCTCTCGTTTGACGACCGTGCGAACCAGCGGCAAGTGCTTGTTCCACTCCTTGTAACTCTTCAGGCTGACCGTGCGCGGCGAAGGATAGATGGTGCCTTCGATTCGCCGATACCCTGGACGTGTCCAACGCTCGAACTTTTTGGCGTCTCGATCGGTCAGCGTCTGCAGGCTTCCGTCTGGGAAGAACGCTTTCCACACGCCCACCTTGTCACCGGCCTCATAGTCGCCCGCTCGCTCGAGTTGGCCGGAGGCATAGTAGGCTTCGTAGCGTCCATCGAGCTCCCCTTGGGTGTAGTTGGCCACGATACGCTCGCCGTTGGTGCGCACGAACGTCCAGGTTCCCGAGCGTTTGCCGTTGTTCCAACCGCCCTCGGCCTCGGCGAACTCGCGGCTCGTAAAGCCAATTTTGAGTCGCCGGTTGCGATAGACCCACATCCCGTGGGGCTTGTCGTCGACGAAGCTGCCCTTCGCCATCAACTCGCCATTCTCGTCGGTCCAGACCCACTCGCCGTCGGCCAGGCCCCTTTCGACCGTGCCTTTGCCGGTGACGCCGCTGCGCAACTCCACGACACATTTTCCGTGCGGCACGCCGTTGACATAGTCGCATGTCATTTTGCCCGACGTGCGGCGCGTCTCACCGTCCACGTCGGTATACCCGAAATGCTCGGACGTGTGCGTCCCATTGAGCACACAGGCGGGAAGGAGAAGACTCACCAACAGAACGGCAACCGACAAGACCGACAGACGTCTCATTTCTGACCTCGAGGCGACGGCACTCTACAAACTTGGCGTGACGGGCAGCTAATGTATCATCGGGCCGACAAAATCAATAGACTCCCCGCAGCCTACGATTGCGGGCCACTCCACCACCGCTCCCCGGACAGACCGTGAGCCAACAAGAAGTCAACGTCTACAGCCTCGGCGGCGCCTGGGGCACTGCCAGCGCCAGCCCGTTTTGCCTCAAGCTCCTGACGTGGCTGCGCATGAGCGACGTCCCCCACCGAGTCACCTACTTGAAAGGCCCGCCCAAGTCGTCGACCGGCAAGGCGCCCTATATCGACCGGCCCGACGGGAGCTACCTCGAGGACAGCAGCTTCATCATCGAGACGCTCACCCGTGAGCACGGCGTCGAACTCGACGCCCACCTGAGCGACGCGCAGCGCGCCACGGCCCACATGCTGCAGCGCACGCTCGAGAACAGCCTCTACTTCGTGATGATCTGGCAGCGTTGGATCGAAAACTGGGAGGTCACCCGTGAGGCGTTCTTCGGCCACCTCCCACCGGTCGTCGGCACGGTGGTCCCCGCGCTACTTCGCCGCAGGGTCGCCAAGCAGACCCACCAGCAAGGCATCGGGCGGCTGCCCAAGAAGGAGATCTTCGACATCGGCTGCGCCGACGTCGGCGCCGTGGCCAGCGTCCTCGGCGACAACGACTGGTTCTTCGGCGAGCCCTCGACGACCGACGCCATGGTCCACTCGTTCTTCTCGGGCATCCTCGCCGCCCCCATCGACGACCGACTCAAAGAGGCGGTCCAATCCCACGACAACCTCGTCGCCCACTCCCAACGTATCGACGACCTGTACTGGACCTAAGATGATCGATCTGCGAAGCGACACCGTCACCCGCCCCACCCCCGAAATGCGCCGCGCCATGGCCGAAGCGCCCGTCGGCGACGACGTCTTCGGCGACGACCCCACCGTCCACGAGCTCGAAGCGCTCGCCGCCGACACCCTCGGCAAAGAGGCGGCGCTCTTCGTGGCCAGCGGCACGATGAGCAACCTGTGCGCCATCATGACCCACTGCGGGCGTGGCGACGAGTATATCGTGGGCCAAAACGCGCACACCTACCGCTACGAAGGCGGCGGCGCGGCGGTGCTCGGCAGCGTGCAGCCCCAGCCTATCGAGAACGCGCCCGATGGTTCGATTCCGGTCGATAAGATCGAGGCCGCCATCAAACCCGACGCGCTCGTCTTCGCCAAGACGCGGCTCGTCTGCCTGGAGAACACCATCGGCGGCAAGGTCATCGGGCCCGAGTACGTCGACGAGGTCGCCGACGTCGTCGCCCGCCACGGGCTCGCCTTCCACCTCGACGGCGCGCGCCTGTTCAACGCCGCCGTTGCCCTGGGCGTCGGCGCCGGCGAACTCGCCCGGCCCTTCGACACCGTGTCGATCTGCTTGTCGAAGGGATTGGGCGCGCCGGTCGGCTCGGTGCTGTGTGGACCGGCCGACTTCATCGAGCGCGCCCGTCGCTGGCGCAAAGTGTTGGGCGGCGGTTGGCGGCAAGCCGGCGTGCTCGCCGCGGCCGGTATCATCGCCCTGCGCGACCACGTCGACTCGCTGGCCGACGACCACGAGCACGCGCGTCTGCTGGCCGACGGCCTCACACGCGCCGGCTTCGAAGTCGACGGCCCGCACACCAACACGCTCTTCGTCACCATCGACGCTCGCGCCCAAGATGAGATCGCCGACTTCATGCTCGAGCGAGGCGTCCAAATCTACGTGCGCGGCCCCGTTTTGCGGTTGGTGACCCACCGCGATCTCGCGCGCTCGGATATCGAAAAAGTTGTCGAATCCTTTGAGGCCTTTGCGGGCTCTTAGGCTCAGGCGATCAAGAAAAAACGGTGGCTTTTCAGGGGGTTGATCAACCCAAACCAGCCTCCTAACCTCTCTAAAGACAACGAGTTCTCTCGACGGACATCTTTGGAGAAGTACCTGATGACGTTCGCAGTACCTGCGGCCCGACGCCGCGCCCGCTTTGCAGTCCACGCCCTCGTTCTGATCGCATCATTTAGCCTGGTCGCCTGCGGCGACGACATCGCGCCCCCTAGCCAAGGCTCGGGCGACGCCGGTGTCGAATCGCACAGCGACGATCATTCTGAACAGGAAGATTCGCCGAGCTTTGCCCCGCCGACGGTCACACCGGACGACGGCCCCGCCTATTTCGAGCCGGTCGAGCGCGACGCCGGCGAGCCCGCCCCAGATAGCGACGAATCCGATCCTAGCGATTCCGGAACCTACGAGCCGACGCCCATCGACGACGCGGGCACGGGCGACGAGCCTGCTGAAGAGCCGCCTGCCGAAGACGACCAACCCACAAACGACGCGCCCGAGCAGGACGACGAGCCTGTTGACGACACGCCCGAGCCGCCCCAACAACCCGACACAGGCTCGACGCCCGACGCAGGTTCGACGCCTGACACAGGCGGATGGGACGCCGGCGAGCCCGATACGAGCCAGCCCGACACCAGCCAGCCCGACCCAAGTCAACCCGACGCGGGCTCCGGCGGTGGAGGCACCGTCATCGACTGTCGCGACGCCTCGACCTGGCCGTCCGCGTGGGTGCAGCTCGAAGACCAGATCCTGCAGATGACCAACGCCGAGCGCGCCGCCGGGGCGAGCTGCGGCGGAAGCTTCTACTCCCCGCAGCCGGCCCTGACCGCCGACCCGCAACTGCGCGAGGCCGCGCGCTGCCATAGCATGGACATGGCCATCCAGAACTACTTCAGCCATACGAGCGCCAACGGCGACTCGATGTCCGACCGTATCAACGCCACCGGCTACCCCTGGCGCAGCATCGGCGAGAATATCGCCGCCGGCTACCGCACCCCCAGCTCGGCGATGACTGGCTGGATGAACTCCTCGGGTCACTGTCGCAACATCATGAGCGGGTTCACCGAGCTCGGCGTGGGCTACTACAACGGCGGCTCCGGCGGGTACGGCCACTACTGGACGCAGAACTTCGGCATCCCTAGCGGGAGCTCGTCGAACACCGGCGGCTGGAGTGGTGGAGGCTACGACGCGGGTAGCCAAGACTCGGGTAGCCAAGATGCAGGGAGTTACGACGCCGGCGAAGCCGACACCGGCAGTTACGACGCTGGTAGTTACGACACCGGAAGTTACGACGCGGGCAGCTCTCCCGACACCGGTTCGACGGGCGGCGGCTCGTCGAGTGGCGGAGGAAGCACCGCCCTCGACTGTCGCGACGCGTCGACCTGGCCGACCGACTGGGTCGCCTACGAAGACCAGATCTTGCAGCTGACTAACGCCGAGCGCGCCGCCGGCGCCTCGTGCGGCGCCACCTACTACTCGCCGCAGCCGGCCCTGACGGCCGACCCGCAACTGCGCGAGGCCGCCCGCTGCCACAGCCTCGACATGGCCGTGCAGGACTACTTCAGCCACACCAGCGCCAACGGCGACTCGATGTCCGACCGCATCAACGCCACCGGCTACCCCTGGCGCAGCATCGGCGAGAATATCGCCGCCGGTTACCGCGACCCGATCTCGGCGATGGTCGGCTGGATGAACTCCGACGGCCACTGCCGCAACATCATGAGCGGCTTCACCGAGCTTGGCGTTGGCTACGTGTACCTGGACAACAACCGGTACGGCTACTTCTGGACGCAGAACTTCGGGATTCCGAGGTAAGAAGGCCGACCGGCGTCGGGCGAGGCTTTCTTCGGGCGGAAATGCCCGCTCCGAGCAGCTCGACGGCCTCCCGGCGCCGGAAAACGCTCGTTTCGCGCCGGAGCAGGCGGCTTCGAACCGGAAAAGCCCGCTCCGAGCAGCTCGACGGCCTCCCGGCGCCGGAAAACGCTCGTTTCGCGCCGGAGCAGGCGGCTTCGAACCGGAAATGCCCGCTCCGAGCAGCTCGACGGCCTCCCGGCGCCGGAAAACGCTCGTTTCGCGCCGGAGCAGGCTTTTCCGCCGACGTACAGCCTCGTCCCGTGCGAAATCGGCCTTTTCCGCCTACGAACGGCCTCGTCCCGTGCGAAATCGGCCTTTTCCACTGACGTTCAGCCCCGTCCCGTGCGAAATCGGCCTTTTCCGCCAACGTACAGCCTCGTCCCGTGCGAAATCGGCCTTTTCCACCGACGGGTACCTCGCTCTGGCGCGGGATGGGCCTTTTCCGCGCGGAAAAGGCCGATTTGGCGCGAAACGAGGCTTTTCCGCCTGGAAAAGGCTGATTTCGCGCCAAACGCGCCGTTTACGCCCGCCTTTGCAAACCCGCGCCTTTGGCAATATCCTGCAGCCATTCCTAACTCGAGCGGAGGCGAGAATGGCTGCAAAGAATCGATGGATGGTGCTCTGTCTGGCGGGTGTGTTGAGCGTGGCGGGCTGTTCGTCGGATAACGGCGGAGGCAGCGGGAAGATCGGCGAACAGCCCGAGACGGACACGGGCAGCGTCGAAGAGGACACCGGCGGCTCCGACGAGGACGCCGCGCAGGGTCCGGTGACCTACTACCAGCACATCAAACCGATCCTCGAATCGAACTGTGTGAGCTGTCACACCGAAGGGGGCATCGCCCCGTTCGTGCTCGACTCCTACGAAGCCGCCAAGCCGGTCGCCGGCGGGCTGGCCACCGCCGTCGAGAGCGGCAGCATGCCGCCCTGGCCGCCCCAGGAGGGCTGCGGCGAGTTCCAGCACACCCGCGCGGTCACCGCCGACGAGATCGCCAAGATTCGCGAGTGGGCCGACACCGGCGCCCCCGAGGGCGACCCGGCCAACGCCGCCAGCGGCCAGGTAGACACCGTCGAGTTGGGCGAGCCCGACTTCGTGGCCGACCCCGGCTTCGACTACGTGGGCAACCCGCCCGAAGGCGGCATCGACGACTACCACTGCTTCGTCATCGACCCGCAGCTCGACCAAGACCGCTTTTTGCGCGCCTTCGAGTCGATCCCGGGCAATGACTCCATCGTCCACCACGTACTCCTCTACTCCGCCGGACCCGACGAGGCCTCGCGCATCCAGGAGCTCGAAGACGAGGACACCAGCTCGCCTGGCTACACCTGCTTCGGCGGCCCGCGCCTGAGTGAGCCCACGCTGCTCGGCGGCTGGGTGCCGGGCACCGTGCCGCTCGACTTCGGCGCCGACAAGGGCATCCGCATCGAGCAGGGCTCGAAGCTCGTCATGCAGGTCCACTACAACATGCTCAACGACCCGGGCGGCACCGACCGCACCACCGTCGAGCTGCACTACACCGACGGCACGCCCGACGTCGAGCTGGCCATGCTGCCGCTCGCCCAGACCAACCTGAATATCGCCGCCGGCAACGCCGAGGCCGTCGAGACCGTCTCCATCGACCTGCCCATCCCCATCGACCTGTACGGCGTGGTCCCCCACATGCACCTGCTCGGCAAGAGCATCGACGTCAAATACACCAAGGACGGCCAAGACACCTGCCTGGTCGACATCCCCGAGTGGGATTTCGACTGGCAAGGCTTCTACCTCTACAAGGACCCCGTCCGCATTCCGGGCAGCTCGCGCGTCACCCTGACGTGCAAGTTCGACAACTCCCCCGAGAACCAACCCGACGGGCGCACCCCGCGCGACGTGACCTGGGGCGAGGGAACCTACGACGAGATGTGCTTGAACTACGTGATCATCAAGCGACCGCCGGGATTGTAAGATGGTTGTTGGGAGCTGGCGATTTTCGCCGGCTCCCGGCATAATCCCCCGGCCATGATTCATACACTCCAACAACTCCTCGATCGCCCGCGCCCCTGGCGCCACCTACACCACCCGCCCGCGCTCGCCGAGCGCCACGAGGTGACCACCCGCGACGGCCTGCGGCTGCACCTTCGCCGCGTGCGCCGCCTCGACGCCAAGCCCGACCGCCCGGCGGTCATGCTTCTGCACGGACTCGCCGCCAATCACCGCGGCCTGCACTTCGGCGAGCGCTCGCTCGCGGAATGGCTGGCCGACCGGGGCTTCGACGTGTGGCTGCCCGAGCTTCGCGGCCACGGCGACAGCGATTTCGAGCGCTACGACTGGCGCATCGACCACTACCTCGAGCACGATATCCCGGCGATCCTGGAGGGGATTCGCCGGCTCGCCGACGTCGACCTGGTCCACTGGGTGGGCCACAGCATGGGTGGCGTGTTGTTGATGTGCTACGGGATTCTGCAGCCCGAGGCGCCGATTGCGCGCGGGGTCGCGGTGGGCTCGGCGCTCGACTACTCGGTGGGTGAGACGGGCTTCAAGCAACTGCTCAAGATTCGGGGTATTATCGAGCGCATGGGCTCCATCCCCTACGGGATGTTCATGCACCTGATCGCCCCGGCGATGGGCCGCGGGCTTCGGCCGCTGGAGGTCTTCAACGTCTGGCCGAGCAATATCGAGCCGGAGATGCTGCGCGCGCTGCACGCCACGTGCTTTCACGCCATCCCCACGAGCCTGCTCGGCTCGCTGGCGACGACCTTCGAGCCCGACGGGCTGAGCCTGCAGAACGGGTTTCGGTTCGTCCCGAACGCCCCCGAATTTCCGTTTCCGATTCGGCTGCTCGCCGGCAGCAAGGACGCACAGGTCTCGGTCGACGCCATCGTCCACACCGCCGACTTGCTCGGCGACAACGCCGAGGCCATCGTCCACGGCCCCGAACGCGGCGACAACGACCACTACGGCCACTGGGACTTGCTCATCGGGCGCCGCGCGCCCATCGAGACGTGGCCGAGCATCGCCCACTGGCTCGAATCGGACGACTAAACCCGCTTGCGCCGCTTGTTCTTGTACATCCGCGCGTCGGCCCGGGCGAGCGTCTCTTTGCGGTTGCCGCCCGTCTCCGACAGGCTGGCCAGCCCGAAGCTGACGTCCGCCTCGGGAAACCCACTGGCGCGCACCTCGGCGATGATCCCCTCGAGGCGCATCTGCAGCCACTTGTGCTCGCCCTTCTCGGGCGCCGAGCGCGCCGGCAGCAACAAGACGAACTCGTCGCCGCCGAGCCGGTAGGCGCGGTCGTCGTCACGAAACTCCCGCTCGAGCAGGCGCGCGAAGGTGCGCAGCAGATTGTCGCCGGTCTCGTGGCCGCGGGCGTCATTGATGCCCTTGAGGCCGTCGAGGTCCATGAACGCGACCATCACCTCAGCGTAGCGCCCGGCGTTATAAGCCGCTGCGCGCTTGCGAAAGTCGAACTCGAACGCGGTGCGGTTGCGCAGGTCGGTCAACGCGTCGGTGCGCGCGTCGCGCTCGGCGCTTCGTTTCTCGATGAGGAGGCGGCGCATCTGACTGCCCATCGTCAGCCCCATCAAGAGCATGCCAGCCGCCGTCGTGCCGATGGTCCACAGCCGCACCTGCAACGTGGGAAGCGAGGCGCCCAAGCCTTCGATGATCGTCAAGAAGGCGCTCACCAGAAAGACGCCCCACGCCACCAAGAGCAGGCGAGCCTCCCGGCTGCCGCGGACGGTGGCGTAGACGGTCGCGCCGACCAACAACACCCAGACGAGCAGCGCCGCCAACGCGTTGAGCGTGTAGGTCAGCCCGTGTGGCATGACGAACATCGCAACGAGCAGGCTCGCTGCGGCCGCGGCGACCACCAAGAACGTCCGGTCGACCTTTGCGGACAACTCGTAGGTCTCCAAGAGACGGCGAACGAAGAGCGTGCAGAAGACCAGACTCGACGCGTTCGCGCCGAAGTTGAGCAGCGAGATGTCGAACGACGCGCCCCAAAAGAGCTGCACGACGCCGTAGGCGGTCGCCCACAACAAGCTCGTCGTGGCGGCAAAGAGGCTAAACCACAGGTAAGTCGTGGTGCGAAAACGCGCCCAGATGACCAGCGAGAAGAGGCTCATCGCGATCATCGCGCCCAGGCAAAGCAGCACGAATCCGGTGAGCTGAAAGGCGTGCGGCGACCAAGCCGGCTGCGAGCGAAGGACGAGTTCGGAGGGGTCGACGCCCGGCTCGGGGCGCGCACGGACGAGCAGATAGAGCGTGTTGACCTCGCCCGGCTCGAGGATGACCGGCTGGGCATTGCCGACTACGGGAAGAATCTGCGTCAGCCCGGTCGACTCGCCGCTGCGGGTGAGGATGCGCTCGCCCTCCTCGTCCTCGACCACCAGCGCCACCTCGGGCAGGTACGACACGAGCAGGGAAACGACCCAGCGGGCCTCTTGGCTGTCGTTTCGAACCGAAGTCACCAGCCAGAAACGCTCGGTGCTGCGCACGCGCTCTTCGGACACGCCCGTCTGGGCGGCGCGCGCCGCCTCGGCTAGTCCGTCGATGTTGTCGGCGGTCCAGCGTCCATCCAAGTCGGGCACAAAATGGCCGTGCTCGACCAGCGAGTAAGTCTGCGCCGGGTCGTCGAGCTTCACCGGCTGCGCGGCTGCAGAAGCCACGACTCCCAGCAGCGAGCCGAGGACGACGAGGAGGATGACGAGCTGAGTCTTCATTGCACCTAAGAAGCCCTCTCGATGACCTCGAGGATCTCTTCGCCGAACATCTCACGATGCCAGGGGAGGATTCCAGCAAAGGCGTCGAGTCCCTCGACACAGGTCGGCGGGTCCTCGGCCACGTCGAAGAGCGTGGCGTTGGTGGCGATGAATTCACCGGCGAGGTCGAGCGACTCGGAGGTCTCGTTGCGCCAGTCCTTGAGCGCCGAGTAGCGGCTGCGGTGGGCGTTGCTCAGACGCGGGCGCGACTTTCGGGGCGGCCGCTCGGGCGGCGGCTCACAGTGCTGGGAGCGCTCGAGCGCCTCCAAAATGCGCTCGCCGTGCGCCTCGATGGTCTCGTCGGGCAGCCGACGGATAGCCTCGAGGTCGGCGATCGTCTGCGGACGGTCGCGAAAGATCTTTCGCAAGGCGGCATCGGGGAAGATATGCAGCGCGGCGCGATTCTCTTCGGTACAAATCTCGTGGCGCAACACGTAGAGCTCGCGCAGACACGCGCGCTGCTCGCCGTCGAGATTCTTGCGCCGGTCGATCTTTCGCCAGCCTTCCTCGTCGAATGGCGACGGCTCGTATTTGGTGATGGAGGTGACGTAGGCACATTGCTGGTGGAACGGCTCGAGCCACAGCGCCGCTTCGAGTTCGGGCAAAAACCGGTCGCGCAGCGCGAACAGGTCGGCGACGTCGGCCGCCGCATACTCGCGCGCCTTGGGCGGAATCGGACGCGTGGTCCAGTCGAACGTCGAGTACTGCCCCGGCTTATCGCCGATGATCTCCTCTTGCAGCCAGCTCAAGCTGTTGCGCTCGTAACCCAGAAATTTGGCGGCAATCTGGGTATCGAACAGGTTCGAGATGATCACGCCGTAGTCGCGATCCATTTCGAGAATGTCGTTGCGCCCGGCGTGCAGGATCGTGACCACGGAGGGGTCACGCAGAAGCTCGAAGAGCGGCTCGAGCTCGTCGGCGTCGAGCGCCAGCGGGTCGATGAGCGCGCTCGACTCGCGCGAGCCCACCTGGATCAGGCAGACCTGCGCCTGATAGGCATGGAAGTGGTCGCTCTCGGTATCGAAGGCGATGACGTCGCCTTCGATCTGAGCGCAGAAATCTCGAAGTTGCTCGGGCTGGTCGATCCAGAGAGTGCGCATACTGCTACTTCGTGCGGTGAGGCTGGCTTGTACTGCTTGCGGCGCCACTATGGCACAGCAGGAGTAACCGTCAACGCCTATATAAGTGACATTCGGGTGCCAATAATCCACCCCGCGTCTGCACAGTGAGTCTTTGCGCGAGGCGCTCACCGTGTATCATCCCGTGACACAAGCAGAATCGGAACCCCAACAACGCAGAGCCAGGAGATAAAAATGGAAGAATTCGGCGATTTGAAATCTTTGGCAGTCTCTCGCGACGGCGCCATCGCTACCGTCGAGCTGATCGGCCCGGGCAAAGGAAACGCGATGGGCCCCGACTTCTGGGCCGAGACGCCGGGCGTGTTCGACGCGCTCGACGCGGACGACTCGGTGCGCGCGGTCGTGGTGCGCGGCCGCGGCGACCACTTCACCTACGGGCTCGACCTGAAGGCGAGCGCACAGACGCTCATGCCGATGATCGCCGGGCAGAACTTGGCCAAGGAGCGCACCGAGCTGCACGCGCTCATCCGCGAGTGGCAGCAGGCGTTCACCTCCATCGCCAAGTGCCGAAAGCCGGTCATCGCGGCCATCGACGGCTGGTGCATCGGCGGCGGCGTCAACATGATCGCCGCGTGCGACGTACGCGTGTGCACCGCCAATGCCAAGTTCAGCCTGCGCGAGCCGCGCATCGCGATTACGCCCGACGTGGGCGCTCTGCAGCGACTGCCGGGCATCATCGGCGAAGGCGCCACGCGCCTGATGGCCTTTACGGCAGGCGACTACGACGCCGAATTCGCCGAAAGAGTCGGACTCGTCGAGCAAGTCTTCGCCGACCGCGAGGCGCTCGACGCAGGCGTCGAAGAGATCTGCAGCCAGATCGCCGCCAACGCCCCGTTGGCCGTCCAGGGTGCCAAGCGCGTGCTCAACTACTGCAAGGACGCCTCCGAAGAGGCGGGCCTGGAGTACGTGGCGACCTGGAACAGCGCGTTTTTGCAGTCGAAGGACCTGGGCGAGGCGTTCGCGGCGTTCGCCCAGGGGCGAGATCCGAATTATGAGGGGCATTGAGCCGATTCAGCGAGCCACGACGACCTTGGCGGGTCGCACGAGGGTGCCGTCTTCGAGTTGCAGGCCGTGGCGCTCGACCTCGACGATGTGGCCCTTGTCGACTCCGTCGGCGTCGACCGTTTGGATGGCTTCGTGGATCTTGGGGTTCATGCGCTCGCCGGGCTCGCCCAAGAGCGTGGCGCCCTCGGCGCGGAAGAACGCCATGAGCTGGGAGCGGATCGCCTCGAGGCCCCGGCGCCAGGCGGTGTCGGCGCCGATGTCGAGGCCGCGCTCGATGGAGTCGAGCACGGCGCCCAATCCGGCGAGGATGCGCACGCGCTCGTCGCGGCGGGCGTTGTCGACGGTACGCTGGGTGCGCTCGCGCACCCGATCGAGGTCGGCTTCGAGTTCTTCGATACGCTGACTCAAGCGTGCGACGAGGTGCTCGGCAGGGGTCTCCTGGTGAACCTCTGCCCGCTCCTCGTGTGATGTCTGCTCTCCCTGCGCGTCTTGCTGCTCCTCCGGTTGGTGCTCGCGCGGTTGCTCCGCAAGGTCGGCCTGCTCGGCAAGCTCGGCGCGCAGCTCGCGGGCCTCGCGCTCGGCCTCGGCGACGCGTCGGCTCAGCGCAGCCTGCTTGGAATCGGCCGCCTCCACGGCAGATTCGAGCCGGTTGTTCTGGCGGCGAAGTTTCTGGACTTCGGCCAACAGCTCGTCTCGCTGCTGGGCAATTTGGCGGGCGACGTCGAGCGGAACGTAGCGGGAGCCCGATCCGCGGGGGCGCTTATCGTAAGGAAAGACCATGGGTTGTGTACCTCTTACTACTCGAGCCAGTGCTCTGTCTTACGCGAAGCAATCTTAAACACCGTACGCAGAAATGCCCAAAAACGCCAACTCACGCCACGAATTCCCGCACCGCAAAAATGGTCTCAGACACCATGTAAGTTGTTTTTCGCGCGGCCGTCTCCGCAGCAAAAACGATCTCAGCAAAAACGGTCTCAGACACCATGTAAGTCCAGTAAAAATGGCCGCAGACACCACGTGCAACCGTCTCAGGGACCATGTAAATCAATCGAGAGGCGCATCATTGTGGGGAGAAAATGCTCTCGGGAACGTGGTTCACTTCGCGGTGGCGGCCTTCTTGGGCTTGTCCTCCGCCGGGCCATCGCCCTCTCCGACGGGCACCGACAAGTCGGCCTCATCGGACCAAGGCCAAACGTACTCGGCGTTCTCCGAGCCCGGACCGGCGTATTCGTAGGCCAGCTCGTACTCGGACGACAGCAACCAGGCCGCCACGCCGCCGGCGGCGAGCACGAGCACCAATAACGCCAAGACGAGCTTGCCTTTGGACTTGCCTTTGGCCTGGTGGGCAGGCACCGGGTCGGCGGCCATGGTGTGGACGTCCTGTTCGGCGGGCCGCTCTTCGACGACGACCTCTGCTGCCTCGGTGGGCGCCACGGCCCGGGCCTCGTCGACCGGCTCGGAGGGATCCGACGTCGCCTCGGGCACTGGAGCGCGCATGCCCGTCGAGGCCGAACGCACGGCTGCGGCGGTGACCGGCTCGAGAATCCACGGCGAGAATCGTTCGTCGAATGCCTGGTCGACGTCGAGACGGACACGCGCGTTCTCGAGCTCGTTCTGGACATCCTCGAGACGATCGCGCACTTCGAGAACCGATGCGGGGCGCTGGTCCGGGGCCTTGCGCAGCATGTCGCCCACAAGATGCACGAGACTCTCGGGGACGTCTTCGGGGCCCAGCAGGTCACGGACCTGCGGCGCCGGACTCTGAACCTGCGCTAGGGCAATTTGCATGGCGGTGTCGCCGTCGAACGGCGCCTGACCGACGAGCATCTGGAAGAGGATGATGCCGAGCGCGTAGATGTCGGTACGCCCGGTCATCTCGGCGCCCTTGGCCTGCTCGGGGGCCATGTACTTCGGGGTCCCATAGACCATGCCGGTCTTGGTGAGCTTGGTATCACCGCCGACGGCCTGGGCGATGCCAAAGTCGAGGACCTTGACCTGCAGTGAGCCGTCGGAGGTGACGACGAGCATCAGGTTTTCGGGCTTGAGGTCGCGATGGACGACGCCGTTGGCGTGCGGCTCGGAAAGCGCGGCGCATACCTGCAGGGCGATCTCGACGGCGAGCGCGACACGCAGACGCCCTCCCTCGAGCAGGCCGGCCAAGTCGCCGCCGTCGAGCATCTCCATGACCAGGTACAGAAGGTCTTGGTGAGGGTCCTGGCCGAAATCGACCAGCGTCACGATGTTGGGATGCTTGAACCCGGAGATGACCCGCGCCTCGCGCAAAAAGCGCTGGATGAACTCCTTGTTCTTGCCCACCGCGCGGTGCAGCACTTTGAGGGCCACGGGCCGGTCGACCGACAACTGCACGGCCCGATACACCTTGCCCATGCCGCCCTCGCCAAGCACCCGTTCGATGCGAAAGCGCCCATCGATCTCGGTGCCGATCAACGGATCGTTGTCCTTCTCGGCGGCGCGATAATGGTACAGCTTTGTGCCGTCTTCGGGGCAGGCGTTGAAGTGGCCGTCATACTCCGTACCGCATTCGGGGCAGTAGGCGACCATGTCGTCTTTTTCGTCCACCATCACAACTCCGGTCTCCACGGGGTGCTCTACCGTAATAACACGAGCCGCGCCCAAATTCACGATTATCCGAACACGATGGTAGGCACTTTGCGGATCGACGGTGGGGGTCGTCCTAGGCTGGCTTGGGCGGCACGGTCATATTGAACTGGGCCTTGCACCCGTAGCAAAACTGGTAACCCGGTGGAATGGTCCCCTCGGGAAACTCGATATTCGTCTTTCCCTTGCGCCACCTCCCTACTGCTTTCTTGTAAGCGTTTGTCACTGCCCGGCGCTGCTCGCGATACTCCTTACGCTTCTCGAGGTCGCCGCCGTGGCACAGCGGGCGCGGGGCCTTCTTTGGTTGGACGGGACGCTGCCACCACTTCTTGGCGAGCACCTTTTTGGGGCCGGGGCACTTGAAGCCGCGCTTGTCGTGCAGGTGGCGTGCGTGCTCGTGACATTCCTTGCGCACCTTCGCGTGGTACGAAGCGTCATCGAGGTTGGCCCACTTGGGGAGCTTGGCCAGCTCGAGCGGGTAGCGCACAGTCGCCATCTCGATGAGTTCGGCCTCGGTCTTGTCTTCGTTCTTCTTTTTTCGCTTCTCACGCCAGTACGTCTCGCGGTCGACGACCTCGCCCCAGAGCGGCTCGCCGCCGTTGTCGTGGATATCCCACGAGCAAAGCCCCGGCCACAGCCTTGGGTGACGCACCAGGTCTGACTCAGATGGATTGCACACCGTATAGCGCAAACGCTCTATCATGGCGTCGTCGTCCAAGATTTCGATGGCGGTGTAGCGACGTTCCCAAAAGGTGCCGGTGCGTCCACGTAGCGCATTGATCTTCTTGGCGAGTTGGGCCTGGAAGTCACGCATGAACAGGTGAAGCTGCAGCGACTTGCAGCGCGCGATGATGTGGAAGTGGTTGCTCATAAAGCAGAACGCGAAGATCTCGACGCCGTAAATCCAGGCGTACTTGGCCAACAGCCCCAGAATGATCTTGTTGACCTCCTCGCTGGGCAACAGCCCGTAGAACTGCTGGTGGGTACGGTTGCAGATGTCGTAGAACGCGTCCGCCTTTTGCTCTCGCAGTGGGTAACCCATGTCAGCCTCCGTAGGTAAAGGTAGTCAAACATCCCTCATTACGGTTTTCGGCAGAACGGGCCATTTCGTTGCGTGTTGGGGCAAAATTTCTTGCGAAGGAGCGACCAAATGGACGCCCCAAGATCGCGCTCATACGCCCATGAATGCTACACAACACGGTGTCTGAGACCTTGTTTTGGGTGGGTTGAGATCGGGGGGTGATTTCTGTTTTGTAAGGATGGACTTTTCAGCGTCGCCGTCGTCTGAAACACTGCGCTCGACAGTTCTACACGTGAGGTTGTTTTGAAGATTTTGTACGGCGTCGTCGGCGATGGCATGGGCCACGCCATTCGCAGTTCGGTCGTGGTCGAAAAGCTTCGGGCCGACGGCCACGAGGTCCACCTGGTCGCCTCCGGCCGCGCGGTCGATTACCTGCGCGAGCGCTTCGGCGACATCAGCGAGATCTGGGGCCTCTCGATGGTCATGCAGGACAACGAGGTCAAGAAGCGGCTCACCGCTCGCCACAACCTCAAAGGGGCCTTGTCGGGCTTCCCAGACAACGTGCGCCGCTTCTTCGAGGTCGAAGCGAAGTTCTCCCCCGACGCCGTCATCAGCGACTTCGAGACCTGGAGCTGGGCGTTCGGCAAGATGTACAGCGTGCCCGTGATTTGCCTCGATAATATCCAGATCATCAACCGCTGCGAGCACGACGACGACATCATTGCCGGGCTCGAAGACGACTTCCAGCTAGCCAAGTCCGTCGTCAAGGCTCGCACCCCGCGCGCTGCCCACTACCTCATCACCACCTTTTTCCATCCGCCCCTGCGAAAAGAACGCACCACGCTCGTGCCCCCGATCCTGCGCCCTTCGATCGTCGAAGCCGAGCCGTCCGACGGCGATCATCTGCTGGTCTATCAGACCTCAGAGACCTTTCAGACCCTGCCGGCGATGCTCGAGCAGCTCGACGTGCCCGTCTACATCTACGGCCTTCGCCGCGACATCACCGAGGACCAGGTCGAGGGCAATCTCACCTATCGCCCCTTCAGTGACACCCAATTTGTCGAAGATCTGGCCAGCTGCCGCGGTGTCATCGCCTCGGCAGGCTTTACGCTGGTGGGGGAGGCCGTGCACCTGGGCAAGCCGTACCTGGCGACCCCGGTGCGCAGCCAATTCGAGCAACTCATGAACGCGCGCTACCTCGACAAGCTCGGCTACGGCACCTACTACGAGGAACTCGACGCGGCCGCCATCGAGCACTTTCTCGGCAAGCTGCCCGACTACCGGGCTGCTCTGGCCAACTACGAGCGACAGGACAATCAGCAGACCTTCGACCGTCTCGACGAGCTGCTCGATCAGTGCGCCGCCGGCCTCCTGTGACGACCATGCAACGAATTTTTTCCCCGGCAGCACGTCCGATCCTGTGACGCCTGTCGACTCAGACACTTCAGACCCGAGCAACGCCATGCCGTCTCCCATCAAACTTCTTCTGCTCGCCAGCTTTATCCCGCTCATCGCCTGCGCCGGCCCGTCGGCCGCCCCCGACGAAGCGCCGGCCCAAACGGCCGAAACGAGCCAAGATATGACCCCAAAAACATCGGAACAAGAACCGTCAGAAAAGGTCCCTGATACCGCTACCGAGGCACCCTCGAGCCAGGCCTCGGCGCGCGCTCGCATCTACGAGCCGCTGCCCGACACCTACGAGGACACCCTCGCGCTCACCCAAGGCCGCGAACTCCCGCTAGAGGACGTCGCCATCGAGGGCGCCATGGCCACCGACCTGCCCGAGCCGGGCATGTACTACATTCCGTCGGCCAACATGTTCCCTGAGAAGCTGGTCACGCCGAACGTCGATTTCGCCCAAAAGGACGTGCTGCTCGCCATCGAAGGTGCCGGCAGCAGCCTTCGCAAGATCGTCATCGCCTCGGTCATCGAGACGCACGCCGAAATAATCGTGGGTGTCAAGCTGACGGGACCCGGCGCAGGCTGCCCGGTGACCAAAGATCTTCGACCGATCATCGACGCCAAGTCGATCCCCGCGACCGAAAAGCCCGTCCGCTTCCAGATCGCCGACGAGCGCCAGGACTGCGATTCATGAGGTAAGCCGAAAAACGCGACGGCCCTCGTTCCAAGGCTCGAACGACCGACGGCTCTCAGAGACCGTGTCGTGGCACTCAGGGACCATGTCGCGGCTCTCAGGGACCATGTTGTAGCCCTCAGGGAGCGTGTCGTGGGCGCCCACGACCAGCGCACCCCGCGGCACCAGGCGCTCGCCGATCGCGTCGAGCACCGCCATCTGCGTGTCGTGGTCGAAGTACATAAACGCCAGATTGCGGCACAAGACCACATCGAACGGCCCGTCGGGCTGCGTCTCGCGCACATCTTCGAGGCGCAGCTCAACCCGCTCGCGAAACCGGGCGCCCAGGCAGTACTCACCCTCGACCGGCTCGAAGGCCTCCTCGCGCCAACCCTCCGGCAACTCCGCCAAATTTCCCTCCGGATAACAAGCCCGCCGGGCTCGCTCGAGCATGTGCTCGTCGGCGTCGGTGGCCACGATGTCCAGCTCGAGCTCCCCAAAACGCTTCGCCAACTCGAACTCCCACACAAGGCTGAGCGTGTACGGCTCCTCGCCCGACGCACACCCTGCACTCCACGCCCGCAGCCGCCCTCTCCCCTGCCTTTTGGCCGCCTCGGCGAGCTCCGGAAGCACCGTGCCGCCCAAAAACTCGAACACGCCACGGTCACGGTAGAACCGCGAGATGGTGATGTGGCACATCTCGTCGAGCACAGCCCACTCTGACTCGTCCTCTTCGAGGTGTCGCTGATACGCGTCGAGACTCCCCACGCCCAGCTCGGCCATGCGCCGGCTCACGCGCTTTTTGGCCTGCCCGCGCACCTTGCGAAACCCCGCCCAACGCATGCCCATCTTCGGCAGCGCCCATTGCAGGAAATAGACAAAGTCGCGGTCATCCATCCTTATGCCTGTTCGGTTGGGCGCGGCTCGACTCGTCCTTCCAATTCGGCGGGACCGCCGACGTCTGGTCTCCCTCGAGTTCCGCGGCGGTCTTCTCGTGGCGGTAGTTGAACATGCGCTCGAGCATTCGACGCGCAAACCAACTTCCGAAGACCTCGCCCAACTTGCCCGCCGGAAGCTCGTAGTCGATGGAATCGCGCAAGATGGCCCCGCCATGTCCGTCGGGCAGGAACTCGTGGGTGTGCGTCCACGACTCGAACGGCCCGTGCACCTGGTCGTCGACGAATTGGCGCCCCTCGACAAAGTCCTGGTGCCGCGCCACCCACCGCACCCCGATGGGGCCGGCGTAGACCTTCATCAACAGCACCGCGCCCTCTTTGAGCTTTTTGGGTCGCTCGAGCACCTCGACCTTTTGCCAAGGCGGCACCAGTTTATCGAAGGCGCCCGGCTGCATATGCCACTCGTACAGCTTCTCAGGGGTCGTGTTGATGCGCGTCTCTTTGACAAATCGTTCCATGATTCGCTCCGTCCGATTTCGACCGACAGGGAAGGGTCTTTGTCCACACTGGCTAAACTTAGACGCCAGAACTCGCCTTGGCGTAACGCGAGGCTTGCCTCGACGACCCACCATTCGCTAAGCCATACGCTGACGCAGGTGCGCATGCAGCGAGAGATTCAACAGCTATGACCGACATTTGGGACGCAATCATCATCGGCGGCGGTGCCGCCGGTTTCTACGGGGCCATCACGTGTGCGAACGCCCTGCCCCGCCGGGCTCGTGTGCTCATCGTCGAGCGCGCGCGGCGAGTGCTCCAGAAGGTGAAAATCTCGGGCGGTGGGCGCTGCAACGTCACCCACGATTGCTTCGACCCCAAGCGCATGGCCACCCACTACCCGCGCGGCAACAAGGCGCTCATCGGCCCGCTGCACCGCTTTGGCGTGCGCGAGACGGTGCGCTGGTTCACCGCGCGCGGCGTCGAGCTCAAGACCGAGGCCGACGGGCGCATGTTCCCGACGACCGACGACTCCCAAACCGTCATCGACTGCCTTCAAGACGCCGCCGATCGAGCCGGCGTCGAGCTGTGGACCTCGGCCGGCGTCGAGGCGATCACCCCGATCGACGAGGGCTTCGAACTCGCGCTTCGAGACGGACGCACCGTCCGAACGCGCACCGTCCTGCTGGCGACCGGCGGCACCCGCTCCACGAGCGGCGCGAGCCTCGCCCGAAGCCTCGGCCACGAGTTGATCCCCCCTGTGCCGTCCCTGTTCACGTTTCACATCGATGACCCGCGCATCGAGGGCCTGCAAGGCCTGTCGGTCGACCACGTCGAGGTCGAGGTCGTCGGCGAGCCGTTGGCGAACGACGGCCCCCTGCTGGTCACGCATTGGGGCATGAGCGGACCGGCGATCTTGAAGCTGTCGGCGTGGGGCGCCCGCGAGCTCCATGCGCTCGATTACACCTTCGATCTCCAGGTCAATTGGCTCCCCGGCGTCGACTGTGAGCAGCGCTTCCACAAGCTGCGCGCCGACTGGGGCAAGCGCCAGGTCGGCTCGCGCTCGCCGTTCGACCAGCTGCCCAAGCGACTCTGGGAGCGGCTGGTCGACGCCGCCGAGATCGATCCCGAGCGCCGCTGGGCCGAGTTGTCCAAAAAGAAGAGCCGCGCGCTGGGCCGCCACCTGACCCGCGCCGAGTTCTCCGTGACCGGCAAGAGCACCAACAAAGACGAGTTCGTCACCTGCGGAGGCGTCCCCACCGACGAGGTCGACATGCGCACCATGGAGAGTCGCATCACTCCGGGCGTCTACTTCGCCGGCGAGTTGCTCGACATCGACGGGGTCACCGGGGGATTTAATTTCCAAAACGCCTGGACCACGGGCCACCTCGCCGGCCAAGCCATGGCCGAAGCAGCTGGCTAATCCGACTTTCCGGGGTGATCCGACTTTTCGTCGCCCGCTCTTTGCGTCGCGGCCCACTCCGTTATAAAAAAGCCCACCGACGAAGAAACTGGTTCACCAACTGAGACCCAACGGACCGCAGCATGGCCGGCACAAGCTTACTCGCACTCATCGACGATATCGCCACTCTCCTCGATGACGTCTCCGTCATGACCAAGGTCGCCGCCAAGAAGACGGCGGGCCTCGTGGGAGATGACCTCGCCGTCAACGCCGAGCAGGTCACCGGGTTTGCCGCCGAGCGCGAGTGGCCGGTGATCTGGGCGGTGGCCAAAGGCGCGACGCTCAACAAGATCATCCTCATCCCGGCCGCGCTGCTCATCAGCGCATTTCTGCCGTGGGCGATCGTGCCGCTGTTGATGCTCGGCGGTGCCTTCTTGTGTTACGAGGGCTTCCACAAAGTCCACCACAAGTTGTTCCACCACGAGGAGGAGAAGCACGAGAAGGAAGACCTGCGAAAGGCGTTTCGCGACCAGAAGGTCGATCTGGTCGCTTTCGAAGAGAAGAAGATCAAGGGAGCCATCCGAACGGACTTCATCCTGTCCGCCGAGATCATCGTGATCGCCCTCGGCGCCATCGCAGGCCCCTTGTCCGAGAAGACCTACCAGTTCGGTGGGATGAGCGAGGCGACGAGCGAGCTCCTCGTCGAACTCGGTGTCCTCTCGGTCGTCGGCCTGGGAGTCGTGCTCGTGGTGTACGGCCTGGTCGCCGGAATCGTCAAAATCGACGACCTCGGTCTCAAACTCTCGAAGCGAGGCGGCGGCATCGGCAGCTTCGGCGATTTCCTGGTCGACGCCGCCCCCAAGCTGATGAAGGGCCTGGGCATCGTGGGCACCGTCGCGATGTTTTTGGTCGGCGGCGGCATCTTCTCGCACAACATCGAGCCGATCCACCACCTCTTCCACGACATCGCCCACGCGACCGGGCCGGCTTCGGGCGTCGTCGCCATCCTGCTCGACGGTGTGCTCGGGGTCATCGCCGGCGCGCTCATTCTGGCGGTGGTCGTCGCAGGCAAGAAGCTCTACGACAGCGTGCTCGGCTAGCCCCGCTTCGGCAAGCGTCGATTCGACAGGCGGTGAGTCGCGCCCACAATTGGGACTGCACGCTCGCCCTTGTCGAAGCTCGTCGAACCGATGTGCGGACCATGTCCACCACCCAGCCTCACCCCACCGATGACCGTTGGGCGGCGACCTCGTTCCTGAGCCGCTGCAAAGACCGCTTCCTGAAGGGGTGGCACGACCTCCCCGAGGACGCCGCCAAGCACTGGCTGATCGTCTTTGCCGGCGGCTTTGCCCTATGCCTCGTGCTGATGGGCGGCATGGCCAGCGGAGTCAAAGCGCTCTCCGGCGGCACTCACTTTGCCTGGGAGCCGAACCTGTTGCGTTGGTTCGAAGACAGCGTGCCTGCTGCTGCAGCCCAGTGGATGAGCGTATTGGGCAACTCGATCATGCTGTGGCCGATGATGATCTTCGCTGCGGGCATGGCGGCCTGGCGAAAAAAGCCGCTCACCGCCCTCTCCATCTTTCCTGGCTATCCGGTTACCCAGCTCATCGTCTTCGCCGGCTGGTGGGTCTGGAGCCGCTCCTCGCCGACCTTTTTGGCGACGAGCTCCACGGCCAAAGCGTTCAACGCCTTCCCCTCGGGCCACGTCGCCCACGCCGTGTTCGCCTTCGGCATCCTCAGCTACCTGTGGTGGAGAGTCAGCGACCGTCCCGGCGAAAAACTCGTCGCCATCCTCGTGTGGATCGCACTCGCCGGCTCGGTCTCCTGGGGCCGCGTGGCCACCGCCGCCCACTGGCCCACCGACGTGTTGGCCGCCTGGGTGATCGGCCTGGCCTGGCTGCTCGTTCAGGTCGTCGCGCTGCGCATCGCCGAGCCGCGCTCTTGATTTCTCGAACGTCGCGTTGGCATCGCATCAGACGCGCTATACAATCCGCGCTCGACCCGCTTTGCCAATACTGACTTTCCGAGGAGTCTTCTCATGACCGTTCGCTCGCCGTTCACTCGCTCTGTCGTCGTCTTAACGCTCGCGGCCATGGCCATCGGGCACCTCGCGGGATGCGCGTCCGACTCGAGCGCTGCCAATCAGCAATCCGAGACGCAAGCCGAACGAGTTCCACAGGCCAACGCGAATGCGCAGACAAGCCCGACAGATACCGACGGAGGCGATCGACACGAGGTCAGCGCCAAAGAGCTCCTGCTCGACCGTCAGGACCTCGATCGACTGAACCAAACTTTGTTGGAGCAATACGAGTCCTCCGAACTTGCCTCCACATGGGCCCAGCAGACCGACAGCGGCAACAGGCCCCTGCTCATCTTTGCTCCCTTCGCCAACGAAACTGACGCTCCGGTGGGTGCGTCGATCGATGCCATCGTGATGAAGCTCGAGACGCAGCTGGTCAATCGACCGGAGTCCGGTGTCATCAGCCCCGAAAACGCCTCCGAGCTCGTCGCTGTTGCCTTCCAGCAAGAGCCCGACTCCGAGCTCGACGCGCTCGCCCTGTTTGGAAAGCAAGCCAAGGCCGACTACGTCGTCACTGGGAGAGTCTCCTCGGACGCCAAGCCCGAGCCGCCGACCCGCCGCGTCACCTACACCGTGCAGATGTATGTGCTCGACGTCGACACCAAAGCGATCGTCCACGAGACGACCACCACAGTGACGAAGCCGAACTGATGCGACCGCGTACTCCCTTGTCGCGCGCGCCTTCGTGGGTAGCTTGTGCGCCACAAGAAGATGCTTCCCGCCGTGACGACAGGAGTACGTACGCATGCAAGAAGACCACTCGTTCGCTCGCGCCCGCCAACTTCTCCTCGACCAGCGCACGGACTACGACACCGCCCGTGCCGAGTTCGAGTGGCCCCGACTCGACACCTTCAACTGGGCGCTCGATTGGTTCGACCCCATGGCCGAAGGCAACGATGAGCTCGCGCTCTTGGGAATTGACGACGACGGCACGCAGCACAAAGTCACCTTCGACGAGATGCGCCGCCGCTCGAATCAGGTGGCGAATTTTTTGGCCGATCAGGGCATCGAGCGCGGTGATCGCGTGCTGCTGATGCTGCCCAACGTGGTGCCGCTCTGGGAGGCGATGCTCGGACTGATGAAGCTCGGCGCGGTGACCATTCCGGCGACGGTCTTGCTGACCGACGACGACCTCGCCGACCGCCTCGAGCGCGGCGAGGTGAGCCACGTCATCGTCTGGCACGAGGAGACCGAAAAATTCGAGGAGTTGCTCGACGAGCAGACCCGCATCAGCGTGGGAGGTGAGGTCGACGGATGGCAGCGCTTCGAAGGGTCGACCCGAGCCGACGCCTCCTTCAGCCCCGACGCCGACACGCCGGCCGACTCTCCACTGTTGCTCTACTTCACCTCCGGGACCACCGCCGCGCCCAAGCTGGTGATGCACACCCACCAGAGCTATCCGGTCGGGCACCTGTCGACGATGTACTGGCTGGGGCTACAGCCCGGCGACAATCACCTCAATATCAGCTCGGCGGGGTGGGCCAAGCATGCGTGGAGCAGCTTCTTTGCCCCCTGGATCGCCGGCGCCACGGTGGTCTACCTCAACTACGATCGCTTCGACGCCGACTGGGCGCTGCAGACCATCGCCGACTGCAAGGTCACCTCGATCTGCGCGCCGCCGACCGTCTGGAGGCTGTTCATCCAGCATGACTTGGGCGGCTACGACGTCAGCCTGCGCGAGATCGTCAGTGCCGGCGAGCCGCTCAACCCCAAGGTGATCGACAAGATCGACGAGGCCTGGGGCTTGCGCCCTCGCGACGGGTACGGGCAGACCGAGACGACCGCCCAGATCGCCAACACGCCCGACCAGCCCATCAAAGAGGGTTCGATGGGCCGCCCCCTCCCCGGCTACGATATCGTGCTGCTCGACGCCGACGACGAGCCCATCGACGGCCCCGGCGAGGGCCAGATCGCCATTCGCCTCGACCCCGCCCCGGTGGGTTTGATGGCCGGCTATTACGGCGATGAAACCAGCAGTCGCGAGAAGGTCGGAGGAGAGTTCTACCTGACGGGCGACGTGGCCGAGCGCGACGAAGACGGCTATATCACCTACGTGGGCCGCGCCGACGACGTGTTCAAGAGCTCGGGCTACCGCATCAGCCCCTTCGAGCTCGAGAGCTTCATCATCCGCCACGAGGCGGTCGCCGAGGCCGCCGTCGTCCCCAGCCCGCACGCCACCCGCGGCGAAATCCCCAAGGCCTTTTTGACCCTCAAAGAGGGCTACGAGCCGGGCGAGGAGGTCGCCCGCAGCATCTTCGCGATGATCCGCGAGGACCTCTCCGGCTACAAACGTATTCGTCGCATCGAGTTTCTCGAGCTGCCCAAGACCGTCTCCGGCAAGATCCGACGCGTCGAGCTTCGCCGCAGCGAAGTCGAACGCGGCCCGGAAGGCGAGCAGCGCGACAACGAGTTTTGGTACGAGCAATTCCGCGACTGAGTCCGCGACTGAGTCCGCGACTGAGTCCGCAACTTCCACCACAGAGGCAGCGCGTCGAGCGCTGCCTCGCCTCCCCACACCTTTTCCGCAACGCGACGCCCATTCTCTGCATCCCACTAACGAGCCGAGTATTGCGGCGGCTCACCATAATTTTAAAGAGGGAGGAGAAGATGGCATCCACACTCAACTCGAAGGTCATCGTCGTGCTCGGCGGGACCGGCGGTATCGGCTCGCAGTTGTGCAGGGACCTGCGCGAGGCGGGGGCTCGGCTGGTGATCGCCGGGCACCACCAGGACAAGGTCGACCACCTGTGTCGCGAGCTCGACGCCAAGGGCTTCCAGCTCGACGCGACCGACGCCGTGCAGGTCGATGACTGCTTCGACTTCGCCATGCGCGAGTGCGACCGCATCGACGGCGCGGTCAACTGTGTCGGCTCGGTCTTCTTGAAACCCGCGCACCGCACCAACCCCGACGACTACCATCGTGTCGTGGCCCTGAACCTCGACACGGCCTTCTTTACGGTGCGCTCGGCGACGTCGCGCATGCAGAATGAAGGGGGTTCAATCGTGTTGGTCAGCTCCGCGGCCGCCCAAATCGGGCTGGCGAACCACGAGTCGATCGCGGCCGCCAAGGCCGGCATCATCGGGCTCACCAAGGCGGCCGCGGCCTCCTACGCCAAGCGTGGGATTCGGGTCAACTGCGTGGCCCCGGGGCTGGTCGAGACGCCCGCCTCCGAGCAGATCACCGCAAGCGAGAAGACCAAGCAGTACTCGCTCGACATGCACCCGCTGGGCCGTATCGGCAAGGCCGAAGACGTCGCCTCGGCGATCACGTGGCTGCTCGACGGGCACAACGACTGGGTGACCGGGCAGGTGCTCGGCGTCGATGGGGGCCTCGGCATGCTCAAGGCGCATACTTGATTTCGATTTCGAGGGCAAGATGCCCCCGCACCGATTTCGAGGGCAAGATGCCCCCGCACCGATTTCGAGGGCAAGATGCCCCCGCACCGATTTCGAGGGCAAGATGCCCCCGCACCGATTTCGAGGGCAAGATGCCCCCGCACCGATTTCGAGGGCAAGATGCCCCCGCACCGATTTCGAGGGCAAGATGCCCCCGCACCGATTCCCGGCTCAGTAGATCTTCCAGAACCTCAGCGAAAACCGCCCGGTGGTGTCGCCGTCGCCGCGCCAGCCGAAGTGGTAGTACAGGTTGAGCTGGAAGTTGCCCAACAGTTGCAGGTGCAAGCCGGGGCCGCCGGAGGCGTACAGCTCGAAGAATTGGTCGCGGGTCTGGCGGTTGTGCAGGTTGGCGGCGGCGGCCGAGCCCGACACGCCCGCCTTCACGAGGTCTTCGTAGAGCGACAGGCGGTACTCGGAGCCTACCGCGAAGAGGCGTCGGGCGAACTCGTAATCGCCGGGCACCGCCCGGATGACCTGCGAGGCGATGGGATCTTCGTCGTACCATTCGATGCCGTCGCCAAAGAACCCGAAGTAGTTCGCCCGCAAAAAAAGCGTGTCGTAGTCGAAGCCCCAGGCCTTTTGGTAGTCGCCCTCGAAGCGAAGCCACAGCCCCTCGTCGACCGAGCGCGCCTCCAAGATCGCCTCGAGCAAGTGCAGCTTGTCCTGGCGAAAACCGACGCGGTCGATGAGCCACTCCAGCCCGATCTGGCCGACCGGATAGCTTCGGGACTGCTCGACGACGAACGCCGGGGTGTTCTCGCCGGGCTCGAAGTCGAGCAGGTTATCGTAGCCCCAGCCCACGCCCGGCGCGATGACCAGGTCGTAGCGCGGCTCGAAGCCCACCAGCGCCACCGCGTCGGTCTGCAGGTACATGTAGCGGGTCAGATCGAGCGTCTCGCGCTCGAGGTTGTCGACCTGCCCGTCGATATCGATCGCCGGGCGCACCGACTCGTCGAGCTGCTCGGGCGCGGCGTAGAACAGCTCGGCCTCGGCGCCGGTGAACCACTCCTCGCTCAACCCGCCCACCTCCAGCTCGACGCTGTAGCGGTCGGCGGCGAACAACAAGTCGGTGTCCGAGTAGCCCACGGCGACCTCCAGGCCGTAGGGCCCGATGACGTCGACGCCGAAGTCGACGCCCCGGCCCCACTCTTCGCCCACCGCGATGACCCGCAGCGAGTAGCGATCTTGGGCCTCTCGCCAGATCTTTTCGGCCTCGTCGGCGCCCTCGCCATTTGCGCCCCCGTCGGACAGGGCGGCGACCAGCCGCCGCTCGAGGTGCTCGGGCGCCTCGGCCTCCTTTTCGACCAGCTCGGCGTCGAGGCGCTGCAGCCCGTGCTTTGCGCGCAGCCGCTCGAGCTCGCGCTCGAGGTGGATCTGGTTGTAGATGTCCTGGGGGAGATCGAACTCGAGCTGCATCTGCGCGGTCTTGGTGGTGCCCGCGCCGGTAAAGAAGACCTCGTCGATCTTGCCCTCGTCGACGAAGAGCCACAGCTTGCCGCCGTAGATCACCGCCTCGACGCGGGCCAACGTAAAGCCGGTGTCGACCAGATAACTCTGCAGTTGGCGCTCGGCCTTCTGGGCCAACGCTTCGGTGGGATAGGGAGCATAAGGTAGGTCGAGCTCTTTGCTGAGCACCGGGTCGAGCAGCAGTTGGTTGCCCAAGATAATGACCTCGAAGCCCTCGGCGCGCACCGGCTGGTCGACCTCGGTCATGGGCGCACTCTGCGCCTGCGCGACGAGCGGCGCGAACAGACCGATCGCCACCACGACTCCGATAATGTAGCGGTGCCATAGACGCATGCTTCCCCCAGTACCCAGCCTCACACTGCAGAAACTAAGCACATCGAGGCGCATCGTGACGTTCCAGCAGGGAGCGGAACGCAAAAAGCCCCGGCCATCCCTTGCGGGACGACCGGGGCTTTTGAAGGTCTCGACGACTACCGTATCAGGGCATCCGGCGAGTTACCTCGTCGCGGTTCAGAGCTGAACCACGTTAGCGGCCTTCGGACCTTTCGGGCCGGGCTCGACGTCGAATTCGACGGCGGCGTCCTCGGCGATGGTCTTGAAACCGGTCTGCGCGAGCGCGCTGAAGTGCAAGAAGACGTCTTCACCACCGTCATTGCGCTCGATGAAGCCGTAGCCTTTGTCTTCGTTGAACCACTTCACTTTACCTTCGACTCTGTTCGACATGCTTTGTCCTGTGTACTCGGTGCTTCATTCATGAATCCCCGACCCAGCTCTCTAACGGAGCCGATCGAGGGGCAAATTGCGGACACTCGAATCCATCGAGCACCCGTCTCTTGGGGCGCCAGCTCACTGTGGAACTGACCAATTTTGTCCAGGCAAATCTACTGACGAAGGGAGGAAGGTGCGAACACCCAAATCCAAACACTACAGACCGCGTGAAAAAAACCGGAAACCAAACAATAAGGTAGGCTTTCCTCGAGATGTTGGCGGCCGAGTCGACCCGGCCGACGGACAACCTCTATCAGCTGTCCATCATTAAATCAAACCACAGAGAGCAATTATTCAAACAAAAATGGATTAACGGGCGGAACCCAGCACCTCGGTGAGGTCGTTGAGGCGCACGGGTTTGGTCAGATGGGCGTCGAAGCCCGCCTCTTTGCTGCGCGCGCGGTCGTCGGCCTGGCCGTAGCCGGTCAGCGCGACGAGGGTGACGTCGTCGATCGCGTCACTCGAGCGTGCAGCGCGGGCAATCTCGTGGCCGCTCATGTCCGGCAGTCCGATATCGCACAGACACAGGTCGTAGCGGCCGGCCTCGAGCGCCTCGAGCGCGTCTGCGCCGTTGTGGACGACCGTGACGTCGTGGCCCTGCACGGCGAGCAGGTCGTGGAGCATGGCGGCCACGTCGCGGTTGTCTTCGACCAGGAGAATGGAGCGCACGCCCGGCTTTGTCGTGTCGGAGGCCTCGTCGCGCCGCGGCGGCTCGGCGTGCAGCGGCAGTCTTACGGTGAACTCGGCGCCCTGCCCCAAGCCATCGCTGTGGGCTTCGATGCTGCCGTCGTGCAACTCGGCCAAACTTTTGGCCATTGCCAACCCAAGGCCGAGCCCCCCGCTGCTCCGCTCGTGATGTTGACTCTCCTGATGAAAGGTCTCGAAGATCGTCGACAACTTGTCGGGCGCGATACCCACTCCGGTGTCGCACACGCGCATCACCGCCGACTCGCCCTCGGGGTGCAGCGCAAAAGAAATCTGGCCCGGCTCGGGCGTAAACTTGATGGCGTTCGAAATCAGATTGTCCAAGATCTGGACGGTGCGCACCTCGTCGATCGACACCCACACGGGGGTGTCGGGGAGTTGGACCTCCATGCACAGACCGGCCTCGTCCACCCGGGTGCGGCGGTCCTCGAGCACCTCCGCACACACCGTGCGCAGATCGACCACGTCCTTGTCGATAGTGACCTTGCCCCGCGCGATGCGCGAGACCTCCAAGAGTCCGTCGATCAGGCGAACCATGTGCTCGGACTGACGCGACAACACCTCGACGGCCTGCTCGAGCCGCGGGTTCTCCATCGCGGCCACTCCCACCAGCTCAGTCGCGCTTTGAACGGCGGCCAGCGGATTTCGCAGCTCGTGGCCGAGCATGGCCAAGTAATCATTCTTGCGCCGGTTGGCCTCGCGCAGTCTCTCGGCACTCTTCTGCAGGTCTTCGTGTTGCTCGGCAATGCGCTGGTTAGCCCGAGCCAACTCCTCGGTCGCCTGCTTGCGCTCGGTGATGTCGGCGCTGGTGCCCACCATTCCGCGAAACTCTCCGGCCGCCGAAAAGCGCGGCCGCCCCCACGATTCGATCCAGCGCCACTCACCGTCGCCGCGCTGCACGCGCACCTCGGCATGGAACGGTCGTTGCTCCTCGATACAGGCCAGGAACTCTTCGGTGTACGCGTCGGCATCGTCGGGATGCATCAGCACCTGCCACCGGTCGCCCTTCATCTGCTCGCGAGTCACCCCGAAGAACTCGCAGAAGGTGTCGTTGACCATCACCTGCTCGCCGGACGCATCGTGGACCCACACGATCAACGGTAGCCCGTTGGCCATCTCGGCAAAGATCTCTGCGCCGCGCCCTTCCAATGTGCCCTCGGCGGCCTCTTCGTCGCCTCTATTTGCCATCGCCTGCCTCCCACAGTGTTTCACCAGATAGAGGTCTTTTTAACGAATTTAATGCGATTTCCGCAACCCTTTCTGCGCGCGCGCCTCGTCATTGCGCTACGAGACGGGCACAAAAAAAGAGCAGCGCGATAACGCGCTGCCCTTACTGATGCATCATCGCGTCGGCGACAACTCAGCTGCCCCACTTGAATTGCAGCTCGAGCTCTTCCTCGCCGGCCTCGGCTTCGTGCTCGACGGACATAGTCGCGTCGGCGGGCACCGTGAAGCGGTGGCCGGCGACCTGAATGCGGAACGACTCGCCGGCTTCGACGGCGTCGGCGACTCGGCGCAGGGTTTTGGCGAAATACTCTCGGTCGGTGATCTTTTCGACGTCGCGTTCCATAACTGCTCCTCCAAGGCAAAGTTGTTGTATGACTGCGCGGCCACTCTATGCGGGGGCCGCAGCGCTTGCAAGCGTTTCACCTCGACGACTGCTCTGCTCACCTCGACGACTCCTCTGCTCACCTCGACGACTCCTCTGCTCACCTCGACGACCGCTCTGCTCACCTCGACGACCGCTCTGCTCACCTCGACGACCTTCGCGACCACCTCGACGACCTTCGCGACCACCTCGACGACCTCGACGAGTGCTTAGACGACTCCTCTGCTCACCTCGACGGCTGCTCTGCTCACCTCGACGGCCGCTCTGCTCACCTCGACGACCGCTCTGCTCACCTCGACGACTCCTCTGCTCACCACGACGACCCAATCCGTCGTTACGACGACACCATCGGTCGCCACGACGAGTTTTCGGGCGCCTCGACGGCCTGTCCGGCTCGGCGAAGGTCGTCGACGAGGGCGTCGAAGCGTTGTTGCTGGGCGGTCGTGTCGGGATGACGCAGGATCGCGGCGGGGTGGAACGTGGGGATCAACAGCTCGGCGTGCGGGGTTCGGATGGGTTGGCCGCGCTCTTTGGTCACGGCGACCCGCCGGCCGCACAGCACGCCGGCCGACGTGGCGCCCAGGGCGACGATGACCTGCGGGCGCACGAGTTCGAGCTCGGCGGTGAGCCAGGGGCGACACATCTCGGTGACGTAGCTGTCGGGGCGCTTGTGGATGCGCTTGTCGCCGCGCTGCTCGTAGCCAAAATGCTTGACCGCGCTGGTCACATAGACCGTGTCGCGCCCGATGCCGGCGGCGGCGAGCGCGCGGTCGAGGACCTGGCCGGCCGGGCCGACGAAGGGTCGGCCGACGCGGTCTTCCGTGTCGCCGGGCTGCTCGCCGACGAGCATCAGCCGGGCGTCGGCGGGGCCCTCGCCGAAGACGGCCTGGGTCGCCCCCTCGCACTGCTCGCACGCCCGACACCGGCGGCAAGCCTCGCGCAGCTCGTCGTAGGTTGCGCTCTCGCCCACCGGCACGCGCGCGCCCTGCGGGCTGGCGTCGACCATCGAGCGCACCCGCGCCGACGCCTCTTGGAGCATGCGCGGGATGGCGGCGGTCTCGGGCATCGTCGCCCAGTGCTTTTTGGGCATCTCGGCGAACATCGCCTGCAGCTTGATGCGCGCGGGGTTGAAGATCGACCGGTAGTAGGTCTTCCACAAGCCTTCGAGTTCGTCCGATTGGGGTGCCTCCGAGCGCGGGGTGCCCTCGTCGAAGCTCAGGCGCTCGCCGTCCCAGCTCACCGTCTCGTCGGGGGTCATGATCGTCCAGTTCATCGCGGCGAAGCGGTCTTTGAAGAACGGCGCGACCTTGCGCACGATGCGGTGGTCGGGCCGATGCCAGGCCACGAAGAACTCCTCGCCGTCGACGACAAGTTTCTTGAAGCGCACGAACGCCTTCATCTTGTGGGCGTCGCGGCGCACGGCCTTGGCCATCGCCTCGACCTCGGCGACGTCGGCGTCTGTGCGCACGTCCATCAGGCCCGCCTCGCCCGCGGCGAGCCGCCACAACAACTTGTAGAGGCGGCCCCAGCGCGTGGGGTCGCGGTGGAAGGAGGCGAGCTTGGCGACGTCGACGAAGCGGCGCGACACGCGCGGGCGAGGCCGCGTCGGGGGGCGCTCGAGGACGTCGTCGAGCGAGACGGTGTCGACGGCGCCGAGCAGCGTCTGCTGGCGCTCGCCGGCGTCTCGCCAGGTCACGTCGACGGGGGCGACGTCGCGGCGCACAAGTTCGCGGGCGAGGTCTCGCCACTGCTCCCAGCCGTTGTCGATGCAGACTTCTAACATCAGGCCTCCCATCACGTTCTCCATCACGCTCCAAGACGACTCGACTGGCCGGCGTCGAACAGCGAGAGCTGCTCGGAGCGGTCGGCCAATTGGTAGCGCAGGTCGAGGTCGTCGAGGCGGCGAAGGTGCGGGTTTTTGTCGGCCGTGATCACAAAGGGCGCGGCCTTGCGCACGTTCGAGCGCATCTTACGCAGATCCTCCAGGCGCACCCGGCGCTTGCGGCGCATCGCCACGATGCGCTTGGCGTTGCGCACGCCGATGCCGGGCACGCGCACGATCTCCTCGAAGCTCGCCCGGTTCAGGTCGACCGGAAAGAGGTCGCGGTGGCGAATCGCCCAGGCGAGCTTGGGGTCGATGTCGAGCGGCAGGTTATCCTCCTCCTCGACGATCTCGGCGGCCTGAAAGCCGTAAAAGCGCATGAGCCAGTCGGCCTGGTACAACCGATGCTCGCGGATGAGCGGCGGCGTCTGGGCGGGCAGCATCGGGTCGACGTCGGGGATGGGGCTGTAGGCCGAGTAGTAGACGCGCTTGAGCTTGTGGTTGGTGTAGAGGCGGTCGGCGGTCTGCAGAATCGTGCGGTCGGTGCTCGGCGTCGCCCCCACGATCATCTGGGTGCTCTGGCCGGCGGGCATGAACCTGGGGGCGTCTTTGGCCTTCGACTTTTTGGCCGCCTTGGCCTCGTCGCGGCGCTGGCGAATCTCGCCCATCGTCTTCTCGACGTCGTCGACGGTCTTGGCCGGGGCGAGTTCGTCGAGGTCGTCCTGGGTGGGCAATTCGATGTTGGCGCTGAGCCTGTCGGCCCACCGGCCGGCCTTCTGGACGGCCTCGTCGGACGCGCCCGGCACCGCCTTGAGGTGGATATAGCCGTTGAAGTCGTGCTCCTGGCGAAGCTTGCGGGCGACCTCGGCCAACTGGTCCATCGTGTAGTCGACGTCGCGGATGATCCCCGAGCTCAAGAAGAGCCCCTCGATATAGTTTCGCTTGTAGAACTCGACGGTCAGCCGGACGACCTCGTCGGGGGTGAACCGCGCCCGCGGCACGTTGCTCGAGGCGCGGTTGATGCAGTACTTGCAGTCGTAAATGCAGAAATTCGTCAGCAAGATCTTGAGCAGCGAGATGCACCGGCCGTCGGGCGTGTAGCTATGACAGATGCCCACGCCCGTCGAGTTGCCCAACCCGCCCGACTTGTTCTTGCGTTTGACCCCGCTACTCGCACACGAGGCGTCGTATTTCGCCGCGTCGGCGAGGATGGCGAGCTTGTCTTTGATCGTCTTGTTTCTGTTGACTTGGTTTCTGTTGACTTGCGGTCGGGCCATGCGAATACCTCCTGACAAACCGTCGCTGACCGACGGGCAGCATACCAAACATGCGTTCAGCACCCAACAGATGTTCAGGACCCTTTGAACTCTGTCAAGCGCCTCGAAAGAAAGGAGATTGGACCGGCGTCGCTGATGTTGCTTCTGGGCAACCGAGCAGCGTGTTATGCTGCCGAACGCACCGAATCACTATCCTCAATTTCAGAAGGTGATGATGAAACGCTCATTGGTATCGGTCGTCGCAATCGTGGCATTCATTCTTACGGGTGTCTCGACGGCGAGCGCGCAACGCCCCGACAACAAAGGGGCTTCGCAAAAGGCGGAGAAGCAGCAGGAGAAGCCGGGCAAGGGCAAGCAAGGCAAGCAGGCCAAAGGCAAGGCCGGCCAGAAAGGCAAGGCCGCCGAGAAAGGCGAGCAGGCTGAGGGCAAAGGCAAAGAGGCCAAGGGAGCCCAGGGCAAGACCGGCGAGAAGGGCCAGGCCGGCGAAAAGGGCCAGGCCGCCGAGAAAGGCCAGGCTGGCGAGAAAGGCCAGGCCGCCGAGAAAGGCAAGGCTGGCGAGAAAGGCAAGGCTGGCGAGAAAGGCCAGGCTGGCGAGAAAGGCAAGGCGGCCGGCAAAGGTAAAGCTGCCGCGGCGAAAGCCCACCCCGACAAGCAGGTCGAGGACGAGCTGCAAAAGCACACCACGCGTGTGGCCAAGATCCAGCGTCTCGAGACGTTGGCCGACAAGAACGACAACGAGACCCTGCGCGAGAAAGCCCAGATGCTGCTCGAGAAGGAGCGCAAGCGCCATCAAACCAAGATGGAGCAGATCGGAGCGGCCGGCGCCAAGGCCAAGGGCAAAGCCGAGGCCAAAGGAAAGGCCGACGGCAAGGGCAAGCAGAAGGCAAAGAAGGCCGACAAGGGCAAGTAATCTGGCCGCACCTTTGGTCGACTACACGACAGCTCGTACTCGAGAGGAAAGAGAATGACGAAGAAACTGACCGTACTTTTTGTAACCCTGCTCGCCGCGGCTTCGATGGCGCTGGTCGGGTGTGAAAAACCGCAGGAAGAGACCGGCGGCGAAGAAGCGACGGCCGAGGCCGACCAAGAAGCCAAGCAAGAAGCCGAGCAAGAAGCCGAGCAAGAAGCCAAGCAAGAAGCGCAGGCCGAGCAAGCGGCCGCGCCGACCGTCGAAGAGCGCCGCGAAGCGCTGCTCGACCAGAAGAAGCAGCAGTTCGCGGAAGAAGTCACCGCCGACAACGCCGACGAGGTGGCCGCTCAGCTTGAAAAGGAGATCGAGAGCGACCTGGCCAATCTGGAAGGCGGCGAGTGATCACCGCCTGAATCGACTGGCGTCGATACAGTGATAGGCAAAACGACTGAGGGCCGGCAGGAAGTTTCCTGCCGGCCCTCGTCCGTTCTTGCTGCGTTTGTCGCCTCAACCCGGCGTCTTTCAGGCCGGCATTTTGCGCACCGACTCGGCCGACAGGCGCACGGTCTTCACGGCGCCTGTGACCATGCTGGTCACCGGGGCTTCGCGCTCCTGCTCGATGCCCGCGAGCAGGTATTGGTCGCCGCCGGCGGCGGTCACGGTGATGGCTTCAAAATCTTGCTGGAGGTCGTCGGCCGACCGGGTGCGGATTTCGAGGTCGATGCCGCCGTCGGGGTAGGTCACCAACGAGGCGTTGTCGATGGACAGTTCGTTGCCTTGGGTGTCTTCGATTGCTTCGATGCCAATGACAGCCATGGTTTACCTCTCGATACGTCGAGGGTTGTTTACAACACAATTCCAGTGCGTCGAGATGTTAAACGCGCTTCGGCTCGCTTCAAAACTTCGGGGCTACTTCGAGGTGTCCTCGAACATGCGAAACCCGTGGGAGACGAAGGGCCTGCCGACCCGGCGATCGGGCTTGGCGTGCTTTTGGAAGTACCGGTACGTGCGGTCGGCCAGGCCGACCATCGCTTTGCTGTCGAGCGCGCGCAGCAGGCCGTCGGCCAGGGCCAGCGTCGAGTAGCCCTCGGAGGCCATCAGGGTGCGTGAGTAGAGCACGGCGTAGGCGTTGGGCGTGATCAACCGGCCGAAGCCGGGCACGCGGGCGGTCTTGCAGCCGACGGCGAAGACGCCGGTGGGGCGCGCGATATCGCCTTTGATGTCGTCGAGGCCGTCCCAGTAGAAGTCGACGTAGTCGTAAAAGAAGTTGTGGCCGAAATAGCCGGTCACCTGGGCTTGGCCGGTGTTGATCGTCGTCTCGTCGTCGATCGCGATGTCGCGGCCCTTATTCTGGCGCAGGCCGCGCACCATCGCCTTGGCGGCCGCCTCTTGGCCCTGCCACGCCTCCATGACCAGGTAGACGTCGAAGCTCTTCTGGACGCCGAGCTTCTTCCAGCGGGCGTTGGGCTCGACCTCCTGGTGAAAGACGAGCACGCGCATCGGGTCGGCGTCGCTCTCGGCGCGGTGCACCCTCTTCCAGTCGGTGTGCTTGTAGTTCTTAGCGATATGGCCGTCTTTTTTGGCGCGCATCAACATCGTCTTGTGGCCGTAGTACACGCCCCAGTTCAGGTTGCGGTCGGGCTGATCGGCGCGGGCCTGCCACATGCCGTAGTACGAGGCGATGACCAGTGGCTTGCCCCCTTTCAGGTCTTTGGCGATGCGTTCGTAGAGGCCGTCGAGTGAGCGGGGCTTGCGCCAGTCTTGTTCGGACTCTTGCTCAGCCTCCTGCGCGCCGGCGTTGGCGGCGAGGGTGGAGGCGAACAGAACGGTCAGGACGACGGCGAAGGGAAGACGTAGTTGCATGGCTGCTCCCGAAGAGGTGTGTGGACACCTCGTACCAACGGGCGAGCAGCGCGATGGATCTAAGTAATGTGATCGGCGAGGGCAAGATGCCCCCGCACCGAAAGTCTCGGCGAGGGCAAGATGCCCACGCACCCATAGCCTCGGCGAGGGCAAGATGCCCACGCACCGAAAGTCTCGGCGAGGGCAAGATGCCCCCGCACCGAAAGTCTCGGCGAGGGCAAGATGCCCACGCACCGATAGCCTCGGCGAGGGCAAGATGCCCCCGCACCGAATACATCGCGCGACGTTCCTTCGGTGCGGGGGCATCTTGCCCTCGCTGATAAACACGGTGTCTGACACCGTGTAATCCTCCCCGCTATCACGTTGCCGATCAGGAACCGAAGCCGGGCATGTAAAGCTGCAACAAACGCTGCGGGTCGCCCACGCCCTCGGCCTGCATCCAGGCGTCGACCTCGGCGCGCAGGCGGGCCTGGCGCACCGGGTCGTTGCCGGTTTGGGCGAGGATCTCGGCGAGCCTTCCGCGGGCGGCCATCTCGCAGATCTTCATCTCGATCTTTTCGGCGTGGGTGATGGTGCGCTCGAGCGCGGCGATGGTCGCCTTGGAGTCGCCCGCGATCGCCTCGGCGGCGGCCTCGAGCATGCGCGACCACAGTTGGACCATCTTGCTGTCCTCGCCGGCGAGCTTGCGCACGATGCGGCGCAGGTGTCGGCTGTGCTCTTGCGGGTCGGCTCCGCCGTCGACCGCGGCGGCGTGGAGGCGGCCGGCGGCCCAGAAGTGTTCGCCGTAGGTCGCGCGCGCCGCCCAGATGACCGGGTTGCGGGCCAGCCGACGGATCTCCTTGCGGTTCTCGGTCCAAAACTCGAGCGCGCGATCCTCGTAGATGGCGATTTCGGCGCGGGCCACGAACTCGAACCAATGCTGCAGATGAACGCTGCGCTCGGGCGGCACCCAGTCGGCTTCGTCGAGCTGGCGAGTGGCGCCGGCGGGGTCGCCCGCGAATAACCAATAGGTGTTGGCCGCGGTGCCGATGGTGGTCAGCACCAGCCGGTCGTTACGGTGGCGAGCGTCGCGAGCGTAGGCCTCGTAATGCTCGCTCATCTTGCGGATCTCCCCCAGATGACGCAGCGCGAACATCATGAAGAGACGCCCCGAGTTGACCAGATACTGATCGCCGGGCGACTCGCTGGCGAACCATTCGACCGCCTCTTCGAGGGTGTCGACGGCGACGCGGAAGCGGTCGGCGAAGAAGCAAATAATCCCCCACTGCATGGCGATATAGTGGTCGAGCCACGGGTCCTGCAGCTCGGCGGCGAGTTCGCGCGCCTGGACGAGCACCTGCTCGCCGCGCTCGATGCCGCGCGTCGTGCCCGAGCTCGACTGGTAGGTCGCCTCGGTGGCCAGGGCTGCGGCGAGTTGGTGGTCGGTTCCGTAGCGTAGCGCCAGGCGAAGCTCGCGGCTCTGGAACTCGAAGCCGCGCAGTGTGTCGATGAGCGCCAGGCGCCGGCCGAGCGTGGCCAGAATATCGATGCGTTGGCGCATCTGGGATGCCTGGGCGTCGGGTTCGCTGCGACGAGGACGTAGGCCGACCAGGAGCAAGACGAGCCGCAGCCAGATCACCCGGCAGATGGTCGCGAAGGTGCTCTGGGTCTGGGGAACGCAGATCTCCTCGAGCACCGAGTCGATGAGCGACATGCCGCGTTCGACGTCGCCGTTGGTCATCAGCTCTTCGGCGGCGCGCCGCTCGAGCACCAGCCGCTGGTCGGGGGGCACCGACTCGACCGCGGCGAGGTAGATCTCGGCGGCCTCGAGGCCCAGCCCGGCGTTGCTCAAAGCGCGGGCGAGCTCCAGCTCGAGGTCGCGCGCCTTCGAGGGGGCGTAGTCGCCGATGCGGAGCGCCTGACGGTACAACTCGGCGGCGCGTTCGAACGCCATCGCCTCGGCGGCTTGCTCGGCGGCCTGCACAGCGAAGCGCGCCGCGCGCTGCTCCTCGTCGGCCCCCTCGAGGTGACGCAGCATCAGGTGCGGGCGGCGGTCAGCGAGCTCGGTCACCTCGAGCGCGTGGGCCAACCGCGCGTGATAGAACCGGCGCTCTTCGGGGTCCATAAAGCGCGATGCCGCCTCGCGGACCCGGTCGTGGTAAGCCTCGACGGTCACCTCGTCAGACTCGTCGGCGATGCGCAGCAACATCGCCGTCTGGGCCTGGCGGGCGATCTCGACGCCGTCGGCCAGCCCGACGCCCAACGCCGTCGACAACACGTGCACGTCGAGGGGCACACCGGCCACGGCGACGATTTCGATGAGCAAGCGCGCCTGGTTGGGCATCTCGTTGATACGCCGCCACAGCACCTCCTCGAGCCCCACACCCTTGGCGGAGGTCGATCCGGCCATGTGCTGGACGAGTTGCTGGACGAAGAGCGGATGGCCGCCGGTCTCGCTTGTGAGCGCGTCTGCGCTCCAGGCGTGCTCGTCACCCACGGAGCCGTCGTCGAGCGAGCGCATCAACGCCTCGACTTCGTCGCGCTGGAGCCCCGACAAGCTCAGCTGGCGTACCTCGCCGGGCAGCTCGATGGAGCGATGACCCGGCCGGCGCGTCGCCAACAGCAACATGCGGGGCGCGTCGGGCGGATCGACCAGCTCGCTCAACAGCGCCAAGCTGTCGGCGTCGGCCCACTGGAGGTCGTCGATGACGACCATCAGCGGTCGCTGCTCGGCCACCCTCGCCAGCAACGACTTGAGCGCGGCGAAGCCCCGGCGGCGAATCTCGCGGGGGTTTCGGATGGACAGCCCCTCATTGAGCCGCGCGTAGATGGGGCGGACCTGCGAGAGCACCGGGAAGATGCGTGCGAGCGCGACGATATCTTCGTCGAGCAGCGCCTCGACCTCGTCGCCCAGCCCGTCGAGAAAGCGCGTCAGGTCGTCGACGACCCGGTCGAGGCCCTTGTAGGGCACCGACTCGCGCTCGTAACAGCGACCGTACAGCAACAAGAGCGCCTCACTGTCGACCGAGCGCTGCTCGACGAACCGGCGCACGAGCGCGCTCTTTCCAACCCCGGCCTCCCCCTCGACGATGACGCTGACGGCGCCCTCGTCGCGAACCGCCGCCCACGCCCCTTCGAGCGCGTCGAGCTCGGCCTGGCGTCCCACGAAGACGTCACTGGTCGTCTCGGCATCGAGCCGCGCCCGCTGCGACCGTGCTCCGACGGACAAAACCTCGAGGACCTCGGCCGCGGTGGGCCGAGACTCCGGGTCGGGACGCATGAGCGCGTCGCAAAGCTCGAGCAGGTCTCGTGGCGCCCCAGAGGACGCCTCGACGGCCGGAACGTAGTCGCCCAGGCGCTTCTTGAGCATGAGCTTGACCGCCGGGCCATCGAAGGGCGGCCGGCCGCACAGAATCTCGTAGAGCATCACACCCACGGCGTAGAGATCGGCCGCCGGGCCGACCTCTTCGTCGCTGGCCTGCTCGGGCGCCATATAGCGCAAAGTGCCGCTGAAGCCGTTACGCGAGGCGGGGCGAAACCCGATGCGCTCGAACTCGGCGATGAGGCCGAAGTCGAGCAGCACCACTCTGCCCTGGGCGGTCACCAACACGTTCGACGGTTTGACGTCGCGGTGGACGCGCCCGGCGCGGTGCAAGGCGTCGAGGGCGTCGACGAGCTGGCTCATGCCGCCGCGAAGGCGCGCCTCGTCGAAGCCGGTGCGCATGACCCCCGGCGGCTCGTCGAGCGTGGCCTCGAAGGCGAGTCGCTCGGTCTGGGAGTCGAGCGTGGTGAGCAGATCGGCGGTGTTGTAGCGAATCGGCGTCGCCTTCGGCGTGCGTGCGACGTAGGTGCGAAAGTCCTCGCCTTTGACGAGCTCCATGGTGAAGAACCAGAGGTCGTCTTCGCGGTGCAGCTCGCGAAGCTGCACGAGGTTCGGGTGCTGGATATCCTCGAGCGCGCGAAACTCACGCTTAAAGCGATACAGGCTGCGTCCGTCGAGCCGGTGGACGGTCTTGAGCGCCACGCGACCGCCGCCGCGCTGATCGATGGCCTCGTAGACCACGCCCATGCCGCCCTCTCCGAGCTGTCGGACCAGCTCGAAGCGACCTGCTACCAATTTGGATCCGACTTCCAGCAAAGGTGCGATTCCCGTGGGCTTGTCTCGTCAGTTGGGCGACTCGAGTCGAGCAACTTGAAGTGTCACAAGAAGTCGGGGATTCTAATCGCCACATCGCCACAGCGTCAATCGGGTCGCCCGCATGCTTCAAAAACTCGCCACCGCTCTCAAAGTCATCGGATTGATCCTCAAAGGGCTGTGGTATGTGCTGGTGATCACCACACCGCTGCTCGGCTTCTGGCTGGCGTCCTCGCTGGCCGCGTATCTGAACGGGCCGGTGTGGGCGGCGTGGGTCGTCGGGATCGCGGCGTTCCCGGCGCTGCCGCTCTTATGGGAGCTCGTCGGGCAACACCGCTACCGCAAGAAGGTCGAACGTCTGGAGGCCGACGGCGAGGAGTCGCGCGAGCGAATCCTGACGCTGGCCGACCGCTTCGTGTTGCGCACGCTGGCGGTCAACCTGGCGTTCTTGGGGGTGCTCGGCGCGCTCTTTCCTCAGGACGGATTCACGGCGCTGTCGACCCGCGGCGACTGGATGCTCACCGGCCAGACCGCGCCGTGGGCCGACAAGACGCGCGACGTGCTCTTCACCGCGGCCGGCGGCCTCGAATGGCTCTACAACTCCACGCGCGACAATCCCTACGAGAAGTGGGCCGAGGAGGATGACGAGCCGGTGCCTGCCCCGGTCGCCGGCAAGGTCGAGCAGGAGCGCAGCGACGAGAAGAAGACGGACACAGCAAAGGCGGTCGAGACCAAGGCGGACACCAAGGTCGCGGACAAGACGACCGACAAAACAACCGACAAGACTGCAGGCAACAAAGAAGCCGGCGACGAGCCTCGAACACCCGACCAAAAGCCCAGCGACGGCCCGCCGCGCTGGCCGATGCCCGACGAGCTGCATCCAGCCGTGGCGACCATCCCCGCCGCCCACGAGACGAGCCCCGAAGCCGTCGCGCGCTATATCGCCGCCAACGAGAGCGACCCGTACCTGCGCGTCAAAGCGCTATACGACTGGGTCGCCGACCACATCCGCTACGACGCCCCGGCCCTGGCGCGCGGCGACTATCCGCCCCAGGACCCGAAGACAGTCTTCTCGACGCGCAAGGCCGTGTGCGCCGGCTACGCCAAGCTGCTCGCCAAGATGGCCGAGACCATCGATATCAACATGGTCTACGTGACCGGAGTCTCGCGCGACCGCGGCGGCAATGTCGGAGGCAGCGGACACGCGTGGAACGCGGTCGAGGTGGAGGGAAAATGGTACCTCATCGACGTGACGTGGGGGGCGGGATACGTCGAGAACGACACTTTCGAAAAGCGCTACACCACCGACTACCTGTTCACCCCGCCGGAGGTCCTCGGCGTCGACCACTTCCCCGACGATGACAAGTGGCAGTTGCGCCGTGAGCCGATCACCCGCGGCGAGTTCATGCGCCAGCCCATCTTGAGCGCCGGCTTCTACCAACGCGGCCTCGAGCTCATCGACCCCGACCGTTCCCAGATCACCGTCGAGAAGCGCGCGTCGCTCAAAGTCCGACGCCCGCAGGGCCAGTTCCTGTTGGCGTCGCTTTACCCCAAGGACGGCGGCGAACGCACGCGATGCAAGGTCGAGGGGAACAGCACCGTGGCCATCGATTGCGACATCGACCGCCCGGGCAGCTACGAAGTGCGCCTATTCGGCAACGACTCACGTCACGGCAGCTACGATTTCGTGGGGCAAATCGCGGTCAACGCGCGGTGACGCCTCGCCTCGATGCAGCTCACCGAAGAGACTTTACTTGCGCTCGAACCGAAAGTCGCAACATGTGCCGCCACATGCGAGCGTCTGGCTGCGCGAGTACCGAATCCCGAGTGCATCGAAATACTCCGGGAAGACCAAGTCGTCCGCATAGCAATTGGGCTTGCAAGCTTCCGGCACGCCCATACGCTCGGCCAACTCCAACCAGACACACCACGTCACGTTGAGCTGAAAGGCGTCGTCTCCGTCGTCTTCGACGGCCATCATGTTGCAGCCGGCTTCGACCGACGACTTCGCCATCGCGTCGTTGTAGTCGCGAAAGACGTCAAACGGCTCCGCGTCGACCTGACGCACATGCTCCGGCTCGGGCAGACAGTGAAGCAGGGGCTCGCGAGCCGACTCGTCCATCACCTCCTTCATGATGACCACCGCGCGCTCGGCATCGAAAAGCTGGGCGAGCGCCGAGAACATCGCCAGATATTCGAGCTGCTGGTCCAGGAATGCCTCGTCGGTCATCCCGCGCTCCCGCAGGTCGCTCAAGTCGAGCTTGGCTGCCTGACGACGGGCTTTGATGAAGTGCCACATCAGGCGCACCTTCTGCCAGCCGCTCAGATGGCGCATGATGACGGCCTTGGCGTCGCTCTGCATGCGCGCTTTGACATCGTCCGGCCACGAGCCTTCCGCCTCGCTAAAGGCCGCCCCGTAGTTTCTCAAGTCTTCGATCTCCATATTCAGCTTGCCTCGCCGCCAAATTGTACGGGTCACTATTGCCTACCGCGCTACTTTTCGCTAAACACGTTTAATAAACACGTTTAACGAAAAAATCAACAACAGCTATGGCATCTCGCAAAGAACAAAAGCGCATGACCCGGGAGGCGATCCTCGATGCCGCACTCGAAGAGTTCGAAGAGGTCGGGTTCGAAGACGCCACGTTGCGCTCGATCGCCGGGCGCGCCGACATCTCCGCCGGCTCGATCATCCATCACTTCGGCGACAAGCGGCAGTTGCTGCACGCCGCCCTCTTCGCCGATCTCGAAGAGACGATGGCCGCCGCACTCGAAGCTCCCGGCGAAGGGCCGCTCGTCGAGCAGTTGATGCAGCTGACCCGGGTGGTCTTTGGCTACTACAGGCGCCGCCCCGACCTGTCGCGCACGCTGCTGAAGGAGTCGCTCTTCGCCGAGCCTCCCTGGGCGCAGCGTTTCGCCGGACAGGTCGCGCAAATTCACGCCAAGATCGCCCAGCTAGCCCAAGGGGCCATCGAACGCGGCGAGCTTCGCGCCGACACCGACATCGCCCTGCTCGGCATGAGCTACTTTTCGTTTTTCTACTTCGCGCTGATTTCGTGGGTGCAAGGGGCCTATGAACACCCCGTGGCGCTCGTCGAGCGCCAACTCATCCAACACCTCGACGGCCTCCGGCCGTGATTCCGAGTACACCTGCCCCCAAGCAAATAGGAGCTGAGCATGGCGTCCACCTTCAAGAGTCCCAAAGCCAAAGACCGCATCATCGATTGGTTCGACCGGTTCCGCGGTCGCCTCAGCGCGCCCACCGAAACATGCCGACTCGACACTCCGTTCGGCGAAACGCACGTCCTGGTCGGCGGCCCCGAAGATGCACCTGCCCTGGTGCTCCTGCACGGCCAGATGGCCACCTCCGCTCACGTGCTCGTCGAAATGGCCCCCCTGCTCGAGCGCTTTCGGGTCTACGCGGTCGACATCGTCGGCCAATCGCCGATGGGTCACGACGAGTTGCTCTCGGTCAAAAACAACGACTACGGCGCCTGGCTTCGAGACGTGCTCGACGGCCTCCGGCTCGACAAGCCCCACGTCGTCGGGGTTAGCTTCGGCGGTTTCGTGGCCTTACGACTGGCCGCCCTCGCCCCCGAGCGCATCGAGCGGCTCGCGCTGATCGTTCCGGCCGGCGTGGTCAAGAGCCACTGGAGCGGCTGGTTCAAGATCGGGATTCCGATGGCGATGTACCTGCTGGCGCCGACTCAAAAGCGCCTGGAGGCCTTTTTGGCGCATATGATGACGACGCGCGACGAGGAGTGGGAGGCCTATATGGGGGAGGTGTTTCAGGCGGTGAACCTGGGGCGGGTCAAGATCCCTCGGCTGGCCAAAGTGGGAGAGTTCGACGAGTTACGCGCGCCGACCATCGTGCTCGCTGCCGACAAAGATCTGAGCTTCCCCGGCGAGCAAGTCATTTCGCGCGTCGAGAAGCTCATTCCGAGCCTGGAGGCGACTGAGTTGATGGCCGACTGCCGACATTGTCCGCCGACGACCGACGAGTTTCGAGGCTGGTTAACGGAGCGCATCTCCGGGTTCTTCACGGCCTGATACGAGCCCTCGTTGTCGGTCACCCGCTCACGCCCTCGACCTCGACTTCACCGCGGCTGTAGAACCACTTGCCGTCGCGGCGCACGAACTCGCTGCGCTCGGTGAACGAGGCGTTCGCGCCGTTCGAGCGAAGCCTGGCGTGAAAGCGCACCCAACCGGCGTCTTCCTCGACGCCCGAGTCGATGATGTCGACACCCAAGAAGTCTACATCGCGGCCGAACTTGCGAATGTCGGCCCGCCACTTCGATTCGGGCTCTTCCCACGCCTCGCCGTCGGGGTCGGTCGTCTCGATGACGTAATCGACCTCCCCTTTGGCGTAGGCCGCGTAGCGCGAACGCATCAATTCGACGGGGCTTTCGGGCGTCGCGTCTCCGCGGTGGAACCGTCCGCAGCACTCTCGATAGCGATTTGCGAGACCGCACGGGCATTGGGCTGGATGCTTGCGTCTTCTACGGCGCGTCTTGGGCATGGTCGTTGGGCTGGGGGGCTTGGTTATCTTCGCTCTCATACTGTTTTAGCGCATTTTGGGCTCGAGAAAACGCCCGATTTGTGCGCGGGCATCCTGAGGGAGCGCGTCGTACACAATTCGAAGTTGCTCGGTGACGAAGCTCGTTCGCCCCGCGCGCACGCTTTCTGGAGCTATCGTTCAGTGCAACGGACTCAAAAAACCGCTTCAAAACCAACACGTTATAGGATACGAAAGCCGTGGAAACACAACCACTTAGAGCAGTACTACCATGGCAGTATCCTATAGATTCGCAGTCGCCTTCTTGGTCTCGTTCATCGCCTTTGGTTGCGGCCAAGACATCACTCCGAAATACAAAACCACGTCGCCTGACGAGCAGCTTTCAGAATCGGACGCAGCCGATGAGGCCGACGTCGAGGCACGCTCCGATACGGGCGATTCGCTCGAAGACCGGGAGCGCGGCGATGCGTCCAGCAGACCGGACAGCGAAGGGCTCGCGGACGCCCGCGAGCCGCTCGACAGCGGCGGAGAGAGCGACGCCGGCCAGTTCGCCGACGAGGGCCAGCCCGATAACGACGATGGCCAGGTCGACGATGACGATATGGGCGACGCCGGTAGCCCGGCCGACACCGGCACAGTGACTGACACTGGCAGCGCGGCCGATACGGGCAGCATTCCCGACACAGGCAGCACGCCAGATACGGGCAGCACTCCCGACACAGGTAGCACTGATGACGAAGACGACGATGATGACGACTGGTGGTGGTATCCAGATACCGGCAGCACGTCCGACACGGGCAGCACGCCCGACACGGGCAGCTCCCCCGACACCGGCAGCTCGCCCGACACCGGCAGCCAGACCGACACCGGCAGCCAGACCGACACGGGCGGATATGCCGACACCGGAAGTTCACCCGACACCGGCAGCCAGCCCCCGACGAACTCGACCTGCGCAGCAGATCCCTATCCGTCGGTGCTGCAAAACACCTCGGCGTTGACCTCGAGCCGCGGCGTGCTGCGTTTCGTGGCGCGCGACGGCAACCTACTCAACGCCTACACCCACCGCAGCCCGAGCTTCAATCCGGCCACCGGCAAGATCGTGTTCATCATGCACGGAGCCAACCGAAACGCCGACGAGTACCTCGACAAGTGGCGCAGTCACGTCGACGGGCGCAACGTGCTGGCGATCGCCCCCGAGTTCCCGAAGACCTATTACCCCGGCTCGGAGGACTACAACCTGGGCGTGGGCACCTCGGGAACGCCGTACACGGGCACGTACCGCTCGTATCAGTGGCGCGACCCGAACAACTACACCCACAGCGAGATCGAGCACCTCTTCGAGGCGGTGAGGACCGAGTTGGGACTGGGAACGTGCAAATACTCGATCTACGGCCACAGCGCCGGTGGCCAATTCGTCCACCGTCTGCTGACCTTCCGACCCGACGCGCGCGTCGAAAAGGCCGTCGCCGCCAACCCCGGCTGGTGGACGCTGCCGAGTGACGGCGGCGGAAACGACCGCAACTACTACATGCCCTACGGGCTCCAGGGTGCTCCGCCCGATGCGACTCGCCAGCGCAAGATGTTCGCCCACAACCTCGTGGTGCTCCTCGGCGAGGAGGACACGGTGCGTGATTCGTACCTGCGCACGAGAGCCGAGGCCGACTATCAGGGATACAACCGCCTGGAACGCGGTCAGTTCTACTATTCGGTGGGCCAACAAGCGGCGCAGTCACTGGGCGTGCCGTTCAACTGGACGCTCGACTTCGTGCCCAACGTGGGCCACAGCAACTCGGGAATGACGCCGGCTGCGGCGTCGCACCTGTTCGGGCCCTGAGAACTCGAGCAGCGAGAGCTCTTCGTGCCCCGGAGCTCTCGCTGCTCACCATTGCCGTACCAACGCGCTTGGCATCGCTTCGCTGCGTGGCTACACTCCCACCGACATGCCCCCCCTATTTTGGGACACGACCGATGGACGACAACCAGAGCCCCAACCCGTACGAAACTCCTGCCACGCACGACCCGCAAGCCGATGTCGCCGCCCCGAGGCCGACCGGCTCGCCGCACCGCAAGGCGAATTTCGATACGGTGCTCGACGTCATCAAGGAGCTGTGGCGCGACCACGCCGCCACCCTGTTGAGCGCGTGGGGAAGCTACTCGGCGGTCTGGCTGCTCATCTCGCTGATCACCACCGTCGGCTCGCTGGCGCTGGGCGTCGACCCCGCCTCGCAGCAAGAGGCGCTGGAGAATATCTCGTCGGGTCAGGCCGGCCCGACGGCCATCCTCGATCTGTTCGGCCCCCAGTTCTGGGCGTTCATGGGCCTGACGGTCTTGCTCGGATTTGTGCAGATGGGCGTGGGCGTCGCCACCTTCGGGCCGGTGCGCCGCGCATGGAAAGAGGGCCGCAGCCTCTCGATCATGGAGGTCGTCGGCCAAATCGGCACCGGGATCAACCGCGGCGCGCTCTTCTACCTGGTCTTCACCATCGCGTTCACCGTCGGCATCGTGCTCTGCATTCTGCCGGGACTGGCCGTCGGCTACTTCATGCTGCCCGCCTTTTATCTGGTGGGCCGCGGCGACGGCATCTTCGACAGCCTGTCGACCGGCTTCGAGTGGGCCAAACGCCACGTCGCCCTTCTGGCGGTGCTCATCGCGGCAAGCATCGGCCTCGTCTTCGTCTTCGCCTGCCTGGGCGGCGCGGGCAGCCAGATCTTTATGGCGACGGGCAAAGTCGGGCATATCATCAGCCAGATCTTCACCTGGTTCTTCGGCTCCGTGGTCGGTTTTGGCGTGTGGCTCGTCTACACGGGCACCATGCTCACCATCGAACAAGACGAAGAACAGTCGATGGGCTGGTGAGCTCTTTTGGCTGGAAATCGAGATTGGGTGGTTAGCGTTAGGGAGTAAATCACGCCAGCCAGTGCTGCCCAGCATATCGCCACCGACAGGGGGGCCCCTTGATGTCTGTGTCCGAACAGCTAGAGACGGTCCGTTCGGCCCTCCAAAGCGGCGGTTCGTTCATCTATCGGCTCGCGCTCGACGAGCACGGCAGGCCGCACGTTTGCTTCACCCTCGGCCTAGAGTCGGTCCTGGGAGGAGTAGATGACGAGGCTGCTAGCGGCGGGCCGCTTTGGCTCGGCCGCCTCCTCCACCCCGACGACAGCGCCATCCCCGAACAGATCGGCCAATTCCTGCGCGACCGCCCCGACGCACCACGTCTCTTCGAATATCGCCTCACCCACGAAGATGGCGGCTATCGTTGGCTCGAGGATTGGCTCTCGCCTGTGAGGGCCGGACAAGACGCCGAAACCGAACTCGTCGGCTTCGTTACCGACGTCACCCAGCGGCGATCTGCCCAGCGTCACGAAAGCTCGGTGCGGGCGCGCTTGCAGATGGCCCTCGAAATCAGCGGCGCGTTCTCCTACGTCAGCGATCTCGACGAAGGGACTGTCAGCTTCCACGCCGGTCTCGAGAACCTGCTCGGGTACGACGAGCCGCTGCCGAACTCCCTCCCTCGTCAGTGGTGGATCGACCGCGTTCACCCCGACGATATCGAGCGCTGCCTGTCAGTCGTTCACGCCGCGACCGCCGCCGGCGAGGGCTTCGAGCTCGAGTACCGCGTCCGCCATCAGAAACGTGATTGGATCCACATCAAGGAGGTCGCCCGCACGCTGGTGGATCCTCAGGGACGGCCGACCCAACACGCCGGCTTCGTGATCGACATCACCGAGATGAAGCGCCTCGTCGACAAACTCGAGCAGCGCGACCAGGAGAAGGACCAATTCCTGGCGATTCTGGGCCACGAGCTTCGCAATCCCCTGGCGAGCTTGCTCAGTGCGATGGCCGTGCTCGATCTCGTCGACAGCGCCGACAAGCGGCTCCACAAGGTCAAGCAGATCGTCAAAAGACAAGTCGGTCACATGAAGGCCTTGCTCGACGACCTGTTCTTGGCCGCGTCGCTCCTTCGCGGAAAAGTCGAACTGAAGCCCCAGCCCATCAACCTGCGCGACATCTTGGAGGGCCTGGTGGCGGATCATCGGGCGCGCTTCGACGAAAAGGGCATCGACCTCGCGTTTCGAACAACCACCGATGAGGCCGTCGTCATCGACGGCGATGCGGTGCGCTTGCGCCAAATCTTCGCCAATTTGCTGTCCAACGCTCTGAAGTTCACCCCGTCTGATGGACGCGTCGAGGTCATCCTCACCGCGACCTCTCAAACCGTCGACGTCACTGTCTCGGACACCGGTGAGGGCATCGACCCCGGCGTGCTCGAGCGCCTCTTCGACCCGTTTCGCCAAGGGCCTCAGACCATCGCACGAGAGAAAGGCGGACTCGGTCTGGGTCTGGCGATCGCCAAGGGCTTCGTCGAGCTCCACGGAGGCACTCTGACCGCCCACTCGGCAGGCTCCGGTCGAGGCTCGAACTTCGTGGTGGAGTTGCCCAGAGAGTCAGACACGCAGACAACCGAGCCGGCCACCGACTCCGCCGCGCGCGACTTCACCGACCGCCGGGCCCTCCTCGTCGAGGACAACGAAGACTTCGCCCACCTCTTCCAGCTCCAACTCGAACAGAAAGGTCTCGTCGTGGCCTGGGACACCGACGGCCACGCCGCCCTCGAGCGCGTCGAAGAATTCGAGCCCGACATTATCTTCTGCGACATCGGCCTCCCCGGAGGTTACAGCGGCTACGACGTCATCGAAAAGCTGCGCCAGAACGACACCTTTGTGACCACCCCGATCATCGCCATCACCGGCTACGGCCAACAAACGGATCAGGACAGCGCCCATCGAGTCGGCTGCACCGAGTATGTCACCAAGCCGCTCGACCCTGCGCAGCTCGACGAGCTGTTGACGAAGCACCTCGCCTGACGCCTCCGTTCTTCCCCCTCCTCACCCTTCCCCCCTCGAATTTCACGACTTCCAACCTTTATCGATGCTCGGTGCTTGTGTAAGCTCCCCGGTCACCGGCCCGCCCCTTGGAATTTGACGACGATGTCTCAGTGATTGGCGGCCGTCGAACCGTGTATGTCTCTGCTACTGTTTATGAATTGAGGGGGCTTTGTGCGTCTCTTGCACACATCCGATTGGCACCTGGGCGCGTCGATCAAACAGGTCGATTGCCACGCAGAACAAGATCGCTTTTTGAGTTGGCTGGTCGACACGCTCGAGGAGCGTGACATCGACGTGCTGGTCGTGGCGGGCGATATCTTCCACTATTCGAACCCGTCGAACGCGGCCCGAAAGCTCTTCTACAACTTCCTGAGCCGCTGCGCCCGGGTCGACAACCTGCGAAAGATCATCATCGTCGCCGGCAACCACGACTCGCCGAGCGGCCTCGAAGCCCCGCGCGAATTGCTGGGCCACCTCGACGTCCACGTCGTCGGCGCGCTGCCGCGCGACGAGGAGGAATGGCCCACGTGCCTCGTCCCCGTCGAAGGCCACGACGGTGAGGTCGAGTTGGTCGTCGCCGCCGTTCCCTACGTGCAGGAAGCGCGCCTGGGCGTGAGCCTGGGTGACGGCGGCGAGTCCGAGCTTCGCGAGGAGTACCAGGAGGCGTTCGCACGGCTGTACCGCCGGCTGGCCGACGAAGCCGCCGAGCGCTGGCCCCAAGCCGCGCTGGCCGCCACGGGCCACCTGACCATTTACGGCAAAGACGACGAGCCCGAAAAAGGCGACTTCCACACCGGCATTCACCGCACGGCCAAGCCCGCCGCCTCGATGGGCGAGATGGGTGAGCCGATCAGCGACGAAGCCGACCACCTGCGCACCATCGGCACCATCGAGGCGATGGGCCCGCAGATCTTCGACGAGCGCTTCCAGTACGTCGCGCTGGGCCACATCCACCGCCCGATGCCCGTGGGTGGCACGCGCCACATTCGCTATTGCGGAACGCCGGTCGCCACCAGCCTCGACGAAGACACGCCCCCTCGCCAGGTCATCCAGGTCGACGTGCAAGCGGGTGCCTCACCCGCCGACCTGCCCATCGAGGTCGTGCAGGTGCCCAAGTGGCGCGAGATCTTCGAGATCGACGGCTCCGAAGCCGAGATCAATGACATGCTCGCCCAGATGAAGAGCGCTGCGGAGCTCCCGCCAGTCGTCTTCCTGCGCGTCCAACTCGGCCCCGACGACGTCGCCGGCGTCGACCGACTCAGCCGCTTCAAAGAGATCATCGACGAGCACCACGAGGTCGGCCAACGCCCCGTCATCGTCGAGCTTCGCGAGCGCTACGACGTCATGGTCGACGGCGGCGAGCCCATTGAAAAGATGCCCCCCATCGAGGAGCTGAGCTACCTGGACGTCTTCGAGGCGATGTACCGTCGCCGGCACCCGGACCGCGGCGCGCCGCCCGAGCGTCTGGTCGCCAAGTTTCGCCAGATCGAGCAGCTCATGCACAGCAACGAGGAGGGGGAGTAATGCAATTTCATCGCATCGACATCACCAATATCAACTCGCTATACGGCGACAACCCCGTCGACATCGACGGTGAATTTGCCGACGTGCCGCTCTACCTGATCATGGGGCCGACCGGCTCGGGCAAGACGACCATTCTGGACGCGATTTGCCTGGCCCTCTTCGGCACCACGCCACGTCAGACCGACGCCGACGGCGGCGCGGCCGGCATCGGCGCGCAGGTCAACTCGCGGGGCACCGGCCGCTCCAAGGCCGGCGTCGTCTTCAGCCTGCTCGACGCCGCCCAGGGCGAGCGCGTTCGCTACAATGCTGTCTGGGAGTTTTGGCGCGCGCACGACAAGTCCGACGGCACCCCGCAAGACCCACGCCGCGAACTGCACCGCATGAAGGCCGACGGCGAGTGGGAGACCATCGTCAGCACAACCAAGCAGACCGAGTACCGGGACGTCTTCAACGAGGTCCTCGACGGGATGACGCTGGCCGACTTCTTGCGAAGCGTCATGCTCGCCCAGGGCGACTTCTCGGCGTTGCTCAAGGCCAGCCCCAGCGAGAAGGCCGCGATTCTGGAGCGGCTGACCGACACCGGCGATTACCAACGTCTCGGGCGCCTCGCCCAGCAGCGCTGGCGACAGGAGCGTGACCGACTCGAGCTGCTCGAAGACCGCGTGGCCAATTTCGACGGGGCCACCCCCGAAGAGATCGACGCCGCCGAGCAACGCCTCGTCCGCGATCAACACGACTGCGACGAGCTCGAAGCCTGGCGCGACGCCGCCAAGCTTCGCCGCGAGTGGCTCGAGCAACACGCTCGATTCGAGGACGAACTCGACGCTGCCCGAGAGGCGCAGAAGCAAGCCTTGGCCGCCAAAGAAGAGCACGCCGAGGCGTTCGCCCGTCGCGACGCCGACCGCAAGGCCGCCCCGGCGCGTGAGCCGCTCCGGGAGGTGCGCCGGCTCGAAGGCGACATCGAGACGCTCGACGAGAAGCTCCCCGAACTCGCCGAGATCTGCGACGCCAAGGCCGAAGCCCTGGGGTCCGCCCGCGAAGCCGAAAAAGAAGCCAAGGACGCACTCGACGCCGCCGAAGCGGCCTTCGCCGAGATCAAGCCCCAGATCGAGGAAGCCAAATCGATCAAGAGCGACCTCAAGAACGCCCGTCAACAACGGGGCGAGCTGTCGACCAAGGTCGACGAAAAGCGCGAGGCACTCGACAACGCCAAGGCGACGGTCGAGAAGGCGAGCGAGGCGAAGAAGGAGGCCGAGGCGTCCAAGGACAAGGCCGCCGCCCGGCTGTCCGAGCGCGCCGGCGACGCCGAACTCGACACCGCCATCGCAGCCCTGCAGGCCGAACTGCACGCCCTCGCAAATACCGAAGAGCGCGTCGAGCGCGCCTCGACGAAGCTCGAGGAAGTGCAAGAGGATATCGCCCAGAAGGTCGACAAGAAGGCGACGCTCGACGAAGAACTCCAGGCCAAGCAAACCGAACTCGCCCCGCTCGAAGAGGCGGTCGAAGACGCCGAAGCGAAGCTCGCCGAACTGTTGGGCGACGCCGAAAAGCCGCGCGAGCGCTACGACGAGCTCAACGCGCAGATGCAGGCGGTGACGCGCCGCCGCGAGGCCTTGGGCGAGCTCACGAAGCTCGTCGGTGAGCTTCGTGCCAAACGCGACGAGCGCGGCGAGCTCGCCAAACACAAAGAGGAAGCCGCGGCGAAGGTTGCCGAAGCTGACGAGCAACTCGACAGTCTCGCCGAGAGACGCACGAAGCTCGAGGCCGACGCCGACAAGCTCGCCGCTCGCATTACCGAGCTCGACCAGAATCTGCTCGCCGCCGAGCTTCGCCGCACACTGCACGAAGGCGCGCCTTGTCCCGTGTGCGGCGACGAAGAGCACCCGCGCATCGATCACTACGGCGCCGAGGCCCTCGACGCACGCGAGAAAGACGACCAACAGGAGCGAGAGCGCCTCCAGGAGGAGGCCGCCGAGCTTCGCGAGCAGCTCGACGCGCTCGAGGCTCGCATCGAGGAGCAAACGAAGACCAAGGTGACGCACGCCGAGACCGTCACGCGCCTCGCCGCCAAGCTCGAAGCCGCCGATGACGAGCTCGAAAGGCTCCTCGGCGCCATCGACGAGACGACCGCCAAGGTCGGCGAAGCGCTGGAGGCCTTCGCTCCCGACACGGAGACGGCCGAGCAAGAGATCGACGCTGCAGGGGACGCACTGTCGGAAAAGCTCGACGCGCTCGAGCAGCAAAAACAGGCGCTCAACACCGCCGAAGACGCCCTCGCAGACGCCCGCGCCGCCTTGAAAGAGGCCAAGGCCGACAGCGAGACGCTCGAAGAGAAACAAAAGGATATGGCGCGTCGCCTCGAGAACGCGCGCAACAACGAAAAGACGGCCAAGGTCGAGCATCGAGCTGCCGTCGACGAGGCCGACGCTGCGCGCGTGGAGCTTCGCCGCAAATTCGACGCCGCCGGCATCGAGGTCCGTCTTGCCGACGACACGCCCGACTTCGAAGGGGCTCTGGAGGGCGCCCAGGAGCGTTTCGCCGGCTACAAGGCAGCCAAAGACGCCGCCGACAAGGTAGCCAAGGCGCTGACCGACGCCGAGCAAACCTACGCGCAGGCCGAGACCCACCGCGACAACGCCAAAGAGAACCTCGCGGCGGCCGAAGCGGACTTCAAAAAGGCGCGAGACCGCGCCGGCACGCTGGAAGAGACACTTGCCACGAAGCTCGACGGCCGAGACCCCGACGCCGTCGAGGAGCTGCACGCGAAGACCATCAAAGCCGCCCGCAGCGCCAAAGAGGCGCGCAGCGAGGAGCGTCAAAAGGTCGAGAAGGCGGCGCAAAAGGCCAAAGACGATCTGGCGCGCGCCAAGACGCGCCGCGAGGAGCTCACCGGCGATCTAAAGGCTGCCCGAGCCGAGCTCGACAAGGCCATCGCGGCCATCGACGGCGTCTCCACGGTCGAGGAGGTCGACGCGGCGCTCCTCGAAGCTGACGAGCGCAGCCGCCTCGAGGCACTGTGCGAGGGCATCGAGACTGCCCTGCACGACGCCGCCCGCGACATCAAGAGCCTCGACGCCAAGCTCACCCAACACGACGAGCAAAAGCCCGAGGACTTCGTGCCCGGCGACTACGACGTCGAGACCCTGCGCGGTGCCGAGGAACAGCTCGACGATGCCGTCGCCGTCTACAACCAACGCATCGGCGCGCTCCGCCAGGAGATCGACCAACTGCGCACCAAGCTCGCCGATTTCCGCGAGCTGCTCGAAGAGCGCGACGCTCAAAAAGAGGAGTATGAGGGCTGGAACGAGCTCAACCGGCTCATCGGCGTGGGCGGCGGCGAGCGCTTCAAGCAATTCGCCCAGGCGCTCAACCTCGACCGCATCGTCGACAGCGCCAACCATCGCCTGCGCGAACTCCACCCGCGCTACCGCCTCAAGACCCAGCACGACGAAAAGAGCGGCCTGCCGACCCTCGACTTCGAGATCGTCGACCGCTACCACGCCGGCGAAGCCCGCTCGCTGAGCACCCTGTCGGGCGGCGAGACCTTCCTCGTCTCGCTGGCCCTGGCGCTGGCGTTGGCCGACCAGCAACAGATCAAGATGCCCATCGAGACGCTCTTCCTCGACGAGGGTTTCGGCACCCTCGACCGCGACAGCTTGAGCAACGCCGTGGGCATCCTCAACGAGCTGCACGCCCGCTCCGGGCGCACCGTCGGCGTCATCAGCCACGTCGAGGCGCTCCAGGACCGCATCACCAGCCAGGTCCGCGTCGAGCCCCAGCAGGAGGGCCGCTCGAAGGTGGTGTTGGAGCAGCAGTGAACAAAAAAGGCCGGAGCCCCAATAGAAGGCTCCGGCCGAGAGTCATCCGCCACAACTCGTGCGTGTGACATGCTTCACACGGCTCGTTACTCAGTAGACCGCAAAGCGCACGCCGCCGAGCACGAAGAACCGGCTGGTGTCCTCGCCCTCCGCCTCGGCCAGATCAGCCGTCTCGAAGGTGAGCCCCTGATAGCGCGCGCCCACATAGGGCGCGAACTCGCGCAAAACCTCGTAGCGAAGCCTCAGATCGCCGACCACCTTGGTCAGCCCGACGCCGATGCCCCGCTCTTCGATATCCTGGGCCGCAAAGCTCAGCTCGACCCGAGGCTGGAAGACGAGCCTTTGGGTGATGCGGATATCGTACTCGGCCTCTAAGTCGGCGAGCATGTTGAGGTTTTGGGTTACGTACAGCGACGCGTCGAGCTCGAACATGCCCGGCGCCAGCCCCTGCAGGGCGAGCGCGCCGGCCCAGATGTCCTCGTATTTGTCCTCGGTCCACTCGTTGGCGTATTGCGCGCCGATTTGGGCGTGCCAAAACGGCGATATCAGCCGGCCGTAGACCAAATCGTTCTCCGACTCGCCCTCGAAACCCGCGTCTCCCTGCCAGCCGGCCTCGCCCTCACTCTTGAGCCACAGGCGGTTGTAGTCGCCGCCGACATACCCCTGCAGCTCGGTGCCCACCTGGTCGGGCTCGTCCTCTAGGTCGTAGCGATACTCGAGCTGGTCGACGAGCAAGAAGAAGCGAAACTGGTCGTCGGGCACCGGGTCGGGGAAGTCCTCGGGCGCGGGCTTCTCGGCCCGGTCGAGCACCTCGTCGAGCGTCATCCCCTCGGGCAACAGCGGGCCCTGGTCCTCTTCCTCACCCCCACCTACATCTTCCTCCCCCCCATCTACCTCTTCCTCACCCTTCTCTACCCCTTCCTCACTCTTCTCCACCTCCTGAGCCCAAACCGTCGAACTCGGCGCAGCCACACACAAAGCAACCAGCGTCATTACAGCAGCGTGTTCAAGCTTCAGCATCGATCGGCTCCCCTTCGAGGTCTCGGACGACGGCGACGGTGCGGAACATGCCTGCTTTCATGTGGTACAGCAGGTGACAGTGAAACGCCCACTGGCCGGGCGCATCGGCGGTGATGTCGACGGTCAGAAGCTCGGCCGGCTGCACGTTGACCGTGTGCTTGCGCGGGTTCTTGCCGTACTCGTGGCCCACGTACAGGTCCATCCACATGCCGTGCAGGTGAATGGGGTGATTCATCATCGTGTCGTTGATCATGTTGATGCGCAGCCGCTCGCCGTACTTGAACCGGATCATCTGCGACTCGGACCACTTCTTGCCGTTAAAGCCCCAGATGTACTGGTGCATGTTGCCGGTCAGGTGCAGGTTGATCTCGCGCGTCGGCGGCCGGCGGTCCTTGGGAGTCTCGAGGACCTTGAGCTGGCCGTAGCTCAACACCCGACGATTGTCGTCGCCCAGACCGACGCCCGGCTCGTCGAACTGACGATAGGCATTCTTGGCCATCGTAATGCTGCCCGGGCCGTGCTCGTCAGGGCCGTGCTCGACCATGGTGGGCAGGTCTTTGACCGGCAACTCCGTGCGGTTTTTGATGGGCGAGACCTTCGCCTCGTCGTGAGCCTCGTATTTGACAGGCTTGGCCATCTCCATCTCGCCGCCCATCGCCTTCTTCGCCATTTTCATCGACCCGTGCACCATGCCCATATCGGCCATCGTAAGCATCGGCCGTCGCCTCAGCTCGGGCACCTTGGCGGCCATCCCTTCTTTGGGGGCGAGCGTGCCGCGGGCATAGCCGCTCCGGTCCATCGCCTCGGCAAAGACGGTGTAGGCCTTGTCGTCGGGCAGGGTAACGACCACGTCGTAAGTCTCGGCGACGGCGATACGCAGCTCGTCGGTCTCGACCGGCTCGACGTTCTGGCCGTCCGCATTGACCACCGTCATCGGCAAGCCCGGGATGCGAAAGTCGAAGTAGCTCATCGTCGCCGCGTTGGTGATGCGAAATCGCACCTTCTGGCCCGGCTCGGCGGTAAACGTCGGGTTCTCCCGGGCGCTGCGTCCGTTGAGCAGGTAGGTGTAGGTCGACCCGGTGATGTCGGCGATGTCGGTGGGATCCATGCGCATCCAATCCCAGTTGAGCCGCTTGCCGATGACCTCCATCAGGCCCTTGTCGGTCGCCTTCACCTGGTCGTCGAGGTTGGCGATCGTGGGTCGCTGGAAGTTGTAATACCCCTCCATCGTCTTGAGCTTTTTGAACGCCGTCGTCGGATCCTCGAAGGTCCAATCCGACAAGACGATGGTGTGCTCGACGTCGTAGTCGACCGGGTCATCATCCTCGGGCTCGACGATGAGCTGGCCGTAGTGGCCCAACTGCTCCTGCAGGCCGGTGTGGCTGTGGTACCAGTAGGTGCCGTTTTGGCGCACGTCGAACTTATAGGTAAACGTCTCGCCGGGGTCGATGCCCGGAAAGCTGATGCCCGGCACCCCGTCCATGTTGAAGGGCACGAGCATGCCGTGCCAGTGAATCGAGGTCGACTCACCCAGCCGGTTGTGCACCCGCATCAGCGCCTCGCGCCCCTCCTTCATACGAATAACCGGCCCGGGAATCGACCCATTGATCGTAATCGGACGCCCGACCTTGCCGTCGATGAGCAGGTCCTTGCGCTCGATGTAAAGGTCGATGCCGCCGGGCTTGCTCGCGTCGAGCACGCTAAAGTTGCCGGCCACCCCTTTGGGTTTTGACTTGGCCTGCAACGACGGCGAGATGGCCAAGCCGGCCAGGCCGGCCGCCGCCCCTTTGACGAAGCTTCGCCTGGACAAGCGCGGCTGCTTGTTTGAGATAGGTGGTTCTTTCGAATCAGAATTGTCAGACACGACAAGCTCCCTTTCAGTACAGGAGTAACGTGTCGCTAAACTAAGGTTCATCGAGCAGATGTCCACGATTCGCCGGCGCCCACGCCTTCACGGCCGGCTCGAAGGCGGCGTGCCCACGCGCTCAGCCGTTCTTGGGCAGTGTTGGCCACTCCCACCAAACCCTCACGCCACATAAAAACGCACACACACGCGCTAAATCTGCGTATTTCCACCCTCGCTCGTGAATAGTGCGCGCCTGGACCCGACATTTCCGCGTCAGAACACACCTATGGGCGTCCTGCGCTGGCACTCTTCTTGCTGCTCTTGAAGACGGATGAGACCGGTGGGCCCGGACGGAGTGACCGAGAGCGTGCGCTGCACGCTCGCAACTTGGATTTGAGGAGCGAACGGATGAGAACGAAGCGATCGAAGTGGACACTCTTGGTGGGGGCGTCGGCGGCCGTGGTCGCCCTGCTGGCCCTCGTCGCGGCGGGATGCGGCTCGGCGAACGACGACGCGCTGCAGCCGGCCACCCGGGCCGAGATCACCGAATTTCAGACCGTGACCGGGGAGGTGCGCGCGGCCGCCGAGGACTACGGCGAGCACATGGCATCCTCCCAGACAGCCGACGCCGAAGACTGCCGGCGCGTGCACGAGGCGTATCACGACCGGGTCGCCCCCCGCGTCGGGCACATGATGGACATGAGCGAGTCGATGGACACCTACATGCACCACCACCGCGGCGAGTCCCTCGCCGATGTGCACTGCGTGGCCGAAGCGATGCGCGCCGAGCTCGACCATCACGCCCAGGCCGCTTGTGCCTCGGACGATATCGCCCAGGCTCGACGCGAGGCGACTCGCCACCGCGACGCGATGCTCGGCTACGCCGATCACATGTGGGAGCGGTGCGATGAAATGATGGGGACCGTCGGCGACGACGGCCCCCAGTGGGGTCCGATGATGGATGGCTGCCAAGCCTACGACGGCATGTCCGGCCGCGGCCACCACTGGATGATGGACGGTGACCACCATCATCGTCGCTAAGTCGCAGCCCTCAGGCGGGGGTGGTCCGGTTGAAGGCTCGCCGCTGCAGCAATCCGTACGCGGCGATCGCCGCGATCGCCCCGCCGACGAGCAGGTGGTTCCACGCCGCGTCCGCGACCCCGCTGTAGTTGTAGAGATATGGCGCGAAGAAGATCCAAATCCCCGCCGCTAGGTTGACGAACTCCTCCCAAACGCGCGGCCGGCTCAAACCAAAGAGCGACACCACCGCCACCAGCCCTCCGATGAGCCACGAGTTCCAGGTGGCCGCCGCCGTTGCGTCGCCGAGGCCGAAAAAGGGCGAGACGAATAGCCACACGCCCAAAATGAGGGTGACTCCACTCTCCCAGGATGCTTTCTCCATGACGTACTCCATGTGCACGAGGTTATGACTACGATTCGGCCGAGCTCGAGCCCACGGCCGGCCAAACCACGGACAACTCACCCGAAAGCTAACCTCGTAGTCCGCTCCACCAAATGTCGCGCCTCGCCACAATGCGCCGAGCATGCGACCTTTGCGCAGCGCCTCTGCACATCACCACTGCCGTGAACTCCCGATATGGAACCGTTCGTCTCCATCATCCTGCCTACCTACAACCGCGCCTACGTCTTGTGGCGCGCCATCCAGAGCGTCCTCGCCCAGACCGAGCCGCGCTGGGAACTCCTCGTCGTCGACGACGGCTCGACCGACTGCACCCAACGCCTGCTCGAGGAGTTCCGCGACCCGCGCATCACCTCCATCCGCACCGAAAACGCCGGCCCCTCGGCCGCGCGAAACGCAGGCCTCGACCGAGCCGCGGGCGATTACGTCGCCTACCTCGACTCAGACAACGCCTGGCGCGACTCCTTCCTCGAACGCGTGCTCTCCGCCACCCGTGCCCACCCCGACGACGTGTTATGGTATTGCGGCGCTTCCATCACCTTCTGGGAGCGCGACGCCACCGGCCGCTGGCGACGCATCGAGCACACCGACGAGCTTCGCCGGCAGTACTCCCTCGACGATGTCTGGAAGCTCAAGTGCCCCGACACCAACGGCATCCTCCACCGCCGTGGCATCGCCCGAGAGGTCGGCGGGTGGGACGAAGACTGCCGCTGGCTCGAGGACTGGGACTTCTTCGTGCGCGTCGCCCTGCGCTACCCCGACCGGACGCGCTGGGTCCCCCACATCCTGGTCGACTACCGCCAAGTCCACGGCGAAGGCGCCGACGGCTTGTGCGCCCAAGCGCGCGAAGACGGCGAGGCGGAAGTCACCGGCCGGCGCTACCTGCTCGACAAGTGGGGCGCCCACCCGGACTTCGACGCCCGCGACAAGCTCGACGTCACCCCAGACGCGCTGCCCAAGCTGCGCGTGAAGGAGGGCGACGAGTGACTCGGCAGGTTCAGCTAAAGCGCTCTGCATCCACTGGAAACCGCAAAGGTCGTGGAAGCCGCAAAGGTCGCTAAGGGCGCGAAGGTAGCAAAGGGGGCGCTCGCGCCAATCGCCTGAGACCCCGGCGGGTTTATCCCGACCGGTGAATCAGCCTGTGCAGCTAAGCAGGCCCCCATCACTGTCGCGACAGCATACCGGTGCGTCTACCGACAGATTTCGCCGGCATGGGCGCTGCGGATTTGCTTGTGATATTGACCGGTCAACGGGCAAAGCCCGTCCCGTTTTGAAGCCACCTCGGATAGGTCACGCCTCACTGCGACGCGCCCACCCCGACGCCACGACCCACGAATTACAACGACGTCGCTGCGGCACTCCACATGGCACAGGCCCATCTGCACGCCACCGACGAACTTCGACGCATCAACAAGCCCGCACCGGGCAAATCCGGTAACTGCGCTCCGTCGCAAGGACGAAGCTACCGGCTCGGCCTCCGCCGAGCGCGTCGAAGAGGTACGGTCCAACTTCTCCTCGAAGATACGCTCGCCACGAAGGCTCTGTTTTGCGGATCGGGAAACCGTTCCGCCGCAGTCCGAGCCCACCGGCTCAGCCGCCGGGTGGTGAGTCAAAGCTGACGACGACCCACCCGCCCGTTTCAAATGTGTGGGGAAATTCGTGGCCACGATACATCCACCCCTCACTACTGTTTTCGGCAAATTGGAAAAAATGTTGCGTACTTTCTTGAAAATCGGGCCGCAACGGGGTGCAGGAGCCGTAATTCTCTAATACGAGGATATGGCGTGTTTGCGACCGAGCAGGGTTTCTCGCGAGGCCGCCGACGCCCTCGTAAGCCCTCGATCGCCGTGCGACATCCCGGACGTCTCGCAAGACACGAGCCTTCGCCTTACCAGATTAGGGCTCGAAGGCTCGCGCCGTCTTCTGGTTGCGACGTCGAGCAGTCGGCGGTCTTGGGAAACCCACATGGGCTCGCTGGAAGCCGCCCCGCACCTCGTGGAAGTGCCCAGCAGGGGCATGGAACGCGTTCCACGCACGTCAGGGCAGTTTCCGACAAGCCCGTCGAGGGCGTACCGACAGTCTAACGGCTGTTCCGAGCGAGCCGGGGCGGCTACGAGCCGTCCGGGGCGGCTACGCGCCGTCCGGGGCGGTTACGCGCCGTCCGGGGCGGCTACGCGGCGTACGGGGGCGGCTTACCCGCCGTCCGGAGCGGCTGCGAGGGAGCCGGGGCGCGTCCACGACCTTGTCCGAGGTCGTGGAACGCCCCCGTCTCTTCGCTGACTGCTCGGTCGAGCAACTCCTGAGGCTGCTCCGTGTCGATTTCGCACTTATCCCCCGCCCAGATTCCAAACCCAAAAGAGAGGAAAGCTCGCCGCGTACACCACGGCGAAGCCGATGGCCGCATAGACCGCCAACTTTCGTCGCCGCGGCAACGGGCCTGGAAAGTCGGTGTACCGAAAGAGGAGCGCGACGACCACGGCGCAAGGAACGACCACCGCCAGCAAGGGCCCGGGCATCAACAGCGGAAGCAGCGGCCAGGCCAGCGGAATGAGGAACGGCAAGAAGTTCGCCGGCGTCCCCGGCTGCAGGTGAAGGTCGAGCAAGTGCACAAACCAACAAATCCAGTTCACCGTCTCGGCGAGCACCAATGTACAGAAGGCGCCGGCGACGATATCTTTTGACAGCAGCGAATTCATGACAGCCTCGGTGTGTCCCGGTAGCAATCGGCTACGAGAGTCGACGCGACAAACTCGCGAGCATTCAAACACGCGAGACAATTCACCCGATTGGTAATCTACAAGGACATGCATCCATTGTGGCGGTCGACTGCGCCCCCCTTGTCGGGCGGAGGCGACGCGATTCCAAAGGCGCCTCGCCAGCTCATCATATCGGGATATCATCCCAACCACGAACGTCGACTGTCTTGCGAAAGGCCTCGATGCGCCGAAGCACCTCGCCGAACTCCCACGTGTTCTCCAGCCAGTCGGCGTACAGGATGCGCGAGGCGACCGCGTCGAGTTCGAAGCACCAGTATAGGGTCATCAGCGGGTTAATCCACAGCCGGCTGCCCCGGGTGCGCTCGAGGCGATGGTGGTCGCCGTAGTGCCCTTCGAGCGCGTCGATGATCGAGGCGCTGACGATGCTCTCGCGCCCGGGCGTCTGCCCCTGCACCCAATCGGTCGCCTCCATGTAGCGCTTCACGGCGGGCATCTGCTGAGTGAGTGCGAAGGCGCCCAGGTAGCCGCCCGTTCGTGTGAGCTCGGCGACCGCCTCGAGGAATTGGGCGTGACAGACGCCGTGATAGTGGTCGATGCCGAAGCCCAAGCAGATCAGCAATGCGTCGTCGAGTTCGAGGCGCGCGCCGGCGAGCAGGCTCATCACGTCTTCGGCGGGCGTGCCCAGGCCGGCTTCGTCACCGCGCATAAGGCTGTCGGTCCCTCCGTCGACGAGCACCAGCGTGTCGAACTCCAAGGTCGCGGCGAGCAGCTCGTAGGCCTTCTTGACCGCCTCATAGCCGCGGCGCTCGATGCAGAACACCGGCGTGGGATCGTCATGGGCCTCGAGCCACTGGGCCAGATAGCGCTCCGGAAAATAGTCGGGGTTGCCCTGCGTGCGGGCGTCGACCTCGTAGACGCCCCAGTCGTGCGCGACAGCGTCGGACTTGGCCAGCGCCGAGAAGCTCAAGTTGGCCAAGTGGACCGTCTTGCCGGCCTCGCGCAGGGCAAAGTAGATCGGAAGGCCGCTGAACAAATCGAAGCCGCCTCCGGCGCCTGCGATAAGCACGGACTTGGCGTCGCGCAGGCGGTCGAGGACGGGTTGGCGTAGCAAATCCATTTAACAAGTCCATTCAATGAGGAAGCTCGCAGGAGCCGGAGCGCTGAGCGTCCAAATCATATCAGTCACCGTGCGCGCCGGCATACTCGTCGCGCAGCATCGCGTAGATGCGCAGGTCGATGAGTTCTTCGCCCCTGCGCTCGCATTGCCGAAGCGTCCCCTCGAGCACGAAGCCGAGTCGCTCGGCGACCGCGCAGCTTCGGGTATTGCGAGGCTCGCAGCGAATCACCACGCGTCGGAGCCGAAGCTCCTCGAATGCGTAGTCGAGCAACGCCGAGCAACTGCGGGTGACGAGCCCGCGGCCCTGGCTGGTCTGGTCGATCCAGTAGTAGATCTGGGCGCTTCGGCGCTTTGAGTCGATGGGGCCGAGGCCGACGACGCCGACGAGCTCGCCGGCCTTGCGGATGCCCACGGGGACGACGAGGCCGGCGCGACGCGCCTCGTCGAGTTCGTGCAGCCGGTCGACGGCGTCCGCGCGACTTTCGACGAGCGTCTCGGGGGTGAGCCAGTCGGCCAGAAAGTCGTGGTTGTGGGTGATGAGGTCGAAGAAGGCGTCCGCGTCGGCGGGCGTGAGCACGTGGAGTCTGTGCTCGTCGTCGAGGGTGTGCGAGAAGGCGTGCGGCCCGAGGTCATCCGCCGACCGCCGCGCGGCGCGCAGCCACTGCAGGGCGCTCTTCAGGTCCGCAAACGATGTGAACACGCCGACGAAGAACCCGAGCATGCCGACCGCCAAAAAGCCGATATTGTAGACCGGGGGCAACGGCCCGTTACGGCGTACTTCGACGAGGTGGAACGCCGCTGCCATCAGGGCGACGCCGACGAGCAACTTGCCCAGCCCGAACACCATCGCGCGCCGTGCGTGGCTGACGAGGCGGGTGCGGCGTGGCGCGGTCGATGTCTGATGGACGCCCATGAGGCCGGCTGCCTAAGAATCGGGACACGGTGTGACTGAACTCGGCTGTCGACGAGATAGTAAGGGCAGGCGATGAGCACGTCTATCCGCTGGTCGGCCTGCTCGTCTTCGCGTCGGTCGCACCGAACAAATCGCGCGCTTTCGGTGCGAGTGCTTCCAGCTCTCGCTCACGAGGGCAAGATGCCCCCGCACCGAACAAATCGCGCGCTTTCGGTGCGAGTGCCTCCAGCTCTCGCTCACGAGGGCAAGATGCCCCCGCACCGAAAAAATCGCGCGCTTTCGATGTCTGCACTCAGGGCTTCGAAGTGGTCACGACCATATTCCAGTCGTGCACGGAGCCACCGCGGCTCAGCTTACCGTACGCAGATCCGAGAATGTGGAGGGTCCCATCCGGGCGCACCACGGCCTCATTTGCCTTCTCGGCCTTCTGATAGCGGCCGAATTGGTCGACCCAGCCGAAGCGGCCGCCCGCGTCGAATCGGGCGATGAACATGTCTTCGGGGTGTCCGAAAGAGCGGTTGATGTCGAAGGCGTCCGGCTCGCGGAAGTCCCCTTTGGTAAACCCGGTCACGAGCAGTGAACCCTGCTCGGTGAAGTCGACCGACGAGACAAACTCGTTGTACTTGGTGCCAAACTGGTGGCTCCACAACTCCTGGCCTCCACGGTCCAACAGGGTGACGAACGAGTCTTCGTTGGGCCGAAAGATCTTGGCGTGCTTTCCGTGCAGCGGCCCTCGTGTGTTGCCGACGATCGCGATATGTCCACTTTCGTCGACCGCGACCTTCGCCGGATACTCGCTGCCGTGGCTTCCCCACGCGCGCATCCATTTCTTCTTGCCGTCGGGCGAGTACCTCAGCGCGACGACGTCCAGGTGGCCTTTGTTTCGGTGGCGGCCGATATGGTTGGCCGTCGAGGCCGTGACAATGACATCTCCGTTCGGACTGACGGCCATCGCCGAGATCGTCGAGTTACCGGCATGATAGCTCTGCTGATTGAAGAACTTCGTTTTGATGCGCTCCGTCCACTGCAAGTCGCCATCGGCGTCGATCTTGGCGAGCATCATCTCACCGACGTCGAGGCGGCCGCCCTTCTCGTGGGCGCGACGGCGGCGCACCAGCGTCAAGCCGACGTAAATCTCGCCCTTCTGACTCACCGCGAACGACGCCAGGCTGACGTAGCGAAACCCCGAGGGCTTGGCCTTGCGAATCTCATCGAAGAGATCTTCGTCGAGGATCTTCCCGTCGGATGAAATCCGCGTCAGTCGCATCGTTCCCTTCGAGGTGTCTTTGTCGACCCAGTGAGTGATGCCTACGATCAGGTCGCCGGTGGAGGGGTCTTCGACGAGGTTCGACATCCCCTTGATGTCCGAAAAGTCGAGCTGACGTTGCGCTCCGTCGGCCCCCCACCACGTAATCGCGCCGCGAATATCCAAGGGACTGTGAACCGTGCGGTGATTGGTGACAAGCGTTCCGTTTCGATCGATGAGCCCCGAAATCGGGTCCCCGACGATACCTGCCAACGTCACGTCGCCACCGCGGGGATGAGCACCACAATGGGCGACGTCGCCGGGCAACCCCGGTCCATAGGTCACTGAATCGATGGCCTGTTTTTGCCGCGGCCACTCGGCGGTCGGCTTCCCCGTGTTGAAGTCGACGGGGATGTCATCAATCGTCCACGCATCTCCCGGATAACGCTTCGACGCCGACTCGTTGGGGCCGGTCCGACGCCCGCCAACGCATTGAGCACGTGCCGAAGCCACGTCTCCCTGCGAGGCCTGCTGCCGGGCCGTCGCCGGCTGATTGGGGCGCGAATACTCGGATAACGTGCAGCCGACGAGACTACTGCCAACGAGCAAGGTGAGCGCGAATCGAGCGGCGGTCTTGTGTGCAAACATCGAATCAACTCCCAGCGCGGGTTTATTTGTCACTTCACGATTGTGACTCGTCCCTGTCGAGGTTTATTCAGATGCATTTATAGCCCATTGTCCTACAAGAACAGTGCCAGTGGCCGCTCGTTGCCCCATACCCGAGGCAATTCTAAGGTATTCTAAGGTGACTCGGTCCGCTCCCTGCTCGATGGTGTGCATCAGACACAATCCAGCCCGATGAACGGGCGAAGTCATCCAACCACCAGCAAGGAGTGACGATGCACACCGAACATAGCTCTAACCTCAGCTCTACGCGCGGCTATCTGGTCGCCGCAGGCGCCGTTCTTATCGCGTTGTCTGCCCTGGCACAGCCGGCGCAGGCCCAATCCAGGGAGCAACAAACCGTCGAGAAGGTCGAGAAGATCGTCGCGATGACCGACGACTTGGGAGCTTGGGAGCGCTACAGCTGCAAGACCTTTGTCGAGACGCTCGAGCAGACCGACGATGAGGCCAAAGAAGCGCTGGCCGAGCTACAAGCGTGGGAAGAGGAGAACGGGGAGGCGCCGTGGTCGGAAGGAAAAGAAGCCGTCGCCAAATGGGAGCGGGAGCGTATCCGGCTGAGCAACGCAGTCGCTCGGTACGAGCAGCGCGCCGTCTCGCGCCACGAGGCCCTCGCGGACTGCGCCGAAGACGCGTCGACGAAGGGGTTTATGTGGATCGGCGCGCTGGTGTTGCTCGTTGGTGTGGGCGGCGCGGGCTTCTTGTGGCGAATGAAGAAGGGCTGATTGGTTCGGTGAGCAGTCAGCCGTCGGTCTTCACGCGCCACTGCTCTGTGAGCACATAGCCGTCGTCGTGCTTGACCAGGGCGTCTTTGAGCCCCAGGTCGCGCAGCACGTGGATGGCGTTGTAGAGCCGGTTGGTACCCGAATCGACATCGAGGTGTTGGTCGGGCCAGCCGATCTCGATGAGCTCGTAGGTCGACAGGCCCTCGCCCGGCGCGCTCACACGCCTTTGGACCAGCGCACACAGAATGAGGCGCACCGCGCTTCGCCGCGACAGATCCAGGTGGGTGCCGTCGGGCAACCAGACGTCGCGGCATTGCGAGGCGACTCGCAAGGTGAGCAGCTCGTCGGGGTGACGCAGGCGGCGCTCCACTGCCTGTGCGACGCGAACGAGAAGGCGAAGCTGGGCGAGCATCGGTTCCTGGCGAGCGCGCCCTTGCAGAGCGTCGAGTTCGGGCTGCAGGGCCTCGACCCGGCCCGATGAGCGAGCCGCATCGAGTCGCTCGAGCAAGTCGAGAAACAGAAGGTGGTCACATTGGAACGGCTCGAGACGCTCGCGCGCCGCCTCGAAGGCTGCCTTCTGGCCTCGCCCGGTGAGGACGGCCAGACACGGTCGAAGCATCGCCTCCATGCGTACAAAACCGCCGTGCTCGTCGAGCAGCGAGCAACACTGCTCGAGATGCTGTGTCGCCTCGGCCTGGCGATCGTTTTCCCACATCAGCAGACCCAGATGGCCGTGCAAGATGACCCGATCCCACTCGTGACGACGCCGCTTGGCCAGGCGCAGCCCCTCCTCGAAGATCTTGTGCGCCTCGTCGAGCCTGCCGGCCAGGTGGTGCGCAGTCGCCAACGCGCCCAGAGCGCTGGCGTTGCGCATTCGGTTGCCGAACTGCTCGTTGAGCTCGCAAGCCCTCTCGGCCTCGGCGACTGCCTTTCCGAAATCACCGCAGTCGAGGCTGACAATGACCACATGCTCGGCCATCGTCGCCTCCGACTCGAGGTTGCCGGTCTGGCGTGCAATGGCTAGCGAGCGCTCCAGGTAGTCTCTGGCGACGGCAAAGTGCTCCCGAAACCGGTGCGTGGCCGCCAGCGCGGTCAATGCGGAGCTCTGATAGGCCGGATGTGAGTGCGCCTCGAGCAGCTCGAGGGCCTCCTCGGCCGCCTTCCGAGCACGTTCGAGCTGACCCATGCGACTGTAGAGGGCCATCGCATTCGACAGACACAGCGCCTGGCCCACCGGATCATTATGCGTGCGTGCCAAACGCACCGTGTCGTCGGCGACCTGCTCAGCCTTGTCGAGCGCACCCTGCATCCGGAAGAAGACCACCAGGTGCCGCCCCATGCGCACCGCCAGACGTGCTATGCCGGAGGCGGTCGCTTGGCGATAGGCGCTCTCCAGGAGCGCGGTCGCCTCGTCGAGCCGACCCTCGAACCACTCCAGCCATGCTGCCTCGACGACCAGCCGAAGCCGCAGGTCGTCGCGGCCGCTCTGCTCGACCAACGGGCGGGTCGCCTCGAGGAGGCTGTCGAGGCGGTAGCGCGGGCCGACGCGGCGAAGCCAATAAGCAAGCACCAGCGCGGCTCGAGCAGCCAGCTCCGGATGGTCTTGGCGGCCGAGCTCGACGCAACGCCACAAGTCCGCGCGCATTGCCAGGAGCGCCTGGCGAGCCTGCGCTCCCTCGGGTCCGAGCTCGGCCTCCATGAGCGCCTCGGCCTGTGTGACCGTGCTGATAACGTAGCGCTGATAAACCGCGTCGCGCTCACCGCCGCCTTCGAGCTTCTGACGGGCGAACTGACGAACGCTTTCGTACAGACGCACCGCCGGCGCACCATCGGCGCGGCTCGCCTCGTAGATCAGCCCCAGGTCGAGCAACTCCTCGAGCAGCCCGACGGGCCACAATGCGTCTGCGTCGGCGAGTTCGAGCACTTGCCGAAGCTGAGCGGCAGTCAACGCAGCCGGAAACACCGAAGCGGCGGCCAACACCTCGCGCGCCCGGACGTCGAGGTGGTGCCACGACCACTGCAGCGTCGCCTCCAGCGCGCGGTGGCGCTGGGGCCGGTCGTCTGCACCGGTGGCGCGCAACAGGGCGAAGCGCTCGTCGAGGTGGTCTTCGATCATCTGCGGGGTCAACAGGCGAGTTCGCCCCGCGGCCAATTCGATGGCGAGGGGCAGACGATCGAGCCGGTCGACGAGCCGCCCGATGGTGGCCGTTAGCGTCGCGTCAGCGTGTGGATCGGCCGGCAGTTTGTAAGCGCGATCGACAAAGAGAGCTACGGCCGCGTCGTGCTCGAGCGGCTCGAGTACCACGGCAGTCTCTGCGTCGAGTTCCAGCGGCCGACGCGAGGTCGCCAGCCACTTGACCTCGGGCGCGACGGCGACGAATTGCGCGATGAGCGCCACCGCATCGGCGTCGAGTTGCTCGCAGTTGTCGAAGACGACCGCCCGCCCCGGGCGAGCGTTGAGCAGCCGGGAGAGCCACTGACGCAACTGCTCGGCGTCGGCGCTGTGGGCACCACCGCCGGGTGCCCGGGCAGCCAACGCCGCTAGCACCTCGTCTTCGGTGTGCTTGGCGCTCAGATCCACAAACCACGCTTCGCCTTGGCCTCGTTCGACAATCCGGCCTCGTGCGACAAACTCGCGGGCGAGCCGCGTCTTCCCTACCCCGCCAGGGCCGACGACGGTGACCAACGGGCTCGTGCCGAAGGCCTGCTCGAGCTCGTCGAGTTGGCGTCGACGACCGTAAAACGTCGTCTTCGCCGCCGTCTTGGTTGTGTCACTACTCATTCAGTCTGCTCCCAGCGCCTTCATCCATCAATCACTTCACGACTGTGACTCGGCGCGGCTGAGGTTTATTCAGACGCCCTACTAACCCATTGAGTTACACGCCTCTCAAAAGGCACCATTGAATCGGGGGGTTACACGCATCGGCTTTTTAAACTCTAAGACACTCTAAGGTGAAGCTCCGGCCGCGCACATCTAGGGTTAGACATGTACATGAAATGATAGCGATACCGTTTCACAGAGAGCCCAAAGATGCTTCGCGACAAGATCGTAGTACTCGCTCGACATAACCTACCTCTATGGTGCTTGGCCAGCTTCGCTATGTGCGTCGGGGCTTGTTCCGCGACTGACGAAGCGCCCCCAGCGCAGAAAGTTCGTGCTCCAGTCGAGTCGGAGGCGGCAACGAGCGAACACAGCGACGAACAGCCGGACTGGCAGGCCTTGGTGAACCGGAGAATTGCCGACGGTGAGTATCGAATTCAGCAGGCTGGAGAGAGCGGAGTCTTTCGGGCGTTCAACCGCGCCCAAGGGCTTCGCGCACGCTTCAGCGCCGACGCGACCGAGGTCCGCCCCGGCGAAGGCGACTCCGCCGTCAGACTGCGGCTCGAGAGCTGGGGCCGAGCCGGGAAGCTCGTAGACGCCGGTGGGGGCGATCTCGCGGAGGGTGGCTGCCCCGACGCGGCCCTCGTCGATGCTCGCGGTCAGTGCTTGAGGCGACTCGAGAACCGTTTCGCGGGCATTACCGAGTGGTGGGCGAACCGCGCCGAAGGCCTCGAGCAGGGCTGGACCGTGACCGACCCCGTTGGAGGAAGTGGACCGCTGATCGTCGAGGTGAGAGTCGACGGAGCTCGTGTCGAGGTCGACCGCGACGGTCAGTCCGCCGCGTTCGTTACCGCCCATCGGCGGCTTCGTTATGACAAACTTGCGGCATGGGATGCGCGCGGCCAGACGCTGGCAGCCCGTATGATCCAGCGAAGCGACGGCCTCGCCATCGAGGTCGACGACACCGGCGCAGTCTACCCGGTGGTGGTCGACCCGTTGTTGACCACCCATTCCTGGTCGGCCGAGCCCAACCAAGCAGGTGCGCTTTTGGGGAGTTCGGTCAGCAGCGCTGGTGATGTCAATGGCGACGGCCTTGACGACGTCATCATCGGAGCCCCGAGCTATGACAATGGTCAGAACAACGAGGGCGCCGCCTTTGTGTATCATGGCTCGGCGAATGGTTTGTCGTCGACGGCCGCCTGGGTCGCAGAGTCGGATCAGGGTGGCGCCCGATTCGGCAATTCGGTCAGCGGCGCCGGCGACGTCAATGGCGACGGCTTCGATGACGTCATCGTCGGGGCTTACTTCTACGACAATGGACAGTCCAGCGAGGGTAGAGCTTTTGTCTACCACGGCTCGACCGCCGGCCTCGCCGCGACTCCGGCATGGACCAGCGAGTCTGACTGGTCCATGGCGCGATTCGGGGAGTCGGTAGGCGGTGCCGGTGATGTCAACGGCGACGGCTTCGACGATATCATTGTCGGGGCGCCCTACTACGGAAACGACAACGAGGGTCGTGCCTTTGTCTACCACGGGTCGGCGGGAGGACTTTCGACGAGCGCTGACTGGACCGCCGACGGCCTGTTCAACAACACGTTTTTCGGCAGCTCCGTCAGCAGCGCAGGCGACGTCAACGGTGACGGTGAGGATGACGTCATCATCGGCGGCCCCGGCTACACGCTGGGTGAGGACGACGAGGGCAGCGCCTTTGTCTACCTGGGCTCACCTTCCGGCCTGGCGACATCCAGCTACTGGAACGTCGAGCTCGACAAGGTTGACGCTCAATTCGGCAACGCCGTCAGCAGCGCTGGTGATGTCAACGGCGACGGCTACGATGACATCATCGTCGGCGCACACACGTACTCCAACGGAGAGACCCGGGAAGGCCGAGCTTATGTCTTTCACGGGTCGGCGCTGGGCCTACAGGGAACGGAGGCATGGAGGGCCGAGCTGAATATGGCAGATGCCCGCTTCGGCAGCGCCGTCAGCAGTGCCGGCGATCTCGATGGCGACGGCTACGACGACGTCATCGTGGGCGCGCGATGGTACTCCAGCGGCGAGAGTAATGAGGGTGGTGCGTTCGTCTACCATGGCTCGGCCAATGGTCTGTCGACGAGCGCTGGCTGGACGGCAGAGAGCAATCAACCAAACGCGTATTTTGGTAGCTCGGTGGGCAGCGCCGGCGACGTCAACAATGATGGCGTCGACGACATCATCGTCGGCGCAAGCCACTACGACAACGGCGAGAGCGGTGAAGGTAGCGCCTTCGTCTACCATAGCGTCCGCGTCAACCTGAAGCCGAACGCCTCGGACGACACCGTAAGCCTCGACGAAGACACGAGCACCTCGATCGACGTGCTCGCCAACGACAGCGACCCCGACGCCGATAGCCTCTCCGTCACCAGCGTCTCGACGCCATCTCATGGCACGGCCACCGTCAGCGGCTCGCAGGTCGTCTACACTCCCGACGCCAACTACAACGGGACCGACTCATTCACCTACACCGTGGGCGATGGCAACGGCGAGACCGACTCCGCCACCGTCTCGTTGACCATTACACCGGTCAATGACGCCCCGCAGGCCAATGACGACCCTACGACTCTGGCCGAAGATACCCCCGTGGTCATCGACGTCATCGCCAATGACCAAGATATCGAGGGGCACAATCTGACGGTCATCAACGTCTCGTCGCCTGCCCACGGCACGACGAGCACCAACGGCTCGCAGATCGTCTATACGCCGGACACCGACTACCACGGCTCAGACTCCTTTACCTACACCATCAGGGATTTGCTTGGGGGAACGGACACCGCCACGGTCGCCCTGACCATCACACCGGTGAACGACGCACCCGAGGCAGTCGACAACGCCGGCACAATGGACGAAGACACCATCGTCGCCATCCGCGTGTTGCGCAACGACAGCGACCCGGACGGCGACGCCCTCACCTTGACGAGCGTGGGCACGGCCTCCCATGGCACGGCGAGCATCCGCCCCTCACACGGGGACATCCGCTACGCGCCGGACGCCAACTACCATGGCCCGGAATCGTTCACCTACACCGTGGGCGACGGCAACGGCGGCTCCGACACTGCCACCGTCTCGCTGACAATTACCCCGGTCAACGATCCCCCGCAGGCCGCCGACGATTCGACTTCGCTGGCTGAAGACACTACCGCCAGTATCGACGTCCTCGCCAACGACGACGACGTCGACGGCGACAGCCTGTCGGTGACCAATATATCGACCCCGTCGCACGGCACGACCACCACCACAGGCTCGAACATCACATACACCCCCGACGCCAACTACAACGGCGCCGACTCGTTCATCTACACCGTAAGCGACGGGAACGGTGGCAGCGACACAGCCACGGTGACTGTGAACATCGGCTCGGGCAACGACAACCCTCAGGCCGCCGACGACTCGGCGAGCGTCGATGAAGACGCGTCGACCGCCGTCGACGTGCTCGCAAACGACACTGATCCCGACGGCGACAGTCTGTCCATCGACAGTGTGACGACGCCGGCAAACGGCACGGCAACTATCGCCGGCTCGCAGATCACCTACACCCCCGATGCGAACTTCCACGGCATGGACTCGTTTCGATACACCACCGGCGACGGCAACGGAGGCTCGGACACCGCCACCGTGTCGATCATGGTCCGCGCGGTGCCCGACGCGCCAGTTTTTGTGGCCCCCACGCCCGATGACGGCGCGAGCTTTTCGGTCGCCGACGGCGAGACCTTGAGCCTGACACTCACCGCCCGAGACGCCGACGGTGATACCCTGACTTACGATGTCCAGCCCTTGCCCGGCGGGGCGAGCCTCGATGCTTCGACCGGCGCGTTCACGTGGACGCCGTCCCACCAGGATGCCGGTGACTATCAACTCACGCTGTCGGTTACCGACGGCGTGGCAGACGATACCCGCCAAATAGACGTCTCGGTTACCGTGACCGACACCGACGCCGACAACGACGGGGTCGACGACGCCGATGACGCTTGCCCCAACGAGTACGGTACCGAGCCTGACGGCTGTCCCGAAGCGCCGGGGGCCGATGCCGGACCCGATACCGGTGTCGATGTCGGCATCGATGTCGGCATCGATGTTGGTGTCGATGCCGGACCCGACACCGGTGTCGATGTCGGCAGCGACGCCGGCCCCGATGTCAGCGTCGACACTGGCAGCGACACCGACCTCGTCGTAGTCCGCCCCGGCGACCAGGCCGGCGCCGAGGAAGGCTGCGGATGCAACGCGACCAGTGGACCGTCGAACGCCACCGCGGCGCTGATGGTGCTGTTGGGACTTGTCGGGCTTCGGCTTCGGCGGCGCTCTTGAAGGATGAGCTCGGCCGCCCGTTGTCGGAGGGCAACGGGCGGAGTCCGGCACCGTTCGCTGCCCTGCGCCATGACAAGCATTGGTGTATGACAATCAAGCAAGTACTCCTCGCCCACGACTTCCACTGGCCTGCCGGGTGAGAATGCGGCATGATGACGTCGTTCCACCTACGGCACAATCCAGGGGCGACGCATGGCCGACGAAACGATCCGCTTTTTTCATCTGGAAGAGCCCTATGGCTGCCTGTCCAACGCCTCGCGGCACGGGCTCTTCCTCGACGGCACTTACTGGCCGACAGTCGAGCACTACTTCCAGACGGGGCGGCGAATAGAATCTGCTCGGAAAGCTGTGGATGCAGGTGCGCGAGCGCCTCGAAACTAGACCAAATCCTACGAAGAACGAGCCTCGCAGCGCCGCGCGGTTTCAAACGGAGCCCCAAATGCCAATGTCCGACTACTACAGAAGCCTGCGCGACAAGGTCGGCCACGGCTTGTTGATGATGCCCGCCGTCGCCGCGGTCATCCACGACGCCGAGGGTCGCGTACTGATGATGCGCCACCGCGGAGGGCTTCCGTCTTTCGGTGCGAGTGCTTCCAGCTCTCGCTGGCGAGGGCAAGATGCCCACGCACCGAACAAGTCGCGCGCTTTCGGTGCGAGTGCTTCCAGCTCTCGCTGGCGAGGGCAAGATGCCCACGCACCGAACAAGTCGCGCGCTTTCGGTGCGAATGCTTCCAGCTCTCGCTGGCGAGGGCAAGACGCCCACGCACCGAACAAGTCGCGCGCTTTCGGTGCGAGTGCTTCCAGCTCTCGCTGGCGAGGGCAAGATGCCCACGCACCGAACAAGTCGCGCGCTTTCGGTGCGAGTGCTTCCAGCTCTCGCTGCGGAGATAGGCCCTATGGTATCGTGACCGAACAGCAGTCAGAACGTGCTCTGGACGATGGGTGAGGGATGACGGATGAATTAACCAGGCAAGAGTGGACTCGCCGGCAGTGGGAGCAGTTTGCCAAAGACCCTACGGCTCGACGAAACGTCGGCGCTCCGCCCCACGGCGAGGTACCACCACAGGTTCGACAACGCGTCATGCGGATGATCCGGGCCGAGGCCGAGAGCCGGCAGCCGGGCGACTTCGAACGGCCCTCGGCAGTGGTTGCCCCCTTCCTCTTGCACGAACGATATCTGGTGTGCGGGCTTCTGGGGTTTGGCGGTCAGGCCCGAACATGGTTTGCGCTCGACCAACAGAGCGGACAACACGTCGCGGTGAAGGAGCTCGATCTCGGCCGGCTGCAGCAGTGGAAGAGCCTGCAACTGTTCGAGCGTGAAGCCGAAGTGCTCAAGCGAATGGACCACCCCGGCGTGCCCCACTACGTCGATTCATTCAAACGACAGGACGGAGGGGACGTCGCGTTCTTCATGGCGATGGAGTTTATCGAAGGAGAAACCCTCGAAGAGGAGCTGCGCACGCACGGCTCCTTCGACCCGGCCGCTGCTGCCGACGTGCGCGACGCGCTGTTCGAAACGCTCTCCTACATTCATCGCTTCGAGCCACCCATCGTCCATCGCGATATCAAACCGTCGAACCTGATCCGCACCCCCGAGGGCCGGATCGTCCTCGTGGACTTCGGCACGGTCCAGGCGAGCGCAGCACGGAGCATGGGAGGCTCGACGGTCGTCGGAACCAGCGGGTACACGTCGATCGAGCAGTTCATGGGCAAGGCGGTGCCCGCGTCCGATCTCTATGCCGTCGGCGCGACGCTGCTGCACCTGCTCTCGAATCGTCCTCCCACCGAGTTCGAGACCGCCGAAAACCGCCTGCAATTCGACGACGTGGTCCGCCTGCCCGAACGATGGCGCCAAGGACTGCGCGCGTTGCTCGAGCCTGCCGTCGAAAGGCGTCCCAGCACCGTGGAGGCGGCCAGAGACGCCTTCGCGACGCAACCTGTTGAAGAACCCGAGAGTGAAAAGGCTCCGGAGAGCTCGAAAGAGAAGAGCTCCCCGCTGCTCAAGATAGTCATCGCCCTACTCGCCGTGACCGTCGTCCCGCTGTGGTATTACGGAGAGCAACGTCAAAAAGGATACGTGGACGTTGCGAATATCTACGAGACGAAGCCCGAAAGCGCGATGACCGTGCTGTTCATCGGAAATAGCCATACCTACTGGAGGATCCCCCGCTACGTCGCCGAAATGACCAAATCGGCCGGAGAAGCGCCTCTCTGGTACGAACTCTCTGCCTCACCGGGGCGGGATCTGAGCTGGCACGTCGACGAGGATGCGGAAAGCAAAATTCACAACGGTCAATACGACGTCGTCGTGCTGCAACCACAGAGCCTGGAGCCGGCCGCTCAGGAGACAACATTCGGCGCTGCGCTCGCCAAGCTGGAGAACGCGGCGATACAGAGCGACGCACGGTCAATCGTGTGGATACCCTGGGCGCGCGCTCCGGAGACAGACATCTACAATATCTATCCGGAGTTCGGCGACTACGACAGGCTCACGAAGGCGCTGGCTCGCGGCGTGCGTAGCTGGACCAGTAGCTCAGCGGTGTGTCCGATTGGAGAAGTGTGGGCAGACGTGCGCGAGGCACATCCCGACATCCGCCTGCACAGCCCGCAGAACGGCAATTCGGCGACGGCGGCCGGCTCGTACCTCACCGGCCTCGTGCTGTTTCACTGTCTGCACGGCGCCAGCCCCACGAAGGTGACCTGGGAGAGCGGCAAGATCTCGAAGGCGACATCCAGCACCCTGCGGCGCGCAGCGGCAAAGGCACTCGCCCCGGTTGGAGACGAGTCACCGGGCCAGTGAAAGACCGGTGCGCCCCCTGTACCGTTTTGAGAGCGCGACGCGCGGCCAACCGACATGGTGAGTTCGAACGGAAGGTCGTGCGTGACCCGCGGGGACATCGACGTCGGGCTGTTTCGCCCCTCCAAAGAGGTCACCGACGAGCGAATGCGCCCCCCTCGACGAGCCTTTGCACCAGCCTTGCACCAAGCTGGCCCCGCACTTGCATATAGGCTATGACGCCGATGTCGCTCGCCTGCGAAATCGGTCCCAAACGCCCTTCCTGGGCGGTATTCTCCGCCCAAAGCTCGCGAGCCATTCCGCTACTGCGAACCGCGCCGAACTCGAAATCTTCTGCTCGGCTGACATCAATGGCCGAAATTTTGGTACTCCGCCCCACCTCGATCCGCCCAGCACACCATCCCGCGCCGATGGCATCTTCGTTGCAATTACCCCTTCCCGGACGGCGGCGACCAACGTCGCCAACGTGAATGACTCAGATGGACTCTCAAATGGGAAGGATGACAATGAGACGCACGAGACACAGACGATGGAACCGACTCTTCAGCGCGCTCACCGTGCTCTGCCTGGCGGCGAGTCTGGGGGCCTGCTCCGACGACCAGGGCGGCGGCAGCGGCAACAACGCCAACAATAATGGCGGACAGGACGCGGCCACGGATACTCACGAAGACGCCTCCGGCAGCGACATCGGCCCTGACGCGGGCTCCGACGCAAGCGACGCCCAATCCGACGCCTCCGACGCCGAGACCCAGACGTCGTCGCTCGAACTGACCATCTTCGATATCGACGGCGAGCCGATCGACTCGGCCAATGTCACTCTGGCGAAGCCCGGCGCTTCGTCCGCCTCTCCGGCCACAGGCCAGACCAACGCCGACGGCGCTGTCTCCTTCGACGAGCTCACCTCCGGGCGCACCCTCGCCATGGTCGAGGCCGACGGCTTCGCACCGGCCACCGCCGTGGTCGACCTGCCCGCGAACACCGAGGCGGCCCGCTCGATTCACCTGCTGGCGACCGGCGCGCCCCACCCTTTCGACCCGACTACGGACAGCGAGCTTTACGAAGACCGGGTGCACGTGAGCATCCCGGCCAACTCGCTGGTCGACGCGGCCGGCGACGATTACACCGGCGCCGCCCAGGCGCTCATCACTCCGCTGAACCCATCGACCCACGAGCGCGCCGGCATGCCCGGCCCGCTCGAGGGCGTGCTCGAAGGTGACGACGACCCGACGCCGATGCAGTCGGTGTTCATGGCCGACGTCCAACTTCAGACCGACGCTGGCGAGCCGCTGTCGCTCAAAGATGGCGCGCAGGCCACCCTGGAGTTCGTGCTCCCGGACGACCTGCAGGACGACTACAGCCTCGGCGAAGAGATCGAGGCGTACTGGTACGACACCGACGCAGGCATGTGGCGACAGGAGGGCATGGGCGAGGTCATCGAGTCGACCTACGCCGCCGAGAAGCTCGCCTGGACGGTCGACGTCAGTCACTTCACCTGGTGGAACTGCGACGAGCCCTGGTACGACAAGGAGTGTGTGCAGGTCTCGGTCGTCGACGAAGCCAGCGGCGCCCCGGTCTCCGGCGCGCAGATCTACGTCGACGGCGTCTCCTACAACGGCACCTCCTACGGAATCACCGGTGACTCCGGCGTGACCTGCGTCGACTTCAAGCTCGGCTCAACCGCCCAGGTGAGCGCCGCCGGTTCCGACGGGCGCACCCAGATCGGCGACGCCGTCGAGATCTCCGGCACGGGAACCGCCGCGACATGCAGCGGCATGGGAGACGGTGATTGCCAGCAGGTCCAAATCGAACTCGCCCCGCCGTCGTGCCTCTCCGGCACGGTCGTCGACGAAGGCGGCAATCCCATCGAAGGCGCGACCATCTCCGGCCGCTACGACGGCCCCTTCGGCACCGAGAGCGAAACCGCGACGAGCGGCCCCTCCGGCGAATACTGCTTGGCAGTTCCGCGCGGCGCCGAGGTCGACGTGGTCGTCACCCACACGGACGCCAACGGCGAGTTCATGACCGCCTCGTCAAGCGTCACCGCCGCCGACGCCTCCCTTGTCTGCGGCGACGACTCGTGCACCGACGTCGACCCCCTGACTCCTGAAGTCGGCCAAATGAGCTGCATCAGCGGCGAGGTGATGACCAACCCCGGCACCAACGACTTCGGACCGGTCTCCCCGGGTACGCACGTCTATGTCTTCCACGGACAACGAGGCGACGCTGCCGGCATGGGTGACTTCGTCATCGACTGCACCAAGCCCCCCGAGGAATGGGGCACGCTGCTCGCCGAGACCACGACCAACGCAGACGGCTCGTTCTGCGCGCCGACCCCCGTCGCCGCCGTCGACGTCAGCGTGGTCGCCGGCAAGTGCGGCAGCCAAGCCGAGCGTTGCCTGCGCGTGCGCGGCGGCGTCTCCGTCGCCCAAGCCGCAAGCTGCGGCGACGGCGACTGCACCGACCTGATCGAACCGATCTACATGTTCAATGAGTGCGGCGAAGGGCCGTAACACCGCCAGCCGCCGGGCTATCTAAGTCGGGCTATCTGGAAGGTACAGGGGCGGGGATGGTCTCCCTAGTTCACCATCCTCGCCCCTGGCCAACCCTTCGTTCAGCGGTAGACTATGCACCCACTCTCCTCAGTTGAGCTCAGTCACGCCCACAAGCGGCTTGTCCGCGGCCACGTTGCGCTCGTGTTGCGCCTGCGCTTCTTCGGCCGACGTGAATCGCTGCACCACAATCGACCCGTCGTGGCGGTTGATGGTCATCACGCAGTGGTCGCCGCGGCCGACCTCGACGTAGTCGGACTTTTGCTTTTGGCGCCGGCGCCGCTTGTCACTCTTCTGGCCGCGCTCTTTGCGAATCTTGATACCCATATCGCTGCTCCTATCACCCATGGTGTGGTTGTCTGCCGAAAACGACGAGCAAAGGCCCTTGCCCCCCTCAATACGGTTTTCGGCAGATCGGGGCGATTCGTTGCGTACTTTCTCGATCTTTTTTTGCATCCCGCGCCAAGAGCCCGACCTCACACACGAAAGTTTACCCTTTAATCTCAGCAACTTACCGACCCGCCACAGACGCCTCCCCATCGTTCGACAGAAGCGCGATTCTCTGTTCACTCTGCGTCGAATGGCTCCTTCGCAACGACCCTGCCTTGCTCACGAGCGGTCCTGTTGACGGCAACCACATATGTCCCCGGCGAGGTTCTACGGGCAAACAGAGAATGACGGCCCTCGGCCGGTTAGCCGCCGGAAACACACCCACCAGAAACCCCAACCTTCCCAGCATCTTACACCCCACCACACCTCACACACATCGGACCGGGCACAAAAAAGTACGCAACGATCAGCGCCGTTTTGCCGAAAACAAGAATGGAAGGGACAAGCATGATGTACGGGCGGTCCCGAGTCACCGAACGCAACAAAATCGACCACACGACACGGAGAATTCTCATGGACCGACAGCAACTCTTGCACCGATGCCGAATGGCGCTCGCCATCAACCGCCTCGAGCAGCGCATCGACCACACCCTCGACCAGTGCCGACGCTTCGACCAAATGGCCGAGCCGCTCGAGACCTGGGCGACGCAGTGGTCGACGGCCACCCTCGAGCGCTGGCTCAACCTCGACAACCTGCCGCTCGAAGAGCGCGAAAAAGCCTTGGTCGCCCTCGCCCTCCAAGCCACCGAGGAGGCCGGCGCCATCCTCCGCGCCTACGACCCGGCCGGCGCCGGCCAAGACCACGTCCTCTTCCACCAAGTTGCCTGCATCGAGTGGGAGCAGCGCCACCGGGCGCGCGGGACGCGGGCGGCGTGAATAATGCGCGAAAAAACGGAGAGCAGAGATGGGACGTAGACGAAAGCGTAACCGAAAACCAAAAGGAAAGCGCCGGCAGGTGAAGTGGCTCGACGACGACATCGTCGTGTGGTCGTACCGCAAGGCGAAGAAGTGCCGCGCGTGCGGCCGGACCTTCGAAGGCCGCCGCTCGTTGGTCGTCTTCCAAGGGAAGAAGACATCCAAGCCGACCTGCATTAACTGCATGAGACTCGACGCCCTGGCCTTCCTACCCGCCGGCAACGCCAAGCTAACGCGCCGGGCCTCCAAATACAGCTCCGTGCGCGCGGTGGTGGTTCGCCACCGGCGCAAGTACGTCGAACGCTTCGGCATTCTCGTGGAGCCCGAAGCGGTGTTTCGCGCCTGCGACGAGTGCGAGGTGCCCGTTCCCGAAGGCAGCCAGGAGCCAATCGCCGGAACCCCAACCGCCCTGCCCCCGCGCATCATGCTCGCCTCGCGAGACGAAGACTACGACCCGGACACCGCTCGAACTCGGCAGGTGCTCGGCGACGAGAACGAGGTGAAGCCGCATCGCTCGCGAGGTTCGTACGACACCGGTGCCGACGACATCACAGCGATCGCAGAACTGATCTGCCAGGCGTTTCCAGGACGCTCCCGCAGACGCGCCCGCAACATCGCGAGGTTTGGACTGCGGCACGGCGTGCTGCGGTCTGCACCCACCGCGGTTCTAACAGCGGCCGACGTCGGCCCACTGGTGTCGAAGTACCTTCGCCGCCACCAAGCCCAAGCGTGCGAAGCCGAAAGGTTGTCGCAAACGACTTAGGAGGCAGGTCATCTTGACCTGGTAGCGAGGCCGCCCGCTCACGCAAGCCGATGTCTGAGGCCTACCTGCTAGAAGGGCGACCTTCTTCGACAGCCTCTGACATCCTAGGGTTGCGTGGGCGAGGCTCCTTGGTTGCTGATGCCCCCTCCGACTCGCGCTGTACGGCGCACGAGCCACCTCCCCCACGGGGGAGGAGCCCCTCGCCGGTTTGCGGCTTTTGTGATTCAAGAAACAAAAAAAGACCCGAGGACAAAAGTCCTCGGGTCCGAATGGAGGCGGCGGGAATCGAACCCGCGTCCGCGGAAGATCCACTGAACGCTGCTACGTGCGTAGTCCGTGTTTGAAGTTTTACCTCCTTCAACCACTGTCCACGGACAGGCTATGGCGAAAGAGGGGCCTTCTCATGTGTCGCCCCAGACCGAAGACCGAACTTCCTGGGGCCAAGCCTGCTTTTCGTCGTCCCTAAAGCCCCACAGGCGAGGTGCAATAGTGGACGGGCGGTTTTACCCGCGTCTATTCACGACAGTCTGCTTACGCAGCCATCGCATACTGGTTTGTATCGTTGCCAGTTGTAGATTCTCGACAGTTAATAACGTGGTCACCGAGATACCCACGGCACGAAATCGTTCGCTTCAACATCCCACGTCGAAGCCAGTGCGCCCCCGTAAAGGGTGTGACTGGACTGAGTGGTGTCGTGAAACGACTTTCTCAGTCGGTTGTCAAAGAGCGTCGGGTCAGCCGAGCCTTCCCGATTACACCCTTGAGATGCGGCGAATCGCGGAAGGTTTCAAAACTTTGCCGGACCCGGGAACCTAAGGGCTTTTGGGTGCGGTGTCAAATGCGTAACCCGTCATTCGTTAGTAAAACTGGTGACGGGTCGCGATTGTTCCAATTTTTTTGGGGAAATTAAGGGGAACTAAGAGTAACTAAGCCGCTCGCTTCGCGAGCTAGTGACTAAGGGGAACTAGAGACCAGAATGACCACATCCGATTAGTACTACTTGGTCACTTTCGGTGAACCCGCCCTGGAGCGGCCCAGAACCACGATCGCTTCGGCGTCATTCTTCCATGATGCGCACCGGCATCGCTGTCAGAATGCCTTCTCGCGCTCGTGGCCCTGGTCTCGCTCAGGTGCGGACCACGAAATTGACCAAGTAGTATTAGTCACCCTTAGCCTCTCTTAGTCACCCTTAGCCCCATCAATAATCCGACGAGCGCCGATCGTGCTGGCGAGCGTGCTCGCGGGCCATCTCGCGCTTGTGTTGCTTCTTTTTGAGCTCGTGGCGCTTGTCGAACAGCTTTTTACCCTTGGCCAGGCCGAGCTCGACCTTCACGTGGCTCCCCTTGAAGTACAGCGCCAGGGGGATGAGCGTGTAGCCGGCGGTCTCGACCTTGTTCTCGAGCCGGTTGAGCTCGCGCCGGTGCATCAAGAGCTTGCGGTCGCGCTCGGGCTCGTGGTTCTCGTGAGTGCCGTGCGAGTACGGCGGGATATGGGCGTTGACAAGGTACAGCTCGTGGTTCTCGAAGCGCGCGTAGGCGTCCTTGAGCTGTACCTTGCCCTCGCGCAGGCTCTTGACCTCGCTGCCCACGAGCTTGAGGCCCGCCTCGTACTCCTCGTCCACATAGTAGTTGTGGCGGGCCTTACGATTGCGGGTGATGATTTTGATGTTGTCGTCGCCCATGGCGTTCGACTCGATCTAGAGGCTTATTAGCGCTTCGACTTTTGGTTGCACACAAGCTTGATGAGCTCGCCGTCTTCGAACAAGACCTCGACCTTGGTCGGCGAGACGAGCTCGAGCACGAACCCGATGCCGAACTTGGGGTGGTCGACGGTGTCGTTCTCGGTCAGCTCGACGTCGAGCGAGTACGGCTTGGCGGCGGCCAGATCCGTCTCCTCTTTGAGGGCGGCGTAGGCCTTCTCGGCCGACTCGGGTGACTCGAAGTACGTCGAGTCGATGATGCCCTCGACGAGCTTGCGGTTCTTCTTGCGCTGGGCGGCGCTCATGCGCTTGGGGTTGGCCTTGGCGGCGTTCTCCGGGGCCTTCTCCAAGAGCTCGTCGTCGATCTCGGTGGCCTGGAAATCGTCGTCGTCGTAATCTTCCGGCTCGACGTCGAGATCGACGTCGTCGTCGCCCATTTCGAGTTCTTCGTCTTCGAATTCTTCTTCGTCCGACATGGCGGCTGCTCCTATGCAATCTTGCTCAGGGGTCGAGCGCCGAGGCGCCGCGACACAGGGATACCAATCTAAAAATCACTGTCACCGCGATTCTTATGAACCGCACATGCGTATGGTGTCAAGCGCCGAAGAGGCGCGCCCCAGACGACAGAAGGATGCGTATCGCCGCTGACACGCATCCTTCCATCTTAGACACCCGCACGGCGAGTTAAAACCAAACCGCGCGATTGATCGGGCAGTGGCCCTACTTCTTGTCGCCGGCCTCGTCGGCTTCGGCCTTGGCGCCCGACTCGGCCTTGTCGGCCTCCTTACCCTCGCCCTCGGCTTTGGCCTTTTCGGTCTGCTGCTTGACCTCGAAGCCCATCTTGAGCACCGCGTCGAGCGGCAAGGCGGCGGTCAGCTTGCAGTCGCGGCGGCCGGCCTCGATCTTGACGCCCTTGTTGACGCTGGCGGGCACGCGCATCTTCGAGAAGTCGGACTCGGCGGGGATGCCGGTGGCCTCGACGATGGCCTTTTCGACCGACGGGACCAGGACTTCCTGGCGCATGGCGATGTCGCAGATGATCGCGGCGTGCTGGGCGCTGCGACGCTTCAGGTCGACCTTCTTGCCCTGGCTCTTCTCGATGGCCTTCTCGGCCAGCGCTTCCATGTCACTGTCGAGCGACTTCTCGACGCTGACTTTGATGGTCTTGTTCTCGGCGTCGTAGCGGTCCTCTTTCTGCAGCTCGGGCTTGGCCTTCTCGTTGAAGTAGCCGAGCATCTGCTCTTTGTTGGCCTCGAAGCGAAGGTTCGTGGCGCGCTCCTCGGCGTTGCTGCGCTTCTTGGAGCTGGTGTAGAGCTGCGGGATCTTTTCGTAGACCGCGGCCGCCTCGAGCTTCTTGCCCTGCTCGACGAGCTTCTTGGCCTGATTCTCGTACGCGGTGACGAGCATGGTGTTCAGGCGGGTCTTCTTGGGGTTGATCTCGAGGCCCTTTTTGACCACCTCGATATACTTGTCGGGGCTCTCGGACGGATCGATCGACTCGGCCCAGTCCTCATAGAGCTTGAGCATATTCTCCTGCAGGAGTGCCTTCTGGCTCTCCTGCTTGGTCGACAGTTCGGCGCCCTCTTTGCCAAAGCCCTGGGCGTCCCACAGCGACTTGTACTGCTCCTCGGCCTTGACGTAGTTGCCGCGAAGCTGCTCGACCTCGCCCATCTTGCGCTTGGCGGTGAAGTTCTCCGGCTCGGCTTCGAGCACCTCTTTGAGGTACTTCTCGGCCTCGTCCGGCTTCTCGTTCATCACGGCGACCTGAGCGGCGCTCAGCTTCTCTTTGGGGCTCGGCTCGCAACCGGTCGACGCCGCGGCAATCAGTCCGACGAAAAGGACGGCGAGCACCGAGCGGGTCCAGCCTTGCTGCATGATGAGCTGTATGTTGATCTGCATATCTCTCTTCTCCGTATGTGCGTAACCCGACGCAAAAAAGGTCGAAAACACCCTCACTTATATAGGCCGCAGCCACGGCCCGCAAGTTTGCTGCCTATTTCGTCCAGATGGCACCATCCTAACACGCTCGGGCTCAGTTGACAGCCCACCGCCCAGTGGATACGTTGCCAGCCAGCCTGACGGACCTGTCGGAGGGCCCTTTTCGGGGCGGTATTTGCCGCCTCAGCGAAGGCCGTTCGCCAATCCGCACCTCCCGCTGTCGGCACAAAGGGCCGGCAGTCGCCCTCCCACATCGAGCCGCCGCCGGTGGACCTGCGTGTCGACCGGAACAAGCGGCTCTGTTTACACGTTCGTTCCGTGCGACTTTTTCGTACGAGTTTTTCGTGAAGCAACCAGCATAAATCGGGTGCGCCACTTGAGCGCCCCAATCGGCATCCAGTTTCTAGAGACCAAAGGGTTTGGCAATGGCTATGTTTGACGTTGTCGCGAAGGGTTTTCGCGACGTACGCAATCGCTTCGAGGGGAAGCGGGAGATCACCGAAGAGAATATCGACGACGCCCTCAAAGACATCCGCATGGCGATGCTCGAGGCGGACGTCAACTTCCGCATCGCCAAAAAATTCATCAAGCAGGTCAAGGAAAAGGCCATCGGCGAGGTCGTCAAGGTCAAGGCCAAGGCCAACGAGAAGGTCGAGGTCACCCCGGGCGACCACTTCGTCAAGATCTGCCACGACGAGCTCGAAGGGCTTCTGGGCCCGGTGGACACCTCCATCGTCTTCTCGAACCCGCGGCTGGGTCCGACCAAGATCATGATGGTCGGCCTGCAGGGCTCGGGTAAGACGACCACCACCGGCAAATTGGCCAAGTACCTGATGGAGCGCGAGGGCAAGCGGCCCCTGCTCGTGGGCGCCGACGTCTATCGTCCGGCTGCTATCGAGCAGCTTCGCCAGCTCGCCGAGCGCATCGACGTGCCGGTGCACGCTCGCGAAGGCGCCGACCCGGTCGAGGTCTGCAAAGAGGCGCTCAAGATCGCCGAGGACAAAGACCGCGACATCATCCTGTTCGACACCGCCGGCCGCCTGGCCGTCGACGACGTCCTCATGGAGGAGCTCGAGCAGATCATCGATACGACCAAGCCCGAGAACATCTTCCTGGTCGCCGACGCCATGATCGGCCAGGACGCGGTCAACACCGCCAAAGAGTTCAACGACCGCTTGGAGGTCGACGGCTTCATCATGACCAAGCTCGACGGTGACGCCCGCGGTGGTGCCGCCCTGTCGATCAAAGAGGTCACCGGCAAGCCCATCAAGTTCATCGGTGTCGGCGAGAAGCTCGACGACCTCGAGGAGTTCCGCCCCGAAGGCTTGGCCAACCGAATCCTCGGATTCGGCGACGTCATGGGCCTGATGGACCGCTTCGAGCGTACGCTGTCCGACGAGGAAGCGCAGCGCGCCGAGAAGGATGCCATGCGCATGCTCTCGGGCGAGTTCGACTTCAACGACTTCTACAACCAGCTCGAGCAGATCTCGAAGATGGGCTCGATGAGCGAGCTCATGGAGATGATGCCGTTCTTTGGCGGCGGGCTGCCCGACGACGTGGCCGTCGACGACAGCGAGCTGGGCAAGATCCGCGCGATCATCCAGTCGATGACCGACAAGGAGAAGACCAACCCGGATCTGCTGACCAAGCAGCCCAACCGGGTGCGGCGTATCGCCAAGGGCTCGGGCTCCGAGCAGGAGAAGGTCGAGCAGGTCATCCAGCAGTTCAACATGATGCGCGGCATGATGCAGCAGTTCAGCAACATGGGCGGCGGATTCTTGAACAAGATTCCGGGCTTCAAGCAGCTCAACGCCATGCGCCAGATGAAGGACATGGACATCGGCTCGCTGATGGGCGACCTTCTGGGCGGCGGCGGAGGCGGCGGACAGTCGCAAGGCGGCGGACTGCCCGGCATGGGCGGCATGAACCTGCCCCCGGGCTACACCCCGCCGAGCCACCACCGCCAGGCGATGGACGGCTCGAACTCGAAGTCGATGTCGCGCAACAAGAGAAAGCGCAAGCGCAAGAAGACTCGTCGCCGCAAGCGCAAAAAGGACGACAAGAAGTAAGCAGTGACTACCTCCCAGCGACACGCTGACCACAGAACGTGTTCGCACCATGAAGGCGCGCCGGCTATCGCCATCTGCACCGAGTGCGGTGGCGATATCTGCGCCGCCTGTCATGGGAGCGACCTTCGCGGCTATTGCATCTGCAGTGTGTGCCGCGAGAAGTTCGCGCCTCCCACGACCCCGTGGGAGGATCCGAACGAGGACTACTCACCGCGCGCCTTCGCGCGCACCCTCGTCGACGTGGTCACCTCCCCGAGAACCTTTTTCCAAAACGTGCGCTTTTCGGGCTCCTGGGGCCCGGCGGTGGCCTTCGGGTTGCTGTGCCTGGGCGTCGGGCTCTTGTTCAGCACCGGCTGGCAGATGCTCTTCTTCGAGCAGTACCAGGAGCTGATCAACACCGTCGCCGAGCAATCGGGCGCCACCTTCGACATGGCGCGCGTGGCGCTGTTTGTCGCTGTGCCCATCCGCGCGGTGCTCATCTTCATGGCCCACGTGGGGATCTTTCACCTGGCGACCCGACTCGCCGGCGGCCACTCCAGCTTCAGCCTGAGCGCGCGCATCGTCGGATACGCCAGCGCCGGCTACGCCTTTTTGCTCATCCCTCCCATCGCCGAGTTTCCCCTCGGCCACTTCCTGTCGATCATCTGGGTCTTCAACATCGAGATCGGCGCCCTGCGCATGTATTTCCGCATGGGCATCTGGCGCGCGATGTTCGTGGTGATGGCGACGTTGATGTTGTTGTTGCCGTTTGGGTTTTGAGAAGGCCTTCAGAAATCGAGGCGCCCCATAAGGAGAGACGCAAGAACACAAAAACGCCCGACGCGCACATACACGTCGGGCGTTTTTTGTTGTGCGGGCCGCGTCCCTGCGGCCCAATGCTGCCGGTACAGCAACTGTGTCGGTCGACTCGGCTTAGCGCTTCGAGAACTGGAAGCGAGCGCGAGCGCCTTTCTGACCGTACTTCTTACGCTCTTTGACGCGAGCGTCGCGGGTCAGGAAGCCGGCCTTCTTGAGCGGCGAACGAAGGTCGCCGTCGTACAGCTCGAGGGCGCGGGCGATGCCCAGCTTGATGGCGTCGGCCTGGCCGCTCTTGCCGCCGCCTCGGACGGTGGCGTAGATGTCGAACTTGTCGCTCATGTCGACGAGCTCGAGCGGCTGGCGGATGATCATCATCAGGGTGTCGCGAGCGAAGTACTCGTCGGCGTCCTGCTTGTTGACGGTGACGTTGCCGCTGCCGCCGGGGCGCAAAAAGACCCGAGCGCTAGCGCTTTTACGACGACCGATTGCGTGAAACTGTTCTACTTTGGCCATGGCTGTCTATCTCCTCAGTCGATCTCGAAAGTTTGGGGCTGCTGGGCCGAGTGCGGATGGTCGGCGCCGCTGTAGACCTTGAGTTTTTTGATGATCTTGCGGCCCAGCGTGTTCTTGGGCAGCATCCCCTGCACCGCAAATTCGATGACCTTTTCCGGGGCTTTTTCCATCAACTCACCGGCACCGATCTCTTTGAGGCCACCCGGGTAGAGGGAGTGGCGACGGTACATCTTGTCGGTGAGTTTGTTACCCGAAAACTCGACTTTGTCGGCGTTGATGCACACCACAAAGTCTCCGCAGTCAACGTGCGGCGTGTAGATCGGCTTGTGCTTTCCGCGCAGCAGTTTCGCGATCTCGCTGGCTGCCCGACCGACCGTTTTTCCTTCCAGGTCGACCAGGTGCCACGCGCGCTCAACATCCTGCTCTTTGACGCTAAACGTCTTCATGGCTGCTCTCGTCTAGTCTTGCCCGCTCGTTGGGCCCCGCTTGTCTCCCATCGTGGGGGGGGCGTGGCAGGCAGTGTATCGTGATTGCTCGTAGCTACATTCAGATAGCTAAAAAATCTTGTTCGGCGCGCGACTCTGTCGATTTACCGGGAAAAATCACAGGCCGGAACCGAGGGGGGATGGTATAGCTATCGTGGGTCGTCGTGTCAACTCTCCTTCTCCCTCGCCCTTCCTCACTCCAGCTCATACTCGGCGAGGTAGTCCTGGGCCTCCCGAGCGAACTCGGTGTTCGGGTGATACTCGATGAGATCGCCCAGCGCGGTCTTGGCCTTCTGGAGGTCGCCCAGCTCGATGTAGGAGCGGGCGAGCAAGAAGAGCGCCTGCGGGTCGAGTCCGAGGCCCGAGTAGTTCTCGAGCAAGTAGCGCAGCCGCATGGCGGCGGCGCGTGGGTTGTCGCGGTCGAGGTAGAACTTGGCGACGTACAACTCGTGGTCGGCCAGTCTGCGGCGCTCTTGGGCCAACAGCTTGCGCGCCCGGTCGGTGTACTCGGAGTTCGGGTAGCGCTTGATGAAAAGTCTCATCTCGCGCACCGCATCCCGCGTCCTGGCGAGGTCGCGCTCGTAGGCCGGCGGCAAGAGCCACCAGTTTTCAGGCATCAGCTTGTGGAAGGCGAGCGCCACGCGCCAATGCGCGTAGGAGACCTTCGGGTGCTTGGGGTGCAGCTGGATGAAGTTTCGGTACTGCTCGACAGCGCTGGCGTACTTCTCTTGGGCGAAGTACGCGTCGCCGATGCGAAGCTCGCTCAGGGGCGCGTACTTGCTGTACGGGAACTTGTTGCGAACCGAATTGAATTGGCGGATCGCCTCCAGATAGTTGCCGTCCTCGAGATCTTCGTCAGCGCTCATGTAGCGCTGCTCGGCGGCGCCAGCATAGGTCTGGGGCTTGGCGTCGGAACCTGTGGCGCACCCGGCTCCCACTGTCAGCACAGGGGCCAACAGAAGCGCCATCATCAAGCTTATCACTCGCATTCGCATCGTTGTGTGTTCCCTTCGGAGTCGTGCAGCGGTTTCGGCGGCGACATTAGTCGCTCTTTACAAATGAGTAAACCCGCCCAGATCTTCCTTCAATTGATTGTTCCGTTGCGGAGCAGGTGGGCCCCAAAAGCAAACCGCCCGGCTCGCAAAGAGCGAGTCCGGGCGGTTTGTGTTCGACCTACTCAGAGCGCGGCTGCAATACACAACCACGTGTCTGCAGATTTACAGGTCGGTCGGCACGGTCACGTCGCTCAGACCGTTACCGCTGCCCACGGCGACTTCGCCGGTGCAGTTGCCTGCGAGGGCTTCGTCTTCGTTGAGCTCACAGATGGAGACGCTCCACTCGTCCTGGTCCGCCGAGGGAGACGTCTGGCACTGAGCGCCGTACTCGTAGACGGTGATGGTGTCGCCGGGAAGGATGTCGACAGCGGTGCCCTGGTCGTCGACGAACTCGACGATGAGCGAGCCGCCGCAGCCGAGGGCCACGACGCTGTCGGAGAAGCCAGCTTCCGGGCAGTCCTCGGCGTCGAGGCCGGGAGCGGTGCCGTCGATGACGCCGGCGGGCGAAGCCAGGTCGGTGCTGTGGTTGACACCGTCGTAGACCCACTGGGCCCAGAACGAGGAGCTGCCGTCAGCCGAGGTCAGCTCGATGCCGTACAGGTCGGAGCCCGGATCGTCGAGGCTGTCGCCGCACAGCGCGTCGTTGGTGGTGTCGGAGACATCGGTGATCTGAGCGAAGCCATAGATGGTGGCGACTTCGCACATACCCGAGTCGGTGTTGCAGGTCTCGCCTTCGGCGCAGTCGTCGTCGGTGGTGCACTCGGGCTCGGTGCCTTCGCACATGCCGGTTTCGGTGTTGCAGGTCTCGCCTTCGGCGCAGTCGTCGTCGGTGGTGCACTCGGGCTCGGTGTCGCCAAGCACGCAGACACCACCGCTGTTAGTGCGGTCGGTATCGCAGACTTCGCCCTCGACGGTGCAGTCGGCGTCGGTCTCACACGAGAAGCGACAGACCTTGTCCGTCTGATCGCAGAGCTCGCCTGCCGCGCAGTCTTCATCCGAAAGACAATCGTCTTCTTCGCTGCCACCACAAGCCACGATCAGGCCGGAACAGGCGGTCGATACCAGAAGGATTGCCAACAATTTCTTAAACGTCTTCATTTCTCTCCCCTACAGTGAGGTTTAGAGTGGAAGTAACACTAACCATCCAATTGCAGAACTCTCTTCGCCCACGTTCGGACAATCGAGCTCATCGATGCTCTTATCGAGCCATTTGTGCCAAGTTGCAAGTTGTTTGCCACCTGGGCAAAAAAACAATCAGTAAATGCGAACGTGCAATGAAGTTATGTGCCACATTTACCCATCGGCGACGAAAATGCAACGCACTCGCGCAATTTCAAGCTGCGCCTGCTCCTCTCGGCGGGCTCAGTCGAGGCTGATCGCCGCAAAACCGGAGGCAGGCTGAGGGTTTAGCTGCTTGGAGCAGTCGGTGACCGGGTCGATCGCCGCGCCCTCGCTCTGCGCGGTGCAGAAAAAGACGTCGTACGAATCGGCCGCAGCCTCAGCTCCGCAATTGGCCCCCCACTCGATGACGACGGCTTCCCAGCCATTATTCAACCGCAGGCGATCGCCGTCGGCATTGTCGAAGCCAAAGAGCGCGTAGCCCCCCTCCCCGCCCAGCGGAAGCGCTGTCTCGTCGAAGCCGCCGGAGACGCATTGGCCCTGCGCGTCGAGCAGCGGTGCTGCGCCGACGTGGGCGTCAGCGGGTCCGTCCGCCCCATTGACCGGCGAGTAGTCGAGCAACACGCCGAATCCGGTGGCCTCCTCGGTGGCCGCCGGACGAACGAAGACCGCCGCAATATCGGCGCCCAGGCCTCCGTCGGCCGGTTGTTCGCCCGTATCGACGGTGGTGCGGTCGCGGATGAGTATGCCCTGCTCGGGGTGCGCCACCGGGGTGATGCAGCGGTTGTCCGCGCCGCAGACCGCGTTGGGGCCGAAATCGGGCAGCGCGGCGCACTCCGCGTCGGTTTGGCAGCAGTCACCGCTCTGCTCGCAATTGTTCCCGGCGTCGTTGTTCTCGACCTCGAAATCCTCGCCCACGCAGATTTTGACGGTCTCGTCGCCGCCGGAGTTCTGACGCGCGTAGGGCTGGCAGATATCGTAAGGGGGCTCGCAATCTTCGGCCGCGGTGCAGGCCGCGTAGCAAGTCTGCTGGATACACAGGTTGCCGCCGGTGCAGTCGGAGTCGAATTGGCAGCTCGCGCCCAGGCCCGCGCACGACGCCGCCACACTCGCCGCCAATGCGGTGGCGGCGACAAGCAAAATTACCCAAGGGGCTGAATGGTGAGCCGTTCGGAACATCGAAACTCGGTCGAATCGGGACATCGGTGTCACAAGTGGAGCAACCCTACTCCAGTCGGGTGCTCGGCCTTTCTACTGTAGCCGGATTGGCGGTGGTGGGTCAAAGATGTGGTGGGGGTTTGGGGGTTTGGGAGTTTAGGGGTCTAGGGGTTTGGGGGTCGCGGGGGGGAGGTTATTTGGAGAGCCAGTTGTCGAGGCGCTGGAGGAAGGTGTTGCGCAGGCGGCTGGCTTCGGTTTGGGCGCGTTGGACGAAGCGGCGCACGCCTTCGAGTTCGCCGGCGGTGCGTTGGCGACGCTCGAGGCGGTCTTCGAGGTAGAGTCGACGCGCCAAAAAGCGGCGCACTTTGCCGCTGTGGGTCTTGGGGACCGAGCCTGGCGAGAGCGCGACCAGCGCGTGGGGGTCGATGCTCAGGTGCTTTCGAATCAGGGACTTGACGGCTCGCTCGACGTCGGACGCCTCGGTACCCGCCTGCAATTCGTAGGCGATGACCAGCAAGTTTGGCTCGGCGCCCTCGGCATCGGCAGAGGCAGTCACCGAAAAGGCGACCGCGCTGCCGGCACGAATGCCGTCGACGGAGTTGACGAACAGCTCGATCTCTTCGGGGAACACGAGACGCTCTCGTGCCGTCTCGATGGCGTCGCAGACGCGGCCGAGCACATAGAGTTCGCCTTCGGCGATGTAGCCGAGGTCGCCCGTCATCAGCCACTCGCCTTGCAAGCGCGTGCAGCCCGGCGAGTCCACGCGCCGCGAGGGTTTGTCGGCCGTATAGCCTTTCATCACATTCGGCCCGCGCACGCAGATCTCGCCGCAGTGGCGATCGTCGAGCTCCTGACCGTCGTCGCCGACGATCTTGACGTCGATCTCTTCGAGCGGCTTTCCGACCGAAACCAGGTGCAGGCGCTCGGCGGGGGATTTGGCGCCCTCTTCGGGCAAGGGTTCGGCGCGGCCTTCCTTCTCGAGCACCCGGCGGTTGATCCCGTCGATGCCGAACGGCTTGTTGAGCTCGGCAAAGGTGACCCCGACGGTCGCCTCGGCCAGCCCGTAGACCGGAAGGAAGACGTCGCGGCGGAGTCCGTAGTTGCTGAATCGCCGCACGAAGGCGTCCATGTGCTGGGCGCGTACGGGCTCGGCGCCGCTCATCGCCACGCGCCAACTCGACAGGTCGAGGCCCTCGAGGTTCGACTCCTGGCAGCGGCGCACCGCGTAGTGGTAGGCGAAGTTGGGTGCGGTCGACAATGTGCCGCGGTGCCGAGAGATCGCCGCCAACCACTCCTCGGGGCGCTTGAGAAAACGCTCGGGATGGATCAGCACCAGGTCGATGCCCCAGTAAAGCCCAAAGCAGATCAGGCCGACCAAACCCATCGAGTTGTACGGGGGAATCCACGAGACGCCGATATCGTCTTCGCGCACCTCGAGCGCGCGGCCGATGGCGCGGGTATTCGACAAGATATTGCGATGGGTGAGCTCGACGCCGCGCATCGGGCCAGTGGCTCCAGACGTCAGCTGGATATAGGCGATCTCGGGAAGCGAAGTGTGCGGCTCGACGACCGCGCCCACGGGCATGCCCTCGAGCAGCGAGGGGACCGTGTGCACTGACGAGACCGTGCCCGCCGGGCCCATCGCCGACAATTTGGCGATGTCGATGTCGGTGTCGGCGACGATGGCCGACGCGCCGAGCCGCTTGGCGGTCTTCATGAAGCGCGGCTCACCGTTCGCGTGGTCTTGGCGCCCCGGCGGCGGATAGGGCACGGGCGTGGCGCCGATGGCCACGGCCCCGAAAAAAGCGCTCATAAAGTCGAAGCCAGTCGACTGCAGAAGCATGACCCGCTCGAGCCGGCCGATCCCCTGGATTCGAAGGGAGGCGCCGACGCGAAGCGCGTTCTCCAAGATCTGCGTGTAGGTGCGAAATTCTTGGCTGCCGCGCGCGTCCATGATGTAGACGCCCGCTTTGCCGGCGAATTCGGGCGCACCACGAAGCACGTCGGCGACTGTGGCAAAGCGCCGACGGTTCTCCGAGGCGGGTCCGCCCCATTCCTTTTGCGTGTTGCCGCGAAGCATCGATTCTCTTCTGGGAACTACAAAGTCTCGACACGAGTGTATATCGCATCGGCGCGGGAATAGAAATTGCCTCGAACAGTGCTTATGATCATAGCACGACGGTCATAGGTACGGGTGCATCCAATAGCGTCGCGCCCTTGCTTTCAACGCACGGGCTTTCTTTCAACGCACGAGAGACGGATCCATGAGCACACTAATTATAGGTATTGTCACCTTCTTCTTACACGCCCTCGTGCTGAAGCTGGCTGTCGGCACCATGGGCGTGCCCCAGCACAAGAACTCATATTCGAAGGCAATGTGGCTTTCGTTTGGACTGGGCGTGGCCGGTCTGGTCCTGGGAATCCTGCCGTTCTTTTTGAGCTGGCCGCTGTACGCGGTGCTCTGGTTCGGCGTGATCATGTCATCGTATGACCTCGGCTTCACCAAGAGCGTGGGCGTCGCGACCATCCAACTGGTGCTCAAGGCGATGGTCGGCATCGTCATGTGGATCATCGGCTGGTACGCCAGCATCGGAGAAGCGTTCCAGATGGGATTCTAAGGACAACACACCTAAGAACAGCAGACATCAAAAAGCCCCCGCAGCCAAATCGGCTCCGGGGGCTTTTCTCGTTTACTCGATTTTACTCGATCACTCCACTACTCGATCTTCTCACGCCGCATGATCGTGTCGTGGACGTACTGGGCGAGCTGACGGCCCATATACGACAGGGCATTCATCTCGTCGGCCGTAAAGCCGGTGCCCGACTTCTTGTTCATCAGCTCGAGCGCGCCGTACACGCGGCCCTCGTACTGGATGGGGGCACATACGAGGCCCTCGGTCTCGTAGCCGAGTGACTCGGAGATGGCCTTGTAAAACCGCGGATCGTTGGGCGCGTCGCTAATGGCGAGGCTGACGCCTTCGCGGGTGCAGAAGCCGACGATGCCTTTGCCCATGGGCACGCGGTAATCCATGATTTCGTTCGCCTTGGGGCCGCGGGCGGTGGCGAAATACAGCTCACGACCGTTGACGTCGGCGAACAGCACGCTGCCGCTTTCGGCGCCGACCTTCTCCATGGCCATGTCCATGACGAAGTTGACGACGTTCTCCATCGGCTTGTCGCCTTCGTGGATCTCCTGGATCTCGAGGAAGATGTCCTCGATGAGCGACTCGGAGACCTTCTCGTTGCGCCGGCCGATCTCGACGGCCTTCTTCTGGTCGGTCTTCGAGCGCGTCTCACGAAGAACCTTGGGCTCTTGCTCGTCGGCGCGAAGCGCCTCGTGGGTCGACGAGCCCACGCGCATGCGATCGGCGCCGGCGAAGGAGTGCGGATCGGCCTGGGCGGCCTCTTGTGCTTGCGGCTCGGGCTCCGGTTCGGGCTCGGGCTCCGGTTCGGAGGCCGGCTCCGGTGCGGGTTCGGGCTCGGGTTCGGCGACCGGCTCCGGCTGAGCCTGTTGCTCGGTGGCGAACGGCTGCTCTTCGTTCAGGTCGATGCGCTGGGTGGCAGCCATCGATTGGGCGTCTTCTTGGACGGGCTCAGCCTGCTGAGTTGACTCGGGCTGAGTTGACTCGGGCTGAGTTGACTCGGGCTGAGTTGACTCGGGCTGAGTTGGCTCGGGCTGAGTTGACTCGGGCTGAGCCGGCTCAGTCTGGGCTGGCTCGGCCTGCGCTTCTTCAGCAGAAACCTCTTGGAGCACGAAGACGCGCTGGGTGGAGGCGTCGGTGACGTGGATGGTGTTGTCATCCTTGATATCACACATGACGTTTCGCACCGCATCGGCGCCTTCGCCCGTGCGCTGCAAGCCCGATTTGAGCGCGGACATCCAGTTGTCCGCCTCCACGGTGATCGTCACGTCGAATCCGTTCGGATCCGGCGAGGGGATGAATACCTCGTAGTACATCAACGCCTCCTTAGACGTATTATCGAAAACCGCACTAATAAAAAGAGTAGAGACTTATTCCGGCTGCTGCACTCCACACGAGCCACCACGGCAACCCGAGCCGCCGTGTCGATCCTCGGCGGTGTCGAGCCCATCGACAAAATAGCCGTGCTCGGTCAACGCGTGGGCGTCGACCCACCGGGCCGAGTCGTCATTTCGATCGAGATGACGGTCACAGTGCATACAGACGTCGACGATCTGATCGTGTTCGTCGAGATCACTAGCGCTGAGAACCTCGCGCTGGCATTCCGTGCAGTAGATGACCAAGAAGGTCGCCTGGGCAGGGTGATGCATCGCGGTGGGGGTGGAGTGAGCCGGAGCTTGTCGAGAACTAACTGCCATGACGTCGGATCTGTCGTTGAGTCAGCGTGCGGCCACGGTCTCGGGTGTGCACGGGTGCGAGCGTGGCGCGACGCCCTCCAAGATAGCCCGACCCGTTGGTGAACACAAGCGCTGCGATAGGGACGCTCTCCCCCGGTGAGCGTCTGTTGCGCTAGTGGTCTGCGCTCTGAGCCAAGCGACGAGCTGCTTGGATCATCATGTTGTCGATCTCTTTTCGGAACACCGGATCGGTGCTCAAGGTCACTTTGATCGTGCGGGTGATTCGTTCCGCATCCGCCGCCGGCAACTGGTTGGCATAACGCTCCTCGACGATGGCGTCGATCACGGCCTCTCGTAACTCGGAGACGGTCTCGAAGCCGTCATCGAGCGCGGCCGCCGCAGTCTCGAGCAGGCGAGCCTCGAGGTCGGCGCCCACCGTCTCGTCGCCTCCCATCGACCGAAGCGCCGCCAACTCGACGACGTTGTCGGCAGCTGCAGCATCGTCGGCGGAACCGACCGGATCGGCCAGCTCCTTTTGATGCGCCTGCTGCATGCGTGCAAACAGGTCTGTGGTACCCCGTGCGTTACTGCCGTCACCGATGTTCATTCGAGGGCCTCCTCAGCCTCCAACAGGTGGTACAAGTGCGTCATTCGTCGCTGTGCTCTTCGAACGCGGCGACCAACGGCGGCGGAACCTGCGACGAACCGATGTCGCGCCATGTTTGGCGTAGATTCTCGATCAGTCCGACCAGGTCGACGTCTTGCTGCCCGACACCTTGCTGCCCGATATCGGCGCAGGCTTCGGCCAGCTTTTCGGCGCGCGACAGCGCACGCTCGGCTTGGCGCTCGCGGCCGGCCAGAAAGCAGGCCTCTGCGAAATAGATATGTGAGAGTGCATCCCCCGGATGCCGCTTGGTCGCCCGTCGCAGCGTCCCCAGTGCGTCTCGCACTCGGCCTGCCGCCATCTCGAAGCTGCCCTTGAGAGCCACGGGCAACGAGTGCTCGGGCGCACAGGCCGCCGCGCGATCGCACGCGGCGATAGCCTCGTCGTATTGCGCAAAGCTCATGTGTAAAAAGGCGCGCTTGAGCTCCACACGGGCGGACGACGCCGATGCTTCGACTTCGTTCTTCGTCACATCCTCAATAGTTGACATTCTTAGTCACCTTCGTTGCAAATGCAATGTTTGGTGGTGTGACACCGAAATTCGATCCACCGTCAGTGCCAGACCACGAGACTCTCGATCCCTCAATCACTCGGTCCCTCGCTCACTCGCCGGATCAGACCCGCATATTGTTGATCGCCGCCTTCGCCGTATCGTGGCGAGCCTTGAGCAGGTTGGACATCGTCGAGAAGTGACGGTTGTCCGACTGCAACTCCTGCTGCAGGTGCATGTACTGCAGGTTGAACATCTGGTTTTGCTCCTGCATCTCCCACATCTGATCGAGCTTCTCCCCCTTGGCGCCGCCCAAGCCGGCTGGAGCCTGATCGCTCAGCCCCCGCAGTCCGTTGGCGGCCATCTTGACAAGCTCACCACCCGGGAAAAACGGCGCGACCGCCGCCACTCCGGCCAGCGCGCCGTCGGCGACATCCCCCATGAAGTCACCGAAGCTCGAACCGGAATTGTTAGCTCCCTCGGTCTGCGCGTTTTGCAGTTGGGTGGCGTTGAATCCGCTCGAATTGACTCCGTTGATATTCGACATTGTCGTCTCCTTGGCTGAAGTCGAGAATTTGACGACGAGGTGGCACACCTAACGACCACCCCCTCATTACGGTTTTCGGCAGATTCTCGAAATCGTTGCGTAAAATTTTGCCATCACGCGCTCCGCAGGCCGCGTCACCGACCCGCAACCCTCTGGAGTCACTCAACTTTCCCGCCACTCGACCTTTTTTGATAAATCTGACCGGATGCCGGTTTCTCTGTTCTGCAGCTGCCGAAGCGCGCAGAGCTTAGAGCTTGATTGGCCTTCGAGCCGAGCCCTATAATCGAGGCGTTGCAGGTATCTGGCGTCTCGCCTCACGGAACAGCCGGCGGAATGAATGTTTTTTCCGACAAGTTAGCGAGATGCGCGGTAAGACGTCGTACAGTCGCCTGGTTGGAGGCGATATGACCTATCTGGGAGTCGTGGCATGAGCCGCTCGGACAACAAACTTTCGATTCGCACCCACGGCTTGAACCTCGACTTGGAGGGCGAGGCCGCGGATGTGCGCCGCGCGTACCGAGCGCTGCGCTCGCAGCTCATCGAACAATTCTACCAGACGATGATCGAACGCCGCGGGCCGAACGACCGCACCCTCGAGCTTCCGGTGATTGACGATGGCTTGGGCGAGTCGACGGTGGTCGATGAGGACGAGTCGGACGAGAACTTCATCAACCTGGTGGTCTGCGAAGATATCTACAACAAGATGTACCTGCTCGATGAACAGCGCTTTAGCGAGAGCTTCTTGAGCAGGTTTCTACGCGGCAGCGAGCTTCGACGCATTTACGTCGACGCCGACCTCGAGGAGGGTCTGCGCGACCGCGTCGACGTCGGCTCGACTCTGTGGCGCGAGTTGACCGCTGCAGGCAAAGCCGCGGTAGGAAGGAGTGATTGAGCATGCAGTCGGTCCAGATCATCGTCGGACACAGTTGGAAGCAAGATGTCCGATTCCTCAAAAGTCTCAGGCAGTACCGGCGCTTTGACTCCGATCTCGACTTGGTCGAGATCCGCGATATCATCGACATCGTCGTCGACGGCACCAACATTACCAGCAACGTCGCCGAAGAGAGCATCTTCGGGGTGCTCAGCGAGCTGCTCGACGCGGTCGCCCGGCTGATCGAGGGACTTTCCCGCAAGGCGATTGTCGAATTCCACTGCGAGCCCTGGGAGATGGTGCTCGAGCCGGACGGCTCCCAATTCCTCATCTCGCTATACAGCATCAACCGCCATCGGCGCGTCATCGCCCACGATATCCCCATCGCGGTCGACAAGTTTGTCGAGGCGCTCTCCGATGCCGCCGAGACACTGCTGACCGACCTGTACCGCATCTCCGAGGGGTTCTCCTCAGACTCGTTCGTGCGCGCCTTCAGCTCGCGTCTGGGACGAATTCAGAACTACAAGCGCGCACGCTTCGCCAATGAAGATCGTGCCGATTTCGAACGCGAAGGCGAGCGCCACGGGGGCACGTCCTGTCCCAGCGGACTGACGCTGAGCTACTCGTTCGACGCCGATCACGTCGCATTGCGCGATTACTACGGGGAGCACGACTTCGACCTGCACGCGCTGCTCTTCCCCGGCGAAATCAGCGCCGAGTACCGCGGCCGCACCGTCGAGCTGACGCGCGGCTATCCGTTCTTGACCGTCCACGCGCTCCTCAAGCGCGCTCGCCAGTTGCTCAACCTGCTCGAAGCGTCCGATGAGAGCAGCTTTTATTGCGACGAGAGCTTGCATCACGCGCGCTTCGACGTCGCCGCCCAGGGGCCCCACTGGGAGTTGACCATTGGCACGCCTGTGCGCGGCGAAGGCCCGCTGACCGTGCCCAGTCACCCGCGCGAGGCGCTCGACGTCATCTTGTCGCTCTCCGAGATGCTCTTGGCCGACGTCTTGTCACTCAATCCTGCCATGGAGCTCAACCATCGCTGGAGCGATCTCGACATCGAGCTTCGCGAACTGCGCGGCTGGTTCGAAGACCTGTCGGGGAGCAACTCGTATCACGACGAGCCCGAGTCGTTTATTGAAGCGTTGGGCCATCTCAACCCCGCGCCGCCCCCCGAGCCCGAGAAGCCCGGCTTTCCGTGGGCGTTCTCGAGTGTCCACTCGCTCTTCCCCCGCCCCAGCTGGCAATTCGCCGCCGAACGCATCGAACTCGGTGGGCTGATCAACGCTGCGGGCGGCTTGTTGGTGCCCACTTCCGAGGCGATGTACTTCATCGACTCGCAGAGTGGGCAGGTGCGCTGGAAGCACGCCGAAGACGTCGATATGAGTCGGGTGTCTTACAAAGTGGCGGGTGACAGAATTCTGGTCGCCGAGCACGGCACTGGCATGCGGCTTCTCGACCTGGCGTCGGGAGAGTTGGTCTTCGAGAACGAGACCACGCCGGTGAGCACGTGGAAGCGAATTGTGGGTGCGGCGGCCTACCCGAGTGAGCAGCGCATCGTCGCCTGCGATCGCCATGGGCGAATCGTCGGCCTGCACCCCGAAACCGGCGAGATCATCTGGAGCTTCTCGTCGGGCCACGGCCGCTATGTCGGCGTGACCTTCCAAGGACCGCTGATCACCGCGCTGACCGGAGAGGGCTTCCTCTACAGCATCAACCCGCTGGATGGCGAGGTGCTCTGGAAGGTGCGCCTGGGCGGTTTGGCCGCCACCGGACCGCAATTCCACCAAGGACGGCTCTACTCGCTGTCACACGATTCGTTGCACCAAAAGCTCACCGTCCATGCGCTCTACCCGTTTACCGGGCGCACCTCCTGGCAGCTTCGTATTGACGGGGTGCTCGCCGGACAGGCGTCGTTCGTCGACGAGTACATGATCGTGCCCGTCGAGCGGCACGGTCACCTGATGCTCCAGGCCATCGACGTCGAGCGCACCGAGCCGCGCGTCGAGTGGACACTCGACCTGTCGAGCGCAGGCATGGATGACCCGACGCCGGTGCTCCCCATCGAACTCGCCGGCAAGATGCACGGGTTGGTCAAGACCGATCGCGCCGAGTTGTCCTGCTTCGAGATCACCACCGGTGAACGCATCTGGCGAGCCACTCCGCAAGACGAGACGTGGCTGCTGCACGGCAACCTGCCGCTGGTCCAGATCGAAGACGCTATCCTGGCGGTCGGAGACGACATTCAACTTCGCGAGGCCGCCACCGGCAGACTGCTGCACGTGCTCGATCAGCCGGTCAAGGCGCCCGAGTACGTCTCCCCCTTCGGCGAACTGTCAGTGATTGTGGGGGCCAGAGGCACATCGACCGATAGTGTCGACGTGTTGAGTTGCCTGCGGCTCGATCATTTCTTGGCGGTCGTCGAGTAACCATCGGTGCGAGTGCTTCTAGCTCTCGTAGACGAGCGCAAGATGGCCTCGCACCGAAACCTAGACTAAATCCCGAAGAAAAGTCGCTTGGCGAAGTCGCTGGAGAGTTCCGACTGGAAGATCTTCTTGGCCGCGCTGCGCACGTCGTAGTCACGTCGCTGGTACTCGAAGGTCTTCGCCTCGGTGTCGTAGAAGCCGAAGCACGCTCGGTTGTCGTTGTCGCGCGGCTGGCCGACGCTTCCGACGGTGACGATGTACTTTTTGTCGTCTTCGAACTCGAGCAGCGGCCCGCTGATCTCGACGGCGCCCTCTTCCGGGTGCAGGCTGAAGGCTTTGGTCAGGTGGGAGTGGCCGATAAAGGTGATGTGCTGCAGGTCATCCCAGTGGTCGATGAGTCCGTTGGCCTGGTGGATGTTGAAGACGTATTCGAAGTCCTCGCGGTTGACCGGTGAGCCGTGGCAGAACTCGACGTCCTCCCACGTTTTGGAGTACGGCAGCGACTTGAGCCACTCGTGGTGCTCTTCGCGAAGCTGCTCGGCGTGCCAGTCGAGCGCATTGCGAGCCGCGTCGTAGTAAAACGCGTAGTTCATCCGACCGCAGACCGCCGCGTCGTGGTTTCCGAGGATGGTGATCTCGGCCATCTCGCGCACGATATCGCAACACTCGTTGGGACAAGCGCCGTAGCCCACCACGTCACCGAGGCAGACGTACATGTCGATGTCGCGCTCGTCCTCCTCGTAGGCCTCACGGACCGTGGTCATCGCCTCGAGGTTGCTGTGCACATCACTGAAAATACCGATAATCATCGTTTGAAACCGCTTCGTCGGTCAGGCTCGGGAAAAGACGTCCGTTAGCTGCGCGCTTCGTTGGCGGCCGCGCGCACTTTCTTGCTGCGATCTTTGGCCAACTCGGCCAACACACCCTCGTGTTGGCGCTCCAGCTCGCGAATCAGCGCGACAAGAGCATCGTCGTGCCCTTCCTTTTTGATCGTTCGCTTGAGCTGAGGCAAGAGCTTTTTGCCATAGGTGGCCAGCGCGCGAGCGAACGCCTCTTTATCGCCCCGACGCTGATCATCGCAATAGGCATCGAGCAGGGTCGGCAGCGCCGAGGTGCTACGGATGCTCGCCAGGGCGCGCCCGGCGATGTAGGTGGCGCTCGGTCCACCCGACTCCACACAGCGCACCAGCTCGGCCTCGAGGCCTTCGGCCTTGCTCTCGACAAAGCGAGCGAGCGCGGCCACCTGAGGGGCGTTCATCTGCTCGGCGGCTTCGAGCGCGGTCTGAGTGCCCTCGGCGCCGAAGCGCTCGATGAGCATTTGAGCCGCTTCGAGGCGGCCCTTGGCATCTTCGAGCAGAAGCTCGAGATCCTCGCGCGGCATCGACGCGAGATCGTCGAATGTATCCAACACCGCGTCGTCGGGAAGAAAATAGGTCACGCCGGTCGTCTCGGAGCGGCGGGCGACGACCAACTCGTCGATCTCGATCTCGTCGAAGGAGACGTCGCTGATCGCGGGCTCGACAGGTGCCGGAGGGGCCACCTCGGCCGGGATATCGGTCTCCTGGAAGTCCTGCGCACGCTTGAGGCTCGCCTCGGCGAGTTCGAGCACATCGGCGTCGAGTGTCACGCCCACCTCTTCAGCCAGCTCGATGAGCTGCTCCCAGTTCTCGAACTCTTGGACCGGGTCGAGGTCATTCTCGCGCAACCCGACGCTGAGCTCGGCGAACTCGTTGATCAGCCGGTCGCACAACTCCGTCTCGTCGGCGGCCAATCCCATGTAGACGGCGACGTGTCGAAGCTCGGGGTTGAGGTAGAGTCCATGCTGCAGCGACCGGCGCACCACTCGTCGCTGGATCGCCTCGAACTGGTCGATTGGAAAGGAACGGTTGGCGACCAGATACTCGAGCTTCTCGGGGGTCGACCAAAAACCGACGATGCCGCAAGCCAAGAGCAGCTGTGCAGGAGTCGTCGCCTCGGCGAAGCTGTCGGTGTGGAAGTTGTGGCGCATCGTTCCGAGGCGCTCGTCGCCCTGTTCGAGCCAAGCCTGGGCGACCTCCTCGTAAGAGCCGGCATCGAAGTCGGGATCGGTCAACAGCTTCTCGGCGCGCTGACGAATCCACTCGACATTCTCGGCGAGCGGAGCGGCGATATTCCACACCCCGCGAAGCTCGCCGGCGTCATCGTAGAGCGCGGCTTGCAGCGAAACGGCGCCGCCAAGCCGGTTGAGCACAAGCTCGTGCTCCGAATCGGCGACGTCGAGCGTCCATCCGACCGAGGCACACGCCTGTTGTTCGTCGTCGAGCCCCGCAAAGAGTAGCCCGATGACCGGGTAGTTCGCCTCGGCGTCGAACTGGACGAAAAAGGAGCGCTCGGCAGCCTGGGCGATGCCTTCGATGACCTCGTCAGAAACCTTGGCGCCTGCCACGACACGCCCGTCAATCACGGCCACGTGACGCCCGAATGGGTCGGCGTCGACTTCATCGAAGCGCTCCGGGAATTGGGCCTCGTCGACACGCTCGATGCGTACTTCAGTCACCGGCTCGGACGCCTCGTTGGCGTCGACGTAAGGGCTCTCGATGAGCTCAGTCGCCTCGTGAGGCGCAGCCGTCTCGACGGGTTCCGACCGCTCGTCGTGCTCGACGACCTCGATGAACTGATCGTCGGTGACGACCTGGGTCGACTCCTCGGCGTTCGAGATCGGCCCGCCCTGCTCCAGGCGCAGCCGCTCTTGCTCGAGGTTGAGCTTCATCGCCTCGAGCTCCGAGCGCAGCTCGTCGATGGAGGCGCGCTCGTCGGCGAGTTCACGCTCGACTTCGTCCATGCGCGCACGCTCTCGGTCGATGCGCGAGGCGACTTCGTCGAGTTGCTGGCGATCTTGATCGAGTTGATTGCGATCCTGCTCGAGCAACGCGCGCGTCTCCTCGACTTCTTGCCTGGCGCGCTCGAGCTCCTGGCGCTCCTCATCGCTAACGGCATCGCTCGCGACCTGCTGCGGGGCCCCACCGTCGGCCGCCAGGTCGCCGCCGGGCTCGGCGGCTCGAGGTCGATCGCCGGCCGCATAACGAGCCTCGAGCTCCTCGAGTGCGCCGACGCCGCAGACCGTCTCGAAGGCGCGCATATAAGCGGGAAGCTCCTCGTCTGCCGCGGCCAACTCGTCGAGCAGCTCGCTGCGCAATGCAAATTCCCGATGGCGTAACACCTCCGGAACGACCAGCGCAAAGAGTTCGAGCTCTTCATCGTGGTACTGGATGGGAACGGCCAGCTCGAAAGTCCCCTCGCCGCTGGGCGACGCCACCTCGTAGAGCGCGCCGGAAGTCAGCGCCTCGCGAAGTTCGGGATCGGTGGTGACGTTGACGCACCGATAGACCTCGGCGCGAAAGACGCTTCCATTGTGATCTGTGACTTGAATTGAAGTCCGCGCGGTCGTTCCAAACTGACCACTGCGGCCCTCTTCGCCTAAACTTGAAGCCATCGAGAACCTCGGAGCCGGTCCCTTAGGGCCTGTACGAAAATAAATTTGGTCGCGAATGACGGCTGAGCTTTGGTCCGTTTTTGCCCGCAAAGCCTCGACTTAGCGCTGCTAAGCCTACGTTGTGCGAACAAAAATGGCCTCAAAATCAGCTCGCCCTCGCTCGGGCATCTATTTTCAAACAGGCCTTAAACGTGAAGAAAGCTGTTGAATCTGGCGATCGTGCATACCACGGCGCTTTCGCGCGCATCAAGTAGGAGTGCTCGTGGGATGCGGGTGGGCCCAGGTTCGATCAGCGATCGCCCGTCCAGGGGTGACGAGGCCGTTCGAGACCGCCGGGGTGACTCAACGCCCCGGCAATGGCATACCTCCCCCTTTCCCCAGCGATGCGGGCGCTTTTTTGGAGGCAGACCTTCCAGGTCTGGTCTCGGGGCGTTTTCGCCCCGGGTTGTCTTTCGAAAGAGTGACGGCGTCGGCTGCGGGCTCAAGCCTCGAAGGCGTCAAACTCGGTGGTGTCCAGTATGGGAATGCACAGCGTCATAAGCGCCTGCTCGACAACCATCTTCCAGGTTGGCTTGTGCCACTTCTCTGCGGATTTGTTGCGAGTCAGCGCACGCAGCACCGCCAGAATATTGATGGCAATGGAGCGCAAAAGCCCCGCCACGAGCACCCCATCGGGATGCATCGTCCACGGCGTTCGACGCGCGTCTTCATCGAAGATGGCATCGGCGGTCCAGTGGCCTTCATTCTCGCAGCGCCAGTGGGCTCGGGCGAGTGCGAGCGCCTCTTTCGCCCCAAGCTCATCTGGGGACTCGGAGCTGACGAAGTAGCGGTTTCCTACCTCGGCGTCCTCGTCGCCGGCGACCACCCGCTCGATGCGCACCACCTGCCTGGCACCCTCGAAGCCGTACTCCCCGTCGAGCTTTTCGCGCCAGACGCTATAGCAGATCGTCTTTCCACGCTCTTCGACCACGTCCCGATGGTCAGCCTGACGACCTTCTCTATCACCGAGAGTGTCGACGGCATGCTCCCAGAGCCTGCCCTGGCCGACTTTGAGCGACATCAAATAATCAATGTCGCGCCCCTGTAGCATCTGGGCGACCTCGGGGGTGGCGTTACCGGCGTCGAGCGTGACCCGCTCAATGAGTTTGGTGCGTCCGTAGGCCGACATGAGCGCCGAGACGGTCAGCTCGATGGCGCCCCATTCATTTGTCTGACCGGCGATCGGCCACTGATCCAGCGCGACCGCCGCACTCGAGGAGATCAATGTAGTGCGATGGACGCGGATAAGGCCGCACAGCTTGCCGTGGCTGCTCTCCTGGAGCTGGACGTGGGGAAACTGAGTCGACAGCACCTGGCGAAGCTCGGCGGGGGCCAACGTGGCGCCATCGAGGCTTGTGCGCTGGGTGACGAGCGCGCGCAGGCGCTTTTCGGGGACGGTGGCCACATGCTTGCCGTCGATCGCGGCGGTGCTTTTTTGCAGGCGCACCGGTACAAGACGGCCTCGGCGCCACTCGGCTTTGACCTGCCGATGGAGGCATCGGCGAAGCTGGGGCCATTTGATGCGGGGCAAAACCAGACCAAAGGCGTTGTCCGACACCCGCTCTTTAAGCCCGACTTGGGCGCGCACTGTGGGCCGAAGCTGCTCGCTTCTGACCTCCACGGCCCGCACCGAGCGGGCGTGCGTCGAAAAGGCGAGTGCTCCCAGCTTGAGAAGCGCGTGCAGCGGGTGGACAACCCACTGCTGGGCTCGCGGATCGTCGACCCTCTCAAAGCGGGCATCCGAAATACGACGTAAAAAGCCCTTGGGTGTAGCGGCGTTTCTGCTTATTCTCATCTGTGCCATATCGACCTCATTCGTGAGGGAAAAGGCATCGACGGCGTCCGCAGCTTAGCCCGCAGGGACGCCGTCACTCTTTCTTGGCTCAGATGATACGAAATCTAGCATCTAGCTTTCAGGCTTTCCGTCCACCGGGACAAGCCCGGTGGGACGGGTACTTGGTAAGACCACTTACGATCGGCTGTTATCAAAGCGGCCATCTCCTGCCAAACTTGGACGGCAAGCACTTCAGAAACTCGTTCAACTGGCACGGAGGCATCATGCACAAGCAGCCGAAGGCGCCGAGGAGTATCTGGAAAAGGCTGACGGACAGACGCAAGGCTGTACTGGTCGACCAGCTTCGGGCGATAGCCAGGCGGCAGATGACTTCGACAAATCGACACGGAGGTCGAAATGACGGAGTCCGCGATTCTGCGCCCACCCAAGATCACCGAGCGACATGTCAACCAGCTGGTGGTGGTCTATGTACGGCAATCAACTCTCCAGCAGCTCGAGGAGCATCAAGAGTCGACGCGTCGACAGTATGCGCTCGCCAAACGCGCTCGTCGGTGGGGATGGAGCGATGATCAGATTTTGACCATCGACGACGATCTGGGCACAAGCGGAGCAAGCATCAAGGGAAGGCAAGGTCTCCAGAAACTCATGCAGGAGGTGCGTTGTGGGCATGTCGGGCTGATTCTGGCCCTGGAGTTGTCTCGCTACGCCCGGTGCTGCCTGGACTGGTATCGTCTCCTGGAACTGTGTGCCCAGTACGATACGCTTATTGCCGAAAATGACGTGGTCTACGAGCCCTGCGACCCCAATGACCGCATGCTATTGGGAGTCAAAGCGACGATGTCGGAGACAGAGCTTCACATCATGAAGCAGCGACTCGAGGACGGCAAGCTGGCCAAGGCCAAGCGGGGCGAGCTCGTCTTTGATGTGCCGCGTGGTTACGTATGGAGTGTCGACGAGGAGATCATCAAAGACCCCGACGCCCAGGTGCGCCGGGTCATCGAACTGATCTTCGAGGTGTTCGAGAGGCGGCGCACCATCGGTGGTGTGTGTCGATATCTCGAGGCGCACGACATCAAGCTTCCGCATCGTCGCGACAGCTTCGGGCATCTGGCCCACCTGGGCCCGCTTGAGTGGCACAAGGCGACGAACTCGGCGGTGAGCAACCTTTTGCGGCACCCGATTTATGCGGGGGCCTATGTCTACGGGCGGCGCCAGCGGCCCTCGAACGCCGGGTTCGGGAGTCGAGGCGAGCCAGGCCGGGTCCGAGTCGACCAGGGGCAGTGGCTCGTGTTGCTCAAAGCCAATCACCCCGCCTACATCGACTGGAAGACCTACGAGAGAAACGTGGAACAACTCGAGGACAACAAACCGGCCGTGAAGGGATATGCGCAAAATGGCCAAGCGCTGCTGGGAGGACTGGTCCTTTGTGGCGGGTGCGGCTGGCGGATGAGCCTGCACTATAAAGACCCACAAACGTGGCGCTACGAATGCGAAAACTACAAGACGAAGGCCAAAGATGGCTGTCGCTCCTTCAGTGGGATGTCGCTCGACGAGCTGATCGAAACGCTTGTGTTGCAGGCTCTGGAGCCAGCAGCCATCGAAATGAGTTTGAGGGTTATCGAGGAGGCCGAGAAGGAAAGAGAAAAGCTAAGAGAGCTGTGGGAGCAAAAGCTCGAGCGGGCGCGCTATCGCGCCCAACGAGCATTCGAGCAGTATGACGCGGTCGACCCGAGAAACCGTCTGGTGGCCCAGACCCTCGAAGATCGCTGGCAAGAGGCGCTGGAGGAAGAAGAACGAATCCGACGCGACTACGCCCGCCAAAAAGCCGAGTGGCAGACGCCGCTTCCTGGCGAACAAGCCGAAGAAATACGCCGTCTGGCCCAAGATCTGCCGGTCCTGTGGCATGCCGAGGAGACGCTCCCCAAAGAGCGCCAAGAAATCGTGCGCGCGATCGTCGACGAAATTCACGCGCAGGTCGAAGGCGAAACCGAGCGACTCCGCGTCGAGGTCCACTGGGCCGGAGGTGACCGCACAGCGGCCATCGTGCAACGGCCGGTGCAGAGCTGGAAGCAATTGAGCTACTATGACGAGCTTGTCGATAGGATCAGCCGGCTTTTCGAAGCCGGCAAAAGCGATGCCCAGATAAGTGAGCGGCTAAACGAGCAGGGGTATCGAACCGCCGAAGCCCGCCCATTTACGCGGGCAGCGCTCACATCATTGCGCTACAACCTCGGGCTGAAGCGCGCACAGTCGAGCAAGCCGACCGACCTCCTCAATTTAGCCGAGGATGAGTGGACGACCGACCAACTGGCCGAAAGACTCCAGATGCCGCGAGCGTCACTCTACAACTGGATCCGAAGCCAGAAGGTCAATGCCGAAAAGCGAGCCGCTCAGAAGCGCAAGATATGGGTCATCACCGCCGATCAAGCTGAACTCCAGCGTCTTGAAGCCCTCAGAGAGCAAGGAACGAGTCGCTAATCATCTAATAACACCTTCAAACACGGTGGCATCATGAATCACCCACTGGGGCGGCTGCCTCGCCGAACTGCGAAAAAGAACCGCAGCTCAATCGTTGAGCGAACCTGCGGGTGGGCCGGCTGGAGCCGGATGGACAGCATGTCAGTCGAGGGAGTCCTTCGCGCGCTTGCGAAGCTGACCGGCTTTCTTCTCCAGCTCGCGGGCTTGCTCTTGGAGGCGCTCTTGCTCACGTTCGAGCTGCTGGATGCGCGAGTTGAGCTCGTAATCACTCTCGAAGCCACTTCCGACGCTGGTCTCCGGGTCGGTCTGGCCATCGATGAGCAGGTCATCCCCCGCGCCGAAGACGTCGCCGTCCTGAGAGTCGCCGCCAGTCGAGTCGCCCGGCTCTTCGGGGGCTGCGGGAGGAGCTTCGGGCGAGTCGGAGAGCGAATCGGAGTCATCGCCCGCTCCGGCATTGAAGTCGCCGTCGGTGTTCGGGTCCATGCCGGCCCCCGGCTGCGGACTCTCGGCCTCGTCGCCCGCTTCGCCATAGCCATCGCGAGCACCGCCGCTTTCGTCGCCGACGGTCGGCGCCTCGTTGGCTCCATCGCCCGAACGATCGCCCGCCGTGGCGCTGTCGCCGTACGTAGCGATAAAGCGGCTACGGTCGGTCTCGTCGAAGAAGCTCTCCTCGGTGGCGAACGTCTGCGCACGCCGGGCGAGCATCTTCGCCTCGCGCAGCTGTTTGATGCGCCCCTGGATGGCCTGCAGGCGCTTTCGCACTTGATCCTCGGTGTCCTGCAACTCGTCGGCAGCCGCCAAGAGATCTTCGGCCGAGGCGCCGTCGAGCTCCTCGAGCATAGCCAGCGTCTCGCTGACCTCTCCGTCCGTTGGAGCGCTCGGCAGCGGCTCGGAGAAGCGTTGACGCTCGGCGCGCAACTCGTTGAGCTCGCTGACGATCGTTCCACGCTCGGAGGCCGCCGTCTTGGCCAACTTCTTCTCGAGCACCTCGGTGCGTGAGTCGATGGCGGCGACCAACTGGCTGCGCTGGTTGTCCAGACGAGTGTCGGCGGCTTGGATCTTCTTCTGGAGCGTCTGCATACGCTGGGCCAACTGGCGGCTGTCGCGCAGCAACCCCTCGAGTTCCAGCCGGTTTTGGAGTGTATTCGGCCCGCTTTTGAGCACATCGACCTGCCGCAGCAGAGTGCGGTAGTTCTCTTCGTACTGGTGAAGCTGGGTGACGAGTTCCTGACGCCGATCCAAAGTCTGGGTGTAGGAGGCCTTGACGTCGTCGAGCTTTTGGCCCTGCAACAGCCCCTGCCCGCCCGGCACCACCAACGTGGTCACCAAGAAGAGCTTCACCACCAAGTTGTAGAGCGCAAAACTCATCACGTCCTCGAGCCTGTCTCAGCACCGCCGACGCCATTCGTGCGTTGGCGGCTCGGTCGCACCGATGTGGTGCAAATCACGATCCAAGATCAGAGTCAACGCACAGAATACGCATCGAAGGCCCCCGAAGGGTCATTCGACAAGAGTTTATGCGCTCGCCTGCACTTCACAAGCCGCGTTTGGATCACAGATTTTTGTGGGCTCGGTGCACCCGCCTCAAATTTCTGAGAGGAGCGCGAGTCTGCAGGCCCCGGAGTCGTGACCGATACGGGCAGACGCAGTCGGAGCCACAAGCCCCACCCATGTCCGGAGCCGAAACCGGGCTTCAACAACGGTATTGCCAACACCCGGGCTTCCCGTGTTAGAACAGCCCGTGAATTGGTGAAATGGTTTAACCGCCCATCGACGGGAGCAAGCAATGTCGAGTGAAGAAGAAGATAAGTATTTCAAGCAGCGCGATATGGAGAAGATCGCCGAAGCTCGCCGCGAACAGCAGCTCGAGGCGATCCGCCAGCAGGAGCGCGAGGGCGTCCAAGACGTGCTGCAGTCGAGCGACGAAGTGGCCGCCGAAGCGCTGGCGCTGGGCTTCGATAGCGAGACGGCGCGCGTGCTTCCGCTCGTCCCGCTCATCCAAATGGCCTGGGCCGACGGCAGCGTGACCACCGCCGAGAACGAAAAGGTCCTCGAGCTGGCCTACCGGTTCGGCATCGAGCGTGAAGGCCCGGCCCATAACTTCTTGACGCTGCTGCTCGGTGAGCAGCCCTCCGACGTCTTTTTCGAACGCGTCGACCGCGTCATCGCGCACCTGGTCGAAGAGCAGCCCAACTACTGGCAGGACAAGTCGGTGGTCGACCTGGCCCGCGAGGTCGCCGAGGCTTCGGGTGGCTTCTTTAAGTTGACCAGCCCGATCAACGGCGACGAGAAGAAGCTTCTCGACCGCTTCGCCGAGCTCTTCTCGGTCCAAGAGCGCAGCGCCGGCGATGTCATTCAGGGCGAGGAGGGTTGAGGATGGCTTCTGCCGACTCCCTCTCCAAACTGCTGCGTTGCCCGGAGACTCGACAGGAGCTGCGCCCGCTGGATGACTCGAAGCTCGACGAGCTCAACGAGGCCATCCGCGCCGGCGAGCTCCACAATCACGCGGGCGACGAAGTCGAACAGACTCTCGACGCAGGTCTGATCCGCGAAGATGACGCCGTCGTCTATCCTATCCGCGACGGCGTCCCCAATCTTCTGATCGACGATCGGATCCCTTTGAAAGACAGTGACTGACCGAGCCTCGCCGCATCGAACACGCTTCGCCCATCGTCTATATCGACGGCGAAGGATTTGATGCGGCGAGTCGCGCTCTAGAATACGCCGTCGACCGTAAGCGTGAGCTGGTCGTTGTGGTCGTAGAGGCCGCCCAAACTCACCGGCTCGTCGCTCGACGGATCGGGCCCTTCCAAGACGGTGACAGCCACCGTCGTGTTCAACCACGAAAACCAGCGCTTGCCCAGCGACGCCGTCGCGACCACGTCTTCGGTCGACAAGGTGCCGAGCGCGCCGAGTTGGAGATCAGCGTCGATCAGCGGCACCGTCCACTGCAGCGCGGCGGCCGCTCCATACAGGTCGTCGCCGATCAAGAGAATCTGGGCGTCTTCGGGGCCGCGCTCGTCCGCGGCGACGAACGCCTCGTTGATCGCGCTGTCGCGGTCGAAGGGATGCAGCCAGAAGCCCTCGACGGTCACGGCGAGGAAGTCATCCTCGCTCTCGAAGCGCTCCCACGAAAAGCCTAGCGCCCCAAAGAGGGTCGTACGACGCAGCGGATCGAAGTCGTCGGAGTAGAAGGTCTGCTCGGGAGAAAACACGACATCGGCGCGCACACCGATGGGGCCGATATAACGGGCCACATCGGCTACCAGCGTGTGTCGGCGCCGGTACTCGGTGGCTACGACTTCTTCGCCGTCGGCCACCTTCTGTGCCACACTCGCGGTCAGACCGATTGCCTGCGGGTTGCGTGCGGCGAAGCCGAGCAGATCAAAGTCCTCGAGCACCCGACCGTCGTCGGCGGCGAGGCGAAAGAGCTCGCGCAAATCCTCGTCCAGTTCGAGCCAGGGGGTGCGGTCCCAGCCGTAGAAGTAGCCCAACCCGAAGTCGGTGTTCCACGCCGTGGCGGTTGCGCGAGCACCCAGGCTTACGTTTTTGGGAATCTCGTCGGGCACGCGCGTGGCGGCGAAAAAGGACTGCACGTCGTCCCAGCGACTGCGGTCGATGAGCTCCTGGGCGGCCAGCAAGATGGGCAGTTGATCACCAATGACCGGATTGAACGGATTGATCAGCGCGAAATCTCGCCCGAAGACGAAGGCCTCGTTTTCCTCGAAAAAAGGCACCAGAAGGCCGGTGATCGACCAGTCGCTGGCTGAATAGGCGAGCTCGGCGGTGAACTGCGGGAGAAGCAGGTCGGAGGTGGCCGTGACGGTTTCGATGCGAGTGAGGTCTCTCGGATTGACGACGTCGCCGGGGCGCACGATATCCGTGCTCCCCCACGGAGTAACCAAGTTACCAACTCGGAAGGAGACGTTGTCCTCCCGAAGGAGCACGTAGGCTTCGCCCAGGCGGGGCTCGTAGCTCGCCCGGCCCCGACTGGCGTTGAACAGAAGGTCGGTCTCGTCGGGGTTCTCCTTGCCGACCATCCAGTGAAAGAACTCTCCCTCGACGACCGCGCGCGACTGGCCGGACATGTCGTATTCGAGACGAAGCTCCAACTCATTGGCCCACTCGACGATGTCCTCGTCACGCCCCTCCCAGGCGGTGTCTACACCCAGGCTCGTCGCATAGGCGCCCAAAAAGGCCGCGTTCGTTGGTTGAACCGGCTCTTCATCGATCGGTTCGAGGCGCGGCTCGGCCAGGTCGACCGACTCGCCCTCCCCTTCCATGTCCCGACTGGCTTCTGAGTCCTCGTCGCCGGAGACGGCAGGGTTCTCCGGGTCGAAGATGGTCTCTTCGCCGTCGTCCTCGGACTCGTCGCCTTCGTCTTCTTCGTCGACGCCTTGGACGGCGGGATTCTCGGGGTCGAAGATGGTCTCTTGTGCAATGGCGGAGGGCGAAGCAGTCGCAGCGATCAACAGCAGGCTGAGGCCAAAGGATATCTTCAAGCCGTTTCTGGCTCTTGGTTCTCGGACCTCAAAGCCGCGAGCTCTCGAGGCGATCCGGCACGCCAAGAACCAAGAACGAAGAACCAAGAACATTCACTTCCCTGCAGTCAATCGCGAGCACCGACCTCGCCCAAAAAGACCATCACTTGCCCAGCTGTTCCTTCGAAAACACGGCATCGGCGATCTTGGCATCGTCGTCGAACGCCTCGAGCTTGATTGTCGTGAATCCGCCGCTCTTGGGGCGCAGGGTCATGCGCTTGACGTAGGTTTCGCCGTTTTCTGTCGTGTCGAGCTTCTCGACAAAGAGCGTCTTGGCCTCATCGCCCGACTTGTCATAAAAGCGCATTTTGAGCGGCATGGAGTCGGATTTGCGAATGTAGCTGATCACCTTGCCGTAGTCGCTGTCACTCCCTTTTTTGGGCGTCGACTCAATGACGTAGACGGCGTGCTTGCCGATCTTGTCGTCTTTGAGGCGCTTGTAGTTGGCGTCCTTGATGTCGCGACTCTCGAGGTCGGCGTAGGTGAAGTGGCTTCCCAAAAACGAGCCGCTCTTCTGGCTCCCCTCGATACGACGGGTGACCTTGAAGGCAGGCACGTACATCCACACGTCGTCCTCGGCTTTTTTGTTCTCGGCGAACAAAAACGCCTGACCCTTGACCTCTTTCGGGTGGGTCAGCTCGACGAGTGTATTCGTCGCTTCGCTGACCTTCTTGCTCTTGACGTCGAGCTTTCGGACGCGGCGGCTGCCGGCTTTGTCCTCGATGATCAGCGTCAAATCAGCCTCGCCCGACTGGAAGCCGAGCGAGTTTTTCTCGAGCGACTCGTCGATGATCTGCTTGGCGCTCTTGTCGTCTTCGGCGAAAGCAGGCGCCGCCACCGAGACGGTCAGCAGGCAAGCAACTATCCAACAAAATTTTCGCCACTTCATATCGTGCACCTCTAACCTTCGGCTTCAGTCAACGCTTCGTTCGCCTCTGCACCTTCGTTTTCGTAGGCCGCCAAAAACTCCAAATCCAAGTCGTCTTGCATCTCGTGGCGCTCGAGCTTTTCGGCGAGCTCCTCGGGGCTGAGCTCGAGGAGGTTTTCGAGCGTGTGGATGCGGCTCGACAGCCGGTCGATATGACCGAGCAGGTCTTTGACGATGCGCTGTAGCGGATCGGGCAGCGCCGCGTGGTCGAGGTTGGGAATCGTCAGGCCGCTGGGGCGGTCCTTGGAGACCACACGCCCCGGAATGCCGACGACGGTCGCGCCCTCTTCCACATCTTTGATGACGACCGAGCCACTTCCGATGCGCGCTCCGTCGCCAATTTCGACCGCGCCCAAGATGCAGGCGTTGCTCCCCACGGTCACACCCTTGCCGAGCGTGGGGTGGCGCTTGGTGCGCTTGAGAGTCGTGCCACCCAGGACTACGCCCTTGTAGATCAAACAGTCATCACCGATGACCGCCGTCTCGCCGATGACGATGCCCATGCCGTGATCGATAAAGACCCGCCGGCCGATGGTCGCCCCCGGGTGAATCTCGATACCGGTGTAGTGGCGCGACAGGTGAGACAGGAGCCTCGCCGCCACGATATGGCCCTTGTTCCAGAGACCGTGGGCCACCCGGTGAAACCAGATCGCGTGCAGACCGGGGTAGGTCAGGATGACCTCGACGGGCGTGCGCGCAGCCGGGTCGGCGCGGCGCACCGCCCGGATATCTTCGATGACGTCGAGCCAAAAACCGTTGGCGCCGGCCGAATGGGTGCTCGGCGGCGTCGTCGTAGGCCGACGGCGCTCGTGTTGGGATGCTTCGCTCATAAGTCTCTATAGCTCTCGGAAAAGCGGCGTCGAGAGGTAGCGCTCTCCGGTGTCGCACAACATTGTGACGATGCGCTTGCCTGCAAATTCAGGGCGCATGCCCACCTCGATCGCCCCGACGACATTCGCACCGGCGCTGATGCCGACCAGCAGGCCCTCCTCGCGGGCGAGGCGGCGGGCCATGGTCATCGCCGCGTCGTCGTCGACTTTGATGACCTCGTCGATAAGGCCGGTGTCGAAGTTTTTGGGGACGAACCCGGCGCCGATGCCCTGGATTTTGTGCGGGCCCGGCTGACCGCCCGAGATCACCGGGCTTCCGGAGGGCTCGATGGCAATGGCCTTGAAATCGGGGTTGCGCTCCTTGAGCACGCGCGACACACCGCTGATGGTTCCGCCGGTGCCCACGCCGGTGACGATGGCGTCGATCTGGCCGTCGCAATCCTCCCAGATTTCGAGCGCGGTCGACTCGGCGTGCGCCGACGGGTTGGCCGGGTTTTCAAATTGTTGGAGCAAGATGGCGTCGTCTTGCTCGTCGACCATCTGCTTGGCGCGGTCGACGGCGCCCTGCATGCCCGCAGCACCCGGGGTCAACTCGAGGCGGGCGCCCAGGGCTTTGAGCAGCGCGCGCCGCTCCAAGCTCATCGTGTCGGGCATCGTGAGCACGAGTTTGTAGCCCTTGGCGGCGCAGACAAACGCCAGCGCGATGCCCGTATTGCCGCTGGTCGGCTCGACGATCGTGGTGCTCGGGCCGATCTTACCCTCGGCCTCGGCGCGCGCGATCATGTTGGCGCCGATGCGGTCCTTGACGCTGCTACATGGGTTGAAGAACTCGGCCTTGCCGACGATCTCGGCGGGGCAGTCGCCCACGACCTTGTTCAAACGAATGAGCGGGGTCTTTCCGACCAACTCGACGATGCTGTCATGAATGGGCATCAGCCAACCTCCGGATAACCATCGATACACTGCAGAATTTCGAGAGCCGCCACGTAGCGGCCAAACGGCGGCATGATATAGGCCCCCACGACCTGGTCTTTGACCATCTCGAGGGTCTCCTGGGCGATTTTGACCCCTTCGGCGCGCGCCTGCGGTCCGCTGCCCGCCTCCTTCATGCGCTTGCGGATATCGTCGGGCACCGCCATGCCCGGCACCTCGTTGTGCAAAAACTCGGCGTTTCGGTGACTCGCCAGGGGCAGCAGGCCCACAAGCACGGGCAGCTCCAGATGCTCGATATCGCTCAAGAAGCGCTCGAGCACGCGATGATCGTAGACCGGCTGGGTCATCACGAAGTTCGCACCGGCGGCCTTCTTCTCTTCCAAACGCCGGATCTCACGCTCGTAATCCTTGGCGGCGGGTTCGGCGCCGCAGGCACAGAAAAAGCGGGTAACGTCGCCCACCGACTTGCCGGAAGGGTCGAGCCCGCGGTTGAAATTGCTGATCATGCGCAGCATGCCGATGCTGTCGAGGTCGAAGACCGCCGTGGCGTGCGGGTAGTCACCGACTTTGGGGGGATCGCCTGTGATCACGCACAGGTTATGCAGCCCCAGCACATGCAGGCCCAACAGATCGGACTGCAAACCGAGCAGGTTCCGGTCGCGCGAGCAGTAGTGGACGATGACTTCGCAGCCGACACGCTTGCGCATCAGCGCAGCGAACGCGCCGTTGTCCATGCGTACCGAGGCGCGCGGACCGTCGGAGGTGTTGATGACGTCGACGCCCCCGTCGATGAGCATCTGGGCCGACTCGATCGACTTGTCGGGATTGAGCCCCGAGGGCGGATTGACCTCGACGCTGACCACGAACGTGTCCCGGCTCACCGGCGGACGTTTGTCGGGCGGAGCCAAGACGCGCTCTCGCTGCACTCGGAGGATCTTGCGGGCCAGGTTGGTGCGGTCTTCGAGGGGGATGGCGTCGAGCCCCTCCTCGACGCGCTGCTCGACCTTGTCGGCCTCGGCCATCTCGACCTTGATACGCCCTCCGCCCATCATCCTGGCTGCCGCCGCGATCTGGCGCACGTGCTCCGGGCCGGTGCCGCAGCAGCCGCCTACGATATTGACGCCGAGCTTGAAGAAACGACGCGCGTAGACCCCGAAATACTCGGGCGTCGCCATGTAGACGAGCCGCTCCTCGACCTTGCGCGGATAGCCGGCGTTGGGCTCGGCGATCACGGGCAAGCCGTGGCCGATCATCTGCTCGACCACGTCGAACAGGACATTGGGTCCCTCCATACAGTTCGCGCCGATGACATCGGCCCCCCACTGCTTGAGCAGGAGCGCCACGCGATCGGGAGCGGCGCCGTCGCCGGTCTTCATGTCGGAGTCGAAGGCCATTTGGGCGACGATGGGCAGGTCGCAGACGTCTTTGGCCACCTCGATGGCGATGCGGATCTCGCTGAGCTGGCGAAATGTCTCGAGCACGATGAGGTCGGCGCCCGCATCGGCCAGCGCGGTGATCTGCTCGTGGTACGCCTGGCGAATCTCGTCGAGTTCGGCGTCGGTAAGCATCGTCGGGGTCAGCCCGGTGGGGCCGACCGAGCCTGCGACAAAGGCGGCGTCTTGGGCGACCTCGCGGGCCAAAAGCACGCCCTGGCGGTTGATCTCGACGACGCGATCTTCGAGCCCGTGACGTTTGAGCTTAATGCGGTTCGAGCCAAACGTGTTGGTGGTGATGACGTCGGCCCCCGCCTGCAGATACGCCTCGTGGACACTGCGCACGAGATCTTGCTGCGAGAGGTTGGCGTCGTCGAACGACTTGTTGATGTAGATGCCGCGCTCGTATAGCTGGGTGCCTACCGCCCCGTCGAAAACGACCGGGCCGGCATCGACGACCTCCAAGAATTCTCGCGTGACTTTCGTTGCTTTGCCCATCGATGTTGCTCCAGATGACGAATCAGCCCCGATCTGTCTTACCGGACAGGGGAGACAAAATGCAATGTGGAGGGCTGGTTGTCCGTTGGTATGGGTGGTATAGAAAGGCCGTCGAACCACTCGAACCGAGAAAGAAGTAAAAATGGTAGTAGAACTGACCAAACAATTTCGCTTTGAAGCCGCCCACCGTCTCCCGAACACGCCCGAAGGACACAAGTGCCGGCGGCTGCACGGCCACTCGTTCAAAGTGACCGTCGAAGTCAAAGGCCCTGTCGACCCGGATACCGGCTGGTTAATTGACTTCGCCGAGATCAAGGAGGCGTGGAAGCCGCTCCATGACGAACTCGACCACTATTTCCTTAACGAGATCGAGGGGCTGGAGAATCCCACCTCGGAAGTTTTGGCGCGGTGGATCTGGGTGAGGCTCGAAAAGACGCTCGATTGTCTGAGCGCGATCACGGTGCACGAGACGTGCACCTCGGCGTGTACTTACCGCGGCGAGTAAGCGCCCCCGGTGAAATCAGGGGGCGGGAAGAAGGGCTGGTCAGATGACACCGTCAGTTTTTTCGGAATAACTGCGCTTTCTCACGCCTCTCATCTCCGTGCGCTCGAAGAGCTCGGCTCCCTCGAGGGGGTTGGGCTCGGGCAACGCACGCGGCGTGGATGGGGTTGTCGGGGTCGAATCGACCTCGGAGGCCTGGCGGTGGCGATCGTTGAATTCAGAAGCGAGCTCGTGGACTTCTTCTTCGTGGCGAGCGCTGAGCAACAGCGCCACGGCCGCCCCGAACGAGCACAGCCCGAAGGTCAGCGCGAAAGTCGACCCGAACGAACTCATCGAAGTCAGCATTGCATAGAGCACGCAGACCAGCGTGGTCGACGCGGCGATCACCGCCCCGACGAGGCGCGTACGAACGCCGCGCAACGCCGATTGCGGATCGACACGCATCGGATAGTAGGTGCCGCCGCGCTTGTGATCGCGACGGTGAGTGCGTCGACGACGGCGCCGGGCGGGGATAGTGTCCCGCGTGTTTCTCCAGCGTCTACGATATGAACGTTCCATGTGCGTGCCCCGTGGTACTTCGACATCGGTCAACCGCCGACGTTTCAATCGCTTATTAGAGTACCAATCTGTGCCGCTTTATTCAAAATAGACACAGATAAAAGGAGAGAAACCGACCTCGTCGACAAATTTGGAAAATTCTGTTGACAGGTCCACCAACCATACATATAAACGCCCTCCCGTTGACGAGGCATCCCCTCCGAAGCGGGGACAAACTTCGGCCAAATGGCCGGAATTTGGGCCGTTAGCTCAGTTGGTAGAGCAGCAGACTTTTAATCTGCGGGTCGCTGGTTCGATCCCAGCACGGCTCACGTCCCGTTCGTCTAGCCTGGTCCAGGACACTGGCCTTTCACGCCAGCGACACGGGTTCGAATCCCGTACGGGACGCTGACCCCGCAAAGCTTTTTCGAGCTTTGCGGGGTTTCGTCTTTCTTGAGTCTCACCGCCGCTCGGCCCCTTTGACGAGACCGTTTGGCACTTTTTGGCAAAGAAGTTATTGAAGCAGTTGACAGGCGCACAAAGCCCCCTTATAAACGCCCTCCCGTTGACGAGGCATCCCCTCCGAGGCGGGGACAAACTTCGGCCAAGTGGCCGGAATTTGGGCCGTTAGCTCAGTTGGTAGAGCAGCAGACTTTTAATCTGCGGGTCGCTGGTTCGATCCCAGCACGGCTCACGTCCCGTTCGTCTAGCCTGGTCCAGGACACTGGCCTTTCACGCCAGCGACACGGGTTCGAATCCCGTACGGGACGCTGACCCCGCAAAGCTTTTTCGAGCTTTGCGGGGTTTCGTCTTTCTTGGGCATTTTTTTGGTGGCCACTGCGGGCACTCGTTCTTATCCTCTTCCTGCTCTTTCACTCTTTCACCCGTTTACTCTTTTACTCTTTTACTCTTTCACTCTTTCACTCTTTTACTCGTTTGTTCGTTGGCTGTTTCGCTTCTTTGCCCTTTTGCCCCGCAGTAACCTATGCAGTTGACCAGTTTCGGCGCCGCTGAAGGCGTCACCGGCTCTTGCCACCTCCTCGAAGTCGGCCAGACTCGTATTCTCCTCGATTGCGGCATCTTCCAGGGCGGCAAGCGCGTGCGCGAGCACAACCGCCCTCCTCTGCCCATCGACCCGAAGTCCATCGATTATATCGTGGTCTCTCACGGGCACCTCGATCATATCGGGCGCATCCCGCTCTTCGTCAAAGAGGGGTTCGACGGCGAGATCATCTCGACGCGGCCGACCTACGAGATCTCGCGCATCAGCCTGGTCGACTCGGTCGAACTCATCGAGCAAGCGACCAAGCGCGCGAACGCCAACCGGCCCGAGGGCACCCCGCCGATCGCCCCGCTCTATGAAGAGCCGGACATCTTCGACACCTTCGATCGGTGGAACACCTTTGTGGGCTACCACGAACCGCTCGAGCTGACCGAGAATATTCGGCTGACCTTCTACGACGCCGGCCACATCCTCGGCTCGGCGTTCATCCTGTTGGAGCTGACCGAGGGCGACGAGACCCGCCGCCTTCTCTTCTCGGGTGACCTGGGCAATGTCGACAAGCCGCTCATCCGCGACCCGGAGCGCGCGCCCGAAGCCGACATCGCCATCGTCGAGAGCACCTATGGCGACCGCAGCCACCGCGCCTTCGACGAGACCGTCGCCGAGTTCGAAGAAGCCATCTGCACCACCATCGAGCGCAACGGGAACGTGCTCGTGCCGACCTTTGCCGTCGAGCGCGCCCAGGAGCTTCTCTACGTCCTCTACGAAGCTTGGCGTGGCGGACGGCTGCCCAAGAACACACGCATTTACCTCGACAGCCCCATGGCCATCGACGTCACGCGCGTGTTCACCCGCTTCCCCGAGTTCTTCGATAAAGAGGCGCTCGAGATGGCTGAAAACGGCGGCAATCCGTTCAACTTCGCCGCGCTGACCTTCAGCCGCTCGGCGCGCGACTCCATCCGCATCAACGACCACCGCTCCGGCGCGATCATCCTGGCAGGCAGTGGCATGGTCACCGGCGGGCGCATCTTGCACCACCTGCGGTTCAACCTGGAGCGCCCCGAATGCAGCGTCGTCTTTTGCGGCTATCAGGCCGAGGGAAGTCTGGGCCGCCAGATCGTCGAGGGCGCCTCGACGGTACGCATCATGGGCAGCTACTACGACTGCAACGCGCAGGTCTGGACGATCAACGGTTTTTCGGCCCACGCCGGCCGCCGCACGCTGACGCGCTGGGTGAATCAATCCGCCGCCAAGCGCGTCCTACTCGTGCACGGCGAGGAGGACGCCAAAGCTGCCTTCCAGGGGCATCTGGAGGCTGACACGGAGGCCGACGCGGTTCACATCATGCGCTTCGGAGAGCCGGTTACGCTCTAAGCGGCGATCTAGTCGTGCAAATTGTTGACTTGCAACCGAATTATTATTAGCCATCCAGTAAGCATTGACATGGAACTCTTCTTTCGTGAGAGGTTGAAAGTATGATGTTTTTCGAACGTAGTGATCTTTCTCTTCGGGGTCTGTCCCGTCTTTCGGCGCGACTGATGGTGGTCGCGGTAGCGATCACCCTCACCGCGGGCTGCGGTGATGACGGTGACGACAATAACAGCAACAACACGGTCAACAACGGCGCCGACGCCGGAAACAACGACGGTGGCACCAACGACGGCGGCACCAACGACGGCGGCACCAACACCAACGATTGCACTACCTACGAGGAGTTGGCCGAAGACGTCGAGACCGCTGTCACTCTCGACGGTTGCTATGACGTGACAAGCAGCGTCACCGTCAGTGCCGAGGGTCACCTGACGATCCTGCCAGGCTCGGTGCTGCGTTTTGCCGAGGACACCGGCTTGAACGTGCGCGGGAAAATGACCGCCGAGGGCACCGCCGACAGCGGCATCCTCTTTACTGGCTCGGAGTCGACCGCCGGGTGGTGGCGAGGCATTCGCTTCGGTGACACCACCAGCAGCGACAACAAGCTGGTCTACGTGACCATCGACGGCGCCGGCAGCGACAACCCGTTCTCCGACGTCGAGCCCTCCAACTTGGGTCTCGGTTATTGGAACGGTGAGACGAAGATCACCCTGACAAACTCGACCATCCGCAACAGCGCAGCCTGGGGTGTGTACGCGCGGGACAACTCGAACTTCACCGCCTTCGAGAACAACACCATCACCGGCAACGCCAACGGCGCCGTGATGGCCGGAGCGCACGTGATCGGCGATCTGGACGACGCCTCCGACTACTCGGGCAACACCAACGACATCATCGAGATCCCGGGCGGCGACCTCACCGAGGCCGCCACGTGGAAGGCCGTCAACGTCCCCTACTTCATCTCCGACAACCTGAAGGTCACCGGCGACGGCGCCGATCTGGTCGTCGAGCCCGGCGCCACCTTCCAATTCGAAGAACAGGTCGGCCTCGAGGTGGTCAGCGACGCTACCCTCAACGCGGTGGGCACTGCCGACGCCCCCATCACCTTCGAGGGTTCCGAAGATAGCGCCGGCTGGTGGCGAGGCATTCGCTACGCCAACACCACCAGCTCGAGCAACGAGCTGACCCACGTGGTCATCGACGGCGGCGGCAGTGACAACTCCTTCAACGATGTCGAAGCCTCCAACCTGGGCATGGGCTACTGGAATGGCGAGACCCGAGTCACGCTGAAGAACTCGACGATCCGCAACAGTGGTGCTTGGGGCGTGTATGCCCGTGACAACACCAACTTCACGGCCTTCGAGAACAATACCATCACCGGCAACACCAACGGCGCCATGATGGCCGGAGCGCACGTGATCGGCGATTTGGATGACGTATCCGACTACTCGGGCAACACCGAAGACATCATCGAGATCCCGGGCGGCGACCTCACCGAGGCCGCCACGTGGAAAGGCGTCAACGTGCCCTACTTCATCTCCGACAACCTGAAGGTCACCGGCGACGGCGCCGATCTGGTCGTCGAGCCCGGCGCCACCTTCCAGTTCGACGAGCGCGTCGGCCTCGAGGTCGTCAGCGACGCCACCCTCAACGCAGTGGGTACCGCCGACAACCCCATCACCTTCGAGGGTTCTGAGTCGACCGCTGGCTGGTGGCGAGGTATTCGCTTCGCCAACACCACCAGCTCGAGCAACGAGCTGACCCACGTGGTCGTCGACGGCGGCGGCAGCGACAACTCCTTCGACGATGTCGAAGCCTCCAACGTCGGACTGGGTTACTGGAACGGTGCAACGAGCATCAGCATCACGAACACCGAGCTGACCAACAGCGGTGGCGTGGCGCTCTTCGTGCGCGATAACGCCTCGCTGACCGAGTGCAGCGGGCTGAATATCAGCGCCTCCGACATCGGTGGTGGCGGCGCCGCCGCTGCAGTCACCGCCTGTGGCCTCTGATCTCCTAGTTTAGGACGATCAAAAAAGGCCGGCGCCGCTTCATCGCGGCGCCGGCCTTTTCTCATTCTTGCTCTCTTACTCTTTCACTCTTTTACTCTTCACTCCTTTACTCTTTTACTCTCTCCCTCCCTCAACCAACCACCTTGACCACGTGGTAGTTCTTCTTGCCGCTCCTGAGCACCATCATCGACTCGCTGGCCAAGTCATCGAGAGTGACCTGCTTGTCCCAACGCTCGAGCTTCTCGTTGTTCAGGTACGCCCCGCCCTGCTTGATGAGCCGGCGCGCGGCGCCGTTGGAGTTTTGCAGGCCGGTCTCGGTGAACAGGTCGAGGATGCCGACTCCCTCGCCCTCGAACTTCTCCTTGGGGATTTCCGTGGAGGGCACGTCGGCAAAAATCGACGCCAGCTCGCGGTCCGACAGCCCTTCGATCTTCTCGCCGAAGAGCATTTTGGAGGCGCGCACGGCCTTGTCGGCCTCGTCGGCGCCGTGGACGAGCGCGGTAACCTCCCAGGCGAGCTTCTCTTGGACCTGCCCGCGGTTTCTGCCCTCTTCGATCTCGGCGACGAGCTCGTCGACCTCGTCTTTGGGCAGGAACGTAAAGAGGCGCAGGAGCTTGGGCACGTCGGCGTCGTCGCGGCGCACCCAGTACTGGTAGAACTCGTAGGGGCTGGTGCGCTCGGGGTCGAGCCAGACGGCACCGCCCTCGGTCTTGCCAAGCTTGTTGCCCGACGAATCGGTGATCAGCGGGAAGGTGATCCCGAAGACGGTCTCACCGAGCTTGCGACGCGTCAGCTCGGTACCGGCGGTGATATTGCCCCACTGGTCACTGCCGCCGATTTGTAGCTTGCAGTTGTGGTGCTCACGCAGGTGCATGAAGTCGAAGGCTTGGATGAGCATGTAGCTGAACTCGGTGTAGCTGATGCCCTGCTCGCGCTCCTGCAGACGCGCGCGCACCGACTCCTTCTGCATCATCACGTTGACGCGGAAGTACTTGCCCACGTCGCGCAGAAAGTCGATGTAGCTCCACGGCTTGAGCCAGTCGGCGTTGTTCAGAAGCGGCACTTCATCGCTCGACTCGTCTACGTCACCCATCGTCTCCTCGTGCATCGCGGTGGCGCGATCGAGGATCGACTGGAGCTGCTCGCTGATGCCGGCGACGTTCTTCTCGAGTTGCTCGTCGTCGAGGAGGTTTCGCTCCTCGGACTTGCCGCTCGGGTCGCCGATGAGGCCGGTCGCTCCGCCCACCAGCGCGATTGGGTTGTGCCCGTGGCGCTTGAAGAAGGCGAGCCCCAGCACCGGCAGCAAGTGGCCCACGTGCAGCGAATCACCCGAGGGATCGAAGCCGCAATACAGCGTCACAGACTCTTTCTCGAGGAGCTCGTCGAGATCCTCATGGGTCGTCTGTTGGATGAACCCTCTCCAGTCGAGTTCGGCGAGTACGCTGCTGTTGAAGTCGCTCATGGCTCTGGTCGGTTTGGAATCGTGTGTTGTTCTATGTCCGGCGAATGCCGGGTGTGGGGTTATAGAACACACGGGTGGGGGTGTTGGCAAGTGGGGTGCCGGGCGGCACCCCTTGCCAGTGGCTTTACTTCGCAAAATCGACCGCGCGGGTCTCGCGAATCACGCACACTTTGACCTGACCGGGGTAGGTCAACTCGTCCTCGATTTTGCGCGCGATATCCTTGCTCAACGCGTACGCGTCGTTGTCGGAGACCTTCGAGTTCGAAACCATCACGCGGATCTCACGACCCGCCTGGATGGCGTAGGTCTTCTCGACGCCGTCGAAGCCAAGCGAGATCTTCTCGAGCTCCTCGAGGCGCTTGACGTAGGTGCCCAAAATCTCGCGGCGAGCGCCGGGACGAGCGCCCGAGAGCGCGTCGGCGGCGATGACCAGGTGGGCGATGACCGAGTTTTGCGGCTCCTCGTCGTGGTGCGCTGCGATGGCATTTCGCACAATCTCGGTCTCGCCGTGCTTCTTGGCGATCTCGGCGCCCACGAGCGCGTGACTTCCGTCGCGCTCGTGGGTGAGCGCTTTGCCCATGTCGTGCAGCAGGCCTGCGCGCCGGGCGAGCTTGACGTCGACGCCCAGCTCCGAAGCCATCAAGCCGCACAAAAAGCCGACCTCGATGGAGTGCGACCACATATTCTGGCCGTAGCTCGTGCGCCACTTCAGGCGCCCCAACAGCTTGGTGATCTCGGGGTGCAGTCCGTGGACGCCCAACTCGAAGGCCGCCTGCTCGCCCGACTCCTTGATTACCTGGGCGATCTCCTGCTCAGTCTTCTCGACGACCTCCTCGATGCGCGCCGGGTGGATGCGCCCGTCGGCGATGAGCTTCTCGAGCGAGAGCCGTGCGATCTCGCGACGCACCGGATCGAAGCCGCTGACCACGACCACCTCGGGGGTGTCGTCGACGATGATGTCGATGCCGGTGGCCGCCTCCAGGGCGCGGATATTGCGGCCCTCGCGGCCGATGATGCGCCCCTTCATGTCGTCGGAGGGGAGCTGGACGACCTTGACGGTGCGCTCGGTGACGTACTCGCCGGCATAGCGCTGGATGGCGGTGGCGAGCACCTTCTTGGCGCGCTTGTCGGCCTCGTCCATCGCCGACTCCTCGACCTCGCGCACCTTCTGGGTGGCTTCGGCTTTGGCCTCGGCGACCATCGAGTCGATGAGCTGCTCTTTGGCCTCCTCGGAGGTGTAGCCGGCGACCTTTTCGAGCTCGGCTTGCACGCGCTCGGTGTGGCGCGACAACTCTTCTTCGCGCTCGTTGAGCGCCTGCTCGCGCGTGTTGATGCGCTCTTCGCGTCGGCTGGCCTCCTCGTCACGCTCGTCGAGCTTGGAGGCGCGACCGTCGAGTTTGGTCTCGCGATTGGTCAGCCGCTCTTCGAGCTTCTGTAGCTCGGCGCGTCGCTCCTTGAGCTCCTTTTCGGCTTCTTTCTGGGCTTCGAGTTTGATCGAGTCGGCCTCGAGCTGCGCTTCCTTTCGCAGCGCGTCGGCCTTGGACTGGGCATCTTCTAGCTTTCGGTCGGCCTGCTCGGTGGCCGAGGCTTTGATCTCTTCGTCGTATTTATCCTTGAGTTCGTCGCGGACTTCGCTGGTCAACTCCTCTCGGAGTTCGGCCTCCACGCGTTTTTTGGTCTTCTCGACCGTCTGATCGCGTAGCTCCTCGAGCTTCTCGGAGAGCCTATGGTCCAGCGTGGCATCCGCTTTCCGGTTGGCGAAGACGACGCCGGCGATCAAGCCGACGAGCGCCCCCACCACGAGAAAGACGATGTCCATCACTACTCCTAAAAATTTATGTCAGACGATCGCGAGAACACCAGATGGTCTCCTCGTCGGTCGCGATGACGTCCATTGAAATATCGTGAGGCTCGACGGGAATCTCGCCCTCGATGAGTTGCCAATGATAGCACACGCCGACCAAAACCGGGGGCGTGAGTTTGGATGTTTGATTTCTTTTTCGAGCACTTAGCGCTCGCGCCAGGGCACGGTCGTAGAACCCACGCCCGAAGCCCAACCGGCGCCCCTGCTTGTCGAAGGCTACGCCGGGAACCAAGAAGAGCTCGAGCTCCTCGACCGAGGCAGGCTCGCCTTGCGGCTCGGGCACGCCGAACGAGCCCGGCTCGAGCTCGTCGAGGGAGTCGACCGGCACGAAGCACAACGAGCTCGGGCCGGTCACGCGTGGGAAATAGAGTCGTGCGCCCTGCTCTTGGCGTCGGGCCAAGTAGGCAGTGGCGTCGATTTCATTTCGGATGGGAGCATAGCCGGCGATGGCCGAGAAAGCCTCGAGCTGGGTAATCGCATCGAGGCGCTCGCACAGGTCGCGCGAGTGTGTTTCGGCCACACGGGAGGTGAGCTCGTCGCGCTTTTTGAGAACCGCGGTGCGTAGCTCCGCTTTGTTCTTTGCCGACGGCAACTGTTCGGCCATGAGTGTGCCCACGCGTACAGGATCCGGGTCGTGCCGAAGACAAACCTCGGCACCACCCGCCGGTTACGGCGAGCTGGCAGGCACTAAAAGCAGATTTCTTGCAGAGAGCATACCCCGTGTGACCCTGCCTCCGCAGAGGCTCAACCGGTCTCCGGGCTCGGTCCATCGCCGCCGGCCTCGTCGAGGAGCGCCAGCATGGCGTCAGTTCTGTTGGTGATCTCGTCTCTCAATCTATCTATCTCTTGCCGGGCCTCGAACAGCTCTTCGGCCACGGTCATGCTTGCCAGCATCAAAAGTTTGGAGAGCGACACCGCCGGGGCTGCCTTTTGCAACTCGGCGACCTTCGCGTCGATATGATCGGCCAGGCTGCGCACGAACGCAGGATCGTGGTTGCTGCGAATCGACAGCCTCTGCCCCCGAATTTCGACGCTTACTGGCTTCGATTCTTGGGCTTCCGATGAGGTCTGAGTCCCCACCCGGTTGATTGTCGAGGTTTTCGACTCGCGAGATGCCACACTTTCCTCCTGAACGATTTATCGAGAAGTCGATTCCCGCTCTCTCTAGCGCAGCAAACATCCACTATGGGCCGCGCTAGCATCCTTGAAAATCGATGCTGCCATAACTTAGAACTTGCAGACGAATTCTTGCAAGCGTGTTTCACCTTCGACGGCTTTTCGATGACCGATGAATCCCAAAAATCGGGCGCGGAAGAGCGCCCGGAGAGTGCCCAAGAGGCGACTCTGACGCCGCGCCGCATCGCCGGCTTTGGCCTGGCCATTTTGCTGTGCCTGGTCATCCTGCCGTTCACCCAGGCAGCGCCCGACACTCAGCAGGGTCTGACCGCCCAGGTCGTGGTGCGCGAGAACACCGCCGCGCTCGAAAAAGCCGCCGCCGAGATGGGAGCGAGCGAACAGGATCCGGTTCGGCTCCGCTTTCGCTACGAAGGCCCCGAGCCGGGCCGCCAGCCGGTCTTTCAAGAATTGCAGCGCATGACCAACGCCGAGATCGTCAGGGGGGTCGCGCCCGACGCCGACGGCAACCTCAAGGTCGACGTGCGCTATGACGACCCCAACGTCCAGGTGCGCGCTTGGGTCGAGCCCGGCCGAGCCGCCCCCTACGACGCGCTCGACGCCACCAAGCGCGTCGGCGGCTGGCAGGCTGTGCTGCCGCCGCTGATCGCGGTGCTCGTCGCCCTCTTCTTCCGGCGCCTGATCATCGCGCTCGTCGCCGCGGTGTGGGTGGGCGCCACGCTCCAGACCGGGCTCAACCCGCTTCAGGGGGCCTGGATGGCAGCCGAAACATACGTGTGGGGCAGCGTCGCCGACACGTTCAGCCTCTACATCATCGCCTTTACCTTCAGCCTCGTCGGCATGGTCCAGGTGATCGTGCGCATGGGCGGCATGCAGGGCGTGCTCGACGCGTTCGCCTGGCTGGCCAAGTCGGCGCGCTCGACCCAACTGGCGACCACCGCCGTCGGTTTGGCGATCTTCTTTGACGACTACGCCAACACCATCGTCACCGGCACCACCATGCGCCCGCTGGCCGACGAAAAGCGCGTCAGCCGCGAAAAACTCGCCTATATCGTCGACTCGACGAGCGCGCCCATCGCCGGCATCGCCATCATCTCGACCTGGATTGGCTACGAGGTCGGCCTCTTCGACGTGCTCGCCAAACAGCTCGACCTGCAGACGAGCGGCTACGAAATCTTCTTCGGGATCATTCCCCTTCGCTTCTACTGCATCTTCGCGCTCGCCTTCGTGGTGCTCAACGGGCTGATGCGCCGCGACTTCGGACCGATGCTCGAGGCCGAGCGCCGCGCGCAGAAGACCGGCAAGGTCTTGCGGCCGGGCTCGACGCCGCTGTCGAGCAGCGCGGTCTCCGACATGGGTCCCAAGAAGGGCATCCCTCACCGATGGATCAACGCCGCGCTCCCTGTGGGCGTGGTCATCGCAGGCACGCTCTTGGGCATGTTCTGGTCGGGCTGGGCTGGCGCGGCCGACCCGGGTGCGATTCCCGGCCTCGGGGACGTCCTCTTCGGCGAAGCCGACTGGGCCGGCCTGGTGGCCGCTTGGAGCACCGCCGCCGGAGATCTGGCCGATTGGAGCGCGTGGCGAGACGCATTTTCGAACGCCGACAACGCCAAGGTGCTCTTCTGGGCGGCACTTTTGGGGAGTATCACCGCCATCGTCATGGCCGTCGCTCAAGGATTGTTGAGCATGGGCGAAGCGCTCATGAGCTGGCTCAAAGCCATCCCGGCGATGTGGCTCGCCGTGGCGATCTTGGTGCTCGCCTGGTCCATTCAGGGCGTGTGCAGCGATCTCGGCACGAGCATCTATCTGGTAGGCGCGGTCCACGACCTGATCACCCCGGCGATGCTGCCGATTCTGACCTTCCTGCTGGCGTCTGTGATCGCGTTCGCCACCGGCACCTCCTGGGGCACGATGGGCATCTTGCTGCCGGCGATCATCCCGCTGGCCTACTACATGACCGATGGGGTCGCCGGCGGCAGCATCATCTTGATGCTCTGCTTCGGCGCGGTGCTCGACGGCGCGATCTTCGGCGACCACTGCTCGCCGATTTCAGACACCACCGTCATGAGCTCGATCGCCTCGTCGGTCGACCATATCGACCATGTGCGCACCCAGTTTCCCTACGCCGCCACCGTCATGCTGGTGGCGGCGAGCTTGGGATATGTGGGGGTGGCGGTCGGCTTGCCGGTCGTGCTGGCGCACGTGTTGGGGCTGGGGGCTCTGGCGGCAATTCTATTCGTGGTCGGCAAGGAAGTGCGACCGTCTGACACAGCCGCGTCTTAAGTGCAAACACAGAAGTCTTGGTGCTTTGAGCCAATGATCGATAGCACCTTATGGCGCAGTCGATTACAGCGATCGAAAAAGTCATTGGTGGCATCGACAAGCGCGTCGATGGTTTCAAACAGTTCGCAGTGAGTCACTTCCCGGCGCCAGTGCCTCCACAGCATCTCGATCGGATTGAGCCATGGTGAGTAGGTCGGCAGATACAGCAGCTTGAGTCTACCATTGCTCTGGTCGACGACGTGATCGATTTCCTTTTTTGAGTGCATCGCAGCGTTGTCCCAGACGACGTAAACGGTCTTGTCGGGGTGCTTGGTAAGTAAGGCTTCGAGCAGCTCACATGCCTCGATGCGTCGTTTGCGCCTTCGCACCAGAACGATGCAGTCGCCGGTCTGCCAGTTGACCGCGCCGAGTCCGTAGCGTCGGGTGGTGATGCCAGGCGTCGGAATCATGACCTGTTGGCCGACGGGCGACCACATGGCTCGAAGCGTGGGCAGCCAGCTGATGTTGAATTCGTCTGCGTAGTAGAGCACCTCGTCGTCGCCTAAGTTTTCTCGGGTGGCTTCAATCTGCGCTTTTTTACGCGGTACAACGGATCGGGGCTTGTGATCTTGTGCTGTGGACGGCGCAAAACGATTCCATTGTCGGCGAGATGCCGGCGAATGGTCTCGCCACTGACCTCGATATCGAACTCTTCGGCCATGAACTCGGCAAGATGCTCGAGCGTCCAGGTCGAAACAGACTGGTCCAGGGCACGCGGGCGGTGGCGCACCACCTCGATGAGCCGCTCGACAAACTCCTCAGTTACTTTCGATGGAGCACCGGTTCGAGGCCGATCTGCAAACCCATCAATGCCTTCATCGAGATATCGAGCAATCCATCTACCCACGGTCTGCTGGCTCATGTTCACGAGGCGTGCAATTTCAGGGGCAGACAGGCCTTGCTCGCCAGCGAGCAACACTATTTGGGCTCGCGTTCGCTCCCTGGCGACCTTGGCGTGGTGATAGAACTCGTGCAACTCGTTGATTTGCTCTTTTGCGAGCTGGATATGTTTGGCAGGACGTCCCATGATTTCGTCTCCGGTCAAGGTGGGGCTCATTCCCCAGCAAGACCCGAATCTAGACACCGTTTCTGCCAAAAATTATGTGATTGCACTTAAGTGCAAACACAGAAGTCTTGGTGCTTTGAGCCAATGATCGATAGCACCTTATGGCGCAGTCGATTACAGCGATCGAAAAAGTCATTGGTGGCATCGACAAGCGCGTCGATGGTTTCAAACAGTTCGCAGTGAGTCACTTCCCGGCGCCAGTGCCTCCACAGCATCTCGATCGGATTGAGCCATGGTGAGTAGGTCGGCAGATACAGCAGCTTGAGTCTACCATTGCTCTGGTCGACGACGTGATCGATTTCCTTTTTTGAGTGCATCGCAGCGTTGTCCCAGACGACGTAAACGGTCTTGTCGGGGTGCTTGGTAAGTAAGGCTTCGAGCAGCTCACATGCCTCGATGCGTCGTTTGCGCCTTCGCACCAGAACGATGCAGTCGCCGGTCTGCCAGTTGACCGCGCCGAGTCCGTAGCGTCGGGTGGTGATGCCAGGCGTCGGAATCATGACCTGTTGGCCGACGGGCGACCACATGGCTCGAAGCGTGGGCAGCCAGCTGATGTTGAATTCGTCTGCGTAGTAGAGCACCTCGTCGTCGCCTAAGTTTTCTCGGGTGGCTTCAATCTGCGCTTTTTTACGCGGTACAACGGATCGGGGCTTGTGATCTTGTGCTGTGGACGGCGCAAAACGATTCCATTGTCGGCGAGATGCCGGCGAATGGTCTCGCCACTGACCTCGATATCGAACTCTTCGGCCATGAACTCGGCAAGATGCTCGAGCGTCCAGGTCGAAACAGACTGGTCCAGGGCACGCGGGCGGTGGCGCACCACCTCGATGAGCCGCTCGACAAACTCCTCAGTTACTTTCGATGGAGCACCGGTTCGAGGCCGATCTGCAAACCCATCAATGCCTTCATCGAGATATCGAGCAATCCATCTACCCACGGTCTGCTGGCTCATGTTCACGAGGCGTGCAATTTCAGGGGCAGACAGGCCTTGCTCGCCAGCGAGCAACACTATTTGGGCTCGCGTTCGCTCCCTGGCGACCTTGGCGTGGTGATAGAACTCGTGCAACTCGTTGATTTGCTCTTTTGCGAGCTGGATATGTTTGGCAGGACGTCCCATGATTTCGTCTCCGGTCAAGGTGGGGCTCATTCCCCAGCAAGACCCGAATCTAGACACCGTTTCTGCCAAAAATTATGTGATTGCACTTAAGTGCAAACACGGAAGTTATGTACTTTAAGAGTCGCTCTCCGGCTGCTGAATCGCCTGGCAAGCATGCACCTGTTCTTGGTGGTTGGTTCTTGGTACTTGGTCGATGCTTCGACGTCCCTACCAAGAACCAAGAACCAAGAGCAGGTGCAACTGTCATGGCGGCTCATCGGAGCAGGTGCTTCTCGTAAGTCACATGAATTGTGTGTTTGCACTTAGTAGTCGGTCGACCAGAAGTCGGGGAAACGATAGCCGTGCACTTCCACACTCCGCGAGCCAGCCGGCTCTCGCAGGACGGCGGCAGCGACGAACAACTCTCCATCGGTGAACGCCGCGGCAACGTCGAAGTCGACGGGGGACACATCACTCAACTGAACACTATAAGAGTCCGAACTCTCCAGAAGGTAGCTGTCCACGGTGGCCGTGACCGTGTACACACGAAATACGAGCGAATGCCCTTGTTGATTGCTGACGAGCGCCCCGAGCACGAAGCCGCTGCTGAACGCAGCCACACCGAACGCCTCGGTTGTCTGCTCGTCAACAAAATCGAGGACAGTCGAGTCCCCACAGGGGCTCGACGAGGACAAGTCGCACGTCAAGGTCGACAAGTTGAGCCGCTCGTCAGTGAAGGTCACCAACAAGTAGTCGTGGTTTTCGAGCCAGATCAGGTCTCCACCATTCGTCAGGTTGATATCGTCGAGCAGCACGGGTGCCAGAGCATTCTGTGAACGTGCCACGGCGTCCCAAACGACTACATTTTTCCGATCGGCCGAGCGCATCAACACCAGGCGTCCACCGGAAGCTCGAATAAAGTCGGGATCGATGCGGAATTCGGATGAGCGCACGATCGTCTGGTCGGTGGTGTTCGGAGCGAAGCTCTCGTTGATCGCGGAGATCAAGTCCTCGGTGTTACTCGCTTCGCCTGTCCACACCCAGTTCGGCTCGGGTCCTCCGACCCCCGCAAACTTGTGCAGACCGCCGGTGATCGCGGTTTGGGTCAAAGTCTCGGTGGTCGCGCAACCGCCCCCATCGATCGGCACCTGTTGCGAGCTACTGGTGACAACGTGGGCGACAATGGCGTTCTGACACGACTGAACAGCCCCCCAGACCAGCGCGCCTCCCTCATCGACGCCCGTTGCCACATCCCACTGCTCGTCGCTCTGACTGCTCACTCGCTCGCTGCCGGACTTCGTTGTCTGTGGCAAGGCGATACGCTCCAAGAAGGCGATGCCTTGTTCGGACCCGACACCATCGGCCTCGATATACGCCACGCCGAACTCTGCAGGCCCACCACCGGCGGTCGAGGAGCCTGTCAGCGAGACCTTCGGCAAGACATCTCGCGAGGCCAAGTCGGTCACCGACCACTCGCGCGCCGGTGTATCACCTGCGTCACCTTCGACCGCGTCGCCGCCATCTTCGTTCGCGTCTGCATCGACGGCATCTGCGACATCATCGACGTCTGTCGTGTCGACGTCGTCGACATCTTCGGCGTCCGCAGCCGCCACGTCTTCGGTGACGTCCTCGACCTGCGTGTCGAGCCCGACGTCGGAATTCTCGATAAACTCGGGGCTCGACTCGAAGAAGGTGTTGCAGCCCGAGATTGCGACGAGCGTTAACGCTACCAAACAAGTTCGTGCGTACATCACCACCTCCAATTGACTTCGAGACTCGCCCCACCCTCGCGAGGCGTAACGCTTGCGCCGGCCGTCGGCGCGTCGGCCTCGTCCGCTGACAAGACCCACATCACCACGCCCGACGCGGCCAACGCGCCTCCGGCGATAAAGACCGCGCGGTTCAGGTCGCGGGCCTGCTCGTACTCTTCGAGCCGTGTGTCGTACGCCGAGCGATCACCCGCCGTCGACGCAGCCTCGACCTCGTCGAGGCGTGAGCCGACGACTGTCTGGTCGACCACAAGTCCAGTGACGAGTAATGCCCCGCCGGTGATCGAGCTGACCCAAGCCGCCGTGCGCAGCCCATTGGACGGCTCGCTCTCGAGAGGCTCGATCGGCTCGAGGGCCGTCGGCGCCTGCTCGACCGGCTTCTGAGCAACGGGCTTTTCGTCAGCAGGCTCCTGATTAGCGGGATCTTGGGGAACTTCAACATCCAACTGCGTCACCTCGCCGGCCTTCGCGTCGACCGTTTGAACCGACTCGCGACCCTCAAAGGTCACCTGCACGCGGTGCTCGCCGGGCGTCACCGGCACCGGAAGCTGCGGACACGTCACCGCCGGGGCGTTGTCGATGGCCACCGACACTTTCTCGTCGGGGCAGCGCAGCCGAATCCTGGCCGAGCACACCTCGAAGAGCTCGGCACGATAACGCTTCAGGATCTTGTCGATGGCCGCCGGAGGCGGGCTCTTGACCTTGGGAGCCGACTCCACCCGCTCGAACGCTGCAGCCGCTTCGGCGCAGCGCTCCATGCGCGCGTAGGTTCGCCCCAGATTCAGGTAGGTGACGTTCGCCTCGCCGATGGCCAGCGAGGACTGGAAGTAGCCGAGGGCTTCGTCGTACTTGCCCTCGTTGATGAGCATGACGCCCTTGTTATTGTAGTCGAGCTGCGACTCGGTCAGCTCGGTGTCGGTCTGGGCCCAGCTTGTCGTCGTGAGAGAAACCAACGCTATCAGCGCCGCCACCCCGCTCGCGACAAATGTCCCGGCCGCACGTACGTATCGATTCATGGCCTGCATCTCATAATGGCAATGTCAAACACCGCCACCGTACTCAAGACGCCTGCCTGTATCAATCACTTCTCCAGCGGATATGTCTTTTCATCCCCGGCCGACCACTCCCACATCGACCCGGCGTAATTCATCACGTTCGCGTAGCCCAAGTCGGCGAGTACGGCGACCAGCCAGGCGCTGCGCACCCCGCCGGTGCAATACGCCACGACCTCCTTGTCGGGGGAAATCCCCTTGGCGGCGAGCTTCTTCTCGAGCTTCGCTTTGGGTAAGAGCCGCCCCTTCGAGTCCATCAAGTCGGTGTAGTGCAAGTGCTTCGCGCCCGGAACATGCCCGCCACGGCTCTCACCGTAGGGGGTCTTTCCCCGATACTCTCGCGGCTCGCGGGTGTCGACGAGCACATAATCCTTCGACTTGTACTTCTTGCGCAGCGTGTCGCGGTCGATGTCGTATTTACCGGTGCGTTTGACCACAAAGTCGCCCTTGGGCGCCTTCGCCTGGCTGAGGGTCGTGTCGACGCCGGCCTTCTTGAGCGCGCTGTATCCGCCCTCGACCAACGCGGCGTTCGAGTGGCCGAGCGTACGCAGCATCCAGACGATGCGCCCATCCTCGCCCCAATTTTTGGGAGGCTTGCCGACCACCAGGACCGCACGCCCCTTCGAGACGCCCAACTCCTGCAGTTTCTGGGTGAGCTTGGCGTCGTCGCGCAACAACTCGCCTTTGTACGGCGCCTTCGTGCGCGAGAAGTCCTGCCACTTGACCGGCGCCGAGCGCGGCACGTGACCGGCGATCCACGACATCTTGCCGCGAGTGTCGAGGACGGTGGCCTTATCGGCTTCGATCAACTTCTTGGCTTCCTTGGCACTCACCACCCAATCGGATTGACCCGCGTAGACCGGCGCGGCAGCAAACGACGACATCACGACCACCAGCAAAAAGAAACTCTTCAAAGCAACTTGGCGTACCATAGGTCGGCTCGAGCAATTGAAGGAAACGTCAAAGGTTCAACGAGCCCCGGAGGCGACATATTCAAGTGCCGCGCCTCGAATCGCAAGCCTCGACCTCGCCTGGGGAATCCGCTACTCTCCTCGCCAGAAAGCAGAACCCCATTCCTGCACCCCAGAACTTGCCTTCACGGAGTACCGATGTCGATGCGCTTGGTCTTGAAACGATACCTGATTGCCCTGATGTGTTTGGCGTTCGTCGCCGCCGCATGTAGCGACGACGATGACAACGGCGGAGGCGGCGGCGGAGCACTGACCGACGCAAGCACCAGCGACACCGACCAGACGAGTGACGGCACGAGCAACACCGACGGCTCGACGAGCGACGCCGGTGCCGACGTCGAAGAAGACATCGAAGTCCCCGAGTGCGGCGAGGGCGAAGCCTACTGCGACTACGAATGCCGCGACATCTTGGCCTCGACCCAGCACTGCGGCGGTTGCGGGATGACCTGCCCGTCGTGGAACGCCACGTGCGACCAGGGCAACTGCATCTGCGACGACGACAGCTACACCTACTGCGACGGCTTTTGCGTCGACACGCAAGTCGACCGCGTCAACTGCGGCTCGTGCGGTAACACCTGCGCCGAGGGCGACGTCTGCAACGCCGGCGAGTGCAAGTCGATTCCGATGCGCGTAACCGAGGAGACCAACGCCGCTCGCTCGACGCCGACCGACTGCGGTCAGTACGGCACCATCGACGCGGTTGGCCCGCTCGTGCTCGACCCCGAGTTGAGCAAAGCCGCCCAGGCCCACGCCGAAGACATGGTCGCCAACAACTTCCTGGGTCACGAGGGTTCGGACGGCAGCGACTTCGCCGAGCGCATCCGCCGCACAAACTACACCGGCAACCCGGTCGGCGAGAACGTCGCCGGCGGCCAGCGCAGCTCCGAAGAGGTCGTGGCCGGCTGGGTCGACTCCGACGGACACTGCCGCAACATCATGAATGGCCAAGCCACCCGCATCGGCGTCGGGTACGCCGAGGGCAACAACAACACCCAGTACCCCACTTACTGGGTCCAGGTGTTCGGTAACTGATCACCTACCGCAAAGGGCGCGAAGGTCTTCTTCGCGCCCTTTGAAATGTGCCGCGCCTCTCGCTACACTTCCAAGCATTCTCGAACGTGAGGGGGACCGCTTGGAACACCACCGAAAGACAAACAACTCGCCTGGCTGCCTTCTTCTGTGTGTGCTTCTGCTGGGAGTCGGCGGTTGCGTCGACCGGCACGAGCCGGATGTGTTCTACGACCGAAAGCCTTCCGAAGCCTACACGTCTTCACAGTCGCTCGCCGTCGGAGCCACACTGCGCCTCGACGTCAAGCGGGTCATCGATCCCGAGTATGAGCTCCCTCGAAACGAGCCCACGCGCCTCGTCGGCGTGGAGAGTGACGATCCCGATGTCGTCGCAGCGCGCGGCGTCGACCTGGAGACGGGCAGCTTCCTCGTCCGCGCCAAACGTACGGGAACGACTGACGTCGAGATCAAGACGGCCGAGTACGGCACCATCGACATCGAGGTCAACGTGCGCGAGGCGGTCTCCGGCGCGCTCGGCGGAAGCTCGTGTGTCTCGGAATCGGCTCCGATCGTCGTCGGAGACGAGGTTCCACTCACCTACACGCTCCACGACGTCAAAGGGCGTCCGCTCATCGCGTCGGATATGAACCCGGTGCTGTCCGACCCGGAAGACGCTCTCGTGCCCCAATCGGAGACGACGGGGCGTCCCACCGACACCTGGGGCGAATTCAAACAGTATATCGCAGCAAAACCGGGCAACGTCTCGATCACGCTGGACGTCGCGCCCACCCCGCGGGTCCTCGAATTCGTCGAGCCCCAAGCTATCGACGAGAGCCGCCTGACGTTTCGCGATGGCAGTGACGGCGAGACCAAGTACGTCTTTCGAGGAGTCTCGAGCCTCAGCCTCGAGCACTTTGTCGACGGACAGAAGATCTGTTCGGAAGGGAGCGGCTACATCCGCCTGCACGACCTGTTGGGCGTCGAATTGTCGAACCAGACACCGGACGTCTGCAGCTTCGAGGAGACAAAACTGCGCATGCACGCCCCGGGGACCTGCACCGTCGAAGCCGTATCGCGGAACACCAACGGCGGCGAGGGCCTCACCGCCACGGCCACGATCGAGTTGGTCGAGGATTGAGACGCAGCGGCGACTACGCCGCATTCGGCAGCCCTTGTGTCCTTAAATGCCCATGTAGCAGGCGCCTCGAATTCTAAAGGCGTTGCTACATGGGCATTTTTTCGTTGCGGAGGCCTCGGTTCTTGTAGGCCTTTTACATAGGCAATTAAGGACATAGGGGCTGCGAGGCGTCGTTCCGCACAAGCGGAGTCACTCCTCAGAAGACCCGCCCCACACCCACCAAACGGCCCCGAAGCCGAGCAGAATCGGCAGCAGCATCAGCGCCGGCAGCAGGTTGTTCTGGTCGAACATCGGAAGCAGCTTGAGCGGCAGCATCGCCAGGCCCAGCGCCGCCAGCCCCGCCCACAGGAAGCGCAGCACATTCTCGACGCGCGTCGAGCCGAAGGCGAGCGCGACCCCCAAGGGCGCGGCCAGCAGGGTCAGCGGGTTGCCCAAAAAGAGGTTCTCATTGGCGTAGGTCACCTTGTGGTCGGTGATAGCCCACATGATGAAGAGCGCCAGGCCGGGAATCCCGACGACGAGTCCGATCAGCGCGTTGTAGAGGCCAAAGCCGATGCGCGCGACCTTGCTTCGGTTGTCGAAATACCACTTCCCCAACAGCACGGCCGTGCCGCCGAGCAACAGGCCGACGGCCAGCGCCCAGGGCCAGCGCGTAGGCGCTTTTTGCGGCACGCGCTCGCGGTCCGACTCGTAGTAGATCTCCTTTTCTACGACGAGCGGGACGACCTCGCCCTTCGAGTTCTTGTACTCGAGGTTCTCGACGGCCTCCTCGAGCTCTTCGGGCAGGAACATGTCGTCCCAGCGCTCGATGGGCTGGTCGATGTCGTCGTTCATTAAGAACATCAACAACATCTCCATCGGCGGGTTATGCGCCGAGTGGCGCCGGGTGTGGCCGCGGAAGGTCTGGTCGCTCGGGTGTGAGGTCGCCTCTTTGAGTTGGCCGTCGACGGCCTTGTCGATGGCGTCGCGGATCTTGGTCGAGCAGTTGTTGAAGTAGTGGTGGTACAGGTAGTCGCGGTTCTCCGGCAGCACGTCGTGGGCCAGCGCCTTGGCCATCTCCAGGCGGTCCTCCGGCTCTAGATTGAGTTCGAGGATGCGCACGTCGCGGTCCATATGCTTGTAGAACTCGTAGGTGCGATACACCGGCGCCTGGCCCACCCAGAACCACAGCCGCCCCATCGCGAATTTGACGAGCATATCGTCGCCGAACGAGAACATGCCGTAGTTATACAGCCGCGCCCGGTCGAGGCGCTCGTCCTCGACGACCAGCGCGGTGTGGCCGAACCAGGCGACGATCTCGTCGCCCGGACTAAACGTCACCAGCTTGATCGACAGATCTTCGGGCCGGCTCTCCCCGGTCACCCAAGGTGGCTGCGAGGCACTTGCTTGGGTCGAGAACAGCAATCCGGCAACAAAGACGAACACAAACGCAAATTTTCGCCAGTCGATCTTCATGTCAGAACGTGTATCCAAGATTGAAATGCAACTCCCCAAAGCTCTCGCCAGGCTTGCGGTCTAGCACCATGCCGTAGTCGAAGACCACCGGAATCTGGTCGACGATCAGGTAGCGGATGCCCAGCCCCGCCGCAGTGCGCACCTTCTCGAACGGGTTGCCGTCGGCGAACGCATCCTCGTAACAACTGACTCGTACGTCATTATTCTCGGCATCGCTGAAGCAGTCGGCAAGCAATCCGGCGTCGAAGAACACAGCGCCGTACAGATTAATCCCTCGAATCAGCGGGTAGCGAAGCTCGGCGTTGTAGTTGAGCAAGAACTCGCCGCCGGTGGGCTGCTCGTTGGCCAGGGGGCCCAGGGTGTTGTTGCCGAAGCCGCGCACGCTGCCCGCCCCGCCCAGACGAAAACGCTCGTCTTCGGTGACGAGGCGGTCGCGGCCGAAGAACGGCAGGATATGCCCGTAGCGCACGCCCTGGCCCAAGACGACGTCGTCGAGCAACTCCAGGTAGAAGTTCGTGGTGAGCACGAAGCGAAGGTACGAGTCCGAGATCGCCCCCTCGCCGCCCTGCACGAGCGTGGCGCCGCTGACGATGCCCGGCTGCAGCTGGATATAGTAACCCTCGTTGGGGTTGAGCGGGCTGTCGCGCCGGTCGAGGGTCAGCTCGGGCACCAGCTTTCCGGTGACGCGCCGCGGCGAGAAGATACGCTCACCGTCGATGGTCGGGTCGGCCGGCGTCCAAAGCGCCGCCTGCTTGCCCTCGATACCGAACGACAAAAAGAGCCGGTCGAGCACCTCGGTGAGATGCTTCCGCACCTCGAGGCGAAGCCCCCACTCCTCGCGCAGCACGTTGTCGGTACTCACGCCGAGCAGGTCGAGCATGTAGAACGGCGCGACCGTCAACGACAGCTTGTCGATGTCGGTCAGCCCTTTGAGAAAGCGCGGGTGGTTGTAGACGAGCTCGGCGCCCAACAGATAGTCGAGCTGCCCCGTCGGCTGCGACTGGCTGATGCCGGCGGTCTCGGTGCCCGCCTCGAACACCTGGTTGGCGTCGAAGGCGCCGATGAGGCGCGGCCGAAAGCGCTGGGCGCGCCCGAAGAAGTTGTCGTCGTTGTACTGCGTCTCGCCGGTGACCAGCAGACGCCGCGTGTCGCCGAGCAGGTCGCGTCCTTCGAAGCCGAACTTGAAGTCGAGGTAGCGGTTTCGACTCTCCTCGACGCTGATGAGAAGGGCTGCGGTGGCCTCGTCGGCGCTGCGCGACTGCTCGTCGAGGCCGATCGCCTCGATGGAGACCGAGTCGAAGACGCCCAGCGAGCGCATATTGCCCTGCCCTTCGAGCAACTTGCGCACGTCGAATGCGTCGCCGGTCTCGAGCGGCAGCTCCTGGTAAATCAGCGAGGTGCTCGTGTCGAAGTTGCCCTTGAGCAAGATCTCGCCGACACGCACAAACGGCCCCTCGACGATCTCGTGCTCGATGCGCACCTCCTCGGACTGCACGCCGCCGCCGAGCTTGCAGCCGGAGTCGCGGCGGATGCGTCGGCACACGCGGGTGCTCTGCGGCCCGTCGGTCCACTTACACAGCTCCTCCAGGTCTTCCAGCGTACTCGCCACGCAGCCAGAAGGCATGCGCGGCGCCTGACACTGCAGCTCTTCGCCCGTCATCGCCCGGCAACTCGTCTTCACGTCCGCCAGGGGATAACCGTACGAGGAGTAGAGCTGGACCAGCCGGGAGCGGTCGGCCTTGAGCTCGAGCGGCACAAAGGGTTGGCCGGCGCCGATCTCGATCTCCCTTTCGAGCAAGCCGTCGGTCAGCGTGCGGTTGCCTCGAAAGGTCACCCGCTTTGCCCGCGTGCGCTCTCCCTCGTCGATGTAGATATGAATGCGCAGCGCCTTTTGCTTGGGCCGCACCTCGAGCTCGAACCGCTCGACGATCGCCTGCATATAGCCTTTGGCGCGGTAGGCTTCCTCGAGCTTGAGCAGGTCGCCCAAGAGCTGCTCGGTCTGTAGATAACCGCCCTCGGCGAAGAGCCCGAAGCGACGCGTCCCGAAATTGGCGATCAGCTCTTCGCGGCTCACCTTGGCGTTGCCGTGCAGCACGATGCTGCGAATCTCGAGGCGAGGGCCGGCGTCGATGTCGAACTTGAGGACGCGATCGAGGCGGTCACGACGCACCTCGGTCCCGTCGACTTTGGCGAACGGATAACCTCGCGTCTCGTACAGTTGGCGAATGGCGCGCTCGGCGCGACGGATCTCTTCGGCGTCGACGTAGCCCGACTCGTAAAACGGAAGCTCCTCGCGAAGCTCGTCTGTGGAAAACTCGAGGTCTCCTGTGAAATTTAGCTTCCACTGGGGGCCTTCGGAGACATCGACCAACACGGTCACGCAGCCCTTGTCGGTGTTCTTCTTGACGGTGCGCCCGACAATACGTGCCTGGAAAAAGCCCAAGCTTCGGTAGTGGTCGATGAGCGCTTCTTGTCCCTCTTTGAACTCGCGGGTGGTAAACGTGGGCGCGAAGACCTCGAAGCGGCGCGTCAGAAGCGAGTGACTCGCCAAGAGCTTCTCGCGCGCCTCCTCGTAGGGCATCGAGCGCAGGCCTCGAATGCCGATATCGCAGATGCGGAGCTCTTTTCCCCTGGTGATGCGAAACGTGATGTCGACGAGGTGCTCTTCGCCCTCGACGGGCCGCACGAACATGCTGATTTCGGTGCCGAAAAAGCCTTCCTTCTCGAACTCGTTTCGCAGCGTGCGCAGCTGGGTGGTCGCCTTGGAGCGATCCTCGCGGTAGACCTGCCCCTGTCGAAAAATCAACAGCTTTCGCAGGTCCGACTCGAAGGGCGGGCCGTCGACGCCCACGAAGTCGACTTTGCGCACCAACACCGCCCCGTAGGCTTGAATGGTGAGCTCGATGCCTTCGCCGACCGGCTCGGTGGTCGACTCGATCTTGTCGAAGAAGCCGGTCTTGGCCAGACGCTCCTCGGCGCGGCGAAGCTTGTCGCGCGAGAACTTCATCCCCACGTACAACCCGGCGATATCGCGCAGCTTCTCGACCGACACCGGGTTGTCGCACAGGCTCAAATCACACGACAACTCGATGTCGTAGACGGTCTTCCCCTCGAGCGACTCGACTTGTTGCTCTGGGGACTCCTGCGCATGAGCGGAGCTGATTGAAAAGCCAAGACAGAGCCACACGCCCAGGAGGCAGAGCTTCCAGGTCTGGACACACAGGCGCACAGTCCTCCTGCCAGGGCTCGAAGCCCTGCCTCCGACAAGAGGCGACCTGTTTTGGTTGTCTCGGTGTTTCAAAGCGATTGGTTCCGTGCGCCCTCAGTCCAACGGCAGTCTATACTTCAGCTTGAGATCGAGCAGGAAATTATTCGTCTCGGCCTCGTAGCGCTCACCACTGAGCTCGGCGGACCAGCGGTCGGAGAGCTTGTACTCGAGTTGAGAGCGCTGCCCGCCGGCGGTCTCGGCCATGCCGGTGTCGAGCTGGAAATTCCAGCTCAGCCGACGCGTGAGCCGGTCGCCGATACGCACCTGGGTGCGCTCGACGCCGGGCATGATCGTGAATTCGCTGACCTTGACCACGTCCTGAATCTCCTTCTCGATGCGCCCCAACAGCGGGCCGAGCGCGATCTCCAAAGTCGGCCCACTCGCGCTCGAGGCGGTCAACTGGTCGACCGTACAGCCGGTGAGCAGCAGGCTCAGAATGTCGCGCTGGTCGGCGTACGGGTTGCTCTCGAACTGGATGTCGAGGTTGTCGGCCTGCCCCTGCAGGTTGAGGATGACGTGGTAGTACTGCTCCTCGTCGTCGTCGAGATCGCCCGACAGGGTCATGTCGGTCTGGAACTCCTCGGCGAACTGGTCCTCGCGACACCGGTTGCGGATATCGGCGCCGGCGACCACGTCGATCCAGGGGTTCGACGCCTCCCCGGTAAAGCGCACCGTGCCCGAGCGCACCTCGAACTCCTCGCCCTGGAAGCTGACCATCCCGTCGGCGACGTCGACGTCGCCGGTGACGTAGGGCTCGGCGAGCGTGTCCTGCAGGCGAAGGTCGATACGAAGCTCGAGATCGAGGCCCAGCCGATCGATCTGGTTGCGAATCTCGAAGCCGTCTCGGGCGCGCACGGCCAGGTCGAAGCGGATATCCTCGAGCTCGGGCATCTGGTCGAAGATGCTCGCCTCGTAGCGCTCGGTGCGCCGGTTGAATGCGCCGATGACCCGGCCGGTGACCTCCTGCTCGAACAGGCTGATATCGCGGTAGAAGTTGCCGTCGAGCACGTCGACGCTGCCGCTCACCAGCCAGGTCGACGGGTCGAAGACGTCGCGCGCCAGGAGCTTGACGTCGGTGTCGAAGGTCAGGTTGGCGGTCTCGGGCACGCGGAAGTTCATGTTGTGACTCCACGCGCTCAGCTCGAGGCGGCCCGGCTTTCGCCCCTCGAGGGCCAGCTCGCCGGTCAGGTTGAAGACGCCTCCCAACGCGCTGCCGCTGAGCGGCGTCTTCTCGGAGACGAAGATGCGGTTGTCGGCGAGCTGGACCTTGCCCGAGCCCACCCGAATCGGGTCGGAGAGCCCGCGAATCCCCACCTCGGCGTTGTCGAAGCTGAGCTCGCCGTCGGCGATGAGCGCGTCGGGCGCGCCGCGAAAGCTCGCGTCGACGCCGAGCACCCCGCGCGACTCGACGATCGCGGACGGAAAGACCTCCGGCAGCGCGCGGCGCAGCGTATTGAGCATCGCCAGATTCACTTGCCCGTCGACCTTGAGGTCGACCAGCAGCGGGTCGAGCACGATCGCCCCCTCGAGGCTCACGTACCGGTCGCCGGTGCCGATGGTCGCCTGCTGGATCTGGAAGACCTCGCCGTTGTTTAGTCCCAGGGCGAGGGGCCCGCGGTTTTTGATGGTGCGGCCCATCGTGCGTACCTCGAACTCGGTCAGGTAGGTGAGCACCTGGTAGCGCGAGAAGTCCTTTTCGACGAAGAGCTCGACCATGCCGGTCGCCTTCGCCTCATCGACCACCGAGCTGTCGCCCAGCTCGGCGACCGCGTCGGCCAGGTCGAGCTGCTCCATGCCGATGCGCGCGTAAAACGGCGACTTGTCGTCGAGCGGCACCTCGAGCTTGAGCGTGGCCAGGGGCAGCACTGCTCCGGACAGATAGACCGTGTCGTCGACCGTGTTGACCACCATCGCCACGTCGCCAAAGCTGCGGTCGCCCACGTGGAACTCGAACAGCTGCATGTCGCCGCCGATGTTGGGCTCGTCGACGGTGCCTTCGCCGTGCAGCGAGATGCGCGCGCGGCCCTGCGGACGCGCCGCCGCCGGTAAGAGCTGGAGCGGCCCCACCTGCGAGAAGCTGATGCCCCTGCCCGCAAGCTCGAACCCGTAGGCGCCGTCGAAGCCATAATGGCCGCTGGCGGTGAACATGCCCGCGCCGGCGGCGTCGATCTCGAAGCGATCGACGACGACCTTTTGGTCGCGCATGCCCCCCTCGAGGCGAA